>NZ_JBIAKJ010000011.1:0-278731 GCF_042872365.1 Streptomyces sp. NPDC005263 | reverse complement strand
AAGAAGCGGCGCCGCAAGGAGGCCCGTAGGGCCAAGGACATCAACCACAAGATCGCGAAACATGTGGTGGCCGAGGCAGAACGCACCGGTCGCGGAATCGCCCTGGAGGACCTGACGGGCATCCGCGAACGGGTACGGCTTCGCAAGCCCCAACGGGCCACCCACTCCAGCTGGGCCTTCGCCCAGCTGGGGCAGTTCATCGCGTACAAGGCCCGCAAGGCGGGGGTGCCGGTGGTGTACGTCGATCCGGCGTACACCTCCCGCACCTGCGCCGAATGCGGGCACATCGACAAGACGAACCGGGTCTCCCAGGCCTGGTTCGCGTGCCGGAACTGCGGATTCGTTGATCACGCAGACCGGAACAGCTCCCGCAACATCCGTGCCAGAGCATGGGAGTTGTGGCGACGCGGGGCGCAGTCAACCGCCCCAGGCCCACGTCCCGAACCGGAGCGTGCGACAGGACGCAAACGCAGCACCACAGCCAGTGGCGCCCTTTGTGCAAGCCCGGGACTTTAATCCCGGGTCGTTGACATGATCGAACCCAGCAAGCGACGCAACGCCCCCGAACAGCGGGACGCGATCGACGTCAGCGACTTCGTCTACGCGGCGACCGGAGCGCGGGTGCGCCGGCTGACGATGCCGGACGGGACCCACTGGTTTCCTGCGGTGGATGTCTGCAAGGAGTTGGGGCACACCAACTCGAGGAAGGCGCTCGCCGACCATGTGCCTGACGCGCACCGAGAGATGCTCGAGACCGTAACTGGAGGTTACGGTCTCAGCCTTCCCGCAGGTAGGAAGGCCACGCTCGCCGTACAGCAGGCCATGGTCCGGGCGATGGAACGCATCGCGGACCGTCTCGACGCCCTCGTCCTCGAACGCCGGGCGCCCGGCGGCCGCCTCACGGTGCCGCCCACCACGGAGTCCCTGCTGGCCGACTGGCGGCACCGGCTGTCCGTGACGGAGGACGTGTGGACGGTGGCCGTGGTGATCGCCCCGGTCCTCGTCGAAGAGGGTGAACTCCGCGAGCCGCTCGAAACGATCGCGGCCCGTACGGGACTTCCGGTGCGCCGCGTCAACGAGTGCCTCCGCCTGCTGCAGAAGCACGCCTGCATCCGCTCGCAGGGCGGTACGGGGGACGGGGCGCCGGTCTACGTCCTGAACCAGGCCTGACAGGTCTGAGAGAGAAGGACGGCGGGAGAAGGACAGAGGGAGAAGGTCGGAGGGGGCGGTCGCAAACCAAAGTTGCGGCCGACCCCTCCGAGCCCCCGAGACTACCCTGTGACGCGCATCACGCCCAACTGATCAACCTCTTGGGCTGTTCCAGAATCGCCGCCACGTCCGCCAGCACCTTCGACCCCAGCTCCCCGTCCACCAGACGGTGGTCGAAGGAGAGGGCCAGGGTGGTGACCTGGCGGGGCTTCACCTTGCCCTTGTGGACCCACGGCTGGAGCCTGATCGCGCCGACCGCGAGGATCGCGGACTCGCCGGGGTTGAGAATCGGCGTGCCCGTGTCTACGCCGAAGACGCCGACGTTGGTGATCGTCACCGTGCCGCCCTGCATCGCGGCGGGCGATGTCCTGCCCTCACGTGCCGTCGAGACCAGCTCGCCGAGGGCTTCCGCCAGTTGCGGGAGCGTCTTGGCCTGCGCGTCCTTGATGTTCGGCACGATCAGGCCACGCGGGGTGGCCGCCGCGATACCGAGGTTCACGTAGTGCTTGACCACGATCTCCTGGGCCGCCTCGTCCCAGGACGCGTTGACATCCGGGTTGCGTTTGATCGCGACCAGCAGGGCCCTGGCGACCAGCAGCAACGGGTTGACCCGCA
This sequence comes from Streptomyces sp. NPDC005263, assembly GCF_042872365.1. NCBI lineage: Bacteria > Bacillati > Actinomycetota > Actinomycetes > Kitasatosporales > Streptomycetaceae > Streptomyces > Streptomyces sp. NPDC005263. Next base: position 276,907 of record NZ_JBIAKJ010000011.1, on the reverse strand, counting down.
GGCCCTGGAGCTCCTTGTCCTGCTTGAGCTCCTCGACCAGCCTCATCGTCCGGGTCACGTCGACCGTCACGAACTCCGTGACATGCGGCGCCGTGAAGGCCGAGCCGACCATCGCCGCGGCCGTCGCCTTGCGGACGCCCTTGACCGGAATGCGCGTCTCACGGGCGGTGTCGTACGTCGGCGCCGGAGCCGGTGTCCGCACACTGGTGGGCGTCTCGACAACCGGCTCGGGAGTGGGCGCGGGCGCCACCGCCGCGTGCACGTCCTCCCGGGTGATCACGCCGTCCGGGCCGGACGGGACGATCGTCGCCAGGTCGACGCCCAGGTCCTTGGCGAGCTTGCGCACCGGCGGCTTGGCCAGCGGACGCGGCCTCACGGCGGCGGCGGTGCCGTGGCCGTTCAGCTCCGCGTGGTGCGCCGTCGGCGCCTCCTGGACCTGGATCTCCGGGCCCTTGCGGGGGCGGCGCTTGGTGGAGGACGTCGCCACGCCGTAGCCGACGAGCACCGGCTGACGGCCGGAGCCCGCCGGGCTCTTCTCCTCGGACTTCCCGGCTTGGGACTTCTGCTCTGCGGGCTCCTGCTCGGCGGGCTCCTGCTCCGCGGAGGCCGGAGCCTTCACCGAGGTGGAAGCCGCAGCCGGGGCCGACGCCGCCGCGCCCGACGCCGCGGCCGGAGCAGCGCCGCCCGCGACGTCGACCGCGATGATCGCCGTGCCCACGTCCACCGTGCTGCCCTCGGCGAAGCGGAGTTCCCGCACGACCCCGTCGTAGGGGATCGGCAGTTCCACGGCCGCCTTCGCGGTCTCGACCTCGCAGACCACCTGACCGTCCGTCACCGTGTCGCCGGGCTGGACGTACCACTTGAGGATCTCTGCCTCGGTGAGCCCTTCGCCCACGTCCGGCATCTTGAACTCGCGTACGGACGCTTCCGTCATCGTCGTCACGACCCTCTCCTCAGTACGCCAGGGCACGATCGACGGCGTCGAGCACCCGGTCCAGGCCCGGCAGGTACTCCTCCTCCAGGCGCGCCGGCGGATACGGGGCGTGATAGCCGCCGACCCTCAGCACCGGGGCCTCCAGGTGGTAGAAGCAGCGCTCCGTGATCCGGGCGGCGATCTCCGCGCCGGAGCCGAAGAACACCGGGGCCTCATGGACCACCACCAGACGGCGGGTCTTCTCCACCGACGTCTGGATCGAGTCGAAGTCCAGCGGCGACACCGAGCGCAGGTCCAGGACTTCCAGGGACTTGCCCTCCTCGGCGGCGGCGTCGGCCACCTCCTGGCAGAGCTTCACCATCGGGCCGTAGGCGACGAGGGTCAGGTCCGTGCCCTGGCGGACGACGCTCGCCTTGTGCAGGGGGCCGGGGATCGCCTCGGCGTTGACCTCGCCCTTGTCCCAGTAGCGCCGCTTGGGCTCGAAGAAGATCACCGGGTCGTCGCTCTGGATGGCCTGCTGCATCATCCAGTACGCGTCGGACGCGTTCGACGGGGAGACCACCTTCAGGCCCGACACATGCGCGAAGAGCGCCTCGGGGGACTCCGAGTGGTGCTCCACCGCGCCGATGCCGCCGCCGTACGGGATGCGGACGACGACCGGGAGCTTGACCTTGCCGAGGGAGCGGGCGTGCATCTTCGCGAGCTGCGTGACGATCTGGTCGTACGCCGGGAAGACGAAGCCGTCGAACTGGATCTCCACGACCGGGCGGTAGCCGCGCAGGGCGAGACCGATCGCCGTGCCGACGATGCCGGACTCGGCGAGGGGGGTGTCGATGACGCGGCTCTCGCCGAAGTCCTTCTGCAGGCCGTCCGTCACCCGGAAGACGCCGCCTAGCTTGCCGACGTCCTCGCCCATGACGAGGACCTTGGGGTCGGACTCCAGGGCCGCGCGCAGCGACTCGTTGATCGCCTTCGCGATCGCCATGCTCTTCGCGGTCGCCGCTGTGGACGTCACGGTTGTGGCCATCTCAGTTTCCCCCCTCGGTGTCCGCGAACGACGCCTGGTAGGCGGCGAACTGCGCTCGCTCCTCGTCCACGAGCGCGTGCCCGTCCGCGTACACGTTCTCGAAGATGGCGAAGTGGTCCGGGTCCGGCATGGCGCGGACCGCTTCGCGCACTCGCCTGCCCAACGCCTCGCTCTCCGCCTCCAGTTCCGCGAAGAATCCCTCGTCCGTGTGGTTTGAGGCCTCCAGGTAGCGGCGAAGGCGCAGGATCGGGTCCTTCGCCTCCCAGGCCTCACGCTCCTCGTCGGCCCGGTACTTGGTCGGGTCGTCGGAGGTGGTGTGGGCGCCCATGCGGTAGGTGAAGGCCTCCACCAGGGTCGGGCCCTCGCCGCTGCGGGCGCGCTCCAGCGCCCACTTGGTGACCGCGAGACAGGCCAGTACGTCGTTGCCGTCGACGCGGACGCCCGGGAAGCCGTAGCCCTGCGCGCGCTGGTAGAGCGGTACGCGGGTCTGCCTCTCGGTGGGCTCCGAGATCGCCCACTGGTTGTTCTGGCAGAAGAACACCACAGGGGCGTTGTAGACCGAGGAGAAGGTGAAGGACTCGGCGACATCGCCCTGGCTGGAGGCGCCGTCGCCGAAGTAGGCGATGACCGCGGAGTCCGCGCCGTCCTTGGCGACGCCCATCGCGTAGCCCGTGGCGTGCAGCGTCTGGGAGCCGATGACGATGGTGTAGAGGTGGAAGTTGTTGCTGTTGGGGTCCCAGCCGCCGTTGTTCACGCCGCGGAACATGCCGAGGAGGTTGGTCGGGTCGACGCCCCGGCACCAGGCGACGCCGTGCTCGCGGTAGGTCGGGAAGACGTAGTCGTCCTCCCGGGTGGCGCGGCCGGAGCCGATCTGGGCGGCCTCCTGGCCGAGCAGGGAGGCCCACAGGCCGAGCTCGCCCTGGCGCTGCAGGGAGGTTGCCTCGGCGTCGAAGCGACGGGTGAGCACCATGTCGCGGTACAGGCCGCGGAGGTCTTCGGGGGTGATGCCGGCGACGTACTTGTCGTAGTCGGCGTTCTTGACGCGCTTGCCCTCGGGCGTCAGCAGCTGGACGAGCCCGGGCTCGCCACTTGGCGAATTCTTTGCGGTCGCCGAGGGCTTCTTGGCGGTCGTTCGTTTGCCGGCCGTGCTTTTAGTACCGGTCGTACCCGCGCTGCGTCGCGGTGTGCGCGCGGCAGTGCTCTCCACGGTCACGTGTGCTCCTCCGTCGGTCCGGCTACCCGGGTTCGCCGGGCGCCAGTGCGGCTCGCCCGTTGCCTCACGAGCGCACGGGGTGGGTGCGGCTCGTTCGGAACGGGCGTGACAGGTTGCCCCGGCGAGCGCCCTGCACCAAGGCACGTTACCCAGTGCTCCACAATTCTGTGAAACCCCTCCTGACCTGCGTTTTTGCTTGGATTTCCAAGTAAAAATCGCAAAATCGGGAACAGTTCCTGGTCACAGCCTTGCAGGGGGCCGGAACAACGGCACGTTATCCCGGTGACCCAGCTCACGGGAAGAGCCATCGAGGGCGGGTCCACAAGCCCTGCGCGAAAGCCACCGCCTGCGCGAATCCGGAAGAACCACGCGTTTCCCCTGGTCGGCCTACAGCCATACGGTGGCCCGCCGAGTCGCGCTCGAACGCCTGCCCGAGAAGAGGGACATGAGGTCGTCGAACAGACAGTCGGCGAGGTCGACGCGGCGGCCGACGCGACGGCACAGATCCGGCCATCCGGAGGAACGGCCCGCAGCGGCCCTCCGCGGCGGCCCTCCGCGGCGGCCCTCCGCGGCGGCCCTCCGCGGCGGCACCGCCGACAGGCCAGGCCGGGCGCGGGGGTCGACTCCGGGACCCGAGCCCCTTGCTTCAAGGGAAGGGCACTTCGAGCTCACCCTGTGACCGAAAGCGACTGTCTGTGACAACGCCCAGCTCAGGGGCCCCGTGAGTGCCCTAGCATCGGGCAGCGTGCCGCGCTCTTGTGTACCACCCCCCACGCCCTGCGAGCCCCCGTTGGGCGCCCTCCTCCGCCAGTACGCCGCCGGGTCCGCCCTCACCTGCGAGCCCGTCGTCCAGGGGCTGCTCAACGGCGGCTACCGCCTGTGCACGACCCGCGGCCGCTACTTCCTCAAGCACCACTTCGACCCCGAGACCGCCGCCCCGGACGCGATCGCCCGCCAGCACCGGGCCACCCAGCGCCTCGCCGACCTGGGCGTCCCGGTGGCGCCCCCGCTCACCGGCCGCGACGGGCGCACGTTCGCGATCGTCGGCGGCCACGCCTACGCCCTCCACCCGTGGATCGACGGTTGCCACCGACACGGCGGTCAGCTCACCACCGCGCAGTGCGCGCGGCTCGGGTCCCTGCTCGGGACGGTGCACGCGAGCCTGGAACACGTGATGCCGACACAGGCACGGGCCCGCACGAGGGGGTGGACGCCGGTCGAGAGCCCAGGTACGGGTGCGTACGGCACCCTTGGGGCACGCATCCCGGCCCCCCGCCCGTCCACCGCACCGCAGGCCCACGGCACCGACCGGCGCGCCTCCCGTGCGACGGCGTACCGCAGCGACCCGCGTCCGTCGGCGCCGCCCCCGCGGGCCCCGGGCGCCCCCGTACCGCCCGCACCGATCCCCCCGGCCGCCGCGTCACCCGCGTCGTCCCCGTACGTCTGCGAGCCGTCCGCCCCCGGCCCTCGCCCGCTGAGCGCCGACCCCGCCGACACCTTCACCCTCATCGACGAGCTGCTCGGCCGCGTGCACCGGCACCGGCCCGCCGACTCCTTCGACGAACTGGCCCGGTACCGGCTCCTGGAGCGGCGGGCGCTGCTGGAGCGGCACGCCGACCGGCGACCTCCGCGCGGCGCCTCGGTGGGCTGGGTGCACGGGGACTTCCACCCCTTCAACCTGCTCTACAAGGGGGACGCCCCGGCGGCGATCGTCGACTGGGACCGCCTCGGCGTGAAACCCCGCGCGGAGGAGGCCGTACGGGCCGCCGCGATCTTCTTCGTGCTGCCCGTCGGCGCTCTCGACCTGCCGAAGGTACGGGCCTACGCACGCGCGTACCGGCGTACGGCCGGCGCCACGCCCTCACAGCTCGCGGCCGCCGTGCACCGCGTGTGGTGGGAGCGACTGAACGACTTCTGGATGCTGCGCTGGCACTACGAGCGCGGCGACACCCGCGCGGACCCCCAGTTCCCGGCGGCCTCGGCGCTCGCGGTGTGGTGGACCGGTCGGTACGACGCGGTGTGCGACGCGTTCACGGACTGAGGACGGCTGCGGACAGACGACTGAGGACAGACGGCTGAGGACAACAGCACGCGCGCGTCGAGCCCGTTTCCGGGTCGTACGCGCGCGTGCCGTGTCGTGTCGGGTGCCGCGCCGAGCGGGGCAGGCGGTCAGGTCCCGCCGTCGCCACCCTCGGTACCGCCCAGGGCGCCGGAAACGGTGCCGCCGCTCGGGTCCGGCGGATCGGCCGTCGGCTCGTCCGTCGGCGCCTCGGTGGTCGGGTTCCCCGTCGGGCCCGAGGTCGTCGGATTGTCCGTCGGATCGTCGGTCGGGCCCTGTGTCTGCGGCTGTGTCGGGGTGTAGGACGGCTTGTACGACGGCGTGTAGTCCGGATTGGAGCCGGTGCCCGTTCCCCCGCCCGTGCCGTCGTCCGTGCTCGTGTCGGTCGGCTCTTCGCTCGCGTCGTCGGTCGGTGTCTCGTCGGCCGTCTTCTTGTCGGCGGTCTTCGACGTGGTCGGCGAGGTGGTGGTGCTGGGTTCGTTGCTGTCCCCGGCGCCGTTCTGGAGCGCCAGCGCCACACCGGCCGCGATGGCGATCACCGCGAGGACGGCGAGGATCCACAGCTTGCCGCGGCCACCGCCCCGGTTGCCGTTGCCCTCGAAGCCGCCGTCGTCCCCGCTGCCGTAGCCGGAGGGCAGGATCTGCTGCGGGATCTGCGCAGTGCCGGAGACGTCACCGGGGTGCGGCAGCACGGAGGTGCCGGCGAGGCCCGCCGCCGGGGTGCTGCGGCCGTCGTGCACGGCGACATGGCCGGTGTTCCAGGTACCGGTGTGGCCGCCCTGCTCGTACAGCATCTGCAGGCCGTACTGGACCAGGCCGCGCATCTCCTCGGCCGTCTGGAAACGGTCGTCGGGCTCCTTGGCGAGGGAGCGCATGACCAGCCCGTCGAGCTCCGGCGGGACGGCCTCGGAGACCTCGGACGGGGGCTTCGGAATGTCCTGGACGTGCTGGTAGACGACCGACAGCGGGGTCTCACCGGTGAACGGCGGCCGCAGCGCGAGAAGTTCGTAGAGGAGGCAGCCCGTCGCGTAGAGGTCGGAGCGGTGGTCGACGGCCTTGCCGAGCGCCTGCTCCGGGGAGAGGTACTGCGGGGTGCCCATGACCATGCCGGTCTGGGTCATCGTCGTGGACGCGCCGTGCAGCGCGCGGGCGATGCCGAAGTCCATCACCTTCACGGCGCCGTTGTGGGTGATGATGACGTTGGCCGGCTTGATGTCGCGGTGCACGATGCCGTGCTGGTGCGAATAGGCGAGTGCCTCCAGGACACCCGAGACGATGATCAGGGCCTGCTCGGGCCCGGGCGCCTCGGCGTTCAGGAGCAGGTCGCGGATCGTGCGCCCCTCGACGATCTCCATCACGATGTACGGCACGGACTGGCCGCCGACGAAGTCCTCGCCGGAGTCGTACACGGCGACGATCGCGTGGTGGTTGAGGCCCGCGACGGACTGGGCCTCGCGTGTGAAGCGGGCCTTGGAGGTCGGGTCCTCGGCAAGGTCGGCGCGCAGCAGCTTGACCGCCACGGTGCGTCCGAGGCGTACGTCCTCGGCCGCGAACACCTCGGCCATGCCGCCCCGGCCGAGTCTGCGGGTCAGCCGATATCGGCCGTCCCCGACCAGTCCGCCGTTCCCCCACATCTCCGGCGCATCTGACATCCCGCCGCCAGTCGCCTCGGGGTCGGACGGGCCCTGAGCGCGCTGCTGCTGTGCCATCAGTCCTCGCCGTCGTTTCTGCCCGCGGTGCGCGCGGTGTTGTTACGGGTCTCCGTCGGCCACGCTACAGCCTCCGCGCAAGCCGCCGATCCGGGAAGACCCCGGGAACCGGCCCGACGCGGACCGGCCATCAAACCGTTATCAAGTACCGACGTGCAAATTGTGTGTACCGGCCGTACGCCTGCTGTAACGCTTGCGCGACCTTTCTCTCTCGTACGGTCACGGAACGGGCACCGCGCTTGACGTGTCCGTGCCCTCCGGCAGACTTGGCCGTAAATGCACTTTGGATCAACGGCACGCATCGGCGCTTGAGGGCCTACGGGGGACGCAGAGAGATGAGCCAGGACGGCGCTCAGGGCCGGTACACGGGGCGGGCGATCGCCGGCGGCCGCTATCAGCTGCGCGACTTGCTCGGTGAGGGCGGTATGGCCTCGGTGCACCTCGCGTACGACTCGGTGCTCGACCGGCAGGTCGCGATCAAGACACTTCACACCGAGCTCGGTCGCGAACAGGCCTTCCGCGAGCGCTTCCGCCGCGAGGCCCAGGCCGTGGCCAAGCTCACTCACACCAACATCGTCTCCGTCTTCGACACCGGTGAGGACGACCTGGACGGCACGACGATGCCGTACATCGTCATGGAGTACGTCGAGGGCCTGCCGCTCGGTTCGGTGCTGAACACGGACGTGCGGCAGTACGGCGCGATGCCCGCCGACAAGGCGCTGAAGATCACCGCGGATGTGCTGGCGGCGCTGGAGATCAGTCACGAGATGGGGCTGGTCCACCGGGACATCAAGCCGGGCAACGTGATGATGACCAAACGCGGGGTCGTCAAGGTGATGGACTTCGGCATCGCGCGCGCCATGCAGTCCGGCGTCACCTCCATGACCCAGACCGGCATGGTGGTCGGCACCCCGCAGTACCTCTCCCCGGAGCAGGCGCTGGGACGCGGTGTGGATGCCCGCTCCGACCTCTACTCCGTCGGCATCATGCTGTTCCAGCTGGTCACCGGGCGTCTGCCGTTCGACGCGGACTCGCCGCTGGCGATCGCGTACGCGCACGTCCAGGAGGAGCCGGTCGCTCCTTCGTCGATCAACCGCGCCCTGCCCCCGGCGGTGGACGCGCTGGTCGCCCGCGCGCTGAAGAAGAACCCCAACGAACGTTTCCCGAGCGCCGAGGCCATGCGCGACGAGTGCCTGCGCGTGGCCGCGTCCTTCCAGGCCGCCGCGCCGAGCATCGTGCCCGGTTCGCCGACGCAGAGCGGCGCGGGCGTCGGTTCCGCGGTGTTCCCGCCGGTCGACCAGACACCGCCGCCCCAGGGCAACGTCCAGACGCCGTACCAGCCGACGCCGAATCCCTACGGTGCCCCGGCCCCGTCGGCGCACTCCCCGGCGTACGGCTATCCGCAGCAGCACGGTTACCAGACGCCGGGCCCGGCCGGGTACGCCCCGCAGCAGGGCCCGTCGACGCCACCGCCGTACAACCTCACGCCACAGACGGCGGTCGCCTCCCCGGGCGGCGGCGGCAAGGGCAACAAGCCGGTGATCATCGGTTCGATCGTCGTCTCGCTGGTCGCCGTCGGGGGACTGATGGCGGCGCTGCTGATGAACAGTGGCGGCAGTGACGACGCGGGCGGGGACACCAGTGCCAGCCCGTCGGCCTCGGCGACCAAGGCGGCGGGTTACCGCGGGCCGGACACGACGAAGACGATCGAGACGACCGAGTGCACCGAACCGGAGGAGTCGTACAACGACCCCAAGCAGGTGCGGATGCCGAACTTCCAGTACAAGAACTGGGACTCGGTTCTGGCATGCCTGAGGGCGGCGGGCTGGACCTACACCAGGAACAAGGTGGACGAGAACACCTTCGGTGACGGCGCCGTGATGAAGCAGTTCCCCGAGCAGGGGACCGACTTCGATCCGAAGAAGCCGCCGAAGATGCAGTTCGACGTGTCCACCGGCAACCCCTCCTGATCGCGAAGACGCGGGCGGGGGCAGAGGCAGACATGGGCAGGCAGGGACAGGCAGGGACAGGCTGAGACAGGCCGAAGCTCAAGGGCCCGGCAGCACTGGCTGCCGGGCCCACTTCTCAGGTACGGCCGATTTACGGGTACGGCCGCTTACCGGTGGCCGGATACGTACAGCCGCTTACAGGTACGGCCCACCCGAGCGGCCGCCCGCGCGCGGGTCGTCGGTGTCCTCGTGGCCGCCGACACCCGGCGGGAGGGCCCGGCGCATCTGCTCCAGCTGGGCGCGGGCCGCCATCTGCTGGGCGAACAGCGTGGTCTGGATCCCGTGGAAGAGCCCTTCCAGCCAGCCGACCAACTGCGCCTGCGCGATCCGCAGTTCCGCGTCGCTCGGGGTCGAGTCGTGCGTGAAGGGCAGGGAGATCCGCTCCAACTCCTCGACGAGCTCCGGAGCCAGGCCGTCTTCCAGTTCCTTCACGGAGCTGGCGTGGATCTCCTTGAGCCGCGCCCGGCTCGCCTCGTCCAGAGGTGCCGCGCGGACCTCTTCCAACAGCTGCTTGATCATGCTTCCGATCCGCATGACCTTCGCCGGCTGCTCCACCATCTCCGTCACCGGAACCTCGCGGGAGTCCTCGTCGCCTCCGCCGCCGAGAGCCATTCCGTCCTGACCCAAGACCAGGATCTGGGGCTTCTCCGGCGACTGTTCGTTCCTCGGCATCTCCATGCCGCCATTCTCTCGCACCACTCCATCTCATCAGCGTGGTGCCCCCGATAAGGACTGATCCACCTTCTGGGGCCGTTGTCCTCCCCCTGGCCCAACCCAGAATGCCGGTTCAGTCACTAAAAGTCATGATTGTTCCGTGACTCCATGGGTGCGAGCGACGGTACTGCTCATTGCCGTGGGGACGGGCGCCCCCATCGCTCCCCCGATTCCTTCGCCGTCCGCCTCCTCCTCCTCAGGCTCCGCCACCGCCTCGCCCTCCGGTTCCGCCTCGTCGTCCAGTTCCTCCTCCGCCGCTGCCTCCGGCCACCCGTCGGGCTCCGTTCCCGCGCACGGGCCGCCGCGTGGCACCGCCTCGGCGTCCGTCGTCCCCTCTCCCTCCGCCGCCGCGCCCTCGCTGGCGGGGAGCAGGGCGGGCGAGGGACGGGAGCGGCCGGGGCGGCGGGAGCCGGTGGAATCGGATCCGGCGGAACCCGCCGCGGTGGAACCAGGTGCGGTGGAATCGGAACCGGCAAGGGAGGACGAGGATGTCCCGGACGCCGAGGAGGGTGTGGGCGGCGACCCCGACGGCCAGGCGGACGGTGGGGCCACCGCCGTACCGCAAGCTTCTCGGGAGCCCACCCGCATGCCCTCCGTGGCGCCGACGCGGGGCGCGGGCCGGGCCGACGAGCGTCCCGCCGAGCCACGACTGCGGTTCCTGCCCCTGGGCGGCGGGCTGATCCTCGTCGGACTCGGCCTGGGCCTCGCCTTCATCGCGCTCCGGGTCCGGCGGGGGACCTCCTGACGCTACGGCGTGACGAGCAGGACCTTGCCGATGTGGCCGCTCTCCTCCACCACCCGGTGGGCGGCGGCCGCGTCACTCATCGGGAGCGCGCGGTCGACGATCGGACGTACCTGGCCGGAGCCGAGCAGCGGCCACACGTGCTCGCGTACGGCCGCCACGATCGAGGCCTTCTCATCGAGCGGGCGGGCCCTGAGCGAGGTCGCGCTGACGGCGGCCCGCTTGGACAGGAGGGTGGCGATGTTCAGCTCGGCCTTGATGCCGCCCTGCATGCCGATGATCGCGAGCCTGCCGTTGACGGCGAGGGCCCGCACATTGCGGTCGAGGTACTTGGCACCCATGTTGTCGAGGATGACGTCGGCGCCCGCGCCGTCGGTGGCCGCCCTGACCTCTTCCACGAAGTCCTGGTCCCGGTAGTTGATCAGGACGTCGGCACCCAGCTCCGCGCAGCGCTCCAGCTTCTCCCTGGTGCCCGCGGTCACCACGACCTTGGCACCGACGGCCTTGGCGAGCTGGATCGCCATCGTCCCGATGCCGCTGGAACCGCCGTGCACGAGCAGCGTCTCGCCGGGGCGGAGGTGGGCGACCATGAAGACGTTCGACCAGACCGTGCAGACCACCTCCGGCAGCGCCGCAGCCTGCCCGAGGTCGATGCCCTTCGGCAGGGGCAGCAGCTGGCCGGCGGGGACGGCGACCTTCTCCGCGTAGCCGCCGCCCGCGAGCAGCGCGCACACCTCGTCGCCGACGGACCAGCCGGAGACACCGGGGCCGAGTTCGGCGATCCGCCCGGAGCACTCCAGGCCGGGATAGGGGGACGAGCCGGGCGGTGGGTCGTAGAAGCCCTGACGCTGCAGGATGTCGGCGCGGTTGACGGCACTGGCCGTCACCTCGACCAGCACCTCGCCCTCGCCGGGCACAGGATCCGGGACCTCGGCCCACACCAGCGCCTCGGGCCCACCAGGTTCGGGAATCGTGATCGCATGCATGAAGGGGACGCTACCCCCAGGCCCCGGGCGTGACCCTCCGGGTCATCGACGCTTCGGCATCGCTGTGGCTGTTCCTGGTCTCGGGGCCCGTGCCGGCCTCGTGGGTCTCCCGGCCGGGACCATCGTCTCCTAGTTCTCCTGGCCCCTGCCGGCTCCGTCTCCGGTCGGGCCGGGCCGGGCCTGCGCCCTTCGGCCGGTCCACCGCAAAACCCGGTGCCTGACCGATGAGTTTGCGGGACGGTAAAGGTCTCCCCATGCGTCACCCATGAGCGCGGAAGGACACCCACCATGAGCCAGCACACGTCCAGCCTGGCCATCGAGACCGCAGGCCTGGTGAAGACGTTCGGCGAGACACGGGCCGTCGACGGAGTCGACCTCGCGGTGCCGGCCGGCACGGTCTACGGCGTTCTCGGCCCGAACGGCGCCGGCAAGACGACCACCGTGAAGATGCTCGCCACCCTGCTGCGACCGGACGGCGGCCAGGCCCAGGTCTTCGGCCACGACGTCGTGCGTGAGGCGGACGAGGTCCGTGGCCGGGTCAGTCTCACCGGCCAGTACGCGTCGGTGGACGAGGACCTCACGGGCACCGAGAACCTGATCCTGCTGGGCCGCCTGCTCGGCCACGCCAAGAAGGCCGCGCGGGAGCGGGCCGGGCAGCTGCTGGAGGCCTTCGGTCTCACGGACGCGGGCGCGAAGCAGGTCAAGCACTACTCGGGCGGCATGCGGCGCCGTATCGACATCGCCGCCTCCATCCTCAACACCCCGGACCTGCTGTTCCTCGACGAGCCGACGACCGGCCTCGACCCGCGCAGCCGCAACCAGGTGTGGGAGATCGTCCGCGCGGTCGTCGCCCAGGGCACCACCGTGCTGCTGACCACGCAGTACCTCGACGAGGCCGACCAACTGGCGTCCCGGATCGCCGTCATCGACCAGGGCAAGGTGATCGCCGAGGGGACCAAGGGCGAGCTGAAGGCGTCCGTGGGCTCCGGTTCCGTACATCTGCGACTGCGTGACCCGGCTCAGCGGCCCAAGGCCGAGCAGGTGCTGCGGCTGGCCCTGGACACGGACGTGCAGCTCGAGCCCGACCCGGTGGCGCTGACGGCCCGCGTCGGGGCGGTCGCGGCGAACGGACAGGGCGCGGCCGAGCAGGCCGCCCGGGCGCTCGCCGAGCTGGCTCGCGGCGGGATCGTCGTCGACAACTTCTCCCTGGGCCAGCCCAGCCTGGACGAGGTGTTCCTCGCCCTCACCGGACACGACACCCACGAGACCAGCGGCGTCCCGAACGACTCCGACGGCTCCAACGGCTCCGACGACACCGACGACTCGAAGGACGAGGTGGCCGCATGAGCACCGCGACGACCACGGAGACCAAGGACCTGGCCCCGGTCAGGGCCGAATCCCTCGCCGCGCTGCTGGTCGCCGGGGAGCGGCCGCCGCGGCCCAGCGCGCTGTCGGCCTCGCTGACCTTCGGCTGGCGGGCCATGCTCAAGATCAAGCACGTGCCGGAGCAGCTCTTCGACGTCACGGCGTTCCCGATCATGATGGTGCTGATGTACACGTATCTCTTCGGGGGCGCCCTGGCCGGGTCCCCGAAGGAGTACATCCAGTTCCTGCTGCCCGGCATCCTGGTGATGTCGGTCGTGATGATCACGATGTACACGGGTGTCTCGGTGAACACCGACATCGAGAAGGGCGTCTTCGACCGCTTCCGGTCGCTGCCCATCTGGCGGCCGTCGACGATGGTCGGCTATCTCCTCGGCGACGCCCTTCGCTACACCATCGCCTCGATCGTGATGCTCACGGTCGGCCTGATCCTCGGCTACCGCCCGGGCGGCGGGGTCGGCGGCGTCCTCGCCGGAATCGCTCTGCTGGTCGTGTTCTCGTTCGCGTTCTCGTGGATCTGGACGATGTTCGGGCTGATGTTGCGCACCGAGAAGTCGGTGATGGGCGTCAGCATGATGGTGATCTTCCCGCTGACGTTTCTGTCCAACGTCTTCGTCGACCCGAAGACCATGCCGGGCTGGCTGCAGGCCTTCGTCAACAACAGCCCTGTGACCCATGTGGCGTCGGCGGTACGCGGTCTGATGGGGGGTGACTGGCCGGCCGGCGAGGTCGCCTGGTCGCTGGGCTGGGCGGGCCTGCTGCTGGCGGTCTTCGGGCCGATCACGATGCGGCTGTACAACCGCAAGTGACCGACCCCGGGCTGACCGTCGGCCCGGTGCCGACGGTCAGCCCGGGAAAGCGAGCGGGCGGTCAGTCCTGGGGAAGCGGGCGGGCGTCGGGGGCGATCTGGCTGCCCGGCGTCGCCCGCACGATCGTGATCAGCCGGTCCGTCAGTTCCAGTGTCCCGACCGCCGGATCGTCGTACCCGAGCACGCGGTGCCCGCGTACGACGCTCACCACCAGGTCTTCGGTCTCCCGCGCCCGCTTGCCCACTTCGGCCTTGATGACCGGTCGTTCGATGATGTCGAGCCCGCTGCCCTGCTGGATCAGGTCCTCCATCACCATGCCGGCCGCGGGACTGAGCACGGACAGCCCGAGCAGCCGTCCGGCCGCGCTGGCGCTGGTGATCACCGCGTCGGCGCCGGACTGCTTCAGCAGCGGCGCGTTCTCCTCCTCGCGCACGGCGGCCACGATCTTCGCGCCCTTGTTGAGCTGCCGGGCCGTCAGCGTCACCAGGACCGCGGTGTCATCGCGCTGGGTCGCGATGATGATCTTCCGCGCCTTGTGCACCTCGGCCCGCTTCAGCACCTCGCTGCGGGTGGCGTCCCCGACGACACCCGCGTAGCCCTCCGCGGTCGCGGCGTCGATCGCCTTGCCGCTGGGGTCGACCACCACGACCTGCTCTTTCTTCAGGCCCGTCGCACAGACGGTCTGGATCGCCGACCGGCCCTTGGTTCCGAAGCCGACGACGACGGTGTGGTCGCGCAAGGTGGACCTCCAGCGGGTGAGCCGCCATTCCTCCCGGGTGCGTTCGGTGAGGACTTCGAGCGTGGTGCCGACCAGGATGATCAGGAACAGCACGCGCAGGGGGGTGACGACGAAGATGTTGGTGAGCCTGGCGGCATCACTGACCGGGGTGATGTCGCCGTAGCCGGTGGTGGACAGGGTGACGGTCGCGTAGTACCAGGCGTCGAGGAAGTCGACCGAGCCGTCGGAGTTGTCGTTGTAGCCGTCGCGGTCGACGTAGACGATCAGAGCGGTCGCCACGAGAACCAGCAGGGCCATCGACAGCCGTTTGGCCACCTGTCGGAACGGGTGCTCCACCACGGTGCGCGGGAGCTTCACCCGCTGGGTCACGAGATGTTCGTCCGCCTGCCGGGCGATCGCGTCATGGCCCGGAAGTTTCACGTGAAACACACCCCGATCCCGGCACTCGCCCACGGCAGATCGAGGAGTTCGCTCTCCTGACCAGGGTGCGAGCCGCCGGGCGGTACGACGGCCAGGGCGTCGGCCGCCGCGATGCCCCGCAGCATCGCCGGGCCGTTGTAGTGCAGCGGCACGGCCCGGTCACCGCGCAGGACGACGGGGATGAGCCGGGTGTCGTACGGGTGCCCGTGCACCTCGTCCTGGAGCGGCAGCGTGTACGACTCCGGGGCGGGCCGCGCCGCGAGGGCCCGTAGCAGCGGCTCGGCGAGGGTGAGCAGGCCGGAGACGGCCGCCAGAGGATTGCCGGGCAGGCCGACGAGGTGCTGGTTCTCCTTGGTGCGGGCCAGCAGCATGGGGTGACCGGGACGCACCTTGACGCCGTCCACCAGGAGTTCGGCGTCGATGCGGCGCAGGGTGGGATGGACGTGGTCGACGGGGCCCGCGGCGGTGCCGCCAGTGGTGACGATCAGGTCGGCGTCGCTGGTGGTGATCGCCTTGTGCAGGGCGTCGGCGTGGTCACCGAGTCGTCGTACGGCGATGACCTCGGCACCCAGCGCACGCAGCCAGGGCGGGAGCATCGGGCCGAGTGCGTCACGGATCAGCCCGTCGTGCGGAGTGCCCTCGGTGAGCAACTCGTCGCCCAGGACGATCACGTCGACACGGGGGCGGGGGACGACGGCGAGGGTGTCGTATCCGGCGGCCGCGGCGAGCCCCAGCACCGCCGGCGTCACCAGGGCGCCGGCCGGGAGGAGTTGGTCGCCGCTGCGGCACTCCTGCCCACGCGGCCGGATGTCCTGGCCGTGCGCCGCCTCGCGGGCGGGATGCAGACGGCCCTTGTCGTCGGTACGGCCGTGCTCGCTGCGCAGGACCGCGGTGGTGTCCGGGGGGACGCGGGCCCCGGTGGCGATCCGGACGGCCTCGCCGTCGGTGAGCGGCTCGGGCTCGGCATGCCCGGCAAGAACGTTGTCGTCCCGGACGTCCCAGGGGCCGGGGCCGGCCACCGCCCAGCCGTCCATCGCGGAGGTGTCGAAGGAGGGCAGGTCGGTGAGGGCGGCGAGCGGCGCGGCCAGGGTGAGGCCGAGGGCGTCGTCGAGGGGGACCGAGACGGGGGCGCGGCGGGCGCCGCGGGTGGTGCGACCGGCCCGTTCGGCGATCGCGCGGGCCTCGGGCCACGGGGTGGCCCGGTGGCGGGCTCCCGGCTTGTGCCCCGACGGGTGAGCGGCACCGTGCGGGTCGCTGTGGTGGCCGTCCTGCGTGCCGGGCGCTGGTACCTGGCCACCGGCGGAGTGCCCGTGGTGCTCGTTCACGAGGGCGAGTACCTCCTCGACGTCGAGGTCCTCGGCGTCCTCACCGGCCCGGGTGGCCCGGGCGGTCATCCGGCGTCCGGGGCCGCGTCGGACGCTGCGTCGGACGTGGCGTCGGACGTGGCGTCGGTCCCCTCGTCGGCCCACCGCAGGGCGAGGGCGGCCGCCTTGCGGGACGCCTCTGCCACCGCCTCCGGTCCGCCGCCGGCCCGTGCGGCCGCGTAGCCGACCAGGAAGGTGGTCAGCGGGGCCGCGGGCCGCGCCACGCCGTGGGCGGCGTCGCGGGCGAGGTCGAGCAGCGCTCCGGTGTCGACGTCGAGGTCGATGCCCAGTTCGTCCCTGACTGCGGTAATCCATTCATCCAACACGTTCCTATGCTCCCTGATGCGTGCCCTGGCGGTGGCGATGTCGTCCCAGGTGTCGCAGTCGAAGGAAGCGACGGGGTCGGGGACGCGGGTGAGGTCGAGCCCGGCGGTCAGCCGGCGCAGCGGAAGTCCGGTGAGGCCGCCGCTCTCGGCGGGGCCGCCCTTGACCGGCATTCCGCCCAGCGCGGTCAGCTCCCGGCGCAGTGCGGAGGTGCGGTACGCGGCCACGAGCGGCTGGTCGCGGCCGTCGGTGTCGGTGAGCAGCACGCCCTCGGCGCCGCTGGTCCCCAAGGTGGTCAGCAGTCGCCGTACCGGCTCCTCGGTCAGGAAGGGCAGGTCGGCGGAGAGGACCACGACGTGCTGGGCCGTGGTGTACCGCAGCCCGGCGTAGAGCGCGGCCACCGGTCCGCCGCCGGGCGGCCTCTCGCGTGCCCAGGTCACGGGGCGGACGGTCGGCCGTGGATCGGCGACGACGACGGTGGTACGGGCGTCGGCGCAGGCGGCGAGCACCCGGTCGAGCAGTGCGCGCCCGCCCACCCGCATCCCGGGTTTGTCCGCACCACCGAGCCGCCGGGCGGCACCTCCGGCGAGCACGACGGCGTCGAATGCGGTCACCCCCCGAGTATGCGTGCCGCGGCGATCACAGGGAACGCGGGGAGGCGGCGGAACCGGGGAGTCGCGGCGGTCCATCGTGAGCTCAGCGGAACCAAGGCCCCGTCAGAACTCGGTCTCTCGGGTCGGGGCGAGGCGCGGACGGCGGCCGGGCACGGTCAAGGTGCCGTCACAACGTGCGCAGCAGGACTGCGGGCTGTTCCACGCAGTCCGCCACGTACCGCAGGAAGCCGCCGGCCGTGCCACCGTCGCACACCCGGTGATCGAAGGTGAGTGAGAGCTGGACGACCTGCCGCACCGCCAGCTCGCCCTCGTGCACCCACGGCTTGGGGACGATCCGGCCGACGCCGAGCATGGCCGCCTCCGGGTGGTTGATGATCGGTGTGGAGCCGTCCACGCCGAACACGCCGTAGTTGTTCAGGGTGAAGGTGCCGCCGGTGAGTTCCCGGGGCGTGAGGGTGCCGGCGCGGGCCGCCTCGGTGAGCCGGGCGAACTCCGCGGTGAGGGACTCCGCGTCCCGGGTGTGCGCGTCCCGGACCACGGGGACCACCAGACCTCGCTCGGTCTGGGCGGCGAACCCGAGGTGGACCTGGTCGAGCCGGACGACTTCCCTGGCCTCCGTGTCGACCGTGGAGTTGAGCTCGGGCCAACGGGCAAGGGCCGAGGTGCAGATCCGGGCGAGCAGGGCGAGGAGGGAGATCTTCGGACCGTCGGAGGCGTTCATCGCCGTACGCGCCCGCATCAGCTCCGTCGCGTCGGCGTCCACCCAGCAGGTGGCGTCCGGTATCTCCCGTCGGCTGCGGGACAGCTTGTCGGCCACGGCGCCGCGGATGCCCTTGAGGGGGACGCGGGTGCCGGCGGGGGAGGGGGCGGTCGTGGTGGCGGATGCGGTCGCCGCAGGTGGAACGGGGGCGGCCGTCTGCGCGGGTGCCATCTGCGGCTCGGCCGTCGGGGTGGCGGGGCGGGCGGTGGCGGCCAAGGCCCGCAGCGCGTACTCCACATCCGCTCGCAGGATCAGCCCGTCGGGCCCGGAGCCGCTGAGTTCCCGCAGGTCCAGGCCGTTGACGCGGGCCAGCCTGCGGACCAGGGGGGAGATCACGGGCACCGGCCCGTCCGCCATGTCGGCCCCGTCCGCCACCTCGGGCGCACCGACCTGGCCGTTCGCCGCCCCGAAGACGCCGGTCGGCGCCGCTGCCCGGCCTGCCGGGGCGGGCGTCGGCTGTCCCTGGCGCACCCGGCGTCGCCGCGCGGGTGCCTCGGAGGTGCCGTAGCCCACCAGCACGTTCCCGGAGCCCTCGGTCTGGACGTCGGAGGCCGGCTCGCCCACCGCCACGGTGATCAGCGGCGCCCCGACGGGCAGTTCGGTGCCCTCCTCGCCGAAGCGGGCGGTGACCACACCGCCGTAGGGACAGGGCACCTCGACCATCGCCTTGGCCGTCTCGACCTCGACGACCGGCTGGTCCACGGCGACGACCTCGCCGACCTGGACCAGCCAGCGCACGATCTCCGCCTCGGTGAGCCCCTCCCCGAGGTCGGGCAGCTTGAACTCCAGCACCTGTGCCATCAGCTCTCGGCCTCCCATTGCAGGCGCCCCACGGCGTCCAGGATCCGGTCCACGCCGGGCAGGTGATGACGCTCCAGCATCGGCGGCGGGTAGGGGATGTCGAACCCGGCCACGCGCAGCACCGGGGCCTCCAGGTGGTGGAAGCACCCTTCCGTGACGCGGGCCGCGATCTCCCCGCCCGGGCCGCCGAAGCCGCCCGACTCGTGTACGACGACCGCTCGCCCGGTCCGCCGTACCGAGGCGCAGACTGTCTCGTCGTCGAACGGCACCAGGGAGCGCAGGTCGACGACTTCGAGGTCCCAGCCTTCCTCCCGGGCCGCCTCGGCGGCTTCGAGGCAGACGGGCACGGACGGTCCGTACGTGATCAGCGTGGCGCTCCGGCCCGAGCGCCGCACCATCGCGCGGCCGATCGGTTCAACGGTCGCCGGCTCCTCGGGGTTCCAGGAGTCCTTCGACCAGTACAGACGCTTGGGTTCCAGGAAGACGACCGGGTCGTCGGAGGCGATGGCGGCGCGCAGCAGTCCGTAGGCGTCGGCGACGGTCGCGGGCGTGACGACATGGAGCCCCGGAGTGGCCATGTAGTACGCCTCGGACGAGTCGCTGTGGTGCTCGACGCCGCCGATGCCGCCGCCGTAAGGGACGCGGATGGTGAGCGGGAGCGGCATCGCGCCCCGGGTGCGGTTGCGCATCCGGGAGACATGGCTGATGAGCTGCTCGAACCCGGGGTAGGCGAACGCGTCGAACTGCATCTCCACGACCGGGCGCAGCCCGTACATCGCCATGCCGACGGCGGTGCCGAGGATGCCCGCCTCGGCCAGCGGGGTGTCCGTGCAGCGGGCCTCGCCGAACTCCTGGGCGAGGCCGTCGGTGACCCGGAAGACACCGCCGAGGGTGCCGACGTCCTCGCCCAGGACGTGCACGGCCGGGTCGGCGGCCATCGCGTCGCGCATCGCTCGCGTGAGGGCCTGCGCCATGGTGGCCGGTTTGAGGGCGACGGTGGTCATCGGTGCGGGCCTTCCTGCTCGGCCTCCAGCTCGGCCCGCAACTGGTCGCGCTGCTCACGCAGTTGCGGGGTGGGCTCGGCGTAGACGTGGGCGAACAGGTCCATGGGGTCCAGCGCCGGGTCCTGGTTCATGCGGGCGCGCAGGTCCGCTGCCATGCTCTCGGCGGCTTCACGGGCGGACCGTATGTCGTCCTCGTCGAGGAGGCCGCGTTCGGTCAGCTCGTGTTCCAGGAGGGCGATCGGGTCGTGTCCGCGCCAGGTCTCGACCTCGGTGTCCTGCCGGTAGCGGGTGGCGTCGTCGGCGTTGGTGTGGGCGTCGACGCGGTACGTGATCGCCTCGACCAGCGTGGGACCGCCTCCGGCGCGCGCATGGCGTACGGCGTCGGCGAGGACCTCGTGCACGGCGGCCACGTCGTTGCCGTCGACCAGGCGGCCGGGCATCCCGTAGCCGACGGCCTTGTGGGCCAGCGACGGGGCCGCGGTCTGCTTGGCGAGCGGTACGGAGATCGCGAAGCCGTTGTTCTGCACCAGGAAGACGACCGGGGCCTGCCAGACGGCGGCGAAGTTCAGTGCCTCGTGGAAGTCGCCCTCGCTGGTGCCGCCGTCGCCGACCATGGCCAGCGCGACCACGTCGTCGCCCTTGAGGCGGGCGGCGTGCGCGAGACCGACGGCGTGCGGCAACTGGGTGGCGAGCGGGGTGCACAGGGGGGCCACGCGGTGTTCGCGCGGGTCGTAGCCGGTGTGCCAGTCGCCGCGCAGCAGCGTGAGGGCCTGGACGGGGTCCACGCCACGCGCCACCGCGGCCAGGGTGTCGCGGTAGCTGGGGAACAGCCAGTCGCGTTCCTCCAGGACCAGCGCGGCGGCGACCTCGCAGGCCTCCTGGCCGGTGCTGGAGGGATAGACGGCCAGCCGGCCCTGCTTGGTGAGGGCGGTGGCCTGCGCGTTGTAGCGGCGGCCGCGGACCAGTTCGGCGTGCAGCCGGCGCAACAACCCGGGGTCGGCGTCCTCGGCCGCCTCCGTGCCGAGGACGCGGTACGGCTCAGCGTCGGGCAGCAGCGGCGCGGGGTCCGTGCGGGGCTGCCAGGCGGGCGGCGGCGATGGCCGGTACGCGCCCCGCTGCTCCATGACCGTCATAGCGGCACCTCCTCGTGGGAGCGGCTTCAGACGCGTTACGGATGTGATGCGCCTCACCTACCGATTGTTCGGTCGTCGGCACATTTTGGCTACAGGCACCCCCAGGCTGTGGACAAACGGTTCTCCACAGCCTGAGATGGACGCAGTACGTCCACGAGAGGAAGGCAGGGGGACGTGGCATCTGAACAAATGGCCGAGAGCCCGGACGGCAGCGGCCCTCGGCCGTCCCCACGCCCCCTCGACGCGATCGACGAGGACATCCTGCAGATGCTGCAGGCGGACGGCCGCGCGTCGATACGGTCGGTCGCGGACCGGGTGCATGTCTCGCGCGCCAACGCCTACGCGCGCATCAACCGCCTCATCGAGGACGGCGTCATCCGCGGTTTCGGAGCCCGCGTCAACCACGAACGCGCGGGTCAGGGCACCTCGGCGTACGTCACCCTGAAGATCGTCCAGAACTCCTGGCGCACGGTGCGCGAGCAGCTCAGGCAGCTGCCGGGGGCCTCCCACATCGCGCTGGTCGGCGGCGACTTCGACGTGCTTCTGCTGGTGCACACCTCCGACAACCGGTCGCTGCGCGAGCTGGTGCTCACCCGGCTCCAGGCGATCCCGGAGGTGCTCAGCACCCGCACCCTGCTGGTGTTCGAGGAGGAGGACCTGGAGCCGCAGGGCTGAGCCGGACCCCTCAGACCGGCCTGCCCAGTCCCCCGAACACCAGCCGCACCACCGCTTCGGCCACCTCGCGCTCGCTCATGCCCCGCCCGTCCGGCCGGTACCACTCGACGATCGAGTTGATCATCCCGAAGACCAGCCGGGTCGCGAGCCGTACCTCCACGTCGCCGCGCACGTCCCCGTCCGCGGCCGCCGCCTTCAGCAGTTCGGCGACCCGGTGGTCGAAGTCGCGGCGCCGCTCCAGCGCCCACCGCTCGGTGCCGGTGTTGCCGCGCACCCGCAGCAGCAGGGTGACGTACGGGAGCTCGGCTATGAGCACCTCGACCATCCGCCGTACGACGTACTCCAGGCGCTCCGCGGCCCGCCCCACCCGCGCCCGCTCCTCGTCGAGGATCTCGAAGAGGCCGTCCAGCGCACGGCTCACGGCCCGCCGCAGCAGTTCCTCCTTGCCGGTGACGTGGTGGTAGATCGACGACTTGGAGATGCCGGCCGCCTTGGAGAGGTGCTCCATGGAGGTGCCGTCGTAACCGCGCTCGTTGAAGACCTGGACGGCGACGGACAGCAGCGTCTGAGGGGTGTACGTGTCCCGCTTGGCGGCCGTCATGAGGTGCTGCCCTCCCGCTTGTCGGTGGCGTACGCGTGCCGGTACAGCGCCAGGGAGGGCGCGTAACGCCCCGAAGGGTCGCGCAGGTGCAGGTCGTCCAGGAGGGCGTAGGCCCAGTTGCGGCCCAGGCGGCGGCTCCACTCGAAGGGGCCCAGGGGGTAGTTGACGCCGAGCCGCATCGCCGTGTCGATGTCCTCCTCGGTGGCCACGCCCTTGGCGACGGCGTCGTGCGCGAGGTCGACGACCCGGGCGACCGTACGGGCGACGATCATGCCGGGGACGTCGCCGATCACGCTGACCTGCTTGCCGAGCGCCTGGAAGAGTCCGGTGGCCTCGGCGAGGGTGCGCGGGGAGGTGTCCTGGGAGGCGGACAGGGCGATCCGGGTCGCTCTGCGGTAGTCGAGCGCGAGGTCGAAGTAGACGACGTCCCGGAACTCGACCGAGGTCTGTCCGTCGGCGAGGGCCAGCTGTCCGCCGCCGGGCAGCACCAGGCGGGTGCCGTGGTCCTCGTCGTCCTCGCGGACCTGGATGCCTGCCTCGCGGATCAGCGGGACCAGCTCCGCGGCGGGTCCGAGGTCTCCCTCGACCGCCACGTACGCGGGTTGCCGTGCCGGTTCCGCGGTGTGCGGCTCGGGGAGCTCGGCGGCCCCACCGTCGTCGGGATAGTCGTACCAGCCCTGTCCGGTCTTGCGGCCGAGCCGGCCCGACTCGACCAGGCGCTGCTGGGCGAGGGACGGCGTGAAGCGCACGTCCTGGAAGAAGGACTGCCACACGGAGCGGGTGACGGACTCGTTGACGTCCTGGCCGATCAGGTCGGTCAGTTCGAAGGCGCCCATCTTGAAGCCGCCGCACTCCCGCAGGACCGCGTCGATGGTGGCGGGGTCGGCGCCCTGCGCCTCGTAGACGGCGAACGCCTCGGCGTAGAAGGGCCGCGCGATGCGGTTGACGATGAAGCCCGGGGTGTCGGCGCAGGCCACCGGGGTCTTGCCCCAGGCGCGGGCCATCTCGTACGCGCGGGTGGCCGACGACACGTCCGTGGAGAACCCGGAGACGACCTCGACGAGCGGGAGCAGCGGGGCGGGGTTGAAGAAGTGCAGGCCGACGAAGCGGCCGGGGCTGCGCAGGGCGCCGCCGATGGCCGTCACCGACAGGGAGGAGGTGTTGGTGGCGAGCAGGCAGTCCTCGTCGACGACGTCCTCGAGCTCGCGGAACAGCTCCTGCTTGACGTCCAGCCGTTCCAGAACGGCCTCCATGACCAGGGAGCAGTCGGCGAGGTCGGCGATGCTCCCGGCGGGCAGCAGCCGGGAGCGCGCCGCGTCCCGGTCGGCGGCGCCGAGACGGTCCTTCTCGACGAGCCGGTCGAGCCGCGCGCCGATCGCGTCGGCGGCCTCCCGGGCCCGCCCGGGCATGGCGTCGTACAGCCGTACGGTATGGCCCGCGACCAGTGCGACCTGGGCGATGCCCTGGCCCATGGTGCCGGCGCCGACGACGGCCACGGGGCTGCTGAGGTCGAGTCCTGTCATGTGCGCGATCCTCCCGCACGGGGTTTTCCACAGATGCGGCGGACCCCCTTGTCCCGACCGATCGTTCGGTTACTCTAACTCTGACCGCCTGTTCCCGCCCATGTTTCTGCCCAGGTCATGAGCTCGACGAAGAGTTCAGGAAACGAGGAGTTGGTCCCGCATGGCCGCCGAACTCACCGCGCACGATCTGATCGCCAAGCACCGGCCCACCCTTGACCAGGCGCTGGACGCGATCCGCACCCGCGCGTACTGGTCCCCGCACCCCGAGCACCCCAAGGCCTACGGCGAGAACGGCAGCCTGGACGCCGCGGCGGGCAAGGCCGCCTTCGACGCCCTCCTCGGGACCCGCCTCGACCTCGGCCAGCCCGGCACGGACGACTGGGTGGGCGGCGAGGTCTCTCCGTACGGCATCGAGCTGGGCGTCACCTACCCGCACGCGGACATCGACGCGCTGCTGCCCGCGATGAAGGCCGGTCAGCGGGCCTGGCGGGACGCGGGCGCCGAGATCCGCGCGGTGGTCTGCCTGGAGATTCTCAAACGGATCAGCGACCGGACGCACGAGTTCGCGCACGCGGTCATGCACACCTCCGGCCAGGCCTTCATGATGGCGCTCCAGGCGGGCGGCCCGCACGCACAGGACCGCGGCCTGGAAGCGGTGGCGTACGCGTACGTGGAACAGGTCCGCACACCCGACACCGCGGAGTGGACCAAGCCGCAGGGCAAGCGTGACCCGCTGGCACTCACCAAGCGGTTCACCCCGGTGCCGAGGGGCATCGGCCTCGTCATCGGCTGCAACACCTTCCCGACGTGGAACGGCTACCCGGGCCTGTTCGCCTCCCTCGCCACCGGCAACGCGGTCCTGGTCAAGCCGCACCCGCGCGCGGTGCTGCCGCTGGCGCTCACCGTGCAGGTGGCCCGCCAGGTGCTGGCCGAGGCCGGATTCGACCCGAACCTGGTGGCACTGGCCGCCGAGCGCCCCGACGAGGGCATCGCGAAGACGCTGGCCACCCGCCCCGAGATCCGGATCATCGACTACACCGGCTCGACGACGTTCGGTGACTGGCTGGAGGCCAACGCCCGCCAGGCGCAGGTCTACACCGAGAAGGCCGGCGTCAACACCGTGCTGGTGGAGTCGACGGGCGACTACAAGGGGATGCTGGCCAACCTGGCGTTCTCACTGTCCCTGTACAGCGGCCAGATGTGCACCACCCCGCAGAACCTGCTCGTCCCACGCGACGGCATCCGCACCGACCAGGGCCCCAAGACCTTCGACGAGGTGGTCGCGGACCTGGCCCGCTCCGTCGACGGCCTGCTGGGCGACGACGCGCGCGCCAACGCCCTGCTCGGCGCCATCGTCAACCCGGATGTGAAGTCCCGTCTGGACGCGGCCTCCGGACTCGGTGAGGTCGCCCTCGCCTCACGGGAGATCAGCAACCCGGAGTTCCCGGGCGCGGTCGTCCGCACCCCCGTCATCGTCAAGCTGGACGGTGCCCGCAAGTACTGGGACGGGGCGGACGACGAGCCCGCCTACCTGCGCGAGTGCTTCGGGCCCGTGTCCTTCGCCATCGCCGTCGACTCCGCCGCCGAGGCGACGGAGCTGCTGCGCCGAACCATCCGCGAGAAGGGCGCGATGACTGTCGGCGCGTACACCACCGACGAGGAGGTCGAACGGGCCGTCCAGGAGGTCTGCCTGGAAGAGGCCGCCCAGCTGTCCCTGAACCTCACGGGCGGGGTGTACGTCAACCAGACGGCCGCCTTCTCCGACTTCCACGGCTCCGGCGGCAACCCGGCGGCCAACGCGGCCCTCACCGACGGGGCGTTCGTGTCGAACCGCTTCCGGGTGGTGGAGGTCCGGAGCGAGGCGTAGGGCGGCGCGTGGTGTGGGGCGCCTGCTAGGCCCGGTCTAGGAGACGCCGAGTGCGCCCCCGGTGGCGCTCCAGTGGTACAGCGTCATGGCCACACTGGTCGCGAGGTTGTAGCTGGAGACCTGGGGGCGCATCGGCAGCGCCAGCAAGTGGTCCGCCCGGGCGCGCAGTTCGGCCGACAGGCCGCTGCGTTCCGAGCCGAAGGCGAGTACGGCGTCGTCCGGGAGCTTGGTGCCACGCAGGTCGTCGCCCTCGGGGTCCAGCGCGAACACCGGCCCGGCGGGCAGTTCGTCGACGGTCAGCCGCTCCACCGCGGTCGCGAAGTGCAGCCCTGCTCCACCGCGTACGACCGTGGGATGCCAGGGGTCGAGCGTGCCGGTGGTGACCACTCCGGTCGCGCCGAAACCGGCGGCCAGACGGATCACGGCCCCCGCGTTGCCCAGGTTGCGCGGGTTGTCGAGGACCACGATCGGCGCGGTGCGCGGGGTGTGCGCCAGCCTTTCCAGATGGGACGCGCGAGAGGGACGTACGGCCAGGGCGGCCACCGCGGTGGGATGAGGGCGCGGCACCAGGGAGGTGTACGTCGTCTCCGGGACCTCGGTCAGGAGCGCGTCCAGCGTGTCCCGTACGTCGGGGGCCAGCTCGTCGGCCAGGGCCAGCGCGGCGGCCCGGTCGACGGCGACGGCCACCGGCACCTCGGCGCCGAAGCGGACCGCGTGCTTGAGGGCGTGGAAGCCGTCGAGCAGCACGGAGGCGTCAGCGAGCCGGCGCCACCGGCTCACGGGATCGGGGGCGGTCATGCGTGAAGCCTACGTGCGGGGGGTGAGGGGTCCTGACGTTCTCGGGATTACGAGTGCTCCTGGGCTTCCGGGTTCTTCGGGGCCTCCGGAGTCTTCCTGGCCTGCGGAGTTTTCGTGACCTCACCGGTCTCCGAGGTCTTCGATGCCTCCGACGCCACCGGTTCCACCAGGTTCACCACATCCACCGGGGTGCGTTGCTCCGGTACGCCCTTCGGGACCTCCGTACGTCCCCTGCCCGCCGGCCCCACCGTGACAGACGGCACCGCCTGCAGCCGCTCACGCAAGCGCGTCGCCCATCCGCCGAGCCGGCGCAGGAACGACGTCGGCAGGAACACGGCGTCGGCGGCGATCATCGCCAGCGAGAAGAACGGCAGCCCCAGGATCACCGCGATCGCGGCATGCTCGATGATCATCGCGGTGAGCAGGACGTTCTTGACCCGTCGGTTGAACAGCGTGAACGGGAACGCCACCTGCACGGCGACCGTTCCGTAGGTCACCAGCAGCACCATCGTGCCGCTGGCCGACAGCAGGTCGGCGAGGGCGGGCCACGGCGAGAAGTAGTCGAGGTGCAGCGGGTAGTAGACGGCGGTGCCGTCCTGCCAGCGGGTGCCCTGGATCTTGTACCAGCCGGCCGTCGCGTAGATCAGACAGGCCTCGGCCATGATCACGAGCAGGGCCCCGTTGTGGACGATGTTGCCGACCACGTCGAGCAGGATCCGCGGCTCGCCGGACCTGGCGAACCGCCCCACCGCCCACCACAGGCCCAGCGCGACCCATACGACCCACAGGAGCACCGGCACGGTCGGGTCACCGTCGAGCCGGCCGGCCAGGGTCACCGCGACCAGCGCGAGCCCGAGCCCGCTCCACAGGGCCGGACCCAACCGGTCCGTGACACGCTCCCCAAGTGCCCGTGCCGCCCGCGACAGCCGTGCCCGGCGCGCGTCCAGCGACCACACCTGGCCGCAGCGGGTGAAAACGAGGTAGATGCCCATCAGGTGCAGGACGTTGTCGCCGCCGTCCCCCATGAAGATGCTGCGGTTCTGCAGCGACAGCACGCCGACCATGAAGAGCACCGACATCGTGCGGGTGCGCCAGCCCAGCAGGAGCAGGACGCTCGTCAGGACGGCGAGGGCGTAGAGGACCTCGAACCAGAGACGGCCGTCGGACCACATCAGGGCCGTGAAGGAACCGTTCGTCGAGATCAGCTGTTGGGCGAGGTCCCAGCTCCAGGGGCCATCGGGACCGTACATCTCTTCGCGGTGAGGGAACTCCCGCAGCAGGAACAGCAGCCAGGTCGCACTGAAGCCGATGCGGATCACGGCGGTCTGGTACGGACCGAGGGCGGACTCGGTGACGCGGGCTATGCCGGACGAGACGGAGAGAGCGAACCGGTTCACTTCGCGCCCCCCGCGGCCGTGCCCGCCTCGCCTGACTTGCCCGCCGTGTCCGCCGTATCCGCCGTGTCCGGTGGTGCGGCCGACCACCAGGGCAGCACGCGGTACGTCGGCTTGTCGGAGACCTTCTCGCCGCTCCACGCGGGCGGGGGCACGTTCGTGGTGCGGGAGCGGATCTGGACGAGGTCGACGGCGCCGCCCTTCCCGGCCGCGTTCTCGCGGTCCAGGCGCAGCGACACGATGCGGCGCAGGTAGGTCTCGGACAGGGAGCCGCGCAGGCCGATCGCACGGTTGTCGGTGTCGTGCGTGGAGACGAAGAAGTCCCAGGCCCGGCGCAGTTCGTTCTGCTGGGTGTGGCTCGGCAGCAGATTGCCGTCGATGGCCCGGCCGTCCTCCGCGGACAGGTCGTACCAGCCGGTGGTCCGTATCCCGCCGTCCGCGGACCGGACCTGCGCGCGGACCTGGACGGCGATGTTCTGCTGCAACGGGTTCGGCGCGAAGAGTTTCCAGTTCTGCTCGAACTCCGGGTAGATCCAGTCGTCGATCGCCCTGCCGTGCTGCTTGGTCAGCGTGTTCGACGGGGCGACATGCAGGAACACCATGCCGATGTGGACACAGACGGCGACGGCGACGACGGCGAGGGCCACAGAGACAGCGATCTGGTACCTGAGGGAGAGGGCCCCGAGTCCGATCCGGGCGTCGGCATCGGGGGCGCCGGGCTCGTCCGGCCCGCGCGGGGGCCTCCAGCCTTCGTCGTACGCGTCCATTCCGCCCCGTCTCCCGATCCCGGTCCTGCTCCGGTTCCGTCCCCGGCGTCGCCCCGCCCGCGCCCGGGCGCCCGGCTCCCACGACGCTCGCACGGAACGGTACTCAGAGCCGCCCTCCCGGCACAGCCCCCATCGTCCCCACCTCGAAGTCACCCCGGTTGTCCACAGACCACGCCGGGGACGCCGTGAGTTGTCCACAGCGGTTGACACCTTACGGCGCCCGTCCCACCATGGAATCGCACGAACCGAACGATCGGTCGGGAGCAGGCACCGGCCAGGCACCGGCAGAGTCCAGGTCGAGGGGGACTTCATGGCGACAGCAGCCGCGCATCACACGGCCCGGACGGCCGGAGCACAGGGGTACGACGGACAGGACGGCGTCCGTGAGGATCAGGCCGTCGACACCGCCGCGTACGAGCGCGCCTTCGACGCCGCCGTGGCCGCCGACGAGCGCGTGGAGCCACGGGACTGGATGCCCGACGCCTACCGCGCGACGCTGGTCCGACAGATCGCGCAGCACGCCCACTCCGAGATCATCGGCATGCAGCCGGAGGCGAACTGGATCACGCGAGCGCCCTCGCTGCGCCGCAAGGCCATCCTGATGGCCAAGGTCCAGGACGAGGCCGGCCACGGGCTGTACCTCTACAGCGCGGCCGAAACCCTCGGCACCGGCCGCGACGAGTTGCTCGACAAGCTGCACACCGGCCGCCAGAAGTACTCCTCGATCTTCAACTACCCCACGCTGACCTGGGCGGACGTCGGCGCGATCGGTTGGCTGGTGGACGGCGCCGCGATCACCAACCAGGTCCCCCTGTGCCGCTGCTCCTACGGCCCGTACGCACGCGCGATGGTCCGCGTCTGCAAGGAGGAGTCCTTCCACCAGCGCCAGGGGTACGAACTGCTGCTGGCCCTCAGCCGCGGCACCCCGGAGCAGCACGCGATGGCGCAGGACGCGGTGGACCGCTGGTGGTGGCCGTCCCTGATGATGTTCGGCCCGCCCGACGACGAGTCCGCGCACTCCGCCCAGTCGATGGCCTGGAAGATCAAGCGCCACTCGAACGACGAGCTGCGGCAGCGATTCGTCGACATCTGTGTCCCCCAGGCCGAGTCCCTGGGCCTCACCCTCCCCGACCCGGACCTGAAGTGGAACGAGGAGCGGGGGCACCACGACTTCGGCGCCATCGACTGGACGGAGTTCTGGGATGTGCTCAAGGGCAACGGCCCGTGCAACGAACAGCGGATCACACAGCGCAGGCGCGCGCACGACGAGGGCGCCTGGGTACGGGACGCGGCGGCGGCGTACGCGGCCAAGCACAACGGCGGGACGGGAGTGAGCCGAGGATGACGAACACCGACTGGCCTCTGTGGGAGGTCTTCGTGCGCTCTCGCCGCGGCCTCTCGCACACCCACGCCGGCAGCCTGCACGCGCCGGACGCGGAACTCGCCCTGCGCAACGCCCGCGATCTGTACACCCGGCGCGGCGAGGGCGTCTCGATCTGGGTCGTCCCCTCGTCCGCGATCACCGCGTCCTCCCCCGACGAGAAGGACCCGTTCTTCGAACCGGCCGCCGACAAGCCCTACCGCCACCCGACGTTCTACGACATCCCGGAGGGGGTGAAGCACCTGTGACCGCAGCCGAGACGACGACCACCCCCGGATCCGCGGCCGCCCTCGCCCTCGGCGACGACGCCCTGGTGCTCTCGCACCGTCTCGGGGAGTGGGCGGGTCATGCACCCGTCCTCGAGGAGGAGGTGGCCCTCGCCAACATCGCGCTGGATCTGCTCGGCCAGGCGCGGGTGCTGCTGTCGCTGGTCGGCGACGAGGACGAGCTGGCGTATCTGCGCGAGGAGCGCGCCTTCCGCAACCTCCAGCTGGTGGAACAGCCGAACGGCGACTTCGCCCACACCATCGCCCGCCAGCTGTACTGCTCCACCTACCAACACCTGCTCTACGCCGAACTCGCCACCGGAGACGGCCCGCTCGCCCCCCTGGCCGCCAAGGCCGCCAAGGAGGTCGCCTACCACCGCGATCACGCCGAGCAGTGGACACTGCGGCTCGGCGACGGCACCGACGAGGGCCACGAACGGATGGGGCGGGCGTGCGAGGCGCTGTGGCGCTTCACCGGTGAGATGTTCCAGCCGGTGGAGGGGCTCGATGTCGACCGGGAGCGGCTGGAGGCGGCCTGGCTCGCCTCCGTCGAGGACGTGCTGCGCCGGGCCACTCTCACCGTCCCGGAGGGTCCGCGGTCCGGGGCGTGGCAGGCCGGCGCGGGCCGGCAGGGGCTGCACACCGAGCCCTTCGGGCGGATGCTCGCCGAGATGCAGCACCTGCACCGCAGTCACCCGGGGGCGTCATGGTGACCCTCACCGCCCTGGAGGCGGAACTCCTGGACGTGGCCGGTTCGGTGCTCGACCCCGAGCTGCCCGTGCTCACCCTCAAGGAGCTGGGTGTGCTGCGCGCGGTGCACCTGCGGGGGACCGACGCGGTCGAGGTCGAGCTGACCCCGACGTACACCGGGTGCCCCGCCGTCGAGGCGATGTCCCTCGACATAGAGCGCGCACTGCACCAGCACGGCATGCGCGAGGTCACCGTGCGCACGGTGCTCGCGCCCGCCTGGTCGACGGACGACATCACCGACGAAGGGCGCCGCAAACTGCGGGAGTTCGGCATCGCCCCACCTCGGGTACGGCAGGAGTCCGGACCGGTCACGCTCGCACTCGGGCCGACCCGCACCCACTCCGGCGAAACTGCCCCGATCCAGTGCCCGCACTGCGGTTGCGCCGACACCGAGCTCCTCAGCCGTTTCTCCTCGACGGCGTGCAAGGCGCTGCGGCGCTGCCTTGCCTGCCGTGAACCGTTCGACCACTTCAAGGAGTTGTGATGGCCCGCTTCCACACGCTCCCGGTGGCGGCGGTCGACCGGCTGACCGACGACTCCGTGGCGCTCACCCTCGCCGTGCCGCCGGAACTGCGCGAGGAGTACCGGCACGCACCGGGCCAGCATCTCGCCCTGCGGCGGATGGCCGACGGCGTCGAGATCCGGCGTACGTACTCGATCTGCTCCCCGGCCCCCGCGACGGACGCCGAGGGTCCACACACCCTGCGGGTCGGTGTGCGGCTGGTCGAGGACGGCGCGTTCTCCACCTTCGCGCTCAAGGAGATCGACATCGGCGACGAACTGGAGGTGATGACCCCGGCGGGACGCTTCACGCTCGACCCCGCGCCCGGCCTGTACGCGGCGATCGTCGGCGGCAGCGGCATCACCCCGGTCCTGTCGATCGTGGCGACCCTGCTGGCACGCGAGCCCGCGGCCCGGTTCTGTCTGATACGCGGCGACCGGACATCCGCCTCCACCATGTTCCTGGAGGAGGTCGCCGACCTGAAGGACCGCTACCCCGAGCGGCTCCACCTGGTGACGGTGCTCTCCCGGGAGGAGCAGCAGGCGGGGCTGCCGTCCGGGCGGCTCGACCGCGAGCGGCTGACCGGACTGCTCCCGGCGCTGCTGCCGGTGGAGCAGGTCGCGGGCTGGTTCCTGTGCGGGCCGTTCGGGCTGGTGCAGGGCGCCGAACGGGCACTGCGGGAGCTCGGGGTCAACCGGACCCGAATCCACGAGGAGATCTTCCACGTGGATCCGGTCACCCCGGTCGCCCCCACGGCCGCCGTCCCCGCACCCGCGCACAGCACGGTGACCGCCCGGCTCGACGGCCGGGGCGGCACCTGGCCCGTCCAGGACGGCGAGTCACTGCTGGAGACGGTTCTGCGCAACCGGCCCGACGCGCCCTACGCCTGCAAGGGCGGGGTGTGCGGGACGTGCCGGGCGTTCCTGGTCGCCGGCGAGGTGCGGATGGACCGCAACTTCGCGCTGGAGCCGGAGGAGACACAGGAGGGGTATGTGCTGGCATGCCAGTCACATCCGGTGACGGAGAAGGTGGAGCTGGACTTCGACCGGTGAGAGACCGAAGGCGGCCGACCGTTCCCTTCTTCTAGAACCTGTTCTATCTTGACGCCTCGTCAGACATCTGGGTCGTCGGGCCCGGCTGGTGGGCCGGGGTGCGTGTGGGAGGGGCAGGGACCGTGGACTTCACCTTCACCGAGGAGCAACAGGCGGCGGCCGAGGCGGCGCGGGGGGTGTTCGCCGGCGTCGCGCCGGACACGGTGCCCAGTCCGTCCCTCACCGCGGGCGCCGTCGCCGACGACTTCGACCGCGCCCTGTGGAGCAGGCTCGCCGAGGCGGATCTGCTGAGCCTGACGACGGCCCCGGAGTACGGCGGTGCAGGCCTGGACGCCATCGCGCTGTGCCTGGTGCTGCGCGAGGCCGCGCAGGTGCTGGCGCGGGTGCCACTGCTGCAGCACAGCGCGGCCACGGCAGCCGTACAGGCCCACGGCGGCGAGCAGTTGCGGTCCGCACTGCTGGCCCGGGCAGGCCGGGGAGAGGTCGTGCTGACCGTCGCCGCGAGCGGCCGCACCGGCCACGACCCCGCCGAACGCGCCGTGACCGCCCGTCAGGAGGGGCCGGACTGGATCCTCGACGGGGTGCAGACGGCGGTGCCCTGGGCGTACGGCGCGGACCTCGTCGTCGTACCGGCACACACGGCCGCCGACCGTACCGTCCTCGCGCTGGTCCCCCGCCGCCACCCGGGCGTCGTGCTCGCCGAGCAGATCTCCACCACCGGCGAGCGACTGGCCGAACTGCGCCTGGAATCGGCGCGGATCCCGGCCCGGGAGATCATCGATGTCGACGGCGCCTGGGAGTGGCTGCGCGATCTGCTGGCCACCGGGACGTGCGCACTGGCACTCGGTCTGGGCGAGCGGGTCCTGCGCATGACCAGCGACTACACCAGCAAACGAGAGCAGTTCGGGTTCCCGGTCGCCACCTTCCAGGCCGTCGCCGTCCAGGCAGCGGACCGCTACATCGACCTACGGGCCATGGAGGCCACGCTGTGGCAGGCGGCATGGCGGCACAGCTCGGGGACCCAGGGAGCGCTGCCCGTCTCCGGTGTGGTGGCCGTCGCCAAGGTGTGGGCGGCCGACGGTGTCCGGCGGGTCGTGCAGACGGCGCAGCACCTGCACGGAGGGTTCGGCGCCGACGTCGACTATCCCCTGCACCGCTACCACGCCTGGGCCAAGCACCTGGAACTGTCACTGGGCCCGGCGTCGGCGCACGAGGAATCCCTGGGCGACCTGCTGGCAGCCCACCCACTGGGCTGACCGAAGACCTCGCGACGCCTTCGGTCAGCGCCCCGAAGGCTCCGGATCTCTCACAGGACGAAGCCGGGCCGGCCCTCGTTCGTCACCACGGGCCGGCCCGCGGCCGCCCACACCTGCATACCGCCGTCGACGTTCACGGCGTCCACGCCCTGCTGGACGAGGTACATGGCGACCTGCGTCGAACGCCCGCCGGAGCGGCAGATCACATGCACCCGCCCGTCCTGCGGTGCCGCCTCGGTGAACTCGCCGTACCGGGCCACGAACTCACTGATGGGGATGTGCAACGCCCCGTCGGCATGGCCGGCCTGCCACTCGTCGTCCTCGCGGACGTCCAGCAGGAAGTCGCCGTCCTTGAGGTCCGTGACCTCGACCGTGGGCACACCAGCTCCGAAATGCATGCCCCCGACGCTACCCGACGAAGAAACCGCCGAAAGAGCCGACCGGATCACACCCGCGCCCTGGCTAGGCCAGGAGCTCCGCCAGCTCCGCCTCACGCGTCGCCACGTCGGCCAGGAGCTTCTCGGCGATCTCGTCCAGGAGACGGTCCGGGTCGTCCGGGGCCATCCGCAGCATCGAGCCGATCGCGCTCTCCTCCAGGTCCCGCGCGACCACGGCCAGCAGTTCCTTGCGCTGAGCGAGCCATTCGAGGCGGGCGTACAACTCGTCGGCCGGCGTAGGCCCCTGCTCGGGGGGCTTCGGCCCGGCGGCCCACTCCTCCGCCAGCTCCCGCAGCAGCGCCTCGTCCCCGATGGCGTAGGCGCCGTTGACCCGGGTGATGAACTCCTCACGGCGAGTCCGCTCGCTCTCGTCCTGCGCGAGATCCGGGTGCGCCTTGCGGGCCAGGTCGCGGTAGAGCTTGCGGGCCTCGTCGCTGGGGCGGACCCGCTGCGGGGGCCGCACCGGCTGGTCGGTGAGCATCGCCGAGGCCTCCGGGAACAGCCCCTGGCCGTCCATCCAACCGCCGAAGAGCTCCTCGACACCGGGCATCGGCATGACCCTGGCCCGCGCCTCGTCGGCCTTGCGCCGGTCCTCGGGGTCTCCGGTGCGGGAGGCCCGGGCCTCAGCGATCTGGGCGTCCAGCTCGTCGAGCCGGGTGTACATCGGGCCGAGCTTCTGGTGGTG
The DNA here is from genome assembly GCF_042872365.1 of Streptomyces sp. NPDC005263. Taxonomy (NCBI): domain Bacteria; kingdom Bacillati; phylum Actinomycetota; class Actinomycetes; order Kitasatosporales; family Streptomycetaceae; genus Streptomyces; species Streptomyces sp. NPDC005263. The sequence goes on along the minus strand of NZ_JBIAKJ010000011.1, from coordinate 242,209 downwards.
CAGCCGGGAGAAGTTCTCGACCTCGATCCGGAAGGTCTCGACCGCGATCTCGTACTCGATCAGCGCCTGCTCGGCGGCCCGGACAGCCCGCTCCAGCCGTTCCTCGGGCCGGGGCGCACCGCCCTCGGCCGCCTGCCGGCCCTCGCCGGCGACACCATCTTGCTCAGCTTCCGGGGTCGTCACCCGACCAGCCTAGGCCACGACCGGAGGACACCTCGGAACGCGCCATACTCACCCGGCACCCCACTCACACCCCCTCCTCCGCCGCGATCCGCCCGGACCGCACCGCCGCCACCAGATCCGCGTGGTCCGCCTCGGTGCGGTCGGCGTAGGAGACCGCGAACGCGGCGAACCCCTCGTCCAGTTCCTCGTTCTTGCCGCAGTAGCCGGCGATCAGGCGGGGGTCGGCGCTGTGCGCGTGGGCGCGGGCCAGAAGCGCGCCGGTCATGCGGCCGTAGTCGTCGATCTGATCGGCGGCCAGGGCCGCGGGATCCACACTGCCCTTGCGGTTACGGAACTGCCGTACCTGGAAGGGCCGACCCTCGACCGTCGTCCAGCCCAACAGGATGTCGCTGACGACCTGCATGCGCTTCTGCCCGAGGACCACCCGGCGCCCCTCGTGGTCGACCGCGGGCACCTCGAAGCCCGCCGTCACCAGGTGCGGCACCAATGCCGACGGACGGGCCTCCTTGACCTGGAGGACCAGCGGCTCCCCTCGGTGGTCCAGCAGCAGCACGACGTACGACCGGGTCCCGACGCTGCCCGTGCCGACGACGCGGAAGGCGACATCGTGCACCGCGTGCCGGGCCAGCAGAGGGAGGCGGTCCTCGGAGAGCGTGCTGACGTACTCCTCCAAGGACGCGGTCACCGCCGCGGCTTCCTCGTCCGGCACACGCCGCAGCACCGGCGGGGCGTCGACGAAACGGCGCCCGCCGTCCTCGGTCGGCTCCGTCGCCTTCGCGGCGAAACGTCCGCTGGTGTTGGCCCGCGCCTTCTCGGACACCCGCTCCAGCGTGCCGAGCAGGTCGTGGGCGTCGGCGTGGGAGACGAGTTCCTCGTCCGCGATGGCGTTCCACGCGTCCAGGACCGGGAGCTTGGCGAGCAGCCGCATGGTGCGGCGGTAGGAGCCCGCCGCCCCGTGCGCGGCCCGGCGGCAGGTGTCCTCGTCGGCACCCGCCTCACGGCCGGCCAGTACCAGCGAGGTGGCGAGCCGCTTGAGATCCCACTCCCAGGGTCCGTGGACCGTCTCGTCGAAGTCGTTCAGATCGATGACCAGGCCGCCGCGGGCGTCGCCGTACAGGCCGAAATTCGCCGCGTGTGCGTCGCCGCAGATCTGGGCTCGGATCCCGGTCATGGGGGTGCGCGCCAGATCATGGGCCATGAGGCCCGCCGCTCCCCGCAGGAAGGCGAAGGGCGTGGCCGCCATCCTGCCCACCCGTATCGGCGTGAGCTCGGGAATCCGACCACGGCCGGACTCCTCGACCGCGCTCACCGCGTCGGGACGCGCGCCGTCCAGGTCGAGGGTCGCGTGCACAGCGCGCGGGACGCGGTGCCGCAGCGCCTTACCCTCCTCCTTGGGTGTCCCCTCAGCGGGCCACCCCGCGAAGCCACGCACCCGGGGGAGCCGACGGGCCCGCCCCACCGGCACCATGCCCGCCGCCGTCTCCGCACCGACCTCGGTCATGCCGACCGCCTCCCCCGCACCGGAACCCGTATACATACCCGCGCCCGCGGCGCGGCCACGGCCGCAGCCGCACGAACATCAACTCGTGCCGACCGTACAGCCGGTGGCCGAAAACCGTCACACCCTGTGGACAACTCCACCGCTGTGGAAAACCCCGGCCCCCTCGAACCCACACGACAGCCCGAAGTCAGCCCGCCGACCAGAGACCTTGCTCACAGGTCGGCCGCGCTCCGACGAAACGCACTGAACCGCACGGAACCGCACAGGCCTCTTGGCACACGCGTCACAATGCCCGAGCTCACCCGCTCTCTCTGCTCCTCTTTCCCATCCAGGACTGACAACCCCATCGGGCGAGTGCTCCTACCAGGACGGCGATGACGATCGCCCCTGAGTCGATGACGTGCGGAAGCCCGGGGAGGAAAGCGAAGAAGGCGAGTGTCACGACGAGTCCCCCGACGAACGCGGCGATCCCAACCACCCGCTGTCGCGCCTCCCATCGCTGGTCTCGCCCCTGCTGTTGATCAATCATGAACGGCTCACCTCGTGATGTGATGGCACTGGCTCACTCGGCGCACCCCGTTGACGTGGAGATGCGCACACGCCTTTCCATAACGAGGCAGCGTCTGAGGAGAGTTGTTCCGCATCGGATCGATCTTGCACTCCGGGTGAGTTCGCCCCCGGGACGTCCTGTATGTCTTGTTGTTGGTGTTCGCGTACGTGAAGTCGATCCGCCAGTTGCAGAAGCCGCTGGAGTCGTTCCCACAGCCCCAGCCTGCGCCACCGAGGAACTCGTCAGTACGAGCGCGCACGCAGCAGCAAGGGCCATGAACGGGACGGCACCGGCCCCCCCGGAACCGGCCCACCCGTCGCCGCAAGGCCAAGCCACTGGACACCTGACTCCCAAGGGCCACCTCACCCAGCCCTGAGACCTTCCTCACACGCCACCAGTAGCCAGTGGCAACGTAACCAGTCCGCGACAGAGCAACGGAAGATCCACTCCTGAAAAAACGGACCGCAGACGGCCCAGGCCGTCTGCGGTCCATGTGTTTCTGGCCACACAGCAGAACGGGCGGCATCGTGATCACGATGCCGCCCGTTCCCGATGTGCGCGAGGGGGGAGTTGAACCCCCACGCCCTTGCGGGCACTGGAACCTGAATCCAGCGCGTCTGCCTATTCCGCCACCCGCGCATTGGGTGTGTCCTCGGGCTGTTCCCCCTAGGGGCTGGCGCCTTCCGACACGCAGAACATTAGCACGGTGGACGGGGTGGATTCACATCGCTTCCGGCCGGGCAGCCGCCCACCAGCAAGGTCTCGCGAACCACCGAACCGGACGGGCCTCCGGCTAGGTATCAACGGTGTCCATTCACGTATCAACCTCGTACCGGTCCCGCCCGTCTCCCCAGGAGCAGGTCCGGGTCCACAGCCCGGTGCGGGACACTGGTCTGCGGCCGCCTCTACGATCCCTTCGCAGGACTACGTCCGAGAAGAGTTCGAAGAGGAGCTCCACAGGGAACCTCGACAGGCGTCGACACCCGTTCGACACCCGTCGACCGGTCCGACAGGGGGAACCAGCCGATTCACCGGCGCGTGGATACGATCAGTAAGCAGTACCAGCAGCACGAGCAGTACGAGCAGTCCAAGCAGCAGCCCGAGCGGTACCAGCGGTACCGATCGCGGTATCAGCGATACCAAGCAGGGAAGTACCCGCTCAGCGGGATGTACAACGGCAGCAGCTACGGAGGAGGTGCCCCATGGGAGTCCTGAAGAAGTTCGAGCAGCGTCTCGAAGGTCTGGTCAACGGCACCTTCGCCAAGGTGTTCAAGTCCGAGGTCCAGCCCGTGGAGATCGCGGGCGCGCTCCAGCGCGAGTGCGACAACAACGCGACCATCTGGAACCGCGACCGAACCGTCGTCCCCAACGACTTCATCGTGGAACTGAGCACACCGGACTTCGAGCGGCTCAGCCCCTACTCCGGACAGCTCGGCGACGAACTCGCCGGCATGGTGCGCGACTACGCCAAGCAGCAGCGCTACACGTTCATGGGCCCCATCAAGGTCCACCTCGAGAAGGCGGACGACCTCGACACCGGCCTGTACCGGGTACGCAGCCGTACGCTCGCCTCCTCCACCGACCAGCAGGCTCCCGGCAACGCCCCGGGCCGCCCGAGCTCCGGCGCCCCGGGCGGCTACGGCTACCCGCCGGCCGCGTCACCCACGGGCGCCCCGCCCATGCCGGCCTCGCCGCCCGGCGGCCGCCCCGGCGGCTACGGCTACCCGCAGCCCGCGGGCGGACAGCGGCCCCCGGCCGCGGCCGCCCCGGCGGCCGGTGGCCGCATGCGCTACTGGATCGAGATCAACGGCACCCGCCATCAGATCTCCCGCGCGACGCTGGTGCTGGGCCGCAGCACCGAGGCCGACGTGCGGATCGACGACCCCGGCGTCTCCCGCCGGCACTGCGAGATCCGGACCGGAACGCCCTCGACGATCCAGGATCTCGGCTCCACCAACGGCATCGTGGTGGACGGGCAGCACACCACCCGCGCTACGCTCCGCGACGGCTCGCGGATCGTCGTGGGCAGCAGCACCATCATTTACCGGCAAGCCGAAGGGTGAAGCGGGGGCAATGTCAGAGCTGACCCTCACGGTCATGCGGCTGGGTTTCCTAGCCGTACTGTGGCTGTTCGTGATCGTGGCCGTGCAGGTCATCCGCAGCGACCTGTTCGGTACGCGCGTCACCCAGCGCGGTTCGCGCCGGGAGAGCGGACGGCCCCAGCAGGCCGCCCGACAGGCCGCGCCCCCGCAGCAGCGCCAGCAGGCCGCCGGGGGCCGGCAGCGTCGTAACGCCCCCACCAAGCTGGTGGTGACCGAAGGCACACTCACCGGCACCACCGTCGCACTCCAGGGCCAGACCATCACCCTGGGCCGGGCCCACGACAGCACCATCGTGCTGGACGACGACTACGCCTCCAGCCGTCATGCCAGGATCTACCCGGACCGTGACGGACAGTGGATCGTCGAGGACCTGGGCTCCACCAACGGCACGTACCTCGACCGAACGCGGCTGACGACCCCCACACCGATCGGACCGGGCGCGCCGATCCGCATCGGCAAGACCGTCATCGAGCTGCGGAAGTAGTGCTACATCATGAATAGGCGCGAGCGGAGCGAGCACGCAGCGGCGGCCCCCACCCCGGGCCCCGGCGCGCTCCCGACCGGAGGGTGGGCACCGTGCGGATGTACCCGGAGCCGACGGGCGAGGTGCGCATGAGTCTGTCACTGCGCTTCGCCGCCGGATCGCACAAAGGCATGATCCGGGAGGGCAACGAGGACTCCGGATACGCCGGTCCGCGCCTGCTCGCCATCGCGGACGGCATGGGCGGCGCCGCGGCCGGCGAGGTCGCCTCCTCCGAGGCCATCTCCACCATCGTCGCGCTCGACGACGACGTACCCGGCTCCGACGTCCTCACCTCCCTCGGCACCGCCGTCCAGCGCGCCAACGACCAGCTGCGCGCGATGGTCGAGGAGGACCCGCAACTCGAGGGCATGGGCACCACGCTCACCGCCCTCCTGTGGACCGGCCAGCGGCTCGGCCTGGTACACGTCGGCGACTCGCGCGCCTACCTGCTCCGCGACGGCGTCCTCACCCAGATCACGCAGGACCACACCTGGGTGCAGCGCCTGGTGGACGAGGGCCGGATCACCGAGGAAGAAGCCACCACCCACCCGCAGCGCTCCCTGCTGATGCGCGCGCTGGGCAGCGGCGACCATGTCGAACCCGACCTCTCCATCCGCGAGGTCCGCGCCGGCGACCGCTACCTGATCTGCTCCGACGGCCTGTCCGGGGTGGTGTCCCACCAGACCCTCGAGGACACCCTCGCCAGCTACCAGGGCCCCCACGAAACCGTCCAGAACCTGATCGAGCTCGCACTGCGCGGCGGCGGCCCCGACAACATCACGGTCATCATCGCCGACGTCCTCGACCTCGACACCGGGGACACTCTCGCCGGGCAGCTGTCCGACACCCCGGTCGTCGTCGGCGCGGTCGCCGAGAACCAGAACCACCTGAGCGACAACGGCATCATGCAGACCCCGGCGGGCCGCGCCTCCGGGCTCGGCCGCCACGCGCACGGACAGGGCGGTTCAGGCGGCGAGTACGGCCCGCACGGCTCCGCCGACACCACCGGCTACGTTCCCGACGGCAGCTTCGGCGACTACGGCGACGACGACTTCGTCAAGCACCGCAAGGGCCGCAGGTGGCTGAAGAGATCCGTCTACCTCGTGCTCGCGCTCGGCGTCATCGGCGGCGGCCTCTACGGCGGCTGGCGCTGGACGCAGACCCAGTACTACGTCGGCACCAACGGCGAGCACGTCGCGCTGTACCAGGGCATCAGCCAGGACCTGGCCTGGATGTCGCTCTCGAAGGTGTCGAAGGACCACCCCGAGATCGAACTCAAGTACCTGCCGCCGTACCAGCAGAAGCTGGTGGAGAGCACGATCGCCGAGGGCGACCTGAAGAGCGCCCAGAAGAAGATCACCGAGCTGTCCGTCCAGGCCTCCGCGTGCCAGAAGCAGTCCCAGCAGCAGACGGCCGAGAGCCAGCAGAACTCCAAGACCGGCGCGGGCGAGGCCGGGGGCACCACGGGAACCACCCGCACCTCCCTCACGTCCAAGGCGACACCGACACCCAACCCGTCGGGTTCGCAGCCGTCCTCCCCGTCCCCGTCCACGACCGCACCCGCTGCTCCCAACCCCGGCCCCACTCTCTCGGAGGAAGAGCAGAAGGTCGTCTCGCAGTGCGGTACGCAGTAGGCAAGCCGTGAGAGGCCCCGTCACACGATGAGCAGTACAACCAACCCGTCGACGCACCACACGTCCACGATCGGCTCGATCGGAACGCCGAGCCGGCGCAACACCGAGCTCGCCCTGCTGGTGTTCGCCGTCCTCATCCCGGTCTTCGCGTACGCCAACGTAGGACTGGCGATCAACGACGAGGTCCCGCCCGGACTGCTGAGCTACGGTCTCGGTCTCGGCCTGCTCGCAGGCGTCGGTCACCTCGTCGTCCGGAAGTTCGCGCCGTACGCCGATCCGCTGATGCTGCCTCTGGCGACCCTGCTGAACGGGATCGGTCTGGTCGTCATCTGGCGACTGGACCAGTCGAAACGGCTGCAGGCGAGCGACGACTTCGTCGCGGCCGCACCCCGCCAGCTGCTGTACTCCGCGATGGGCGTCAGCCTGCTGGTGGTCGTCCTGATCTTCCTCAAGGACCACCGCGTCCTGCAGCGCTACACCTACATCTCCATGGCCGGCGCGCTGTTCCTGCTGGTCCTGCCGCTCGTCCCCGGACTCGGCGCGAACGTCTACGGCGCCAAGATCTGGATCAAGATCCCCGGCCTCGGCACCCTCCAGCCCGGCGAGTTCGCGAAGATCGCCCTAGCGGTGTTCTTCGCCGGCTACCTCATGGTCAAGAGAGACGCCCTGGCCCTGGCCAGCCGCCGCTTCATGGGCCTGTACCTGCCGCGTGGTCGCGACCTCGGTCCGATTCTCGTCGTCTGGGTCATCTCGATCCTCGTCCTGGTGTTCGAGACCGACCTCGGAACGTCCCTGCTGTTCTTCGGGATGTTCATCATCATGCTGTACGTCGCCACCGAGCGGACCAGCTGGATCGTCTTCGGTCTGCTGATGTCCGCGGTCGGCGCCGTCGGCGTGGCGAGCTTCGAGCCGCATATCCAGACGCGTGTGCAGGCCTGGCTCGACCCGGCGCACGAGTTCGCTCTCAGCCGCTCCGGGGTCAAGGACGGCATCGTCCACTCCGAGCAGGCCATGCAGGCCCTCTGGGCCTTCGGCTCCGGCGGCACCCTCGGCACCGGCCTCGGCCAGGGCAACTCCGACCTCATCGGCTTCGCCGCCAACTCCGACTTCATCCTCGCCACCTTCGGCGAGGAACTGGGCCTGGCCGGCGTCATGGCGATCATGCTGCTCTACGGCCTGATCGTGGAACGCGGTGTGCGCACCGCACTCGCGGCCCGCGACCCGTTCGGCAAGCTGCTGGCCGTCGGCCTGTCCGGCGCCTTCGCCCTCCAGGTCTTCGTCGTGGCGGGCGGTGTCATGGGCCTCATCCCGCTGACCGGCATGACCCTGCCCTTCGTCGCGTACGGCGGCTCCTCCGTCATCGCCAACTGGGCCCTGATCGGCATCCTGCTGCGCATCAGCGACACCGCACGCCGCCCGGCGCCCGCCCCCGCCCCCAGCCCCGACGCCGAGATGACCCAGGTGGTCCGCCCGTCATGAACAAGCCCCTGCGCCGGATCGCGATCTTCTGCGGACTCCTCGTCCTGGCACTGCTCGCCCGCGACAACTGGATCCAGTACGTCCAGGCCGACACCCTGCGTGAGGACCCCGACAACCGCCGCGTCGCCATCGCGCGCTACGCCACGCCCCGCGGCGACATCATCGTCGGCGGCAGCCCGATCACCGGGCACACCGCTACGTCGAAGGGCGACTTCAAGTACAAGCGCACGTACAAGAACGGCGCGATGTGGGCGCCGGTCACCGGCTTCGTCTCCCAGGCCTACGGCGCCAACCAGCTCGAGAACATCGAGGACGGCATCCTCACCGGCAACGACGACCGGCTGTTCTTCCGCAACACCCTCGACATGGTCACCGGCAAGGAGAGGGAAGGCGGCAACGTCGTCACCACCCTCAGCGCCGCCGCGCAGAAGGCCGCGTACAACGGGCTGAAGAAGCAGGGCGCCAAGGGCGCCGTCGCCGCCCTCGACCCCTCTACCGGCAAGATCCTGGCGCTGGCCTCGTACCCGTCGTACGACCCCTCCACGATCGCCGGCGGCGGCGAGTCGGACGCCGAGGCCTGGAAGAAGCTGGACAAGAAGAACAACCCCAACGACCCGATGCTGAACCGGGCACTGCGCGAGGTCTACCCGCCCGGCTCCACCTTCAAGGTCGTCACTGCGGCCGCCGCCCTGGAGAACGGCCTCTACGACAGCGCGGACGTCAAGACGAACTCGCCGCTGCCGTGGATCATGCCGGGCACCACGACGCCGCTGAAGAACGAGGGGAACATCCCCTGCAAGAACGCCACCCTGCGCGAGGCGCTGCGGGTGTCCTGCAACAGCGTCTTCGGCAAGGTCGGAGCCGACCTCGGCAACGACAAGATGCTGGCGGAGGCCAAGAAGTTCGGCTTCGACGCCGAACAGTTCACGCCGGTCCGCTCCAGCGCCTCGGTCTTCTCCGACGACATGAACCAGTCGCAGACCGCGCTGTCCTCCATCGGCCAGTACAACACCGCCGCGACCCCGCTGCAGATGGCCATGGTCGCCTCGGCCGTCGCCAACGACGGCACCCTGATGAAGCCGTACATGGTGGACAAGCTCCAGGCCCCCAGCCTCGACCCCGTCGAGTCGACCGAGCCGGAGAAGCTGAGCCAGCCCCTGTCGCCGAAGAACGCCCAGATCCTCCAGTCGATGATGGAGACCGTCGTCAAGGACGGCACCGGCACGAACGCGCAGATCGGCGGCGGCATCACCGTGGGCGGCAAGACCGGTACCGCCCAGCACGGCGAGAACAACAGCAAGAACCCGTACGCCTGGTTCCTCTCGTACGCCAAGCTCGCCGACGGCAGCTCACCGGTCGCCGTGGCCGTGGTGGTCGAGGACGACGCCGCCGTCCGTGACGACATCTCCGGCGGTGGCCTCGCGGCGCCCATCGCCAAGAGCGTGATGGAGGCAGTCATCAACAGCAAGAAGTGACCCCGCTCACGTCCCCTTCACATCGGTGCACGTTGCGATACCGGTCCTGTATCGGGTGACGGGCTTGGCCAGGTCACACAGAGCCAGACGGGTACGGTAGGCCCGGACGGCAGCCTCCGGCCCGCACGAGCCGTGCGAGCCGGGACCGACGGAGAGGGCTGGTAGCAAGCTATGGAAGAGCCGCGTCGCCTCGGCGGCCGGTACGAGCTGGGCCAGGTGCTCGGCCGTGGTGGCATGGCGGAGGTATACCTCGCCATGGACACGCGCCTCGGCCGCACCGTGGCGGTGAAGACGCTGCGTGCGGACCTCGCACGCGACCCGTCCTTCCAGGCCCGGTTCCGCCGGGAGGCCCAGTCGGCCGCCTCGCTCAACCATCCCGCGATCGTCGCGGTCTACGACACGGGCGAGGACTACATCGACGGGGTCTCGATCCCGTACATCGTCATGGAGTACGTCGACGGCTCCACTCTGCGTGAGCTACTCCACAGCGGCCGCAAGCTGCTGCCGGAGCGCACGCTGGAGATGACCATCGGCATCCTCCAGGCCCTGGAGTACTCCCACCGCGCCGGCATCGTCCACCGCGACATCAAGCCCGCCAACGTCATGCTGACGCGCAACGGCCAGGTCAAGGTGATGGACTTCGGCATCGCCCGCGCCATGGGCGACTCCGGCATGACGATGACCCAGACATCCGCGGTCATCGGCACCGCCCAGTACCTCTCCCCGGAGCAGGCCAAGGGCGAGCAGGTCGACGCGCGGTCCGACCTCTACTCCACGGGCTGCCTGCTCTACGAGCTCCTGACGGTCCGCCCGCCGTTCGTCGGCGACTCCCCGGTGGCGGTCGCGTACCAGCACGTCCGGGAAGAGCCCCAGGCCCCGTCGGTGTTCGATCCCGAGCTGACGCCCGAGATGGACGCCATCGTCCTGAAGGCGCTGGTCAAGGACCCGAACTATCGCTACCAGTCGGCCGACGAGATGCGCCTCGACATCGAGGCCTGCCTCGACGGCCAGCCGGTCGCGGCCACCGCCGCGATGGGCTCCGTGGGCTACGGCGGCTACCCCGACGACCAGCCGACGACCGCCCTGCGCTCCGACGCGGGCGCCGGGGCGACGACCATGCTCCCCCCGATGAACCCGGACGACGGCGGCTACGGCTACGACGACCGCCCGGGCCGACGCCGCCCGAAGAAGTCGAACACGTCGACGATTCTGCTGGTGGTGGCGGGGGTTCTGGTACTCGTCGGCGCGATTCTGATCGGGAAGTGGATCTTCGCGGGTGACGGGGTGGCCAACGACACCGTGCCTGTACCCAACCTCATCAGCCTGAAAGAAGCTGACGCGAGGTCGCAATTGAGAAACAGCGACCTGAAGGTAGGAACGGTCACGCAGAAGCCTTGCGAGAACCAGACCAAGGGCACGGTATGCGACCAAGATCCCAAGGCCAAGGCAGAGGTCAAGAAGCAGACCATTGTCAACCTGGTGATCTCGACCGGGGCGCCGAAGGTCGCGGTTCCGAACGTCACGGGCCTGACTTTCGAAAAGGCTAAGTCCGATCTGACGGACAAGGGATTTGAGGTCGAGCAGAAGACCGAGGTGTCCGATCGTGATCCAGGCGTCGTCATCAGCCAGGACCCCGAGGGCGACACGGAACAGGAGAAGGGCTCGACGATCACCCTCACCATCGCCAAGGCCGAGGAGAAGGCCACCGTCCCGGACGTCCTGGACCAGTCCTGTGACGCCGCCAAGGCACAGATGACGGCGAACAACCTCGTCGGCAACTGCACCGACGTGGAGGTCCAGGACCAGAACCAGGTCGGCAAGGTCATCGAGACCACGCCGTCGGCGGGCTCCCAGGCTGACAAGAACTCCACGGTGGAGATGAAGGTCGGCAAGGCAGCCCCGCAGAAGACACAGGTTCCCAGCGTCGTCGGCCAGACGGTCGGACAGGCCAAGCAGACCCTCCAGGCGGCCGGCTTCACCAACATCCAGTTCGCCAACGGAAGCAACCAGAGCGACACCGCGTTCGTGACCCAGCAGGATCCGCAGGGCAACTCCGAGATCAACGACGACCCGGCAAACACCACGGTCACGCTGACGACCATCGGCGGCGACGGCGGCAATGGCGGCGGCAACGGTGGCAACGGCGGCGGAGGATTCTTCGGCGGCGGCACCGGATAGCGGCCCGCCGGCGGACGGACCCCACGTCCCCCTGGCACGAGCGAAGCCCCAGCACCTGTTCGCAGGGCGCTGGGGCTTTCTCGTGGCCGTCTCCCGACGGACGGGTGTACCCGCATCGATCGTGCCTTCCCATCCGACGACTCGTTGATCGGTTGGGGTGGGCTGTCGGAGCTCTGCCCTGGCCGCACGGCCACGCCACGAACGGACGGACGGGCTGAACGTGATCAACGAATCGGCGCTCCTGGAATCGAAGAGCCTGCGCGGCAGCGTGCTGGAGCGCACAGACGTACTCGACAGGGTCAAGGCACTGTCGCTGCTGCCGGACGGGATGCATGTGACTACGGCGATGGTGGCGACGTACTTCGGCGTGACCATCGAAGTCATCCGGCAGCTCACAAAGCGCCACCGCGAAGAGCTGGACGTCAACGGCATGACGGTTCTTCGAGGCGCTGACCTGCAGAAATTCGAGAGTGACAACGTGTCACTCTCACTGGGCAGTTATCCACAAGCCCGCCGGAGCCTCACCATCTACTCCCGGCGTGCGGTACTCAACATCGCCATGCTCCTCCGCGACAGCGAAGTCGCCCGTCAGGTACGCCGGTATCTCCTCGACATGGAGCACCTGGCGCGCACACAGCCTGTGGAAAACCCCACCGCCACAGACACCGGCTCCCTCGACGACCGCATCGACCAGCGCCTCACCCACATCCTCGGCAAGACCGTCGTCCCGATGTTCAACGCCCTGATCGAGACGTCAGGCGAACACCGCCGCGAACTCATCGAGCTCCGCCAGGACATCGAGAACGTCGAACGCAAGCTGTGCTGGCACCACAGCCGCCTCCGGACCCTGGAAGGAGAAGCCCCGACAGACGCCGTGAGGGCCCAGCTCAAGGCCATGACCTGGCAGGCGTTCGAGCGCCATGTGGCCGACCTGCTGCAGCGTGACGGCTGTACGGACGTCGTCGTACGACAGGCCCGCACCGACAGGGGCATCGACATCACGGGACACACAGCCGATGGCCGGACCCTCGCCGTGCAGTGCAAGAACCGCGCCGGTCGCTCGTCCGTCCCCAGTGCCGACATGCAGAAGTTCGCCGGCGCGGCGCGCGCCGTGGGCCGTGCGGACGTCGCCCTGTTCGTCGCCACCTGCAACTTCAGCAGCGAAGCCCAGGCGATCGCCGATCTCAGCGGAGTCATCACCGTGAACCGCGACGAGTTGGAGGAGTGGAGCGCCGGAGTGCGTCTCAAGGCACTGCGATAGGCAACAGCCAGCAGGGCCCGAAGCCGCAAGATCTAGTTGCGGCTTCGGGCCTTCGCCATGGTAGGTGACTGAGTTACCGGAAGAAACTCAGTCACCTCACCCCAGTTCCTTCGGCGGCGTCCGCTCGCTGTCCACCTTCTGCACGCGCTGCAACTCCCCCCACACCACGTACCGGTACCGGGACGTGAACACCGGCGTGCACGTCGTCAGGGTGATGTAGTGGCCCGCCTTCGTCCTGCCGGACTCCTTGGGGACCTTCGACAGGACCTTGACGTTGTACTTCGATGTCTCGGGGAGGATCGCGAAGACCTTGTAGACGTACCACTCGGTCTTCGTCTCGAAGACGATCGGGTCGCCCTTCTTCACCTTGTCGATGTTGTGGAACTTCGCGCCGTGGCCGTCCCGGTGGGCGGCGAGCGAGAAGTTGCCGTCCTTGCCGGTGGTCGGCAGCGCGGACTTGACCGGGTCGGTGTAATAGCCGGCCACACCGTCGTTCAGGATCTTCGACGAGGTGCCCTTCTCGACCAGGACCTCACCGTTCTTCATGGCCGGCACGTGCAGGAAGCCGATGCCGTCCTTGGTGTCCAGCGCACCGGGACCGGTGTCCTGGTGGGCCGCCCAGTTGTCACGGACCTTGTCGCCCTGCCGGTCCGCCTTGCGGTCGGCGACGACGTTGGTCCACCACAGGGAGTAGACGACGAACAGGCCGAGCACCAGGCCGGCCGTGATGAGGAGCTCACCGAAGACACTGACCGCCGTGGCGATACGGCCGGGGCGGCGACGTGCCTCGGGAGGCGCGGACGCGGACGCGCCGGTGTGCTCTTCGTGCTCGGTGTCGTCGGTGGTCGCTGCCACGTTCATCTGCCCTTACTGGACGAGCGCATCCGGCTTGCCCTTGCTGCGCGGCCGTTCCTCGACCATCTTGCCCCAGACGATCATCCGGTACTTGCTGGTGAACTCCGGCGTGCACGTGGTGAGCGTGATGTACCGGCCGGGCCCGGTGAAACCGGAACCCTTGGGGACGGGGTCGATGACGCTGGTGTTGCTCGGCGGCGTCACCGGCAGGATCGACGCCATCTTGTAGACGTAGTACTTGTCCTGCGTCTCCACGACGATCGGGTCGCCCGCGGTGAGCCGGTTGATGTACCGGAACGGCTCGCCGTGCGTATTGCGGTGACCCGCGAGCGCGAAGTTGCCGGTCTTCGCGTCGGGCATCGCCGTCTTCAGCGCGCCCTCGCCGTAGTGACCGACCATGCCCCGGTCGAGCACCTTCTTGTTGCTGACGCCCTCGGCGATCGGCACGACCACGTCGAGCTTGGGGATGTGCAGGATGGCGAAGCCCTGCCCCGGTGCGAAGGCGCCCGGGTTGCGCTTGCCGCTCGCCCAGCCGTCCTGAAGGCTGCTCGTCTCCTTGTCCGCCTGCGCGTGCGCCCGGACGTTCGTCCACCACAGCTGGTAGCTGACGAACAGCAGCATCAGCACACCGGTGGTGATGAACACCTCGCCGATCGCCCGGCTGGCGACGACGCCGGGACTCGCCTTGCGCGCCCGCGCCTGCCGGCGCGCCTCCACCCGGGAGAGCGGTCGGCTCCCCTCCGCCGCCGGCTCCGACTCCGGATCCAGCTCAGGCGATGAGCCGCCGTGACGCCCGTGGCGGCGCTTGGCGGCCTTTCTGCGGGCCGCACGGCCACCCGAGGTGGATCCAGTGGCAGGTGATGCGGATGAGGCGCCAGACGCGGATATGGACTCGCCGCCGACCGCGCCCGCCGGCGGCTCGGGTATCCGCAGAGCCACCGTCTCGTCGTCGAGCGGCGGCACATACGGAGCGGGGTCGGCGACGGGCTCGTACGACACCTGCTCGTCCGCGCCCTCGTAGGACACCGGGTCGCCGGCGCCCTCGTAAGACAGCGGGTCGGCCGCGGGCTCGTAAGACACCGGGTCGAGGGACGGCTCGTACGACGCCGCCTCGACCGGGGTCTCATACGGCGCCGAGCCATAGGACTCGTACGGCGCGCCACCGTACAAGTCCTCACGCTCGGGGCGCAGCGCGGTCACGCCGTGGCCCTGCCCACCACCGGGGCGAGCCCCACCGACCTCGCCACCGCGCCCTGGTCGCCGCACTCCACCAGCCAGTTGGCCAGCATCTGGTGGCCGTGCTCCGTCAACACCGACTCGGGATGGAACTGCACGCCCTCGACAGGCAGTTCCCGGTGGCGCAGGCCCATGACGATGCCGTCGTGCGTGCGGGCGGTGATCTCAAGCTCCGCCGGGACGGTCGCGGGCTCGGCGGCGAGGGAGTGGTAGCGGGTCGCCGTGAACGGTGTGGGCAGGCCGGCGAAGACACCTCGCCCCTCGTGCTCGACCAGCGAGGTCTTGCCGTGCAGCAGCTCGGGCGCACGGTCCACCACACCGCCGTACGCCACCTGCATCGACTGCATGCCAAGGCAGACGCCGAAGACGGGAACGCCGGTGGTGGCGCAGTGCCGCACCATCTCGACGCAGACGCCGGCCTCCTCGGGAGTGCCGGGACCCGGCGACAGCAGGACACCGTCGAAGCCGTCCTGGGCGTGCGCCGTCGACACCTCGTCATTGCGCAGCACCTCGCACTCGGCGCCGAGCTGGTACAGGTACTGGACCAGGTTGAAGACGAAGCTGTCGTAGTTGTCGACGACGAGAATCCGCGCAGTCACTGGTTGTCCACCGTCACATCGTTGAAGGGAAGCAGCGGTTCCGCCCACGGAAAGACATACTGGAACAGGACGTAGACCACGGCCACGACCAGCACGAGTGAGATCAACGCCCTCACCCATGCGTTCCCCGGCAGATGCCGCCAGATCCAGCCGTACATGCCGTCCCTTCCGTCGCACCACGGCACCAGACTCACGCCGTACCGCACCAGACTAACGGCGTAGAGCCCGAGGTTTCCCTGCCTCCACAGGCTGTGTGGAGTCCAGATGCGCCCAGACAATCAGCCGATGGCTGTGCCCCCACTCCGGATCGCAAGTGGTCAGCGTGAGGTAACGGCCCGGACGCGTATACCCCGACTTACGTGGCACAGGGTCGATCACCTCGATGTCCGAGGGAACGGTTTTGTAAGGACCTTTGTCGATCCGATACGTGAACCAGGTCGACCCGTCCGTGAGCACCACCGCGTCACCGCGGCGCAGCTCGGGAAAGTCCTTGAAAGGATCGCCGTACGTGCGCCGATGGCCGGCGACCGCGAAGTTGCCCTTCTGCCCCAGTCGCGCGGTGTTCGCGTAGTGACCGAGCCCCTTCTTCAGGGTGCCGGTGGCGGTGTTCTCCAGGACCGGCTTGTTCCACGTGAAACCAAGCCGCGGGATGTACATGATCGCGAAGGGCTTCCCGCCCTTGTACGACGTCGGCGGCGCAGCGGGCTCCAAGGCGCCGGATCCCCCAGATGCACCGGGGGTGGCTGCCGTGCCGGTCGGGGTGGCCGTGTGAGGCGACGTCGTCGCCGTGGGACGCACGCTGCCCCGCGACCACTGCTCCTGCAACTGGTCGATCTGGTCGTCCATGACGTGATCGGCCTTCACGCCGGTCCAGAACAGCACATAGGCGACGAACAGCACGATCAGTGCGCCAAGGGTGATACAGAGCTCGCTGAGGGTCCTGACGATCACCCGCACCGACACAGAGCCCCCCGGCGGCTACTCCACAGGCTTCGCGTACTGCAGATCCACTGTGCCCGAGTAGCCGGGCAGAGTCACCCGTCCGTCCTCTTCGACTTTCCATCCGAGCCCGTAGACGTTGACGTACACCATGTAGTTCTGGATCGCCGCTGACGCGGTCAGCGCCTTCTGCAGCTTCTCCGGGTCACCGACCGCCGTGATCTTGTACGGCGGCGAGTAGACGCGGCCCTGGAGGATCAGGGTGTTGCCCACGCAGCGCACGGCACTGGTGGAGATCAACCGTTGGTCCATGACCTTGATGCCCTGGGCGCCGCCCTGCCACAGGGCGTTCACCACCGCCTGGAGGTCCTGCTGGTGGATGACCAGGTAGTCGGGCTGCGGCTCGGGATAGCCCGGGAGTTTGGCGGTGGCGTCCGGCGGGGCGTCATTGAGGGTGACCGAGAGCGCCTTTCCCGTCAGTTTCTCGGTGCCCGCGCCCTTCTCCAGGGCGGACAGCTTGTCGTCCTGGGCCTTGGTGCTGCCGTCGTCCCGCTCGGCGAGCGACTCGATGTCGTTACGCAAGGCCGCGTTGGACTCGTCGAGCTTGCCGTTCTTGCCGCTGCGCTCATGGATGAGGTCCGACAGCTTCAGCAAGGACGTGTCCGTCCGGATATTGGTGCCCTTGGCCGTGTTGAAACTGGTGAAGAAAATGAGCCCGGCGAGAGCGAAGACGCCCGCCGTGAGCACCCGCACCGGCCGGAAACCTCGTCTCCGGGCAGGACTGGATCCCGTCCCGGGGAAGTCGGCAGAATTGCTCAACGTACCCTTATCTCCTTCGGCACCGCGGAAGCACTACGCTAACGGACGCCCGGGGGAGCACTCGGTGTCCCCTTGTACGCTGCCTCGGAGCCAGCCCCGTACCCTGCGCGGCCACGCAGCGCATCGACAGGAGAGACCCTCGTGCCGAAGTCACGTATCCGCAAGAAGGCCGACTACACGCCGCCGCCGGCGAAGCAGGCGACCGCCATCAAGCTGACCAACCGGGCCTGGGTGGCGCCGGTGATGCTGGCCATGTTCCTCATCGGCCTGGCCTGGATCGTCGTCTTCTATGTGACCGACGGTTCGCTGCCCATCGACCAGCTCGGCAACTGGAACATCGTGGTGGGCTTCGGGTTCATCGCCGCAGGATTCGGCGTCTCGACCCAGTGGAAGTAGCGGCCACAGGCAGGTGAACGCACCTCTGCCCAGGGCTATCCACTGAGTTATCCACAGCCACTGTCCACACGGTGGGGAAAAGAAAAGACGATCTGTGGATAACTCATCGGGTGTTGACGCCGGTGTGACTGACTGACCGGTAATCGAAAACGTGTTCACACCCCGCTGACCTGCAGAAACATGGGTCAACTGCAGAGGATGCGCGCGTTCTTGCACGGTATGCACAAGATCCGACACTCACTGTGGACAACCGGCGCTCAGCTGCCTGGAAGGTCGGCTCAGGTGAGCTGGGCCGACCTCAGCACGGTCATGACCACGATCACGGCCAGGACCAGCGCGCAGGTGCCGTACTGGACCAGGGCGCGGCGCTCGCGCGGGGTGTTGATCATGGCGTAGCCCGTGATGACACCGGCGACGAGGCCACCGATGTGGGCCTGCCAGGAGATGTTGAAGGCAGGGTTGAAGGTGAAGATCAGGTTGATCACCAGCAGGGCGATGATCGGCCGCATGTCGTAGTTGCGCCGCCGTACGAGAACGGCGGTGGCACCGAAGAGGCCGAAGATGGCGCCGGAGGCGCCGAGTGTGGCCGTGCTGGGGGACGCGAGCAGATAGGCGAGGGCGCTGCCCGCGAGGCCCGAGATGAAGTAGACCGCGAGATAGCGGGCCCTGCCGAGGGCTGCTTCCAGGGGGCCGCCGAGCCACCACAGGCTGAGCATGTTGAACCCGATGTGCCAGTACTCCTGGTGCGTGAACATCGAGGTCACCAGTCGGTACCACTCGCCGTCGGCGACGCCCATGGTCGGCGTGTACGGTGCCGGAGGCCACGCGCCGACGAGCACCAGGTGGTTCAGCAGCGACGGGGAGATCTGGACGGCGATGAACACCGCGAGGTTGATGCCGATCAGGATTTTGGTGAACAGGCGGGGGTCGGCCGCGACGGTGCCACCGGCGAGGGTGCGGGGCTGGGAGGCCGCCGGGGCGTGTCCTGTGCCGGAGCCGTTGCGGACGCAGTCGGGGCACTGGAAGCCGACGGAGGCGCTGACCATGCACTCCGGGCAGATCGGTCGCTCGCAGCGAGTGCAGCGGATGCCGGTCTCACGGTTCGGGTGCCGGTAGCAGCCGGGCGTGCTCTGCGCGCCTTGTGAACTGCTTGCCGCCTGGTCCATGACATCCCCTAAGTCGTCGTCCGCACATGCACCACCCCGCCCATCCTTACGGATGAGCGGGGCGATTGGTTCCCTTCGCGCAGGCCGGGGAGGTGTGGGCCGGCCGCGCGGGTCCCGAGGTCTCAGCCCTGGCGGGTCTCGACGACGACCGACTCGATGACGACGTCCTGGACCGGGCGGTCGTTGGGGCGGGTCGTCGCGACGGCGGCGATGGCGTCGACGACCTTCTGGCCGGCCGGGTCGGTGATCTCGCCGAAGATGGTGTGCTTGCGGTTCAACCATGCCGTGGGGGAGACGGTGATGAAGAACTGCGAGCCGTTGGTGCCCGGGCCGGCGTTGGCCATGGCCAGCAGGTACGGCTTGTTGAAGGAGAGGTCGGGGTGGAACTCGTCCTCGAACTCGTATCCCGGGCCGCCGATGCCGGTGCCCAGGGGGTCACCGCCCTGGATCATGAAGCCGCTGATGACGCGGTGGAAGATCGTGCCGTCGTAGAGCTTCTTGGTGGACTTCTCTCCGGTGGCCGGGTGGGTCCACTCGCGCTCGCCCTGGGCGAGCTCGACGAAGTTCCGGACCGTTTTCGGGGCGTGGTTCGGCAGGAGCCGGACCTCGATGTCGCCGTGGTTCGTCTTCAGGGTGGCGTAGAGCTGCTCGGCCACGATCTGCCTTCCGTTGTCTTCCTGTGCCCCACCGATCCTTGCATGGTTCGCGCCTTGCGTCGCCTGGCACCCGCCCGTGCGTCCGGCTTCGGCGGTTTCGCTTACAGAAATCCGGTCAAGTGGTTACGGGGCGGGGGCGGCGCGTGGCGATCCGTGGCATTGTCGGCATTGTCGGTGACACGTTCTTGTTGTCTGTATTCGTCCTCTAGTACGCGTGATCAGCTCTTGAGTGCTTCTTGATCGGGTTTGGCACGAAGTCGGCGGCCATGACCCGGATGCCTGCCCTCACATGACCAGGCTCGTCCGAACATGCATGATCCGTAAAAGGGTGGAAAGTCGAAATACCGTACGCCACCGAGGAGGAGGATCCCGTGACCCGCATCGACAGCGTGCGCGCCGCGACCGGCTCGGCGAAGGACAGCGTGCTGCACGCCGCGGAAGTGGTGGCGCCCTACGCCGACACGGCCAAGGACAGGACCGCGCACTACGCCCACGAGGCACGCGTACGGCTCGCGCCGAAGGTGACGCAGGCCGCCGAACAGGCTCGCGTCCAGTACGACGCTCATCTCGCGCCGCGTCTGGACCAGGCCCGCTCGCAGGCTCTCGCCCATGTCCCGCCGAAGGTCGACCAGGCCGCCCACGAGGCTGCCACACGTACCCGGAAGGTCGCCAAGCAGGCCGCCGACTACTCCCTGCCGAAGATCGGGCTGGCGGTGGCCGCGGCGGGGCCGGTCCGGAACGAGGCTGCCGCACGCAGTACCGCCGCACTGGCCGCCCTGCGCGGTCAGGTCTCGCCGAAGCAGATTCAGAAGCTGGTCCGCAAGCAGGAGCGGCGTGCGCGGGCAGGACGGCTCGCCAAGGCGCTGGCTGTCGCGGGCCTCGTGGCGGGCGGCGCCTTCGCCGCCTGGAAGTGGTGGGACAAGCAGGCCAACCCTGACTGGTTGGTCGAGCCGCCCGCCGCGACGGAGGTCCCCGAAGCGTCCCGGCTGACCTCGGTGGACGGTAGCGGCAAGTCCGTACTCGACCCCGAGGTGCAGGCCAAGGAGGCTGAGGAGAGCGCCGACCGCGACGAAGGGCAGTGACGATTTCACCGTCGCCCGTGCCGTGGGGCAGGAGACCGTGTGGTCTCCTGCCCCACGGCACGTTGTGCCGGGCGGGCGGTTTCACGTGAAACACGAGCCGTTTTCGGCGGCCGACCGACGTGCCACGAGCACCCCACACCGCGCGCAAAAGACCCCTCCAACCACGTTCCCGCAGGTTGGAGGGATCTTGTTGTGGAGCCTAGGGGAGTCGAACCCCTGACATCTGCCATGCAAAGACAGCGCTCTACCAACTGAGCTAAGGCCCCAAAGGTGAACAACCACCGGAACAATCACGTACCGGTAGGTGCCGCAGACCAGAGTACCGGGTCACCCCCGTGATTCCACAAAAGGATTGGGGTCCCGGCGAACAAACACTCTCCGTAAGATGCTCCGCGTGGTTCGCTACCGCGAACCACGGTTTTTGGGGAAGCGATGGGGAGACGCAATGGACGCCGCACAGCAGGAAGCGACCGCGAGAGCGCGGGAACTGCAGCGGAACTGGTACGGGGAGCCGCTGGGGGCACTCTTCCGTAAGCTCATCGACGATCTTGGCCTCAACCAGGCTCGTCTCGCGGGGGTACTGGGACTGTCAGCGCCGATGCTGTCTCAGCTGATGAGCGGTCAGCGGGCGAAGATCGGCAATCCCGCGGTGGTCCAGCGGGTGCAGCTGCTGCAGGACCTGGCGGGGCAGGTCGCGGACGGCAGCGTCAGTGCGGCCGAGGCGACCGAGCGCATGGAAGAGATCAAGAAGTCGCAGGGGGGCTCGGTGCTCAACAACACCACACAGACGACGAGCAGTTCGGGGGCGCCCACGGTCAAGCGGGTGGTCCGCGAGATCCAGTCGCTGCTGCGCTCGGTGGCAGCCGCGGGAGACATCATCGAGGCGGCTGACACCCTCACCTCGACCCACCCGGAGCTGGCAGAGTTCCTCCGGGTGTACGGCGCCGGCCGCACCTCCGACGCTGTCACGCACTACCAGTCCCACCAGAGCTGAGCCCGCGGCCCGGTCGCCGAAGGGGGTTCGGCGGCCGGGCCGACGGCCCAGGAGGCACGAGAGGGTCGTGTCCGTCGGGGGAGACGCGTGGGGGCGTGTCATTCACTGAAGACGGCATGGAGGGGTCGTATCGCTCATCGAGGGGGAAGCAAGGGGAGGTAAGGGGGATCCGAAGGGGGAGGAGCGACGCACGGCCATGGGTGAGGTCTTCGCCGGACGGTACGAACTGGTCGATCCGATCGGACGCGGAGGGGTCGGCGCGGTGTGGCGCGCCTGGGACCATCGCCGCCGACGGTATGTGGCCGCCAAGGTCCTGCAACAGCGGGACGCGCACGCCCTGTTGCGCTTCGTGCGTGAACAGGCGCTCAGGATCGACCACCCCCATGTGCTCGCGCCCGCCAGCTGGGCGGCCGATGACGACAAGGTCCTGTTCACCATGGACCTGGTCGCGGGCGGCTCTTTGGTCCACCTCGTCGGTGACTACGGTCCGCTGCCTCCGTCCTTCGTCTGTACTCTGCTCGACCAGCTCCTGGCTGGACTTGCCGCGGTGCACGCGGAAGGCGTGGTCCACCGCGACGTCAAGCCCGCGAACATCCTGCTCGAGGCCACCGGCACGAGTCGTCCCCGACTGCGTCTGTCGGACTTCGGTATCGCGATGCGCCTGGGCGAACCCCGTCTGACGGAGACCAACCTTGTGGTCGGGACGCCCGGTTACATCGCACCCGAGCAGATGCTGGGCGCGGACCCGGACTTCCCCGCGGATCTGTTCGCGGTCGGACTGGTCGCCCTGTATCTCCTGGAGGGCGCCAAGCCGGACGCCAAGGCCCTCGTGGAGTATTTCGCTGTCCATGGCACCCCGAGCGCACCCAAGAGCGTCCCAGAGCCGCTCTGGCAGGTCGTCGCCTCGATGCTGCAACCGGATCCCCAGGCTCGTTTCCGCACGGCCACGGGGGCGCGTAAGGCGCTCGCGTCCGCCGCTGAGCTCCTGCCGGAGCCGGGCTCCGACGACGAACAGATCGAGATCTTCGATCAACTCGGCTCTCTGCCAACGGGTTTCGCCCCTGAGGGCCCTCTCAAACAGGCACCGGGCGTGGACACGGCCAGCACAGGCTCAAGGACCGTCGGCACCGACGCGGGCAACGCTCACGGCCTCGGCCGTACCGCCGCCCCGGAGTCGGACGCCGGCGCGAAGCCGCTCACCATGTCGGACACCGGCAGCTTCCATCTGCCCCCGCCTCAGCCCACGACGACCTCCTCCCGAACAGGCGCCCCACCGGCTCCACAACCGCACCCCGCGCCCCCTCAACCCCAGTCCCACCCCCGCGCTCACCCACAGGCACAGGCACAGGCACAGGCACAGGCACAGGCACACCAGAATCAACCGGAGCAGTCCGCCGGCCACTCCCCCCACGACCGGACCCACCTGCTCTCCTCCCCCCGACCGCCTGCTCCCCGGTATCCTGCCCACTCGCCAACAACAGCTCTGCACCAGCGCGTTGACGTCTCCACTGTCGCGTACACCGCTCAGGCCGAGCAGGTTCCCCCTGCTGCGCGGGACAGCGCGCACGTCACGCAACCGCGTCATCGAGCCGCCCGCCGCCGCTCCGGCCCGTCGGCCAAGGTGGCGATCCCGCTCCTGCTTCTCGCGCTGGCCTGTTACGCCGCGGGTTTCTGGGCCCTCACCCGTCTCTGATCCGGTGTCCCGCGACGCTGAGCCCGGGCCCGAGCTCCGTCCGACCTGCGGGGCCGCAAACGCCCTGCGGGAGGGGACTGAGACCCGGCCTACTGGACTCCAGCTCTCCGGCGCCCCAGCAGCGTCCACACCCCGAGCCCCATCAGCAGCGCGGTCCCCGTGCCGATCCCACCCGCCGCGAGGAGCCTCATCGCGGTGTCGTCGTCCGTCGAGGTCGGGCCGTCCGCGGCCGCCGTCTCCCGGTCTCGTGCCGTGACGCCGAAGACGCCCCGTGGATCGGGCTCCCCCGCGTATCCGGGGCCGGCCGTCGACGTGCCCGTAACCCGCACCCGCAGGGTCAGGTCGTAGGGCCCCTCGCCGAATCTGTCGGCCACCTGCTCCGAGAGGTGCACGGCGAGGTAGTACGAGCCCGCGAACCGCATCCCGCTGACCCGGTCGGAGACGTCGTACCGGTTGGCGTACTCGACCGGCGGCAACGGTTCGAGCTCCGCCGCGCGCTGGCTGCCGTCGTAGACCACGCTCGCGTCGTCGACGAGACCGCGCACGGGGTTGTAGAGGGACACCACCAGCGCCCTGGCCACCAGGCCGTTGTCGGCGTCGGAACTGCCCAGCTCGGCGGTGGTGTACAGCTGCTGCCCCCAGTCCACGGGCACCGCGTAGAACAACGTCTCCCCGGGCAGGATGTCGTCGCGCCAGACTCCCTGTCCCACGGGTGTCGCCCCGGCGAAGCCCGAGGAGCCCCGCCGCGACGTGGCCTCGCCGGTCACAGGGGTGGGCGGGGCGGAGTTCCAGTCCTCGGGTGCACTCGTCGCACCGTCGTTCTTCAGGGCGGGCTCCGAGGCCGTGGCGAGTTCCAGTCCCCAGGTGTCCGACGAGGACCCCGCTCGGTGAACGCGCTCGACGAGGACGTAGTACGCCCCGGCCTCCTCGCACCGGGACCCGGCGCGCGAGGTGTCCCGTGCGCCCAGGGCGGTGAGGGGGCGGGGCCGACGGTCGGTGCCGACGCTGGCGGTGTCGATGGAACAGAAGTGGCTGTCGGCGTCCTGCACCGACACCTTGATGCCGTCCGTCGCGGAGACCGTCGTACCGGAGCCGGGGACGGCGGTGACCGACACGTACACGGTCGAGGCGGCGTCGAGGTCGAGGCGGTAGTAGACCTTGCCGTCGACGGGGAGGGAGCTCCGGTACGTCGAACCGGGAGCCAGGGCGGTGGCGTTGCCGGTGTCGGACGAGCCGGCGACGGACCGGTCGTTCGGGTCGAAGCCGTAGGAGTCCCATGGTCCGGCCGCATGCGCGGGCAGTGCGGACACCACCGCGGTCAGGCACAGTGCCGCACCCGCGGCGGCAGCCGTCCTGAGGACGGCGATCACTCGCCGGGCAGCCGCGTGCGGAGGCGCCGGCGGACGACCGTCACTGTGCCGTCTCCACCCCGTACGCCGCCCCATGACGCGCCACCCCACTCGTCGTTGCCCGGGCCCTTAGACCGTGTGACCGTCGCCCATCCTGCCCCTTCGGACGGCACACCATCCGCTTAATCCGTACGGGCGTCCGAAACAACCCGGCGGCGGCGTGCGCGGTGGCGCGCCGAGCACTGCCACAGGATTCGAGCCCGCGCAACACAAAACCCCGACCGCGATCGCGGCCGGGGTCTCTGTTCAGAATCGGTCGGTACTCACGAACCCGTGGGCACGGAGTCAGTCGCCTCCGTCCACAGATCCTGCTCGGCGCGATCCGCCTGGATCTGGCGGTACACGAGGAGCCCGCCGATGGCGGCCAGTGCGACCAGGAGAAGCTTCTTCACCGCGCGACCTCGTCTTTCCTTGACGTAGGGGACCTCTGGCGCCCGACTATACACACCGACCGAGACCGATCGGTGACCTGCGTGGGGCCTCAACTCCCGTGCGGAACATGCCAGTACAACTGGACCATCACCCTCCGATCAGAGGGTGATCACATCCGTACAGACGGTGACTAATCGGTGTTTTCTGTCCGTATCGCCGCTTTCTGGTCCTTCTTGCACCCATCCGAGTGGTGTTCATCCGAAGATCGACGCGCCACGGGCGTCAGTCCACCACTTCTTCGCCCCCATACACATCATGAGGGAAGTACGCAAATCGCCCAACCCGAAAGTGAGGGGCCATGGCCCAGAACAAGGTCATGAACCTGTGGACCGCCTTCGTCACCGCCTTGCTCGCACTGTGCGCCGCGCTCGGACTCATCACGACCACCGCCGCCGCGGCCGTACCGCAGACCGAGCCGACCCGCAACAGCACGACGGAGCGGGCGACGCCCTCGGTGATGACTCCCGGGTACGTGCCCTGGTCCTACGCCAAGGATCTGCCCCCCACGATGAAACAGCGCATCCGAGCCGAGGCCCACGGCAAGACTCCCAGTTGCCGCCACCGGCCCCTCACGGACATCGACGCGGCGGTTTCGGCGGGCGGCGCGACACCTGATACGGCGGCGGACGCCACCGACACAACCTGCGAGTCCGTCGCCACCCCGGACGAGCCCGCCACACCCCTCCAGCGCTGACAGCGCGGAGAGCGCTCGAATACCGACACCACTGACAGCTCTGGCAGCTCTGACATCACCGTCCGCGCGGTACCCGACGTACTCCGCGGCCCCCAGCAGCTGTGTCATGCCTTCTCTCACGTCCCTGACGGCACGGCGATCTTG
Source organism: Streptomyces sp. NPDC005263 (assembly GCF_042872365.1). Lineage (NCBI taxonomy): Bacteria > Bacillati > Actinomycetota > Actinomycetes > Kitasatosporales > Streptomycetaceae > Streptomyces > Streptomyces sp. NPDC005263. The sequence goes on along the minus strand of NZ_JBIAKJ010000011.1, from coordinate 216,209 downwards.
CGTACACGCCCTGGAGAAGGAACCCGAGACCCCCAGCCGGACATGGCTGGGGGTCTTTCTCTTTCCTGAGCCGATCCTCGGACTCCCCCGAGGAACCCCTTCGCTGAGCCTGCCGACACGGCGGTCCTGACGGCACGGCGGTCGGTGTCAGCCGTACACGTCGAAGGCCCCCAACCGTGATCGGTTGGGGGCCTTCGTGCTGGTGGGGCTAACAGGATTTGAACCTGTGGCCTCATCCTTATCAGGGATGCGCTCTAACCAACTGAGCTATAGCCCCGCCGCGCTCTGCGGTGTGTGTCCCGCGCGCTGACCCCTGAAGATTAGCGCACGACGTGGGCAGTCCCAAAATCGGTTCCCGGGGGACGGTCACCGAAGGTCGGGGGTGTGGTCACTCGTCCTCGGCCAGCGTCAGCTCGACGCCCCCGACGAAGCCGGCGGAGAGGTTGTAGATGAACGCGCCGAGCGTCGCCAGTGCCGTCGCGAGAACGACGTCGATGACCGCGATGATCGCCGCGAACAGCAGGACGTTGGGCAACGACAGGAATGACTGCAGGTCGAAGCCGTTCGACTCGTTCGAGCCTGTCGCCTCCGAGATCGTGCCGCCGACCGTCGAGAACACGCCCATCGCGTCCATGACCATCCACAGCACCGCGGCCGCCACGATCGTGCAGATGCCCAGCGCGATGGAGAGCAGGAAGCTGACCTTCATCACCGACCACGGGTCGGCCTTGGCCACCCGCAGACGGGCCTTGCGGGTACGGGGCATGGTGCTCGCGCCGGTGCGCGGGCGTCGTACCCCGGCGGCCTGCGCCTGCGTCGCGTAGGCCTGCGGCGGGCGGTACGGCTCACCGGGCTGCTGCGGCTGCCGTTCCCCCGGCAGCGGAGAGGCCGCGGCCGGTGGCTGGACCGGCGGCTGAGCCTGGGTGCCCGGAGCGGCCGGGGCCTGGCTCGCGGCGGTGGTCTGCCGCTGGGCCTGCGGACCTCGGGTGTCCGTCACAGTTCCCCCCTGGGATCCATGCGTGTCGGGCGAGCGCGACTCGGTCGCGGGAGACTTGATCGCCTGCAGGTTGGTCGTATGCGGGTCTGTCGCGCGTGCGTCCGCCGTGCGCGCATCCCCCATGCGCGGATTCGCCGTGCGCGATTCTGCCGCGTTCGCGGCGGAGCCACGGCCTCCGCCGCCCGTCTCCGAACCGGTGGAAGAACCGGTAGAGGCTTTGGACGATCCGGCGCCCGTGGCTCCGCTCACGATGACTCTCTCCTCGTGCTACTCGGTCGAGGGCACCCCGCCCTCGTCCGTGCCGGTGGTCGCGGCATCTTCGACGGTCTCGTCGACGACGATGTCGCCGTCGACCTCCTCCGCCTCGCGTCCCGCCTCGGCGTTACGTGCGATGCCGACTACGGCATCGCGCTTGCCCAGGTTGATCAGTTGGACGCCCATGGTGTCACGGCCCGTCTCCCTGACTTCGCTGACTCGCGTACGAATCACACCGCCGGACAGCGTGATGGCGAGGATCTCGTCGGCCTCCTCGACCACCAGCGCACCGACGAGCGATCCACGATCCTCAACGATCTTGGCGGCCTTGATGCCGAGGCCGCCGCGACCCTGGACGCGGTACTCGTCGACGGCGGTCCGCTTCGCATACCCGCCGTCCGTAGCAGTGAACACGAACGTACCGGGTCGAACAACATTCATCGAGAGCAGTTGATCGCCCTCGCGGAAACTCATGCCCTTGACACCCGAGGTGGCACGGCCCATGGGGCGCAGTGCTTCGTCCGTTGCCGTGAACCGGATCGACTGTGCCTTTTTGCTGATCAGCAGCAGATCGTCCTCGGCCGAGACCAGTTCCGCTCCGATCAGTTCGTCGTCCGAACCGTCCTCCGTCTCACGGAGGTTGATCGCGATGACGCCACCAGCGCGCGGTGAATCGTAATCTTTCAGAGGCGTCTTCTTCACCAGACCGCCCTTGGTGGCCAGCACCAGGTACGGGGCCACCTCGTACGTCCGGATCGCGAGGATCTCGGCGATCGCCTCGTCCGGCTGGAAGGCCAGCAGGTTGGCGACATGCTGGCCACGCGCGTCCCGCCCGGCGTCCGGCAGTTCGTACGCCTTGGCCCGGTACACCCGGCCCTTGTTGGTGAAGAACAGCAGCCAGTGGTGCGTGGTCGAGACGAAGAAGTGGTCGACGATGTCGTCTTCCTTGAGCTTCGCGCCTCGTACGCCCTTGCCGCCCCGCTTCTGGGCCCGGTAGTCGTCCGTCTTGGTGCGCTTGACGTAGCCGCCGCGCGTGACGGTGACGACGATGTCCTCCTCGGCGATCAGGTCCTCGATGGACATGTCGCCGTCGTAGGGCATCAGCATCGTCTTGCGGTCGTCGCCGTACTTCTCGACGATCGCGGCGAGTTCCTCGCTGACGATGCCGCGCTGGCGGACCGGGGACGCGAGGATCTGGTTGTACTCGTTGATCTTCGCCTGGAGTTCGTCGTGCTCCTGGACGATCTTCTGACGCTCCAGGGCGGCCAGTCGACGCAGCTGCATCTCGAGGATGGCGTTGGCCTGGATCTCGTCGATCTCCAGGAGGTCCATCAGGCCCGTGCGCGCGATCTCGACCGTGTCGCTGGCCCGGATCAGCGCGATGACCTCGTCGATGGCGTCCAGGGCCTTCAGCAGACCGCGCAGGATGTGCGCCCGCTCCTCGGCCTTGCGCAGCCGGAAACGCGTCCGGCGGACGATGACCTCGATCTGGTGCGTCACCCAGTGGCGGATGAACGCGTCGAGCGACAGGGTGCGCGGAACGCCGTCGACCAGCGCCAGCATGTTGGCGCCGAAGTTGGACTGCAGGTCGGTGTGCTTGTACAGGTTGTTCAGCACGACCTTGGCGACCGCGTCCCGCTTGAGCACGATGACGAGACGCTGTCCCGTACGGGAGCTGGTCTCGTCCCGGACGTCCGCGATGCCGCCGATCTTGCCGTCCTTCACCAGGTCGGCGATCTTCTGCGCGAGGTTGTCGGGGTTGGTCTGGTACGGCAGTTCCGTGACCACCAGGCACTGGCGGTTCTGGATCTCCTCGACCTCGACGACGGCGCGCATGGTGATCGAGCCGCGGCCCGTGCGGTAGGCCTCCTCGATGCCCTTGCGGCCCACCACCAGCGCACCGGTGGGGAAGTCGGGGCCCTTGATGCGCTCGATCAGCGCGTCCAGGAGCTCCTCGTGCGAGGCCTCCGGGTTCTCCAGGTACCACTGGGCGCCGGCCGCCACCTCGCGCAGGTTGTGCGGCGGGATGTTGGTCGCCATGCCGACCGCGATACCGGCGGAGCCGTTGATCAGCAGGTTCGGGAAGCGGGCCGGCAGGACCGTCGGCTCCTGGGAGCGGCCGTCGTAGTTGTCCGTGAAGTCGACGGTCTCCTCGTCGATGTCACGGACCATCTCCATGGACAGCGGCGCCATCTTGCACTCGGTGTAGCGCATGGCCGCCGCCGGGTCGTTGCCCGGGGAGCCGAAGTTGCCGTTGGAGTCCACCAGCGGCATCCGCATCGACCACGGCTGCGCGAGGCGGACCAGCGCGTCGTAGATCGAGGAGTCGCCGTGCGGGTGGTAGTTGCCCATGACGTCGCCGACGACACGGGCGCACTTGTAGAAGCCGCGCTCGGGACGGTAGCCGCCGTCGTACATGGCGTACAGGACGCGGCGGTGGACGGGCTTGAGGCCGTCCCGGACGTCGGGCAGCGCACGCGAGACGATGACGGACATCGCGTAGTCGAGGTACGAACGCTGCATCTCCGTCTCGAGCCCGACGGGCTCGACACGCTGGGCGATGACGCCGCCCTCTTCTGAGGTGACGGGAGTGTTCTCGTCGGCCATTGCTGGTGGGGATCCTTCCTGGTGCGGTCAGCTGAGACCGACTCAGATGTCGAGGAAGCGGACGTCCTTGGCGTTGCGCTGGATGAACTGGCGGCGCGCCTCGACGTCCTCGCCCATGAGGACCGAGAACAGGTCGTCGGCCTGGGCGGCGTCGTCGAGGGTGACCTGGCCGAGGACGCGGTGCTCCTGGTCCATGGTCGTGATGCGCAGTTCCTCGGCGTTCATCTCGCCGAGACCCTTGAAGCGCTGGATCGAGTCCTCGCGGATGCGCTTGCCGCGCTGGCGGCCCATCTCGATCAGGGCGTCGCGCTCCCGGTCGGAGTACGCGTACTCGGCGTCCTCCCGGCCCCACTTGATCTTGTAGAGCGGGGGGCGGGAGAGGAACACGTGACCGGCCTCGACCAGCGGCCGCATGAAGCGGAACAGGAAGGTCAGCAGCAGGGTGTTGATGTGCTGGCCGTCGACGTCGGCGTCCGCCATCAGGATGATCTTGTGATAGCGCAGCCTCTCGATGTCGAAGTCCTCGTGGACTCCGGTACCGAAGGCGGAGATCAGCGCCTGGATCTCCTGGTTCTGCAGGATCTTGTCGATCCGCGCCTTCTCCACGTTGAGGATCTTGCCGCGGATCGGGAGGATCGCCTGGTACTGCGGGTTGCGGCCGGACTTGGCCGAGCCGCCGGCGGAGTCTCCCTCGACGATGAAGATCTCGCACTTGATGGGGTCGTTCGACTGGCAGTCGGAGAGCTTGCCCGGCAGCGACGCCGACTCCAGCAGGCCCTTGCGACGGGTGAGGTCACGGGCCTTGCGGGCCGCCACGCGCGCGGTGGCCGCCTGGATGCCCTTGCGGACGATGTCCGCGGCCTCGACCGGGTTGCGGTCCAGCCAGTCGTTGAGGTGCTCGTAGACCGCCTTCTGGACGAAGGTCTTCGCCTCCGTGTTGCCCAGCTTGGTCTTGGTCTGGCCCTCGAACTGCGGTTCGCTGAGCTTCACCGAGATGATCGCGGTCAGACCCTCGCGGATGTCGTCACCCGTGAGGTTGTCGTCCTTCTCACGCAGCAGCTTCTTCTCGCGCGCGTACTTGTTGATCAGGTTGGTGAGCGCCGAGCGGAAGCCCTCTTCGTGCGTACCGCCCTCGTGCGTGTGGATGATGTTGGCGAAGGAGTACACACCCTCGCTGTAACCGCTGTTCCACTGCATGGCGACTTCGAGGGACAGGCTCTTGTCCTTGTCCTCGGCCTCGAGGTCGATCACCGTCGGGTGCACCGCTTCGCCCTTGCGGGAGTTGAGGTACTTCACGAAGTCGACGATGCCGCCTTCGTAGTGGTACGTGACGGTCTTGACCTCGTCCTTCTCGTCCGCGCCTGCCTCGTCCGCCCCGGCGGTGGCCTTCGCCGACTCGCGCTCGTCGGTGAGTTTGATCGTCAAACCCTTGTTGAGGAACGCCATTTCCTGGAAACGCCGCGAGAGCGTCTCGAAGGAGTAGTCCGTGGTCTCGAAGATGTCCGCGTCGGCCCAGAAGGTGACCGACGTACCGGTCTTCTCGATGGCCTCGTGCTTGACGAGCGGCGCGGTGGGGACGCCCATCTTGTAGTCCTGCGTCCAGCGGTGGCCGTCGGTCCTGACCTCCACGGCGACCTTCGCGGACAGCGCGTTCACGACGGAGACACCCACGCCGTGCAGACCGCCGGAGACCGCGTAGCCGCCGCCGCCGAACTTGCCGCCCGCGTGCAGCACGGTCAGCACGACCTCGAGGGCCGGTTTGCCCTCGGAGGCGACGATGCCGACCGGGATGCCACGGCCGTTGTCGACGACGCGGACGCCGCCGTCGGCGAGGATCGTGACGTCGATGGTGTCCGCGTGGCCGGCCAGCGCCTCGTCGACCGAGTTGTCGACGACCTCGTACACAAGGTGGTGCAGGCCGCGCTCACCGGTCGAGCCGATGTACATACCGGGTCGCTTGCGGACCGCGTCCAGACCCTCGAGGACGGTGATGGCGCTGGCGTCGTACGAGGCGGTGACCTCGCCGTTCGAGGCGGTGACCTCGACCTTCGAGGTGCTGGCCTCGCCGTTCGCGCCGGCGTCGGTGGACGGGATGTTCTCGTTGGGGTTGCCGGAATCGGCCACGAAGCGCCCTTTCTGGCACAGCACGAGCCAGGCTCGTCGGCGGGTTGCCGGAGCGGCTGCGGCATGTTGCGTTGGTAAGCCTTGATCAGCGTTGCTCAGCTTGTCCCGGACGGTCCCCACGTTTGGGGCGGGATTAGCTCCCAGTCTACCGGTAGCGCCGACACTGATGGGGGTTTGCCGGTACCTGAGTCCTCATGTGGCGCCCTGAACCGGCGTCTTCCGGGTCCCCATATACGGAGCGGGGCTCCAAGAGGCTCACAGCGGCACTCAGCGCTTCCGGCTGTCAACCCTTTGCTACTTGGGAGTCAGGTCGATGTTCGCAACCGCGTTCGGTTACCCGGCGGGCGCTCCGACGACGCCGCCAATCACCGCAGATGTGAGGCAGGTCACCCGTAGGTGTCGCCGGGACCGGTGCTTCCTGGGGCCCGCAAGGGGCCGTAGCGGCGCGGGGGGCCACCGGGACCGTTCACCTTGATCAACTTCACCGCGCCATGGCCGAGATCCTCGTTGAGGCGGGCGACCAGCGTCGGCGCGAGCAGACGCAGGTTCGTCGCCCAGGCCGTGGAGTCACAGCGCACGACAAGGGTCCGCTCGTCCTCGTCGTACTTCTCCGGCACACAGTGCTTGGCGACGTCCTCGCCGACGATCTGCGGCCAGCGGCCCATCACACCGCCCACCGCGGCCGGCGCCTCCCAACCCCGCTCGGTGATCAGCCGGTTGATGGCGGCACCGAAGGCCATGGGGTCGCGCCGGTCGGCACGCGCGCCGGAGCGCAGCCCGCCCCGCCGCGCCTGCTTCTTCTGCTGAGCCGCGTCGCCACGCGCGCGTGCCTGCTCCTTCGCCGCCCTGAGCGCCACGCGTGCGAGGTCGACCCCGGAGGGCTGTGGCCCCTTGCCCTCGCTCTGGCCGGGGACCTCGGCCGCGGGGCGCGCGGACCGGGACAGCGGCTCGTCGGCGCTCATACGCGCTCCACCGCCCCGTCCGACACGGCAAACCGCGTCCCCGCCAGGACGTGCGGCACGTCGTCGTCGACCGCCGCCGTCACCAGGACCTGCTCGCCGGGCGCGACCAGTTCGGCCAGGCGTTCGCGACGGCGGGTGTCCAGCTCGGCGAAGACGTCGTCGAGGACCAGCACCGGCTCGTTGCCCTCGGCCCTCAGGAGGTCGTACGACGCCAGGCGCAGCGCCAGCGCGTAGGACCACGACTCACCGTGCGAGGCGTACCCCTTGGCCGGCAACTGACCGAGTTTCAGAAGCAGATCGTCCCGATGCGGCCCCACGAGGGTGACACCCCGCTCGATCTCCTGCTTGCGGGCCTCGGCGAGCGCCGCCATCAACTGCTCGTACAGGTCTTCCCGCGTATGGGCCTCACCCGGCGCCGACGGCTTGTAGTCGAGGGCCACCGGGCCGCCGCCGGGTGCCAGCTGCTCGTACGCCTTGTCGGCGAGCGGCTGGATCGCGGCGATCAGATCCAGCCGCTGGGCGAGCAGTTCGGCGCCCACCCGGGCGAGGTGCTGGTCCCAGACGTCGAGCGTGGACAGGTCCATGGAGCGGCCGCCGTGCCGCCGGGCGAGCGCGGCGGACTTCAGCAGGGTGTTGCGCTGCTTGAGAACGCGCTCGTAATCGGAACGGACGCCGGCGATGCGCGGGGAGCGGGCGGTGATCAACTCGTCGAGGAAGCGGCGGCGCTCACCGGGGTCGCCCTTGACCAGGGCGAGGTCCTCGGGCGCGAACAGCACGGTCCGCACGATCCCGAGCACATCACGCGGCCGGACCTGCGAGGACCTGTTGATACGGGCACGGTTGGCCTTGCCGGGGTTGAGCTCCAGCTCGACCAGCTGCTGCCGTTCGCCCTGCTTGACCTGGGCACGGACGACCGCGCGGTCGGCGCCCATGCGGACCAGCGGGGCGTCGGAGGAGACGCGGTGGCTGCCCAGGGTGGCGAGGTAGCCCACCGCCTCGACCAGGTTCGTCTTGCCCTGCCCGTTCGGGCCGACGAAGGCGGTGACGCCCGGGTCGAGCGGGACCTCGACCCGGGCGTACGAGCGGAAGTCGGCCAGCGACAGATGCGTGACGTGCATGGTCGTCCACCGACCTCCCCCGGGATTGTGGACCGCTGAGCGGCCCTGTGGATCACTTCGGATTACTTCGTCTCGACCGCGTGGCCACCGAACTGGTTACGCAGCGCGGCGATCATCTTCATCTGCGGAGAGTCCTCCTGGCGCGAGGAGAACCGCGCGAAGAGGGAGGCCGTGATCGCGGGCAGCGGCACGGCGTTGTCGATGGCGGCTTCCACAGTCCAGCGGCCTTCACCGGAGTCCTGTGCGAAACCCCGCAGCCTGTCCAGGTGCTCGTCCTCGTCGAGGGCGTTCACCGCGAGGTCCAGCAGCCAGGAACGGATGACCGTGCCCTCCTGCCAGGAGCGGAAGACCTCCCGGACGTCGGTCACGGAGTGGACCTTCTCCAGCAGTTCCCAGCCCTCGGCGTAGGCCTGCATCATCGCGTACTCGATGCCGTTGTGGACCATCTTCGCGAAGTGGCCCGCGCCGACCTTGCCGGCGTGCACCGCGCCGACGTCGCCCTCGGGCTTCAGGGCGTCGAAGATCGGCTGCACCTTGGCGACGTTCTGCACGTCACCGCCGTACATCAGCGCGTAGCCGTTCTCCAGCCCCCAGACGCCGCCGGAGACGCCGCAGTCGACGAAGCCGATGCCCTTGGCCGCCAGCTCCTCGGCGTGCTTCTCGTCGTCCGTCCAGCGGGAGTTCCCGCCGTCCACGACGACATCCCCCGGCTCCAGCAGCTCGGCGAGCTCGTCGACGGTCGTCTGGGTCGGGCCGCCGGCCGGGACCATCACCCAGATCACACGCGGGCCCTCGAGCTTTCCCACAAGCTCCGAGAGGCTGTGGACATCGGCGAGGTCCGGGTTGCGGTCGTATCCGATGACGGTGTGACCTGCGCGGCGTATCCGCTCGCGCATGTTGCCGCCCATCTTGCCGAGGCCGACGAGACCGAGCTCCATCAGTGGTTCCTTAGGTTTTGCGAGTGGCGTGACGGCACATACGTGCCGCGGCACGTTCGTACCTGCGTCCGAGCCTAAACCCGGACGCTCGCTCACATCTGTGGGCATACGCGCTCATACGTACGCCCCGACCTGCGGGTTCTCCGACGGGCGTGATCAGCCGCTCAGGCGCACCGGCATGATCAGGTACTTGTAGGCCTCGTCCGCCTCGGCGTCCAGGGCGGGCTTGCCGCTCAGCAGCGCGGGCTTCGTGGACGTCGTGAAGGAGAGCTGGGCCACCGGGGAGTCGATGGCGCTCAGGCCGTCCAGCAGGAAGGTCGGGTTGAAGGCGATGGAGACGTCGTCGCCCTCCAGCTGGGCGTCGACACGCTCCACAGCCTGTGCGTCGTCGCTGGAGCCCGCCTCCAGGATCAGCACGCCCTGCTCGAAGCTGAGCCGCACCGGCGTGTTCCGCTCGGCGACCAGGGCGACACGCTTGACGGCCTCCACGAAGGGGGCGGTCTCGATCACGGCGACGGAGTTGAACTCCGTCGGGAACAGCGAACGGTACTTCGGGAGGTCGCCCTCCAGCAGGCGGGTCGTCGTGCGACGGCCGGCGCCCTCGAAACCGATCAGGCCCTCGCCCGCGCCGGAACCGGACAGCGCCAGGATGACGCTGTCGCCGCTCGTGAGGGCCTTGGCGGTGTCCAGGAGCGTCTTGGCGGGCACCAGGGCCACCGCGGAGGCCTCCGGGTTCTCCGGCTTCCACAGGAACTCGCGGACGGCGAAGCGGTAGCGGTCGGTGGACGCCAGCGTGACCGTGTCGCCCTCGATCTCGATGCGCACACCGGTGAGGACGGGCAGCGTGTCGTCGCGTCCGGCGGCGATGGCGACCTGGGCCGCGGCGGCGGCGAAGACCTCACCGGGGACGGTGCCCGTGGCGTTCGGCATCTGCGGCAGGGCCGGGTACTCCTCCACAGGCAGGGTGTGGAGTGTGAATCGCGAGGAGCCGCAGACCACCGTCGCCCGTACACCGTCTGTGGAAATCTCCACCGGGCGGTTGGGGAGGGCGCGGGAGATGTCGGCCAGCAGTCGGCCCGAGACGAGGACCGTGCCCTCCTCGTCGACCTCCGCCTCCACGGAGACCCGCGCCGAGACCTCGTAGTCGAAGCTGGACAGGCTCAGCTGGCCGTCCTCGGCCTTCAGCAGAAGGCCGGCGAGGACAGGCGCCGGCGGACGGGCCGGGAGGCTGCGAGCCGCCCAGGCGACTGCCTCCGCGAGTACGTCGCGTTCCACCCGGATCTTCACTGTTGCCGCCTCCTGCTGTTGCCGGCGCTTCTCGCCCTGCCTGGCTTCGTCGTCTGTCGCGGTGTCGTCGGTCCCTGTGACGGGAAGGACACCGGGGAACAGTCTGACGCACGGCACTGACAGTAGGTGCCTCTCGGGGTCAAGTCGTGACGAGGGGCAGTCGGGAGCCGGACAGCGAGTTGTGCACAGGACCCCCTTCGAAACGGATTCCCAGCTCTCTCTAGTTGGGAGTAGTAGTAGGGGCTGTGGATACCGTGGATAACCTCGTTTATGCAGGTCAGCCGGGAAATTTTGTCCACGGGCCCTGTGGGCGGAGACGGTGGACAACCGGGCCTGTCTGTGGAGAACGAAAAGTTCTGCACACTCCATGCACAGCCTGAGGGGAGTTCTCCCCAGCGCCGTCCCCAGCTTTACCCGGCTTTCCCACAGCCCAACCCGGCACCTTCGTGTGACGCCTTTCACTCGACTCGGTGATCAGGCGCGTCGCGTTGCCGAACAGTGGACAGTCATGTGGAGAAGCACCGGATCACTGGGGACAACCGTCCTCAGCCTGTGGGTTGTCGGTGGACAACTCGATGCACAGCCTGTGGATCACTACTTTGTCCACAGCCTGTGGAGATCGTTCGTCCACCAATCCACAACCACCTGACCTGGTCCGATGGTCTGCCGACGGACACCGCTGTGGACACGATCTGGACAACTCCCCAGTCCCCAGGGTGTGGACGCGAAAAAGTCGCCAGATCTGTGGAGGGAGACCGTAACCCGGCAGGTAATCGAACAGAGGGCGAGAGCGCGACATGACGAAGGGCGTCCCCGGAAGAGTCCGGGGACGCCCTCAGCGACGGTCTCGGCGGCGGTCAGCCGTTCTTGATGCGGTTCGTCAGCTCGGTCACCTGGTTGTAGATGGAGCGCCGCTCGGCCATCAGATTGCGGATCTTGCGGTCCGCGTGCATGACGGTCGTGTGGTCGCGGCCGCCGAACAGCGCGCCGATCTTCGGCAGGGAGAGGTCGGTGAGCTCTCGGCACAGGTACATGGCGATCTGGCGGGCCGTGACGAGCGCGCGGCCGCGCGAGGTGCCGCACAGGTCCTCGACGGTGAGCCCGAAGTAGTCGGCGGTCGCGCTCATGATCGCCGTGGAGGTGATCTCGGGGGCCGAGTCCTCGCCGCCGGGGATCAGGTCCTTGAGGACGATCTCCGTGAGGCCGAGGTCCACCGGCTGCCGGTTGAGGGACGCGAAGGCCGTCACCCGGATCAGCGCGCCCTCCAGCTCGCGGATGTTGCGCGAGATCCGGGACGCGATGAACTCCAGAACCTCGGGCGGGGCGTTGAGCTGCTCCTGGACCGCCTTCTTGCGCAGGATCGCGATGCGGGTCTCCAGCTCGGGCGGCTGGACGTCGGTGATCAGGCCCCACTCGAAACGGTTCCGCAGCCTGTCCTCCAGGGTCACCAGCTGCTTGGGCGGCCGGTCGCTGGAGAGCACGATCTGCTTGTTGGCGTTGTGGAGCGTGTTGAAGGTGTGGAAGAACTCCTCCTGCGTCGACTCCTTGTCCGCCAGGAACTGGATGTCGTCGACGAGCAGGATGTCCATCTCGCGGTAGCGCTTGCGGAAGCTGTCGCCCTTGCCGTCGCGGATCGAGTTGATGAACTCGTTGGTGAACTCCTCCGAGCTCACATAGCGGACCCGGGTGCCCGGGTAGAGGCTGCGCGCGTAGTGCCCGATGGCGTGCAGCAGGTGCGTTTTGCCGAGACCGGACTCCCCGTAGATGAAGAGCGGGTTGTACGCCTTGGCCGGCGCCTCGGCGACGGCCACCGCTGCCGCGTGTGCGAAGCGGTTGGAGGCGCCGATGACGAACGTGTCGAAGAGGTACTTCGGATTCAGGCGCGCGGTCGGCTCGCCGGGGCCGGTCGCCGGCGCGGGCTGCGCGGCCAGCGGGCCGGGAGCGCCGTTGGCGGGCAGCGAGGAACCGACCGGGCCGCCGCGGTGGACGCGTCCGGAGCCGGACGGGCCGTCCGACCGGTCCCGGCGGCCGTCGCGGGGGTCGTAGTCGCCGCGCGGTTGGTCGTACTCCGACCGCTGGTCGTAGTCGGGGCGCTGGTCGTAGTCCGGGCGCTGCCCGTCGTACGCGGAGCGCTCCGTGGGCTGCTGGCGGTAGTCCTGGGGGTACGAGTCCTGTGACGGGGGTCGGTAGGCGTCCTGCGGCGGGGGCCCGTAGGAGTCCTGCGGCGGCGACGCGTACGGGTCGCGCTCCGGGAAGCCGAGCCGCTGCTGCTGCCAGCTGTACTCGTCCTGCGGCGGGCGCGGCCAGGCGCCGGGCTCGGGACGCTGGTACTCGGAGGGGTAGGCGGGGCGGGCGGTCGGGAGCTGGTCCGGCCGGGGAGAGTGGGGCGAGTGGGAGGTGCGGTCGCGGTCGGCCTGCGGTCCGGGGCGCTGCTCGGAGCGGCCCGGCATGTGGTCGTCGGCGCGGTGGCGGCCGTATCCGCCCTCGTACGGGGCGGCGGGGGGCTCGGGGTCCTCGTAGCGCGACGGGGGCCGGGCGGGCGCCGCCGGTGTGGGCGCGGGCTCGCCCGCGGAGTCGTCGACGGTGATCGCGATCCGGATCGGTCGGCCGCACTCGCGGCTCAGCGTCTCACTGACCACGGGCGCGAGGCGCCCTTCGAGCACGCCTTTCGCAAATTCGTTCGGTACGGCGAGCAGGGCGGTGTCCGCCACCAGGGCCAGGGGCTGGCAGCGCCGGATCCAGTGTTCGTCCTTGGTCTCGACACCCTGCCCTCTGCCCTCGCCGAGGAGTTGTTCCAGTACTCGTGGCCACACTGCGGCAAGATCGGCAGGTACATCAGCCACAGGGCACGCTCTCTCATGGGTCCCACGAACGTGTGGTTCGGGACGGGTCGGGATTCAAATGGGGTGGGGCAGAGACAAGGGAACGAATCGGAGTTCAGTCACGGTAGTCAGGGCGACGGGTACGGTTCAAGTTGTTGTCCCCAGGCTGTGGATAGTGTCTCCCGGCGCCCCCTGGTTTGACCGGATGGCGTAGCCGCGCGTACCGTAACCAGGTCGAGTTGTCGATGGCTGCTGCCGCCTGCCTCCGATGGGCACAGATCATTTGGGTGATCGGTCAGCGGTGCACTCGGGCGTAACGCGAGCTACTCGTGGGCGCACGGTGACAGCCAGGACGGCACCCCGAAAACCCCGATTTATCTCTGGAGCCCCCGAGTGAGCAAGCGCACCTTCCAGCCGAACAACCGTCGTCGCGCCAAGACCCACGGCTTCCGCCTGCGGATGCGCACCCGTGCCGGCCGCGCGATTCTCGCGAACCGCCGCAGCAAGGGTCGCGCCAGCCTGTCCGCCTGATCCCGATCAGGTCATGACGTCGTGCTGCCTACCGAGCATCGGCTGAGGCGGCGCGAGGACTTCGCGACCGCGGTACGGCGGGGTCGTCGGGCTGGACGCCCGACTCTCGTCGTCCACTTTCGTAGCGGTGCCACGGACCCGCACGCGCCTGGGGAGAGCGCTTCCCCGACGCGTGCGGGTTTCGTCGTCAGCAAGGCCGTGGGCGGTGCGGTGGTGCGTAACAAGGTGAAGCGCAGGCTTCGTCATCTGATGCGCGATCGAGTCGCCCTGCTGCCCCCCGGTAGCCTGGTAGTCGTACGAGCGTTGCCCGGCGCGGGTGACGCCGACCACGCACTACTGGCCCGAGACCTGGACGCCGCCATCGAGCGGCTGCTGGGAGGGGGCGCGCGATGAAGTACCCGCTGCTGGCACTGATCAAGCTGTACCAGTGGACCATCAGTCCGTTGCTCGGGCCGGTGTGCAAGTACTACCCGTCGTGCTCCCACTACGGCTACCAGGCCATCGACCGCCATGGTGCGGTCAAGGGCACGGCACTCACGGCCTGGCGCATCCTGCGATGCAATCCGTGGTCGCTGGGCGGTGTGGACCATGTCCCGCCGCGCAAGCGTCCGCGGTGGCACGAAATGCTGCGTAACGCCTGGCGTGCACGCAAGGGCGGGCCCTCCTCCGCCGAACCGGCCACCGAGGGGCAGGCTCCCGCGAGCCCGGCCGCAGAGACCCCGTCCCATGCCCAAGGAGCATGATTAGTGGACACGATTGCCAGCTTCTTCAGCTTCATCACGACACCTGTCTCCTGGGTCATCGTCCAGTTCCACACGGTGTACGGGTCCATTTTCGGCCCTGACACAGGGTGGGCCTGGGGCCTGTCCATCGTGTCGCTGGTGATCCTGATCCGCATCTGCCTGATCCCGCTCTTCGTGAAGCAGATCAAGGCGACCCGGGCCATGCAGACGCTGCAGCCCGAGATGAAGAAGATCCAGGAGCGCTACAAGAACGACAAGCAGCGTCAGTCCGAAGAGATGATGAAGCTGTACAAGGAGACGGGCACCAACCCGCTCTCCTCGTGCCTTCCCATCTTGGCGCAGTCCCCGTTCTTCTTCGCCCTGTACCACGTGCTCAACGGCATCGCGAACAACGACACCATCGGTGTCATCAACACGAGCCTGCTGCAGAGCGCTCAGAAGGCGCACATCTTCGGTGCACCGCTGGCCGCGAAGTTCACCGACAGCGCGGCGGATGTCGCTGCGCTCGACGCGTCGCTGACCACGGTCCGCATCGTGACCGCGGTCATGATCGTCATGATGTCGGCGTCGCAGTTCTACACACAGCGTCAGCTGATGACGAAGAACGTCGACACCACGGTGAAGACGCCGTTCATGCAGCAGCAGAAGATGCTGATGTACGTCTTCCCGGTCATGTTCGCCGTCTTCGGCATCAACTTCCCGGTCGGTGTTCTCGTCTACTGGCTGACCACCAACGTGTGGACCATGGGCCAGCAGATGTACGTCATCCACAACAACCCGACCCCGGGTTCCAAGGCCCAGGCCTCGTACCTGGAGCGTCTCTACAAGCACGTCACGCACCACGGCAAGACGCGCAGCCGGGGTGAGAGGGCCATCGTCAAGGCCATCGTGTCCAAGGGGCGCGACCGCAACGAGTTCGAGCGCAAGTTCATCAACGGCCTGAACAAGGCGGGCTTCACGGCTCAGGCGGACGGCACGGTGGTGAGGGGCGTGGCCCAGGCCGAGGCCGACCAGGTCGAGGACGGCACGTCGACGAGCGCCGCCGCTCCCAAGAGGCAGCAGCCGAAGCGGCAGAGCAAGTCCCAGCGCCAGTCCGGAGCCGCGAAGGCAGCCGGCGAGACCACGTCGCTGAGCAAGTCCGACGAACCCGAGGACACCAAGCCCGCCGCCAAGAACGCCCCGCAGAAGCCTGGTGGCGGCACCCGCAGCAAGGCCCAGTCCGGACAGCGCAAGGGCCCGCAGCGGCCCAAGTCCCCGTCCAAGAAGTAAGAAGGAGTCCATCCCGTGACGGAAGGCACCACCTCCGCCGCTGCCGAGGGTGCAGACACCCTGACCCGCCTGGAGCAGGAGGGCGAGATCGCGGCGGACTACCTTGAGGGTCTGCTGGACATCGCCGATCTCGACGGCGACATCGACATGGACGTCGAGGCCGACCGAGCCGCTGTCTCGATCATCAGCGACACGAGTGGCCGTGACCTGCAGAAGCTGGTGGGTCGTGACGGCGAGGTGCTGGAAGCCCTGCAGGAGCTCACGCGCCTGGCCGTGCACCGGGAGACCGGTGACCGGAGCCGGCTGATGCTGGACATCGCGGGCTACCGTGCCATGAAGCGCGCCGAGCTGTCCGAGCTGGGCGCCAAGGCCGCCGCCGAGGTCCGGAGCTCGGGCGAGGCCGTGAAGATGAAGCCGATGACGCCGTTCGAGCGCAAGGTCGTGCATGACGCGGTCAAGGCCGCCGGCCTGCGTAGCGAGTCAGAGGGTGAGGAGCCACAGCGCTTCGTCGTTGTGCTTCCCGCCTGATCGGTCCGTACGTTTTTCCGGCCCCGTCTGTTGCGCAGGCGGGGCCGAACTTTGTCAGCCTGATAGTTCTGGTGGTTCTGGAGTCGGCGCCGGTGCGCCGTGCCGTACGGAAGGACGGTTCCCCGTGACGGAGGCAGCGGAGCTTCCCCCCGCGCCCGAGCAGGCGCGCGAGGTCTTCGGTGATCGCTTCGCAGACGCGGTCCGCTACGCGGAACTGCTCGCCGAGGCGGGTGTGCAGCGCGGTCTCATCGGGCCGCGTGAGGTGCCCCGCCTGTGGGAGCGGCATCTGCTGAACTGCGCGGTGCTCTCGGAGGTCGTACCCGAGGGCGTAACCGTGTGCGATGTCGGCTCTGGCGCCGGACTGCCCGGGATTCCCCTGGCGCTGGTCCGGGAGGACCTGAAGATCACACTCCTGGAGCCGTTGCTGCGGCGCACCAACTTTCTGACCGAGGTCGTCGAGCTGCTGGGACTGGACCATGTGACGGTCCTCCGCGGGCGGGCCGAAGAGGTCATGGGCACCATCACGCCTGTCCATGTGGTGACGGCACGGGCCGTGGCCCCCTTGGACCGTCTCGCGACCTGGGGCATTCCGCTGCTGCGCCCGTACGGCGAGATGCTCGCGCTGAAGGGCGACACTGCCGAGGAGGAGCTGAAGAGCGCGTCGACGGCTCTGAGTAAGCTGGGTGCCGTCGAGACGTCGATCCTGCATGTCGGGGAGGGCACGGTCGATCCGCTGTCCACGGTGGTGCGCGTGGAGGTCGGCGAGAGCCCGGGGGGTGTGCGGTTCGCGGCCAAGCGAGCCAAAGCGGCCCGCACGGGACGAGCGCGTCGGCGTCGCGGGTAACTGCTGGGGGTTGTGAGCACGGATCCGTCCTGGCGGCGAGACGTGTACTCCACACAAGCTGCCAAACCTTCGCATGCGGAGTGTCGCGGCAGTTCGGCCCTCTTCGCTGTGCATCGTGTTTCACGTGAAACGTCGCTCACTGCTGCACGGCATCATCAGTCGGGGCCGGGCCGCGGCCGAACCCCGCGACCGAAAGCCTCTCGGTTCACTCCGAGAGGGTGTGGAGTTGTCCACAGAGGTGGATTTCTCCACAGAACAACAGGCCTCACTGGTTCACGACCCGGGAGACATGGGAGGCTCTGTTCATTGCGAGCCTGAAGTCGAGGAGAGTGAATCCTTGCGGTCCAACGCCAACATTGCGGGACCGATGACCGATCCGGTCCCCGGTCCCCGTACCGAGTCGTTGGGGGAAGATGTTTCACGTGAAACACCGCCTCCGATGGACGACACTCCGATCGGTCGTGCTGCCCAATTGGCAGTAGAGGCTCTGGGCCGCGCCGGCGAGGGTCTGCCGCGTCCTGAGCAGACCAGAGTCATGGTGGTCGCCAACCAGAAGGGTGGGGTGGGCAAGACGACCACGACCGTCAATCTTGCCGCTTCGTTGGCTCTGCACGGTGGCCGTGTGCTCGTGGTCGACCTCGACCCACAGGGCAACGCCTCCACCGCGTTGGGTATCGACCACCATGCCGAAGTCCCGTCCATTTACGACGTGCTGGTCGACAGCAGGCCACTCTCCGACGTCGTCCAGCCGGTCCCTGATGTCGAGGGGCTCTTCTGCGCACCCGCCACCATCGATCTCGCCGGTGCGGAGATCGAGCTGGTGTCTCTGGTTGCCCGTGAGAGTCGGCTGCAGCGAGCGATCCAGGCGTATGAGCAGCCGTTGGACTACATCCTCATCGACTGCCCGCCCTCGCTCGGTCTGCTCACCGTCAACGCGCTGGTCGCGGGCCAGGAGGTCCTCATCCCGATCCAGTGCGAGTACTACGCACTGGAGGGCCTGGGTCAACTTCTGCGCAACGTCGACCTGGTGCGGGGGCACCTCAACCCCGCCCTGCATGTGTCGACCATTCTGCTCACCATGTACGACGGCCGGACGCGCCTCGCGTCACAGGTCGCGGACGAGGTGCGCACCCACTTCGGCGACGAGGTGCTGCGGACGAGCATTCCCCGCTCGGTCCGTATCTCCGAGGCGCCGAGCTACGGGCAGACGGTCCTGACCTACGATCCAGGATCGAGTGGTGCCCTGTCTTATCTTGAGGCGGCACGAGAAATCGCGCTGAAGGGTGTCGGTGTCTCCTACGACGCGACACACGCGCACATCGGCGCACAGAACGACCCGAGCATGGTGGAGGGGATCCAGTGAGCGAGCGACGGAGGGGGTTGGGCCGTGGTCTCGGCGCACTGATCCCTGCTGCACCGACAGAGAAGCAGGTGGCTCAGGCTGCGATGGGGAGCGCCGCTTCGACATCCCCGGCGGCGGTGCCGGTACTGACCACAGACCGCGGGGTGGCCGCAGCCAAGGTGGCCACGCTGCCGACTGCGTCACAGGAAACTGAGGACTCATCGGCGAGCGCTGCCGCGGAGTTGCCGACGGCTCCCGTGGGCGCTCACTTTGCGGAGCTTCCCCTCGACTTCATCACGCCGAACCCGCGACAGCCGCGTGAGGTCTTCGACGAGGACGCGCTTCAGGAGCTGGTCACCTCCATCAAGGAGGTCGGTCTCCTCCAGCCTGTCGTCGTACGACAGCTCGGTCCCGTGCGTTACGAGCTCATCATGGGCGAGCGGCGCTGGCGGGCCTGCCGTGAGGCGGGGCTGGAAGCGATCCCGGCGATCGTCCGGGCCACCGACGACGAGAAGCTTCTCCTGGACGCCCTCCTGGAGAACCTGCACCGGGCGCAGCTGAACCCGCTGGAGGAGGCCGCCGCCTACGACCAGCTGCTGAAGGATTTCCACTGCACGCACGACCAGCTGGCGGACCGCATCGGTCGCTCCCGCCCGCAGGTCTCCAACACGCTGCGTCTGCTGAAGCTCTCCTCGGCGGTCCAGAAGCGGGTGGCTGCCGGAGTGCTGTCGGCGGGACATGCCAGGGCGCTGCTCTCCGTCGAGGACTCGGAGGAGCAGGATCGGCTGGCCCACCGAATCGTTGCCGAGGGACTCTCGGTGCGAGCTGTCGAGGAGATCGTGACCTTGATGGGCTCGCGGCCGCAGAAGGCCCAGAGGTCCAAGGGGCCGCGGGCCGGTGCCCTGGTCTCGCCGGCGCTGTCCGACCTTGCGACCCGCCTCTCGGATCGCTTCGAGACGCGGGTGAAGGTCGACCTCGGCCAGAAGAAGGGGAAGATCACCGTGGAGTTCGCCTCCATGGAGGACCTGGAGCGGATCCTCAGCAGCCTTGCTCCTGGAGAAGGACCGGTTCTTCAGAAGAGCCTTCTGGACGGTGACTCCGAGGACTCGGAGGACTGATTCTCAGGCCGCGGAGTGAGAATGCGCGGTCGACAGGGCGGGTTGTGTCCATGTGTACGGGACACGGCCCGCCCTTTGCTTTCAGGCGGTATCGGTGAAATCGCATCGTCGATACGATGCGTTCGGGTATGGCCCATCCGCCCGGCAGCACCTCTGAGGGGAGAGACCGGGGTTATGCGAACGGTCAGCCGAACCGGACTAATGAGCGCGGGCCTTGGGCTGGGCGCGGTCGGCGGCTTCGTCGGCAGCCTGCTCAGGGAACGGAGCGCTCTGACTGCCGCCCGCGACGCGGCGGGTGAAGGAAGCGAGGAACAGCCTTTATGGGGCGCCGGCTCGTACCGCTCACGCTGGACAACCTTCAGGACCTCCCCAAGCGCTGTCGCGCGTGTGTCTTCTGGGAGTTGGATCCAGTCAGTGGCCAAGCAGCGATAAAGGCGGGAACGCCCGCCCTGGAGAAGGAAGCCTGGATCTCCGCCGTCCTGCTGGACTGGGGTTCCTGCGGAAGAGTCGTGTATGTGGACGACGTGCCGGTGGGCTTCGTGCTCTACGCCCCTCCGGCCTATGTCCCCCGAGCGACAGCGTTCCCCACGAGTCCGGTCTCGCCCGACGCGGTGCAGCTGATGACGTCGTTCATCATGCCGGGGTACCAGGGGCAGGGCCTTGGGCGTGTGATGGTGCAGACGGTGGCCAAGGACCTGTTGCGGCGGGGCTTCAAGGCGATTGAGGCGTTCGGCGACGCGCGTTGGAAGGAACCGGCCTGTCTGTTGCCTGCAGACCATCTTCTGGCGGTGGGCTTCAAAACAGTTCGGCCGCATCCCACGTACCCACGCCTGCGACTGGAGTTGCGGACCACCCTCTCCTGGAAAGAGGACGTGGAGATGGCACTGGACCGGTTGCTGGGGGCAGTTCAGAAGGAACCGGCACTGCGCCCGCTCTAACACGATGGGGCCGGCCCTGCCGGGCCGGCCCCATCGTGTTTCACGTGAAACTTCACTCGGCGATGAAGTCCTCAAGGTCGCGGACGATCGCGGCCTTCGGCTTGGCACCGACGATGGTCTTGGCGACCTCGCCACCCTGGTAGACGTTCAGCGTCGGAATGGACATGACGCCGTACTTGGCGGCCGTACCCGGGTTCTCGTCGATGTTCAGCTTGACGACCTCGATCTTGTCGCCGTACTCGGTGGCGATCGCCTCGAGGGACGGCGCGATCTGGCGGCACGGACCGCACCAGGCGGCCCAGAAGTCCACCAGAACAGGCTTGTCGCTCTTGAGGACGTCCTGCTCGAAGGAGTCGTCGGTCACATTCTTCAGGGTGCCGGCCACGGCGGGCTCCTTAACTGGTTGTGCGTGGGGTGGGTTGGGTCAGACGGAGGTCTTCTCGGGCTCGGCCTTCTCTTCGTCCGCGAGGGCGGCGAGGTACCGCTCGGCGTCGAGGGCGGCCGAGCAGCCGGTGCCGGCGGCGGTGATGGCCTGACGGTAGGTGTGGTCGACGACGTCGCCTGCGCCGAAGACACCGGTCAGGTTCGTCCGAGTGGAGGGCGCCTCTACCTTCAGGTAACCCTCCTCGTCCAGCTCCAGCTGTCCCTTGAAGAGTTCGGTGCGCGGGTCGTGGCCGATCGCGATGAACAGGCCGGTCACCGCGAGGTCCGAGAGTTCGCCGGTCTTGAGGTTGCGCAGCTTCAGACTGGCCAGCTTCTGGTCGCCCTGTACCTCGGCGACCTCGCTGTCCCACACGAACTTGATCTTCGGGTCCGCGAAGGCGCGTTCCTGCATCGCCTTGGAGGCGCGCAGGGTGTCCCGGCGGTGGACGATGGTCACGGACTTGGCGAAGCGTGAGAGGAAAGTGGCTTCCTCCATCGCGGTGTCGCCGCCACCGATCACGGCGATGTCCTGGTCCTTGAAGAAGAAGCCGTCACACGTGGCGCACCACGAGACACCTCGACCCGACAGAGCGTCCTCGTTCGGTAGACCGAGCTTGCGGTGCTGCGAACCAGTGGTGACGATGACGGCCTTGGCCTTGTGAACGGTGCCGGCCGTGTCGGTGACGGTTTTGATGTCACCACTCAGGTCGACGGCGACGATGTCGTCCGGGATGAGCTCGGCGCCGAAGCGCTCGGCCTGGGCACGCATGTTGTCCATGAGCTCGGGACCCATGACGCCGTCCTGGAAGCCCGGGAAGTTCTCCACCTCAGTGGTGTTCATCAGCGCACCACCCGCGGTGACGGCGCCCTCGAACACCAGCGGCTTCAGCGACGCGCGCGCGGTGTAGAGCGCCGCCGTGTAGCCGGCCGGCCCGGAGCCGATGATGATCACGTTACGGACGTCGGTCACGGCTTGATTCCTCGTCTCTGGACAGCGTCGTAGAACCGGGGGAGCTCCTCTCAGAACTCTCACCCCACCCAACGGATCCTAAGGGTCGCGCATTCCCGCTGTGTCCGGGCACACGGAGAGACGTCACCGCTCGGGGTGCCACGGGAGCCGAAGGGCGAAGCGTGTGCCCTCACGGCGGAGTGCGGGACTCGCTCCGGAGGGCGCTCAGGACCGCGCGTAGGACTGCTTCAGCAGAACCTTGGCCTTGCCGACGGAAGGGTCTGCCACGCAGGCTGTGTCCATGATGTAGGCCATCACGTGGGAGGTGTCGGACGTGTCGGGGAGCACCACGAGCAGGGCGTCCGTTCCCTTGTAGGTCCCAGGCTCGCTCGCGAGTGCCGAGTCGCTGCGGCCGATGCCCTTCTGGACGCAGCCGGGCACCGGGATCGGGTCCCGAAGGATCTTGGGCTCGTTGCCCGGGACGGACTCCGAGCCGCGGGTGTGCGGCGAGCGGGATCCGCTCCCTCCGCTCCGGCTCGTGGCGAGCAGATCGGTGACCTGCTTCTCCAGCTTGCCCTCCGCGAAGGTGTCGGCAGAGGTGGAGTGCTGCCCACCCGCCTCGGGGCCGGACGGCTTGCCGTCGTTCATGGACGACAGCAGCACGGAGCCGAATCCCAGGGCGGCGGCCGTGAACACGGCCCCGAGAACGACACCCCTGCGTCGGCCGCCCATCTGACGCTTACGCCCCGGTCCGGTCGTCGATACATGGGCGCGGCCCGAGGGACGGTCGGCTGCCGCCGATGTTTCACGTGAAACACGCGAGCTGCCGTCCGCCGTGGAGGAGTCGGACTGGATTGTCGCGGCAACGGGCGGCTGCGAGTCCACGGCTTCGGGCGCCGTGGCGTGCAACAGGGCCTCCGCGGCGAGGGCCGCGTCGATCCGGCTGGTGACGTCTGCGGGCATGCGTGGGGGACCCGGCAGGGTTCCGAGCAACCCGCGGATCTCCTCCAGCGAGGCGTAGACGTCCGCGCAGAGTTCACACTCGTCCAGATGCCGTCGTACGTCCGCGGCCTGTGACGGTTCGAGCAGGCCCTCGGTGAGGTCGGAGATCTCCGCGACGTCCGGGTGCCCGGCCGTCTCTGTCGTGGATGTCACGCTCGCCCACCTCCGCCCTTCACCGCGGCTGAATCGCTTGGCCCTGCGTCCGGGGGACCTGTCTCACGTGGTCCCGCTGCGGGTGGGACGGATGTCCCCTGCGTCCGGTTCCGCCCCGCGCCTGCTTGTCTGCCGTCGCCGGTGTTGTCCGGCCGCAGATGGGTGAGGAGGGGGAGGAGCCTGGCTCGGCCTCGGGCGCAGCGGCTCTTCACCGTCCCGGTCGGCACATCGAGCATGCGGGCGGCTTCCGCGACCGGATAGCCCTGCATGTCCACGAGGACGAGCGCGGCGCGCTGGTCTGGCGGAAGGGTGCCCAGTGCCTCCACCAGCTGACGGTGGAGATCCTTGCGCTCTGCGGGTGCCGAGGCCGACTCGTGCGGCTCCAGCAGCTGCTCCATGCGCTCGGTGTCATCGACCGGCGACGTCTTGCGTGAGGCCGCCTTACGAGCACGGTCCAGACACGCGTTCACCGTGATCCGGTGCAGCCAGGTCGTGACGGCCGACTGGCCCCGGAAGGTGTGGGCGGCCCGGTACGCCGACACGAGGGCGTCCTGGACGGCGTCAGCGGCCTCCTCGCGGTCCCCCAGTGTCCGCAGGGCGACAGCCCAGAGCCGGTCGCGGTGCCGCCGCACGATCTCGCCGAACGCCTCCGGATCGCCTTCTACGTGGAGGGCCAGGAGGTCCTGATCGCTCGTGTCGCCGTACGCGGTGTCATCTGCCATCGGGCCCCCTTCCCCTTGGCTACTGCTCAGCCAGTGAACTTCACGTCGGTAATGGCCTGCTTGTAGCCGGGATCGCTGTACGCGCTCGGATCCGCTGCCGAGTACGGCACAGCGGTGAGCCAGACGAGCACGTACTGCGTCTTCACCGGCTTGGTGACCTTCACCGTGGCCGTCGTACCGTTCGTGCTGACGTGGCCGATCTCCTTCATCGAGTCCAGCGAGGGCGGCGTCAGCGAGTCGGCAGCGTACAGCTTGGCCGTCGTGTGATTGCCGGAGTAGCGCAGCCCGATGCTGGCGCCGGAGAGCTCCTGCGCCGAACCCAGGTCGTAGACGATGCCCACACCTGGCTTGTAGGGCTCGAGGGGCGGCCCCTGCAGGAAGGTGCTCGTCTTCCAGTACGTCGACGCCTTGCCGTCGAAGGTCTTGTCCACGTCGCCCGGGTGCTGGGCGTCGCCCTTCGCCACGAACTCGCTGGCGCGCTCGATGCTCAGTGTCTTGACCGGCTTGGGAGCGGTGCTGTTCTTGTCGTTTCCGTCGGTCGTCTGCGTGTTGCCGGTGTCGTCGGGCTTGTCGCTCTGGCCCATCAGCGCGTCCGCCAGCTGCCAACTGCCCAGGCCCAGTGCGGCGATGAGGAGGGCCGAGACAGCCCACTTCAACGCCCTGCCGGTACGGGTCTGCAGCGGGGGCGGTGGCGCGGGGACCGGCTGGGTGGCGCCCATGTGCGCGGACGGACGGCCGTATGTGCCCTGCTGGTACGTCGTGCGCTGGTAGTCAGGCGGGGAGGTGAACGTGGGCTCCGGAGGCCGGATGCGGGGCATCTCGGCGATCGCCTTGACCAGTTCCTCGGGCGTGGTGCACGGGGACTCGTGGCGGGAGGCGGTGGCGCCGTCGTTGGCCAGCGCCCGCATGGAGAGCTCGGACAGGCCGCGGTGGACACCCGCGCGCACCTGGTCGGGGGCGATCAGCCCGATGTCCTTGGGCAGGCCGGACAGACCGTAGGCGTCGCTCTCGTACGGCCACCGCTGGGTGAGCGCCGCGTACAGCAGGGCACCGATCGCCTCCGTGTCGGTGCGCTGTGGGGTGTCGGAACTGATGCCGCGCAGCGCCGCGTTCACGGCGAGGCCGCGGATGCGCCATTGACCGGTCGAGGTGCGCAGGACGGCGTTCGGGTTCAGCCGAAGGTGCGCCAGGCCCTCGCGGTGGGCGGCGGCCATGGCCGAGGAGATCTGGCTGACCATCTGGGAGGCTTCGTACACCTCCAGCGGGCCGGCGGCCAGCAGCGTGGACAGCTCGGTGGCGTCGGGCAGCCATTCGTGGACGACATAGACGAGGTCGTTCTCCTCGACGGCGTCGAGGACCTGGACGAAGCGTGGATCGCCCAGCAGCGCGGAGGAACGTGCCGCGGCCAGCACCGAGCGGGCCCGTGAGTGGTCCGCGGGCAAGAGGTGGACGCCGACGGCACGCCGCAGCTTTTCGTCCACGGCACGCCAACTGCTGAATCCGTCCAGACGGGTGACGCACTCCTCCAGGCGGTAGCGTCTGGCGAGCTTGTGGCCGCTGTGCAGCTCCGGCGATGAGGCCTTCTTCGGACTCTCGGTCCCGCCACTCCCCTGTGCCTCGACGTCTTCCGTGTCCCGCTCCCGGTTATTGGCCACCCCGTCGGCCGTGGACTGGTCCGCCTTGGCGGTCAGCGGCTCGTCACCGCTGTTGTCTGCCACGTCGACGGCAGCCGTGCTCCGTTCCGCCACCGTCGTCCCTGCCTCCCCATCCATTGCGCGTCGTGTGACGCCGAAACCAATTGTGCCCACAGTCCGCTGCCATGCACGACACACGGTGGCGGACGATGGTTGTGCGCGAACTCCTGCGTCAGCGCCCCAGACGGCCTCGCACCATCCCGACCAGAGAATTCAGCTCCTCGATGCGCATGCGGCGAGCGGCGACGAAGAAGACCCCGAGCAACACCGCGCCACCTGCGATCAGGGCCGCGAAGGAGCCGAGGACGCCCTGCCCGAGCGAATGGGCGATGCCGTAGCAGGCAGCGCCGCTGAGCAGGGCAGCCGGCACCGAGGCGATGCCCAGTCTGGCGTACGTGCGCAGCACGCGGTTGCCGTCCAGGTCGCCACCCAGCCGCTTCCGGAGTCGGTTCCAGGCGACGCCGACACCGATCGCGTAGGCGAGACCGTACGAGGCGGACATGCCCACCACGGCCCAGCGGGGCGGCAGTACGAGGTAACACAGTGCGGAGGCGGTCGCGTTGACCACGGCGACGATCACCGTGTTGTAGAAGGGAGTACGGGTGTCCTCGTAGGCGTAGAACGCGCGCAGGACGACGTACTGCACCGAGTACGGGATCAGGCCGAGGGCGAAGGCCATCAGCATGTACCCCATGTTCGTGGCCTCGCTGACGCCTGAGGAACCGAAGATCAGCGTGCACATCGGGATGCCGAGTGCGAGGAAGCCGAAAGCGATCGGAACGATGGCGACGGCCGTGGTCCGCAGGCCCTGGGAGATGTCGTCGCGGACGGCACCGGGGTCGTCCTCCGCCGCGGAGCGGGAGATGCGGGGCAGCAGGGCGGCCATCAGGGACACGGTGATGATGGCCTGCGGCAGGCCCCAGATCAGCTGGGCGTTGGCGTAGGCGGCGAAGCCGGTGCCGTCGACCGGGGAGTCGGCGCCCGCGGCGGTGGACAGCTGGGAGACGACGATCGCGCCGGCCTGGTTGGCGAGGACGAACAGGACGGTCCACTTGGCGAGCGTGACGGCCTTGCCGAGGCCGTGGCCCTTCCAGTCGAAGCGCAGTCGCAGCCGGAAGCCGGTCTCACGCAGGTACGGGATCATCGCCAGTGCCTGCACCACGAGACCGAGCAGGACGCCGATGCCGAGGAGCCGCTGGCCCTCCGGCGGAATGGTCGTGACCTTCATGCCGGAGTCGGCCGCGGTGCCGTAGACCCACATGAACATGCCCAGCGTCACGATGATGACGATGTTGTTCAGGACGGGCGTCCACATCATCGCGCCGAACTTCCCGCGGGCGTTGAGGATCTGTCCCATCACCACGTGGACGCCCATGAAGAAGATCGAGGGCAGGAAGTAGCTGACGAAGGTGACGCCGACCTCGTTGGCCGCCGGGTCACTGGCCACCGAGTCGGACAGCAGCCGGATCAGCAACGGCGCGCCGAGGACCGCGAGGACGGTCAGTGCGCCGAGGGCCACCATCACGAGGGTCAGCAGCCGGTTGGCGTACGCCTCACCGCCGTCCTCGTCCTCCTTCATGGCGCGCACCAGCTGTGGCACGAAGACGGAGTTGAGGCCGCCGCCGACGGTCAGGATGTAGATCATCGTGGGCAGCTGGTAGGCCACCTGGAAGGTGTCGCCCAGCATGCCGACGCCGAGGGCGGAGACGATCAGCGCGGAGCGGATGAAGCCGGTGAGGCGGGAGACCATCGTGCCCGCCGCCATGACGGCGCTCGACTTCAGCAGTCCCGTGGCCCGGCCGCTCTTCTTCGCCGCGGGAGCGGCGGAAGCCGGTGCGGGCGCTGATGCGGGCGCAGGGGCCGCCGGAGCGGGCACCTCAGGGGCGGGCGGGGTGGGTGCTGCCTGGTACTGGCCCTGGGGTGTCGTTGCCGGGTACTGGCCGAGGACGGGCGGTGTCGCCGCTGGGTACTGGCCCGCGTGCGGAGCCGGGGACGGGCCGGGCACCGGCGGGGGCTCGTACGGCGACGGGCCGCCGCCCTGCTGCTGGTCGCGGAAGAGGTGCGCGAAGGCATCCGGCTCGTGGCGCTCCTGGCCGGCCTGGCTCACCAGGTCGTCGACACCCACGAACTGGGTGGTGCGGGGGTCGTCGCCGTACGGCAGGTACTGGGTCGGCCCCTCCGGCTCGGGCGCTGGGGTCTGCGCCCACACGTTCGGGTCAGGGGCGTACGGCGACTGGGGAGGCTGGGCGTACAGGGGCTGCTGCGGCTGGTACGTGCCCGGGTCCGGCGGGGGGTGGGCGGCACGGTCGTAGAGCGCCTCGGCGACCGGATCCTGGGCGTAGATGTCCTGCGCTCGGTAGGGGTCCTGGTCGTAGGCGTCCTGGAGGTACATGTCGGCGGGGGACTGCGGCGGGACCTGGCCGTCCTGGGGCGGCGGGCCCTCGGGGTGGCCCGAGCCGCCCGCGGCCTGGCCGCGGTCACCGTCGTACGGCGCGTTCATGGTTACCCCACCTCATCGTCCCGGGCCCACCGGCCACGACATCCTCAACGGTCCACTCTCTCACTCGCGCCGGAAGGGTCGGCGCTTTCCGCTGCGGTGTCCGGTGCCGGGTCACTCGGCTGCTGCGGGTCGTCTGCCCGGGTCTGAGTGCCGGACTCTCCCTTGAGACGGTCATCGCCGCCGTCGGGGTTCTCCGGGACGTCGACGGCCTCACCCGTCTCGTCGGGGCCGTCCTCCTCGGTCTCACGGGCGGCCGCGCGCTTGCGCTGGGTGTACATCCGGAAGCCGGCGAGAACGAGCAGGAGGAAACCGCCGCCGATGACCAGCATCACCGTGGCGGTGAACTCCGTGACCTTCACATCGAACCTGACGGGGGCGCCGTACATCTGCCCGTCCTCCGTGTACAGCTGGGCGACCACCGTTGCCTGACCGTTGGCCTTGGCCGTTGTGGCGAACTTCACCGTCTGGCTGTGGCCGCCGGAGACCTCGACCTGCTGCTCGGAGTAGGAGTCGTCGCCGATCTCAAGGCGCTTGGGGCTCAGTGAGGTGAGCCGCAGCACGAGGTGGTCGGCGCCCTGCACCAGGTTGTTCTGCACGGTCACCGGGATAGTGGCGCTGCGTCCGGAGAGCTTGGTCTCGGACTTTTCGATCAGCTTGACCTGATCGGTCAGCTCGTCCACGTACGCCTGGACGTCACCCCGGAAGGAACTCGCCTCGGTGTTCCGGGCGCGCCAGGACGTGGACATCTCTCGGTTCACGGCCCGCCCGAAGGGGGTCACCACCCGGGACTGGTCGCTGAGGATCACCTTGAAATTGTCGAGCTTGTTTTGGGTGGTCGCGATCTCCATGAAGGCCGACCTCGGCAGCTCCTGCTTGCGCAGCGAGGAGGGGTACCTGGACGTCGACGGCACGGTCGTGGTGGCCTCCGGGTCCGGCTTGGCGGCGGCCGCCGCGGTGAGATCCTGAGGCTCGGACCAGTTGCTGCTCTGCAGGGCGGTCAGCGCCTCAGCCATCGCCTGGGCCTGCGGCGCGGACGGCATGCGCTGGGGGGCGACGACGACGCTGCGCTGCTCGTGCGTCTGCAGATCGAGGGCGAGACTCTGAGCGAGGAAATTCTGCACGGCGAGCGTGGAGGCGGAGGCCTTCGTCAGGTCGCCCTGGAACGCTGTCGACAGCCGCGCGTCCGCGACGACCGCCGTGGTGCCGCCGCCGATCGGGCGGGCGGCCGAGGGGGTGTACGACAGGTTTCCCGTTTCTTGCAGGCTGTCGCTGCGGGCGATCACCTTGTCGGCGCCGGCGGAGGTGGCGACCTTCACGATCGACGGGTCCACCGCGCCCTCCACCGGCCAGGCGAAGTCGGTGCTGGGTGTCACATGGAGCACGGTCCGCACCGTGGTGGCGGCGACATCGGTGGCCTCGTTGAGATGGCTGAGGGAGCCGGTGACGCTGGTGCCGTTGTGTGCGAGGGAGGCGAGATCGGGGTCGGCGAAGGGGAGGGCGACGACCTCCTTGGCCGCCACGGCTTCCTGGAGCTCGGCGAGCCACTGCTTCGCGACCGCCTGATAGGTGCCTGCCCGGGTCGTGTCACCCGACCTGACCCGGTAGGGGCGGGTCATCGCGTCGACGGAGGCGAGCAGGTCCGGGTCGATCACCCAGGTGACGTCGAGATCCTTGCCCAGCGACAGGAGCTGATCGAGGCGGCCGCCCGGGGAGATCTCCTTGGCGAGGTCGTCGTTGAGGAAGACCGGCGTCTGCTGCTCGTTCGACCCCGTCTCCGCAGTCATGTGAGTGGTGGAGATCAAGGGCCACAGATACGTCGTCTTCGTCCTGGCGTCGGCCTCGTCGGACTGCCACGGCAGGAGCGTCCGCTCCGTGCCGAGCACCCGATCCCAGCGCTGCGCGGACGTCTCTCCGGAGAGCGAGACGGCGAATGGGTAGACGCCGCTGTCGCCGAGGTCCAGTTCGTCGACCGGAACCGAGATGGAGAAGGGCTCGGCGACGCCCGGCGTCAGTGTGGAGAACTTCTCGATGTACTTGCCGCCGATCTCCGGGCCGGTGGCGGCCTGGACGTCGCTGCTGTTCTTGGCGACGTTGTCGATGGCCGAGCGGGTGGTCAGCTCGGGTCCCACCCGTAGTCCCACGTGGGCGTCCGTGACGGCCTGCTTGCCGGTGTTGGTCACCGTGCCCGACACCGTGACCGTGTCGCCGTCCGTGGGGACGCTGGGAGTGAGTGTGTCGAGGGACACGGATACGGTGCCCGAGTCGGCGGCCCGCGCGGGCGTGGCGGCGGGCAGCTGCAACAGTCCGGCCAGCAGGGGCGCCCCGGCGAGCAGAGCTCCGGTGCGCCGCAGCCAGCGGCGGGCAGGTGAGGCACTGGCCCCCTGGAAGTCTGCCGCCTCGGCCACGCGCTCGCCCGTCCCTCGTCGTCGTCAGTGGTCGTCGGAATGTGCGTCCACGCATGGTAACGATGCGCGCTGAGGGGAAGTGCCGCGGACTGCTCCACAAGATCGGCCAAGCACGCCGTGCTGTCCCTAATGTGCACGTATCAATGGGGTCGCTTCCGTGTAGTTCGAGGGCAGGCCCTGCGCTGGGTCGGGTGGAGGGTCTGTGCGCATTTAATGGAGGCGCTCGCGGTCGCCCGGGCCACGTACCCTTTTCTGTTGTGCCGAATGCCAACGAAGACACCTCCAGTGCCCTGAGTCAGGTGCAGCACCGCGCGGTGAGTGAACTGCTGCGGGTCGCCCCTGTCGCCGACGATCTCGCCCGCCGCTTCCAGGAGGCCGGGTTCTCGCTCGCCCTGGTCGGCGGCTCGGTCCGGGACGCGTTGCTCGGCCGGCTCGGCAACGACCTGGACTTCACGACTGACGCCCGCCCCGACGACGTACTGAAGATCGTGCGGCCGTGGGCGGACGCCGTGTGGGAGGTCGGGATCGCCTTCGGCACGGTCGGGGCGCAGAAGGACGGCTACCAGATCGAGGTGACCACGTACCGGTCGGAGGCGTACGACCGAACCTCACGCAAGCCGGAGGTGAGGTACGGCGACTCCATCGAGGAAGATCTGGTCCGTCGCGACTTCACTGTGAACGCGATGGCCGTCGCGCTGCCGGAGAAGAGGTTCATCGATCCTCACGGAGGGCGGGACGACCTCGCGGCGCGGGTGCTGCGCACTCCGGGCACGCCCGAGGAGTCCTTCTCGGACGACCCGCTGCGGATGATGCGGGCCGCACGTTTCGCGGCGCAGCTCGACTTCGAGGTCGCCCCTGAGGTCGTCACGGCCATGAAGGAGATGGCCGGGCGCATCGAGATCGTCTCGGCCGAGCGGGTCAGGGACGAACTGAACAAGTTGATCCTGTCCACGCACCCGCGCAAGGGCCTGACGCTGCTGGTGGATACCGGGCTTGCCCACCACGTGCTGCCCGAGCTTCCGGCGCTGCGCCTGGAGAGCGATGAGCATCACCGGCACAAGGACGTCTACGAGCACACGTTGATCGTCCTGGAGCAGGCCATCGCTCTGGAAGAGAACGGCGCCGACCTGACCCTCCGGCTGGCCGCACTGCTGCACGACATCGGCAAGCCGCGAACCCGTCGCTTCGAGAAGGACGGCAGGGTTTCCTTCCACCATCACGAGGTGGTGGGGGCGAAGATGACCAAGAAGCGCATGACCGCGCTGAAGTACTCCAACGACCTGGTGAAGGAGGTCTCGCGTCTCGTTGAACTTCACCTGCGCTTCCATGGCTATGGCACCGGTGAATGGACGGACTCCGCGGTCCGCCGCTATGTCCGTGACGCCGGCCCCCTGCTCGACCGCCTCCACAAACTGACCCGCTCGGACTGCACGACGCGCAACAAGCGCAAGGCCGCCGCGCTCTCGCGGGCTTATGACGGCCTGGAGGAGCGGATCACCCAGCTACAGGAGCAGGAGGAGCTGGACGCGATCCGTCCGGACCTCGACGGCAACCAGATCATGGAGATCCTGGGCATCAGCCCGGGCCCGGCCATCGGCCGCGCGTACCAGCACATGCTGGAGCTCCGGCTGGAGAACGGGCCCCTGAAGCACGACGAGGCGGTGGCCGCGCTCAAGGAGTGGTGGGCCGCACAGAGCTGAGGCCGTGAAACGGGTCATGTTTCACGTGAAACATGACCCGCGGCTTGCTAGGGCGGCGAGCTCGACCGCGCCGAGGGGCCCTGTTTCACGTGAAACAACGCTCCGACCATCCCGTAGACGACGGCGACCGTGACCACCAGCGGCGCCGAACGGCCATCTGGCGGGAGCATCAGAGCGGCGACGCCCGCGGCGCCCACGAAGGCGACGTTGAAGAGCACGTCGTAGACGGAAAAGATCCTGCCCCGAAAGCCGTCGTCCACCGAGGACTGCACGATCGTGTCCGTTGCGATCTTCGCGCCCTGGGTGATCAGCCCTAGGACGAATGCTGCGACGAGCATGGGGGCTGTGGCGAAAGGGAGGCCGAGCGCGGGCTCCAGAACTGCGGCAGCAGCGGCACAGATGACGATCCATCGCGCGGGCCCGTACCGGCCCGCCGCCCAGGGCGTCACGACCGCGGCGGCGAAGAAACCGGCGCCGGAGAAACCCAGGGCCAGCCCCAGTAGGGCGAGACCGTCTTCGGGATCGGACGTCAGGGTGTATCGGCAGAGCATCAGCACCATGACCAGCAGGGCGCCGTAGCAGAACCGCATCAACGACATCGTGCCGAGCGCCCATGCAGCCTGCCTGCGCTCGGGAGCGGCGAGATGGTGCACTGCTGCCGCCAGGTCACGGGCGGTGCCGGTGAGAGCTGTCGACAGGCGAGGTTGTACCAACTCTCGGTCGGGCCCCAGCAGTTCCGGTGCCATGCGTAACGAGGCGAGAGCTCCGCACAGATACAGCCCGGCTCCCAGAAGCACCACCGCCGCGTCGGAATCCGCGACCGCCAGCCGTACGACGAAGGCGAGACCGCCGCCAGCGGTCGCGGCGAGCGTTCCGGCGGTCGGGGAGAGGGAGTTGGCGATCACCAGTCGCTCGGGGTCCACGACCCGGGGCAGCGCGGCGGACAGGCCGGCCAGGACGAAGCGGTTCACGGCGGTGACACACAGCGCGGAGACGTAGAAGAGCCAGTCGGGAACATCGCTGACGATCAGGACGGCTGTGGCCGATGCCATCAGGGCGCGCACCAGGTTGCCGTACAGAAAGACCTGGCGGCGGCGCCAGCGGTCCAGGAGGACGCCGGCGAAGGGGCCCACCAGGGAGTACGGGAGCAGCAGGATCGCCATCGCGGAGGCGATGGCGGTGGCTGAGGTCTGCTTCTCCGGTGAGAAGACGACGTAGGCGGCGAGTGCGATCTGGTAGACACCGTCGGCGCCCTGGGAGAGCAGGCGCACGACGAGCAGACGTCGGAAGTTCCGGAGGCGGAGCAGGACGCGCAGATCACGCACGACGGGCATGGGGCACAGCCTCACATACGGAGAGGGTCCCCCGGGCAGTACCCACCCGGGGGACCCTCAACAGCTCTGGCAGGAGCGGTTTCAGCTGTCTCGCCGGCGCGCGGTGCTTGTCTCGCTTGCGCGCAGCGCCTTGTCTCGCTAGCGCTCGACTTCGCCCTTGATGAACTTCTCCACGTTGTCGTAGGCCTCGTCGTCGAAGTACTGGACCGGCGGGGACTTCATGAAGTACGAGGACGCCGAGAGGATCGGGCCGCCGATGCCACGGTCCTTGGCGATCTTCGCGGCGCGCAGCGCGTCGATGATGACGCCGGCGGAGTTCGGGGAGTCCCAGACCTCGAGCTTGTACTCCAGGTTCAGCGGGACGTCACCGAAGGCACGGCCCTCGAGACGGACGTAAGCCCACTTGCGGTCGTCGAGCCAGGCCACGTAGTCCGAGGGACCGATGTGGACGTTCTTCTCGCCCAGGTCGCGGTCGGGGATCTGCGAGGTGACGGCCTGCGTCTTCGAGATCTTCTTGGACTCCAGGCGGTCGCGCTCCAGCATGTTCTTGAAGTCCATGTTGCCGCCGACGTTGAGCTGCATGGTGCGCTCAAGACGGACACCGCGGTCCTCGAACAGCTTCGCCATCACACGGTGCGTGATCGTGGCGCCGACCTGCGACTTGATGTCGTCGCCGACGATCGGGACACCCGCCTCGGTGAACTTGTCCGCCCATTCCTTGGTGCCGGCGATGAAGACGGGAAGGGCGTTGACGAAGGCGACCTTGGCGTCGATGGCGCACTGGGCGTAGAACTTCGCCGCGTCCTCGGAGCCGACAGGCAGGTAGCAGACGAGGACGTCGACTTCCCTGTCCTTGAGGACCTGGACGATGTCGACCGGGGCCTCGGCGGACTCCTCGATGGTCTCGCGGTAGTACTTGCCGAGGCCGTCGAGGGTGTGGCCACGCTGAACCGTGATGCCCTTGTTCGGGACGTCGCAGATCTTGATGGTGTTGTTCTCGCTGGCCCCGATGGCGTCCGAGAGGTCGAGGCCGACCTTCTTCGCGTCGACATCGAACGCGGCGACGAACTGGACGTCACCGACGTGGTAGTCGCCGAACTGGACGTGCATCAGGCCGGGGACCTTCGACGCCGGGTCGGCGTCCTTGTAGTACTCGACTCCCTGCACCAGCGACGCGGCACAGTTGCCCACGCCGACGATGGCTACGCGCACCGAACCCATTCCGGTTGCTCCCTGTGTGTACGAGTGGGGCCCTGGCAGGGGCCTCACATGGTGGTGTCGCCGGGCGTATCCGGACCGGGGGTGTCCCCCGTCCGGGGCAGAACGCCCGGCGCTCCCTCTGTGGTGTCACGAGCGGGCTCTCCATGGCCGGGACCCTTGAGGTCCCGGCCCGCCCGCTCGCTCTCGATGAGCTCGTTCAGCCAGCGCACTTCGCGCTCCACGGACTCCATCCCGTGGCGCTGCAGCTCAAGCGTGTAGTCGTCGAGGCGATCCCGGGTGCGCGCCAGCGAGGCGCTCATCTTCTCCAGGCGTTCCTCGAGCCGACTGCGACGGCCCTCAAGGACGCGCATGCGCACGTCACGAGAGGTCTGCCCGAAGAAGGCGAAGCGAGCAGCGAAGTGCTCGTCCTCGTACGCGTCGGGCCCGGTCTGCGAGAGGAGCTCCTCGAAGTGCTCCTTACCTTCCGCCGTCAACCGATAGACGATTTTCGCCCGACGCCCTGCGAGTGGTGCGGCGAGGGCGTCCTCGGAGGTGTGCCCCGGCTCCTCGATCAACCAGCCGTTGGCGACCAGGGTCTTGAGACAGGGGTACAGGGTTCCGTAGCTGAACGCGCGGAACACCCCGAGCGAGGTGTTGAGTCGCTTGCGCAGCTCATAGCCGTGCATCGGGGACTCGCGGAGCAGGCCGAGTACGGCGAACTCGAGGATCCCGGAACGCCGGCTCATGGTCGCCTCCTCCCTGTCGCGGTCGGGCCGTGACGGACTTTATGCCGAGCTGATGTATCGACTCGATACATCACGACGATAGAACGGCCTTACGGATGCGACAAGTGGGGGGATGGTGAACGGGATCACATCACTGCTTCACGGGGAGTGAGTTGCCTGAATTCGGGTGGACTTCGGAGCCTGGCGGGTTTTTAGGGTGCGTAGTCTGTGCGCCATGCACATCACCGGGAACCAAGTGACGTCTGGGGGGCGTCGTTGTCCTCGGTGCAGTACGGGTGAATGCGAGACCGACCACATCCGTACTTCGGGGGGACCGGAAACCAGCTGCCGTTTCCAGGCGCGCAAGAGTGCGCCTGCCCGAGGAGTAGTCGTTCGATGAGCGAGCACCGTCGCAAACCGCCGCAGCCGCAGGGAGGCGGACGTGCCGCGGCCCGACGCGGCCAGTCCGGCTCGTCCCCAGGCCGCCGCGCGGCACCGCGAGGCGCCACCGGATCTCAGTCCGGCTCCTATGGGACCAGTGCCCACGAGTCGGATCCCAATGGTCCGGGAGGCGAGCGTCCGTACGGCGGTCGCGCCGAGTCCCGTCGGGCCACACAGAGAAGTGGTGGCGGCCGGCGCAGAGCGGCCGAACCCGGCGGACGCGGCGGCCCCAACGGGCCCGGTCGTGGCCGCGCTGCCGCTTCCGACAGAAAGCGGATCATCGACTACCCGCGCGCCGGCAAGTACGGCGCGGCGCGCTGGGTGCCGTCGTGGAAGCTGGTCACCGGGCTGTTCATCGGGTTCTTCGGCAGCATGGTGGCCGTCGCGGGCCTGGCGTACGCCATGGTCACGGTCCCGAACCTGGCCGACACCGCGAGGGCCCAGAACAACGTCTACTACTGGTCCGACAAGTCCGAGATGGTCGCGACGGGCGGTGAGACGAACCGTCAGGAGATCAACCTCGCGCAGATCCCCAAGGCGATGCAGAACGCCGTGATCTCGCAGGAGAACAAGACCTTCTACACCGACAGCGGCATCGACCCCAAGGGCATCGCCCGCGCCGTGCTCAACATGGCCAGGGGCGGTGAGACGCAGGGTGGCTCCACCATCACCCAGCAGTACGTGAAGAACGCGATGCTCGATGACCAGTCGCAGACCCTCTCGCGTAAGTTCAAGGAGATCTTCGTCTCGATCAAGGTGGGCTCCACCGTGCCGAAGGACAAGATCATGGAGGGCTACCTGAACTCCGCGTACTACGGTCGCGGGGCCTACGGCATTCAGGCGGCCGCGCGAGCCTACTTCGACAAGGACGCCGCCAAGCTGAACCCGGGCGAGTGCGCCTTCCTGTCGGCGATGCTCAAGGGCGCCACGTACTACGACCCCGCGGGTGCGACCAGCTTCGACCCGGCCGCCACCGACACGGCCAACAGCAAGCGGGCCCTGCGGCAGATGCAGAACACCCTCGACAAGATGGTCCAGTACGGCCATCTGGACGCCGCGACGCGCGCCAAGTACACCTCCCTCCCCGACTGGAAGAACCCCCGCTCGAACAACGCGCTGAGTGGCCAGGTGGGCTACCTGGTCGACCTGGCCAACGCCTCACTGGTCAGGAACAGCGCCAAGACGGGAATCACCGAGCGGAGGCTGCGGGAGGGCGGCCTGTCGATCTACACGACCTTCGACAAGAAGAAGGTCAACGAGCTCAAGGCCGCGGTCGAGAACGTTCAGAAGAAGAACATCAAGCCCAAGGAGCGCCCGGACACGGACAAATATGTCCAGTTCGGTGGCGCTTCCGTGGACCCGGAGACCGGCGCCATCAAGGCCATCTACGGCGGTGAGGACGCCACCAAGCACTTCACCAACAACGCCGATGTGACCGGTGCCCAGGTCGGCTCGACATTCAAGCCGTTCGTGCTCGCGGCGGCGATGAAGTGGGGTGTCCGGGACAAGGATCTCCCGGAGAACCAGGCCCAGGACGAGCGGACCAAGGTCAACCCGCAGAGCCTCTACAGCGGCCAGAACGATCTCAAGATCAAGAACTACGACGGATCGATCTGGAAGAACGAGGACGGCAACGAGTGGCTCCAGGAGAACGACGGCAAGCAGTCGTACGGCTCTCCCCCGGGCTACAAGATCAACCTCCGTGAGGCCATGAGGGAGTCAGTGAACTCCGCCTTCGTGCAGTTGGGCATGGACGTCGGGCTGGACAAGGTGAAGGAGTCGGCGGAGGACGCGGGTCTCCTGCCGGGCAGCCTGACCGGCACCGGCTACCCGTCCTTCTCCATCGGCATCTCCGACCCGAGCGCGATCCGTATGGCGGGTGCGTACTCCACCTTCGCGGCCAGTGGAAAGCAGCGCGAGCCCTTCTCCGTCCTGAGGGTCACGGGCAAGGACGGCGCGGTCTACACGCACCAGGACGAGACGAAGCAAGCGTTCGAGCCGGAAGTCGCCGACAACGTGACGGACGTGCTCAAGACCGTGGTCAAGTCCGGCACGGGTACCAACGCTCAGCTGAGCGACCGTCAGGTGGCGGGCAAGACCGGTACCACCGACGGCAACAAGTCCGCCTGGTTCGTGGGCTACACCCCGCAGTTGTCCACGTCGATCAGCATGTTCCGCTACGACGACAACGAGAAGAGCAAGAACCGCACGTTCCTGAAGATGTACGGCACGGGTGGCCAGGAGAAGATCCACGGCGCCTCGTTCCCGTCCGAGATCTGGCACGACTACATGGAGCAGGCGCTGAAGGGCACACCGCCGCTGCCCTTCCCGACGCCGACGCCCATCGGCGAGGTCATCAACGACCTCCCGAGCCCCACTCCGACCCCCACCGTCAGCGACACCCCGACGGCGAGCCCGACACCGAGTCCGACGCCCAGTGAGTCGGAAGCCTCCCCGACGCCGACGGCCAGCGAGTCCTGCCAGTTCGAATTTCAGTGCACCGGCGAGACCAGCGGCCCGGACACCGGTGGCACCGACGGGGGCGTGACGTCCTCACCCACGGCCACGGAGTCGCAGGGCAACACCAGGGGCAACGGAAACGGAGGCGGCCTCTTCGGAGGCCCGGCGGGCTGATCCCGGCCCGACCGGAGTACGGCCTCCGTCCGGGTAGGTGAAGTCAAGGGTGGCCGCCACGCGTTCAACGCGTGGCGGCCACCCTTGACTCATTTGCAGGTGAAGTACCTTGACTGCGCTCTTACCTGATCTTAGTATTTTGTTCGAATATTTGCTCTGGGCCACGTACGGCCTTCTGAAAGGACTGCAATCTTGCGCGCACTGAAGCGCTCTCTCGTCGTGCTGCCCATCGCGGCCGCGCTGACGTTGGTGGGTACCGCTGCCCAGGCGTTCGACTGGGACTCGATCGGCTGGGATGCGGGTGCAAATTCGAACGGATCGCGGACGTTCTTCGAGGACGACGGGGAGCACCTGTACATCCTCGACAACAACAAGGACGGACACTCGGCGGTCTCGGAGATCGAATACGGCTCCCGTCACCTCACGTACTGGAACGCCGGCGGTGTCAACACCACGCGTGACGTGAACCTCGACATCGCCGAGGGCACCTACGTCAGCTACAACGCCTGCTACGGCGAGTACGACGGCTACAAGATCCTCGGCTGCGGCTACTGGGTGGGCGACTCGGCCTGAGCAGGCGCTGTGGGGGTGCGGGCCATGGGGGCCCGCACCCTTTTCGTGCGCCGGTTCGTGCGCCGGTTCGTGCGGCAGGAGAATGTGCCTCGGACAGCCGAGGACGGGATGTGCCTCGGATGGCCGGATGGAAACGAAGGATGCGTCAGTTGAAGCACACAGCCCGCCGCCGAGCCGTGTCCGGCGCGGTCCTCGCGGCCTGCCTCGCAGCTACGGCAGCCTGCTCGGGCTCGGGCTCCGGGGCGGGCGAGCCCGCGGTGGCCACCTCCCCAGCCGCGAGTCCCAAGGCCCCGCTGCCCAGTCAGGTGGGCAAGAGTCTGCCCGCCGCGCTCGAGGCGGCCGTACAGGCGCGTTTTGGGTACGGGCTCAGTGAAGCGAACGGCGGCGGCCAGCTCGAGCGCGTCACCCCGCAGCAGTGGAAGGTCTGCTTCCAGAAGGCCGGCCCGCTCAGCGACTCGGTGATCTTCGGCGTGGTCCGTACGCATGAGACGTGCCCGGACCGCTGGATCGACAAGCTGGCGTCACCGACAAGCTGATGTGACAGCCAAGCCGACCGGCCGGACGAGCCGACCGGGTGGGTGCGAGCCCACCGGCTGGACGAGCCCACCAGCCGGGCAAGCTGCCCGCACACACCCCTGCCGTGGCCGGCACGCGCGCGCACGACGTCGTGGAACAGGACGGGCCGGACATCCCTCCCCGACCCCGCACCGGTCCTCAGGCGCATACGGCAGGATGTGCGACATGCCCAGCGCAGAATCGACGCAAGCGAGCGTGCACGAGCCGGAGCCGGTACGGCCGACGAAGGAGGACGCGGTCGCCGCGGCCGGGAGTGAGCTGATCGGTGGCCCCCTCGGTCGGCGCGCTCTGCTCGGTGCGTCCTGGTGGACTCCCGTCCGGGTGATCGCGCTGGTGGCGATCGGCGTGTTCGTCCTCGGCCTGGTCCAGAAGGCACCCTGCTACAACGGTGCCTGGTTCTTCGGCGCCAGTTCGCAGTACACGCACGCCTGCTACTCCGACATCCCGCACCTGTACCAGGGGCGTGGTTTCGCCGACGGGCTCGTCCCCTACTTCGACAAGCTGCCCGGCGACATGCAGTACCTCGAATACCCGGTGCTCACCGGTGTGTTCATGGAGGTCGCCTCGTGGCTCACACCCGGCAGCGGCACCATCCAGGACCAGGAGCAGTGGTACTGGATGGTCAACGCCGGGATGCTGCTGGCGTGCGCCGCCGTCATCGCCGTATGCGTGACCCGTACGCATGCCCGGCGCCCCTGGGACGGCCTGCTGGTCGCCCTGGCGCCGGCCTTCGCCCTCACCGCCACCATCAACTGGGACCTCCTGGCGGTCGCTCTGACGGCCGCCGCGATGCTGATGTGGTCACGGGGCCGCTCCCTCGCCTTCGGTGTCCTGCTGGGGCTCGCCACGGCCGCCAAGCTCTATCCGTTCCTGCTGCTCGGGCCCCTGCTCCTGCTGTGCTGGCGCGCGGGCAAGTGGCGGCAGTTCGGCACGGCCCTGGCGGGGGCGGTGGTCTCCTGGCTGGTGGTGAACCTGCCGGTGATGCTCTTCGCCTTCGACGGCTGGTCGAAGTTCTACACGTTCAGCCAGGAGCGGGGCGTGGACTTCGGTTCCTTCTGGCTGATCTGGGCGCAGAACTCGAACGACCCGCCCAGCACCGAATCCGTCAACACCATGGCCACACTGCTGATGCTGCTGTGCTGCGCCGGCGTCGCGGCCCTGGCCCTGACCGCTCCGCGCCGTCCGCGCTTCGCCCAGCTGGCCTTCCTGATCATCGCGGCCTTCATCCTCACCAACAAGGTGTACTCACCGCAGTACGTCCTGTGGCTGGTGCCGCTGGCCGCCCTGGCCCGGCCGAAGTGGCGCGACTTCCTGATCTGGCAGGCCTGCGAGGTGGCCTACTTCCTGGGGATCTGGATGTACCTCGCGTACACCAGCAGCGGAGACGCTCACAAGGGCCTGCCGACCGACGGCTACCACTGGGCCATCGCGCTGCACCTGCTGGGCACGCTGTACCTGTGTGTGATGGTCGTGCGCGACATCCTCATGCCCGAGCGGGACGTGGTGCGCCTGGCCGGTGACGACGACCCCTCGGGCGGTGTCCTCGACGGTGCGGAGGACGTCTTCGTCCTGGGTCCTTCCGCGCATCCGCCGCGGCACGCGGCCCACTTCGACGGGCCTCAGGTGGAATGGGGCAGCGCAGCCGGGTCGCCCACGCCGCCTTCGCCGGACAGTTCGCCCTGAGCGAACGCCGTGCGGGCGGGCTGGGACCGCCCCTACGCAAGGCCGTACACGAACCTCCGTGTACGGCCTTCCGGTTGTCCGGGAGCGCTCAGCGGTCGACGATCCGGTCGAACTGCGTGGTGGTGTGCCGCAGGTGGGCCACGAGCTCATCGCCTACCTTCGGCTCCGAGGCGTCGGTGGGCACGAACAGGATCGATACCTGCATGTGCGGAGGCTCGGCGAACCAGCGCTGCTTGCCGGCCCAGACGAACGGAGAAAGGTTCCGGTTGACGGTCGCGAGGCCGGCGCGGGCGACGCCCTTGGCCCGCGGCATCACGCCGTGCAGCGCCTTGGGGGCTTCCAGCCCCACGCCGTGCGACGTTCCGCCCGCCACGACAACCAGGAAGCCGTCGGAGGCGGCCTTCTGCTGCCGGTAGCCGAAGCGGTCGCCCTTGGCCACGCGCGTGACGTCCAGGACGGCACCGCGGTACTCGGTGGCCTCGTGGTCGCCCAGCCACAGGCGGGTACCGATACGGGCGCGGAAGCGGGTCTGCGGGAACTGCTGCTGGAGCCGGGCGAGGTCCTCGGCCTTGAGGTGGCTGACGAACATCGTGTGCAGCGGCAGCCGGGCCGCGCGCAGCCGGTCCATCCAGCCGATGACCTCCTCGACGGCGTCCGAGCCGTCGGTGCGGTCCAGCGGCAGGTGGATGGCGAAGCCCTCCAGGCGGACGTTCTCTATGGCGGAGTGCAGCTGGGGCAGGTCCTGCTCGCTGATGCCATGGCGCTTCATCGAGGACATCACCTCGATGACCACCCGCGCGCCCACGAGGCCGTAGACCCCGTCGATGGAGGACACCGAGCGGATGACCCGGTCGGGCAGCGGCACCGGCTCCTCGCCGCGCCGGTACGGCGTCAGCACCAGCAGGTCACCGCCGAACCAGTCCCTGATCCGGGCGGCCTCGTACGTCGTGCCCACGGCGAGGACGTCGGAGCCCAGGCGTGTGGCCTCCTCCGCCAGTCGCTCGTGACCGAAGCCGTAGCCGTTGCCCTTGCAGACGGGTACGAGCCCCGGGAACTGCTCCTGCACGTGCTTGTGGTGCGCCCGCCAGCGCGCGGTGTCGACGTAGAGCGTGAGCGCCATGGCCGGACCTGGAACCTTTCTCGGGGCTGCGGTGTATCAGAGCTGCGGTGTATCAGAGGTATGGAAGGTGTGGAAGCGAGGAACGCGAGGTCAGCGGCGCGACATGTAGATGTCGAGCGCCTTGTGGAGCAGCTTGTTCAGCGGGAAGTCCCACTCGCCGAGGTACTCCGCGGCCTGGCCGCCCGTACCCACCTTGAACTGGATCAGACCGAACAGGTGGTCGGTCTCGTCCAGCGAGTCGGAGATGCCCCGCAGGTCGTAGACGGTCGCACCGAGCGCGTAGGCGTCGCGGAGCATCCGCCACTGCATCGCGTTCGAGGGCCGGACCTCCCGACCGATGTTGTCGGAGGCGCCGTAGGAGTACCAGACGTGCCCGCCGACGATCAGCATCGTCGCCGCCGACAGGTTCACGCCGTTGTGCCGGGCGAAGTACAGCCGCATCCGGTTGGGGTCCTCGCTGTTGAGGGCCGTCCACATGCGCTGGAAGTACGACAGCGGGCGCGGCCGGAAGTGGTCGCGCACAGCGGTGATCTCGTACAGCCGCTGCCATTCCTCCAGGTCCTGGTAGCCGCCCTGGACGACCTCGACACCCGCCTTCTCGGCCTTCTTGATGTTGCGGCGCCACAACTGGTTGAAGTTCTTGTGGACCTCTTCCAGGGAGCGGTTCGCCAGCGGGACCTGATAGACGTAGCGGGGCTGTACGTCTCCGAAGCCTGCGCCCCCGTCCTCACCCTGCTGCCAGCCCATACGGCGCAGTTTGTCCGCCACCTCGAAGGCGCGCGGCTCGATGAAGTCGGCCTCGATGTCCCGCAGTCGCTTCACATCAGGGCTCTGGATGCCGGCCTTGATGGAGGTGGCCTCCCAGCGCCGGATGATGACCGGCGGGCCCATCTTCACGGAGAACGCGCCCTGTTGCTTGAGGTGCGCCAGCATCGGTTCCAGCCACTCGGTCAGATTTGGCGCGAACCAGTTGATGACCGGGCCCTCGGGCAGGTAGGCGAGATAGCGCTTGATCTTGGGCAGCTGCCGGTAGAGGACGAGCCCCGCGCCGACGATCTCGCCGGTGCGGTCGTCGAACCAGCCGAGGCTCTCGGAGCGCCACTCCGCCTTGACATCTGCCCAGGCCGGAACCTGCATGTGGCTCGCCGACGGCAGGCTCTGGATGTATGCCAGATGCTGCTCGCGGCTGATCGTCCTCAGGGTCAGGCTCATTCGGGGCGCTCCTCGGGCTGGTGTGTCCCCATGGATACAGGGGCTCCGGCTCTCGCGGCGAAGCCTACTGCGCCTTGAGAGCGCCCTGACTGGGCATACGGCACCTTCGCCCGGGGCTGAGAGCTACCAGGGCGGAGCGCGGTGCCGTATGAGGGATGTGGGGTGTGCCGTCCGTGGCGTCAGAAGACCCCGCCGAAGAGACCACCGTGCGCCATGCCGAGGAAGAAGCCGACGCCCGACGCGCCCAGGCCGAGGATCAGCCCGAAGCGTTCCCGGGTCGTCACCGAGATCCACTGACCGTACGCGCCGGTGAGGATGCCGACCAGGCCGGTCCAGGAGCTCAGCAGGTGCAGGTCGTCGTCGATCACCGCCGTGAGGAACGACGTGATGCCCAGCACCAGGGTCACCGCGAGCAGCGTGTCCTGGAGCGGGTGGGGCTTGCCGTCCGTGGCGAACAGCCCTCCGACGGTGTTGGGTCGCAATGCCTGTGCCATAGGGGCACCTCCTGCGAAAGCGGCGCATCGTAGCGCCATTCACACCCGATGTGTACAGATTGGCGGTCCCCGCGGCCGGATTTCAACCGGAAGCCGGTGTGCGGGTAGTCTGTAACGTCTGCACCGATGTCTGCCCGCGTCACGGCTGAGGAACCCCTTCGAGGACCCCTCGATTGTCAGTGGCGGCGGATACCGTTGCGTACGCATCACAACCCTCCTGCCACGGAACGACCGTGGCCGCTGAGTCCAAAGGAGGTGGGTTCCACATGCGTCACTACGAGGTGATGGTCATCCTCGACCCCGATCTGGAGGAGCGCGCTGTCGCCCCCCTGATCGAGAACTTCCTCTCCGTCGTCCGTGAGGGCAACGGAAAGGTCGAGAAGGTCGACACCTGGGGCCGTCGTCGTCTCTCGTACGAGATCAAGAAGAAGCCTGAGGGCATCTACTCGGTCATCGACCTGCAGGCCGAGCCTGCGGTCGTCAAGGAGCTCGACCGCCAGATGAACCTGAACGAGTCGGTCCTCCGGACCAAGGTCCTCCGCCCCGAGACCCACTGAGCTCTCCCGCTCAGTCGGTACCGGGATTCGAGTAGCAGCACTAGCAGCCAGCAGCAAACCCGCCGAGAGGTTCCCCCATGGCAGGCGAGACCGTCATCACGGTCGTCGGCAATCTTGTCGACGACCCCGAGCTGCGCTTCACCCCCTCTGGTGCGGCGGTCGCGAAGTTCCGTGTCGCGTCCACTCCCCGCACCTTCGACCGTCAGACCAACGAGTGGAAGGACGGCGAGAGCCTGTTCCTGACCTGCTCGGTCTGGCGTCAGGCGGCGGAGAACGTCGCCGAGTCGCTCCAGCGAGGCATGCGCGTCATCGTGCAGGGCCGGCTGAAGCAGCGGTCCTACGAGGACCGCGAGGGCGTCAAGCGCACGGTCTACGAACTGGACGTCGAGGAAGTCGGCGCCAGCCTGCGCAATGCCACGGCCAAGGTCACCAAGAC
This sequence comes from Streptomyces sp. NPDC005263, assembly GCF_042872365.1. Lineage (NCBI taxonomy): Bacteria > Bacillati > Actinomycetota > Actinomycetes > Kitasatosporales > Streptomycetaceae > Streptomyces > Streptomyces sp. NPDC005263. Next base: position 171,253 of record NZ_JBIAKJ010000011.1, on the reverse strand, counting down.
CGCCGGCCGCGGTGGGCAGGGTCAGGGCGGTTACGGCGGCGGTGGCGGCGGCGCCCAGGGTGGTGGCAGCTGGGGCGGAGGCTCCGGCGGCGGCCAGCAGGGTGGCGGCGCGGCTCCCGCCGACGACCCGTGGGCGACCGGCGCTCCTGCCGGTGGCAACCAGGGCGGCGGTGGCGGCGGCTGGGGTGGAAACTCCGGCGGCAGCGGCGGCGGCTACTCGGACGAGCCCCCCTTCTAGGCCCTCGGGCCCAGGGTGGGTCGTACCCACACTTCTTGATCACACAGGAGATACACCATGGCGAAGCCGCCTGTGCGCAAGCCGAAGAAGAAGGTCTGCGCTTTCTGCAAGGACAAGGTCACGTACGTGGACTACAAGGACACGAACATGCTGCGGAAGTTCATTTCCGACCGCGGCAAGATCCGTGCCCGCCGCGTGACCGGCAACTGCACGCAGCACCAGCGTGACGTCGCCACGGCCGTGAAGAACAGCCGTGAGATGGCGCTGCTGCCCTACACCTCCACCGCGCGATAAGGGAAGGGTGACTGACAGATGAAGATCATCCTCACCCACGAGGTCTCCGGCCTCGGTGCCGCGGGCGACGTCGTCGACGTCAAGGACGGTTACGCTCGCAACTACCTGATCCCGCGGAAGTTCGCTATCCGCTGGACCAAGGGTGGCGAGAAGGACGTCGAGCAGATTCGTCGCGCTCGCAAGATCCACGAGATCCACACCATCGAGCAGGCCAACTCCGTGAAGGCCCAGCTCGAGGGTGTCAAGGTCCGTCTGGCCGTCCGCTCCGGCGACGCCGGTCGTCTCTTCGGTTCCGTCACTCCGGCCGACATCGCTTCCGCGATCAAGGCTTCCGGTGGCCCCGAGGTCGACAAGCGCCGCATTGAGCTGGGCACGCCGATCAAGACGCTGGGCGCCCACGAGACGTCGGTGCGTCTGCACCCCGAGGTTGCCGCCAAGGTCAACATCGAGGTCGTCGCGGCCTGATCGCCGCATGTCGGCTGAACAGCCGAGAAGGGGTCGCATCCGTCAGGGTGCGACCCCTTCTGCATGCCGAGGTGTCCGGTCCTGGCCTACGCGCACGTCATGTTTCCCGTGAAACGGTCAGCGCACGGCACCCGTCACCAGCCAGCGCCCTGAGCGGGAACGAAGCCAGAGGGTCAGCATCCGGACCGTCATCATCAGCGTCATCGCTCCCCAGATTGCTGTGAGGCCGCCGCCCACGGTAGGGACGAGCAGGGCCACGGGGGTGAAGACCACCAGGGTGAGAACCATCGCCCACGCGAGGTACGGCCCATCGCCCGCTCCCATCAGGACCCCGTCGAGGACGAAGACGATCCCGCAGATCGGCTGGGAGAGCGCCACCATGAGAAGGGCCGGCAGCGCCGCGTCCGTGACGATCGGGTCACTGGTGAACAGCGGCAGGAAGAGCGGTCGCGCGATGACCACAAGCAGACCGAGCACGACGCCGGCCGCGATGCCCCACTCCACCATGCGGCGGCAGACGGCCCGGGCACCCTGGGGGTCGTCGGCGCCCAGATAACGCCCGATGATGGCCTGCCCAGCGATCGCGATCGCGTCGAGGGCGAAGGCCATCAGACTCCACAGGGACAGGATGATCTGGTGTGCCGCGATATCGGCGTCGCCGAGGCGGGCCGCGACAGCCGTGGCGATCATCAGGATCGATCGCAGGGAAAGCGTGCGAACCAGCAAGGGGACACCGGCTTGAGCGGAGGCGCGGATCCCGGCGGCGTCGGGGCGGAGGGAGGCTCCGTGCTGATGGGCGCCGCGGACGACGACCACCAGATAGGCGGCGGCCATGCCGCACTGGGCGATGACGGTGCCCCATGCGGAACCCGCGATGCCGAGGTCGGCACCGTAGACGAGACCCACGTTGAGGGCGGCGTTGGCAAGGAAACCCGCGACGGCGACGTACAGAGGTGTCCGTGTGTCCTGCAGTCCGCGCAGGACACCGGTCGCGGCCAGGACAACCAGCATGGCCGGTATACCGAAGGACGAGATCCGCAGGTAGGTCGTCGCGTACGGGGCCGCGGTGTCGGAGGCGCCGAAGAGTTCCACGATCGCCGGTGCCGCGGGCAGCACGACCGCGATGACCATGGCACCGAGCAGCAGCGCGAGCCAGATGCCGTCCATGCCCTGGCGGATCGCGGCTGCGAGATCGCCCGCGCCGACGCGCCGGGCGACGGCGGCCGTGGTGGCGTAGGCGAGGAAGACGAAGATGCTGACAGCTGTCGTGAGGAGAGCGGAGGCCACACCGAGTCCGGCGAGTTGTGCCGTGCCCAGGTGGCCGACGATGGCGCTGTCGGCAAGGACGAAAAGAGGCTCGGCGATGAGTGCGCCGAAGGCCGGAACGGCCAGAGCGACGATCTCTCGATCGTGCCGTCGCCGGGCAGCCCTGACGGGCGCGGGAGCCTGTGTCATGGGCATCAATCTAATCATCCACAGGTAAGAGATGCAATCTGTTATTGACCCTTACTTCGGTGACGTGGGCGCCCGCGCTGCGATGTGACTTCATGTGATCTTGGTCCGACTGGGGAAGTTTTTCTTCTGCACAGCCGGTGGACGGTAAACCTGCAGCTCAGACCGGTTACCGCAGAATGGGATGAAGCTTGTTCACAGCCCTGTCCACCGGGTCGTGCACAGGTTTTGTGGAGTTCTCCACAGCATCTGGGCCGTCGTCCACATGGCCTGTGGATAACCAGATTGGCTGACGGTGCCCGCGGGCCTACGGTGGTCCGGCGCCCACTCCGTCCGTCGGCCTGAAAGTCATCACAGAACCGACGCGTCAGCACCGGAGTTGGGCCTCTCACTTGTCAGTGCCGTGCCGTAGAAAAGAGGGGCACGGCAGAGGTCCGCTTCGCGGACGGGAGGAGGTGGCTCGGGTGAGCATTTCCGAGCCCTTGGACGATCCTTGGGCCGACAGTGGTCCCAGTGATCGTCTGCCCTCTTCCCGTAGACGCGGGAACGGAGCCCGGGGCCGCGACGAGCAACACGACCGCGGTGGGGACGGGGCCTGGGACGGTGGTGGTTCGGCCTTCGAACGTGTGCCGCCGCAGGACCTCGATGCCGAGCAGTCCGTTCTCGGCGGCATGCTCCTGTCCAAGGACGCCATCGCCGACGTCGTGGAGATCCTGAAGGGCCACGACTTCTACAAACCCGCCCACGAGACCGTCTACCAGGCGATCCTCGATGTCTACGCCAAGGGCGAGCCGGCCGACCCCATCACCATCGCCGCCGAGCTCACCAAGCGCGGTGAGATCAACAAGGTCGGCGGCGCATCGTACCTGCACACTCTCGTCCAGACCGTGCCGACGGCGGCCAACGCCGAGTACTACGCGGAGATCGTCCATGAGCGGGCGGTGCTGCGCCGCCTGGTCGAGGCCGGTACCCGCATCACGCAGATGGGATACGCGGCAGAGGACGACGTCGACGAGATCGTCAACCGCGCCCAGGCGGAGATCTACGCGGTCACCGAGCAGCGCACCAGCGAGGACTATCTGCCGCTCGGCGACATCATGGAAGGTGCCCTCGACGAGATCGAGGCGATCGGTTCCCGTAGTGGCGAGATGACCGGCGTGCCCACCGGCTTCACCGACCTCGACTCGCTCACCAACGGCCTGCACCCGGGCCAGATGATCGTCATCGCGGCCCGTCCCGCCATGGGCAAGTCCACGCTCGCGCTCGACTTCGCCCGTGCGGCGTCGATCAAGAACAACCTGGCCAGCGTCATCTTCTCCCTCGAAATGGGCCGCAACGAGATCGCCATGCGTCTGCTGTCGGCCGAGGCGAGGGTCGCGCTGCACCACATGCGTTCCGGCACCATGACGGACGATGACTGGACCCGCCTGGCCCGCCGGATGCCCGAGGTGTCGTCCGCTCCGCTCTACATCGACGACTCCCCGAACCTCTCGATGATGGAGATTCGCGCGAAGTGCCGTCGGCTGAAGCAGCGCAACGACATCAAGCTCGTGATCATCGACTACCTCCAGCTGATGCAGGCCGGTGGTTCGAAGCGTTCCGAGAGCCGTCAGCAGGAGGTCTCGGACATGTCCCGTAACCTCAAGCTCCTGGCCAAGGAGCTCGAGGTCCCGGTGATCGCGCTCTCGCAGCTCAACCGTGGTCCCGAGCAGCGCACGGACAAGAAGCCGATGGTGTCCGACCTGCGTGAGTCCGGCTCCATCGAGCAGGACGCCGACATGGTGATCCTGCTGCACCGTGAGGACGCCTACGAGAAGGAGTCGCCGCGCGCGGGCGAGGCGGACATCATCGTGGGCAAGCACCGTAACGGCCCCACGGCCACGATCACGGTCGCCTTCCAGGGCCACTACTCCCGGTTCGTGGACATGGCGCAGACCTGATCCGGGACTGATCCGACCGGGGTGGCCGGCGTCGGCTCCTGTCAGGCGGACTAAGCTGTGCGGCCATGAATACCGGGACGGCATCGCGCCACACACGGATTGGTGACCCGGTGCTCTTCTGAGCGCCGTGCGGGCCGGTGTGGGCCCGCCGTTTGATCGGGGATCGTGCGCTGCTGCGCGGGCTCCGCCTCCGTCGTGTTGATCACAGGCTCAACACATCAACCACGACAGGAGAGTTCATGCCCACGAAGACGCTGCGGATTCCCACCACGGACGGCCAGGCTGACGCCTTCGCAGCCTTCCCCGACCGCGCCGAGCGGCATCCAGGGGTGCTCATGTACGCGGACGGTTTCGGCATCCGGCCGGTGCTGCGCGAGATGGCCCGCGAACTGGCCGGGCACGGCTACTACGTGCTCGTCCCCAACTCCTTCTACCGGCACGGACCGACACCGGTGATCGAACTTCCCGAGTACATCGGAGAAGAGGCTCGGCCCGCGGTCTTCGCCCAGCTGATGCCCCTGATCGAGGCGCACACCGCCGAACGTGTCCTGAGCGACGCCGACGCCTACCTCAGGTTCCTCACCACCCAGCCGGAGGTCGGCGCGGGACCGGTCGCGGTGACCGGCTACTGCATAGGCGGCCTCTACGCGATGCGCACCGCCGCAGCCCACCCCGGCCAGGTGGCGGCCGTCGCCGGATTCCACAGCCCCGTGAGCGCCGACGGACCCGAAAGGGATCGGCTCCTCGAAAGGATCACCGCCGAGATCCATCTCGGCCACGCCGAAACCGATGTGACACCCGAGGCTCTCGGCGAGCTCAACCAGGCCCTGGACACAGCCGGTGTCAGCTATACCTCCGAGATCTACCCCGGCACCCTCCACGGCTTCACCATGTCCGACACCGACGCCTTCAACCCCGCCGCACTGCAGCACCACTGGGACCGCCTGCTTCCCCTCCTCGGCCGCACACTGGCCAACAGTGAAGCCGAGCGGCACAACAAATGAAGTCGACGCCCGCCGGGTCCACGGGGTGGACTGGTGGAATGACGACACCTCAGGAAGAGCTGCTGCCCGGTACCCGCCGTGCCTTGCTGCACCGGATCGCCGTGGCTCAGGCTGAAGGGCGAGCCCCCTCACTGGTCGCCACCGTGGTGCGGGGCGGGCGAGCCGTGTGGCACGGCTCGCGGACATCGGTGGACGGACACGGCCCCGACGAGGACGTGCAGTACCGGATCGGTTCGATCACCAAGACCTTCACTGCCGTTCTCGTCCTGCGGCTGCGCGACCAAGGCGTGCTCGACCTCAACGACCCGTTGGAGAAGCATCTGCCCGGCACCGGGGCGGGGGAGGTGACTGTCGCCGAACTCCTCGCCCACACGGGTGGGTTGGCGGCCGAGTCGCCCGCGCCATGGTGGGAGCGCACCCCGGGGACCCTGCGGCAGGAGCTCACCGACGTCCTGGGCGAGCAGCCCTTCCGGCATCCGATCGGGCGCCGCTTCCACTACTCCAATCCGGGCTACACGCTGTTGGGAGCGCTCGTCGAAAAGCTGCGTGGGGCTCCGTGGGAAGAGGTATTGAGGCGTGAAGTGCTCGAACCTCTGAACCTGCGCCGCACGAGCGTGCAGCCGCAGGCGCCCCATGCCGGTGGCTGGGCGGTGCATCCCTGGGCGGATGCGATGCTCCCGGAGCCGGCCGAGGACCTGGGCCGGATGGCACCGGCCGGTCAACTGTGGTCGACGACAGGTGATTTGGCGCTCTTCGCTGCCTTCCTCGCCAAGGGGGACGATCGGGTGCTCGGCGCGCGGAGTGTGCAGGAGATGCACACTCCGGCAGCGCCGGCGGTGGTCGTGGATCTCGTGGACGGTGCCACCTACGGGCTTGGCTTGCAGATCCAGCATCGGGACGGCCGAGTGCTCGTGGGGCACTCGGGTTCACTGCCGGGGTTTCTGGCCAACCTCACCATCAGCGTGGCGGACGACGTCGCGGCCGTTGTCCTGGCCAACTGCACCTCCGGGCCACTGCTGGCCGACGCGGGGGCCGATCTCGTTCGGATCGTCGCCGAGGCAGAGCCGCGGATTCCCGATCCCTGGCAACCTCTGGCCGAAGTCGACGCGTCGGTAATGGAATTGGTCGGCCAGTGGTACTGGGGGACCCATGCCTTCGGTCTGCGACTGATGGCCGACGGGGTCGTCTCACTGGAGCCGCTGTCCGGCCATGGCCGCCGTTCGCGGCTCCGTGCCAACGGCGACGGCACCTGGACCGGCCTGGAGGGCTACTACGCCGGAGAGCTCCTGAAGGCCGTACGGCGGCCGGACGGATCCGTGAGCCACCTCGACCTCGGGTCGTTTGTGTTCACGCGTCAGCCGTACGAGGAGGGGTCCTCCGTGCCGGGTGGGGTGGACCCCGAGGGGTGGCGGGGGATCGGTTAGACGTCCTCGCGCATGGGGGTCTGTTTCACGTGAAACAGACCCCCATGTCAAGCGGCACCGATGTCACAGGTGGAGCTTGAAGCCCACGTGTGAGGCCGCGAAGCCGAGCCGTTCGTAGAAACGGTGGGCGTCCGTACGTGTGGTGTCCGAGGTCAGTTGAACCAGTTGGCAGTCCTGGCGGCGGGATTCCTCGATGGCCCACTCGATGAGCCGTGTGCCCAGGCCACTGCCACGCTCATCGGCGTGGATGCGTACACCTTCGATGATCGACCTGGTGGAGCCGCGCCGGGACAGTCCGGGGATGACCGTGAGCTGAAGCGTGCCGACGACGCGGCCCTCGCGTACGGCGACCACCAGGTGCTGGTGAGGGTCGGACGCCAGACGCTCCAGCGCCGCCAGATACGGGGTCAGGTCATCCAGTGACTCGCGTTGGGCGCCCAGGGGGTCGTCGGCGAGCATCGCGACGATCGCGGGCACGTCGACCCTCGTGGCGGCCCGAATCTCAAGATCTTCCATGGGCGCACCCTAGGGCCGGGGCGTCACCGCAGGACAGCCCGCCTCCCAAAGTAGCAGTCGTTTGCAGATAAAGCGCGCCTGCAACTATTGTGTCCGTGTATTACGTGCTCTTGCAATCGTCTGGGAAGGTGTACCGCCATGCCGCTCGCGCTTCTTGCCCTCGCGATCGGGGCCTTCGGAATCGGAACCACCGAATTCGTGATCATGGGCTTGCTGCCGGAGGTCGCGGGTGACTTCGGGGTCTCCATCCCCACCGCCGGTTTTCTGGTGACCGGCTACGCCGTCGGTGTCATGCTCGGCGCTCCGCTGATGACCGTGCTGGGCACGAGGGTCTCCCGCAAGCGGATGCTGATGCTGCTGATGGGTCTGTTCATCCTCGGCAATCTGCTCTCCGCCCTTGCTCCGGCATTCGCCGTCATGCTGATCGGCCGTGTGGTTGCCTCCCTCGCCCACGGGGCGTTCTTCGGTATCGGCTCGGTCGTCGCGGCCGACCTGGTCGCACCCGACAAGAAGGCCGGCGCCATCGCGATGATGTTCACCGGTCTGACCGTGGCCAACGTGGTCGGTGTCCCGCTCGGCACACTCGTCGGGCAGTCCGCCGGCTGGCGCGTCACCTTCGGGCTCGTCGCGGCCCTGGGGGTCGTCGGCCTGTTCGGTGTCGCCCAGCTTGTTCCCGACATGCCCAAGGCCGAGGGCGTGCATCTGCGGCATGAACTGGCCGCGTTCAAGAACGCGCAGGTGCTGCTCGCGATGGCGATGACCGTCCTCGGTTTTGGTGGAGTCTTCGCGGCCATCACCTACATCGCGCCGATGATGACCCATGTCACCGGCTTCGCGGACGGCTCGGTCACCTGGCTGCTGGTGCTCTTCGGCCTCGGCATGGTCGGCGGAAACCTCATCGGCGGAACGTACGCGGACCGGGCCCTGATGCCGATGCTGTACGTCTCCCTGGGGGGCCTTGCCGTCGTACTCGCGCTCTTCAGCCTCACCGCCCACCACAAGGTCCTGGCGGCCGTCACGATCGTGCTGATCGGTGCTCTGGGCTTCGCCACAGTGCCGCCCCTGCAAAAGCGCGTCCTCGACCAGGCACACGGTGCCCCGACGCTGGCCTCGGCCGTGAACATCGGTGCCTTCAATCTCGGTAACGCACTCTCCGCCTGGCTCGGCGGCCTCGTCATCTCGGCCGGCCTCGGCTACACCGCCCCCACCTGGGTCGGCGCCGCCCTGGCAGTGAGCGCCCTGCTGCTCGCGCTGCTCTCGGCCGCTCTGGAGCGCCGCGGCAGCAGGACCAGCACGGTGGTCAGGCAGGGCGCGCCGTCGGACCAGCCCGCCGCCGCCTGCCACTGATCCGTGCCGGCCACCGCGCGCCGGTTCCTGGAACCTCCGGGGACCGGCGTCGTTCTGTCAGTGGGTCTCAGCCTGCCGCCACCGTCAGCGGAGCGAACCGCCGACTCCAGTCACCGGGCAGTTCCGCGATGCCATACGCCATCACCGCGTTGAAGGCCACGGACACCAGGCCCCGCTCCTTCGCCCACGCCAACAGCTCTTCGTGCCGTACGTCGATGTCCGTGCGCAGTGGGCGGTCGGAGTGGGCGGCGAGGGAAGCGAGCAAGGCCTGCGCAGTCCGGGTGTCGCGGGCGATCAGCGGGCCGACGACGTGGGTGTCCATGTTGGGCCACGCGCCCGCGTACCCGATGACCCGCCCGTCCTCCTCAGCAACGCGCAACTGGTCGGCGAAGGCGGGCAGACGGGTGATGATGTGGGTGCGATCGGCGCCGAACGCTTCCTCATCGAGTTGGAGGATGCTGGTGAGGTCTTCGGCGGTGGCCGGGCGGGTGGTGACCCCCGTGTGCGTCCCGTCCGGTGTGAAGTGGCCCTGTAGCATTTCGGCCCGGCCGATGACCTTGAACCCGAGTTCTTCGTAGAGCGGGCGGCCGTTCGGCGTGGCGTGCAGGGTCAGCGGTGTGGTGCCCATGGCCGAGACGACGTGCTGCATGAGTCGGCGCCCGACGCCCTGGCGGGAATGCCGTTCGGCGACCAGAACCATTCCGATGGCACCGAGGTCGGGGCGCTCCTGCAGGCCGTACTCGGTGATGACGCATGCGGCGACGAGCCCGCCTCCGGGGTCGTCGATGCCGTACCCCTTCCCGGCGGTGAGGAGGAGGCCCCACTTGTGTTCCTCGCGTGGCCACCCCCGGTCCTCGGACAAGTCGGCGCACGCGCTGTGATCACGAAGCGTCAGACGGCGGATGGGCAGAGCGCTGGAGGAAGGAGTCGGCACGCACGTCAGGCTGTCCGAGGTGTGCCCTCGACGTCTACCTGTTTCCGGGGGACGTATGAGCTTTTGGCCATGTCGTAGCCAACCCAACAGGGCCGCAAGAGGCGCTGGGTGTTTCACGTGAAACATCGACGAACGGATTCTGTCCAGGGGCAGACGATCAAGAAGCCGAAAATGCGCCCCGCTAGCCTCAGCGCATGGCGAGACTGCATCTCTTCGACCTCGATGGCACGTTGTTGCACGGATCCACGGCACCGGTGGAGATTTCCCGGCAACTCGGTCTGGAAGCCGAGACCGTGGCGCTCGACCAAGCCATGGGGGCGGGGCTGATCGGGCCTCGCGAGTACGCGGCGGAGGTGTACGCGTTGTGGGCCGACCTCACCGAGGCGCATGTGGCGGCGGCCTTCGACGGCGCACCGTGGTTGGCTCGGATCCGCGAGGTCTGGGCGGAGATCAGAGAAGTGGGTGACTACTGTGCCGTGATCTCACTCTCCCCGTCCTTCTTCGTGGAACGACTCATCGGCTGGGGTGCCCACGCGGCGCACGGTTCTCTTTTTCCCGCAGTGCCCTTCAGGGAACCGGTGGACCCCGCCGGAGCCCTCAGCGCAGCGGCCAAGGTGCGGATCGCCGACCGGCTGTGCGAGGAATTCGCTGTCGCGCGGGCCGACTGCGTCGCGTACGGCGACTCGCTCTCCGACAGGGACCTGTTCGGCGTGTTGCCGGTCTCCGTCGCGGTCAATGCGGATCGTCATCTGTCCGGCCTCGCAACCCACTCCTACATGGGGAGGGATCTGTGGGAAGCGTATTAATTGGTACGGCACGCCCGTTAATTGATGGAATTGATGGTTCCCTCCCCACTCAATTCGTGGTGGAGGAGGCGGGACTTGTGTGCAGACCGTCGGCCGGTATGGTCGACTCCGGTTCGGGTCGGGGCGAGGTGTGCATCCTGTGCACCCTGTGCGGACCCGGAGCAAGGCATTGCAGTTTAGCGGGACGGAGTGATTGAAGACCCGTATTTCCGGTTATGCGACCGGGGTGTCCCTACCGCGGTGGGAGGCTGCGGTGAGAGTCCTGCGGGCAATGTCACACTCTCGCCTTACTTGTCCGTACGGGACCGGAACACGGGTTGAATGTGGCCGCATCGGCTGCGGCAGCGAACGGGGTAAGCACGCCGTCTGTGGGGGAAGCAGGCACTTTCCGACCGAGGAAGTGCGCAGACCGACCGAAAGATGTTCGAGGCGAGGCACACCATGGACGCTCCGACCACCACGTCGGCCGACAACGGCACGTCCAGCGGCGGAGGCGGCTGGTTCACGCCGCACAAGCAGCCGACGCCCCCGGGCGGTGAACGGGAGGCAGCCGAGGGCAGCCGCCTTGCGGCGATGCGCCCCGTGGGCAGGACCACGGCAGGAACCGGCACCACCCCCCAACCGGAGGGACCCACCCCGTCCGCAACGGATGACGCCCAGCGGCCCCCCTCGCCGACCGCTGAACCTTCCGACCCGGCAGCGGACGACCTGCCGCCGCCCCTGACAGCCCCGGAACCGGCCCTGACAGGCGCCGCCGGCCCACCGCCGTCCGCACCCGGGGCCCCCTCGACAGCGCCCCCCGCTTTCACCCCCGCCCCCGCCCCCGTCACTGCGAGCGCCCCGAGCCCGGCTCCGCTCACCGACGCCGCGCTCGCGGTGGCCCCGCCCACCGGAGCCGAGCTCACCGAAGACCCGCCCACCGGTCAGAGTGTCCCGGTCCAGCCTCCCGCCCCGGCCGAGGACGCCTCTCCGGACGCCGTCCTCATCCGCAGGACCATGGCCGAGATCGGCCCGGTCGCCGACAAGGTCACGTCGTACTTCTACGCACTCCTCTTCGTGCGACACCCCGACCTCCGACCGATGTTCCCGGCGGCGATGGACGCCCAGCGGGACCGCCTGCTGAAGGCCCTGCTCACTGCGGCCGAGCACATCGACAACTCGAAGGTCCTCGTCGACTACCTGCAGAATCTCGGCCGCGGCCACCGCAAGTACGGCACTCGGGCCGAGCACTATCCGGCGGTCGGCGAATGCCTGATCGGCGCCCTGAGCAAGTACGCCTCCCGGTGGGACGCGGAGACGGAAGCCGCCTGGGTCCGTACGTACACGACAATCTCGCAGGTCATGATCGACGCGGCGGCCGCGGACGAACTGCGCGCCCCGGCCTGGTGGCACGCCGAGGTCGTCTCGCACGATCTGAGAACGCCGGACGTCGCGATCGTCACCGTCCGCCCCGACCAGCCCTATCCCTTCCTCGCCGGCCAGTACGCGAGCTTGGAGACACCGTGGTGGCCGCGGATCTGGCGGCACTACTCCTTCGCCTGCGCACCCCGCTCGGACGGTCTGCTGTCGTTCCACGTCAAGGCCGTCCCGGCGGGCTGGGTCTCCAACGCCCTGGTGCACCGCGCCCGTCCCGGTGACATCGTCCGGCTCGGCCCGCCGGCAGGTTCGATGACCGTGGACCACACCTCCGACAGCGGACTGCTCTGCCTGGGCGGCGGCACCGGCATCGCGCCCATCAAGGCGCTGGTGGAGGACCTGGCCGAGCGCGGGGAGCGTCGACCGGTCGAGGTGTTCTACGGCGCTCGCACCAACCACGACCTCTACGACATCGACACGATGCTCAGGCTTCAGCAGAACCACCACTGGCTCTCGGTCCGCGCGGTCGTCGACCAGCAGGCGCATCTCCAGCTCCCCGACGCCATACGCGAGTACGGTCCGTGGAACGAGTACGACGTCTATGTGTCGGGCCCACCCGGCATGATCCGCAGCGGGGTGAGCGCCCTCAAGGACATCGGCATCCCGTTCGAGCGCATACGCCATGACTCGTTGGAGGAGCTCGTCGCCGCCCAGTGAACCCCGGCCGCGGTCAGCCAGGTCCGAACCGTCAGCTGGGCCTGACGTCTGTCATCCGAGGTCCGGTGCGTGCATGGCGCGTACGCCTTCGATGTTGCCGTCCAGGTAGTGCCGCAGGGACAGGGGCACGAGATGGACGGATGCGATGCCGATCCGGGTGAAGGGCACCCGCACGATCTCGTACTCGCCGATGGGCTCGTCCACCTCAGGACCGTGACGCAGAGCGGGATCCATCGATTCCAGATGGCAGACGAAGAAGTGCTGCACCTTCACGCCGGTGGCGCCGCCGTCCTCGCCGATGTGCTCGACCGTGTCGACGAAGCACGGCACCACGTCGGTGATCTTGGCGCCGAGTTCCTCGTACACCTCGCGGTGGAGGGCGTCGATGACGGTCGGGTCGTCGGGCTCGACCCCGCCGCCGGGAGTGAGCCAGTAGGGATCCGTACCAGGCTTGGTGCGCTTGATCAGGATCAGGTCGTCACCGTCCAGCAGGACGGCGCGTGCGGTGCGCTTGACCACGGGTCGGACGGTCATGGGAGGAATGTGGCCCCGTTGGTTCCACGTGAAACATCGCGAGTTGTCACCGGGTGAATCCAGCCTGTCACCAGCGGAAATCGAGGCTCAGCACCAGTCGCCGGCCGTCCGGAGAAGCCACTCGTGTGCCCGTGCGATATGAGGCATCGCGAGCGTTCCGGTCCGCACCGACAGGAAGTACGTGCGTAGCGGTGGCACCGCGGGATCGTGCAGCGCGACGACGTCACCGCGCCGCAGAGCGGTGGCGCACAGATAGCGGGGCAGCACGGCGAGCCCGGCGCCCGCGGCCGCGCACGCCAGGGCCGCACGCAGGTCCGGGACGATCACGGTGCCCGGGGCGGCGGGGCGGGAGTCGAAGACGGAGGCCCAGTAGCGGGAGACGAAAGGCAAGGACTCGTGGACCTCGACCACGGGGACGCTCTCCAGCGCGTGTGCCCCCTTGAGTGCCAGAACGTTCTCCAGCGCTCGTGTGCCTCTGCGGCGGGGTTTTCCGGAGCCGAGCAGTTCGACCCACCGTGGAGCGGCGACCAGGACGTGTTCCTCGTCGCAGAGCGGAGTCGCCGTGAGCAGACCGCCGCGCGGACGGGCCGTACTGATGGCCAGATCATGATGTCCGGCGGCCAGCCCCTCCAAGGCTTCCTCGGCGTTCCCGAAGGAAGTGCGCAGCGCGAAACCCTGTCCGTCCTCGCCGGTCAATGCGGTGAGCGCCGGTAACGCCCGCTCGGCGGTGAACTCGGGAGGCCCGACGAGATGCAGGGTGCGCAGGGAGGACTCGTCGTCGAGGCCGGTCTCGGCGATCTCCACCAGGGCGTCGAGGTGCGGAGCTGCCTTGTGGGCGAGTTCGTCGCCGATGGTCGTCGGGGTCACCCCGCGGGCCTGCCGCAGGAACAGGGGGCGTCCCAACTGCCGCTCCAGCGTACGGATCTGCGAGGTGACGGCCGGCTGGGACAGTCCGAGCAGAGCGGCGGCGCGGGTGAAGGAACCGGCCCGGTGCACCGTCACAAAGGTGCGCAGCAAGGCCAGATCCATGGCGAACGCCCTCCCCTTCCCCTTCTCCCGCCCCGAGGCAGGGCCCAACTATAAATATGTCGATAGGCCTCTGTCGCTACTGTGATTGGACACTGACACAGAGTCAACTAGCCTTGGTCGGGTGGTTCTTCGCGCGCAGAACCGGGGACGGTCCGAGCCACGAGGGGGGAGGCTCGGACCGTCCGTTGTAGGTGGCGGAAGCCGCAAACGGGGCGGGTACGACGCGGTCAGGGTGCCGAGGCATCCAACGCACGCAGCACATCGGCCACCAGGTCCTCAGGGTCCTCGGCGCCGACCGAGAAACGGATGAAGCCCTCCGGCACGGCGTCGCCGCCCCACCGCCCACGCCGCTCGGCCGTGGACCGTACCCCGCCGAAACTGGTCGCCTCGTCCACCAGCCGCAGCGATGCGAGGAAACGGTCGGCCCGCGCGCGGGTGGCCAGCGTGAAGGAGACCACGCAGCCGTAGCGGCGCATCTGTTGCGAGGCGACCTGGTGCGAGGGGTCCTCGGGCAGCCCGGGATAACGCAGCCCGGTCACCTCGGGGCGCTCCCGCAGTGCCTCGGCCAGCACCAGGGCGGTCGCGTTCTGCCGGTCGACCCGCAGGTGCAGCGTGGCGATCGAACGGTGCGCGAGCCAGGCCTCCATGGGGCCCGCGATCGCCCCGGCGATCTTCCGCCAACGGCGTACGGCGGCCATGGCCTCGGCGTCGCGACCGGTGACGTATCCCAGGAGGACATCGCCGTGGCCGGTCAGCTGCTTGGTGCCGCTGGCCACGGAGAAGTCGGCGCCCAGCTCCAGTGGGCGCTGCCCCAGCGGTGTCGCGAGCGTGTTGTCGACCGCCACCAGGGCGCCACGCGCGTGTGCCGCTTTGACGAGCCGTCGGATGTCGCACACGTCGAGCCCGGGATTCGACGGGCTCTCGATCCACAGCAGCTTCACGCCGTCGAGGACATCGAGTTGAGCGTCGTTGCCGGTCGGCGCGGTCCGCACCTCGATGCCGTATGCCTCCAACTGGGCACGCACCAGCGGCAGCGCCTGGTAACCGTCGTCGGGCAGGACAACCGCGTCCCCCGCGCGCAGCTGTGAGAACAGCACCGACGAGATGGCGGCCATCCCGGAGGCGAAGACGAGCGTCTCGACGCCGTCCTGCCCGGGCGCTTCCAGACCGCCGATCGCGCGCTCCAGCAGGGTCCAGGTGGGGTTGTCGTCGCGGCCGTAGCCGTAGGGACCCGTCACCTCACCCGGCAGATGGAAGTGCGCGGCGAAGACGGGGCCGGGCAGGGTCGGCTCGTGCTTGACCGGCTCGGGCAGTCCGGCCCGCACCGCCCGCGTGCCGTCCCCGACGCCCGCAGAACCCGCCGTGCCGATCTCGTCGCCCTCGCCGGAGCCGCTCATGCTGCCCGCCCCTCCACATCCTCGCGTACCGCGGCGAGCAGACCCTCGCTCGCCGACTCCACCATCTCGAGGCACTCCTCGAAGCCGTCCATCTCCCCGTAATAGGGGTCGGGCACATCGAGGTCGGCGCCCGCGGCGGGATCGTAGGAACGCAGCAGCCGTACCTTGTCCGCGTCCTCCGGGGTGGGCGCGAGACGGCGCAGTGCCCTGAGGTGGCCGGTGTCGAGGGCGATGACGAGGTCGAGGTGGGAGAACCAGGAGGGCTGGAACTGCCGGGCGGTGTGCGTGCTGTCGTAGCCGTTGTCCACCAGAACGGACACCGTACGCGAGTCGGCACCGTCACCCTCGTGCCAGCCGCCCGTGCCGGCGCTGTCGATCTCCACCAGGCCGTCGAGCCCGGCCTCCCGCACGCGGGCACGGAAGACCGACTCTGCCATCGGGGAACGGCAGATGTTGCCCGTGCAGACGAAGCAGACGCGGTAGGTCATGGTGTGTTCAGTCCTCGTCGGGCAGGACGACGTGGAGCGCCCACGAGACGATCGAGATGATCAGGCCGCCCAGGACGGCCGTCCAGAAGCCCTCCACGTGGAAGCTCAGGTCGAGCTTGTCGGCCAGCCACGAGGTGAGCAGCAACATCAGGGCGTTGACCACCAGGGTGATCAGGCCGAGGGTCAGGATGAACAGCGGGAAGGTGAGTACCTTCACGATGGGCTTGACCAGGAAGTTCACCAGCCCGAAGACCAGGGCGACGAGTATCAGTGTCCAGATCTTCTTGCCGGTGCTGTCACCTGTCAGGGTGATCTTGTCCAGCAGCCAGACGGCGACCGCCAGGGCGCCCGCGTTGGCGATCGTCTTGACTACGAAATTCTTCATGTGTCTGATCGTGGCAGACGAGATCGGTTACGAGTACGGGCAGGGGCGGACTAAGTAGATGAAGGCATTCCGGTTGGATGAACTGGAGGCGGAGCGCGCCGCCAACGACGGCGCGTACCTGCAGTTCCTGCGCGAGCGGAACATGTCGGTCGGGCTGTACGCGCTCGACGCGGGCGAGCGCGACCCCCAGCAACCGCACAACCAGGACGAGGTGTACTTCGTCGTCAGCGGTCGCGCGGCGATCACCGTCGGCATGGAGACCACCGAGGTGGCGCGGGGCAGCGTGGTGTACGTACCGGCCGGTGTCGCACACAAGTTCCACCACATCAGCGAGGACCTCAGGGTGATGGTGGTGTTCTCTCCGCCCGAGAGGTGACCCACGACGTCAGGGTTCCCTAGGGGATCAGTCAGGGGCGGACAAGGGATGCGAGGCGTCCGCCGGCCACTTCCTCGCCCTAGCATCGAGTGCAGGACATTGGAAGATCCGGCACCAAGAGCGCCGGGTGTGGACAGGTATCGGAGAGGTTGGGGCGATGCGAGAGATCTTCGCGGGACTGCCGTGGTGGATTAAGTGGGTTGCGGTGCCGGTCATCGCCCTGGTCGTGTTCGGTGGGCTGATCGCCAGCGTCGTCGGCTTCGTCATCGGATTGCTGTTCAAGCTGCTGGTCTTCGTGGCGCTGGTCGGCGGACTGATCTACGTCGTACGGAAGTTCACCTCCAGCTCCTCGTCACGCAGCGACTGGTGATCGCCCGGTGCGACCGGGCCGTCTCGGGCGACAAGTGAGAGGTTCACGCAGGGCAACCGGCGATCGGTAACAGGAATCACCGGTTCCCTCGCGCGAGGGAAGTTTCCCGGGCAGGCCGTCTGCGAGCGACGAGGGGCGATTAGAGTCCGGACGCGTCGCGGGGGACGAGCCCCCGTGAGCGGCGTACCAGCCCTCCCGTGTTCCCCAGCACGGACCGCCCCCTCGCGCTTCGGGAGTGCCCCTTGGCCACGGTTGACACCGCCCACACGCAAACCCCCGGACCCCCCGCTGAGGCCCGGGTCGCCGTGCCGGCTCCGGAGTCCCGGATCCGCCCGCCCGAGCAACCCGCGGCGCCGACAGGACGCCCGCGCTCGTCGACGACATCCACCGAGCGGCCCGCGCTGTCCGGGCTTCCCGCACAGCCACGCTCGCCGGTGTCCCCACCCGCGCAGCGGCAGACGCGTCCCACGCAGCGGCAGACGCCTCCCGCCCAGCGGAACGCGACGGAATCCACCACGGCACCGCACTCCGCCACCCTGATCGGGTCGGTGCAGCGCGCCATGCGCCTGCTGGAGGCCGTCGCCGAGCACCAGCACGGAGCGCCCGCCAAGCAACTGGCCCGCGAGACGGGTCTGGCCCTCCCCACCGCGTACCACCTGCTGCGCACCCTCGTGCACGAGGGCTATCTGTCCCGGGACAAGGGACTGTTCTTCCTCGGTGAGGCGGCCGAGCGACTGGGCAGCAGCGGCGCGCGGCAGAAACGTCGCAGCACCGTCGTCGACACGCTCGCCGACTGGCGTGACGCCCTCGGGGTCCCCGTGTACTACGCCATGTACCGCGACGGCGAGATCGAGGTCGTGTGCGTCTCCGACGCCCCCGGCAATCCGGCGGTCGAGGAATGGGCCGACTTCCGCGAGACCGGGCACGCGCACGCCATCGGCCAGTGCCTGCTGGCCCAACTGGACGAGGACGACCGCCGCGACCACCTCGACCGGCACCCCGTGCAGTCCCTCACTCCGTACACGGTGCGTGACAGTCACACACTGCTACGGCGGCTCGAACGCCTACGACGGATGGACGCGGTGACGGAGCGCCAGGAGTACGCGCTGGGCGCGGTGTGCTCGGCGATTCCGATCACTGTGGGCACGACAGCCGCGACCATGGCCATTTCTCTTCCCGCGCACCAGGCTGATCGTCTGCCCGCGGCGACGCGGCAGTTGCAGAACGCGGTGGGGCGGCTTCTCGGGTCGCTCGCGCTCTCTATCAGTATCTGAAAACTCACTCCTTGTGATCTAGCGTACACGTTCAGCAAGATGCCAACAGTGTCAGAGGGATCATTCCCGGCCAGACGACGTCACACGACGGGGTAGGCGATGCGAGAGTCCGTACAGGCAGAGGTCATGATGAGTTTTCTCGTGTCCGAGGAGTTGTCCTTCCGCATCCCGGTGGAGCTGCGCTACGAGACCTGCGATCCGTATGCCGTCCGGCTGACCTTTCATTTGCCCGGTGATGCCCCGGTGACCTGGGCCTTCGGTCGTGAGCTGCTGGTCGACGGAGTGGGGCGGCCGTGCGGGGAGGGCGACGTACGGGTCGCACCCGCGGACGCCGACACGCTGGGTGACGTACTGATCCGGCTTCAGGTCGGCAGCGACCAGGCCCTGTTCCGCTCGTCCACGGCACCGCTTGTCGCGTTCCTCGACCGCACCGACAAGCTGGTGCCGCTGGGCCAGGAGGGTGCACTTGCCGACTTCGACGCCCACCTCGACGAGGCGCTGGACCGCATCCTGGCGGAGGAGCAGAGCACGGGCTGAAACGCTACGGCACGCAGGAACGCTTCTGTTCGGGTGATGCCAGGGAGTGCGACGGAGGAGGTGCGCCGAGTCCTGCCGAGCCTTCCCCGTCAGTGCTTGCGTCGACGTCCCTTCCCGCCGCGTGCCGGAGCGGGGCGGTCGACCACCGGCACCGGTCCCGTCCCTGTGACTCCCGCCCCTGCCACGGCGGCGGACGTCGCCGTTTCGGGCCGGTCGGCCGAGACCACCAGGGCCGCGAGGGCCGTGGTGACCGGCACCGAGGCGACCAGGCCGATCGAGCCCACCAGCGTGCGCACGATCTCCTCGGCGACCAACTCGCTGTTGGCGACCGCCCCCACGCTGCTCTGGGCGATCGAGAAGAGCAGCAGCAGCGGCAGGGCGGCGCCCGCGTAGGCGAGGACGAGTGTGTTGACGACGGACGCGATGTGGTCGCGGCCGATGCGGATGCCCGCGCGGTACAAGCCGCGCCAGCCCATCGACGGGTTGGCCTCGTGCAGTTCCCAGACCGCCGACGTCTGGGTGACCGTCACGTCGTCCAGGACACCGAGCGAACCGATGATGACGCCGGCGAGCAGCAGACCGCTCATGTCGATCGACGGGTACAGGCCGTGGATCAGTCCGGTGTTGTCGTCGGTGTTGCCGGTGAGCGCGGCCCAGCCGATGAACTGCGATCCCAGAACACCGATCAGGAACAGCGAGATCAGGGTTCCGAGCACTGCCACGGAGGTCCTGGCCGACAGTCCGTGGCACAGGTACAGCGCGATCAGCATGATGGCGCTCGCCCCGATCACCGCCACGAGCAGAGGGTTCGAGCCCTGCAGGATCGCGGGCAGGATGAAGAAGTTCAGGATCATGAAGCTGATGGCCAGCGCGACCAGTGCCATCACGCCGCGCAGTCGGCCCACCACCACCACGGCGATGGCGAAGATCCCGGCGAGCAGCGCCATCGGCAGCCTGCGGTTCACGTCGGTGACCGAGTACTGAAGGTCTTTCGGCGCGGAGGGCTCGTAGGCGACCACGACCTTCTCGCCCTCGTGCAACTGCCGCGATTGATCCGGCTGCACGATCTCCGTGAACGTACGGCCCTTGTCCTCGCCGGAGTCGACCCGGATCGTGGCCCGCTTGCAGGTGCCGTTCGCCTGTTGCTGGGCGGACGAGCCCCCAGCGGTGGACGTGTCGCCCGTCGGAGCACCCCCGGAGGCGTTCACCGACTTGCAGCTGAGGCTCACGACCTTCGTGACCGTCGCCTGCTGCGTCTGCCGGTCGAAGCCGACGCCGGTTCGCTCGTGAGCGGGCGCGCCCCCGGGCCACAACACCGCGAGCCCGATCAGCACCGCGGCCCCGAACGGGATCAGGATGGCGGCGATGACCTTGCGCAGGTGCTGGGAGACGGGGGCAGCCGGAGTATGACTGTGGCTGTGACCGTGTGAGTGCCCGGGCCCACCGCCCTCGAGATCCGGCCCCGGTCCATCACCGTCACCAGGCCCGTGGCCATGACCGCCCCCGTGCCCGCCGCCCTCGCCTGGCCCGGACCGTGGACCGGGGCCGCCCCCGGAACCGCGCCCGTGTCCCGGTCCGCCACCGGAACCGTGCCCATACGCCGGCCCGTCACCGGGCCCGTACCCGCCCCCGGGCCCTTGCCCGGCACCGGGCCCCTGCCCACCACCGGCCCACTGCCCACCACCGGCCCACTGCCCGCTACCAGAGCCATGGTCGCCATCTCCGCGACCGAACCCGCGGCGCGGTTCGGGCGGCGGGTACCCAGGCTGATCTGTCGTGGTCACCGACCGATCATCGCAAGAACGACAGGGGCCCTCTGTTCAGCGCGCCCGAATTGACGCTAGCGTGGAGCCACCTTTGAACACGCGGGAGCTCGGAGCACCGGGCTGAGAGGGCGCTGACCTCCGTCCCAGCCATGTTTCACATGAAACATCGCCACATGTGAGTGATGTTGCACACGAAACGTCGGCAGACGGAAGCGGCTGCGTCGACCGCCGAACCTGTTACCGGGTAATGCCGGCGTAGGGAGTAGGTCACATGACCAACAAGGACGCACGCACGCCTGCCTCCGTTCAGGACGAAGAGTCCCAGGAGGCCGGGAAGTCCATCGGCTGGCACAAGGCGTATGTCGAGGGCTCACGCCCCGATCTGCGGGTGCCGGTCCGACAGGTGCACCTCACCAACGGTCAGTCGGTCACGCTGTACGACACGTCCGGCCCGTACACCGATCCGCTGGTCGAGACCGATGTCCGCAGGGGTCTGTCGCCCCTCCGAGAGAACTGGATCGTCGGTCGCGGCGACACCGAGGAGTACGCGGGCCGCCCCGCCCGTCCCGAGGACGACGGGATCAAGCACACCTCACCCCGAGGGGGCCTGCGCAATCTCGACGCGGTCTTCCCAGGACGGCCCCGACTGCCGCGCCGCAGTCGCGACGGGAACGCGGTCACTCAACTCGCGTACGCCCGCAGGGGCGAGATCACGCCCGAGATGGAGTACGTGGCCCTCCGAGAGAACGTTTCCCCCGAGGTGGTCCGGGAGGAGATCGCGGCAGGCAGGGCCGTGCTCCCCGCCAACGTCAACCACCCGGAGATCGAGCCGATGATCATCGGCAAGCGGTTCCTGGTGAAGGTCAACGCCAACATCGGCAACTCCGCGGTCACCTCCTCCATCGAGGAGGAGGTCGAGAAGATGACCTGGGCGACCCGCTGGGGCGCCGACACGGTCATGGACCTGTCCACCGGCCGCAACATCCACACCACTCGCGAGTGGGTGCTGCGCAACTCCCCTGTTCCCATCGGCACGGTGCCGCTCTACCAGGCCCTGGAGAAGGTCGACGGCAGGGCCGAGGAACTGACCTGGGAGATCTACAAGGACACGGTCGTCGAACAGGCCGAGCAGGGCGTGGACTACATGACGGTCCACGCGGGCGTACGGCTGCCGTACGTACCGCTGACGGCGAACCGCAAGACCGGCATCGTCTCCCGCGGTGGGTCGATCATGGCCGCGTGGTGCCTCGCGCACCACAAGGAGAGCTTCCTGTACGAGAATTTCGAGGAACTCTGCGAGATCCTCGCCGCCTACGACGTTACGTACTCGCTCGGCGACGGCCTGCGGCCCGGTTCCATCGCGGACGCCAACGACGAGGCGCAGTTCGCCGAGTTGCGCACGCTCGGGGAACTCAACCGGGTCGCCAAGCGTTTCAACGTACAGACCATGATCGAAGGCCCGGGACATGTCCCGATGCACAAGATCAAGGAGAACATCGACCTTCAGCAGGAGATCTGCGATGAAGCTCCGTTCTATACGCTCGGCCCGCTGACGACGGACGTTGCGCCGGCGTACGACCACATCACCTCCGGTATCGGTGCCGCGATGATCGCCTGGTGGGGCACGGCCATGCTCTGCTACGTCACGCCCAAGGAGCACTTGGGCCTGCCCAACCGGGACGACGTCAAGACCGGTGTCATCACCTACAAGATCGCCGCCCACGCAGCCGACCTCGCCAAGGGGCACCCAGGTGCGCAGGAGTGGGACGACGCGCTGTCCGACGCCCGCTTCGAGTTCCGCTGGGAGGACCAGTTCAACCTCGCCCTGGACCCGGACACGGCACGGGAGTTCCACGATGAGACGCTGCCGGCCGAGCCCGCGAAGACGGCTCACTTCTGCTCCATGTGCGGACCCAAGTTCTGCTCGATGAAGATCTCCCAGGACATTCGCCGCCGCCACGGCGGAAGCCCGGAGGAGATCGAGGAGGGCATGGCCCAGAAGTCCAAGGAGTTCGCGGCAGCGGGCAACCGCGTGTATCTGCCGATCGCGGACTGACCCGGCAGCCCTTCCGCCCGGCACAGGTCCCCGTTCCTGACCGGCCCGCTGGGACGTGGGCCGGACAGGGGGCTTGAAGCCGGCGGAAGCCCCCGACGTCGGTCATCGGCTTGCGCTCCCCTGAGTGGGGGCGCAAGCCGTGAGGGCGGAGCCCGACTGCTACTCGGGCTGGTGGTCCGGACCCCCGAAGTCCGGGCTGGTGTAGTCCGGGCTCGTGAAGCTCGGGCGCGAGCCGCCGGCGCCTTCGTCCGGGCTGCTGAAACCGGGACGGCCGTAGCCCAGGTTCGGCATGCGGCTGGTCGGTGCCGGTGGTTCCATGCGGCGCAGTGCGGCGGTGCCGGGGTCCGCGAGCGCCTCTCGCAGAAACGGCATGATGCCGCGCTCCAACAGTGCCTCGCGCCAGTCTTCCCTGGCCCGGGTCACTTCCGCGCTCATCTCGCCGTACGCACCGGCCGCGAGCGCGGGCCTGTTGCGCAGGGCGGTGAGGAGCAGTCCGACGGCGGCGACGAGGATCGCTGCCGCGGTCACGGCACCGAACACCCATCCGGTAGTGAGCATGGTCTGGGCGAACGCCGGCTCGGGGTCGAGCATCTTCAGGATGTAACCCACGAGCAGGAAGATCGCCGCGGCGGTTCCGGCCAGGACGGGTGCCAGGACAGCGACGACGGCGATGGCGCCCGCGCCGGTGGTCTCGGCGACCTCTCCCATGGTGGCGGCGAGCCCCATCGTGCCGGTGCCCGGATCCGCGGATCCGGTTTCGCGGTTGGACGACGGGGTGGACGGCGCCGGGTGGCGCAGTTCCTCGCGGACCTTCACATAGTGCTGGTACTCGGTCGCCGCGGCCGCCGTGATGAGTGCGGTGGCGTTGAGCGCCATGGTGCGCAGCTGTTCCGGGTTGAGCCGTTGTCCGACATCGGCCAGTTCCGGTCGGTGTGGTGCGGAGCGCAGCACCTCATCGAGGATCCGCTCGTAATCCTGGCGGTCCTCGCTCAGCAGGTGCTGCGGAACGCTGTTCATGTGCATCCCCCGATGCTCCGTAGGGCTTGGGGCTCGCACGCTGACGAGCCGTCGGGCAGAAACGGAGGGGAGCCTGCTACGGATAAGCCGATGGTAGAGCGATGACGGTACGGCGTGACAGGGGGTTTACCTAAAATGCCCTGTGGCCAGTACCGTCGTCGGTCGGACCTCCGTGGGGGAGCGCCTGCCCTGTGAACGTTCAGATATCCAACGGCAGTTGCTGGACCAGCAGCTTTCCGGCCATGGTCACGCCGCCGTCCATCGCGATGGCGAGTCCCTCGGCGTAGAGATGCGCCCCCTCGACCACGGGACCTGAGGGGTCGTCGCCGTCCTCGGAGCCGACCTGGCCCAGGAGGTAGGGGATGGGGCTGTGGCCGTGGACGATCCGGGTGCCGCCGTACGTGTCGAGCAGGGAACGCACATGGTCGGGGCCGCCTTCGTCGCGGAAGGAGAAGCGCCTCGTGAACTTGCGGAACAGGTCCCACACCTCGTCCGCGTCATTGCGCGTGATCGTCTCGCGAACGGTGTCGTTGACCGCTTCGATCGAGTCGCCGTAGTCGAGGTAGGCCGTGGTGTCGGAGTGCACGAGCAGATGGCCGTCGACCTCCTCCATGGCGTCGAGGCGGGCCATCCACTGCAGATGGTGGTCCTGGAGACGGTCCATGTCGGTCTTCTGACCGCCGTTGAGCAGCCAGGCCGCCTGGAAGGTGGCGGTGCCCGCGCCGGAGTTGACGGGAGTGTCGCCGAACCGCTTGGCACCGAGCAGCAGCAGCTCGTGGTTTCCCATGAGCGCCTTGCAGTAGCCGCCTGCCGCGGCGGCCTCGGCGGACAGCCGCATCACGAGGTCGATGACGCCGATGCCGTCCGGGCCGCGGTCGGTGAAGTCGCCGAGGAACCACAGCCGGGCGGTGCCCGCGCACCAGTTGCCCTCGGCGTCCAGGAGCCCCTTCTCCTGGAGGGCGCCCACCAGCTCGTCGAGGTAACCGTGCACATCTCCGACGACGAACAGCGGGCCGGGGCCGGCCGTCGGCTGCGGGGCCGGGACGGGCTCGGGATCGACGGCCGTCTGAAGCGTGTCTCCCCGGTTGATGACCGGCAGGTCGCGCTCCGTGGGGGTGTAGCCCTCCGGATGCTGCAGCGGTTCCTCGACCGGGCTGACCGTGTCACCGGCGTGCACGCCCTGCGGGTACGGACCGGTCTCATGGACGTACGCGGGCACCCGGAAGTCGCGCAACGTCGCCGTCCGCTCCACCTCGGGTCCCTGACCGGCCCCCTGAGTCATCAGACCCCTCCACCATCGCGCCGCACCTGCACCGCATCGGACTGCCTGGTCGCAGCGGCCCGCGGTGTCGTGCGCCCATCATAGGAATGCGGATCGCGCTGTGTGATGACCCAGGGGTGGTGAATCCCATCAAGACTCCAGTTCATCGCGGCTTTCGCCCCGATTGCGCAGGTCTTCGACCGCCCTGTGACCAACGTCGCTGCGGGGGTGACGGCCCTTGTCCCGCCGCGTGGAACGCGCTTGCCATCCCCCAGCCGCCGCGGCGCTACTTCTCCTCGGGTGACCGCGGCGGGCTGACCGTCGTCCGCGGCGGACGTCGCTGGGACGAGGTACGCACGATCAGCTCGGTCGGTATCACCTGCTCGACCGGCTGGTCCGACGCGACCCCCTCGATGGCGTCGATGAGGAGCTGGACGACGGCGGTGCCGATATGGCGCGGCTTCAGCGAGAGCGTGGTGATGGGGGGCTCGGTGTTGGCGTACACGGCGGATTCGCTGCAACACACCAGAAGCAGGTCGTCGGGCACGCGCAGCCCGTAGCGGCGGGCCGCGGTGAGCAAGTCGGTGCCGTTCGGGTCGAAGAGACCGTAGACGGCGTCGGGGCGGTCGGGGCGGGCGAGCAGCCGGTCCGCGGCGACGGCGCCCGCGCACGGATCGTGCGCGGGATAGGCCTCGTACACCGGATCCTGGCCCACACGCTCGCACCAGCGCAGGTAAGCGGTGGTCGACAGATGGGTGTACGTGTCCGTGGTGGTTCCGGTCAGCAGACCGATCCGCCGGGCGCCGGCGTCGGCCAGGTGGTCGAGGATGCCGAGTACGGCGGCCTCGTGGTCGTTGTCGACCCAGGCGGTGACCGGGAGCGGGCCCGCCGGGCGGCCGTCGGAGACGACCGGTAAACCCTGCCGGACCAGCTCGCTGACGACCGGGTCCTGGTCGGAGGGGTCGATGACGACCGTGCCGTCGAGGGCGACGTTCGACCACACGTCGTGGCGGGAGGTCGCGGGGAGGATGACGAGGGCGTAGCCGCGGGCGAGTGCGGCCGAGGTGGCGGCCCGTGCCATCTCCGCGAAGTACGCGAACTCGGTGAAGGTGAAAGGTTCATCCCCGTATGTCGTCACGGTCAGACCGATCAGTCCGGACTTGCCGGTACGGAGTGTGCGGGCGGCCGCCGACGGTCGGTACCCCAGCCGGTCGGCGACCTCGCGGACATGGCGTCGGGTGGCGTCCGGGAGCCTGCCCTTCCCGTTGAGGGCGTCGGAGACGGTCGTGATGGACACTCCGGCGGCGGCGGCGACGTCTCTGATGCCCGCCCGCCCCGGCCGACTGCCTCGCCGTGAGGTTTCCGCGCGGCTCACCTGGTGCTTCCCTGCTGCTGTCATGGCGAGCCGATAGTAGGGCTCATGCGGTGGGGTAGGGCGGACGCATATGCACGCGTTGACAGGCACGTTTCTGCAAGGTGTTAGTGGGTCAATAGCCTTGGAAACTAAGGTAGTTGAGTGATCCAGAAGCAGGAGGTGACTTGTCGGCGCGCACCGGCCTGCCAAGTATCTGATGTTTCGAAGCGGTCTCAACTCACCTTTACGGGGGACGCGCGCCACGGCGCGAGCTACCGGCGCGTAGATATATGTAGCCGCGCCCCTGGATTCGTACGCCTTCGTACGGTGATGCCCTTGATGGTGGTGACGACGTCGGCCGCGACGCTCGAGATGAGTGCCGCCGGCGGACGAGGTCACCGCGCACCTGTACGCAGCGGACCCGAATCCTCATAGGGTGAGGAGCATGGGAGCCGGTGGTGCTGACGTCCGCCGGTGGTCAGGAGGAGGACTGTGGTGAGCGAGACGAACCCCAAGCTGCGTGCCGAGCTGGAGGGTATCCCCGCCTATGTGCCGGGCAAGCCCGCCGCGGCCGACGGCCCGGTCGCCTACAAACTGTCCTCCAACGAGAACCCGTATCCGCCGCTGCCCGGCGTGCTGGAGACCGTGGCGGCCGCCGTCTCGTCGTTCAACCGCTACCCGGACATGGCCTGCACGGGCCTGATGAACGAACTCTCCGAGCGCTTCGCCGTTCCGCTGTCCGACCTGGCCACCGGTACCGGCTCGGTCGGGGTCGCGCAACAGCTGATCCAGGCGACCTCGGGACCCGGCGACGAGGTGATCTACGCCTGGCGGTCCTTCGAGGCGTATCCGATCATCACCCGGATCAGTGGGGCCACGCCGGTGCAGGTGCCGCTGACGTCGGGCGATGTGCACGACCTGGACGCCATGGCGGACGCGATCACCGAGCGGACCCGGCTGATCTTCGTCTGCAACCCCAACAACCCCACGGGCACGGTCGTACGGCGGGCCGAGCTGGAACGGTTCCTCGACCGGGTGCCCGGGGATGTGCTGGTCGTGCTGGACGAGGCGTACCGCGAGTTCATCCGGGACGCCGAGGTGCCGGACGGCGTGGAGTTGTACCGCCGGCGGCCGAACGTCTGCGTTCTGCGCACGTTCTCCAAGGCGTACGGCCTCGCCGGCCTGCGTGTCGGCTTCGCGATCGCCCATGAGCCGGTGGCGGCGGCGCTCCGCAAGACCGCGGTGCCCTTCGGCGTGAGCCGGATCGCGCAGGACGCGGCGATCGCCTCGCTGCGGGCCGAGGACGAACTGCTCGGCCGGGTGGGCTCGCTGGTGTGCGAGCGCACCCGCGTGGTCGACGCGTTGCGGGCCCAGGGCTGGACGGTGCCGGAGACCCAGGCCAACTTCGTGTGGCTGCGGCTGGGGGAACGCACGGTCGAGTTCGCACAGGCGTGCGAGCAGTCGGGGGTGATGGTCCGGCCGTTCGCGGGCGAGGGTGTGCGGGTCACGGTCGGGGAGACCGAGGCGAACGACATCTTCCTCAAGGCGGCCGAAGGGTTCCGCAAGGAGCTCTAGCCACGGCTGTGACAGGGGGGTTTCCCGAGAGGGGGACCCCCCTTCGAGTGTCGAAAATCCGTGCGTCATAATTGCTTGTGAATGTGAACGCGTTCACAAGCGTGTCCCGATTGATCCAGTGATGTGTGTAACAAACGGGACAAAAGCCCGCTGTACCTCGGCGACGTAAGGAGAGTGACGACGTGGAACTGGCTCTGGCGCCGGAGACCCTGGCGCGTTGGCAGTTCGGGATCACCACCGTCTACCACTTCCTGTTCGTCCCGCTGACGATCTCGCTGGCCGCTCTGACGGCCGGACTGCAGACCGCGTGGGTGCGCACGGAGAAGGAGAAGTACCTCAGGGCCACCAAGTTCTGGGGCAAGCTCTTTCTGATCAACATCGCGATGGGTGTGGTCACCGGCATCGTGCAGGAGTTCCAGTTCGGCATGAACTGGTCCGACTACTCACGCTTCGTCGGCGACGTCTTCGGCGCCCCGCTCGCCTTCGAGGCCTTGATCGCCTTCTTCTTCGAGTCCACCTTCATCGGCCTGTGGATCTTCGGCTGGGACAAGCTGCCCAAGAGGATCCATCTGGCGTGCATCTGGATGGTCTCGATCGGCACGATCCTGTCGGCGTACTTCATCCTGGCAGCCAATTCCTGGATGCAGCACCCGGTCGGCTACCGGATCAACGAGGCGAAGGGACGGGCCGAGCTCACCGACTTCTGGCAGGTACTGACCCAGAACACCGCGCTCGCCCAGGCCTTCCACACCCTCTCCGCGGCCTTCCTCACCGGCGGCGCCTTCATGGTCGGCATCTCCGCCTTCCATCTGCTGCGCAAGAAGCACATCCGCGAGATGAAGACCTCGCTGCGCCTCGGCCTGGTGACCGTCGCCATCGGCGGCCTGCTCACCGCGGTCAGCGGGGACACCCTCGGCAAGATCATGTTCGAGCAGCAGCCGATGAAGATGGCCGCCGCCGAGGCGCTGTGGGACGGCGAGGCACCCGCACCCTTCTCCGTCTTCGCCTACGGCGACGTCGACGCCGGCCACAACAAGGTCGCCGTAGAGATCCCGGGCCTGCTGTCCTTCCTCGCGAACGACGACTTCAGCTCGCATGTGCCGGGGATCAACGACGTCAACAAGTCCGAGCAGGAGAAGTTCGGTCCCGGTGACTACCGGCCCAACATCCCGGTCGCCTACTGGGGCTTCCGCTGGATGATCGGCTTCGGTATGTCGTCCTTCGCCATCGGGCTGGCCGGACTCTGGCTGACCCGCAAGAAGTTCCTGCTGCCGCAGCACCTCAGGGTCGGCGACGACGAGGTCCCGCATCTTGTCCTCTTCGGGAAGAAGGCGCTCGGACCGAAGCTCACCACGTGGTACTGGCGCCTTGCGATCTGGACCCTGGCCTTCCCGCTGATCGCCAACTCCTGGGGCTGGATCTTCACCGAGATGGGCCGCCAGCCGTGGGTTGTCTACGGCGTCCTGCAGACCCGGGACGCGGTCTCCCCCGGTGTCTCCCAGGGTGAGGTCCTCACCTCGATGATCGTCTTCACCAGCCTCTACGCCATCCTCGCCGTCATCGAGGTCAAGCTGCTGGCGAAGTACGTGAAGGCCGGCCCGCCCGAGCTCACCGAGGCTGACCTCAACCCGCCCACGAAGATCGGCGGCGACTCCCAGGACGCCGACAAGCCGATGGCCTTCTCCTACTAGGCCGAGGGAGCTGCACAGCCATGGAACTTCACGACGTCTGGTTCGTACTCATCGCCGTCCTGTGGACCGGCTACTTCTTCCTGGAGGGCTTCGACTTCGGGGTCGGCGTCCTCACCAAGCTGCTCGCCCGCGACCGGACCGAGAAGCGGGTGCTGATCAACACCATCGGCCCTGTCTGGGACGGCAACGAGGTGTGGCTGCTGACGGCCGGCGGCGCGACCTTCGCCGCCTTCCCCGAGTGGTACGCCACGCTCTTCTCCGGGTTCTACCTCCCCCTCCTGCTCATCCTGGTCTGTCTGATCGTCCGGGGGGTCGCCTTCGAGTACCGGGTGAAGCGGCCCGAGGAGAACTGGCAGCGCAACTGGGAGACAGCGATCTTCTGGACGTCGCTGATCCCGGCTTTCCTGTGGGGTGTGGCCTTCGGCAACATCGTGCGGGGCGTCAAGATCGACCGGAACTTCGACTACGTCGGCACCCTCTGGGACCTGCTCAACCCGTACGCGCTCCTCGGTGGTCTGGTGACCCTGACGCTGTTCACCTTCCACGGCGCGGTGTTCACAGCGCTCAAGACGGTCGGGGACATCCGGGTGCGGGCGCGGAAGATGGCGACGGTCGTCGGTCTGGTCGCCGCGGTCCTGGCGCTGCTCTTCCTGCTGTGGACTCAGGTCGACGGCGGGGACGGCGCGAGTCTGATCGCGCTCGTCGTGGCGGTCGGCGCACTGGTCGCCGCTCTCGTGGCCAACCAGGCCGGGCGTGAGGGCTGGTCGTTCGCGCTGTCCGGTGTCACCATCGTGGCCGCCGTGTCGATGCTGTTCCTGACGCTCTTCCCGAACGTCATGCCGTCCTCGCTCAATGCGGACTGGAACCTCACGGTCACGAACGCCTCGTCGAGCCCGTACACCCTGAGGATCATGACGTGGTGTGCGGCGATCGCCACGCCGATCGTCATGCTCTATCAGGGCTGGACCTACTGGGTGTTCCGCAAGCGGATCGGTACGCAGCACATCGCCGCCGACACCGCTCACTGAGTCCGACGGGGGTGTGGGAGCGTGGTTACGCGTTGTTTCACGTGAAACACGGTGGACGGCACCCCCTGGACCGAAGGGCATGTTTCACGTGAAACCGATCGATCCGCGTCTGATCCGGTACGCCCGCACCACTCGCCTCTTTCTGGCGGCGGTCGTCGGCCTGGGTGCCGTCGGTGCGGGACTGGTCATCGCGCAGGCGATGCTCATCGCCGAAGTGGTGGTGGGAGCTTTCCAGCACGGCATGTCCGTCGCCGGCCTCCGCACCCCCCTGCTGCTGTTGGTGGCCGTCGCGGGTGGGCGTGCCCTGGTCTCCTGGCTCACCGAACTCGCCGCGCACCGTGCGAGCGCGGCAGTGAAGTCGGAGCTTCGGGGGCGGCTGCTGGAGCGAGCTGTCTCGCTGGGGCCCGGGTGGCTGAGCGGACAACGGACGGGATCACTGGTCGCGCTCGCCACGCGGGGGGTCGACGCTCTCGACGACTACTTCTCACGCTATCTGCCGCAGTTGGGCCTCGCGGTGGTCGTGCCGGTGGCGGTGCTGCTGCGGATCGTCACCGAGGACTGGGTGTCCGCGGCCATCATCGTCGGAACGCTGCCGCTCATTCCGGTTTTCATGGTGCTGATCGGCTGGGCCACACAGTCCCACATGGATCGTCAGTGGCGGCTGCTGTCCCGGTTGTCCGGGCACTTCCTGGACGTGGTGGCCGGCCTGCCGACCCTGAAGGTGTTCGGGCGGGCCAAGGCGCAGGCGGATTCCATCCGGCGCATCACCGGGGAGTACCGGCAGGCGACCATGCGGACGCTGCGGATCGCCTTCCTCTCTTCCTTCGCGCTGGAGTTGCTGTCGACGCTGTCCGTGGCCCTGGTCGCTGTGACCATCGGCATGCGGCTCGTGCACGGGGACATGGACCTGTACATCGGCTTGGTCATCCTGGTGCTCGCGCCCGAGGCGTATCTGCCGCTGCGGCAGGTGGGAGCGCAGTATCACGCGGCGGCTGAGGGGCTGGCCGCCGCGGAGGAGATCTTCTCGGTGCTCGAGACGCCGGTGCCGGCCTCGGGCCGCGGCGCCGTGCCGGCCGGTGCCCTGACCTTCGAAGGGGTCACCGTCCGATATGCCGGACGGTCGGCGGACGCGGTGACTGACGTGTCCTTCGCCGTCGAGCCCGGGGAGACCGTCGCGCTCGTCGGGCCGAGCGGTGCGGGCAAGTCGACGCTGCTCAATGTGCTGCTGGGATTCGTGCGGCCCAGCGAGGGCCGGGTCCTGGTCGGGGGAGTGGATCTCACCGAGGCCGATCTGGGGCAATGGCACTCACGGATCGCATGGGTGCCACAGCGACCGCACCTGTTCGCCGGGACGATCGGCGAGAACGTGCGCCTCGCTCGTCCGGACGCCGATGACACCGCTGTACGGCGTGCCCTGGCCGACGCCGGTGCCCTGGAGTTCGTCGACGCGTTGCCGCTGGGCGCCGACACGGCGCTGGGCGAGGACGGGGCCGGGCTGTCCGCAGGCCAGCGGCAACGCCTGGCCCTTGCCCGGGCATTTCTCGCCGACCGGCCAGTACTGCTGCTCGACGAACCGACGGCGGCACTCGACGGGGCGACAGAGGCCGAGGTCGTGGAGGCGGTGCGGCGACTGTCCGAGGGACGGACCGTGCTGCTGGTGGTGCACCGGCCGGCGCTGCTCGGGGTGGCGGGCCGGGTGGTACGGCTGGCGGAGCCTCGTTCCTCCGTTCAGATGGAAGGCGCGGCCCGGACGCCCGAGGCGGCTCCGACCGAGGCGGGAGCCAGTACCGCTGCGGATGCGCCCGAGACTGTCGTGCCGGTCTCCCAGGCTCATGGCGTCCTCGCCCGCGTGCGCGCCCTGTCCGGCGCCCGGCGCGGACAGTTCGCTCTCGCCCTGCTGCTGGGCAGCCTCGCGCTCGGCAGCGCCGTCGGCCTCATGGCCACCTCCGGGTGGCTCATCTCGCGAGCCTCACAGCAACCGCCGGTGCTGTATCTGATGGTGGCCGTGACGGCGACGCGGGCCTTCGGGATCGGACGGGCGGTCTTCCGCTACGCCGAGCGTCTCGTGTCGCACGACGCCGTGCTGCGCATGCTGGCCGACACCCGGGTCGCCGTGTACCGGCGTCTGGAGCGGCTGGCGCCCGCCGGACTGCGGCGCACCCGGCGAGGCGACCTGCTGTCCCGGCTCGTCACTGACGTGGACGCCTTGCAGGACTACTGGTTGCGCTGGGTGCTGCCCGCCGGTGCCGCCGTGGTCGTGTCGGCCGCGTCCGTCGGCTTCACCGCCTGGCTGCTGCCGGAGGCCGGGGCCGCTCTCGCCGTCGGACTGCTGGCGGCCGGCGCGGGTGTCCCGCTGGTCACCGGTGCCGTCGCGCGACGGGCCGAGCGCAGGCTGGCCCCCGCCAGGGGAACCCTGGCGACCCGGGTGACCGACCTGCTCAGCGGGACCGCCGAGCTGACCGTCGCCGGTGCGCTGCCCGGACGGACCGCCGAGGCGCGACGGGCCGACGGGACGCTCACCCGGATCGCCTCGCGTACGGCCGCCGCCACCGCGCTCGGTGACGGGCTCACCGCGTTGATCTCCGGCCTGACCGTCGTCGCGAGCGCTCTCGTGGGCGCCCAGGCGGTCGCCGACGGGCGGCTGGGCGGCGTGGCCATGGCGGTCGTCGTCCTGACCCCGCTGGCCGTCTTCGAGGCCGTCCTCGGGCTGCCGCTCGCCGTGCAGTACCGCCAGCGGGTGCGCAAGAGCGCTGAGCGTGTGTACGAGGTGCTGGACGCGCCCGAGCCGGTACGGGAGCCGGAGCGGCCCCAGCAGGCACCCGCGTCCCCCTTCCCTGTCGTTGTGAAGGGCCTGACCGCCCGGCACGCCGGACAGGACCGGGAGGCTCTCGCCGGAGTCGGCCTCGCTCTGGAGGAGGGACGCCGGATCGCCGTGGTCGGGCCGTCCGGGTCCGGCAAGACGACGCTCGCACAGGTGCTGCTGCGGTTCCTGGACGCCCAGGCGGGCTCGTACACCCTGGGCGGCGTGGATGCTCACGCGCTGGACGGTGACGACGTACGGCGGCTTGTCGGCCTGTGTGCGCAGGACGCGCACCTTTTCGACAGCTCGGTGCGCGAGAACCTCCTCCTCGCCAGGAAGGACGCCAGTGAGGGCGAACTGCGGGAAGCGCTGCGGCGGGTTCGGCTGCTCGACTGGGCCGACGCTCTGCCCGACGGTCTGGACACGCTGGTCGGCGAGCACGGGGCACGGCTGTCGGGCGGGCAGCGGCAGAGGTTGGCGCTGGCCCGGGCGCTGCTGGCCGACTTCCCCGTCCTTGTGCTCGACGAGCCCGCCGAGCATCTCGACCTGCCGACGGCCGACGCGCTCACCGCAGACCTGCTGGCCGCTACCGAGGGTCGGACGACCCTGCTCATCACCCACCGGCTGGCCGGCCTGACGGCCGTCGACGAGGTGATCGTGCTGGACGAGGGGCGTGTGGTGCAGCGGGGGCCGTACGCGGAACTGGCCGCGGCGCCGGGGCCGTTGCGGGGGATGGCGGAGCGGGAGGCGGCGGCGGACTTGCTGGTGGGGGCGCGGTAGGAGCAGATCCGCCGGCGGGGCGCCATCTGCCGGCAAGGGCGGGTGTGCGAGGGACAGCCGATTCGGTTCGACGCTCCGTCACAAGGGCGGGGTACGACGGGCGGTGCGGCAGGTTCCGTACTGACCCATCTGCCGCAACCGGTCCCCCGGCCGCAGGACTTGAACAGGACGCACTCCCGTCGCCGGGTCACGATCGCTGATATGCGCTCACCTCGCTGTCATCCGCTGCTCGTTCCGGCGCTGCTGTGCGCGGTCGCGGTGCTGGCGGCCCGTCCCATCTACGCCGCCGACGGCGAAGGGGAGGGTGGGCAGGATGCCGCGGCCTTGGGGATCAGCGCGCAGGTGGCCCGGCTCTACGAGGACGCGGCCCTCGCCACCGAGCGGTACGAGGCGGGCCGCCGCGAGGCCGACACGAGGCGGGTGCAGGTGCAGCGGGCCGAGGTCCTTCTCGACCGTGAGCGGCGGGAGATCGCCGTGCTCCATGAGGACCTGGGGCGGATCGCGCGGGCCCAGTACCGCAGTGGCGGTGGGATGCCGCTGGCCGCGCAGATCATCCTGGCCGACAGTCCCGATGACCTGATGCGCGGCCAGCACGTCTTCTCCCAGTCGCAGCTCACGGTCGACAACGCGATCGGCAAGAGCCGTCGGGCCGAGAGCCGACTGGCCGCGGACGAGGGGAAGGCGGCGGCTGCCTGGCAGGACCTTGAGCGGCGGAGCTCCGAACTCGCCGACCTGAAGAAGGACATCGAGCGGAAGCTGGAGCAGGCGCGGTGGCAGCTGCAGGGCCAGGCCGACGCCTCCGTCGCGGCGGGTTCCTGCCGCGGGGCTGTCCGGCTGGACCAGCCGCCGGTGGCCGTCACGAGCGCGTGGGTCGCTCCGGTGGAGTCGTACCAGTTGTCCGCCGGTTTCGGCAGTGGTGGTGCCCGGTGGGCCAGACGGCACACCGGGCAGGACTTCGCGGTGCCGATCGGCACGCCCGTCCGGGCGGTGGGCGCGGGGCGCGTGGTGAAGGTGTCGTGCGGCGGCGCGTTCGGCATCGAGGTGGTCGTGAAGCACGCGGGCGGCTACTACTCCCAGTACGCCCATCTCGCCGCCGTCACCGTCGACCAGGGTGACAAGGTGAGGCCTGGCCAGTGGATCGGACAGTCGGGCACGACCGGCAACTCCAGCGGCCCGCATCTGCACTTCGAGGTGCGGGTCACGCCGGAGATGGGGTCGGCGGTGGATCCGGTGCCGTGGTTGTCGGCGCGAGGCGTGCCGGTGGGATGAGGCCCGCACGGGCACGGGGGCCACTCGGGGTCTGATGGGCCCAGTCGGGGCGCTCGGCTGTCTCGGGCTCTGGGTCCGCTCTATCCTCGCTCCGCCAGCAGCCGCTCGATCACGACGGCCACCCCGTCGTCGTTGTTGGCGACGGTACGTCCGGAGGCCGCGGCGATCACATCCGGGTGTGCGTTGCCCATCGCGTACGACTGGCCCGCCCAGGTGAGCATCTCGACATCGTTCGGCATGTCCCCGAAGGCGACGACTTCCTCGTGCGAGATCCCGCGTTCGGCGCAGCACAGGGCGAGCGTGCTGGCCTTGGAGACCTCGGGGCCGCTGATCTCCAGCAGGGCGCTGGGGCTGGAGCGGGTCACGTTCGCGCGTTCGCCGATGGCGAGGCGGGCGGTGGTGAGAAAGGCGTCCGGGTCGACGGTGGGGTGGTACGCGAGGATCTTGAGGACCGGCTCGTCGGCACCGGGGGCGTCCGGCGCCAACAACTCCTCGGCCGGTGCGAGGAAGTCGGGAATCTCCATGTGGAGCTTCGGATAGTCGGGCTCCTGGTAGAAGCCGTACGTCTGCTCCACCGCGTACACCGTGCCGGGTGCCGCCTCGCGCAGCAGCCGTACGGCGTCCAGCGCGTTCTTCCGGGCCAGCTCCCGCACCTTCACGAACCGGTGGGCACCCGGGCCGCCGTGCAGATCGACCACGGCCGCGCCATTGCCGCAGAT
Organism: Streptomyces sp. NPDC005263; assembly: GCF_042872365.1. Taxonomy (NCBI): domain Bacteria; kingdom Bacillati; phylum Actinomycetota; class Actinomycetes; order Kitasatosporales; family Streptomycetaceae; genus Streptomyces; species Streptomyces sp. NPDC005263. The sequence goes on along the minus strand of NZ_JBIAKJ010000011.1, from coordinate 135,054 downwards.
CGCCAGGCCGTGGCCGTGGACATGGTCGCTGACGACATCCATCCAGCGGGCCGGGCGGCCGGTGACGAAGAAGACCTCGATGCCCGCCTCCTCGGCGGCGGCGAGGGCCGCGACGGTGCGCGGCGAGACCGACTTGTCGTCGCGCAGCAGGGTGCCGTCCAGATCGGTGGCGATCAGTCGCGGCGGAACGGCGGCGGCCGGGGTTTCGGGCTGTCGAGTCGCTGAGGTCACCCGGCCATTCTCCAGCAGATCACCCGCACGTCTGTGCGGAGACCGCACAGGAGCGAAGCCACCGCCTCTCACCTGCGCCGTCACCGCAACTGGGCGGGCGCGTCCATGGCGATCTGCTCGAAGATCTTCTCGTCGGCGGCGAAGTCCGATTCGGGGATGGGCCAGTGGATCACGATCTCGGTGAACCCCAGATCCTGGTGCCGGCCCGCGAAGTCCACGAACGCGTCGAGGGACTGGAGCGGGCGGTCGCGGTCCGGGGTGAAGCCGGTCAGCAAGACCCTGTCCAGCTCGCGCACGTCCCGCCCGACCGCGGCACACGCGTCGGCCAGCTTCTCCGTCTGCCCGCGAAGGGCCTGAACCGACTGCTCAGGAGTGCCGTTCTCGTACAGCTTGGGGTCGCCGGTGGTCACCCAGGCCTGCCCGTACCGCGCGGCGAGCTCCAGGCCACGCGGCCCGGTCGCGGCCACCGCGAACGGCAGCCGGGGGCGCTGGAGGCAGCCGGGGATGTTGCGCGCCTCGTGCGCCGAGTAGTGCTCGCCCTCGTACGACACTCCCTCGGTGCCGTCCTCGGTCAGCAGCCGGTCGAGGAGCGACACGAACTCGGCAAATCGATCGGCACGCTCACGCGGGGTCCACGGTTCCTGTCCGAGCACCGTGGAGTCGAAGCCGGTGCCGCCCGCGCCGATACCGAGCGTGACCCGCCCGTCGGAGATGTCGTCCAGGGAGATCAGCTCCTTGGCGAGGGTCACCGGGTGCCGGAAGTTCGGCGAGGTCACGAGCGTGCCGAGGCGCAGAGTGTCGGTGGCACCCGCGGCGGCGGTCAGCGTCGGGACGGCACCGAACCAGGGTCCGTCGCGGAAACTGCGCCAGGACAGGTGGTCGTAGGTGTAGGCGGTGTGGAAGCCGAGCTGCTCAGCGCGCTGCCATGCCGAACGGCCGCCCTCGTGCCAACGACGGTACGGAAGGATCACGGTGCTCAGACGCAGACTCATGGTTCGAGCGTATGCGGACGAGTGAGTTCCACATAAAACGGTCACGCATGGTCATCGCACACGTTCGCTGAGTCAAGGGCCGAGCTTGATCATCGGCGTCCGGCGGCCGTCAGCGCGGCTCGGGAAACCGCAGTACTGCGGGGGCACGGCCTTCGTCAGCCACACCCCGTTGGCGCTGACCTGGAAGACAAGGCCGTCCCGGTGCATGGCGCCGGCGTCCACCGACAGCACGACGGGCCGGCCGCGGCGGGCTCCGACGCGGGTCGCGGTCTCCCGGTCGGGCGAGAGATGGACGTCGTGCCGGTTCATGGGTCGCAGCCCCTCCGTACGGATCGCGTTCAGAGGTCGGTCCGTGGTCCCGTGGTAGAGATACGGCGGCGGGGTCGCCGGTGCCAGCCCGAGGTCGATGTCGATGCTGTGACCCTGGCTGGCGCGGATCCGGGTGCCGTCGACCGCGAAGCGCTGCTTGTCGTTGGCGGCGACCACGTGGTCCAGCTCGTCCCGGCCGAACCGGAAGCCGTGAGCCGCGGCCGCGGCGATCAGTTCGTCGATCTCGACCCATCCGCCCTCGTCGAGGATGAGCCCGATCCGTTCCGGCTGGTGCCGAAGGTGCTTCGAGAGGTACTTGGACACCTTCACGGTCCGTCTCTCGATCCTCTCCCTCTCGTTCTCGTTCATCCCACCAGCGTGCCGGGAGAGATCTGAATCACGCGAATGATTGTGCTCCGGATGTTTGATCCACAGCCAAGTGCGGTTATCCACAGGGGAATTGGCGATTCTGTGGACAACTGGCCTTTCAGTAAGGTCGCTTCGTCAAGGTCAACTAATCGGCGGTGACTTGAGGCGATCCGGTCCAAGGGTCGGGCCCGCACCTCTCGTTCGGCGGTGAGCGGCGACGAACTCGAAGGCGCGCGCCGCGCCAACCAGCGCCTCTAGGGCCCGGATTGTCTCCCTCGGGATCGTCACGAAACGCGTCCGGTCCTCAGGCGGCGGGGCTGCTTCCGCTCCTGGGGCCACCACAAGTGCGGTACACGAACAGGCGTGTGCGCCGGGCGAGTTCGATGTCCACCGTCTGTTGCCTGAGGGGGCGCAGCCGTCGTAGGAGTGAGGCCGCTACGGACGCCTCCGCGACGGTCGGACGGTGCGGCCTGCCGCAACACGGCGAAAACGTTCTCGGTGTGAACTTGTGAACTCCCGTGCACGGAAGGCGATGTGCGAGACCAAGCCCTCAACTCCCTGAAGTGGGGCCGAGACCGCGGTGACTCACAGCGGCGGATCCAGCCGTGCGACAGCCCTCAACACCCCTGGCATGAGGCGGGACATGAGGCGGGCACCCCGGGCTTCCGGCGTCACCGGGACCACCGCCTCGTTGCGCACCACCGCCCGCAGGATCGCGTCGGCGACCTTCTCCGGGGGATAGTTGCGCCGCCCGTACAGACGCGCGGCCCGCTGCCGGCGCCGCTTCTCCTCGGCGGCGTCCACGCCCGCGAACCGCGCGGTGGAGGTGATGTTGGTGTTGACGATGCCGGGGCAGATCGCGCTCACCCCGATGCCCTGGCCGGCCAGTTCCGCGCGCAGGCACTCGCTGAGCATCAGCACCGCCGCCTTGGAGGTGCTGTAGGCGGGCAGCACCTTGGAGGGCAAGTACGCAGCCGCCGAAGCGGTGTTGACGATGTGTCCGCCCTGTCCCCGCTCGGCCATCTGCCTGCCGAAGAGCCGGCAGCCGTGGATCACACCCCACAGGTTGACGTCAAGGACCTTCCTCCAGTCCTCGGAGGTGGTGTCGAAGAAGGAGCCGGAGAGGCCGATGCCGGCGTTGTTCACCAGGACGTCCACCACGCCGTACTCGGCGGCGACCTTCGCGGCGAGTTCCTCCATGGCCTGCTCGTCCGAGACATCGACCGTCTCCGCCCAGGCCTCGGAGGCGCCGAGCAGCCGGGACAACTCGGCGGTCCGCAGCGCTGCCTCCGCGTCCCGGTCGACGGCCAGCACGCGCGCGCCGGACTCGGCGAACGCCAGCGCGGTGGCTCGCCCGATGCCGCTGCCCGCGCCGGTGACCAGGACGAGCTGCCCACCGAACCGCTCGGCGTACGCGCCGGTCGCCGTTGTGGCAGTCGGCCTTCCGCGTTCCACCGACGTCACGAACTCGGTGATCCAGGCCGTCAGTTGGTCGGGACGGGAACGAGGGATCCAGTGCTTCGCCGGCAGCACCCGACGGGTCAACTGCGGAGCCCACCGTTCCAGTTCGTCGTAGAGCCGCTCCGACAGGAACGCGTCTCCCAGGGGCGTGATGAGCTGCACGGGGGCGTGCGCGTAGGCGTCCGGGCGCGGACGGCGCAACCGGGCGCGGACGTTGTCGCGGTACAGCCACGCCCCGTGCACCGCGTCCACCGGCAGCGACGAGGTCGGGTAGCCCCCGCCGGGGACCTTCTCGGCACGCTCCAGAATGCGGGGCCAGCGCTTGCCGAGCGGGCCGCGCCAGGCCAGCTCCGGCAGCCCGGGCGTGTGCAGCAGATACACGTACCAGGACTTGGCGCCCTGGCCGAGCAACTGGCCGACCCGGCGCGGAGTGGGGCGCGTGAGGCGCTCGTTGATCCAGTGGCCGAAGTGATCGAGGGAGGGGCCGGACATCGAGGTGAACGAGGCGATCCGGCCCTCGGCGCGTTCGACCGTGACGAACTCCCAGGACTGCACCGAGCCCCAGTCGTGCCCCACCAGGTGCACCGGCCGGTCCGGGCTGACCGCGTCCGCGACAGCCAGGAAGTCGTCCGTCAGTTTCTCCAGCGTGAACCCGCCGCGCAGCGGCTTCGGTGCAGTGGACCGGCCGTGCCCGCGGACGTCGTAGAGCACGACGTGGAAGCGCTCGGCAAGCCGGGGCGCGACCTCGGACCACACCTCCTTGCTGTCCGGATAGCCGTGCACCAGGACGACCGTCGGCGCCGAGCGGTCCCCCAGCTCGACGACGCACAACTCGACCCCGCCGGTCCGTACCCGGCGCTCGCGCGCGCCGTGCGCCCCCGTCGATCCCGACTGCGAAAGGCCCGTCACATGTCCTCCGCCCAGCGTCGCGGTCCCCCACGCTCGAACGAGCTCGCGCGGCGGGATCCGACGCGGACCGTTCGGTCCCCGGACCAGGCGAAAGGCAAGTCCGCCGTAGTCATGCCCCCACCCATCCACCTCGGCCGCACTCGATGCGGTACGTGCCCGTAACCTGACACCGGCGAATGTGACAGTCGCCGAAGGCCCGGTCAATAGGCCTGCCCCGGGGCTGTGGACAACAGGGTGGATGTGGACAACCCCGCCCCGCGTTGTGCGACCTGAGCGTGACCCCTAGGGCCCCGTACGACTCCAGGTTGATATGAAGACAGCTCTGCGGAGTGACGACCGGCGTGGCGCGCGTCACTAGGGTCGAAGACGTGACTGTGATCGCGACCGAAAGCCTGAGCAAGCGGTTCCCCCGGGTGACCGCGCTTGACCGGCTCTCCGTGGACGTCGGACCCGGTGTGACCGGACTCGTCGGAGCCAACGGAGCCGGCAAGTCCACACTGATCAAGATCCTGCTGGGTCTGTCCCCCGCCACCGAGGGCCGCGCCGAAGTGCTCGGCCTCGATGTCGCCACCAAGGGCGCCGACATCCGCGAGCGGGTCGGCTACATGCCGGAACACGACTGCCTGCCGCCCGACGTATCGGCCACCGAGTTTGTCGTCCACATGGCGCGCATGTCCGGCCTGCCGCCGACCGCCGCGCGCGAGCGCACCGCGGACACGCTGCGCCACGTCGGCCTGTACGAGGAGCGCTACCGCCCCATCGGCGGCTACTCCACCGGCATGAAACAGCGCGTGAAACTCGCGCAGGCCCTGGTCCACGACCCGCAGCTGGTCTTCCTGGACGAGCCGACCAACGGCCTCGACCCCGTCGGCCGGGACGAGATGCTCGGCCTCATCCGCCGCATCCACACCGACTTCGGCATCTCGGTCCTGGTCACCTCCCACCTGCTGGGCGAGCTGGAACGCACCTGCGACCACGTGGTCGTCGTCGACGGCGGCAAGCTTCTGCGCTCCAGCTCCACCACCGACTTCACCCAGACCACCACGACCCTCGCGATCGAGGTCACCGACACCGACGAGCACCCCGACGGCACCCGCGCGGTGCGCGACGCGCTCCACGCACGCGGGGTCGAGGTCGTCGACAGCGGCGGCGGCCTGCCCGGCGCCGGACATGTGCTGCTGCTCACCGCACAGGGCGAGGAGACATACGACCTGATCCGCGACGTGGTCGCCGACCTCGGTCTCGGCCTGGTGCGCATGGAACAGCGCCGGCACCACATATCGGAAGTCTTCACGGACAGCGACGAACAGCGTGACGCGGAGCGGAAGGAGGCGGTCGGCCATGGCAACTGAGCACCCCGTAGCAACACCCTCAGGTGACCAGACACGCATCCACAACATCGGCTACCGCGCCTACGACGGCCCGCGCCTCGGCCGCGCCTACGCCCGCCGCTCCCTCTACTCGCAGTCCCTGCGCGGCGCCTACGGCCTCGGCCGCTCGGTGAAGTCCAAGGTGCTGCCGATGCTGATGTTCGTGGTGATGTGCGTGCCCGCGGCCATCATGGTGGCCGTCGCGGTCGCCACGAAGGCCAAGGACCTGCCCCTCGACTACACGCGCTACGCGATCGTCATGCAGGCCGTCATCAGCCTGTACGTCGCCTCGCAGGCACCCCAGTCCGTCTCGCGGGACCTGCGCTTCAAGACCGTACCGCTCTACTTCTCACGGCCCATCGAGACCGCCGACTACGTGCGCGCGAAGTTCGCGGCGCTGGCCTCGGCACTGTTCGTCCTCACCGCCGCCCCGCTGCTGGTGCTCTATGTGGGCGCCCTGCTGGCCAAACTCGACTTCGCGGACCAGACCAAGGGGTTCGCTCAGGGACTGGTCTCCGTGGCACTGCTCTCGCTCCTGTTCGCCGGCCTCGGCCTGGTCATCGCGTCGGTCACCCCGCGCCGCGGCTTCGGTATCGCGGCCGTGATCGCCGTCCTGACCATCTCCTACGGTGCCGTCTCCACCCTCCAGGCCATCGCCGAGGCGCAGAACAGCACCGGATCCATCGCCTGGATGGGTCTCTTCTCGCCCATCACGCTCATCGACGGAGTGCAGTCCGCGTTCCTGGGCGCCAGTTCGGCGTTCCCCGGAGGGGTCGGCCCGACCAACGGGGAAGGCGTGATCTACGTCCTCGCCACCCTTGGTCTGATCGCCGCCTGCTACGGCCTCCTGATGCGCCGCTACCGAAAGGTCGGACTGTGACCACGCTCACCATCGACCACGTCTCGCGCTGGTTCGGCAACGTGGTCGCCGTCAACGACATCACCATGACCGTCGGACCCGGCGTCACCGGTCTCCTCGGCCCCAACGGTGCCGGAAAGTCCACCCTCATCAACATGATGGGCGGCTTCCTGTCCCCTTCCACCGGCACCGTCACCCTCGACGGACAGCAGGTGTGGCGCAACGAGGCGATCTATAAGCACATCGGCATCGTCCCCGAGCGCGAGGCCATGTACGACTTCCTCACCGGGCGCGAATTCGTCGTCGCCAACGCCGAGTTGCACGGACTGGGCGCCAAGGCCGCCCAGAAGGCGCTGGCCACGGTCGAGATGGAGTACGCGCAGGACCGCAAGATCTCGACGTACTCCAAGGGCATGCGGCAGCGCGTGAAGATGGCGAGCGCCCTCGTCCACGACCCGTCGCTGCTCCTGCTGGACGAGCCCTTCAACGGCATGGACCCGCGTCAGCGCATGCAGCTCATGGACCTGTTGCGGCGCATGGGCGACGAGGGCCGCACGGTGCTGTTCTCGTCCCACATCCTCGAAGAGGTCGAGCAGTTGGCCTGGCACATCGAGGTCGTGGTCGCCGGCCGGCACGCGGCCAGCGGTGACTTCCGCAAGATCCGCCGCCTGATGACCGACCGCCCGCACCGCTACCTGGTGCGCTCCAGCGACGACCGGGCCCTCGCGGCCGCGCTGATCTCCGACCCGTCGACGTCCGGCATCGAAGTCGACCTCGCCGAGGGCGCGTTGCGTATCCAGGCCGTCGACTTCGGCCGGTTCACGGCCCTGCTGCCGAGGGTCGCGAGGGACCACGGCATCCGGCTGCTCGCGGTCTCGCCGTCGGACGAGTCCCTCGAGTCCGTCTTCTCGTATCTCGTCGCGGCGTAGGAGGCCCAAGATGTACGACCCCACAGTCGCCCGACTCACCTATCGGGCCCTGCTCGGCCGGCGCCGGGCCCTCATCCTGGGCGCCCTGCCGCTGCTGCTCATCGTCCTGTCGGTCGTGGTGCGCGCCCTGGCCGGCGCCGACGACCAGACCGCGTCCGACCTGCTCGGCGGGCTCGCGCTCGCCACCATGGTGCCGATCATCGGAGTGATCGCGGGCACCGGGGCGATCGGCCCCGAGATCGACGACGGCTCCGTGGTCTACCTGTTGTCCAAGCCGATCAAACGGCCGACGATCATCTTCACCAAGCTCATCGTCGCGATAGCCGTGACGATGGTGTTCTCGGCGGTGCCGACCCTGATCGCGGGCTTCATCCTCAACGGCAACGGCCAACAGGTCGCCGTCGCCTACACGGTGGCCGCTCTGGTCGCCTCCATCGCCTACGCGGCGCTCTTCCTGCTGCTCGGCACCGTGTCGCGGCACGCCGTCGTGTTCGGGCTGGTCTACGCGCTGGTCTGGGAGGCCCTGTTCGGCTCCCTGGTGGCCGGGGCTCGCACGCTCAGTGTCCAGCAGTGGTCGCTGGCGGTGGCCCAGAAGGTCGCCGGCGGGGACCTGGTGACCTCGGATGTCGGACTGACGACGGCGACCGTCCTGCTGGTCGTCGTCACCGTGGCCGCGACCTGGTACGCGGGGCAGAAGCTCCGGTCGCTGACGCTCGCGGGCGAGGAGTAGGCGCTCCGATGTGTTGACATCGGCTTCACCTCCGCCTGGGCACACTGGGCGAACGGGGGACAAACAGGGGCGGCACAGGGCCAGGAGGACGGGGATGGCAGGCGAGACGCAGGGGTACGACGGCCGCGGACGGGACGGGGACGAGGTCTGGGACGACCTCGTCCTGGACGAGGACTTCATACGGTCCGCCGAGACGTCCGAACCGTCCGCGCGGGCGCGGATGCTCGCCGCGCGCTGGCGTACCGAGAAGCCCGAGCCGCAGCCCTGGCGTTCCGACGAGCCGCCCGCGGGATGGTTCTTCAGCAAGCGCCGGCGCAGGTGGCGCCGCCGGTGAGGGAGTTCGGGGCCACCCGTTAATCAGTGGCGCCGAACTCGGCGTACCGGCACAGTGGTGATGTCCAGGACGCCGGGATCGAGCCGGCGCCACACACCGGGGAGGAGCCGGACGATGTCCATGCACGACAGTACGTCCAGCTCCCACCAGGGCAGCCCGTGGCGGACTCCGGAGTAGTTACCCCTCCGTCGAGTTGGCCCCGTACGGGGAGCTGCCCGGGGCGGCCGCTTCGAGCACGCGGATCCCACTTCGCGTGAGGCCGCCCACCCGGAGGATTGGCCGAGTGGTAAGGCACTGGCTTGCTAAGCCATGGTCGGGGGTGACCCCGCGCACGTTCGATTCGTGCATCCTCCGCGAGACGTTGAAGCCCTCTGGGTCACTGACCCAGCAACCGCTCCAGCACCACCGCGATCCCGTCCTCGTCGTGGGAGGACGTCACCTCGTCAGCGACCGCCTTGAGTTCCTCGTGGGCGTTGGCCATGGCCACGCCGTACGAGGACCAGGCGAACATCGGGATGTCGTTGGGCATGTCACCGAAGGCGATCGTGTCCGCCGCCTTCATCCCCAGGCGGCGGGCCGCCAGGGACAGCCCCGTCGCCTTGGAGAGGCCGAGGGGGAGAAGCTCGACGATGCCCTCACCGGCCATCGCGACCGTCACGAAGCCGCCCGCGGCCCGGCGGGAGGCCTCCGCGAGCTGGTCGTCCGTGAGCGACGGATGCTGAATGTAGATCTTGTTCAGGGGGGCGGTCCACAGGTCGGACGCGTCCGTGAACGGCGTCGCGGGAAGCGCGCCGGTGACCGCGTAACCGGGCCCCACCAGCACCTCACCGTCCAGCCCGTCACGGCTCGCGGCGAGATACAGCGGGCCGACCTCCGCCTCGATCTTGGCCAGCGCCACCCCGGCCAGCTGCCGGTCCAGGGTCACCGACGTCAGCAGGCGGTGCTCACCGGCGTGGTACACCTGCGCGCCCTGGCCGCAGACCGCGAGGCCGTCGTAGCCGAGGTCGTCGAGGATGTGCCGGGTCCACGGGACCCCGCGGCCCGTGACGATGATGTGCGAGGCGCCCGCCGCGGTGGCCGCGGCGAGTGCCTCACGGGTGCGGGGCGCGACCGAGTCGTCGGAACGCAGCAGCGTTCCGTCGAGGTCGGTCGCGATCAGGCGGTAGGGAAAACCTTCGGCAGCGGACGTACTCACTTGGCGACCGGCTCCAGGACCTCACGGCCGCCCAGGTACGGACGCAGCACCTCCGGCACCCGCACGGAACCGTCGGCCTGCTGGTGGTTCTCCAGGATCGCCACGATCGTGCGCGGTACGGCGCACAGCGTGCCGTTGAGCGTCGCCAGCGGCTTGACCTGCTTGCCGTCACGGACCCGGATGGACAGCCGCCGGGACTGGAACTCGGTGCAGTCCGAGGTCGAGGTCAGCTCGCGGTACTTGCCCTGGGTCGGGATCCACGCCTCGCAGTCGAACTTGCGGGCGGCCGAGGAGCCGAGGTCGGCGGAGGCGACGTCGATGACCCGGAACGGCAGCTCCAGGGACGTCAGCCACTGCTTCTCCCACTCCAGCAGGCGCTGGTGCTCGGCCCGCGAGTCCGCCGGGTCGACGTACGAGAACATCTCGACCTTGTCGAACTGGTGCACGCGGAAGATGCCCCGGGTGTCCTTGCCGTGCGAGCCGGCCTCACGGCGGAAGCAGGGCGAGAAGCCCGCGTACCGCAGCGGGAGCCGGTCGGCGTCGATGATCTCGTCCATGTGGTACGCGGCGAGCGGGACCTCGGAGGTGCCGACCAGGTAGAGGTCGTCCTTGTCGAGGTGGTAGACGTCCTGGGCCGCCTGGCCGAGGAAGCCGGTGCCGGCCATCGACTGCGGGCGGACCAGCGCGGGCGTCAGCATCGGCGTGAAGCCGGCCGCCGTGGCCTGCCCGATCGCCGCGTTCACCAGCGCGAGTTCGAGGAGCGCGCCGACACCCGTCAGGAAGTAGAAGCGCGAGCCGGACACCTTGGCGCCCCGCTCGACGTCGATCGCGCCGAGGATGTGCCCGAGTTCCAGGTGGTCCTTGGGGTCGAAGCCCTCCGCGCCGAAGTCACGGATGGTGCCGTGCGTCTCCAGCGTGACGAAGTCCTCCTCGCCGCCCACCGGCACCTCGGGGTGCACGAGGTTGCTGAGCCGCAGGAGCAGCTCCTGGGTCTCGGCGTCGGCCGTGTCGCGCTCGGCGTCGGCTGCCTTGACGTCGGCGGCGAGCTGGCTCGCCTTCTTCAGCAGCTCCGCCTTCTCGTCCGCGGTGGCCCTGGGGATGAGCTTGCCGAGCGCCTTCTGCTCGGCACGCAGCTCGTCGAAGCGGACGCCGGACGACCTGCGCCGCTCGTCGGCGGACAGGAGGGAGTCGACGAGCGCGACGTCCTCTCCACGGGCACGCTGGGAGGCGCGCGCACGGTCGGGGTCCTCACGGAGCAGGCGAAGGTCAATCACGCGGTCAAGGCTACCGGTGCCGGGTGACGGCTCACGACTCACTATTCCGAGGCGCGCCGAATCGCCGCTTACGTTCCGTTATGAGTGAATTGCCGATCGTGTCAATAAAAGGCGTCTCGCTCCCTGGGACGAAGGAGGCGGGAGGCGTCGGGTTGACTCGATTCCCTTGTGTGGAGCGGAACTTGGAGGTGCGTTCGTCCACAAGGATCCACAGCCCCGAAAAGTTATCCACAGGGTGTGAGAAAGATCTGTGGATGCCGGAAGTGATCATTCCGAAAGGGACTCTCGGGGCGAAGGATTCCCGAGCCAAACCACCTTCACGCCCACTTTCGGGTGGAAATGGGCACCCCAGAGGGGGGAGTAAAGGAAACGGGTGGGCGAAGGGTGACCTACGGGAGTGTGGACGAACTTCAGCGTCGCAGGGCGATTTGTCGACCGGATACCACTTCGTTGTCGACTTGTCCCCAGGTCGAGAAGCTCGCCTGTGGATAACTCCTGTGGATAACTAAAATATGCAGGTAGGAGCGATTGGGGACCTCCGGGAAACATCCCAGAAACCTCCCGGAAACGCCCTAGAAACGTCCGTCCTGACAGCGCGCCACCCAGTCCGCCGCCGCGACGAACTCCTCGTCGGAGGTGCCGATGTACGGCTGCCGTACGTCCGCCACGCTGGCGTCCGCACGCGGGTAGGAACCGAGGAACCGCACCTGGAGGCAGATCCGCTTGAGCCCCATCAGGGCCTCGGCGACCCGGCGGTCGGAGATGTGCCCCTCGAGGTCGACGCAGAAGCAGTAGTTGCCGATGCCGGCGCCGGTGGGCCGGGACTGCAGCAGCATCAGGTTGATGCCGCGCGTCGCGAACTCGCCGAGCAGGTCGCGCAGACCGCCGGGGTGGTCGTCGCGTTGCCACAGCACGACGGACGTCTTGTCGGCGCCGGTCGGCGCGGCGGGCCGGGCGGGGCGGCCGACCAGCACGAACCGCGTCTGGGCGTTCTCCGCGTCGTGGATCCCGCTCTCCAGGGCCGTCAGGCCGTATCGGGCGGCCGCGAACTCGCCCGCGAAGGCGGCGTCGTACTGGCCCTCCTGGACGAGGCGGGCGGCGTCCGCGTTCGACGCGGCAGACTCCCACTGGGCGTCCGGGAGGTTCTTCTTGAGCCAGTTGCGTACCTGGGGCTGGGCGGCCGGGTGCGCGGAGACCGTCTTGATGTCCGACAGTTCGGTGCCGGGCCGGACCAGCAGCGCGAAGGTGATCGACAGCAGCACCTCGCGGTAGATCATCAGCGGCGCGCCCGCCACCAGTTCGTCGAGGGTCGTGGTGATTCCGCCCTCGACGGAGTTCTCGATCGGCACGAAGGCGGCCTCGGCCTCTCCGCCGCGGACCGCGTCGAGCGCCGACTGCACGGACACGTACGGGATCAGCTCCCGCGTCGCCGCTTCCGGAAGGGTGCGCAGGGCGACTTCGGTGAAGGTGCCCTCAGGGCCGAGATACGCATAGCTCGCTGGCATGACCTCACCCTAATGGGCCTTGTGAAACCCGGCGTAACCTTTCTGGCCCTGCCCCTCTCAGGGGTGACCTCACCCCTCCAGCAGCCGCTGTCCCACGTATTCCCCCCGGGCTGCCCCGCCGGGCACCGCGAACAGGCCGCTGGCCTCGTGGCGGATGAACTGCGACAGGGCGTCGCCGCGGTCGAGCTTGCGCTGGACCGGGACGAAGCCGCGCACCGGGTCGGCCTGCCAGCAGACGAAGAGGAGGCCCGCGTCGGGGGCTCCGTCCGCGTCGAAGCCGTCGTGGTACGAGAAGGGTCGGCGCAGCATCGCGGCGCCGCCGTTCTGGTCGGGGCGCGTGATGCGGGCGTGTGCGTTGATCGGGACGATCAGATTGCCCTGGGCGTCGGTCTTCTCCAGGTCCATCGCGGTCGTCTCGGTGCCTCCGGACAGCGCCGACCCGTCGGACTTGCGGCGCCCGATCACGTGCTCCTGGGCCCGGACCGAGAGCTTCTCCCAGTCGTCCAGGAGCATGCGGATCCGGCGTACGACGGCGTAGGAGCCGTTCGCCATCCAGCTGGGCGTGCCGGACTCGGGCACGAAGATCCGCTGGTCGAAGTCGGGCTCGGCGGGTTTCGGATTGCGGGTCCCGTCCATCTGGCCCATCAGGTTGCGGGCCGTCATGGGGTGCGAGGTGGCGCCGGGTGAACGGTTGAAGCCGTTCATCTGCCAGCGGAGCCGGGCCGCGCTGCCGGCGTCCTTCTGGACGGCGCGCAGGGCGTGGAACGCGACCAGGGCGTCGTCGGCGCCGATCTGCACCCACAGGTCGCCGTCGCTGCGCTTCTTGTCGAGGTGGTCCGAGGAGAAGTCGGGCAGCGGGTCCAGTGAGACCGGGCGCTGCTTCTCCAGCCCCGTCCGGCCGAAGAAGCTGTGGCCGAAGCCGAAGGTGATCGTCAGGGAGGACGGACCGGCATCCCGGGCCACGTCCGTGTCGTCCTGGAGCGCGGGCTCGCCCGCCATGAGCCGCTCGGCCGTCCGTGACCAGCGGCGCAGCAGCGCGGCGGCCTCCTTGCGGCCCGCGCCCGCCGCCAGGTCGAAGGCGACGAGATGACCGCGGGCCTGTAGGCCCTGGGTGATCCCGGGCTGATGTTTCCCGTGAAACATTGCCTGGTCCCTGCCCAGGGAGGTCAGCGGCGTGGCCCCGGCGGGCCTGGCGGTGTACCCCACGGCCCCGCCGGCCGTACCGAGGACGAGCCCGGTGGCACCGGCGGTCCCGAGCAGCTTCCGCCGCGTGACGCCCGCCGCCGAGCTCGCGGCCGGGTCGGAGGCCGCCTCCTCCGGCGCAGGCGCACCGGCCTGAGGCCGGTCCTGAGCACCGGCCTCAGGACCGGCAGGAGCAGGGGCTTGAGCACCGGCCTTGATACGGGCCCGGTCCCGGGCCTGGGGAATGGACTGGTCAGACATGTCGCGGGTCAGCCGATCTGCGCGTTCTTGGAGATGGTCGTCTGGTCGATGTCGGAGGTCCGCACGGTCACCGCGATCTTCCAGTCGCCGGCCACGGGGATCTGCACGCCGTTCGCCGACCAGTGGCCGGTGGTGATGTGGTCGGGGGTCACGGGCAGCGGCCCGATGTCCTTGGCCTCCAGGGTGAAGGCGACCTTGACCTCGGGGATGTCGAAGGCGCGGCCGTTGGGCCGCTGGACGTAGACGTGCATCTCGTTGCCGCCCACCCGCGCGGGGTCGAGGTCGACCGTCACGACGCCCTTGCCGTCCTCGCCGCCGGTGTCGAACGACATGTCCAGGGTCAGCGCGCCGGACGAGGAGGCCGAGGAGGAGGACGAGGACGTGGCGGCCGCCGCCTTGGCGTCCTCCTCCGTGCGCCCGGGTTCGGTCTGCGTCAGCACGGTGGTGACGGCGAGCAGGACGACGGCGACCCCGGCCTCGGCGAGCACGGAGCGGCGCAGCCCGAACCGGTTCGGGTCGGCGTCCCGCGCCCGCTTCTGCCGCGCCGCGTCCACCGCGGCCCGCTGCCGGGCGAGCTGTGCGTCCCGCTTGGAGCCACCGCCGGTCGCACCGTCCCCGTTCGAGGCACCGCTGCTCTTCGCACCGTCCTCCTTCGAGGCACCGCCGCCCTTGGCACCGCCGTCCTTGGCGACGGAGCCTTTGGCGTCACCGGCAGCGGCGTTGGCCGTGACCCGCTGCTTCTGCTGCTTCTGCGGCTTGTCCCGCTGGACCACCGTGTCCGCCAGCCGTGCCGTCCACCGCCGCGAGAGGTACCCGACGCCGACGAGCAGCGCCACGAGCCCGATCTTGACGAGCAGGAGTTGCCCGTACCGGGTGCCGGTGAACGCCGACCACGAGCCGAGCTGGCGCCACGACTGGTAGACGCCGGTCGCGATCAGCGCGACCACGCTGCCGAAGGCGACCTGCGAGAACCGGCGTACGGCGACCGCGTCGACGGGCCGCTCCGAGGGGGCCCGGTACAGCGCGACGAGCAGTGCGGTGAGCCCGCCGAGCCAGGTCGCCACGGCCAGCAGGTGGACGACGTCGACGGGCATCGCGATGCCGGCCTGGAGGCCGACGGAGGCGTGCTCGGACATCGCCCAGCTCGCGGCGATTCCGGCCGCCACGACGGTCCCGCCGATCGCCAGCCCGAAGGTCAGATCCCGCTTCTCCTCGTCCTCCCGCTTCTCGTACGCCCCGAAGAGCACCGCGATGAACAGTGCCGCCGCGGCGAGCAGCAGCAGCCGGGAAACCAGCGCGGCGCCCGTCTTGGTCTGCAGCACCTGTCCGAGCAGGTCGAGGTCGAAGATGTCGCCGACCTTCCCCGAGCCGGTGTAGGAGCCGCGCAGGAGCAGCAGGAAGAGGGTGGCGGAGGTGAGCGCCAGCCATCCGGAGACGACGAGCCGCTGCATGGCCCGTACGCCGGAGCCGCGCGGCCAGCAGGCGAGCACGAAGGCGGCGCCGCCGGCCAGCACGATGAAACCGGCGTACGACAGGTAGCGGCCGAACCCGTACAGCCAGCCGACCACTCCGCCGCCCGCCGTGCCGCTCGACACCGCGACCGATGTGGAGGAGGGCGCGCCGACCGAGAAGGTGTAGGCGCCGGAGACGGGATGGCTGTCCGCGGACACGACCTGGTAGGCGACGGTGTACGTGCCGTCGGGCAGTCCGCCGTGCAGTCGCACCGAGTAGGTCGTGCCGCTCACGTTGGACGGCTTGCCGTTCTGCACGGGCTTGCCCTTGGGGTCCAGCACGCGCAACGAGTCGGCGGACAGCGACACCTGCTCGGAGAAGGTCAGTGAGACCTGGGTGGGTGCCTTGTCGACCACCACCCCCTGCTGGGGGTCGCTGCCGGTCAGCGCGGCGTGCGCGGAGGCCGGAGCGGCCGTGGCGAGGAGCATTCCGGCGGCGGCCAGGAGCATCAGCACCAGGGTCCGGACGCGGGGGGCGATGGTCTGCGTCAAGGGGTTCCCTCCCTCAGTGTCCGGTTGTCGGGTTGTAGGTCGCCGACTTCACCGGCATCTTGACGACGACCGGGGCGGACTTGGTGAAGTGCAGTTCGACCGAGAGGGTCTGGCCCTGCTTCGGCTTGCGTTTCAGCTTGTCGAACATCAGATGGTTGCCACCGCTTTTGAACACGAGTTGACCATGTGCGGGGACGGGAAGGTCCGGGACCTCCCGCATCGAGCCGCCGACCGTCTCGTGCACGGTGATCTCGCCGGCCTGGTCGCTGGTGACCGAGGTCAGCTCGTCCTTCGTGGAGCTGTCGTTGACTATCGTCAGGAAGCCGGCCGCCATGTCGTCGGACACCGGCTGCGGGATGTAGGCGTCGGAGACGGACAGACCGCCCCCGCTGTCGGAGTCCGCGCCGCACCCGGCGAGGACGAGCGACAGGGCCAGGGTCCCGCCCGCCGCGGCGGTCAGGGAGGGACGCCTCACGGGTTCTCACCCTTGATGATCTTGGGGAGGTCCTTGGTGTAGTCGTCGACGGTGGCGTCCTCGCCGTACAGCACATAACCGGCGTCGGTCTTCGGGGAGAACGCGATGACCTGGGTGCCGTGCACGGAGACGAGCTTGCCGTTCTTGTCCTTGTGCGTCGGCTCGATGGAGATGCCGAGGGTGCGGGCGCTCGCCTGGATGGTGGCGAAGTCGCCGGTCAGGCCGACGAACTCGGAGTCGATGCCCTTGAGCCACTTGCCGAGCTCGGCGGGGGTGTCACGCGCGGGGTCCGTGGTCACGAACACCACGCGCAGCTCGTCCTGTTCGGCCTTGGGCAGCTGCTTCTTGGCGACGGCGATGTTGTTCATCGTCAGTGGGCAGACGTCGGGGCAGTGGGTGTAGCCGAAGTAGACCAGGGTCGGTTTGCCCGCGGTCTCCTTGCGGAGGTCGTACTTCTTTCCCTGGGCGTCGGTGAGCACCAGGTCCGGCTTCTTGAACGGCTGGTCGAGCACGGTGGCGGCCTTGTCCGAGCCGGACTCCTCGGAGACCACGGACACGGGCGAGCTGCTGTCGTCGCCGCTGCCGCACGCGGAGAGGGTCAGGGTGGCGGCGGCGAGCAGCGAGGCCACGGCGAGGGTCTTCTTGCGCATAGAAAAATGTCCCAGATGTGATGGTGCCGGTGTCCACCGGGGTCGTACCCGTACGACCCCGGTGGACGGGCGGGCGAGCGATCTCAGGCGGTGGTGCGCCGACGTCCGGCGAGCACGCCGTAGGCCACGCCCAGCGCGCCGACGACGATGCCGACGACGCCGAGGACGCGGGCGGTGGTGTCACTGCTGTCGGCGGGGGCGGCGGTCTCGGCGGCGGCGCCGGTGGACTTGGTGTCGTCGGAGGCATCCTCGGCCGCCGCCGAGCCGTGGTGGCCGTCCTCGGAGGCGGCGGACAGCGTGAGCACGGGAGCCGGCGTCTCGGGCTCCTCCTCGCCCTCCTTCTGCTCCTCGATCCAGCGCACGACCTCCTTGTTGGAGTACGTCTGGATGGCCTTGAAGACCAGTTGGTCCGCGTCCTCGGGCAGCGCGCCGACGGAGAGCGGGAACTTCTCGAAGAAGCCGGCCTTGATCCCGGCGCCGGTGGCGGTCCAGGTGACCTTGCTGACCGCCTCGGTGATCTGCTTGCCGTGTGCCTCGACGGGCTTGGCGAGCTTGGACTTGGTGACCTTGACGTCCCAGCCCGGTACCGGCTCCGGCATGACGGAGGCCAGCGGGTGGTCGGTGGGGAAATTGACCTCCACCTTGGTGGTGGAGGCGTCGTCGCGCTCGTTGGGGACCTTGAAGTCGATGACCGCGTAACCGCCCTTGGCCGCGACCCCCTCGGGCTGCACGCTGACGTGCGCGAACGCGGGCGAGGACAGGACGACGACGGCGGTGGCGGTGAGCGCGCCGACGGCGGCGAGACGAGAGGCCTTCATGGAGGGCACTCCACTTCGGTGAGGTTCCGGTGATGAGGAGGGGTACGCGTGCGTGCGCGCTCACTGGAGAGCGCGGGCACACGCGCGTGCCGCACGACGGCGGCCCTCCCCACGGACGTACGGGCGTACAGATGTACCGATGTACCGATGTACCGATGTACGAGGCTGTACGGAGCTGTACGGGATGTACCGAATGTGGAGTGTGCTGGGCGCGTCGCGTCAGGCGGCGAGGGAGAGCGCGACGGCGGCCGGCGGGCCCCGTCTGATCACCGTGTGCTGGAGCGCGGCGGGCCGTGGCCCCGGCGGCGCGTGGGAAGGGGCGCGCGGCGGTCGCGGGCCGGCCTCGGGCGTGCCCGGCAGCCCGGCTCGAAGGGCGCGCACCAGCGCGAGCGCCCCGCGCAGGGACCGTACGAGCGCCCCGTCGGCGACCGAGTGCGCCGACATCGCCGACAGTTCGGCGAGCCGTAGCAGGGCCAGGTCACCGCGGCGCAGCAGCCATCCGGCGGCGACGGCCGCGAGGACGTGGCCCAGCAGCATCGGCAGGGACGGCAGCAACGACATGGAGGAGCCCGCTGCCGTGGACGCGGCGTCCGCGGGGTGGCGCACGCCGCCGGTGCCCGTCGCGGACGTGGTGACCGGGTGGATCCTGGCGTCGGCGAGGATCCGATGGGCCTGGGCGGGGCTGAGCGCCGCGGCGGTGGTCCCGCACACGAGCCGAGCGGCCCGCTCGACCAGCGAGGCGTCCGACATCGAGGCCATCGACCCCATGGAGGTCGTCGAACCCATCGAACTCATGGCCGAGGCTGACGTCGAAGCCGCCGACGCGGTGGCCGTGACCGCGGCCGCGCCGTGCTGGCCCAGTCCGAACAGCACGTGCAGCACCGTCTGTCCGACGGCGAGCAGCGTCGCGATCCCGGGCAGCGACCGCTCACGTCCGGCGAGCGGCACCGCGACCAGGGCGACCCCCAGGAATCCCGCGCCCAGCGTCCACAGCGGAAGCGTGGTGCAGGAGGCGAGGGCGTGACCCGCGGCGGCCAGCACGACACAGACCGCGGCGAACACCGCGGCCCGCAGGACCCGGAGACCTGCACCGGGGCGCGCCGTGCGCGGGTGGGGGGCAGTCATGGCGGGCTCATCATCGCACTGGCCTTATGGACGCCATACGGCAGGTCCACAAGATGACGTACGGGCGGTACGACCGGATGGTCTCCTGTGTCGCGGACTGTCCCACATACACCGCAGGCCACGCCAGGTACATCCCCCGAATGAGCGGCATCACGTCATCGATGTGCTTACACCCCGGGCCTCGCGGCAATACGTAACGGTATGTCGAGCCGCAGCCAGGAGGCTGGAGCATGAGCATCTGGTGGTCACTCCATTTGCGGCGTGAGGCTGCGAGCGTTCCGCTCGCCCGTCGCCTGCTGCTCGGCACCATGGAGACCGCGGGCGTCGATCCCGATATCTCCTACGACCTGTCCGTCGCGCTCAGCGAGGCGTGTGCCAACGCCGTCGAGCACGGCGGGGACCTCGGATACGGCGAATCCTCGGGGGCGTTCCGGGTCACCGCCTACCTCGACGGCGAGAAGTGCCGTATCGAGGTCGCCGACTCGGGCCCCGGCTTCACCCGCGCCCAGCCCGCCCGGCTCGCCCCCACCGGGGCCGAGAACGGCCGCGGGCTGTGCCTCATCCAGGAACTCGCCGACCACGTCCAGATCGGCAACAAGCCCGGGCGGCGCGGTGCGGTGGTCCGCTTCGACAAGATCCTCAAGTGGCGCAAGGACGCGCCGCTGATGGCCGTGTGACGCCCGCATTCTCAGTCTGCGCACAGGGACCGCCCAGGTTCCTGACGGACGCCGTCCCTACGTTCATGGACATGACGGGAAACCACAGAGACACCTCGATCACCCGGCGCCGCGCTCTCGTGGTGACCGGCGGCACGGTCGCTGCCGGTGGCCTCGCCGCGGCCGGGTACCAGTCGGCCTTCGCCGACGACGCGTCCACCACCACGGCGTCCGCCTCCACCGCCTCGGCGACCTCCACCAGCGGTGCGTGCATGACGCTGATGTCGAGCGTCACCCAGGGGCCGTACTACCTGGACGGCGCCCTGGTGCGCAAGAACATCACCGAGGGCAAGAGCGGTGTCCCGCTGACCCTGCGCCTCACCGTCGTGGACGCCACCGACGGCTGCACCCCGGTTCCCGGCGCGGCCGTGGAGATCTGGCACTGCGACGCCTGGGGCTACTACTCCGGCTACCGAACACTTGCCCAGTGCTCCACCCTTCAGGGGGGAGGTGAAGGGCATCCTGCCCGTTGCGGCCTGGAGGGTCGCAGCGGCATGGCTAGAATCGCCTTGTCGGACAACGGAGTTGTCCGACCTACCGCCGGACGGGCGGGAAGTCAGGCCTGCGGAGGCCACGTAAGACCGACCCTCACCGGTCGGCAGAGGTCCGTGAAACAGGAACCCGCGGTGGTACTGCGTAGCAGTACGGACCGGAATCGCCTGCCCTCGGGCAGGCGAGGGCGTCAAACCACCCTCGACGACGACATGGTGTACGACGGTGGCGGCGCCGCCAGCGGGCTGCTGACCCTCAAGGCCGTGCACAAGAGCGACCCGTCCAAGGGGTACAAGGGTTCCCTCACCCTCGGCGTGGACCCCGACGCGGAGAACACCGGCGCGGGCAGCGGCGGTGGCGGCACGCCCCCGAGCGGTGCCCCGAACGGAGCCCCGAGCGGCGCTCCCACGGGCGCCCCGCCGAGCGGCGGCGCCTCCCCGTCGGCCCCGGCGTCCTCGTAACGCATGCGCAGCCGTGAGGACGACGCGTTGGCCCAGGCCGCCGTGGACGCGCTGACCGCACAACTGGCCCTGGCTCCCAAGCCGGGCCTGCCCGATCCGCGTGACCTCGCCGCCCGGGCCGGACAACGGGACCACGACTCCCTGCGCTGGTCGGCCAAGGCGCTCGGGCCCGGCCTCGTGGCGATGGCCGCCGCCGCCCGCCGCACCGGCGAACCCACACCCCAGCTCCGTACCGAACTGGGCGCGATCGGCAGGTGCGCCGAACACTCGGTGGGCCTTGCCGGCGGCGGCCACCGGGGCGCCCTGTGGACGCTCGGCCTGCTGGTCGCGGCGGCCGCCCTCGACCCCGGTGCCGGGGTGCGGGAGGTGACCGCGGCCGCCAAGCGGATCGCCGCGCACCCCGACCGACGGGCACCGCGGCGGCCCTCACGCGGCTCGTCGATCTCGGCGAAGTACGGGGCGGCCGGCGCGCGAGGTGAGGCACGGGCCGGATTCCCGCACGTACGGCGGGCGTTGGACGCCCTCGCGGCAGCACGCACCGCCGGCGCCACGGAGGACCAGGCCCGCCTGGACGCCCTGCTGACCGTGATGTCCACCCTTCAGGACACCGAACTGCTGTACGTCACGGGCCCCGTCGGCCTGCGTCATGTCCAGGCGGGCGCCCGTGCGGTCCTGGAGGCGGGCGGTACGGCGACCGAGGCGGGCCGCGCGGCCCTGCACAGCCTCGACGCGGACCTCCACACGCGTGCGTGGAGCCCTCGCGGCAGCGCCGGGCTGCTGGCGGGGGCGCTGTTCCTGGACGGGCTCGCGGTGACGGTGGGTGCCCGAGGGCGGGTGGCCGTGGGCTAGTGCCGCGACGGGGCGAACATTGCCTGCCGCCGCACTGGTGAGAGGCCCGACGAACAGCCGGACCGCACGGGCCCGTTCACGAGGCCCGACGGCGTCAGCTCGCGAGGACGGGCCGTTCCCGCTCCGCCCGGCGATGGGCCCGGCGGGTCGCCGGGCCCATCGCGTACGACGCCGCCAGCGTCGCCCCGCCCAACAGCAGCCATCCCGGGGTCCCCCACTCCACCAGCAGCGAGGTGAGGACCAGCGGGCCGAGGGTACGGGCGACGGTCACGCCGGTGCCGAAAAAGCCCTGGTACTCGCCCACCCGGTCGGCCGGGGCCAGGTCGAAGGAGAGCTGCCAGGAACCCGCCGACTGGCCCATCTCCGCGATCACCTGCAGCACCGCACCGGCGACCAGCACCCCGACGGCCACCCACGGCGAGGCGCCCGCGGACAGCGCGAACACCGCGCACGCCGCCAGCATGACCCACCCCGACCGCCGCACCGCGCGGGTGGCCGACGCCAGGGAGCCGACCCCGCGCGCCATCCGCACCTGGAACGCCATCACCGCCCCGGTGTTGAGCACGAACAGCGCGGAGACCACCCAGGTGGGTGCGTCCGTGCGCTCCGCGATCCACAGCGGCAGCCCGAGGCTGAGCAGCGGCATGCGCAGCAGCAGCACGGTGTTCAGCAGCGTGACGATCACGTAGGGGCGGTCCCGCAGCACCCCGAGATCACGACGCCCGGGGCGCGGGCCACGGCGTCCGACACGGGACGCACGTGCGGGCGCCACCCCCGGCAGTCGTGCCAGCAGGCCCGCGCACACCAGGAAACTCACCGCGTCCAGCGCGAGCACCCCGAGATACGCCGTCCTCGTCCCGGCGTGCAGCGCGAGCCCGCCCAGTCCCGCGCCCACCGCCAGCCCGGCGTTCAGCGTCGACTGGAGGTGGGCCAGCAGCCCGGTGCGCTCCGGGGCGGACACCAGCCCCGCCAGCAGTGCCTGCCGGGCCGCGGCCAGTCCCGACTGGGCGGCGGCGTATCCGCAGGCGGCCGCGACGAAGGGCAGGAACCCGCGTACGACGAGGAAGGACGCGACCGCGAGGGCCGTGGCCAGCGCCAGCAGCACCGCCGTCCCGCGTGCACCGCGCCGGTCCGCGAGCCGCCCCAGCGGCACCCCCACCAGCGAGCCGACCGCCCACGCGAGGGTCAGCCCGAGTCCCACCCGCGCGGGGGCGAGCCCGACGACGTGGGTGAAGTAGAGCGCCGACGTCACGTAGTAGGCGCCGTCACCGACGGAGTTGGTCAACTGGGCGACGGCCAGCACGCGTTGCGGGCCCGAGGGCGGGATGAGCGAGTTCGTCATACCGCGACCCTAGGAGGGGGGTGGACCCGTCGGCAGACCCAATCCGAGCGCCTTTCAGTGGCCCAATTCCAGGACCTTCCCGAGCGCCTCCAGCGCCTGCGGGTACATCCGCTCCCCGGGCGTCCCGTACCCCACGACCAGCCCCTGCGGCCGTCCCTCGACGCCCGGCGTGTGCCAGTGCTCCCCGAGATGCCCCACCGTGAGGCCCGCCGCCTCCGCCCGCTCCAGCACCGCCGCCTCGTCGTCGACGTCCACGAGCGCGTGCAGCCCGGCCGCGATCCCCCGTACGCGCCGCCACGCCCCCGGAGGGTCCAGCAGGTCCTGTCGGCCCGACCGACCCGAGAGGCCAGTGAGGCCAGAGAGGCGCGACTGCTCCAGTCGGGCCAGGAGCTGGTCCCGGCGGCGCCGGTACCGCAGTCGGCAGGCCCGCACATGCCGGTCGTAGGCATGGCTGTCGATCAGCTCGGCCAGCGCCAACTGGCCGATGGACTCGGTGTGGTGGTCGCTGTGCAGCTTGGCGTCGGCCACCGCGTCCACCAGGTGCGGCGGCAGCACCATCCAGCCGAGCCGCAGCGCGGGCCCCAGCGTCTTGGAGACGGTACCCAGGTACGCCACGTGCCCCGGCGCCATCCCCTGGAGCGCGCCGACGGGCTGCCGGTCGTAACGGAACTCCCCGTCGTAGTCGTCCTCGACGACCAACGCTCCCCGCGCGCGGGCCCAGTCGGTGAGCGCCCGCCGGCGTTCCGGGTGCAGCGTCACGCCGGTCGGGTACTGGTGCGCGGGTGTGACGACCACGGCGGCCACCCGCCCCAACTCCTCCACCACGCAGCCCCGTTCGTCCACCCGGACCGGCACCACGCGCCCCCCGCCCCGCCGCACCACCTCCCGGTGGAAGGGCAGCCCGGGGTCCTCCATGGCGATCCGGGCCCCCTCCAGTACGCGGATGAGCAGCGAGAGCCCCTGCACGGCCCCGGAGGTGACGACGATCCGCTCCGGTGGCGCGACCACCCCGCGCGCCCGCCCCAGGTACCCCGACAACGCCGTCCGCAGCTCGATCCGTCCCCGCGGATCGCCGTAGGCGTACGCCGACGAGGGCGCCGTCGCGACGGCCCGCCGCAGGGCCCGTGACCAGGCGGCCACCGGGAACGCCCCGGTGTCCGGGCTGCCGGGCCGCAGATCGAACCGCGGCACCCGCGCCCGTGCGGCTGCCTGCTGCGGCTCGGCGGTGGCGGAGGGCAGCGGTGCGACCCGCGTACCGGCCCCCTGCCGAGCGGTCAGATAGCCCTCGGCGACGAGCTGGTCGTAGGCCGCCTTGACGGTCCCCCGCGACACCCCCAGCTCCTCCGCGAGCCGCCGGGTGGCCGGCAACCGCGCCCCGGGCGCCAGCCGCCCGTCGCGAACGGCGTCACGCAGGGCACGCTCGAGCCCGGCGCGACGCCCTTCGCCGGGGTCGGCCTCCAGGTGCAGGTCCACACCAGCACGCCCGGGGGCGGGGGTCGTCAGCTCTTCTTCAGGGCCGCCATCCACGTCTCGACCTCATCGGACCGGCGAGGCAGCCCGGCCGACAGATTCCGGTTCCCGTCCTCGGTCACCAGGATGTCGTCCTCGATCCGCACCCCGATCCCGCGGTACTCCTCGGGCACGGTCAGGTCGTCGGCCTGGAAGTACAGCCCCGGCTCGACCGTCAGCACCATTCCCGGCTCCAGCGTGCCGTCCACATACGACTCCACCCGCGCGGCGGCGCAGTCGTGGACGTCCATGCCGAGCATGTGCCCGGTGCCGTGCAGGGTCCACCGGCGCTGCAACCCCAGCTCCAGCACCCGCTCGACGGGTCCTTCGACGAGCCCCCACTGCACGAGCCGCTCGGTCAGCACCCGCTGGGCCGCGTCATGGAAGTCGCGGTACTTCCCACCGGGCCGCACCGCCGCGATACCGGCCTCCTGGGCCTCGTACACCGCGTCGTAGATCTTCTTCTGGATCTCGCTGTACCGGCCGTTGACCGGCAGCGTGCGCGTGACGTCCGCGGTGTAGTACGTGTGCGTCTCGACGCCCGCGTCGAGCAGCAGCAGGTCACCGGAGCGCACGGGCCCGTCGTTGCGCACCCAGTGCAGGGTGCAGGCGTGCGGACCGGCGGCGCAGATGGAGCCGTAGCCGACGTCGTTGCCCTCCACCCGCGCGCGGAGGAAGAACGTGCCCTCGATGTACCGCTCGGAGGTCGCCTCCGCCTTGTCGAGCACTCGGACGACGTCCTCGAACCCGCGGACCGTCGAGTCGACCGCCTTCTGCAGCTCACCGATCTCGAACTTGTCCTTGACCAGCCGCGCCTCGGACAGGAAGACCCGCAGTTCCTCGTCGCGCTCGGCGGTGACCTTGTCGGTCAGCGCGGCCTCGATACCGGCGTCGTGGCCGCGCACGACCCGGACCGGGCCGGTGGCCTCGCGCAGCCGGTCCGCCAGTTCGCGGACGTCGGAGGCGGGGATGCCGTACAGCTTCTCGGCCTCGGTCAGGGAGTGGCGGCGGCCGACCCACAGCTCCCCCTGGCCGGACAGCCAGAACTCGCCGTTCTCGCGGTCGGAGCGCGGCAGGAGGTAGATCGTCGCCTTGTGGCCGTCGGCGGTGGGCTCCAGGACGAGGACACCGTCCTCGGTCTGGTTTCCGGTGAGGTACGCGTACTCGACCGAGGCCCGGAAGGGGTACTCCGTGTCGTTCGAGCGGGTCTTCAGCTTGCCCGCGGGGACGACCAGACGCTCGCCGGGGAAGCGCGCGGAGAGCGCGGCGCGGCGGGCGGCGGTCTCGGCGGCCTGGGCGATCGGCTGCAGGTCGTGCAGCTCCGTGTCGGCCCAGCCGGACTTCATGTTCTCTGCCAGCTCGTCCGACACGCCCGGGTACAGTCCGTTCTTCCGCTGCTTGATCGGCTTTTCCGACTCGTCCGGCTCTTCCGGGACCGCTGCGGTAGCAGCGACATCCGAAGCTGCCGGGGTGAGCTCGTCGGCCACGGTCATCCTCCTAGATACGGCACTGGACCCCCTCCATCGTACGGTCGTACGGAAGGGGGCCCAGGGCCGAAGGGCCTGTTACCGACTCCGGTCAGCGCGGGCCCTACTCGAAGTGAGCGGCGAGCAGTACCACGTCCTCCGCGCTGTCCGCCTCGTCCAGCCCGTCCGGCAGAACGGCCCGCAGGACGTGGTCGACGACGGTGTCCGGGTCGTGCCGCAGCGCCTTGGGGACCGCGGCCGCCGCCGCGTGCAGCCGCGCGAAGGCACGGTCGGTGGGGTCGCCGGTGCGGTGCAGCAGACCGTCGGTGTACAGCAGAACCGTCTCTCCGGCCTCCGCCTGGATCTCCACGCTCGGTGCCTCCCAGCAGGCGAGCATGCCCAGCGGCGCCGACACCGAGGTCTCCACGAACTCCGTGCGCCGCTCGCCGATCAGCAGCGGCGGGCTGTGCCCGGCACCGGCGAGGGTGATCTTGCGCAGCGCGGGTTCGCAGTAGGCGAAGAGGGCGGTGGCGGAGCGGGCGGGCTCGGTGAGCCGCAGCAGCAGCTCCAGATCGGACAGCACCGCGACCGGGTCCTCGCCCTCCATCACGGCGTACGCCCGCAGGGACGCCCGCAGTCGGCCCATCGCGGCGATCGCGCTGGGCCCGGAACCCGTCACCGACCCGACGGCGAGCCCGAGCGCGGCGTCCGGCAGCGGCAGCGCGTCGTACCAGTCGCCGCCGCCGCGCGGGCCGCTGCGGTGCCGGGCGGCGAGCCGCACTCCGGCGACGCGGGGGAGCCGGGACGGCAGCAGTTCCTCGGCGATCGTCGCCAGGCACGCGCGGGTGCGCTCGAGCTCGACCAGCCGGGCCAGGTGCTCGCCCGCGTAACGGGCGTACAGGCCGACGAGGTGACGCTGGCGCTCGGTCGGCTGGGCGGCCTCGTCGTAGAGCCACACGGCGGCACCGAGACGGCCGACGCCCTTGCTGGAGATTCTGGGCGTGCCCCGGGTGTTGCCGCCCAGGGTGCCGTGGCCGATGACGCCGATGGTGCGGTCGGTTCCTTCGGCGGGGCCTTCGAGGGGCCCCTCGGCGGTCAGGGGAAGCGTGTAGCTGGCCGCGTATCCGAGGCGGGCGGCCACTTCGCGGTGCCGGGGGTCGAGTCCGTCCGCGGCGAACAGGTCGGGTTCGGTGATCTCACCCTCGCCGCCCGGCAGTCCGTCGAGGATGCGGCCGTACGCCAGTGAACTGCGCGGCACGGTCTCGATGTGGCCGACGTCGGCGCGGCCGAGGCCCAGGCCGATGGTGGTGTCGGGGCCGAGTCCGTCGCCCGGTTCCAGGACGGCCAGTCCGCGACGGGCCCCCACCAAGGCGGCGCCGGCGCTCAGGAGTTCCTGGAGGGCGTCGGCGAGCACGTCCGTGCGTGCCAGTCGTTCGGTGAGTTCGTGCAGCGTGGTGAGGTCCGAGACCCAGCCGGCCAGGCGGTCCTGGAGCAGGGCGCCCGGTGCGGTGGGCGAGAAGACCGCGGAGGCGCCAGAGGTGTCAGAGGCGCCCGAGGCGGCAGGCGCGGGCGCGACAGTGTGTGTGGGCGAGGGAACGGTTGAATCGATTCCAGCCACTTTCGAAGGGTGAGGGGCGGTCATGGCGTCCGGCCTTCCGACCGGTGCGTATTGCTCAAAAGCATCGCAAACCCCCATGTCATTCTGCGCCGCTAGCAGTGTCTCCACATGTACACGCACTCGTGAGGGGATGTCCAGCATTGTCCTGCCGGGATTACTGGTGTCCGTGGGCCACCAGTGGACGACGTGCGGAATGGTAAACTTGGCTTAAAAATGCCCCAGGTAAGGGCCTATTGAGGTCGACTGGGCTTGCTCCACAGAGCGTCACACCGGTCGTGATGGGTACGTACTCGGAGAAGGCCAGGGGTGGTTGGGATTCACCCGGAACCTGGCGACGGACCCGGGCGTCTTAGCCATCGACGATCGAGCCCCATCCTCCCGTGGCGGAGGCGAAGAGATACACGCGCGACAGCAAACGCCATACTTCGCCACCCCCACGCCAGCCCATGCTTTTGGTAGACCGCAGTATGGGCGAGGCTGCCGCGGACGCAGCCGACGTTCGACCCATAGGGGTTCCCCTTGTTTCCCACAGGGGTGTGATGCGCCAACAGGTACGCACAGTGAAGTGATCGACACATGTTGTGATGTGGTCCACGGTGTTGCCAGCGGTGCAACGGAAAGGAACGAGCGCTCATGCGCGAGATCCTCGGAAAGCGACGCAGGCTCCTGTCCCAGCGCAGCGACGGGAGGCCTGAGTTGATCAGCGCGGCCCTGACCTTCGCCACGGAATGGCAGTGGCCCGTACTCCCCGGTGTGGCGCCGGACCCGCAGGGGCGGGCCCGCTGCGGCTGCCCCGACCCCGAGTGCACGGTGCCCGGTGCCCACCCCTTCGACCCCGGCCTCCTCGCGGCCACCACCGACGAGCGCATGGTGCGCTGGTGGTGGGCCAACCGGCCCGCCGCCCCCATCGTCATGGCCACCGGTGACAAGGCGCCCTGCGCGGTCAGCCTGCCGGCGCTCCCGGCCGCCGACGCGCTCGGCGAGCTCGACCGTACGGGCATTCGCCTGGGGCCGGTCGTCGCCGCGCCCACCCGCTGGGCGATCCTCGTGAAGCCTTACTCCCTGGAGCAGTTGGGCGAACTCCTGTACGCCCAGGACCACGTCCCCGGCTCTCTCCGCTTCCACGGCGAGGGCGGCTACCTCGCCCTGCCCCCCTCGGAGACCGGCCAGGGTGAGATCCGCTGGGAACGCGCTCCCCTGCCCGGCTCGTCCTCCCCCTGGTTGCCCGACGTGGAGGCCGTGGTGGACGCGGTGGTCGAGGCCCTCACTCGTACGGGTGTGAGCGCACCCGACTTGTAAGGGTGTCGGGCGCGGCCGAACCGACCGGCCGTCGCCGCTCGTTATCTTCCGGTACATGAACTGTCGTCTGCTCGCCCTCGCGGGCGTCGCGGTATGCGCGGTCGCGCTGCCGTTGGCCGTGGCGTCCGCGGGACAGGTGGGCGACGAGCGGCGCCCGTCCGCTCGCGGTGCCGTACGTCCTTCCGCGCCCACCGACGCCCGCGGCGCCGTAGGCCCTTCCGCATCCACCGACGCCCGGGGCGCGGTGCTTCCTTCCGCATCGGCTGGAACGCGCGATGCCCTACGCCCTTCCGCACGCGCCGATGCCGAGATCCGCTCCGCCGAGCCCACCGGTTCCCCGCGGCTGCTCGGCCTGGGGCTGGCCACTGCGGCCCGCTGCGGTCCCGAACTCACCTCTCCCGACGGTGTCGAGGCCCAGACCTGCGTGTTGACGCAGGGTGAGGAGAACTGGGCGCGCACCTACTACCGCAACGTGACCGGCGAGTCGCTGAACGTGATGCTGAGCATGATGGGGCCCGGCGGCCGGACCGTGCAGATGCGCTGTGCCGTGGCCGCCGAGGACGACCCCGGAATGTGCGAGACACCTCGGGAACGCGGCCGGTCAGATGTGGACGCGTACACGGCCGTCGCGGAGTTCGCTCAGTCCGCGACGAAGGGCGGGCGCGGACCGCTGCTGCTGCGTTCCGGGAGCAACTCCGGTACGTCTACGGGCAGTTGACGCGCGATTCCATTCCGTAAAGGGAGTCCGCGCAAAGAAAGGCCCGGTTGCTGGCGACGGGGGATGCACCAGCAACCGGGCTACTCGAACGGTAACAAGAGATCGGCGGTTCGCAAATTCGATCTCGCTTTTTCCTCGGCTATTCGGACACCGACTGGCTTGTCCTGAGCGGGAGTTGAGAGCCGGTCCACCGAAGCGGGCGTGATCGCGTGCGGCTGACCGGTCAGTCAGCCGCACGGACTTCGTCAACTCAGCGTGACCTGCCGGTTGGTCAGTCCGCCGCGCGCGCGGCGCTCCTCGGCGGTCAGCGGCGCGTCCGACGCCAGGGCGGCGGAGAGGCGCTCGGCGAACTCGGTGGCGGGCTTCTCGATGTCCTCCGCCGTGACGTCGCTCGGCAGGTCCCAGACCGGCACGATGAGCCCGTGAGCGCGGAAGGAACCCACGAGTCGGGTGCCCTCGCCCAGGTTCGACCGGCCCGCCGCGTGCAGTCGCGCGAGAGCGTCCAGAAGCTGCTCCTCGGGGTGCGGCATGACCCAGCGCAGGTGGTTCTTCTCCGGGGTCTCGCACCAGTACGCCGCGTCCACGCCGGTCAGCCGCACGGTCGGGACGGCGGCGGCGTTGGCTCGCTCCAGGGAGGCGGCCACCTCCGGCGTCGCGTTCTCCGCGTCCGGGACCCAGAACTCGAAGCCCGCGTGCACAACTGGCTCGAACACGCCTTCGGGGTCGAGCAGGTCCTGCAGCCGCGGACCGTCGGCCGGTGCGCGGCGGCCCTCCACCGGAGTGCCCGGGTCCGCCGTGAGGGCGCGCTGCAGGGTGTCGGCGAGGTCGCGGCTGATGTCGCCGGACGCCGTGTCGTTCTGCAGGCCGAGCAGCACCGAACCGTCGTCACGGCGCAGGGCGGGCCAGGCCATCGGCAGGACCGTCGCCAGCGTGACCGACGGGACGCCCTCGGGGAGGCCGTCCTTCAGCGTCAGCGCGACCGTCGAGGCCGGCACCAGCTCGCGCAGGGCCACCCAGTCGCACTCGCCCGACAGTCCTTCGAAGGGCCGGTGCACCAGCTCGGTCGCGGCGTGCGCGGCCGCCCGGCCGTGGCAGGCCTTGTAGCGGCGGCCACTGCCGCACGGGCAGGGTTCGCGGGCACCGACGACCGGAACGGGCCCGTCAGCGCCTGCGGCGCGGGCCCCGTTGGTGGGCTGTGGCCGTGTGGCCTTCGTCTGGGGGCGCTTCTTGGCCATGGTGGGTGTCTCCCGGTTACGGCTCGTCTCGTACGGGCGCGAGCCTAGCCGTTCACGACGTCACGGACGGGAGCCTGTGGACAACGGGGCGGACGTGCCTCCGCCGAGCCGTGGCCTCGTCTTCGCCCTGTCAGCCGACCGCGCCTTCGCCCCCGTCGACCGGTCGGGTCACCTGGGTCCGTCGCTCGTGGTCAGTCCAGGTCGTCGAACGCGTCCGCGAAGTCCAGGCCTGGCACCGATGACACCGAGGGCCCCAGGGAGGCGCCTCCCGCCCGGGCGAAGTCGCGAGCCGGGGAGCGGGCGGCGAAGTCGTCGTGGCGGTGCCCGGCGTCCGGATCGTGCACGTCGACATGGACCACGACCCACACCGTGACCTCGCCCCGGGTGTCGTCGCGTACGCCCCAGTCGTCCGCCAGCGCGGTGATGATGTTCAGCCCGCGGCCGCCGTGCGCGGTGACCGAGGGCGTGGCCGGAGCGGGGCGGGTGGGCCCACCGCCGTCCGTGACCTCGACCGTGAGTCTGCCCAGGGGGTCCACCTGCCAGGCGGCGCGGACATCGCCGTCCCCGGCAAGGGCGTCGCCCAGCGGCCGGCCGTGCCTGCACGCGTTACTCAAGAGTTCGGACAGGATCAGTACGGCGTCGTCGATGACCGATTCCGACACACCGCCCCTGCGTAGCTGCGCCCGCATGCGGTGCCGCGCCTCGCCCACGCCCGCAGGGCCATGGGGTACGGCCATGCTCGACGACGCGGGCACCTCCTGTGCCACCACCAACGCCACCCCCGAGACCTCCTTTGCCCCACGCCACGGTGTGGATGCCCCATTGGCCTGAACCGGAAACCGGCCAATCCAGGTCCGATGACGCATTCGCACACTTCGAACACGGAACGAACGCGCCGGAGCACACCCTGTAGTGGTCTGGCCGGATTTCGTCGTTATGGCCGAGCTGGAGGATGGCGTCAGGGGAGTGGCTGGGTCAAGGGTTCTTTCACAGGTCTTGACCAATCAGCGGCCGAGGCGGTGCAGCACCGCCGCCGGACGGTTGGTGATGATGGCGTCGACCCCCAGGTCGAGGCAGAGGTCGACGTCCTCCGGCTCGTTCACGGTCCACACGTGCACCTGGTGGCCGACCCGCTTCAGACGCTCGATGTACGCGGGATGGTTGCGCACGATCCGGATCGACGGGCCCGCGATCCGGACACCGGCGGGCAGCCGCCCGTCGCGCAGCCGGGGCGAGACGAACTGCATCAGATAGACCGTCGGCAGGGTCGACGAGGCGGCCCGCACCCGGTGCAGCGAGCGCGCCGAGAAGCTCATGACCCGTACCGGCGAGTCACCGCAGGAGTCGGGGGCGTCGAGCCCGAAGCGCTTCAGCAGGAGCATCAGCCGCTCCTCGACCTGCCCCGCCCACCGGGTGGGGTGTTTGGTCTCGATGGCCAGCTCCACCCGCCGCCCGGAGTCCGCCACCAGCTCCAGCAGCCGCTCCAGGGTCAGCACCGAGGTCTCCTCGCGGTCCTCCGGACGGAACTCCCAGTCGGGCTCCTCGTCGCGCGTGCGCCAGAAGTCCCGCGTCCTGCGCGAGCCGAAGTCCAGAGCGGCGAGGTCGGCGAGCTCCAGCGCGGAGACGGCTCCGCGGCCGTTGGACGTACGGTTGACGCGACGGTCGTGGACGCAGACGAGATGGCCGTCCGCGGTGAGGCGTACATCGCATTCGAGGGCGTCGGCGCCGTCCTCGATCGCCTTCCTGTACGCGGCCAGCGTGTGTTCGGGGGCCTCCTCGGAGGCTCCGCGGTGGGCGACGACCTGAGTGCGGTGCTGTCGTACGTGGGTCACCGCGTCATGGTGCCACCGCCTGCGGGTACGCGTGCGAACGGAGGCCTCGGAATTGCGCCTCATATGTCCGAGGTGGCCTATATAAAGAGTGATCCCGGACGCACAGGCACCGCTTATGGTGCTCTGACGGCCCGTGGGAAAAGCTGACGGCATACAAATACACATGCACAGCTGCATCGCGCCGGACCGTTGAGCTACGTGACGAGCGTGACCGAGTGCGACCGAAAACAACAGCCGTGGACCGAGGAGACAAGCTGTGAGCACAGAGAACGAGGGCACCGCGGTACCCCCGGCCCCGTCCGCACCCCCTGTGCCGGTGGCTGCTCCCGCTGCGTCGGCGCCCGAGGAGCACCCCGCTCCCCCGCAGGGAGCCCCGACGACTCCGATCCCTCCGGTTCCGTCGGACAACCACGGCGGTCAGGAGCAGGCACCGCCGCATGCCGGCCAGACGCCCGCGTACCCCGCGGCGAGCGGCGGCGCTCCCCAGGGGCCGTACGGACAGCCCCAGGGACAGCAGCCCCAAGGCTCCGCCCCGCAGGGCGACTGGCCGCCGCCGGCACCGCCGACCGTCCCGTCGTACGGCGGCGGCTCCGGTGGCGGGGGTTCCGACTGGGGCGCCTCCTACCAGCAGCCCGCGCCGAAGCCCCGCAGCGGTCGTGGCGGACTGGTCGCCGGGATCCTGGTGGCCGCGCTGGTGGCGGGCGGCCTGGGCGGCGGTCTCGGTTACACCCTCGCCAAGGACAACGACTCCAGCTCCTCGACGACCGTCTCCGCCTCCGACAGCGGCGGCACCGTCAAGCGTGACCCCGGCACGGTCGCCGGCGTGGCCGCCAAGGCGCTGCCCAGCACCGTCACCATCGAGGCCGAGAGCAGCAGCGGCGAGGGCGGCACCGGCACCGGCTTCGTCTTCGACACCGAGGGCCACATCGTCACCAACAACCACGTGGTGGCGGACGCGGTCGACGGCGGCAAGGTCACGGCGACCTTCCCGACCGGCAAGAAGTTCGACGCGGAGGTCGTCGGCCACGCCCAGGGCTACGACGTGGCGGTCATCAAGCTCAAGAACGCGCCGTCGGACCTCAAGCCGCTGACGCTCGGCAACTCCGACCAGGTCGCCGTCGGCGACTCCACGATCGCCATCGGCGCCCCGTTCGGACTGTCCAACACGGTCACGACGGGCATCATCAGCGCCAAGAACCGCCCCGTGGCCTCCAGCGACGGAAGCGGCTCCAACGCCTCCTACATGAGCGCCCTCCAGACGGACGCCTCGATCAACCCGGGCAACTCCGGCGGCCCGCTGCTCGACGCCCAGGGCAACGTCATCGGAATCAACTCCGCGATCCAGTCCAGCAGCGGCGGCGGCCTCGGCGGCACCACCCAGTCCGGCTCGATCGGCCTCGGCTTCGCCATCCCGATCAACCAGGCCAAGTACGTCGCCCAGCAACTGATCCAGACCGGCAAGCCGGTCTACGCGAAGATCGGCGCGTCGGTCTCCCTGGAGGACGGCACGGGCGGCGCCCAGATCACCGAGAAGGGCGCCAGCGGCTCCGAAGCGGTCGAGGCCGGCGGCCCCGCCGCCAAGGCCGGCCTCAAGCCCGGCGACGTCATCACCAAGCTCGACGACCACGTGATCGACTCCGGCCCCACCCTGATCGGCGAGATCTGGACCCACAAGCCCGGCGACAAGGTCACGGTCACCTACGAGCGCGGCGGCAAGAGCCACACCGTGGACCTCACCCTGGGCTCCCGCCAGGGCGACAGCTGACACCCACCCGCCCGCACCGACCCGTTACTCTTGTCCCCGCGCCGCCGATCAGCCGGCGACGCGGGGTGGGTTGCCCGAGCGGCCTAAGGGAACGGTCTTGAAAACCGTCGTGGCAGCGATGTCACCGTGGGTTCAAATCCCACACCCACCGCAGTAGGTAAGAAAGTGCGGGTCAGAAGGGGTGCTCCGGTCACGGGGTGCCCCTTCCGCGTGTGTGGGGTGCCCACTCGCCGGTGCGCCGGCGGCCAGGAACGGTGCCGGAGTCGGTGGGCGGCCGGTCAGGCGGCGGTCGGGGCTGAGGACGCCGATCGCAGCAGCCGCAGTTGGCCGATCTCCGCCGCGTTCTTCATCAGCTCGGCGTTGGCCCAGGCGAGCATGTCGGCGAGGGTGTGTTCGGGGTCGTTCGGCCAGGGGAAGGGGGCCGTGGTGTCCAGGTCGTGGTCGGTGAGGCCGGCGAGGCGGGTCAGCCAGGACGTGCGCAGGTCGCGCAGCCAGTCCACGGTCGGCTTTCCGGGGCCGGGCCAGGTGACGTCGGTGCGGTCCCGGGGCGGGCGGCCCTCCAGGTGGTCGAGGGTCACGCTCCACCACCAGCCGATGTGCCAGCTCAGCCAGCCGACGGTGGGCACGGGCACGGGGTCGGGCTCGGTCTCCGCCCAGTCCGGTACCCAGGCGCCCTCGGCGGTCCGGCGGACCGTCCAGCAGTGGGGCGCCGGTTCCCACAGGAAGTCCTCGGGCTCCAGCCGGTCCAGGTGATATTCGAACAGGGACCAGGTCAGGTCGAACTGCCGGCGCAGCAGGTCGGATCGGGAGACGGTCACCGACCGACCTTGGCACACCGGCCGGTGTCCTGGGAAAGGGATTTCTACGGCTCCGATCCGGGAGGGGGATCTGGGAGGGGCTACAGCTCGTAGTCCGAGGCCAGCTCCTCCCAGGGGAGTTCCCGCAGCGTGGGTTCGGCCTCGCAGTCGTACGGCACTCGGGGAGTGGACTGGAACCAGATGACGGTGAGGGTGGAGCGGTGCAGGGTCGGGTCGCTGCCCGGGGCCAGCGCCGTGGAGTGGAACACTCCGACGCACGCCACCGACGGCAGCACCTCCACGGGGCCGAACGCGCCGGTGTATTGGTGGGGACGCTCACGCGGCGGCGGCACCAGATGCGTCGGCGCGGCCGGGAACGCCCGCTGGGCCGACCGTACGAGGCCCTCGATCCGTACGTCGTTCACCGGCTTGCAGGGATAGTGCTCCGGCATCCCGCCGTACGTCGAGGAGAGCCGCAGCTCGGCGAGGTCGAGTGAACGGCCGGATGTGAGGACCACGCGGCTGAGGGACATGGTCGGCGCTGCGGGACGGCGGCGGTGCATGGTGGTGCT
The DNA here is from genome assembly GCF_042872365.1 of Streptomyces sp. NPDC005263. Classification (NCBI taxonomy): domain Bacteria; kingdom Bacillati; phylum Actinomycetota; class Actinomycetes; order Kitasatosporales; family Streptomycetaceae; genus Streptomyces; species Streptomyces sp. NPDC005263. The sequence continues at coordinate 99,402 of NZ_JBIAKJ010000011.1, read as the reverse complement.
CCTGTGTTCTTCACGACCTCACGGCCGGTGTCCCGACATCCGTGCCGCCGACGCGATCGTCGCCCGTGCCTCGCGTTCGCTGAGCCCCGTGTTCACGGCCGCGTCGACGAGCGGGGCGACGAGGTCGGGGCCGATGCCGTTCTCGTAGGCGCGGCAGGCGGCCCAGAACAGGCGGGTGTTGCGCTGGCCCGCGTGCGCGCCGAGGACGAACTGGACCAGGCCCTGGCCGTGGGCGCCAGAGGCCTGCGGCGTGGACTGGGGCGTGGGGTGGTGGGTTCGGGGCGGGGGCAGCAGGAGCCGCAGGAGCTCGGGTGGGCAGGGCGCGGGGGCGAGGTGGGCGGTGCCGGGGACGGTGGTGTACTCGCCGTGGTCGGTGCGCGAGCCGGGGCCGACGAGGTAGCCGCCGGCGCCCCGGATGTCGATGCCGGGGGCGAGCCGGCCGGCTGAGTTGGGGACGACCACGTCCGGCGGACCGCTCAGCCAGAGGTGCCGGCCGCCGCTCGGGGTGAGTACGACGACCGTGTCGGGGATCGTGAACAGGTGCCGGAGGGCGAGCTCGCGCAGGGCGGCCGAGGCGTCCGTACCGGACTTCGTGTCGAGGTCGACACCGACCAGGTGGTGGGGCGGGAGGCCGCACGCGATGCCGTACCCCGTGGCCCAGGGCGCGGCGGCGAACAGGTCGCGGATGCGCGCCGGGTCGGTGGCGGCGTCGTAGACGCCGTGGCCGAAGCGTCCGCACTCGCCGTGGCAGGGCGGGGCCGCGGGGTCGTCGCGGTGGGGTGAGCGCAGGGCCGGGAGCTTCGTCCGGGACAGGGGGAAGACGGCCAGTCCGCGTTCGGCGGCTGACAGGGCGTGCGCGAGGGCCAGCGTCGTGGCCTGCCGGTTGGTGGTGGCCATGGCTCTATTTTCGTACGGATGTTCGAAAAAGGGAAGAGGGGGTGACCATGGCTCCCGAGAGGTGGGGTGGGGGGAGTGGCTCTGGTCTCGCGGCGGTGGGCGGGGAGGGGGGCGTCGGAGCGGCCTGTCCGTGGGGCGATGCCTTGACACCTCTCCGTATCTGACGGACAGTCAGAAACCTTCGTGGGCACGTGATGTGGACGGTGAGGGGGCGAGGATGGGTGAGAAGGCGGAGGTGCGCGGGGCTCCCGAGCGCGGCCGGTCCGGTGACGGCACCCTGGACCTGCGGCTGAAGGCTTTCGAGGGGCGGCGGGCAGCCGTGGCCGGCATCGGCAAGGACCCCGTCAACGCGCCCATGATCCGGCACTGGTGCGAGGCGATGGGCGACGCCAATCCGGCGTACACCGGCGTGGACGCGATCGCCCCACCGACCATGCTCCAGGTGTGGACCATGGGCGGCCTGTCCGGTCACACCGCGCGGACCGGGGCGTACGACGAACTGCTCGCCCTCCTCGACGAGGCGGGCTGCACATCGGTGGTCGCCACCGACTGCGAGCAGGAGTACGGCAGAGCTCTGCGTCCCGGTGACGAGGTCACCTTCGATGCGGTCATCGAGTCGGTGTCCGAGCGGAAGACGACCAAGCTCGGCACCGGGTACTTCGTCACGACCCGGATGGACGTCCGGGCGGGCGACGACCTGGTCGGCACCCACCGCTTCCGCATCCTCAAGTACGCCCCGGCACGCAGACCGCCGTCCTCGGACAAGCCGCCACGATCCCGCCCCGCCACGCGCCCCCGTCCCGTCGTCAACCGTGACAACGCCGGGTTCTGGGACGGCGTACGACAGCACCGGCTGCTCATCCAGCGGTGTACCGCCTGCGCGACGCTCCGTCTCCCCTGGCTGCCGGGCTGCAACGCGTGCGGCTCCCCCGACTGGGACACCGTCGAGGCGGGCGGCGAGGGCCGGGTCTTCTCGTACGTCGTCCTGCACCATCCGCCCTTCCCCGCCTTCGACCCGCCCTACGCGGTGGCCCTGATCGAACTCGCGGAAGGCGTCCGCATGATCAGCAACGTGGTCGGCGTGCCGTACGACAAGGTGCGGATCGGGCAGCCGGTGCGACTCGAGTTCCAGGAGTACGAGGACGAGTTGGTGCTGCCGGTCTTCCGCGTCGGAGAGGAGACCGGATGAGGGCGGCCGGACATCGCATCAAGGCCGGGGACCAACTCCCGCCCCTGGAGATCCCGATCACCCGCACCCTCGTCGTCGCCGGCGCGATCGCCTCCCGCGACTACCAGGACGTGCACCACGACGCCGAGCTGGCCCGGCAGAAGGGCTCCCCCGACATCTTCATGAACATCCTGACGACGAACGGCCTGGTCGGCCGGTACATCACCGACCACTTCGGCCCCCGGGCGGTGCTCCGCAAGGTGGCCATCAGGCTCGGCGCCCCCAACTACCCAGGCGACTCGATGGTGTTGACGGGCACCGTCGAGGACGTGACCGACGAGGTGGGCGGCGAGGGGGGCGGCGACACCGTGACCGTCCGCGTGGTCGGAGCCAACGCGATCGGCAGACACGTGACCGGCACCGTGACGGTCACCGTGCCGAGAGCGGAGCCCGGGGAGCCGAGGAGGCCGCGGTGAGCGCCCGTTCGCGGGACGCCCTCGGCGGACGGGCGGCGATCGTCGGCATCGGGGCCACGGAGTTCTCCAAGGACTCGGGGCGCAGCGAGCTGCGGCTGGCGGCGGAGGCGGTGCGGGCGGCGCTGGACGACGCCGGCCTCGGGCCGGACGACGTGGACGGCATGGTGACCTTCACGATGGACACCAGCCCGGAGATCACCGTCGCCCAGGCCTGCGGGATGGGGGAGCTGTCCTTCTTCTCCCGAGTCCACTACGGCGGCGGGGCGGCCTGCGCCACCGTCCAGCAGGCCGCGCTCGCCGTGGCCACGGGCGTGGCCGAGGTGGTCGTCTGCTATCGCGCCTTCAACGAGCGGTCGGGCCGGAGATTCGGCTCGGGCGTGCAGCACCGGGAGCCGTCGGCCGAGGGGGTCGCCCTGGGCTGGTCCCTGCCCTTCGGGCTGCTCACTCCGGCGTCCTGGGTGGCGATGGCGGCCCAGCGGTACCTGCACACGTACGGTCTGACCCCGGAGGCCTTCGGGCAGGTGGCGGTGACGGACCGCCGATACGCGGCGACCAACCCTGCCGCCTACTTCCACGGCCGCCCCATCACCCTCGCCGACCACGCCGCCTCCCGCTGGATCGCGGAGCCGCTGCGCCTGCTGGACTGCTGCCAGGAGACCGACGGCGGCCAGGCCCTCGTCGTCACCTCCGTCGAGCGGGCACGGGACCTGCCCCACCCGCCGACCGTCGTCTCGGCGGCGGCCCAGGGCGCGGGCCGGGGACAGGAGCAGATGACGAGCTTCTACCGTGACGACCTGACCGGCCTGCCGGAGATGGGCGTGGTGGCCCGGCAACTGTGGCGGACCTCGGGTCTCGCCCCCGCCGACATCGACGTGGGGATCCTGTACGACCACTTCACGCCGTTCGTGCTGATGCAGCTGGAGGAGTTCGGCTTCTGCGAGAGGGGAGAGGCCGCGGATTTCGTCCGCCGGGCCGCGTTGCCGTTGAACACACACGGGGGGCAGCTCGGCGAGGCGTATCTGCACGGTATGAACGGCATCGCGGAAGGCGTACGACAGATTCGCGGCACGGCCGTGAACCAGGTACCGGGGGCGAGCCGGGTCCTGGTGACCGCGGGGACGGGGGTGCCGACATCGGGCCTGGTCCTGGCCTCGGACGGGTGAACCGTGGAGATCGCGGAGGGGATGACCCTCAGGGGTTATCCCGCAGTACGTCCGGTCTGCTCGTCCACCTTCAGGAGGTGCAGCCAGCTCCACCCCTACAACCTGAGGGGGACTCGTCTTCGGGACCTACGGCCGATGAGCCGCAGGTGCCCTCGCTCATAGCGTTGAGCCATGACCACAACCGTCTGCCCCAGCGCTTCGACGGCCGCCGCACCGGCGACGCAGACCCGTTCGTACCCCACTTCGTACCCCACGTTCGCGTCGTACGTGAAGGCCCGCCAGCCCGTGCTGCTGCGCACCGCCCGGTCGCTGACCGCGAATCCGAGCGACGCGGAAGACCTGCTGCAGACCGCGCTCACCAAGACGTACGTGGCCTGGGAGCGCATCGAGGACCACCGTGCGCTCGACGGCTATGTGCGCCGCGCGCTGCTCAACACGCGCACCTCGCAGTGGCGCAAGCGCAAGGTCGACGAGTTCGCGTGCGACGAGTTGCCCGAGCCGGAACCGATGCCCGCCGGCGACGACCCGGCCGAGCAGCAGGCACTGCACGACGCGATGTGGCAGGCGATCATGAAGCTGCCCGCCCGGCAGCGGGCGATGGTCGTCCTCAGGTACTACGAGGACCTCAGCGAGGTCCAGACGGCAGAGGTACTCGGGGTCTCCGTCGGCACGGTGAAGTCGGCGGTGTCCCGCGCCCTGGGCAAGCTCCGCGAGGACCCCGAGCTGGTCCTGGTCCGCTAGGTCCCGTCCGACGGGCCCTCGCACGGTTGCAACTCCTACGACCCATACGACCCCTCCGCCCCCTACCGTCCTCACGCCATGAGCGCAACATGACGTGATCGATCACCCTCCCTAGTGACATACCGAGCGGTATGCGCGCAGAATCTGCGGTGACCTTACTACCGCGTAGGCGATGTCGCCACGGGAGGACGCCGTGCTGAGCACCATGCAGGACGTACCGCTGCTGATCTCCAGGATCCTGACCCATGGGTCCACGATCCACGGCACATCGCAGGTGATCACATGGACCGGTGACGACGATCCGCACCGGCGCTCCTTCGCCGAGATCGGCGCGCGGGCCGCGCAGTTGGCGCACGCCCTGCGGGAGGACCTCGCGGTCTCCGGGGACGAACGGGTGGCGACGCTCGCCTGGAACAACGCCGAGCACGTCGAGTGCTACTTCGCGATCCCCTCCATGGGCGCGGTCCTGCACACGCTCAACCTCCGCCTCCCGCCGGAGCAACTGGCCTGGATCGTCAACCACGCCGCCGACCGGGTGGTGATCGCCAACGGTTCGCTGCTCCCGCTGCTCGCCCCGCTGCTCCCGCACCTCAAGACGGTCGAGCACGTGGTGGTGACCGGGCCGGGGGACCGCTCCCTCCTCGCGGACGCCGCCGTCCAGGTGCACGAGTACGAGGACCTGATCGCCGGGAAGCCGACGACGTACGACTGGCCGGAGCTGGACGAACGCCAGGCGGCCGCCATGTGTTACACCTCCGGGACGACGGGCGACCCCAAGGGCGTGGTCTACTCCCACCGTTCGGTCTACCTGCACTCCATGCAGGTCAACATGGCCCAGTCGATGGGCCTGACCGACCAGGACACCACGCTCGTCGTGGTCCCCCAGTTCCATGTGAACGCCTGGGGCCTGCCGCACGCGACCTTCATGACCGGCGTGAACATGCTGATGCCGGACCGCTTCCTGCAGCCCGCCCCGCTCGCCGAGATGATCGAGCGTGAGAAGCCGACGCACGCGGCCGCCGTCCCCACCATCTGGCAGGGCCTGCTGGGCGAGCTCTCCGCCAAGCCGCGCGATGTCTCCTCCCTCGTCCAGGTCACCATCGGCGGCTCGGCCTGCCCTCCCTCGCTCATGGAGGCGTTCGACAAGCTGGGCATGCGGGTCTGTCACGCCTGGGGAATGACGGAGACCTCGCCGCTCGGCACGATCGCCCGTCCTCCGGCCCACGTGGTGGGTACGGACGAGGAGTTCGGGTACCGGCTCACGCAGGGCCGTTTCCCGACGAGTGTCGAGGCGCGCCTGACCGGCCCCGGCGGCGAACGCCTCCCCTGGGACGGCGAGTCGGCGGGCGAGCTGGAGGTCCGGGGCCCCTGGATCGCCGGTTCCTACTACAACGGCCACGGCGCCGAACCTCTCCGCCCCGCCGACAAGTTCAGCGAGGACGGCTGGCTGAAGACGGGCGACGTGGGGTCGATCTCGGCGGACGGCTATCTCACCCTCACCGACCGCGCCAAGGACGTCATCAAGTCCGGCGGGGAGTGGATCTCCTCGGTGGATCTGGAGAACGCGCTGATGTCCCACCCGGCCGTCGCCGAGGCGGCCGTCGTCGCCGTCCCCGACGACAGGTGGGGCGAGCGCCCGCTGGCCACGGTCGTCCTCAAGGAGGGCGCCACCGCCGACTTCGAGTCCCTGCGCGCCTTCCTCGCCGACGAGGGACACATCGCCAAGTGGCAGCTCCCGGAGCGCTGGTCGATCGTCGAGGCGGTACCGAAGACGAGCGTCGGCAAGTTCGACAAGAAGGTGCTGCGCAGGCGGTACGCGGACGGAGAGTTGGACATCACACAGCTGTGAAGGTCACGCAGCTCTGATGGACGCAGAAGGCCGGGCAGGCGGTCGCAGCGCACAGTTCTCGGCGCCTGCCCGGCACCCGTCCGTCCCTGTCGTCGTAGGCGACCTCGCCACCGTCAGGGCGAGAAGGCGTCAGACGTGGCCGAGGCCTCGCAATCGCTCCTGCAGCCGCGCCGAGGCATTCTGGTAACGCTGTTCCAGATCCGCGAGGGGCGTGCCATACCGTTCGCCCCAAGACAGGTAAGTGTCGACCATCTTCTGTCGCTCGGCGGCGACGACGTCCTTCACGAGCCGTTGGAAGCTGAGCCCAAAGGTATGCAGCACCAGTTCCTGCAACGAACCGAGCTCGTCAGCGTCGTGTGCCTCGTCTCCCTCGCCTGCCCAGGGTTGCCCACGCCTGGAGAGGCTGACGCGCCCCGGCCTTGTCTGCCAGCGGTCGAGCACTCCCTGGAAACCGTCGGCCGTCAGCCTTCTGAGGTCGTCCCAGTGCATCGACCACCAGGAGGCCACGACGCCGATCACCTGCTGTCGATCCAGGAGGTCCGCGGACACCAGGGCGGCATGGAGCGAATCCTCCAGCTGGTCGTGCAACCGGGAGGTCAAGGAATGATTCCCGTCGGCCAGCTTCGTGACCAGAGGGGTCTGGCGCTGCCACCACCGTTGCACGTCCAGGAGGAAGGACTCTTCGCGCGGTTTGGCCAGTACGGGGATGCGAGCGGCCGTCGCCTCGTAGCCCTCAGGAAGGAAGTCGAGGTATCCGGGACGACCCGGGTCGAACAGGCTTTCCGCGTTGATGGCGAACACGTCGAATGCGTGGGCGTGTGCCTCGACCTCGGCCCGAGGAACACCGCCGACCAGGGCAGCGCTGATGTCCAACAGCGGTGCGGCGGGGGGGGCGGTATCGACGTACCGCCGAATGTTGAGGTTGAAGTCGTGGGCCGCGAGTTCCCCAACGGACACCACACGGGAGAATCCGGGGAGGTCCTGACGGCGGCGATACGCATCGACGATCTTCGCCACGTGCTGAGCTTCCATTCGATTCTTGGTCCGCCCTTTGGTCACCTCGCGTTCCGCGTTGATGAAGAGAACATTGTCCGGGCCCTCTGCTGGGGAGGTGCCGCGGCCGCGCAGGACGAGAATGCAGGCCGGGATACCGGTGTTGTAGAAGACGTTGGGGCCGATGCCGATCACGGCGTCAAGGCGGCCGTCCAGCACGATCCCTCGGCGGATCCCGGCTTCGGCGCCTCCTCTGAACAGCACCCCGTGCGGGGTCACCACCGCACCGACGCCTTGTGGGCGCAGCGCCGCGAGTGCGAGCTGCACGAACATGAGGTCTGCCTTGGACTCGGGCGCCCAGCCATATCTCACGCGTTCCGGGTGAGTGACTTCCTGCTGTGAGTACTTGACGGACAGGGGTGGTGCCATGAGGACACGGTCGAAGCGTGCGGGGTCGTCGGTGGTCGGGAGTGGGCCGACGAGGGAGTCACCGTGGGTCACGGTCGCGTTCCTGATTCCGTGCAGAAGCAGGTCGAGTTGCCCGGTGCGCCACACGGAGCTGTTGATCTCCTGGCCGTACAGGGCGAGAGACGAGTCCCTCCCGGTGTGCTCGGCGACGTACTGGGCTGCCTCCAGGAGCATGCCCCCGGTCCCCGCGCACGGGTCGGACACCGACTGCCCCTCCTGCGGGGCCGCCAGTTCCACCATCAGTCGGCACACCGCTCGCGGGGTGAAAAACTCCCCACCGCTCGGCCCGGCCGCTGTCGAGAAGTCGGCGAGGAAGCGGTCGTACGCCAGGCCGAGTCCGTCCGGAAACTCGAGATCCTCATCACCGAGGGGCAGTTGGTCGAGGTGTCCGACCAGCCGGTGGAGCGAGCGGACGCCGGGCACGCGGTCGAATCGGACCGTCTCGGAAAGGTCGGGGACGTCGGCCGGATTGCTGGCGTGGAACGCGGACAACGCCCGGTCGAGCGCCTCGCCCAAAGCGTTGCTGTGAGCGGTGACGCGTGGCCATCGGGCATCGTCCGGCACGAGCAGCAGGCCGGGTTGGTCCGACGCCCTCTTCAGGAGCAGCAGCGAGCCGATGACCTCGGGATAAGCCGTATTGCTGACGAGCCCACGCAGCTCGTCCACGGCGAGATCGATGTGTTCCTGCAGTTGGTCGACCGTGAGTCGCCCCGTGCGCGATTCCGCCATTGATCATTCTTCCTTGGTCAGCTGATCGAAAACCGACGGCCGCAGTGCCGTCAGACGGTCGAGCATCTGTTGTTGTACGGAGATCTGCTCGTCGATGTCGGCAAGTGCCGCCACCACCTCCCGCTGCCGGTGCAGGGGGACGACGGTCACGGGGAACTGCTTCAGGATCGACGAGTTCAGCGAGGGAACCGTGCCGTGCAGAGCCTGTCCGATCAGTTCTCGTTGAACCGGGGGGTGAGCCAGGCAGGCGGCCAGGTATTGGGGCAGGATCTGGTCCTGGTCGGGACGGATCCGGAGGCACGAGGAACTGTAGAACCAGTTGGTCTGGTCGGCTTCGATCAGCGCCAGTCGACCGAGCGTCCCCTGCCGGACCAGAAGGAGGTCTCCCTCGCGGACAGCGAACCGGTCGAGCCGTTCGGCCTGGTCCTTCGGCACCCGGCGCAGCCGCCTGGTGTCCACGGTCAGGTGATCCGTGATGTCCGGCGGAGCGATGACGGGGATGCCGCTCGGACCCTCGTGCAGGGTGTCGAGCAGGGAACCGGACGGGCCGGCCGTGATGCGGGAGAGGCGTCCCAGTGGGACCTGCGCAGCCTTGGCCGTACGCCAGTCCTGGCCCAGAACCATGGTGTGAACCCTCCTTGCACGGAACGACCCGTCTCAGTTTCCTCGACCTGGCTCAGACGGTGCGCAGCCAGTACCGCAGAGCGACGCGCACCAACTCCTCCACGAGCACGGCGAGCACGGCGAGGAAGATCGTGGCGAGCGCGGTCGCGCCGTGGCCCGCCGCGCAGGCGACGACCACGAGGACGATCACGATCAGTGCCATCGTGGCCTTCCTGGTCCGCACAGGCCAGTTCCAGGCATGATGGACATTGACAATTCGCATCAGAGTTGTCCCTCCGGCCCCACGAGTGGGGCGGTAGGGCCGCGTCGCCCTTCTTGGTTTGAGCCCCTGGTCGGGCGGCGCGGCACTTGTTTTTTGGTGTCACTTTTGCGGCGCGGTGGTGAGATGCGAGGCGATCGTGCCCACGCCAACCGCGAGCGAGCCTGGAGCCCCAGCCTCGATGTCCTCACGCTATCACGTTTGTGCGAAGACCACTTCGCACATTGCGAAGATACCTTCGCGTCACACGGTCCCGTGTGCTGCACCAAAGTGCGCGTCAAATGCTGCATCACTTCGATGATGCAGCAACAACATTGGCACCGGACTCGTCCATAGCCGGGAAACCCCAACGTGCCAGGGGTCAGCCACGCCCCGCCACCGCGGACACCCCGCCCCAGCCGAACTGGCTGAAGGCCGAGCCCGCCAAGGCGGAAGCGGTGGCGCCGCCCGCGAAGCCGGCCACAACGTACGCCGTGTTGGCGGTGGCAGGGGTGGAGGCAGCAGCGCGAGCGAGGTCCACAGGGCGCTCCAGGCACCGTACATACCGGCCTGGCGTACGCATGCGCGCCACAGGTCCGGTGAGCGGCGGACGACGGACGGCAGGGCGGCGAAGCCGGAGGAGAGGGAGCGGGTGCGAGGGTGATTCTCGGCGGGCAGGGCGTGGGCGGTCACGAGTCCGAGGACGGCCGTCAGAACGACCGCGCCCACGAACACCACCCACCAGCCGAAGGCCTGGCCGATCAGGCCGCCGAGCACCCGGGCCGCCACGATGCCGGTGAACAGGCCCGCGAGACAGCCTCGACGTGGCGGACGCGCCGGTCGGCGGGCGCGCGCTGGACGACCAGCCCGACGAGCAGTTGCGGCACGACGGTCGCGGCGGAGGCGACGAGGACCGCAGCGGCGAGTGCGGTGATGCCGCGCCTTTGCCCCTGACGCCGGCTGGTCCGTGTCGCCTCGTACGTCAGTTGGTGCCGATGCGGGCCAGCAGGTCGACGATTCGTGACTGCACCTCGGTGCTCGTGGACCGCTCCGCCAGGAACAGCACCGTCTCGCCGGATGCCAGCCGCGGCAGGTCCGCCTGATCGACGGCGGCGGTGTAGACGACGAGCGGGGTGCGGTTGAGCTGGCCGTTCGCGCGCAGCCAGTCGAGGATCCCGGCCTGTCGACGATGCACCTGCATCAGGTCCATCACGACGAGGTTCGGCCGGAGCTGCCCGGCGAGCGTCACCGCGTCCGCGTCACTCGCCGCACGGGCCACCTGCATCCCGCGCCGCTCCAGCGTCGCGGTCAGCGCGAGCGCGATCTCCGCGTGCTCCTCGATCAGCAGGACGCGCGGCGGGTGCTGCTCGGTGTCACGCGGCGCCAGCGCCTTCAGCAGTACGGCGGGATCGGCGCCGTACGCCGCCTCCCGCGAGGCCTGTCCGAGCCCGGCCGTCACCAGCACCGGCACCTCGGCCGCGACCGCCGCCTGCCGCAGCGACTGCAGCGCGGTCCGGGTGATCGGTCCGGTCAGCGGGTCCACGAACAGCGCGGCGGGGAAGGCCGCGATCTGTGCGTCGACCTCCTCGCGCGAGTGCACGATCACCGGCCGGTAGCCACGGTCGCTGAGCGCCTGCTGGGTGGTGACGTCCGGGGCCGGCCACACCAACAGCCGCCGCGGATTGTCGAGCGGCTCCGGCGGCAGCTCATCGTCCATCGGCTGCGGCCGTGGCGGGTCCGCCACCTCGATGGCACCGCCCGGACCGTCCAACGGCTCGGGGCCCTCGGCCGCGTTCTCGTCCGGTGCCCCTATGGCGTACGACCGCCCGGAGCCCTCGGTCGCCTGGGCGAGCCGGGACTGCCCGGCCAGTGAGGGATGCGGCTGCTGGGCCTGCGGCGGTACGAGGGACTGGTCGGCCTGCGGATGCGGGCGGGCCGTCTGCTCCGGGTGGCCGGCGGGTTCGGTCCTGGTACCGAGCTTGCGACGCCGACCCGAGCCGCCCGACTGATGCGGGGGAGGCGTGGCCGACGGAAGGGCGGAGGCGGGGGTGGTCACCGGATGGGGCGCCTGGGCCTGCCGCGTGAACGGCACCCCCTGCCCGAGCGTCCGCACGCTGATGGCCCTGCCCTGCGTGGAGTTCGGGTCGAACGCAGGGTCGGGAGGCGCGGTGGGCGGGGTGGGCGCGGGCACGGATGGTGCGGGTGTGGCGGCGGGGGCAGGTGCCGCGGGCGTCGCGGGCGCCGCGCCGGTCGCACTCGTCGCCTCGGCGGGGAGGGGCTGGGCGACGTGGGGGTGCGCTGCCGGGGCCGCCGGGGTGCCGGGAGCGGGGGTGGCGGTCTGCGCGGGCGGCGTCGGCGGTGCGCTCTGTGCCGGCGGTGCGGTCTGCGTGGGTGGTACGGGCTGTGGGTTCTGGGGGGCGCCGGGGATGCCCTGACCGGGAACGGCATGGCCAGGGGCGACCTGACCGGGGGCGACCTGACCGGGGGCGACCTGACCGGGCGCGGCCTCGGCCGGGAGCGGCCGGCCGGTGGCGTTGGCGTGCGGCACGTCGGGTGCGGCCGGGGCGGCCTGAGCCGGGACGCTCTGGGCGGGCACGGCCGAGTCCGGCACGGGCTGTCCCGCGACGGGCTGTCCTGGCGCGGGCTGACCGGGGCCGTTCTGCGCGGGAACCGCTTCGGGAGCCGTCGTGGGCGCGGGCGCGGCGGCAGGGACACCCTGCCCCGGTGCCGACGGCACCGCGGTGACCGGAGCGACTGCGGCCTGCGCTCCGATCGACAGGCCCGGCGCCATCTGAACCCCGTGGACGACCGTGCCCGGCATGGGCGCCGGCGCGCCCGGCTGACCCACCTGCCCGTCCGGCACCGGCTGACCGGGCAGCGCCGACTGTCCTGCCGTAGCGCCCTGCTGGGGCGCACCGGCCGGGACCTGCGTCGCCTGTGCCGCGACGCCCTGGGCCGGAACCTCCTGCGCGGGAGCCGCGGCGATCTCCGACTCCGCCGGCCGGCCGACTGCCCGCCGACGGCGCCCCGTGGGCGCGTTGGTCGGGTGCGGCTGCGGCGGAGTGTGGTCGTCGGCCTGGCTGTGCGGCACGGCGTCGTGCCGACCGTCGTCGACACCGGCGCCGGTGGCACCCGCCTGGCCGGGAACCTGCACCTGTTCCGGAATCGGGCCCGGAACCGGACCAGGGCCCGCGGCGGGCGCGGCAGCGGTGGCGGCGTCGGTGGTGTCGCCGGCGTCGGTGGTGGCCGCGGCAGGCGGCACGGCCTGCCCGGTCGGGCCCTCCGTGGTGCGGTCCGCCGCGGCGGGCGGCAGGGCGAACACCGTACGGGGCCCCGCCTCCTGCGCGGCGGCGGCGCGCTCCGTCGCGGCGGCCAGCGCCCGCCGTCGGCGCCCGGTCGGCTGCTGCGGACCCTCGGCGCCGGCCGCCGGACCGGCGGTCCGGGCCGGATCGGGGGAGGCCACGGCCGGCAGGGCCGGGGGCAGCGCGTGCTGTTCACCGGCGTCCCGACGGGCACGACTCCCCTCGGGCACGCCCTGCGGCGGTACCGTCCCGCCCAGACCGGTCCCGGCTGCCGCGGTGCCGGCCGCGTGCTCGGCGGCGGTGACGACCGCCCCTTCCGAAACACCGGCACCACCCGTGACATCGCCGCCGCCGGGAGCACCGGCGATCTCGGCGGGCCGTCCCCGGCGCCGCCCGGTACCGCCGGACGCCTCACCGGCCTCGCTCGTGGCCTGGGCCGGGACGGGCGCGGGTTCCTGCGCGGCGGCCGCCCGCCGCCTGCGCCGCCCGGTCGGCGCCACGGCCTCCGGGTCGGTTCCGTCGCCCTCGGGGCCCGCCGCCTCGATCTCCAGGAAGGCGTCCGTGGTGGCCCGCCGGGCCCGCCGCCGTCCGCCGCCCGAGGAGGCCTGTTCGGGCAGCGCGACCTCGCCGGGTCCGGCCTCCAGCGCCGCCGGTCCCGGAGCCGCGACCGCCCCGGCCCCACCCCCGAGAGGCACTTCGAGGACGTAGGCATTGCCGCTCATGCCCGGCACTTCGTGGGTCTGCAGCACGCCGCCGTGGGCCCGCACGATTCCGCGCACGATCGGCTCGTGCACCGGGTCTCCCCCGGCGTACGGCCCGCGCACCTCGATCCGTACGACCTCGCCGCGCTGCGCCGCGGCCACGACGACGGTGTTGTCCATGTAACCGCCCGTCGACACGGGCGCGTTGCCGGTCGCGTCGACGCCGGCGACATCGGCGACCAGGTGGGCGAGCGCGGTGGCGAGCAGCCGGGAGTCGACCTCGGCCTCGATGGGCGGCGCGTGCACGGCGAACTGCACCCGTCCGGGCCCGATCAGCTCCACCGCTCCCTCGACGCCCGCCGCCACCACGGCGTCGAGCATCGCCTTCGTACGGGTGATGCTCGCCGCCCCGGTGTCGAGGCGCTGGTAACCGAGGACGTTGTCGATGAGGGTCGTGATCCGCGAGTAACCCGCCGACAGGTGGTGGAGTACCTGGTTGGCCTCGGGCCACAGCTGCCCGGCGTCGTCGGCGGCCAGCGCGGACAGATCACGGCGCAGTTCGTCGAGGGGGCCGCGCAGCGACTGCGCGAGCAGCGTCAGCAGCTGCTCATGGCGTCCGGAGAGGGCCTCGTAGCGGTCCTTCTCCCGCTCACCGAGCGCCGCGTACCGCTCCTCGCCCGCGGCGAGTTCCTCCTCGTGCTGTTCCTGGATCTCCTCCAGCTCGGTCACGTGCTTCTGGCGCAGCGCGGTGAGCTCGGAGGCGTGCTCCTCGGAGAGCCGTTCCAACTCCTCCGCGTGGCGCTTCTCGACGGTCGTCTTCTCCTCGGCGAGCGCGTCGTACGGACGCCGGTCGGCGAAGGTCATCACGGCACCGACGAGTTGGTCGCCGTCACGGACGGGCGCGGTCGTCAGGTCGACCGGAACCCTGTCGCCCTTCTTCGACCACAGCACCTGCCCGCGCACCCGGTGCTTGCGCCCGGAGCGCAGGGTGTCGGCGAGCGGGGACTCCTCGTACGGGAAGGGCGTGCCGTCGGTACGGGAGTGCAGCACGAGTTCGTGCAGTTCACGGCCGCCGAGGTCGCTGGCCCGGTAGCCCAGTATCTGAGCGGCGGCCGGGTTGACGAGGACGATCCGCCCGTCCGTGTCCGTCCCCACGACGCCCTCGGACGCGGCGCGCAGGATCATCTCGGTCTGCCGCTGCGAGCGGGCGAGTTCGGCCTCGGTGTCGACGGTGCCGGTCAGGTCCCGCACGACGAGCATCAGCAGCTCGTCGCCGCTGTAGCCGTAGCCGTCGTAGGCCTGTTGGCCGTTCTCGAGGTTCGCGCTGGTGACCTCGACCGGGAACTCGGTGCCGTCGGTCCGCCGGGCGATCATCCGGGCCGGCTTGGTCCGCCCGCGCGGATCCATGTGGTCGGGCCGCCGCATGGACCCGGGGATGAGCTTGGAGTCGAACTGCGGCAGCAGATCGAGCAGCCCGCGCCCGACCAGAGCGGTCCCCGGCGTCTCGAAGGCCTCGAGCGCGATGGTGTTGGCGTTGACGACGGTCCCATTGGCGTTGACCAGCACCAACGCATCGGGAAGCGCATCCAGTATGGCTGCGAGGCGAGCAGCGCCTCGGGATGGCCTGCTGCTCACGCGACGCTTCCTCCCTGTTACCGCACCTTGCCGACCGCTCGGGCCATCTTGCCAACCTGCCCGCGACGTGTCACCCGAGGGAGTCTAAGGGCAGCGGTTGCGCTCGCGACGCCGGATGGGAGGGAGGTCGCACGACGAAGTGACGTAGAACATGTGACCGCATACCCCTCCGCATGCCTGGGCTCCCGGTTCACCGCGATGTGACCTGGCGGAACCTCTCAGGGACCGTTACGGAGCCGGGGCGTCCGCCATGGAAGGGCGGGAGTCAGAAACCTGAGCTCAACTTGGGCAACAGGGGCACGAAGCGGTCCCAGCGCCCGATCTCGCAGCCGTTGCTGCGGTCGAACGTCGCGTCGACGGGTCGCCCGGCCCAGGTTCCGGTGACATGAGCGGTGGCGGGCCCGCCGTACTGCAGGGTGCACACGCTGTCCGCGGGCACCGGCCCGAAGACGTCCCTCCCCCACCAGGTGTTCCGGTCGACGACGGCACAGGCGCCGCTGACGTCGGGGTGAGTCCCCCGACCGGGATGACAGTTCACCTCGTACGTCCCGTCGGCGGGAGCGCCCGCCTGCCGCACGGTGACGATGAGGTGATCACCGACCGGCTCGCCCCGGCCCTCGTCCGGAACGGGCGGGGGTGCGAGGACGGCGAGGGCGGCGGGGGTGGAAGGGGTGAACCCGGTGGACGGCGGGGCAGGGGCGGCTGCCGCCGGCAGGGCGGAGGCCATGGGCACGGACCCGACGGCGCCGACTGAGCCGACGGCGAGAAGGAGAGGAGTGAACCCTGCGAACCGGCTGCGCCGGGCGACGTGTGTCATGACCTGACTAACGCGGTGGGCCGCGGGACGTTGCGCCCCCCGACCGCCGGTAACGACTTTGCCCTGCGGCCCGCCCGCCTAGTACCGTGGGAGGCGATTGGTGACACCGCGCTCGACTGTGTCATCATCTGCACGCACCACTCGCGCTCGCGCGGGAGGTTGTGCTGGAGGCGTCGCCTAGTCCGGTCTATGGCGCCGCACTGCTAATGCGGTTTGGGACTTCAATCCCATCGAGGGTTCAAATCCCTCCGCCTCCGCACCAGATCACGAAGCCCCGGCCCACAGGCCGGGGCTTCGTTGTCTCTCCGACATCCCTCTTCTGGAGTATTTCCGCAGGTCACAAGGGGTATGGCTAACGGATTTCACATGGCGGCGGCAGTCATGTAATGTTCTTCCTGTCGCCGCGAGCGGGCCAGAAGGACCAGGAACGGCGCAAAAACAAAGCAAGCACTCGTAGCTTAACGGATAGAGCATCTGACTACGGATCAGAAGGTTGCAGGTTCGAATCCTGCCGAGTGCACACAGGTGAGAGGCCCCGGAGAGATCCGGGGCCTCTTGCGTTTCCTGGGCGTACAGCCGTGAAGTACGGCGACCGCGTCAACCGGTACCGCCCATGGCGTCAGACAGGGGGAGACGGGTAGATGTCAGGCGTCGAGTGCACCGCATGCAGGTTTGTCGGGGGCATTGAGCCGCTCCCGGGTGG
This sequence comes from Streptomyces sp. NPDC005263, assembly GCF_042872365.1. NCBI lineage: Bacteria > Bacillati > Actinomycetota > Actinomycetes > Kitasatosporales > Streptomycetaceae > Streptomyces > Streptomyces sp. NPDC005263. The sequence continues at coordinate 82,898 of NZ_JBIAKJ010000011.1, read as the reverse complement.
GACACTCCTCAGGACAACGAAGTGGGTCGTGCAGCATTCGAAGGGCCCGCTGGGTCTGGGCACGCTGGCGGTCATGCCGATCCGGCATGTCGTGCATATGTCCGACCTGTCGCGCAGTGAATCCGCCGAGCTTGGTCCCCTGCTGCAGCGAACAAGCGCAGCGGTGACCGCCACCATGAGCCCAGAACAGGTCTATGTCTGCCTCTGGTCCCACGCCGACGCGACACCCGGACACCTTCACTTCGTGGTGCAGCCTGCATGCCGAGATGACATGACCCGCTACAACGCCTACGGGCCGGTACTGCAACTGGCCATGTCCGAAGCCAATCTGCTGCCGAGCGAGGCAGCAGTCGAAGAGGTCTGTGTCCGCCTACGGGCCGAGCTCCGCGCCTCTGGGTAACGCTCACCTCGCGGATGCCTCTCCGGGTATGCGACTTGGGGACTCGCTCGTGGCTTCCCGTGGCCCCAGGTCAGTCCAGGTCGGACAGGTCGAGTACGAAGCGGTGGCGGACGTCGTTGCGTTGTAGGCGGTCGAGGGCCTCGTTCACGTGCGACGAGGGGAGCAGTTCGATGTCGGCGGTGACGCCGTGTTCGGCGCAGAAGTCCAGCATGGCGGCGGTCGCGGGCCTGCCTCCGCTGCCCGCGGAGCTGAGCTTCTTGCGTCCCACCAGCAGGTCGGTCATCTCCACGGCGACGGGGCCGAGATGCCCCAGCTGGCTGAGCGTTCCGTCCAGGGCGACCAGGCGCAGGTAGGGGGCGAGGTCGTGTGGGGCGGAGACGGTGTCGATGACGACGTCGAACCGTTCGCGGGCGTCGGCCATCTGCTTCGGGGCGGTGGAGACGATGAGATCGCCGGCGCCGAGACGACGGGCGTCGTCGATCTTGTCCGGTGAGCGGCTGATGACCGAGGTGTCGGCACCGAGCGCCACGGCGATCTTGACGGCGAGATGGCCGAGGCCGCCCAGCCCCGCGACGGCGACGCGCGTTCCCGGACCCACGCCCAGAGCACGGAGCGGTTCCCAGACAGTGACTCCGGCACAGAGCAGCGGAGCCGCGGCGGCAGGGTCCAGGGCGGCGGGGAGGGGGTAGGCGAACCGGTCGCGGACGACGTACTCGCGGCTGTAGCCGCCCAGGGTGGTCGACCCGTCGTGGCGGTCCCGGCCGCCGTAGGTGAGGGTCGGGAAGGCGTGGCAGAAGTTCTCCTGGCCGAGCCGGCACATGGCGCAGGTGCCGCACGAATCGACGATGTTGCCCACCGCCACCCGATCACCGACGGTGAAACCGGTGACCTCGGGTCCGGTCTCGGTCACCACACCCGTGAACTCGTGCCCCGGCACCAGGGGCGTGCTTCCGGTGCCGCCCTTGTCGGCGTGTTCGTCGTGGGTGCGGACGGCGTGCAGGTCGGTGTGGCAGACGCCGCAGTGGTCCACGCGGATCGCGAGGTCGTCGGGGCGTAGGTCGCGCCGTTGCAGTGGTGTCCGGTGCAGTGTTCCCAGCGCCGGCCGCCGCGATGGCGTCCCCGTGGTCGTCGCCTGCCAGCCGACTGTGGTCCTCATGGCACTCCGCTCCTGATCGGTAGCGATGGACAGCGATGGACAGCAATAGACAGACTGTTCGGTCTATTTGGCTGGCAAGTTACAGGGGTGGCGGGGCATCAGGCAAACCAACTGTTCTGTTTGGTAGCGTGACGGAATGCGTGACGGAACGGTTGACCAGCCCCTGACCCCGCGTGGCGCTGCGACGCACCGGCGCATCATCGAGGTGGCGACCCAGGAGTTCGCCGAGCACGGGATCGCCGGAGCGCGCGTCGAGCGGATCGTGGCCGCCGCACGCACCAACAAGGCCCAGCTCTACGCCTACTTCGGCAGCAAGGAAGGGCTCTTCGACGCGATCTTCTTCGGCTCCCTGGAGCGGATCGTGAACGTCGTCCCGATCGACGCCACCGACCTCGCGGACTGGGCCGTGCGTCTCTACGACGAGTACCTGCGCCGCCCCGACCTGATCCGCCTGGCCACCTGGGCGCGTCTGGAGCGACGCCCGGCGGGTCACCTGGTCGACGACCCCGACCGCCTCGACGACGGCAAACTGCGTGCCATCGCCGAGGCGCAGGCCGCCGGCCTGGTGCGCCGGGGGGACCCGTTCGACGTGATGGCCATGGTGATCGCCATGTCCATGGCTTGGTCGCCGGTCAGCAACGTCTACGCGGCGACCGCCCAGGAGCCCGCGGAGGTGCACGAGCGGCGTCGTGCCCTGCTGCATGAGAGCGTCCGCCGCACGATGGCGGCCGACTAGCGCCGACTGGCAGCCGACTGGCGTAGCCGGAAGGCCTAGCCGTAGAACGGGCCCGGGGTGCTCCATGTCGTGTGGCCGAAGACGTTGTCGTCGGCGATGGTGACCTTGATGTTGCTGACCTTGAGGCCGTACTGGGCCGGGGTCATGCCCGTGGGGCAGTTCACCGTGACGGCGGGGAAGTTCATGTAGAAGTGCGGGCCCGCCTCCCAGGTGGGGTTCTGGCGGTGCTCGTGGAGGACCCAGTTGGCGTCCGGGTAGTAGTAGGTCGGCAACAGCTCCTGCTGCTCGGTGCGGACGACGAAGCTGGTGCCGTGGTCGAAGGTGCCGTCGGGGCGCAGACACCCGAAGGTGCGGGCGGTGTCCGCGTAGGCCTCGAACCGGTTGTCGGTGCTGCTCAGGCCGGCGATGTAGCCCGGCTGGTTGCGGACGTTGTGCAAGGTGACGCCCAGTTTGAAGCCGCCGCAGCCCGGAGTCGGGTCGTAGTCGTGGTAGATGTTCAGGCACTTGCGGTCGCCGAAGGCGGCGGCGGGGTCCGGGTCGTAGGGCTTCGGGACGACCGTGCCGTAGAACTTCACCGTCGCCGAGACGCCGTCGGCGGTGGGCGCTGGGATGTCGACCGTGGTGGTGGCGTGGGCGGTGCCCGGGCCGGACAGGGCGAGGCCGGTGGCGGCGAGCAGGGCGATGGTCACTCGCGCCAGTGCTCTTCGGGATGCTTTTCGCATGTGAAGGAAACCCCCGAACAATGACAGACGAAGCGTGACAGACGAACTGTGACTGACGAACAGTGGCATGTGCACGCTAGTCGGTCATCGCTCGGTCATCCGGCAAAAGCCTTGGTCCTCACAAACGGAAGGTTCCAGTCGTCCGGTGGGCTGGGCGTCCTTGTCGCCGACTGCTTTCGGTCGCCGTCGGCGAAGACGAACAGGCGCAGGATCAGGAAGCGGCCGATTCCGGCGAGGCCGGACGCGGTGAGGTAGACGGCCTGCTCCCACAGCAGACTCGGCGACGGGCGCACCGTGTGGAGGATGAACACCGCTGCGCAGGTGGCCACGTACGCCGCCGTCGCCGAGCCCGCGGACTGCAGGTGGCGGCGCAGGCTGGGGCGGCGGCCGGTGCCGAAGGTGAAGAGCGCGTGCAGCTCGGTGCACAGGAGAGTGGACGCGACGGTGATCACCGCGTTCGCGGCCACCCAGGGCATCGTCCTGGCCAGCAGCGGTACGGCGAGGCCGGCGAGGAGACCGACACCGCCGCCGCAGATCACGAAGCGTAAGAAGGAGGCGAGGGGGCCCACAGTCGCGAAGGTGCCGCGGACGGGCCGGGGCTCGCCGCGCGTCGGCTGCAACTGCGGCGGGAGCGGCGACTCCATGACGTTTCCTTCCGGACGGGGCGGGCTTCGTCGATCGGGCTTCGGCCGGGGCCAGTTGGGATCAGCCGGGGGTCGGCGGGATCCGCTGGGATCGGCTGGGTCCAACGATGCCGTCGTCCGCTAGCGGGAACGATGGAGCGGGCTACCGAACTGGGGGTAGGGCCAGCTCCACCACGCGGGGGTCAGGCCGGGAGCCGCGCCAGGTGTCACGTCCCCTTTGCGTCACTTCTCCTTGGCGTCACGGTCCCGGAGTTCCTCGATGTAGCTGTGGGCCAGGGTCGTCGCGCGGGTGAACCAGTCGGTGATGGCGGCCAGTTCGTCGGCGGAGTAGTCGGAGAAGAGGTCGTTCAGGCGGGCGTAGTGGGGCTCGTAGAGGGCGACCACGCGGGTCACGGCGTCCGGGACGGCGGCCACGCGGACGCGGCGGCGGTCCGCCGGGTCGGGGACGCGGGTGACGTAACCGGCGCGTTCGAGGCGGTTGAGGATGCCGGTCACGCCGCCGGTGGTGACGTGCGCGCGTTCGGCGATGTCGCCGGCCGTGAGGAGGTTCTCGCCCGCCTGGAGGACGTAGGCGAAACACAGGAGGTCGGAGACGTTCAGGCCCAGTCGCTGGGCCATCTCCTGCTGTCCGAGCAGGTGGGCCGCGACGAGAGAGTCCATCGCCGACAGCGCCTGGGCCGGAGTGGCAGGGGGGCGCGACGTGGCTGGCATTGCGGGTTCCTGTTTCCCTTAGCTCGTGAGAGGTTCATGGGGTAAATTACTTACGCTGTGAGATACCCGTACGGGGGAAGGCGGGCACGTGAGCGCACATCAGTATGACGAGGGGCACACGGTCGCGGGCTGGGCCGGTTTCGGCATCGCGACCGTCGGGACGGCGGTGCTGGGGCTGGGCGTGTGCGCGGTGTCCGCCCCGCTCCTGGTGGCCGGGGCCGCGATCGACGTCGTGAGCCTCCTCGTCGCCTGGGCCCTGCATCTCGCAGGCTGGGGCAAGGCACCGGGGAGACGGCCGAGGGAGCAGTGGGGGATGCGGGTGCGGGACACGGGGGCGCGGGGCGGGCACCCCGGGTGTGTCGGGTGCCGGATGGCGGGGCGGGGAGTTCGGCGTGCGACTGTGACTGCGACTGCGACTGCGACTGCGACTGCGACTGCGACTGCGGCTGCGGCTGCGGCTGCGACCGCGACTGCGACCACGGACGCCGCCACCTCCGGTGGCTGACCCGCGCGAAACCGGCATTGTCAGTGGTGCCCTCTACTCTCGGAAGCGATGGCACAGGCATGGAAGTGCTCGGGGCTGCGGTGGTCCGCGGACGGTCCCGTGCTGCTGTGGGACGGCGGGCGGCGCAGTGCGCTGACCTGGGGGAAAAGGGTGGCCTTCGGGGTCGCGGAAGGGGGCGGTCGGACATGTGTGGGGGCGCGGGGGCATCCCTGTCCGGTGCGGGCGGCCGTGTCGGGGCGGAGTACGGGGGCGCGGTGCGAGGAGTGCGCGCGGCTGGACCGGGCGCACTCCGTCGCCGCCGACACCCTCGCGGACGACCCGCGACCGTACCGGGTGTATCTGGCGTGGTTCGGGCCCGGAATGGTCAAGGTCGGGATCACCGCCGAAGAGCGCGGCTCGGCCCGGCTGCTGGAGCAGGGCGCCGTCTGCTTCAGCTGGCTGGGCACCGGCCCGCTGATGGCGGCCCGGCGTACCGAGGAACTGCTGCGCGCCGCGCTAGGCGTGCCGGACCGGATTCCCTACGCCGAGAAGCGGGCGGTACGGGCCCGGTTGCCGGGATCGGCGGCGGAACGGGCCGCTGAGGTCACGGAGTTGCACGGGCGTGCGGTGGCCCTCGGCGGCTGGCCGGAGTCGCTCGCGCCCGCGCCCTGCCGCCCCGTCGATCACGTCGACACGTTCGGGCTCACCGACCTTCCGGCCGCCGTCGGAGAGGTCGCCGAGCTTGCCGCCGGGGGCATGGTGAGCGGTCGGCTGGTGGCGGCGGCCGGACCGGACCTGCACCTGGCGACGGGGTCCGGCGGAGCGGTCGTTCTCGACACGCGGCTGATCACCGGGTGGGAGCTGGTTCCCGCCGAGGGTGAGCAAGTCACCGTGCCGGTACGGCAGTTCAAGGCGTCGCCGAGCGTGCAGTCGGGGCTGTTCTGACCCAGCGCGCTCCCGGATGCTCCGGCCCGGTGAGAGAGCCAGCCGGAATCATGAGGCGCCCATGAAGGGTTCCCAGGGCGTCCCTGAGAGTGGCCTGTGCGTTTCTCAGGAAAATCACAGACTGGCGAAAGGGTGTTCTCAGGGGGCCCCGACATGGTTCCACCATGACCACGACCTCGCCCCAGGGGCGCACCGAACTGCTGAGGCCGGACGGGAGCCCCGTCCGAGTGCTTGTGGTGGACGACGAGTTGTCGATCACCGAACTGCTGTCCATGGCCCTCCGCTACGAGGGCTGGCAGATCCGGAGTGCCGGTGACGGCACGGGCGCCCTGCAGACCGCCCGTGAGTTCCGCCCCGACGCCGTTGTCCTGGACATGATGCTGCCGGACATGGACGGACTGGCCGTGCTGGGACGGCTGCGGCGTGAGCTGCCGGACGTGCCGGTGCTGTTCCTGACGGCGAAGGACGCCGTCGAGGACCGGATAGCCGGGCTCACCGCCGGGGGCGACGACTATGTCACCAAGCCGTTCAGCCTCGAGGAGGTCGTGGCCCGGCTGCGCGGTCTCATCCGGCGCTCCGGAGCGGCCGACCGGCGCTCCGAATCCGTCCTCGTCGTCGGGGACCTCACCCTGGACGAGGACAGCCACGAGGTGTCGCGGGCCGGGGAGGGCATCCACCTCACCGCCACCGAGTTCGAGCTGCTGCGGTTCCTGATGCGTAACCCGCGGCGCGTGCTCAGCAAGGCGCAGATCCTCGACCGTGTGTGGTCGTACGACTTCGGCGGCCAGGCCAATGTGGTCGAGCTCTACATCTCCTACCTGCGCCGCAAGATCGACGCGGGTCGTGAGCCGATGATCCACACCCGGCGCGGCGCCGGTTACCTGATCAAGCCCGCCGTGTCATGAGCGGACGACGACGGCCGCGTACGCAGAAGCGAGCAGGTAAGCCGCGCACCCTGCGGAGTCGGCTCGTCGTCGCGTCGGTGGTGCTGATCGCGGTGGTCTGCGCGGTGATCGGAACGGTGACGACGCTGGCGTTGCGGTCGCATCTGTACGAGCAGTTGGACGACCAGGTCTTCGACGCCGGCAAGCGTCTTTCCGGACCGCCGTTCGGCAAGCCGGACAGCCAGAGCAGCCAGAACGGCCAGCAGAGCCCGAACAGCCAGCAGAGCCTGCCCGGTCAGTACAGCTCGTCCCAGCCGAACAGCATGAAGCGCACCCCGCAGGAGCAGTTGGAGGGCTTCGCCAGCCACGGCCCGACGCAGGAGAAGACCGTGGCCGCCGCGGTCGACGCCAAGGGCACCATCATCAAGGCGGTCGTCGCCGATCAGCAGGCCGACAGCACCAGCCAGCAGATGAACGCCACCGATCTTTCCGAGGCCCAACGGTCCGTGCTCGCTGACGTCCCCAGGACCGGTCGGCACACCGTGACCATCCCCGGCCTCGGCGAATACCGGGTGAGGTACGTCCAAGCGAAGGACGGAACCGGCGGCTACTACGTCGCCCTCCCCACCGACGACGTCAACAGCACCATCAACACCCTGATCCTCGTGGAGCTCAGCGTCACCGCCGCGGGTCTCGGCGCCGCCGTCATCGCCGGGTACGTCCTGGTCGGAGTCGCCACCCGCCCCCTGCGCAGGGTCGCCGCCACCGCCACCCGGGTCTCCGAACTGCCCCTGCACACCGGCGAGGTGAACCTCAGTGAGCGGGTGCCCGAGTCCGAGACCGACCCGCACACCGAGGTCGGGCAGGTGGGCGCCGCGCTCAACCGGATGCTGAACCACGTCCACGGGGCCCTGCACTCCCGTCAGCAGAGCGAGATGCGGGTACGGCAGTTCGTCGCGGACGCCAGCCATGAGCTGCGCACCCCGCTCGCCTCCATCCGCGGGTACGCGGAGCTCACCAGACGTGGCAGGGAGGAGGTCGGGCCGGACACCCGGCACGCCCTCGGGCGCATCGAGTCCGAGGCCGGCCGGATGACCCTCCTCGTCGAGGACCTGCTGCTGCTCGCGCGCCTGGACGCCGGGCGGCCGCTCCAGTTCGAGCAGACGGACCTCGTACCGCTCGTCGTGGACACCATCAGCGACTCCCGCGCGGCCGGCATGGACCACAACTGGCGTCTCGACCTGCCCGACGAACCGGCCCTCGTCTCCGCGGACGCGGCCCGGATCCAGCAGGTGCTGGTCAACCTGCTGGGCAACGCCCGCAAGCACACACCGCCCGGTACGACCGTCACCGCGCGGGTGCAGCGGCGCGGCACCTGGATGTGCGTGGACGTCGAGGACAACGGTCAGGGCATCCCGTCCGACCTGCTCCCGCACGTCTTCGAACGGTTCGCGCGCGGCGACTCGGCGCGTTCCCGGGCCACCGGCTCGACCGGTCTGGGGCTGGCGATCGTGCAGGCCGTGGCGACCGCGCACGGCGGTGCGGTGACCGTGGACAGCGTTCCCGGGCGCACCGTGTTCACCATGCACTTGCCCGCGCAGGGTCCCGCGGTCCCGCATCCGGCGCCCGAAACGAACTGGCAGTCAACCTCACAGGCACAGCACAGCGCCGCCATATGGGTGCAACAGGGGACCTGACCAGAGTCGTTGGCATGCGAACCGACTCTTCTCCCGGCACCCTGCCGGCGCGGGAGCACCTCCCGGCCACAGACGCCGGAACGCCTGTCCTGGACGTAGTGATCCCCGTCTTCAACGAGGAGAAGGACCTCCAGCCGTGTGTGCTGAGACTGCGCGAGCACCTCAAGCGCACGTTCCCGTACGCGTTCCGCATCACGATCGCGGACAACGCGTCGACGGACACCACCCCCCAGGTGTCCGCGCGGCTGGCGGCGGAGCTCCCGGAGGTGCGGGCGTTCCGGCTGGAGCAGAAGGGCCGCGGCCGGGCGCTGCGGACCGTCTGGTCCGCCTCGGACGCCCCCGTCCTCGCCTATATGGACGTGGATCTGTCCACCGACCTCAACGCCCTGCTGCCGCTGGTGGCACCGCTGATCTCGGGCCACTCCGACCTGGCGATCGGCTCCCGGCTCGCCCGTAGCTCCCGGGTGGTGCGCGGGCCCAAGCGTGAGTTCATCAGCCGCGCCTACAACCTGATCCTGCGGGGCTCTCTCCAGGCCCGCTTCTCGGACGCCCAGTGCGGTTTCAAGGCGATCCGCCGCGATGTCGCGCAGGTGCTGCTGCCGCTGGTGGAGGACACCGGCTGGTTCTTCGACACCGAGATGCTGGTGCTCGCCGAGCGCGCGGGACTGCGTATCCACGAGGTCCCCGTCGACTGGGTCGACGACCCGAACTCCACGGTGCACATCGTGAAGACGGCGACCGACGACCTCAAGGGGGTGTGGCGGGTCGGCAAGGCCCTGGCCACCGGGTCGCTGTCACTGGACCGGATCACCCGGCCGTTCGGCGACGACCCGCGCGACCGGGAGATCCAGGACGTACCGAAGGGGCTGGCCCGCCAGCTCGTCGGGTTCTGTGTCGTCGGCGGGCTGTCCACCCTCTTCTACCTGCTGCTGTACACCCTCTTCCGGCAGTTCGGCGGCTCCCAGGTGGCCAACGCGCTCGCGCTGCTGGTCTCGGCGGTCGCGAACACGGCGGCCAACCGGCGACTGACCTTCGGGGTGCGCGGGCGGGGCGGCGCCGTCCGACACCAGGCGCAGGGGCTGGTCGTCTTCGGTATCGGCCTCGCGCTGACCAGCGGCTCCCTCGCCGCCCTGAACGCGGCGAGCTCCGAACCGGCGCACTCCACCGAGCTGGCGGTGCTGATCGCCGCGAACCTGGCCGCGACCGTGCTGCGCTTCCTGCTCTTCCGGGCCTGGGTGTTCTCGGACCGGCGTGCGGACGACAGCCCGTACACCGTCCCCGTCCCGCACGACCCGGCCTCGCCCGCCCACCCCACGGCGCCGCCGGCCCAACAGCCGTACGCGGCACAGTCCTACGGCGGGCGGGCGTACGCACCCCAGCCCCTCAGCGGGCAGCCGTACGCGGCACACCCCGACGGCCGGCAGCCGTACCCACCCCAGCCCGAAGGACCGCACCCGTACGTCCAGCCGCCGCCGCTCCCGCAGCGGCCCACGGCACCGACGTACACCACCGGGCCCGAGGGCTCGTACCAGACCACCCAGTTCCGCGCCGGTGAAGCCGCGGACCGCACCCGGGGGGACACGACCGCGCGACTGCAGCCGGTGCGCCCCGCAGACACCGACCCGAGGAACTCCTGATGACCATCCACACCGACCGGACGACCCCACCGGGCCCCAGCGCCTGGGGACCGCCGACGGCCACCACGAGTACGGCCGTGCGCGAACCGTCGCCTCCCGACGCGCCCCCGCCGACCGCTCCCGAATCCGGTGAACCCCGGCAGCCGTTCGCACGGAGACTGTGGCGGGGCCGACCCGAGGACCCGCGCTGGGCGCGCCCGGCGTTCCTCGGCCTGCTCCTCGTGACCACCGTGCTCTACCTGTACGACCTGAGCGCCTCCGGATACGCCAACTCCTTCTACTCCGCGGCCGTCCAGGCCGGCAGTCAGAGCTGGAAGGCGATGTTCTTCGGCTCGCTGGACGCGGGCAACGCCATCACCGTCGACAAGCCCCCGGCCTCGCTGTGGCCGATGGAGCTCTCGGTCCGGATCTTCGGCCTGAACTCGTGGGCGATCCTGGCCCCCGAGGTACTGATGGGCGTCGGCACGGTCGCCGTCGTGTACGCCTCCGTGCGCCGCCGGTTCAGTCCCGCGGCCGGTCTGATCGCGGGCGCGGTGCTCGCGCTCACCCCCGTCGCGGCGCTGATGTTCCGGTTCAACAACCCGGACGCCATGCTGGCCCTGCTGATGGCTCTGGCCTGCTACTTCGTCGCCCGGGCCGTGGAGGACGGCCGGACGAAGTGGCTGGTGTGGGCCGGGGTCGCGATCGGTTTCGCGTTCCTCGCGAAGACCCTTCAGGCCTTCCTGATCCTGCCGCCGCTGGCGATCGTGTACGCGGTCTGCGCGCCGGTGAGGCTGAAGAAGCGTCTCGGACAGCTGGCCCTCGCGACGGTCGCGCTGGTCGTCTCGGGCGGCTGGTGGGTCACGATCGTCGAGCTGTGGCCCGCCTCCTCCCGCCCGTACATCGGCGGTTCGCAGAACAACTCCTTCCTGGAGCTGACCTTCGGCTACAACGGCTTCGGCCGGCTGAGCGGCGACGAGACCGGCAGCGTCGGCGGCGGTGGTGGCGGAAACACCGGTACCGGCATGTGGGGCGAGACCGGCTGGAACCGGATGTTCAACTCCGAGATCGGCGGCCAGATCTCCTGGCTGCTGCCCGCCGCGCTGATCCTGCTGGTCGGCGGCCTGGTCGCCACCCGGAAGCTCAAGCGGACCTCGACGACCCGCGGCCTGTTCCTGGTGTGGGGCGGCTCACTGCTGATCACCATGGTCGTCTTCAGCTACATGGCGGGGATCTTCCACCAGTACTACACGGTCGCCCTCGCTCCCTACCTGGCCGCCGTGATCGGCATGGGCGCGGGGCTCCTGTGGGAGAGGCGCTCCGACATCCGGGCGTCACTCACCCTGGCGGCGGCGGTGGTGGCGAGCGCCGCCTGGGGGTACGTCCTCCTCAACCGCACCCCCGACTACCTGCCCTGGCTCAAGTGGCTGGTCCTGGTCGGGGGGTTGACCGGGGCGCTCGGGCTGATCTTCGTCGCCCGGCTGGGCCGACAGCTCGCGCTGGCCGCGGTGGGGCTGGGCCTGGTGGCCGCACTGGCCGGGCCGACGGCGTACACCCTCAGCACCCTGGCGGAGGGCCACACCGGCTCCATCGTCACGGCCGGTCCGGCGGGCGCGAGCATGATGGGCGGTCCGGGCGGCGGCGGCCGGGGCGGCTTCGGGGGTGGGCGCATGCCCGGGCAGAACGGCAACGGCACCACCCAGAACGGCAACGGCTTCCCGGGCGGCGGCGCCGGCGGCTTCGGCGGCGGGATGCCGGGCCAGAACGGAAACAGCCAGAGCCAGCAGAACGGCAACGGCAGCACCCAGGGCAACGGCACCACCCAGGGTCAGAACCAGCAGGGTGGCCCGACGATGGGCGACGGCGGCGGCATGCGCGGTGGTGGCGGTGCCGGTGGCCTGCTCAACGGCGCCTCCGTCGGCTCCGAGGCCAAGAAGCTGCTGGAGGCCGACTCCGACACCTACACCTGGGCGGCCGCGGCCATCGGCGCCCAGAACGCCGCGAGCTACCAACTCGCCACGGGTGACGCGGTGATGGCGATCGGCGGCTTCAACGGCACCGACCCGTCCCCGACGTTGGCCCAGTTCAAGAAGTACGTGGCGGACGGCAGGATCCACTACTTCATCTCCTCCGGCACCGGCGGCGGTATGGGCGGCAGCAGCACCGGCACGTCCTCGCAGATCACCACCTGGGTCGAGGCCAACTTCAAGAAGGTGACGGTCGGTTCGGCCACCTTCTACGACCTGACGCAGAAGGCATAGCCGAGCAGCAGGCGTGAGTGTCCGGTGTGGACCGGACGACAAGGGCGGTGGCCCGGGGTCAGCACGATCCCCGGGCCACCGCCCTTCCCGTCCCATTCCTCGCCTCCCCGCCTCCCCGCCTCCCCCGTCCTTTCCGTACGGCGAGAATGAGTGTTGTACGCCGTATAGCGACTGTTCTACGGTGTACGGCATGACCGCATCCCCCCAGGAACAGGCCCCAGCCCCCGCACGGGCCGACGGCCACCCCCAGCGCTGGCTGATCCTCGGTGTCATCTGTCTCGCGCAGCTCACCGTGCTGCTCGACAACACCGTCCTGAACGTGGCGATCCCCTCGCTCACCCGTGAGCTGGACGCGTCCACCTCCGACATCCAGTGGATGATCAACGCGTACTCGCTGGTGCAGTCGGGCCTGCTGCTCACCGCGGGCAGCTCCGCGGACCGCTACGGCCGCAAGAAGCTGCTGGTGGCGGGGCTGGCCCTGTTCGGCATCGGTTCACTCGTGGCGGGTCTCGCGACCACCAGCGGTCAACTGATCGCGGCGCGCGCCGGGATGGGGGTCGGCGGGGCGCTCCTGATCACCACCACGCTCGCCGTCGTGGTCCAGATCTTCGACGACACCGAGCGGGTGAAGGCGATCGGGCTGTGGTCGACGGTCAACTCGCTCGGGTTCGCCGTCGGCCCGCTGCTCGGCGGGGTGATGCTCGACCACTTCTGGTGGGGCGCGATCTTCCTCATCAACATCCCGGTCGCGGGCATCGGTCTGATCGCCGTGCTCGTCCTCGTCCCCGAGTCCAGGAACCCGCGGGGCGACCGCCCCGACCTGCTCGGCGCGCTGCTGTCCACCATCGGCATGACGAGCGTCGTCTACGCGATCATCTCCGGACCGGACGACGGCTGGACCTCGGCGCCCACCCTCACCTCCGCCGCGATCGGTGTCGTGGTGCTGGGCGGGTTCGTGGCGTGGGAGCTGCGCACCCCGTACCCGATGCTGGACATGCACTTCTTCCGCAACCAGAGGTTCACCGGAGCGGTCGCGGGCGCGGTCCTCGTCGCCTTCGGGATGGCCGGCTCGCTCTTCCTGCTCACCCAGCACCTCCAGTTCGTGCTCGGATACGACCCGTTGGAGGCCGGCCTGCACACGGCGCCGTTCGCGCTCACCATCGTCGCGCTGAACCTCACCGGGGTGAGCGCGCTGCTGCTGCCGAGGCTGGGCACACCCCTGACCATCGCGTCCGGGATGACGTGCCTGGCCGCGGGGCTCGCGTCGATCGCGCTGCTCGGCGGGGACGGGTACGGCGGCATGCTGCTCGGGCTGATCGTCATGGGCGTCGGTGTCGCCTTCGCCATGCCGGCCATGGCCAACGCGGTGATGAGCGCGATACCGCCGCAGAAGGCGGGCGTGGGCGCGGGCGTCAACGGGACGCTGGCGGAGTTCGGGCAGGGGCTGGGGGTCGCGGTGCTCGGCGCCGTACTGAACTCACGGTTCGCGGCGGCGGTCTCCGTGGCGGCGGTCTCGCTGCCGACGGCATTGGCCGAAGCCGGGTCGGCCGGGGAGCGGCGGCAGATCACGGACGCGTTCGCCTCCGGGCTGGAGACCAGTCAGTTGGTGGGGGCGGTGGCCGTGCTGGTCGGGGGGTTGGTCGCCGCCGCGTTGTTGCGGCGGGCTGAGCGGGCAGACTCCGCTTAGGCGACTCGGGTGGCCAGGCCGGGCGGCGGCCGCGGGTCCGTTGTGTCGTGGTCGCGCGCCACGCGGCGGTGCCGTATCCGGGTGCGGGCCGGCGCCCCGCCCGGCGCCTAAGCTGGCCGGCGTGTGACGTCGAGGAAGGTGCGCCATGGTGAAAGCGGCCCAGAAGGCGGCGCGGACCAGTGTGTGGCTGGAGGGAAAGACGCGTCGCGGTGGGCGGGGTGGCGGGCAGCCGTCCGGGCTGGACCGGGAGCGGATCACCGAGGTCACCGTGCGGCTGCTGGACTCCGAGGGACTGGACCGGTTCTCCATGCGTCGGCTCGCCGCCGAGCTGAACGTCACCGCGATGTCCGTCTACTGGTACGTCGACACCAAGGACGACCTCCTCGAACTCGCCCTGGACGCGGTCTTCGGCGGGCTGGACCTGCCCGACCCGGACGCCGACGAGGACTGGCGCGACCAGCTGCGCACCCTGGCCCGGGCGTACCGGGCCCTGCTGGTCCGCCACCCCTGGCTGTCGCCGCTGGTCGGCCGCTACCTCAACATCGGCCCCAACAACATGGCCTTCGTCCGGGTGATGCAGCGTGTCATCCGCAAGGCCGCCCTGCCCGTGCACGGCATCACCGGGGCCATCTCGGCGGTCTTCCAGTTCGTGTACGGCTACGGCACGATCGAGGGGCACTTCTTCGCCCGGGTCGCGGACGCCGGCATGTCGCCGGACGAGTACTTCCGGCACTCCCTGAGCACGGTGACGCTGGCCCCGGACGCCGCCGAGGTCATCCAGGAGTCCACGGAGATCATGGAAGCCCGCGGCGGCGACACCGTCGAGGAGATGATGGAACGCGACTTCGAGTTCGCGCTGGAGCTGCTGCTGGCCGGGATCGAGGCGATGGTGGAGCGGGGCCGGAACAGGCCCTGAGGCCGCCCTACGGGGTGTCGTTCACCCCTGGTCGCCCTGGTCGCCGGAGACCAGCCGGGCCGGGAAACCGCCGGTGGCGACCGGGCCCCAGCGTTCCGGTGTGATCCGGATGATCGACTTGCCCTGCTTGAGCATGGCCGCCCGGTACTCGTCCCAGTCGGGGTGCTCGCCGGCGATGTTGCGGTAGTACTCCACGAGCGGCTCGACGGAGTCCGGCGAGTCGACGACCTCGGCGGTGCCGTCGACCTGGACCCACGGCCCGTTCCAGTCGTCGCTCAGCACGATCAGGCTGGCCCGCGGATCCCGCCGGGCGTTGCGGGTCTTGGCGCGTTCCGGGTAGGTGGACACGACGATCCGCCCGGAGTCGTCGACGCCGCAGGTCAGCGGGGACCCCTGGGGGCCACCGTCGGACCGGCGGGTCAGCAGGATCGCGTGGTGCCGGGGCCGTACGAAGTCCAGCAACTCGTCCAGCGATACGGAGGTGTTGGTCGCGATGTTCGGTGCCATGGCGTCAGCCTAGGACCCCGGCCCTGGACAGCCGCCCAGGACACCCGGCCCGTACACCAGTCCGCCACGGGCGACGCGCCCTACTCCTGCAGCGCCTCACCCAGGTTGTCGTACACCGGAACGTCCCGCCGCGCCCCCGTCAGCTCCAGGACCCGGCTGGCCGCCCCGTCGGGCAGCGCCACCACCCGCACCCGCACCCGGGGACCGAGGCGCAGGCGGACCTCGTCGATGAGGCGGACACCCTGGGAGTCCATGAAGCGGGTCGAGGTGAGGTCAAGGACCAGGACCCGCAGCCGGCCGGTACGGGCGTCGGCGGCGGACATGACCCGGTGCAGCAGGCTCTCGGCGTTGCTGTGGTCGATCTCGGGCGGGAGGACCATCAGGGTCGTGGAGCCGGGCAGATCACGTAGATCACGCAATTCGGAGGGGCTCGGGAGGAAGGTCACGGCACTCACCTGGCAGACGTTCGTCCGGATTCCGGGGAGGCCACTTCCTGACCTGTCGGCCCCATTCCACCACGCCGACCCCCGCGCCCGGAAGTGGCCACCGCCTCCGTCAGCCGGACGTCACTTCGACGCAACCAAGCAAGTAAAGTGCTGTCCATCCTGTGCTCGCAGTCAGGAATGTGCTGCGGAGCTCTCCTGCGCACGTCCTTTGGGCGTGCATGCCGAAGAGGTTCGTGGTGGCTGCGTCCGAGTTTCCTGCTTTGCCCCCTTTTGCTGCCGATTTCGAGTTGGCAGAGGCCCTGACGGTGGCAGCTCAGCAACTGCACGACACGCTGACCCCGCACAACACCATGCGCACCGCGGTCCGGCTGGCCGTACACCTGCTGCCCGCCGCCGACCACGCCGGCATCTCCGTGATCGAGCGCAGCCAGCACCGCCGTACCGTCGCCTGGACCGACGAGGTGGTGCGCTCCGCGGAGTCCCAGCACACCGGACGCGAGCAGGCGCCGTACTGGGAGAACCTGTGGACCGCGCCCGTCGTACACCTGGAGGACAGCGAGGCCGACGACAGCGGGGCCGCCCTGTCCGAACTGGGCCTGCGCTCGGCGCTGGCGCTGCGGCTGCGCGCCGACCGCCGCCGGCTGACCGTCCTCACGGCCTACTCCCGCAAGCCGCGCGCCTTCGACGAGGCGTCCACCCGCCTGGGCCGGCTGTTCACCGCGCACGTCAGTCTCGCCCTCGACTCGGCCACCGTCCGGGAGCAGTTGACGGAGGCGATGCGTACCCGGGACCTGATCGGGCAGGCCACCGGCATCCTCATGGAACGGATGGACATCGACGCGGCGGAGGCGTTCGAGTCCCTGGTCAAGGCCTCGCAGCGGGAGAACATCAAGCTGCGCGACCTGGCCCGGCGCATCGTGGATGCGAACAACGCCACATGACCGGCCGGAGGACCCGGGGAGTTAACAGGCGTTGACGGGATATCCGTACGGGCATGAGCCCCGAGATGTCCGACACGCTGGAAATGGCCATCGTGCGCAGCAACGGTCTCGACACGCTGCTGCGCGATCTGACCGACCGCGCGGTGCAGGCGGTACCCGGTGCGGCCGCGTGCAGCATCACGGTGCGCCGCGCCGACCGGCTGCTGACCCTGGCCGGCAGCCAGGGCCTGCCCAGTGGCCTCGACCAGCGCCAGTACGAACACGACTCGGGGCCCTGCGTGGAGGCCGCCGCGACGGAGAGCGAGCAGTACGCCCCCGACCTGGAGACGGAGACCCGCTGGCCCACCTACACGTCGTACGCGCTCTCCACGGGCGTGCGCTGTGTGCTGGCCATCCCCATCGAGGTGGAGGGCGAGCGGGGCGCCGCCCTCAACCTCTACGGTGTCGAACCGGGGGCGCTCGGCCCGGGCAGGGACGCGGCCCGGGCCTTCGCCGCCCGGGTGGGGGACGCGATCAACGTCGCCCTGCGCGTCGAACGTCGCCAGGAGTCGGTCGCCGACGTGCGCACCGCGCTGCTCTCCCGCAGCGTCATCGACCAGGCCGTCGGCATCCTCATGGCGCAGGAGCGGATCGACGCCGGGATCGCCCTGGAACGCCTGCGCCGGGTCTCGCAGAACCACAACGTCAAACTCCGCGACCTGTGCACCGACCTGGTGGCACGGGCGAGCGGCGGCCACGGGCGCGCGTCCGACCGCTCGTCCGGACGGAACTGAGTTCCGCGCGGCGGGATGCGGGGCGTGCCCCGGTCCCGGCCGAGGAGCGCCCAGTTCGTACGGACGCCTGCGGGGCCGGGTCCGCAGCACCTACCGTGGCCCGCATGAGCGCGGAAGACCTCAGCCCCGAGGACCAGTGGCCGCTGCCACCCGCCTGGATGTGGGACTGCGCCGAGTGCGTCCGCCGCTACGAGGCGATGAAGCACGTGCAGGCCGTCATCGCCGGGCTCACCGCGGAGGATCCCGGCGTCGACTGGGACGTCACCGACAGCATCGTCGGCACGCAGGTCAGCCTGAGCCGTCATCTGGCCGACGCGCACCGCGCGTCACTGCCCGACTGGGACCCCTCCTGTACGACCTGCGCCGACCACCGCGACTCCCTCGCCAGGGCGGCCCGGTCCCCCGAACTGCTCCCGGGCGCGGTCATGGTGGCCGAGGAACACCGCGCCCGTCATCTGTTCGCCCCGCCGCGCGTCGTCGGACTGATGTAGGCGCTGCCGGGCAGGACCGGCCGCATGAGACCCCTCAGGCCGCCTGCGGCAGCGACTCCCCCTGCACCGCCTGGACGTCCAGCTCCACCTTCAGCTTGGTGCCGATGGCGGCGATGCCCGCCTGGACGACCTGGTTGTAGTTCATGGCGAAGTCCTCGCGGTGCAGTTCCGTCGTCGCCCGGTAGGCCGCCCGGGTGCCGCCCCAGGGGTCGGAGCCGGTGCCGAGGTAGGCGAGGTCCAGGTCGACCGGCCGGGCGACGCCGTGCAGGGTCAGCTCCCCGTGCACGGTCCAGCGGTCCGAACCGGCCGCCGTCAGTCCGGTCGAGTGGTACGTGATCTCCGGGAACCGCTCGACGTCCAGGAAGTCCGCGGACCGCAGGTGGGTGTCGCGCATGCCGTTGCCGGTGTCGATGGACGCCGCCTGGATGACCGCCTCCACACGGGACTTGGTCACGTCGTCCGGAGCCACCTCGATCGAGGCCGTGAACTCCGTGAACCGTCCGTGCACGGTGGAGATACCCAGGTGCTGGGCGGCGGCGGCCACACTGGAGTGCGCCGGGTCCACGGTCCACGGCCCCGGCGGCGGCAGTTCGGTCCCGCCCTGCCGGGCCAGCGTCACCGTGCCGACCTCGGCCCGGCCGCTCGCCGTGACCACGGCGCTCGCGGCGGCGGGCGCGTACCCGACGGCGGTGACGATGACGGTGTACGCCCCCGGCGCCAGCGCGGTCGTGTCCCGTACCGCGCCCTCGGCGTCGGCCTCGGCGCGCAGCACCTGCGAGCCGGTCATGTCGGTCACCGTGACCACTCCGTGCGAGACGGCCCATCCGTCTCGCGTACGGATCTTCGCGGTCAGTCCCATCACGTGTCTCCCTGCGAAAGTATTACAAATTGACCATCAAGAGACCGGCCCGTGCCGGGCACACTCCGAGGGAGACGTGCCCGGCACGGACCGGTTCGAACTACTCGCCGGGGTGGGAGAGTTCGATGTCGTGGCCGTCGACGCCCTGGCCGTGCACGGTCAGCGCGGTCGCGACCGGCGCGTACCCGGTCGCGATGACCGTGTAGTCGCCCCCGTCCAGATCGGTGAAGGCGTACGCCCCGTCGACACCGGTGGTGGCGGTGGCGACGACGTTGCCGGCCGCGTCGACCAGCGTCACCCGGGCGTCCGCCAGCGGACCGTGCGGCGCCCGCACGACCCCCTGCAGCTGAGCCCCCGCGTCCAGATCCACCTCGACCCGGGTCACCCCGGTGCCGCCGACCTCCACCGGCAGGGCGCGCGGACGGTATCCGGCGGCGTTCACCGCGACCGTCACCGCACCGGGCACCAGCTCCGTGAAGGAGAACTCACCCTGCTCACCGCTGACCGCGGTGGCCAGCAGATCCCCGCGCACGTCGGTGACGATGACCATGGCGTCCTTCACCGGGCTGCCGGTGTGGGCGGCCCGCACCAGCCCGCTCAGGCCACTGGTACCGCTCAGCAGGATGTCGTACGCCACCGGCTCCTCGCCCACCACGACGGTGGACGCCTGCGGCTGGAAGCCGTCCGCCGAGGCGATCAGCACGTACGAGCCCGTGCCCGGAGCGTCCAGCCCGTAGGAGCCGTCCGACTGCGCGACCGCGCGGCCCAGCTGACGGCCGGCCAGCGAGATCAGCGTGACCGCCGCACCCGGGACCGGAACACCCTCCGCGCCCCGCACGAAACCGTGCACCGGCACGCCGGCGGAACCCTCGGGACGGGCGATCGTGGCCACCGCGGCGAGCCGCTGGGTGCCCTCGGGACCCGTCTGGGTCTCGGTCGTGGACTCGGTGACGGCCCAGCTCGGGACGTGCGCCTGGGCGGAAGCGGCAGCCCCGGCGGGAGCCTGCGCCTCGGCCGGTGCCTGCACCTCGGCGGGAGTCTGCGCGGCGGCCGGGGCCGCCTGGTCCGGGGTCTCCTCCGAGGCCGTCTGCGCGAGTGCGCCCTTCGTCCGCAACGGGACCTCCTTGATGAACAGCGTGATGAGGAAGGCGAGCAGGGCCAGGCCCGACGCGATCAGGAAGACGTCGGCGATGCCGTGGCCGTACGCGCTCTCCATGACCGTGCGCAGCGGCGCGGGCAGCTTGTCCATGTCCGGGATGGAGCCGGAGTCGGAACCCCCGGCCATGGCGGCGTACTTGGGGCCGAGGTCGGCGATGCCGTCCTTGGCGTAGTCGGTGATGCGGTGGGCCATGACGGCGCCCAGCGCGGAGACGCCGACCGCACCGCCGAGGGAGCGGAAGAACGTGACCGTGGAGCTGGCCGAGCCGAGGTCGGCGGGGGCCACCTGGTTCTGCGTGGACAGCACCAGGTTCTGCATCATCATGCCGATACCGAGGCCCAGCAGGGCCATGAAGATGGCCATCTTCCAGTAGTCCGTGTCGTACCGGACGGTGCCCAGCAGGCCCAGGCCCGCCGTCACCAGCACGCCGCCGGTGACCAGCCAGATCTTCCACTTGCCGGTCCGGGTGATGAACTGCCCGGAGACGGTGGAGGAGATGAACAGACCGCCGATCATCGGGATCGTCATGACACCCGACATCGTCGGCGACTTGTCCCGGGCCAGCTGGAAGAACTGGCTGAAGAAGACGGTGCCGGTGAACATCGCGACGCCCACGAAGAGCGAGGCCAGCGACGACAGGGTGATGGTGCGGTTGCGGAACAGCCGCAGCGGGATGATCGGTTCGCTGGCCTTGGACTCGACGAGCACGAACAGCAGGCCGAGCACGATCGAGCCGCCGACCATCGCGTAGGTCTGCCACGACACCCAGTCGTACTTGTCACCGGCGAAGGTGACCCACAGCAGCAGCAGGGAGACCGCGGCGGAGATGAAGAACGCGCCGCCCCAGTCGACCTTCACGTCCCGCTTCACGACGGGCAGGTGCAGGGTCTTCTGCAGCACGATCAGCGCGATGATCGCGAACGGCACACCGACGTAGAAGCACCAGCGCCAGCCGAGCCACGAGGTGTCGGTGATGACACCGCCGAGCAGCGGACCGCCGACGGTCGCGATGGCGAAGGTGGCGCCGAGGTAGCCGGAGTAACGCCCGCGCTCACGCGGGGAGATCATCGCGGCCATCACGATCTGCGCGAGGGCGGACAGGCCGCCGACGCCGATGCCCTGCACCACGCGGCAGGCGATCAGCATGCCGGGGTTCTGCGACAGACCCGCGGCGGCCGATCCGAGCACGTAGATGACGAGGGCTATCTGGACGAGAGCCTTCTTGCTGAACAGGTCGGAGAGCTTGCCCCACAGGGGCGTGGCCGCCGTCATGGACAGCAGCGCGGCGGTGACGACCCAGGTGTAGGCGGACTGGCCGCCGCCGAGGTCGCCGATGATCTCCGGAAGCGCGTTGGTGACGATCGTGGACGACAGGATCGCCACGAACATCCCGAGCAGCAGCCCGGAGAGCGCCTCCATGATCTGCCGGTGCGTCATCGGCTCGTCGTGGGAGGCCCCTCCTCCGTGTTTGGTGTGGGCCCGCACACCGGCTGGTGTGGTCGTTGCCATGAGCTTCCTTCTCTTACTTGGTGATCGCGGGTGTACGGGTGGACCGGTCCGTGGACCGTTCGAGGGAGAGCGTGGTGGGCGGCCGGGGTTCCGGGTGCGTGACACGGCAGTCGTCGAAGCTCGACCTGAGCCGTGTCATGAGGTGGGTGAGCTGCACGACCTCGTCGTCACTCCAGTCGCTCAGCCGTTCGGCGAGCATCTGGCAGGTCTGTCGCGACAGCTCGTCCAACCGGCCCCGGCCCGCGGGCGTGAGGCGCAGAATGCGCGAGCGCTTGTCCGCCGGGTCGGGGGAGCGTTCGATCCAGCCCCGGTCCGCGACGTGGGCCACGTGCCGGCTGGTCACCGACATGTCCACGGCGAGCAACTCGGCGAGCTTGCTCATGCGCATGTCGCCGTAGCGGCCGAGGAGGGTCAGCACGGCGGCGGAAGCGCTGGGGCAGTCGGACGGCAGAAGGCGTCCCAACTCCCTGCGTACGGCGCCGAAGGCACTGAACTGACGCATCAGCTCCTCGTACTGCGCCTGCCCTGCCATCACACCTCCCTTGTTTGTTGCTTAGGGCAACCATAGAAGCTGTTGGTTGCTACAGGCAAATAGAATCCGAGGGTGGCCGACCAAAAACTTGGCAAAGGCATGTATTGCGAACGTAAACGTGCAGGTAAGGGGGTGTTGTGAGGGCTGACTGTCTCCACTTGGGCCTCACCCCCGGATTCGCTAGGGTCTCGGGGCATGGCTAACACCCAGGGCCCCCAGGGCAACAACGACCCGGCCGGCAGCACCCAGATGTTCCGCGCGTTCGTCGACGAGCCCCCTCAGGGCCGCCGGCAGCAGGCTGCCGCCTCCAGCGGTCCCCGCCTCGGCCTCATCATCGGCGTGGTCGTCGCGGTGGTGGTCGTCGCCGCCGTGGCCTGGCTCGCGCTGAAGTAACCACGTCCACCGGCCGGTCGCGTCGCACGTCCCGATGTGCGTGCCCGGCGGCACGCACCCACTTCGGTCTCGCTCCGAGCGGGGGGTACCCCCCTCGCGTCGACGCACACCATCCAAGTACTCAGCCGTCCGCGTACGCCCGGAGTCGGGGTGCGCGGACTCGGCGCGTTCGGCTTGGTGTGCTCGGCCTTTGGCGCGCTCGGACGCGGGCGGAAGTGAGCCGTCCGTCCCGCCGTCCCGCCGGACGGCTTGGTCCGCGAGGCTCGTGCGGGCTCCGCGACGTGCCGCTCCCGGCGGGTGCGCGGGGCGGGTGCGCGGCCGTACCCGGAGTCGTACGCGCCGGGACGGACGACGGCCGCCGGCGCGCCGATCAAGGCGCCCCGACGGCCATGTGGTCACGTCGCTCGGAGCACCGCGCCGTTCATGGCTGGCGCTCCGTCATACCGGAACCCCGGGTCAGTCCGAGATGAGGCCTTCCCGCAGCTGCGACAGCGTCCGCGTCAGCAGCCGGGAGACGTGCATCTGGGAGATGCCGACCTCCTCGCCGATCTGCGACTGGGTCATGTTCGCGAAGAAACGCAGCATGATGATCTGCCGCTCGCGGGGCGGGAGCTTGGCCAGCAGGGGCTTGAGGGACTCGCGGTACTCCACGCCCTCCAGGGCGGTGTCCTCGTAGCCGAGGCGGTCCGCGAGGGAACCCTCGCCGCCGTCGTCCTCCGGGGCCGGGGAGTCCAGCGAGGAGGCGGTGTACGCGTTGCCGACCGCGAGGCCGTCGACGACGTCCTCCTCCGACACCCCGAGCACCGAGGCGAGTTCGGCCACCGTGGGCGAGCGGTCCAGCTTCTGGGAGAGCTCGTCGCTGGCCTTGGTGAGGGCGAGCCGCAGCTCCTGGAGGCGGCGCGGGACGCGCACCGACCAGGACGTGTCCCGGAAGAACCGCTTGATCTCGCCGACCACCGTCGGCATCGCGAAGGTCGGGAACTCCACGCCCCGTTCGCAGTCGAAACGGTCGATCGCCTTGATCAGGCCGATGGTGCCGACCTGGACGATGTCCTCCATCGGCTCGTTGCGCGAGCGGAAGCGCGCGGCCGCGTAGCGGACCAGCGGGAGGTTGAGTTCGATGAGGGTGTCCCGGACGTACGCGCGCTCGGGGCTGTTCTCGTCGAGTGCGGCGAGCCGCAGGAAGAGGGAGCGGGACAGGGTGCGGGTGTCGAGAGCTCCCGAGCTCGGGAGGGCCGGGGCCGGCGCGGCCTCGACGGCCGTTACGTCGTCGAGTGCGGGCGCGGGCTCGCTCTTTGTGAGCGTGAGCACCTTCGAGCTGCCCTGGTCTGCGGACATGCCACCCCCTTTGGGTCGCGAGGACGGTCGCGGCGGACGCTCCCACGGAGGAACGCAGCCTTCACCTGAATACCGGAGCCGAAGCCTCGGCAAACGCGCTTCCGGCAGAATGTCACATGTCGGCAACACGCTGTAGTGACATGTCGACATGCGAGATGCGAATACGCCCTGGAAGGAGGGGGTCTGACGGCCTTTCGGCAGAGAAATCCAGGGATCCGCGCTGGTGAGCGATTCGCTCGCGACGGTGACTTGTCGCTCATGTATTCGGTTATGCCCCGAACCGGTATGCGGCTACGCCTCAAAGCGGTATGCGGTTATGCCTCGATCCGGTTCGCCGAGCGCAATCGCTGGAAGCTACGCGCGAGTAGCCGCGAGACGTGCATCTGGGACACGCCGAGTTCCGCGCTGATCTGTGACTGGGTGAGGTTGCTGTAGTAGCGCAGCAGCAGAATTCGCTGTTCGCGTTCCGGAAGCTGGACGAGCAGATGGCGGACCAGGTCGCGGTGCTCGACGCCGTCCAGGGCCGGGTCCTCGTAGCCGAGCCGGTCCAGCAGTCCCGGCATGCCGTCGCCCTCCTGGGCGGCCTCCAGCGAGGTGGCGTGGTAGGACCGTCCGGCCTCGATGCAGGACAGCACCTCCTCCTCGGTGATCCGCAGCCGCTCGGCGATCTCGGCGGTCGTCGGGGTGCGTCCGAAGGACGTCGTCAGGTCCTCGGTCGCCCCGTTGACCTGCACCCACAGCTCGTGCAGCCGACGCGGTACGTGGACCGTGCGGACGTTGTCCCGGAAGTACCGCTTGATCTCGCCGACCACCGTGGGCATCGCGAACGTCGGGAACTGCACGCCCCGGTCCGGGTCGAAGCGGTCGATGGCGTTGATGAGCCCGATGGTGCCGACCTGGATGACGTCCTCCATCGGCTCGTTGCGGGAGCGGAAGCGGGCGGCCGCGTAGCGCACGAGCGGGAGGTTCGCCTCGATGAGCGCCCCACGCACGCGGTTGTGCTCCGGCGTACCCGGCCGCAGGTCCTTGAGCTGAGCGAAGAGCACCTGTGTCAGGGCCCGGGTATCGGCACCGCGGCTGCGTTGGGGTGCCGTCGGCACCGGGGGCTGGGCGGGAGCCTCTTCCTGAGGCGGCGCAGTACTGGCCGACACGGACAACGCCACCTCTTCATCGGTCTTCACCATCGGTCAACTCATCCATCAAAAGCGGTCATAGCATCACAAGACATGTGCACTGTGTGCAAGCACCGCATAACACCGTGTTGAGGGACGAATTGAGCAGTAAAGCCCAAAAGCCCCCGCCGTGCAGGCAGGGGCTTGGAAGGTGGCGTCGCCTACGCGGCGCCTACGCGTCGCCTAGTACTCGTAGTCCGCGATCACCCAGGTGGCGAACTCTTTCCACAGGGTGACGCCGGCCTGGTGCGCCGGGTGCTCCAGGTAGCGGCGCAGCGCGGCCGCGTCGTCGAAGCCGGAGTTGATGGCGAAGTCGTACGCGACGGGCCGGTCGCTGAGGTTCCAGCCGAGCTCCCAGAAGCGGATCTCGGGAATCGTGCCCTCGAGGGAGCGGAACGCCTCCTCGCCCTTGGCGACCCGGGGGTCGCCGCGCTCGACACCTTCGTTGAGCTTGAAGAGGACCAGGTGGCGGATCATGAGTTCCCTCCCTGGGCGACCCAGGACATGAAGTCGCCGATGGACTTCGCGGCGTCCGATATGCCCTCGAAGCCTATCTGGACGTAGTCCGCGGCCTTGGCCGGGTCTGTGATGATCACGTACAGCACGAAGACCACGAGCACATAGACGGCGATCTTCTTCGAGTTCACCGCCATCGCGGCCTCCCCTGTCTCTCCTGTCACGGAGCCTGCTTCTGGCCCGCCCGACGCGCGCACATGATCGCACGAAGGGCCCCGTCTGACGACGGGGCCCTTCTCAAGCGGTAGCGGAGGGATTTGAACCCTCGGTGACTTGCGCCACACTCGCTTTCGAGGCGAGCTCCTTCGGCCGCTCGGACACGCTACCGAGGGAGACCTTACAGCACGCCGGGGGATGGTTCGAAATCCGTTTCCCCGGCCCTTGTGACGGCAGGTCAGCGGGACCGGAAGAAGGCGGTGAGCAGCCCGGCGCACTCCTCGGCGAGCACTCCTTCAATGACCTCCGGCCGGTGGTTGAGCCGCCGGTCGCGGACGACGTCCCAGAGGGAGCCGGCCGCGCCCGCCTTCTCGTCCCGGGCGCCGTAGACCACCCGGTCCACGCGGGACTGGACGAGGGCGCCCGCGCACATCGTGCAGGGCTCCAGCGTCACGACCAGCGTGCAGCCGGACAGCCGCCACTGCCCCAGCTCGGTGGCGCCCCTCCGGACGGCGAGGACCTCCGCGTGGGCCGTGGGGTCACCGGTGGCCTCGCGTTCGTTGTGTCCGGCCGCCAGCACCGTCGTGCCGTCCGGGGACAGCAGGACGGCACCGACGGGGACGTCCCCGTCGCGGCCGGCCTGCTCGGCCTCGGCCAGGGCGAGCCGCATCGCGGCCCGCCACCGGTCACGTACCGGGTCCGGCGGTCCTGGCAAGGAGGGGTCTGTCAGCGGACCATCTCCAAGGTCTCCGAGGCGCCCAGGGACTCGGCGATCTCGGTGACCGCGTCCGTGGCGAGCGCCTTCAGTTCCTTCTCGCCGACGCCGAGATCGTCGAGGATCTCGGCGTCGCCGACCGGGCCGTGCGGCACGGCCTCGGCGGAGCCGGCGGCGTCATCGCCGTCGTCGTCCTCGCCGTCCTCTCCGTCCTCGGTGCCGTCGAGGTCGAGGGAGTCCAGGTCGGCGAGGTCGTCGTCACCCGGATTCCGTCCGAGCAGTTCGTCGGTGAGCAGGATCTCGCCGTACGAACTGCGAGCGGCGGCGGCGGCGTCCGAGACGTAGATACGGGGGTCGTCCTCTCCGTCGATGCGGACGACGCCGAACCAGGCGTCCTCCTGCTCGATGAGAACCAGCACCGTGTCGTCCTCGGGTGCGGCTTCCCGGGCCAGGTCGGCCAGGTCCGACAGGGTCTCCACATCGTCGAGTTCCGTGTCGCTCGCTTTCCACCCGTCTTCGGTGCGCGCGAGCAGTGCGGCGAAGTACACCGTGACTCTCCCACTGGTCATAGGCGTGCCGGTTGGGGGTCCCCCCGGCGGAGGTCGAGGGCGGGGAGAGCTGGGCTCCAAGCCCCACCCACTCGGAATCGTGGCAGAAACTAGACGCTCAGGGGACTTCTTCGGCTCCCTGTGTGTCCGGTTGCCGCCGATCTCATGGCAGCGGGGGTTCCGTCGAGGCCTCACCAGCGCACTCGTTGCCGCCAACAGCGGATCGTACGCGGCTTTCCAGCCGCCCACGCACTGCCACCCGCACAACATGCGCACGGCGCGTGATCTTCCTCCGTCGCCGCCCTTTCGGCGTGTCTTCGCCCCGCGCCATCACCAGCGGAAGGTCCGCATGCGCATCGCGCGCCTCAGCCGGGCGGTCTTCGCGCGGCGCGGCTGGACGCGGTCGCGCAGTTCGCGGGCCTCGGCGAGGTCACGCAGGAACTGGGCGCGGCGCCGTCGGCGCTCGGCTTCCGTCCGCGGAGCGTCCGCGCTCTGCGGTACGCCGGGTATCTCCGGCCTTCTCGGAGCGCCCGGTGTCCCCGGCGCGTTCGAGGCGTGCCTCGGGCTCGGTTGCTCGTGTGTCCCCGGCGGTGTGCGCGGCGACGGATTCTTGCGGGTTTCCCGGTCAGGCATAGGTTCACCACCCCAGTCCGTCTCTCCCACCTTCCCCCGGACCGGCGGTTTGACGCCAGGGAGCCGGCGAAGCCGGTGGCCCCGGGCTTGCCCCGTACGGGTGGATCCTGCTCCAGCGGGCCCGGTTACTGTTGTCGCCATGCGTCTCCACGTCGTCGACCACCCCCTGGTCGCCCACAAGCTCACCGCGCTGCGCGACCAGCGCACCGACTCCGCGACCTTCCGCCGTCTCGCCGACGAGCTGGTCACCCTGCTCGCCTACGAGGCCACGCGCGACGTGCGCACCGAGCAGGTCGACATCACGACGCCGGTCGCCGGGACCACGGGCGTCAAGCTGTCCCACCCGCGCCCGCTGGTGGTGCCGATCCTGCGGGCCGGCCTCGGCATGCTGGACGGCATGATGCGGCTGCTGCCGACCGCCGAGGTGGGCTTCCTGGGCATGATCCGCAACGAGGAGACGCTGGAGGCCTCCACGTACGCCACGCGCATGCCGGAGGACCTCTCCGGGCGCCAGGTGTACGTCCTGGACCCGATGCTCGCCACCGGCGGCACCCTGGTCGCGGCGATCCGGGAGCTGATCGGGCGTGGCGCCGACGATGTGACGGCCGTGGTGCTGCTGGCCGCCCCGGAGGGCGTCGAGGTCATGGAGCGCGAGCTGGCGGGCACCCCGGTGACGGTCGTGACGGCCTCCGTCGACGACCACCTCAACGAGAACGGCTACATCGTCCCGGGCCTGGGCGACGCGGGGGACCGGCTGTACGGGGCGGCCGAGTAGGACCGCGCGGTCCCGCACCGCTCCCGTACGACTCCGTACGGTTCCGCACGGCCTGTTCCGTGCGCTTTCAGTTCGTGCCTTTCGGTACGGCGCTCAGCAGGTCTTCTTCGACGAGGTGGACGCCGGCTGGGGCTCGGCCAGTTTGGCCAGGGCCTTGTCGGCGTCCTTCTTCGTGGTGAGGGTCTTGAAGCCGTTGCCGAGGACGAGGTCGATGTCCGTGCCCTTGCGGGCGGCGTCGGTGCGGCGCTCGGCCGTGCTGAGCTGGGTGGCCAGGACCGGCAGCGAGCTGTTCAGGGAGGACGCGGGGCCGAGCAGCATCCCGGTGCCCTTGACCTTCTTGTCGTACTCCTTGGTCGCGTTGCCCACGTCGCCGATCTTGAAGCCGCGCTTCTTCAGCTCGTCGGCGGTCTGCTTGGCCAGGCCGCTGCGGGACGTCGCGTTGAACACGTTGACGGTGATCCGGCGCGGCTCGGGCACGGCGGCACCGGCGGACGCCGAGGGGGTGGCCCGGGTGCCGCAGTCCGCCTTGGCGCCGGCCGCCGCGGCTTTCTTGCCGCCGCCGGTGAAGACGTCGATGAGCTGCAGGGTGCCCCAGCCGATCAGGCCGAGTGCGGCCGCGGAGGCGACCACCGCGAGGGCGAGCCTGCCGCGCCGCCGGGATCGGCGCATCCGGGGGTATTTGTCTCCCGTGATCCGGTACTTGCCGCCCATGCCGGGGGGAGTCAGCATGCTCATGGGCGCAGCGTAGTGCGCCCGGGCTGCGATTCCTACTAGATGATCATCGGACGCGGCGCGGTCCAACCCGAAAGGGCCAACCCATACCGAGGCAAGCCATACCGAGCCGACCCGCACCGATCCGTTCCATGCCGAGCAGGCCCATGCCGAGCCGACCCGTCACCTGGGCGGGTCGTCAGTGGGGCGGGGCGCCGGTCGCGTCCGTCGGTCGCGTTCGCCGGTCGGGCTCGTCAGTCGAGTTCGAGCACGCGCGCGTGGAGTACCTGGCGCTGCTGGAGCGCCGCCCGGACCGCGCGGTGCAGGCCGTCCTCCAGATACAGGTCGCCCTGCCACTTCACGACATGCGCGAAGAGGTCGCCGTAGAAGGTCGAGTCCTCGGCGAGCAGGGTTTCCAGGTCGAGCTGGCCCTTGGTCGTCACGAGCTGATCGAGGCGGACCGGGCGCGGCGCGACGTCCGCCCACTGCCGGGTGCTTTCCCGGCCGTGGTCGGGGTACGGCCGGCCGTTTCCGATGCGCTTGAAGATCACACGGAAAGCCTACCGGGCAAGACTCTCCGGGCGCAGCCTCCCGGCTCGGCTCGCGCGAGCACGTGTCGACGGTTTCTGGTCAATATCGGTCGAAGGGGGGTGTGCGATCCGGGCGCCGTCACCTCCGCGAGGCCGGTGTCGACGGCCGCCGTTGCCCGGCGGAGGCGGTGGATCCGCCTCCGCCGAACGGTCAGCGGCCGCCTCGCTCCTTCGGGGGCAGTGGCGGTTTCGCATCCTTCAGTCGGGGTTTGGGTGTGTTGCGTGCGGCCTCGGCGCGCAGCAGCGCGCGCAGGATCGCGTACGGGTCGGTGGGCATGGTGGTGTTCCTCGCGTCGTGCCGGGACGACGTGCTGAGACGTCGTGCTGACCTGCCTTGCTCGGGGCGGGCTCGGTCAGCAGCGCAGGACGACGGTGTGCAGGGCGTGCAGGGCCTGCGGGGCGTACGGCGGTTTCGGCGGCGCCGGGTGCGGGCGGCCCCGTGGGGCGGCGGGTGCGGGGCGGGGTGCGCGGCGTGGGGACACGGCGGGGCGGTGGGCGTCGTGGGCCGGTGGCCCCGGGGCCGTGTCGAGGACGTCGTACTCGACGATCTCCATGGCGGCGCCCGGTGGCGCGGACCCCTCGGCGGGCCCGCCCGGTACCAGCACGGCGAGCAGCAGCACGAGCACCCGCAGCCAGGCGCGGCTGCGCGGAAGCCCTCGTGCGGTGCTCATGGGAGGTCATCTCCCCGTGCGGCGCCGGATGTTCAGCACGCCGGACGCCAGAACCGCCCGTTCGGTGGACACCACGGGCCACCCGAAGGAAGGCGGCCTGTCCGTTTATCGGGCGCTACGGCCTTCCGGCGGCCTTCGCGGCCTTCGCCGCCGCCTTCATCTCCTGCTTGTGGGCCCGCACCTTGGTCAGCGACTCGGGCCCGGTGATGTCGGCGACGGAACGGAACGACTTCGGTTCGCCGTAGGAGCCCGCGGCCTCCCGCCAGCCCTCGGGGCACACGCCGAGTTGCTTGCCCAGCAGGGCCAGGAAGATCTGCGCCTTCTGCTTGCCGAAGCCGGGCAGGTCCTGGAGGCGCCGCAGCAGCTCCCGGCCGTCGTCGACGCCCTTCCAGACCAGTTCGGCGCGGCCGTCGTAGTGCTCGACGAGGTACTGGCACAGCTGCTGGATCCGCTTGGCCATCGACCCCGGGTAGCGGTGCACGGCCGGCTTCTCGGACAGGAGTGCGGCGAACGCCTCCGGGTCCTGCGCGGCGATCTCGTGCGCGTCCAGGTCGTCGGCGCCGAGCCGGTCCGCGATGGTGCGGGGGCCCTTGAACGCCCACTCCATCGGAACCTGCTGGTCCAGCAGCATCCCCACGAGCGCGGCGAGCGGGGAGCGCCCGAGCAGTTCGTCGGCCTCCGGGTCCTGGGCGAGGTGAAGAGTGACGTCCATGCCCCGATCATGCCTCCTGAGGCCTCGCATCGCTCCTCGGTACGGCTGCGGTCCGGCCTCGGCGGGCCGGTTCCACGCCCAACTGGCTTTCGCCGGGCGGCGGTAGCCTGCCCCGGTGACTCCTGACGAGCTGGTCGCCCACTACGGCCTGGAGCCCATCCCGCGCGAGGGCGGGCTGTTCCGGCGGACCTGGGCGGGGCCCGAGCGGCCGGACGGGCGGCCCGAGGGCTCCGCGATCGTCGCGCTGCTCACCGCCGCGCCCGGCGACTTCTCGGCCCTGCACCGGCTGCCCACCGACGAGATCTGGCACTTCTACCTCGGCGACCCGCTGGACCTGCTGCTCCTCGCCCCGGACGGCACCTCGCGCACCGCCGTCCTGGGCCCGGACCTCCTCGCCGGCCAGCACGTCCAGCTCACCGTCCCGGCGGGCACCTGGATGGGCGGCCGGGTCGCGGCGGGCGGCGAGTGGACCTTCTTCGGCTGCACGATGGCACCGGGATTCACCTACGAGGGCTACGAGCACGGGGACGCGGCCACGCTGTCGGCGCGTTATCCGGCGCGGGCGGACCTGATCGCGGGTCTGTGCCGTCCATGAGCTCGCCGGAGAGTTCCCCGCGCCCGCCGGACAGCCCCATGGGAGCGGGCGCCACGGACACGGTGGCCCTCCTGGAGGGCCAGGTCGCCCTGGTCACCGGTGCCGGCGGCGGCATCGGGCGGGGCATCGCGCTGCGGTTCGCGGCGGTGGGCGCGGCGGTCGCCGTGCACTGCCGTACCGCCGCCGAGTGGGGTGGCGGGCGGCTGACGGCGCTGGTCAACAACGCGGGCGTCCAGCCCACGCGGCCGCTGCCCGGGATGACGGCGGCCGAGTTATGGGCGGTGGTGGACACCAACCTGTCGAGCGTCTTCGCCTGCACCCAGGCGGAGGCGGAGGTCATGCAAGGCGCCGTCGTCGCGCACGCCCGGGCGGCGGCCCTGGAGTACGGTCCGCACGGCATCCGCGTCAACACGGTCTCGCCCGGGCTGATCGACCGGGACGGGCTGGCGCGGGCCTGGCCGGACGGGGTGCGACGGTGGCGGGACGCGGCGCCCCTGGGACGGCTGGGGCGGCCGGAGGACGTCGGTGACGCCTGTGTGTTCCTGGCCTCGCCGCTCGCGTCCTGGATCACCGGGCACGACCTCGTCGTGGACGGCGGGGTGTCGGCGCGTCCGACATGGTGAGGGGCGGTGCGGTGAGCGTGGCGGGGATCTCGTCCGTACGTATCCGGAAGGCCGAAGTCCACAGACGGAGAAGTGACGTGGAGCGTGACCGTGAGCTCAGGGCGGGACGACGACGCCGACACCTACGAGGCCTGGTGCTGCTGGGCTCCGTGCTGGTCCTGCTCGTCCTCGGCGGCGCGGGAACCGCGTCGGCGCACGCCGCCCTCCGCTCCAGTGACCCCAAGGACGGAGCGGTCCTCAAGTCCGCTCCCCGCGACATCTCACTGACCTTCACCGAGTCGGTCGGTCTGATCAAGGACTCCTTCCGTGTCATCGGCCCCGACAACCAGCAGCTGGACATCAAGGACGCGCGGAACGCGCCGGACGGCGCCGACACGGTCCGGGTGACCCTGCCCGGGAAGCTCGGCGAGGGCACCTATGTGGTGGCCTGGCGGGTGGTGTCCGCCGACAGCCACCCGATCTCGGGCGCCTTCACCTTCTCCGTCGGCAAGCCCTCCCCGAACCCGCCGGTCCTCGACGCCGGCCCGGTCGAGAACCCGGCGACCGCCGGTCTCTACAACATCGTCCGCTACCTCGCGTACCTCGCCGCCGCCCTGCTCCTCGGTACCGCGGTCTTCGTGACCGTGTGCCGCCCGCCGGACACCGGCCCGCTGCGCAGGCCCCTGTGGGTGGGCTTCTGGACCCTGCTCGCCACCACCGTCGTCCTGTTCGCGCTGCGCGCCCCCTACGAGGCGGGCGTGGGCCCGGCGTCCGCCTTCGACGTCGACGCCCTTCAAGGCACGGTGACGACCCGTTACGGCACGGTGCTGCTGATCCGCCTGGCCCTGCTGCCCCTGGCCGCGTTCTTCGTCGTACGGCTGCTGCGGGGCACCGAGTGGTCGCGCGTCCTGCTCGGGGCGGGGGCCGCGCTCTGTGTGGGCCTCGCGCTGACCTGGGCGGCCGCCGAACACGCCTCCGCCGGGATCCAGGTGCCGGTGGCGATGACGTCGGCCGTGCTGCACGTGCTGGCGATGGCGGTGTGGCTGGGCGGCCTCACGGCCCTGCTCCTCACCCTGTACCGCTCGTCCGCGGCCCCGGCCCGCATGGTCGCCCGCTACTCCCGGCTCGCCTTCGCCTCGGTGACCGTCCTCGTCGTCACCGGCGTCTACCAGTCCTGGCGCGGCCTCGGCTCCTGGAGCGCGCTCACCGACACCGCGTACGGGCGGGCCCTCACCTTCAAACTGGTCGCGGTGGTGCTGCTGTTGACGGTCGCTGCGCTGTCCCGGCAGTGGACCGCCCGGCTGGCGGAGGCGGAGGCCACGGCGGAGACGTCGGCCGAGACGCCCGCGGAGGTGCCGGCGGAGGTCGAGTCGGAGGCGGTCGTACGGGAGCGGGTGCCGGAGCCGGTGGGAGGACCGGCGGGGCCCGCCGGGGACCACCCGGCGCCCGAGTCGAAGCCCGCCGACCCGCCCGCCTCCGAGGACCCCGGCCGCCGTCGGCTGCGACGTTCCGTGCTGGTGGAGGTCGTCATCGGCGTCGTGGTGCTGGTGCTCTCGACGGTGCTCTCCAGCACCCTCCCCGGCCGCGCGGTCGCCGAGGCGAAGCAGACCGAGCAGTCGGCGCAGTCGGGCGGGATCCCCGTCGCGTCCGTCGCCATCGTCCCCTTCGACACCGGCACGCCCCGCGGCTACGGCAAGGCGCAGATCACCCTCCTCCCCAGCAGCGCGGGCGACTACTCGGTCGAAGCCGTGGTCTACGGTCCCGACGGCGGCCTGTCCAGCGTCCCGGAACTGCGCCTGTCCTTCACGTTCCCCGCCCAGGACATCGGCCCGATCGACGCCAAACTCACCAACAAGGGCGGCTACTGGGGCACCGATTCACTCAAGCTCCCCATCCCCGGTGACTGGATGATGAAGGTGACGGTCCGGATCTCGGACATCGATCAGGTGAGCGAGGAGCAGAAGGTGCGCATCAACGGCTGAGGGCATCAACGCCTGAGGGCATCAACGGCTCAGGGTCAGCGAGCGAGCAGGCCGGACATGGTCTCGGCGGCGCGGACGGAGGCGTCGGCGCAGCAGTTGTTGAACAGGACGTGCAGCTCGTCCACCCGCTCGGCGAGGGCCCGTAAGCGGGGTGCCCACTGCGCGAGTTCGGCGGCCGAGTAGTCGTGCCGGAAGCGGTCCTCCTTGCTGCCGGTTCCCCAGGCGGCGCTGCGGCCGTGGAACCGCACGATGGACAGCCGCGGTGTGGTGACCGGTGTGACGGGCGGCACGGAGGACGCGAGGGTCTGCGCCATGTCGACGGCGACGGCCGTGAAGCCGTGGCGGGACAGCAGGTCGCGGGTCGCCTCCGTCCGCTCCTCGTCCGCCCACCACCGCGGATGCCGGAACTCCACGGCGAGCGGCCACCCCGCCGTCCGTTCCGCGCACTCCCGCAAGAACGCCTCCGCCCGGGCCCCGGGCACGAACCACGGCGGGAACTGGAAGAGGACGGCACCGAGCCGCCCCGCGGCCCTGAGCGGCTCGATACCGGCGGTGAACCGCGCCCACACCGCGTCGAGCACCGCCGGGTCCCCGGCGTCGGGCGGCAGCCCGTCCGGCATCATCGCGGCCCGTGTCGGATGCCCGGTGAGCAGGGAGAACGCCTTCACGTCGAACACGAACCCGGCCGGCGTCCGCTCCACCCACAGCCGGCTGTTCCGTTCGCCGGGCAGGGCGTAGTAGCTCGCGTCGACCTCGACGACCGGGAAACGCCCGGCGTAGTACCTCAACCGTCCCTCGGCGTCCCGCCGTCCGGCCGGATACCAGCCGCTGCCCACCAGGGCACGGTCGGTCCAGGAACAGGTGCCGATCAGCAACTCACCCATGCGGCAGCGGCTACCCGCCCCCCGGGCAGGGACGCACCGCGGCTCACGACCGGCGTGTCAGCACCGGCGCGTCACGACTGGTACGGCTGCTGCTGGTGCGGCTGCCCCTGCTGTCCCTGACCGCCGTACCCGGCGGTGCCCTGCGCCAGCAACTGCTCCGCCTGCTCCTTGGTGATCTTCTGCTCGGCCCCGCAGAACGTGCACTGGGTGGTGTGCTTGGTCGAGATGGGGAACAGCGGCACGAAGAACAGGCTGAACTTCGTCACCCGCTTCCTGAGCGCGTGAGCGGACGGATTCCCGCACTGTCCGCACACGAGCGTCAGTATCGCGAGCTGGTACAGATACCCCTTGGTGCCGAAGATGATCACGTCGCTGATCCTTTCCGAGCCGTCGACCGCCGACCGGAGTGCCGGTCTGGCCGACGGTACAACGCCGCGCGCGGGTGTCAGCCTGGATCGACGGTCTGCTCCGCCCAGATCGTCTTGCCCTTGCCGGTCTGGCGGGTGCCCCAGCTCCGGCTCAGCTGCGCGACCAGGAGCAGACCACGGCCGCCCTCGTCGTAGGTGCGGGCGCGGCGCATGTGGGGTGCCGTGCTGCTGGCGTCCGAGACCTCGCAGATGAGGCTCGTGTCGTGGATGAGACGCAGCTGGATGGGCGGTTCCGCGTGCCGGACGGCGTTGGTGACCAGTTCGCTGACGATCAGCTCGGTGACGAAGGAGGCGTCGGTCAGGCCCCAGGTGTCCAGCTGGCACAGGGCGCTCTTGCGGGCGTTGGCGACGGCGGCGGGATCGGGGGCCACGTCCCAGGCGGCGACCCGGTCGGCCTTGAGCGCCCGGGTGCGGGCGACCAGCAGGGCCACGTCGTCGGCGGGCTGCTGGGGGAGCACGTCGGCGAGCACCCGGTCGCACAGCACGTCCAGGGAACCCACGGGCCGGGCGAGGGTCCGCCCCAGCCGGGACAGACCGTCGTCGACGTCACGGTCGCGTGAGTCGATCAGGCCGTCGGTGTAGAGGGCCAGCAGACTGCCCTCGGGCAGCTCCGTCTCCGTCGCCTCGAAGGGCAGCCCGCCCAGTCCCAGTGGGGGTCCGGCGGGAACGTCGAGCAGTTCGACGGTGCCCTCGGGGCTCACCACGACCGGGGGCGGATGCCCGGCCCGGGCCAGCGTGCAACGACGGGAGACGGGGTCGTACACGGCGTACAGACAGGTCGCCCCGACGTCTCCGGCGATCTCCCCGTCCTCCGGGGGCCGTCGCGCGCCCTCCGCCTCCATGGCCAGGCGGCCCACCAGGTCGTCGAGGTGGGTGAGCAGTTCGTCGGGGGGCAGATCGATGTCGGCCAGGGTCCGTACGGCCGTCCGCAGCCGTCCCATGGTCGCGGCGGCATGGACGCCGTGGCCCACCACGTCGCCCACCACCAGCGCGACCCTGGCCCCGGACAGGGGGATCACGTCGAACCAGTCGCCGCCCACCCCGGCCCGGGCGCCGGCCGGCAGATAGCGGGAGGCGACCTCCACCGCGCTCTGCTCGGGCAGCCGCTGCGGAAGCAGGCTGTGCTGGAGGGTGACCGCGGTGCGGCGCTCGCGGGTGTAGCGGCGGGCGTTGTCGATGCAGACCGCCGCCCGGGCCGCCAGCTCCTCGGCCAGCACCAGGTCGTCCGCCTGGAACGGGTCGGGATTGCGGTGCCGGGCGAAGACCACGATGCCCAGCGTGGCTCCGCGCGCCGACAGGGGGGCGGTGATCGCCGAGTGGAAGCCGAAGTCGCGGATCCGGGAGGACCGGACGGGGTGCTGGGCCACCCAGTCGACGATCGTGCGCTCGTTCATCCGGTACAGCACGGCCCGCCCCGCCCGTATGCTCTCCACCGCCGGGGAACGCTCCGGGTACTCCTCCACCTCGCCCGGTGCCGCGACCGCCTCCGGGCTCCCCGGGTACACGGACTGGTGGGCGATGCGCCGCAGCGTGAGGCTGCCGTTCGCCGTCAGCGCCTCCGCCGGCCAGTCGGGCAGGGTGTCCAGGGACGTCAGGAGATCGACGCTGACGAAGTCCGCGAGTTCCGGAACCACCACGTCCGCCAGTTCCTCCGCGGTCCGCGTCACATCCAGCGTGCGACCGATGCGGGTGGTCGCCTCGGCGATCAACTGGAGGCGTGTGCGGGCCCAGTGCTGCTCCGTCATGTCGTGCCCGGCGGACGCCACGCCCAGGACGCGGCCGTCCGGATCCCGCAGCCGGTAGACGTGAACGGACCAGGCGTGCTCGCGGGTTTCGCCGGGCGCCCGGGCACGGTTCTCGACGTACTGCGGCTCACCGGTCTCCAGGGCCAGCCGCATCGCCCGCTCGACCTTCTCCGCCGCCGGGTCGTCGGCGAGTACGTCCGCCAGCCGCAGCCCTCGCATGTCGTCGTCGCTCAGGCCCAGCGCGTCCTGCCCCAACCGGCTGGACCGGCGGAAGCGCAGGTCCATGTCGTACACCGAGATCGCGCAGCACGGCGAGTCGTGGAAGCCGAGCCGGACGAGGGCGTCGTCGCTCTTCGGGTCGGGGTGGGGATGGGGGTGCGGGTGCTGGGCGGCGGTGGTGGCTTCGGCCACGGTCATGGCTACGGCGTCGGCCTTGTCCGTTTCGGTTTCGGCCTCGGCACCCGCCCCTCTGCCGGCCCCCGCTTCAACGGCGGACACCAGCAGCCAGTCCCCCGCCGCCGCGTCCCCGTCCTCCGGCACCCTGTGATGCGCCAGAACCCGGGCGTCCAGGCGGTGGCCGCCACGGTGCCGGAGGGCGAGCGTGCCGTGCCACCTCGGCAGGGCCGAGAGCGCCGCGAGCTCGCCCGCCGGGGGCTCCTCGGCGAGCAGGGACGCCGCCGGCCGTCCCAGGACCTGCGCCGGCGTGTACCCGAGCAGACGCTCGGCCCCCTCGTTCCACCCGGTCACGGTGCCGTGGTCGTCGACGACGGCGCGCGCGGTGAGCACCTTGCCGACGGCGTCTTGGACCCAACGCGTTCCGTGGTCCTCGACGACACGCCGCTCCATGGCCTCTCATCTCACTCCCGCCGCGTTCTCCACCGGGCGGAGCCCCGCTCCAGCCCAGGGCGCGTGCCGCCGCGGCGTTCGAGTGCACGCCACACACCCGCTGATTTCCTTCTCTTTGGATACTTATTACCCCTTACCACCCTCAGTGGCAGCGAAACGGCTGATCGAGCAGTGTCGATGAGCCACTCCCCTCCGGGCCACTGGGACGATTCGGACATGACGACCGGGGCAGGTGCCACGCGGAACGCGGCGAGCGCGCGACTCGTGCTGCTGACACTCGCGGCGGGACAGTTCCTGATGGCGCTCGACAGCTCCGTCATGAACGTCTCGATCGCGACGGTCGCCGACGACGTGGGCACGACGGTGACGGGCATCCAGGGCGCCATCACCGCCTACACCCTCGTGATGGCCATGTTCATGATTCCCGGAGGCAAGATCGGGGGGCTGATCGGCCGCAGACGGACGTTCATGATCGGCTGCGGCATCTACGGCTGCGGCTCCCTGGTGACGGCGCTCGCTCCGAACCTGCCCGTGCTGCTGCTCGGCTGGGCCCTGCTCGAAGGGATCGGAGCGTCCCTCATCCTGCCCGCGATCGTGGCCCTGGTGGCACGCAACTTCGCCCCGGAACGCCGTCCCACCGCGTACGGACTCGTGGCCGCCGCCGGGGCCGTGGCGATCGCCGTCGGCCCGCTGATCGGCGGTGTCGCGACGACGTACTTCTCCTGGCGCTGGGTCTTCGCCGGTGAGGTCGTGATGGTGGCCGGCATCCTGCTGCTCGCCCGCCGTATCGCGGACGCGCCGATCGGCGAACGCCGGCGGGTCGATCTCGTCGGGGCCGTGCTCTCCGCACTCGGGCTCGGGATCTTCGTCTACGGAGTACTCCGCTCCGACGAGTGGGGCTGGTTCCAGCCCAAGCCCGACGCCCCCTCGTGGCTCGGGGTCTCGCTGGTCGTGTGGCTGATGCTGGCGGGCCTGGCGCTGATCTGGCTCTTCCTGCGCTGGGAGGCCCGGGTGGTGCGGCACGGCGGGGAGCCGCTCGTCGACCCGGCCATCCTGCGCAACAAGCAGCTCACCGGCGGGCTGACGATGTTCTTCTTCCAGTACTTGGTGCAGATGGGGGTCTTCTTCGTCG
Source organism: Streptomyces sp. NPDC005263 (assembly GCF_042872365.1). Taxonomy (NCBI): domain Bacteria; kingdom Bacillati; phylum Actinomycetota; class Actinomycetes; order Kitasatosporales; family Streptomycetaceae; genus Streptomyces; species Streptomyces sp. NPDC005263. The sequence goes on along the minus strand of NZ_JBIAKJ010000011.1, from coordinate 43,678 downwards.
TACCGCTCTACCTGTCGGTCGCCCTGGGCCTGTCGGCGCTCAAGACGGGCGCCCGCATTCTGCCGCTCTCCCTGACCCTGCTGGCGGCCGCGATCCTGATCCCCCGCTTCTTCCCGGACGTCTCCCCGCGCCGGGTCGTACGGCTGGGCATCCTCGCACTGCTCGCCGGTGCGGTGGTCCTGATGGCCGCGCTGGACGAGGACGCCGGGGCGGAGGTCGTCACCGTCCCCCTCCTGCTGATCGGGCTCGGCATGGGCGCGCTGGCGTCCCAGCTCGGGTCGGTCACCGTGTCCGCGGTGCCGGAAGCGCGGAGCGCGGAGGTCGGCGGTGTGCAGAACGCCGTGACCAACCTGGGCGCCTCGATCGGTACCGCGCTCGCCGGGTCGATCCTGATCGCCGCCCTGACGACCTCCTTCCTGACCAGCGTCGACCAGAACGACGCGATCCCGGCCGACGTCAAGAGCCGGGCGAGTGTCGAACTGCAGAGCGGCGTACCGTTCCTGTCGGACGCACAGCTCGAGTCCGCCCTCGACGACGCCGGCACCAGCCCGGAGGTGACCCGGGCGGCGCTCGACGCGAACGAGGCCGCCAGGCTCGACGGGCTGCGTGCCGCGCTCGCCGTCCTCGCGCTCACCGCTCTCCTCGCGCTGTTCTTCACCCACCGGATCCCCACGACCCAGCCTCGCGGACCGGGGCCCTGACGGCCTCAGCGCTCCGACTGACTGAGCCGCTCACCGGGGCCTTTGGTGCTTGCGGTCCCGTCGGCGCCGCACGGTGACGGCGCAGGCGAGGATGCCGAGGCCCCAGGCGATCAGCAGGGCTCCCCACAGCGGCATGGTCACCAGGGGGATCAGCAGGCGGATCTCGGTGTGCGCGGTGTTCTCGAAGATGAAGATCAGAGCGATCGCGGTGATCAGGAGGAACGGCATGGCGCGGCGGACGCCCGGCCGGGAGAAGAAGGGCGTGCGCTGCTTGTGCTGCTGGGGTTCTGTGCCGGTCGGAGCCATCGGACATCTCCATCGCCTCTGCCCCCTGCATCCCCCTGCATCCAGCGTCCTCTTCCGGCACTCGTCCCGCGACTTCCGGCACCCGTCCTGCGACCTTCGGCACCCGTCCCGCGACCGAAGCGGCCGCAGCCCCGCCACCGGGGAGCGCGAGCCCCGCCACAGGGGGAGTTCGGCGGCCCCACCGAGCGAGGTCCGGCGTCCGGATGCTGCCCCGAGTGGATTGTGCAACCGTGTTAGCAGGGCCAGGCGGGCCGGCAAGCAGCCCGGCTCGGGGCGGACGCCCCGCGGGCCCGCTCCACGCAGGAGGTGCCGTCATGGCAGACCTGGTCGGCGGGAGAAGCGCGAAGGAGCGGGCGGCACGGGGACGGGCCGCCCGGGCGGACGCACCACGCTCCGCGCACGCGGACTACCAGCCCACGGCCAAACGACCGGACCCGGTGGACACCCTCGAGGCACAGTCGGCGGCCCGGGTGCCGGAACTCGTGCCCATCCGCTACGGCCGGATGCTGGAGTCGCCCTTCCGCTTCTACCGCGGTGCCGCCGCCATCATGGCCGGCGACCTGGCCGACACCCCTCGCTCGGGCATCACGGCCCAACTGTGCGGGGACGCACACCTGTTGAACTTCCGGCTGCTCGCCTCGCCGGAACGGCACCTGGTGTTCGACATCAACGACTTCGACGAGACGCTGCCCGGCCCCTGGGAGTGGGACGTCAAGCGACTCGCCGCCAGCCTGGTGATCGCCGGACGCGAGAACGGCTACACGGACGCCGAACGGGCCGCCGTGGTGCGGGCCGCCGTACGGTCCTACCGGGAGCGGATGCGCCACTTCGCCGGCCTCGGCAACCTCGCCGTCTGGTACACCCAGGCCGACATGGACGTACTGCGGGAACTGGCGGACCGGAGGCTGGGGGCGCGGGGGCGCGAGCGTACCCGGCGGGCCATGGCCAAGGCGCGCGGTCGCGACAGCCTCCAGGCCTTCGAGAAGCTCACCCATGTGGTCGACGGGAAGCGCCGGATCACCCCCGACCCGCCCCTGATCATGCCCCTGCAGGACCTCCTGCCGGGCGTCCAGCGCGACGCACTGGAAGACCAACTGCGTGCGCTGATCGAGAGGTACAGCGAGAGCCTGCAGTCCGACCGGCGCCATCTGCTGCGCCAGTACCACCTCGTCGACATGGCCCGCAAGGTCGTCGGAGTCGGCAGCGTCGGTACCCGCTGCTGGATCATCCTGCTGCTCGGCAGGGACGACGAGGATCCGCTGCTGCTCCAGGCCAAGGAGGCCGACCATTCGGTGCTGGCCCCGCACGTCGGGGCGAGTGCCTACGACAACCAGGGCCAACGCGTCGTCGCCGGACAGCGCCTCATGCAGGCCACCAGCGACATCTTCCTCGGCTGGGAACGCGTCGTCGGCATCGACGGACGCCAACGTGACTTCTACGTCCGCCAGTTGCGGGACTGGAAGGGCATCGCCGAACCTCAGACCATGGCCCCCAAGGACATGCGTGCCTTCGGGGAACTCTGCGGCGCCACCCTCGCCCGGGCCCACGCCCGCTCGGGCGACCGCGTCGCCATCGCCGCGTACCTCGGCGCCGGGGACACCTTCGACCGCGCGCTCGCCCACTTCGCCGAGCGCTACGCCGACCAGAACGAGCGCGACCACCAAGCCCTCACGGACGCGGTGCGCACCGGCCGAATCCCCGCACAGAGCGCATAGCGCATAGCGCCCAACGAACAGCGCACCGCGCACAACGCACCGCGTATTACGCACCGCGCACCGCGACCGAAAGGGACACCTGCGACGACTGTCGCGCCGCCAGGCACGGCCTCAGGAGGACGACGATGACCGACAATCTGTATCTGGCCTATGACTATCCGCTGCTGGGCGCGTTCTGGACGATGATGTGGGTCTTCCTGTGGATCCTGTGGATCATCCTGCTGTTCCGGGTCATCGGCGACATCTTCCGCGACGACTCGCTGAGCGGCTGGGCGAAGACCGGGTGGACCTTCTTCGTGATCATCCTGCCGTACCTCGGCGTCTTCGTGTACCTCGTCGCCCGCGGCCGTGAGATGGGCAAGCGGGACCAGGAACACGCCAGGGCCCAGCAGGAGGCGGTCGACGCGTACATCCGGCAGGCTGCCGCCGGAGGCGCGGGCACGGGCGGCCACGCCGACGAGCTGGCCAAGCTCTCCGAGCTCAGGAGCAAGGGCGACATCACCGACGCGGAGTTCCAGGACGCCAAGCGGAAGGTACTGACGTCCTGAGCGGAAGCTCCACGGGAAGCCCAGGGCTGGGGCGGCGAGCAGCCCCAGCCCGATGCCACGAGCCGGACGGTCCGGCGCGCACTGGGATCGGGCGCCGACCGGATGCCCCGAGGCGGCCACCGACACCCGGCCCAGGTCCCGGCCACGGCCCGCCGGTAGCCTCACCGACCATGACCGTCGCGCGTTCCCTCGCCCTCTTCGCCGTCGCCGCCCTCTTCGAGATCGGCGGCGCCTGGCTGGTGTGGCAGGGCATCCGCGAGCACCGGGGGTGGATCTGGATCGGCGCCGGTGTGATCGCCCTCGGCCTCTACGGAGTGGTCGCCACCTTCCAGTCCGACGACGACTTCGGACGCATCCTCGCCGCGTACGGCGGGATCTTCGTCGCCGGTTCGATCGCCTGGGGCATGGTCGCCGACGGCTACCGTCCGGACCGCTGGGACGTGTGCGGCGCCCTGATCTGCCTCGCCGGCATGGCCGTCATCATGTACGCGCCCCGCAGCCACTGACGCCTCGGCGAGAGGCCCCAGGCCGATCTCCCTAGCCCTTGGGGTACAGCGGCAGGTCGGCGTGCCGGACCCGGTACCCGCCGCTGGTGACGGGCGCGAACGGGGCGGGCGCCATGCACGGGCCCACCGGGAAGTCCACGTCGCCTTCCTCGGTGTACTTCTTGTTCACCCCGTCCGCCCAGGAGAGCCCCACCCGGTCCCGGGACGGTTTCCCGGGCTTTTCCCCGCCACCGTCGTGGACGCTGAACCCCAGCCGCAGCCCCAGCCAGTGCGGCCCGTTGGCGCTCACCTTGGTGATGATCGCGGTGAGGGTCGCGCTGCCCGGCCCGGTCACCAGGCAGTCCACCGTGCCTTCGGCGGTGTACGTGGTGTCCCGGTCCGCGTCGTAATGGGAGATGGCAACCGTGCCATAGGCGTCGGTCGGTAAGCCGGTGGGCACGCCCGGGACCGGTCTGCTGTGCGGGGCGGCGTGCGCGTCGAACGTGAACGAACGGATGTCGGCGTCATTCACATACGGCAACCGGAAGTCGGCTGACCCGGTCACACTCGCGTGCACCGGCCGTTCCGGCGACTTCCCAGCGGCCGAAGCGCCGGTGACCGCGGTGGCGGAGGCCACCACGGCGGCGACCACGGCCACGGATGCCGCCTTGCGGGTGCGGAAGAGGGAACGTACAGGCCTCATACGGATCTCCAGAGCTGAGTGGTGTGGCCGGAGGAATACCGCCCACACCATCCTCAGACCCGCACACGCCCCGGTCGTCGTCCCCGAGACGCAACCGCCCATGGCTCTGCGGTCGTAGGACGTGCGGCGGGCGTACGCACGAAGACCGAGACCGGCATCGTGCCCGCTGCGGCACTGGCGGAGGATCAAGCCCGGCGACAGGCGTTGACCAGTTCCTCGGGGCCGTACACCGCCTGAAGGCCGGAACAACCGACCCCGCTGCGGGAGACCGCCACGGGTGGTACCGGCTCGTCGGTGATCGCTGCCCGGTGCTTCTGCAGCGCGGCCAGGTCGTGGCCGTCGAACGCGGAGTTCTCCAGCCACTTGACGGAGCCGAGGAAGAGCAGCTGTGTGGCCACTGGCTGCCGGTCGGCGCCCACCAAGTCGATTTCGACGTCGTTGCCGCGGGTCCAGTACCCGCCGATCGCCGGGGCGGCGGGCAGGAGCCCGTCCGGCAGGAGGCTGGCCAGGGATTCCCGGACCAGGGGCTCGATCGCGCGGCCACGCCAGCTCGTCCACCGCTCCTTGATGCGGCTCAGCGTCAGATCTCCCCTCATCCGCTCGATCTCCGCCATATGGGGACCCAGGAAGGCGAGCCAGAACCGCAGGTAGCGAGTCGCGAAGGAACTCCCGGGCATCCGCTCCGGCCCGCCACTCCGCGCTGATCAGGGGGAGACCCCCCGTGACCAGAGCGACGTCGAACGCGGCCGCCGGGGACAGGCCGAGCATCTCGCCGATGTCGGCCGGGTTCAGGGACCCCACGACCATTTCCCGGCCCCGCTGGTGAAAGGGACGGTCGTAGCTGTTCAGCGTCTCCATCATCGACACCACGGATGCGACGGCGAACCCTGCGGCCGCAAGGCGCGCTCTGGGAGCCGCTCCGGGCGGACTAAAGCTCTATGCGGAGAGGTCAGAGCGTGGGGGTTTCCTCTTCCCGCTCCGCGAGGAAGTCATCGAGCAGCGCGAAAAGGGTCGTGATGACACGTTCTTCCTGCTCCGGTGAGAGCTGCCAGTGATCCCAACTTTCATCAGGGAGGGCGATGTGACGGACCAGACCCATCCAAGCGTGTTGGCATTCCCGGCCGCGCCTGGCCACCAACCAGTCACGCCAGCCGTCCAGCCCGGGGCCGCCGTGCCGCCGAGCGTGGGCGTGGTAGCCGATCAAGAAGCTTTCCACGCGGGCGAGTGTGGCCTGACCCACGAATATCTCGGGGCCCTCGGACACGAAGGCCCAGTACTCGCGCTCACTCATGTCTATGAGATTCACCCGCTCATCCTTCCGCATCGAAGTCGGTTGTCCCCGGTCCCGAGCAAGCGGCGGGCGGCCAACTGAGACGGAAACTGAGACGGACAACGACGAAGGGCCCCACCGCGAACGGTGGGGCCCTTCGACATCGTGCCCGGTGAGGCACTGGCGGAGGATACGAGATTCGAACTCGTGAGGGGTTGCCCCCAACACGCTTTCCAAGCGTGCGCCCTAGGCCTCTAGGCGAATCCTCCGCCGGGAACATTACATGACGTTGGGAGGTGCTAGCGAACTCGTTCGGCTGCCCCGCGATCAGGTACGCTGGGGTCCAGCCCCTCACGCGGCGCTATCTGACTGAACTCCCCCAGGGCCGGAAGGCAGCAAGGGTAGGTTGGCTCTGGCGGGTGCGTGGGGGGTCTTCTGCGTCCCGCGCGCTGCGAGGTCGGCGCAAAGCGTTCTGGCTGATGAAGACATGTCACGGTCGAGACCGGCGCCGCACTGAACGCCTGGGCTTTCGGCCCGTCGGCGTCGCGCGGGCGGCGTCCCGAAGCTTGAGGTATCTGGGCGGTCCGTGTTGTCAGTGGGCGCCTATAACCTCGTATGTGTGTCGTCTCTCGCGCTGTACCGCCGCTATCGCCCGGAGTCGTTCGCCGAGGTCATCGGGCAGGAGCATGTAACCGACCCGCTGCAGCAGGCGCTGCGTAACAACCGGGTCAATCACGCGTACCTGTTCAGCGGTCCGCGCGGATGCGGGAAGACGACCAGCGCGCGGATCCTGGCGCGCTGCCTGAACTGCGAGCAGGGGCCGACGCCCACCCCGTGCGGGGAGTGCCAGTCGTGCCGTGACCTGGCGCGCAACGGGCCGGGGTCCATCGACGTCATCGAGATCGACGCCGCTTCGCACGGTGGTGTGGACGACGCGCGCGAGCTCCGGGAGAAGGCCTTCTTCGGGCCCGCAGGCAGCCGGTACAAGATCTACATCATCGACGAGGCCCACATGGTCACGTCGGCCGGCTTCAACGCGCTGCTCAAGGTCGTGGAGGAGCCTCCGGAGCACCTCAAGTTCATCTTCGCCACCACCGAGCCCGAGAAGGTCATCGGGACCATCCGCTCGCGGACCCATCACTACCCGTTCCGGCTGGTGCCCCCGGGGACCCTGCGCGACTACCTCGGAGAGGTCTGCGGGCGCGAGGACATCCCCGTCGCGGACGGCGTGCTGCCGCTGGTGGTGCGCGCGGGCGCGGGTTCCGTACGTGACTCGATGTCCGTCATGGACCAGCTGCTGGCCGGCGCGGGGGCGGACGGCGTGACGTACGCCATGGCGACCTCGCTGCTCGGGTACACCGACGGTTCGCTCCTCGACTCCGTCGTCGAGGCCTTCGCCACCGGTGACGGCGCCGCCGCCTTCGAGGTCGTCGACCACATCATCGAGGGCGGCAACGACCCCCGGAGGTTCGTCGCCGACCTGCTGGAGCGGCTGCGGGACCTGGTGATCCTCGCCGCCGTGCCGGACGCCGCCGAGAAGGGTCTCATCGACGCTCCCGTCGACGTCATCGAGCGGATGCAGGCCCAGGCCGGCACCTTCGGCGCCGCCGAGCTGAGCCGCGCCGCCGACCTCGTCAACCAAGGGCTCACCGAGATGCGCGGCGCCAACTCGCCCCGCCTCCAGCTGGAACTCATCTGCGCGCGCGTACTGCTGCCGGCCGCGTACGGCGACGAGCGCTCGGTCATGGCCCGCCTCGACCGTATCGAACGGGGCGTGAACTTCTCCGCGGGCGGCGCGGCCCCCGCCATGGGCTACGTTCCGGGGCCCGAGGCGCACGGAGGAGCGGCGGCGGGACCGATGAGCGCGTCGGCTCCACCCGCTCCACCCGTTCCATCGGCTTCATCGGCTTCATCGGCTTCATCGGTTTCGCCGGTTCCACCGGGTGGCGGGGCCGCCGCGGCTCGGGCCGCGGTTCGGGCTGCGGGTTCGGGGCCGGGTACGGCCCCCGCCACGGGGTCGGCCAATGATCCGAACGGCCCCGCCTCGCCGCCCGCCTCGCCCCCCGTCGCACCGCCTGCCGAGACCTCTCCCGCGCCCGGTCCTCAGGGCGGCGACGGTCAGCCCGGACAGCCTCAGGCACCCGGACAGTCCCCGCACCCCCAGCAGTCCCAACAGTCCCAACAGTCCCAACAGTCCCAGCCGCCCCCCGCGGCGCCCGCCTCCTCGACCCCACCCGGCACCGCGGCCCCGGCACCCCCCGCCCCGGGCGCCTGGCCCACCGCGGCCCCCGCGGGCGGCGCTCGGCGTCCCGGTGGCTGGCCCACCGCCGCCCCCGCGGGCGGCGGCCGCCCTCCGGCCGCGCCGAACCAGCCACCGTCCTCATCCGCGCCGGCACCCCCGCCTGCCGCGGCCTCCCCGACTCCGGCGGCCGCACCGCCCGCCCCGGCCGCCGCCGCTTACGCGTCCCCGGCCGGCGGCCTCGACCCTCGCACTCTCTGGCCGAACATCCTGGAGGCGGTCAAGAACCGCCGACGCTTCACCTGGATCCTGCTCAGCCAGAACGCGCAGGTCACCGGCTTCGACGGCACGACCCTCCAGCTCGGCTTCGTCAACGCCGGCGCCCGTGACAACTTCGCGGGCAGCGGCAGCGAGGACGTACTGCGGCAGGCACTGGTCGAGCAGTTCAGCGTGAACTGGAAGATCGAGGCCATCGTCGATCCCTCGGGCGGCGGCTCCGCGCCCCCGGCGCCCGGCGGACCCTCCGGTTCCAGCGGCGGCTACGGCGGCGGAGGCACCCCGGCCACCGGTTACGGCTCGGGCGGCGGTGGCTACGGGGGAGGCGGTGCCGGTACGGCCCCACAGCACCCGGCGTCCACGCAGTCCGCACCTTCCGCAGCCCCCACCTCTTCCCCGTCCTCGCCCCCGTCGTCCCCCTCGTCCTCCTCCTCGTCGTCGTCCGCGTCCTCGGGAGCCTCTGCCTCCACGTCCGCCTCCGCTTCCGGCCCCCGGCAATCAGCCCCCGAACCGCGGCGCGCGGTCTCCCTCGAGGACGACATCCCCGAGGACGACGACCCCGACCTCGACGAGTCGGCCCTCTCCGGCCACGACCTCATCGTCCGGGAGCTGGGAGCGACGGTGGTGGAGGAGTTCTCCAACGAGTAGCGAGCGCGCCCAGCCACCTTGGAGGAACCCACAATCCTCCCAGCCCCACCCCTTCGGAACCCCGCACAAAAACCCCGTTAGGCTGACCCCCGTGAAGGTCCTCGTCATCGGTAGCGGTGCCCGCGAACACGCCCTGTGCCACTCCCTGTCCCTCGATCCCGACGTCACCGCGCTTCATTGCGCCCCCGGCAACGCCGGTATCGCCGGGGTCGCCGAGCTGCACAGTGTGGACGCGCTGGACGGCGCCGCCGTTTCCGCGCTGGCCGCGCAGCTCGGCGCCGACCTGGTGGTCGTAGGCCCGGAGGCGCCGCTCGTCGCCGGGGTCGCCGACGCCGTGAGCTCGGCCGGTATCCCGGTCTTCGGCCCCTCCAAGGAGGCCGCGCAGCTCGAGGGCTCCAAGGCCTTCGCCAAGGAGATCATGGCCGCGGCGGGGGTACCCACCGCCCGCTCGTACGTCTGCACGAACCCCGAAGAGGTCGACGCGGCTCTCGACGCCTTCGGTGCCCCGTACGTCGTCAAGGACGACGGACTCGCCGCCGGCAAGGGCGTCGTCGTCACCAGTGACGTCGAGGCGGCCAAGGCGCACGCGAACTCGTGCGAGCGCGTGGTCATCGAGGAGTTCCTCGACGGCCCCGAGGTCTCCCTCTTCGCCATCACCGACGGCGCGACGGTCCTCCCGCTCCAGCCCGCGCAGGACTTCAAGCGCGCGCTCGACGGCGACGAGGGCCCGAACACCGGAGGCATGGGCGCGTACTCCCCGCTGCCGTGGGCGGACCCGAAGCTGGTCGACGAGGTCATGGAGACCGTCCTGCAGCCGACCGTCGACGAGATGCGCCGCCGCGGCACCCCCTTCTCCGGCCTGCTCTACGCCGGTCTCGCGATCACCTCTCGCGGCGTCCGGGTGATCGAGTTCAACGCCCGCTTCGGCGACCCGGAGACCCAGGTCGTGCTGGCCCGCCTGAAGACCCCGCTGGCCGGTGTCCTGCTGGCCGCCGCGACCAGCAACCTCGCCGACCTGGAGCCCCTGCGCTGGAGCGAGGACGCGGCGGTCACCGTCGTCGTGGCCTCGCACAACTACCCCGGCACGCCGCGCACCGGCGACCCGATCACCGGCCTGGCCGAGGTGGCCGCCGAGGACGCCCCGCACGCGTACGTGCTGCACGCGGGCACCCGCCAGGACGGTGACGCCGTGGTGAGCGCGGGCGGTCGCGTCCTGTCCGTGACGGCGACCGGCAAGGACCTCTCCGAGGCCCGTGAGCGGGCCTACCAGGCAGTGGGCCGGGTCCGCCTCGACGGTTCCCAGCACCGTACGGACATCGCGGCGAAGGCGGCCCTGGACGCGGCCACCGGTGCGGGCGCCGGCGCCTGAGAAAACGGGCGCGAAATCCCGCCGCCGATAAACCCGACAGGCCCCGCATCCGTCTCAGGATTCGGGGCCTGATCCTTGCTTTCTGTCACCTACCTTTCCCCAAAGCCATTCCATCGAGCGACCGATGCCCCAACCGGCTGACGGGGGCCGGGGCCCCAACTAGGGTGCGGCGCAAGCATTCCGGCACTTGGCCCACCGGCATTGCGATGTCAGTGCGTGGTGCCACAGTGGGGGAGTAGCAACGCTGGCAGAACCAGGCAACCAGGACAGCGGGGAGGGGGTGAGGTCCGGTCGTGACAGGTATGGGTGTGGAGGTAGGCGCGCAGGCCGCGCGGCATCGGGCACTCGCCGTGCTGCGCATCCGCAGCCGGGCGCTGGCTGTCGCGCTGGTGCCCGCGGCCGTCGCCGTGGTGCTGCTGGCCGGCGGTGCCACGGACCATCTCGTGGGCCCGTTCTGGAGCGGGGCCCGCTGGGCGGTGACCGTGGCCGCCGTCCTCGTGCTGCTCGCCGCCGCCGGCATCGCGCTGGTCGTCTCCCGCGCCCGCCCCGCCGTGAGCCCGACGGTACCGATCGCCGAGGAGTCGGCCCCCGACCTGTACCGCATGGTGCGCGACCTCGCCGACCGCCTCGACGTGCCCGTTCCCTCCGCGATAGCGCTCACCCCGGACTGCGACAGCTGGCTGGAGGACCGTACCCACCCGGCCCACGGCCCGCCGCCGCGGGAGAACCGGGACGAGCTGGCCGGCGCGCAGGGCGCACCCCGACGGCCCGCCGCCGCTCCGGTGCTGGTCATCGGCTCCCCGTTCCTGTGGTGGATGCGCGTGGGCGAACTGCGCGCGGTCCTCGCCCCGGTCGTGGCCGGTACGGGGCCCTCGGCGCACCCGGACATAGCGGCGGCCCGCCGCTTCGTGCGGGGCCTGGACGCCGCGGTGGCCGTGGCCTCGGCACCCCGCCGGGACCCGGTCACCCGTACGGTGCTCGCGGGCGTCGGCTGGGTCGTCCGGCTCCTGCTGCGCGGCTGTCGCGGTCATGCCGCCGAGATGGAGCGCGGTGTGGCCGCCGCGGCGGCCGAGCGTGCACAGGCTGTGGACTACGGACTGCGGATCGTCGCCCAGGAGCAGGTGGGTCTCGCGTACGCGGGCTGGGACCGGCTGCTGACCAAGGTCGCCCTGCCCGCCTGGCGCATGGGCCGCTGGCCGTCCCGACTGGACGCGGGTGTCGTCGCGGCCCTGACCGAGCTGTCCCGCCGCGACCGCCTGGCCGAGGGATTCGCCTCCCGGCTGGGCGAGCGCCCCGCCTGTGACCTGCTGGAAGAGCCCGGCACGGTGGATGAGGCGGCTTCGCTCCTCGCCGCCAGACTCTTCCACGGAGGTCCCGCGGAGACTGGTTCGGGCTGGTCCCCGGTGGACTGGCAGGAGTATCCGGAGGAGGTCGTCGACCGCAAGTGGCGCACGGACGCCGCCCGTCTCGACCGCGTCCTGGACACCCTCGGCGTCCGCCGCTCCCCCGACCCGGCGTCCCTCGCGCCTGCCGCCCCCACCCTGGCCCGGATAATCAACCACCTGTCCGAGCCGCTCCCGCCCACCGACGGCACCACCATCGCGCCTCTCGGGTCCCACCCTCCGAACGGCGACATCGAAGCCGGCGGCGACACCAGCACTGAAGACGGCACCGCCGACCCTGAGGACAGCATCACCGTCCCCGGTGACGACCCCCACGGGCCATCCCAGGCCCCTTCCCGCACCGTCCCCCACGGCAGCGAGCGCGGTGCCGATCTCGCCGATCGACTCAGAGCCGAGGTCGCCCGGGAGGAGGCGGCCGCCGCTCCGCGGACGGACGGGAACCAGCCCGCGGCCGGACAGGGCGGCCCCGACACCATCCTGTGGGACGGCGGCATGCTGCCCCTCTTCCCCTTGCAGCCACCCCGTACCGGACGCGAGCTGCTCGCCGACCACGTCACCGCGATGGTCTGCTGCGCCGCCATCGACAACGCCGGCGCGACACCGGGCCTCGACTGGCTGGACGGTCCGTCGCTGCTGGTCAACGGCGAGCGGACGACCGACCTGACCTCCCGCGTCCTCAGCCTCGTGGAGGAAGGCGACCCCGCGCCGCTGCGAGCCTGGCTGGTCGAGTCGGGCATACGCCCCGAGAAGCCGGTCCGCCTCACCTGACGGCTGCCCCGGGCCATGACTCCCGGTAATCGGATTCCCCTGTTCCACTTTCGGTCAATTCGCAACGAATAGTGACAGCCCGCGTGCTTAATGTGATGTGCTGGGACCGTTCGCGCACATGGCAAGAGCGTGCGACATACGACAGGCAGATGACGCACGCCTCACACCAACACGACACACACAAACGGGGGCACGAGGGAGGGAAGCGACGATGGGACCGGGAGCGCGACAGGAGCAGATCCGCCGCTGGGAGTCCGGAGCACTCGCGCACGCCGTGACGGATCCCTTCGGCCAGGGCCCCGTTCCCTGGCTCCGAGGCAACGTGACCTACTTCGACGACTCCGGCCAGGTCGTCCCCTGGTACGTCGACCCCGCCCAGCAGCCTCCCCCCGGTGCGAGCCGAGGCGCCGGCACCGGCCACCACCGCGTCCCAGCCCCCCGAAGCGCCGGAGGCCCCCGCTCCGCCGACGACGTCCACCGCCAGATCAAGGGCTTTACCTCCACGGGCGCGGTCGCCCCCGGCGAGGCCGTCGACTTCCACATCACCGTCGACCCGCCGCAGGAATTCGCCGTCGACATCTACCGCATCGGCCACTACGGCGGTGACGGCGCCACCAAGATCACCACCAGCCCCCGGCTGCCCGGCATCGTCCAGCCGCCGCCCCTCACGGCCGACCGCACCGTCTCCTGCCACCACTGGTGGCTGTCCTGGCGCCTACAGGTCCCGTCGTTCTGGAGTGTCGGAGCGTATGTCGCCGTCCTCACCACCGCCGACGGTTACCGCTCGCACATCCCCTTCACCGTCCGCCACGACCACCCCGCGGACCTGCTGCTCCTGCTGCCCGACGTGACCTGGCAGGCGTACAACCTCTACCCGGAGGACGGCCGCACCGGCGCCAGCTTCTACCACGCCTGGGACGAGGAGGGCCGGCTGCTCGGGGAGTCCGACGCGGCGACGACGGTCTCCTTCGACCGCCCGTACGCGGGCGCCGGCCTCCCCCTGCACGTCGGCCACGCCTACGACTTCATCCGCTGGGCCGAGCGCTACGGCTACGACCTCGCCTACGCCGACGCCCGCGACCTGCACGCCGGTCACATCGACCCCACCCGTTACCGCGGCCTGGTCTTCCCCGGCCACGACGAGTACTGGTCGGCGGCCATGCGCCGCACCGTCGAACGGGCCCGCGACCACGGCACCTCACTCGTCTTCCTCTCCGCCAACTCCGTCTACTGGCAGGTGGAGTTGGGCCCCTCGCCGTCCGGCGTCCCCGACCGCCTGCTCACCTGCCGCAAACGCCGGGGACCTGGCAAACCCGCGCTGTGGCGCGAGATCGACCGCCCGGAGCAGCACCTGGTCGGCATCCAGTACGCCGGTCACGTGCCCGAACCCAGCCCGCTGGTCGTCCGCAACGCCGACCACTGGCTGTGGGAGGCGACCGGCGCACAGGAGGGCGACGAGATCGAGGGTCTGGTCGCGGGCGAGGCGGACCGCTACTTCCCGCGCGCCCCGCTGCCCGAGCACGACGACCGCGTCCTGCTCGCCCACTCCCCGTACACCGACCGCCAGGGTGTGCGCCGCCACCAGGAGACCTCCCTCTACCGGGCCCCCTCCGGCGCGCTGGTCTTCGCGTCCGGGACGTTCGCCTGGGCGCCCTCCCTGGACCGGCCGGGCCACGTCGACACCCGGGTCCAGCGCGCCACCGCGAACCTCATCGACCGCATCTGCAAACACGACTGACCACGCACCGGCCGGTCCCCGTGTCCGGAACCGGTCCCTCGTACGGGAGAATCGACCCCGTTGGGCCCGCCCGTCGCCCCCACCACTCCCTTCGGGTCCCATGGGCGCTTCTTTTTCTTCAACCACGGGGAGGAACCGTGTCCGGATTCGTAGAAAAGCCCGAGCCGATCCAGGTTCCGGGCCTGGTGCACCTGCACACCGGCAAGGTCCGCGAGCTGTACCAGAACGAGGCGGGCGACCTCGTGATGGTCGCCAGCGACCGCATGTCCGCCTACGACTGGGTGCTGCCGACCGAGATCCCCGACAAGGGCCGGGTCCTCACCCAGCTCTCCCTGTGGTGGTTCGATCAGATCGCCGACCTGATCCCCAACCACGTCCTGAGCACGGACCTGCCCGCCGGCGCCCCCGCCGACTGGGCCGGCCGCACGCTGATCTGCAAGCAGCTCCAGATGGTCCCGGTGGAGTGCGTGGCCCGTGGCTACCTCACCGGCTCGGGCCTGGTCGAGTACAACGAGTCCCGCACGGTCTGCGGCCTCGCCCTTCCGGAAGGCCTGGTCGACGGCAGCGAACTCCCCGCCCCGATCTTCACCCCCGCGACCAAGGCCGCGGTCGGCGAGCACGACGAGAACGTCTCCTACGAGGAGGTCGCCCGTCAGGTCGGCCCCGAGACCGCCGCCAACCTGCGCCAGGCCACCCTCGCCGTCTACTCGCGCGGCCGGGACATCGCCCAGGAGCGCGGGATCATCCTCGCGGACACCAAGTTCGAGTTCGGCTTCGAGGGGGAGACCCTGGTTCTCGCGGACGAGATCCTCACCTCGGACTCCTCCCGTTTCTGGCCGGCCGATCAGTGGAAGCCGGGCCGGGCGCAGCCGTCGTACGACAAGCAGTACGTCCGTGACTGGCTGACCTCGGCGGAGTCCGGCTGGGACCGCAAGAGCGAGCTGCCCCCGCCGCCGCTGCCCGAGGAGGTCGTGGAGGCGACCCGGGCCAAGTACCTGGAGGCGTACGAGCGTCTGACGGGCACGGCCTGGAGCTGACCGAGCCCACACACGAGAGGCCCCGGCGAAAGCCGGGGCCTTTCTGGACTCCCGCGCGTCCCGCGACGCACGACGAAGGCCCCGGTCGTGGTGACCGGGGCCTTCGTATACGAGCGGACGACCAGGTTCGAACTGGCGACCTCAACCTTGGCAAGGTTGCGCTCTACCAACTGAGCTACGTCCGCGCTGCGCCGTGGCGCGAGAGCAACTATACCCAACCTTTCTCGCGTGCGAGCCGCACAGCCGAGTGACGGTTCTCCGCCCCGAGCTTCGAGACCGCCGACGACAGATAGTTCCGCACGGTCCCCTGCGACAGCGCGGCCCGCTCGGCGATCTCCGCGACCGGCGCCCCGTCCTCGGCGAGCTCCAGCACCTCCGCCTCCCGGGCGGTCAGCGGCGAGTCCCCGGCGGAGATCGCGTCGGCGGCCAACTCGGGGTCGACGTACCGATTTCCCGCGTGCACCGTGCGGATGATCTCCGCGAGCCGCCGCGCGCTGACGGTCTTCGGCACGAATCCACGCACCCCCGCCTCCAGAGCCCGCTTCAGATGCCCGGGCCGCCCATGACTGGTCACGATCAATACCCGGCAGTGGGGTAACCCGGTCCGCAGAGATGTGGCGACCCTCACACCCTCACCCTCTCCGGCATTTCGGAGATCGGGGACCGCGACGTCGACCGCGTACACGAAAAAGACCCCGATCGAAACGACCGGGGTCTTCATCTGGAGCGGACGACCAGGTTCGAACTGGCGACCTCAACCTTGGCAAGGTTGCGCTCTACCAACTGAGCTACGTCCGCATTGCCTCCGACCGGCTCTCACCGATCGGCGCGAGCACCAGCCTACCTGATCCACAAGAGTGGTCGGACCGGCGGTGCAGAGCGGGTGACAGGAATTGCACACTGCGCCTTCCCCCTGGAAGGGGGATGTTCTACTACTGAACTACACCCGCATGTACTCCGTGGACTTGGCCTTTCGGCCTTGCCCCTCGGCGTGCTTCAGACTCTAGCTGATCAGGTGGGGTGCAACGCAAGTCGGTTGCCCTCAGGGCCCGCTGACGGTCCCTGAGGGCGCCACACCGTGGCTGTCACCGTGCGGCGGCGAACGCCTCGTAGACCTTCTTGGGGATGCGCCCGCGCGCCGGGACGTCCATCTTGTTCGCCTGTGCCCAAGCACGGACGGCCGCCGGGTCCGGCGCGACCTCCGTCTGCTTGTACGTCTTGCCGGACCTCGACCGCTTGCGGCCGGCGTCCACGTACGGCGCGAGCGCCTTACGCAGTTTCTTGGCATTGGCTTGGTTCAGGTCGATCTCGTACGACTTGCCGTCGAGTCCGAAGGCGATCGTTTCCGCCGCTTCCGAGCCGTCGATGTCGTCAAAGAGAGTGACCACGACCTTCTGCGCCACGAATATCGGTCCCTTCGTGCGGCATCTCTGCGATGACGTGCCAAGACGTCTGGGAGATGCCGACTGTCCGCCTGTTATTGGGCAAAGTATCTGCTATTGACAATTCATTTGTACAGTGCCCGGCATTGCAATGTGAAGCCCGACTAAATCTGTCCGCGTGTCCCCGGCGCAATAGGCCTGGTGTACCGATCCGGGATCTTTCCCTGAACTTTTCGTGAAGCTCCGGCTCCGATACCTGATCGTGACAGCCGTCACGTAGATTCCTACAACTCTACCCGCGTAGAAATTTTGTACGGGTAGTCTGAAGGCACCTGCAGGAACCTGCTCAGCACCACAACACCGGGAGTGCCAGTGGCACGCGTCGTAGTCGACGTCATGCTCAAGCCGGAGATCCTCGACCCCCAGGGCCAGGCGGTGCAGCGCGCACTGCCGCGGCTGGGTTTCGAAGGGATCTCCGACGTACGTCAGGGAAAGCGATTCGAACTGGAAGTTGACGGGACGGTCGACGAGGCCGTGCTCGCCCGCATCCACGATCTTGCGGAATCTTTCCTCGCCAACACCGTGATCGAGGACTTCACCGTCAAGGTGGAGGAAGTCGCGGAGGCCGCGAAGTGACCGCTCGTATTGGCGTCGTCACTTTCCCGGGCAGTCTTGACGACCGGGACACGCAGCGTGCGATCCGTCTCGCGGGCGCCGAGCCGGTCGCCCTGTGGCACAAGGACAAGGACCTTCATCAGGTCGACGCCGTGGTGCTGTGCGGTGGTTTCTCCTACGGCGACTATCTGCGCGCCGGTGCGATCGCCCGCTTCTCGCCGGTGATGGAGACCCTCATCGAGCAGGCGAAGGCCGGGCTGCCGGTCCTCGGTATCTGCAACGGGTTCCAGATCCTCACCGAGGCCCACCTGCTTCCCGGCGGGATGCTCGGCAACGACCACCTCCACTTCATCTGCCGCGACCAGAAGCTGCGGGTGGAGAACGCGGACACCGCCTGGACGACCGACTACGAGGCCGGCCAGGAGATCAACATCCCGCTGAAGAACATGGACGGCCGGTACGTCGCCGACGAGTACACCCTGGACAAGCTGGAGGCCGAGGGCCGCGTCGCCTTCCGGTACGTCGTGGGTGGCGACGCCGCTGACGGATGCGGCAACCCCAACGGCAGCCTCCGGGACATCGCCGGCATCACCAACGAGGCCGGCAACGTCGTGGGCCTGATGCCGCACCCGGAGCACGCCGTGGAGCCGCTCATCGGCTCCGGCCGCACCGACGGTCTCCCCTTCTTCACCTCGATCCTCAAGAAGCTGGTGGGCGCATGAGCCGGACGCCTCTGGACACGGTCGAGCACGCGACCGCGACCCCCGACGTCGAGCTGCCCTGGGCCGAACTCGGCCTGAAGAAAGACGAGTACGAGCGGGTGGTGGAGATCCTCGGCCGCCGCCCGACCGGCGCCGAGCTCGCCATGTACTCGGTCATGTGGTCCGAGCACTGCAGCTACAAGTCGTCCAAGGTGCACCTGCGCCAGTTCGGCGAGAAGGCCCCCCAGTCCGACGCGCTGCTCGTCGGCATCGGCGAGAACGCCGGCGTCGTGGACGTCGGCCAGGGGTACGCGGTCACCTTCAAGGTCGAGTCGCACAACCATCCGTCGTACGTGGAGCCGTACCAGGGCGCCGCGACCGGTGTCGGCGGCATCGTGCGCGACATCATCGCGATGGGTGCCAGGCCGGTCGCCGTCGTGGACCCGCTGCGTTTCGGCGCCGCCGACCATCCCGACACCAAGCGCGTGCTGCCCGGTGTCGTCGCGGGCATCGGCGGCTACGGCAACTGCCTGGGTCTGCCCAACATCGGCGGCGAGGTCGTCTTCGACGCCTGCTACCAGGGCAACCCGCTGGTCAACGCCGGTGCCATCGGCGTCATGCGGCACGAGGACATCCACCTCGCGAAGGCGTCCGGCGCGGGCAACAAGGTCATCCTGTACGGGGCCCGCACCGGCGGTGACGGCATCGGCGGCGCGTCGATCCTGGCGAGCGAGACCTTCGACGACGCCAAGCCGTCCAAGCGCCCCGCGGTCCAGGTCGGCGACCCCTTCCAGGAGAAGCTGCTGATCGAGTGCACCCTGGAGGCCTTCAAGGAGAAGCTGGTCGTCGGCATCCAGGACCTCGGCGCGGCCGGTCTGTCCTGTGCCACCTCCGAGCTCGCCTCGAACGGCTCCGGTGGCATGCGCGTGACGCTGGACGACGTACCGCTGCGTGACTCGACGCTCTCGCCCGAGGAAATCCTCATGAGCGAGTCGCAGGAACGCATGTGCGCGGTCGTCGAGCCGGAGAAGGTCGACCGGTTCCTGGAGATCTGCGACAAGTGGGACGTCATCGCCACCGTCATCGGTGAGGTGACCGACGGCGACCGTCTGGAGATCTACTGGCACGGCGGCAAGATCGTCGACGTCGACCCGCGCACGGTGGCGCACGACGGACCGGTCTACGAGCGCCCGTACGCCCGTCCGCAGTGGCAGGACGCGCTGCAGGCGGACGACGCGAACAAGCTGCCTCGGCCGGCGACGAGCGAGGAGCTGAAGGACCAGGTCCTGAAGCTGGTGTCCTCGCCGAACCAGGCCTCCAAGTCCTGGATCACCTCGCAGTACGACCACTTCGTGCAGGGCAACACGGTGCTGGCCCAGCCCGAGGACTCGGGCATGATCCGCATCGACGAGGAGACCGGCCTCGGCGTCGCCATCGCGACGGACGGCAACGGCCGGTACGCCAAGCTGGACCCGTACACGGGCGCCCAGCTGGCCCTCGCCGAGGCCTACCGCAACGTGGCGACGACCGGCGCCACGCCGCTCGCGGTCTCCGACTGCCTGAACTTCGGTTCGCCCGAGGACCCGGCGGTGATGTGGCAGTTCGCGGAGGCCATCCGCGGTCTCGCCGACGCCTGCCAGCAGCTCGGCACCCCGGTGACCGGCGGCAACGTCTCCCTGTACAACCAGACCGGCGAGGCGGCCATCCACCCGACCCCGGTGGTCGCGGTCCTCGGCGTCATCGACGACGTGGCCCGGCGCACCCCGGTCGCCTTCCAGGAGGAGGGCCAGCTGCTCTACCTCCTCGGCGACACGCGTGCCGAGTTCGGCGGTTCGGCCTGGTCGCAGGTCGTCCACGACCACCTCGGTGGCCTGCCGCCCGAGGTCGACCTGGAGCGTGAGCGGCTGCTGGCCGAGATCCTGATCTCCGCCTCCCGCGACGGCATGATCGACTCCGCGCACGACCTGTCCGACGGCGGTCTGGTCCAGGCCGTGGTCGAGTCGGCGCTGCTCGGCGGCAAGGGCGCACGGCTGATCGTGCCGGACGGTCTCGACGCGTTCACCTTCCTGTTCTCGGAGTCGGCGGGCCGCGCGGTCGTCGCCGTCCCGCGTTCCGAAGAGGTCCGCTTCAACGACATGTGCGGTGCGCGGGGTCTGCCGGTCACCCGCATCGGTGTCGTCGACGGCGACTGTGTGGAGGTCCAGGGCGAGTTCGCGCTCTCCCTGGAGGAGCTGCGCACGGCACACGAGGACACCATCCCGGCGCTGCTGGCGTAGGCCTGGTCCGCCCGCTGCCGGCCGTACGGCTGTGAAGGCCCCGCCCGTTTCGACGGGTGGGGCCTTCGTCGGTCGTGTCCCTGCCGCCGGCAGTTCCTCGGCGTCCCGCACCACCACGAGATCTTCGACGCCCCGGCGGGCGCCGCCCGGTCCCGCCTACGCTGACCTCCATGTCCCCGGCCAAGAAGCGTGCGCGTACCTACGACCCCGGCAGGATCCGCACGGCGGTGCTCACCCAGTTCGGGAGCGTACGAGAGGCCGTACGCACGCTCACCCCCGAGCAACTCGCCCTGCCCACGCGGCTGGCTGGCTGGACTGTCCGGGACCTGGCCGCGCACGTCGCGATGGCGGTGGAGACCGTCAGCCGCAACCTCGACCGGGCCGAACCCCCGAAGGCGGAGCTCGCCCTCCTGGACTGGCCCTTCGCCACCGCCGCGCGAGCCGCAAGCATCCTCGACGACACCCTGGACCTCGCCGCCGCCCACCCCGACCTGAACGCCCTCTACGCCCGCACCGAGGAACGGCTCACCGAGGCCCTCGCCACCGCTCCCGGCGGTCGCCTCCTCGCCGCCCGTACCGGCGCCATCACGCTCGCCGACTACCTCGTGACCCGCACCGTCGAACTCGTCGTCCACACCGACGACCTCAACGCCGCCGTCCCCGGCCTGGACATCCCGTACGACCGCCAGGCGCTCGCGGCCGCCACCCGGCTCCTGGCCGACGCCCTCGCCGTCAAGGCCCCCGGCGGCTCCACCGAGGTGCGGATCCCGCCGTACGCCGTGGTCCAGTGCGTCGAAGGACCCCGGCACACCCGCGGCACCCCGCCCAACGTCGTCGAGACCGACCCGCTGACCTGGATCCGGCTCGCGTGCGGACGGTCGACCTGGACGGACGCGGTCGAGGAGGCGAAGGTCAGCGCGAGCGGGGAGCGGGCGGACCTCGGCGGACTGCTGCCGTTGCTGGGCTGAGCGCGGGCCCTGAGGGGAGCGGGAGCGGGCCCAGGTGGACCGGAGTGGAACCGATCACCCCGTGTGTCCCGTCGAACCGGCATGTACCGGCAGAAGCAGCGACTGATCAAGCCCCTGATCACGACGGCCGCCGTGGTCCTGCTCCCCCTCGCGGCGGCCTGCGGCAGCGAGAAGGCGGGCAGCGGCGGTGAACAGGCCGACAGCGGAGCGGTCGGCGCCGAACGGCCTGTCACCGATGTGCGCTGGAACATCGACAGCGTCACCGCAGACGGCACGACGCACAAGACCGACGACAACGCCCACCTCACCTTCGACAAGAAGACCGGCAAGGTCGGCGGCCGGCTCGGCTGCAACCACGTCAACGCGAAGGCCACCGTGCGCGACGGACATATCACCCTGGGCGCCCCGGCCACCACCCGAATGATGTGCGACGCCTCACTCATGAAGACGGAACGGGCCCTGCTGCGCCTCTTCGACGGGCAGGTCAGCTTCCGGATCGATCAGGAAACTCTCACGCTGACCAGCGCAAACGGCACGAGTGCGCGGGCGGTCGCTGCCGAGTGATCCGCTTCGGCCGGGAACTCTGGAGCATTCCCCAATTCGGACCAGTGGTCGATCTCGCCTACACTCGGTGCCGTGCCACGTGGTGACGGTCGACTCAGTCATGATCTGCTCCCCGGTGAGAAGGGCCCCCAGGACGCATGCGGCGTCTTCGGTGTCTGGGCTCCGGGCGAAGAGGTCGCCAAGCTCACTTACTTCGGGCTCTACGCCCTTCAGCATCGAGGTCAGGAATCCGCGGGAATCGCGGTCAGTAACGGCTCCCAGATCCTCGTCTTCAAGGACATGGGACTGGTCTCCCAGGTCTTCGACGAGACCTCGCTCGGTTCGCTCCAGGGTCATATCGCGGTCGGTCACGCCCGCTACTCGACCACCGGTGCCTCCGTGTGGGAGAACGCCCAGCCGACGTTCCGGGCCACCGCGCACGGTTCCATCGCGCTCGGCCACAACGGCAACCTGGTCAACACGGCGCAGCTCGCCGAGATGGTCGCCGACCTGCCGAAGGACACCAACGGCCGCTCGACCCGCGTCGCGGCCACCAACGACACCGACCTGCTCACCGCGCTCCTCGCGGCCCAGGTCGACGACGACGGGAAGCCGCTGACCATAGAGGAGGCCGCTCCCGTGGTCCTCCCCCAGGTCAAGGGCGCCTTCTCGCTCGTCTTCATGAATGAGCACACCCTCTACGCCGCCCGCGACCCGCAGGGCGTCCGCCCGCTGGTCCTCGGCCGCCTGGAGCGTGGCTGGGTGGTCGCCTCCGAGTCCGCCGCCCTCGACATCTGCGGCGCCGCGTACGTCCGTGAGATCGAGCCCGGCGAGTTCGTCGCCATCGACGAGAACGGCCTGCGCACCTCACGATTCGCGGACGCGAAGCCCAAGGGCTGTGTCTTCGAGTACGTGTACCTGGCCCGCCCCGACACCGACATCGCCGGGCGGAACGTGTACCTCTCCCGCGTGGAGATGGGCCGCAAGCTCGCCAAGGAAGCCCCGGTCGAGGCCGACCTGGTCATAGCGACCCCGGAGTCCGGCACCCCCGCCGCCATCGGCTACGCGGAAGCGTCGGGCATCCCCTTCGGTGCCGGGCTGGTCAAGAACGCCTACGTGGGCCGGACGTTCATCCAGCCCTCACAGACCATTCGCCAGCTGGGCATCCGACTGAAGCTGAACCCCCTCAAGGAAGTCATCAAGGGCAAGCGCCTGGTCGTCGTCGACGACTCGATCGTGCGCGGCAACACCCAGCGCGCCCTGGTGCGCATGCTCCGCGAGGCGGGCGCGGCGGAGGTCCACATCCGGATCTCCTCGCCGCCCGTGAAGTGGCCCTGCTTCTTCGGCATCGACTTCGCCACCCGCGCCGAGCTCATCGCCAACGGCATGACCATCGACGAGATCGGCACCTCCCTGGGCGCCGACTCCCTGGCGTACATCTCCATCGACGGCATGATCGAGGCGACCACCATCGCCAAGCCGAACCTCTGCCGTGCCTGCTTCGACGGTGAGTACCCGATGGATCTCCCGGACCCCGAGCTGCTCGGCAAGCAACTCCTGGAGACCGAGCTGGCCGCCGGGCCCGCCGCCACGGCCGCGGCCGACGCGATCCGACGTCCGTAGACAGCCCCGGATCATCCGCAGACGACCGCAGTACGACCGCCGTACGACTGCACTGACGACTGCGATGACGACTGCAATCCGACACGAAAGTTCTCACCGCCATGTCTGAGACAACTGGTGCCAGCTACGCAGCCGCGGGCGTCGACATCGAGGCGGGCGACCGCGCCGTCGAGCTGATGAAGGAGTGGGTGAAGAAGGCGCAGCGCCCCGAGGTCCTCGGCGGCCTCGGTGGTTTCGCCGGCCTCTTCGACGCCTCCGCCCTCAAGCGCTACGAGCGCCCGCTGCTCGCGTCAGCGACCGACGGCGTCGGCACGAAGGTCGACATCGCGCGCCAGCTGGGCGTCTACGACTCCATCGGCCACGACCTGGTCGCGATGGTCATGGACGACATCGTGGTGTGCGGCGCCGAGCCGCTGTTCATGACCGACTACATCTGCGTCGGCAAGGTCCACCCCGAGCGGGTCGCCGCCATCGTCAAGGGCATCGCCGAGGGCTGTGTGCTGGCCGGCTGCGCCCTGGTGGGCGGCGAGACGGCCGAGCACCCCGGCCTGCTGGGCCCGGACGACTTCGACGTCGCCGGCGCCGGTACCGGCGTGGTGGAGGCCGACCGCCTGCTGGGCCCGGAACGCATCCGTACGGGTGACGCGGTCATCGCCATGGCAGCCTCCGGTCTTCACTCGAACGGGTACTCGCTCGTCCGGCATGTCCTGCTGAACCAGGCCGGTCTCGCGCTGGACGCGCGGATCGAGGAGTTCGGCCGCACGCTGGGCGAGGAACTGCTGGAGCCCACCAAGATCTACTCGCTGGACTGCCTGGCCCTGACCAGGACCACCGACGTCCACGCCTTCAGCCACGTCACCGGAGGCGGCCTCGCCGCCAACCTGGCCCGTGTGATCCCGGACACGATGCACGCGATCGTGGACCGCTCCACCTGGACTCCGGCCCCGGTGTTCGATCTCGTCGGCAGGACCGGTCAGGTCGAGGGCCTGGAGCTGGAGAAGACCCTGAACATGGGCGTCGGCATGATCGCGATCGTGCCCGAGGAGTCGGCGGACGTGGCCCTGGCCACCCTGGCCGACCGCGGGGTCGAGGCATGGGTGGCCGGCGAGATCACGGACCGCGGCGACCACACCACGGGTGCGGAACTGGTCGGCACGTACTCACACTAAAAGCGTGCGCGCTTCACTCAGGAGCGTCTCCGCTCCGGTGAGCGCCCACGCGATCTGTACGACGCCTGGCCTGGCGAGGGCAGAGCAAAACCCGGTCCGGCGGTGGAAACCGCTGGACCGGGTCACGCTGAGCTGAATCGTCAAGCGCCGCGGCGTTGAGACGTGGGACCGGACTCGCCGTCCTCGTCCTCATCGTCGTCGTTGTACAGATCCGCGTACTGGGCGTACGGGTCGTCTTCGTCTTCGTCGTCCTCGAACGGCTCGCCGTTCGGAGGCTGACTTGAAGTCGAAGCGCCCAGCTCGCTGGCCAGACGCGACAGGTCAGTCCCGCCGCTGTTGTACTTCAGCTGGCGGGCGACCTTCGTCTGCTTGGCCTTGGCCCGGCCGCGCCCCATGGCTCGACCCCCTCGGTGACGGGGCTCGACGGCCCCAGAGTCTTGACACGCGTTCATGATCTGGAACGGGCTCTCCGTGGAGAGACCGGTCCGTAGGGCTTCCACGGTACCTGAGCCCGCGCCCATACGGTACGTCGCCCGCAGGACGTGCCCGAACCCAGGACCCTCGGGGTGCCCCGTCCCCGCTGGTCAACCGCGATTTTAACCACTTCTCGGCAGGCGACCCGCCGACGGACGTGAGAGTTCTCTCTAAGTGTGCGCCGACGGGTACCGATCAAACCCGGGAAGGGCCTCTCAGCTCCTCCCGCGCGCCTCCGCCATCCGCTGTTCGGCGATCCGGTCGGCGGCGGCGGCCGGCGGAATCCCATCCGTCTTCGCACGTGCGAATATGGCGAGCGCGGTGTCGTAGATCAGCGCGGCCTTGGCCTTGCACCGTTCGAAGTCGAACCCGTGCAGCTCGTCGGCGACCTGGATGACACCGCCGGCGTTCACCACATAGTCCGGCGCGTAGAGGATCCCGCGGTCGGCGAGGTCCTTCTCGACGCCCGGGTGGGCCAGCTGGTTGTTCGCGGCACCGCAGACGATCGTCGCGGTGAGCACCGGCACCGACTCGTCGTTCAAGGCCCCGCCGAGCGCGCAGGGGGCGTAGATGTCAAGGCCCTCCACGCGGATCAGCGCCTCGGTGTCGGCGACCACGCCCACGGAGGGGTGCTTGTCGGCGATCCGCCACACGGCTTCCTGCCGCACGTCGGTGATCACGACACGGGCGCCCTCCTCCAGGAGGTGCTCCACCAGGTGGTGCCCGACCTTGCCCACGCCGGCCACGCCGACCGTGCGGTCGCGCAGCGACGGGTCGCCCCACAGGTGTCGCGCGGAGGCCCGCATGCCCTGGTAGACACCGAACGCGGTGAGGACGGACGAGTCGCCCGCCCCGCCGTTCTCCGGCGAGCGCCCGGTCGTCCACCGGCACTCACGGGCCACCACGTCCATGTCGGCGACGTAGGTGCCGACGTCGCAGGCGGTCACATACCGGCCGCCGAGTGAGGCCACGAAACGGCCGTACGCGAGCAGCAGCTCTTCGGTCTTGATCAGATCGGGATCGCCGATGATCACGGCCTTGCCGCCGCCGTGGTCCAGACCGGCCATGGCGTTCTTGTACGACATCCCGCGCGCGAGGTTCAGCGCGTCCGAGACGGCCTCCGCCTCGTTCGCGTAGGGGTAGAAGCGGGTACCGCCGAGGGCGGGGCCCAGGGCGGTGGAGTGGAGGGCGATGACGGCCTTGAGGCCAGTGGCCCGGTCCTGGCAGAGCACGACTTGCTCATGACCACCCTGTTCCGAGTGGAACAGGGTGTGCAGTACATCAGCAGGTGCGCCGGTTACGTCGGTCACGGTGGTGACTCCTGTAAGTAGTTGCGGCGGTCGGATGCCAGCTCCCGTGTGGGTGGCGGGGACTGTGAGCACGAGATTAGAGCCTGGAGGCCCTGTCATCGGTGCAGCGCCCGGCACAACCTCCACCCGGAGCAACCTCGTGGGACGATTTGCATGGGTTTCCCGCTCCTCGGGTGCGGGTTTCGCAGGTTTTCCCGGCAGACGGCGGGGGAGGGAGCAGGCGTGCCCAAGGTGTCCTCCGTGATCGTCCCGTACGCGACCTATCTGCGCGTGTACGAACCGCTGGCCGCCTTCCCGGAGCCGGAGCGCGGCTACTGGGCTCGCTATGCCCGCCGTGCCGACCGCCCCTCGTACCAGGACGAGCTGCGCCGCTCCCTGGCCGACCTGGTGCCCACCCCGCCGATCCCGGTGCCGGTGCACGAGAGCAGCGACGCGTTCGTGCTCGATGTGGACGGGGCGGTGTGCGTCTGTCCGTGGCGCACCCGGCTGCGCGGCTGGCAGGCCCTGGGCGAGCTGCCCGAGGAGCTTCCGCAGCCCGTCCTGGACGCGGTGCTGCCCCCCGTCGTACGGCGTCAGGCGGCCCAGGACTACGAGCGGTGGCTGGCCCGCAACCCGGACGCGCGGCCCTGGATCCGTACCGCGACCTGGCAGGTGCCGCTGAACTGGTTCGTGCTGGTGTCCGACGAGGAACGCCGGTTCGACAAGGGCTCCGGCGAGGCTCCGCCGATGCTGCGTTACCGCACGCCCATGGTGCAGGCCCGGCGGCGGGTGGCGCGGGCCCTGAGGACGCTCAAGGACGCCATCGACGAGGGCGCGCTGATCGACGGCCTGATCGACGTGGGGCGCTGGCTGGAGGAGTTCCATCCGCGCTCGCTGGTGGAGCTGGACTACGGCGGTCTGGTGCACGTGCTGCCGGCCGGCGAGCTGGAGGACGATCACTCGGCGGCCGACGTGGCCGCGGGGATCGAGGCGCTGCGGCGCGGTGAGGGTGACGCGGCGGGGGAGGCGTACGCCCGGCTCGTGGAGCGGTGGCGGTCGGTGCGGAACCGGCGCTCGGCGAACTGAACGCGCCTCGGGCGACGAACTGACGTTTGACCTGACGCCCGTTTTGGGGTTTCGTCTTCGTACATATGTACTGAGGTTCCGTCAACAAGGGACGTAGTTCCGGATCAGGGCGTTCGTCCCAAGTGAGCCAAGCGTGACGGAACGCACTTACGCGGCTCTTGCGCCGCTTGCCCCTCCTCATGCCAAAATAGGACAAGGAGTCCGGGGAGGACTCCTTTCGCCCCGTTGCCTTGCGATGTGGGCGAAATCTCAGCATTGCACGCTTTGGGGGGCCTGATGTCTCCTGATCGTCCTGTGACTGATCGTCACAGCGGCGTGACTGTCCGCTATGGCATGGTCCATCGGCTTCCGTGGCTGATGAACACCTGGAGGGGCAATTCCATCGGTTTGGCCTACGCGGCTGGACAGATGGTGTAGTTGTAGTGCCGAGGACAAGCCGTTCGTCCTATAACCGACTCGACTCGCGTCCGCCATTTCGGGCAACGCGGGTCAAGGTGCAGAATTTAGAGGAATGAACCGAGAAG
Source organism: Streptomyces sp. NPDC005263 (assembly GCF_042872365.1). NCBI lineage: Bacteria > Bacillati > Actinomycetota > Actinomycetes > Kitasatosporales > Streptomycetaceae > Streptomyces > Streptomyces sp. NPDC005263. The sequence goes on along the minus strand of NZ_JBIAKJ010000011.1, from coordinate 15,822 downwards.
GTTCGGTTCTCCCGAGGAGGCCGCTCATGACCGCTCGCACCCCTGATGCCGAGCCGCTGCTGACCCCGGCTGAAGTCGCCACGATGTTCCGCGTCGACCCGAAGACGGTCACGCGGTGGGCGAAGGCCGGCAAGCTCACGTCCATCCGTACGCTCGGCGGGCACCGCCGTTACCGCGAGGCTGAGGTCCGCGCACTGCTCGCGGGCATCCCGCAGCAGCGCAGCGAGGCCTGAACAACTGAATAACCGGGCAAAACCGGCAGGTCCCCCACTTGTCGTAGCGCCCGGCACCACAGCTCCAAGCGACGCGGGTCCTGCCCCAACAGGCCTCACGCCCAAGCCTCCAGGGGCTTCCGAGCACAACACAGGGTGCGTCGTCGATCGCGCTGGACTCCGCCGAGTCCAGCGCGATCTTTTTTGTGTGCGGAAGGTGTCCGATGAGGCGGGTCTGTGGGCGGCCTTGTCGGAGTCTGGGGAGGGCTGTCGGATCCGCTGTGGGCGGCTCTCCGAGGGTGGTGCAATTGCACATATAAAATTGACCACTTGTAGGTGAGGCGTAAGTACCGCAGTTTCAAAAACTCATGCGGTGACACCCGTCACACGTCACGGTCCTTGTTGCGCCCTACTCAGGTGCGCTAGAGGAGGCGTGTGTTCCAGCGGCCCCTGGGTGGTGGGCGGTTGGGGATCGCCGGTGGTCACGCGGGGGCGGGGCTCCCGTCCTCCGTGCCCGCGTCCACGTCCCTGGCGGGCTCCTTGGCGGGCTCCGGGGTGGCCGGCGGGGTGGCTTGCTGGGTGGTTCGCCGGACGGCGGGTGGCGCGAGCGGTTGGGTGGTCGGTTGCGCTGTCGGCGGGGCGGAGTCCATCGCCAGCCGCAACAGGCGGTGGCAGATCGGACAGTGGTGCGTCAGATGGCGATAGGAGGCGGCGGCCGACAGGTGCGCACGGAGCAACGCCCGTGTCTCGTGCCTGGTCGATGCCGCCATACGCCACCTCCGGGAGGCCGCACGCGAGGCAGCCCTGACTTCTGGGTACCGGGGGAACGGGACGCCGTCAAGACGGCGTGTGCCTCCCGCAGGGCCCTTTGACGGGGCCAACTCGGAGAAGTCCAGGCCGAAGACTGAAGGTCCCTCACCGTGGGCCTGTCGGGATGACGCGAGGTGGTGAGGGCCTGGGCGGGTGCCGGGCACGAAGAAGGGCCCGCATCCCTGACGGGTGCGGGCCCTTCTCTACTGCGGTCCTGACGGGATTTGAACCCGCGGCCTCCACCTTGACAGGGTGGCGAGCACTCCAAACTGCTCCACAGGACCAGGTTTTGCGGCGCTGATCTTGCGTTGCGCTGCGAGAAGAGACTCTACAGGAGCAGGCGCCTCCTGGTCGAACTCACCCAGTGTGCGGATGTCACTACGGTACGGCCGCGTCGATCGCCTTCACGATCCGCTTGTCGGAGACCGGGTACGCCGTGCCCAGCGCGTGCGCGAAATAGCTGACCCGCAGCTCCTCGATCATCCACCGGATGTCCCGCACCGCGGACGGCACCGGGCGGCCCTGCGGCAGCTGTTCCAGCAGCCACGCGTACTCGTCCCGCATCTCGTGGACCTTCTCCATGCGTGTGGTGTCCCGCTGGACGTTCGTCGGCATCTGCTGCAACCGCCGGTCCGCGGCGACCAGATAGCGCATCAGGTCGGGCAGCCGCCGCAGCCCCGCCTCCGTCACGAAGCCCGGCTTCACCAGGGCGTCCAGCTGTGCCCGTACGTCCGCCAGGTTCGCCAGCAGCACGGCACTGCGCACGCCCTTCAGCCGGCGCTCGCAGGCCTGCCAGGCGGCCAGCACCTGCTGCACCTGGCCCACCGTACGGACGGTCGTGTCGACGATCTCCGCGCGTACCTTCTCGTACAGCTTGCGGTACGACTCCTCGTCCCACACCGGGCCGCCGAAGTCGCCGATCAGCTTGTCCGCCGCCGCCATCGCGCAGTCGTCGAAGAGCGCCTGGATAGACCCGTGCGGATTCGCGGACAGGGCGAGCTTCTGCGCGTTGGTCAGGCGATCGCTCGCGAATTTCGCCGGGTTGACCGGGATGTTGCGCAGGATCAGCCGCCGGGTGCCCTTCCACATCGCCGCCGCCTGCTCGGCCTCGGTGTCGAAGAGCCGTACCGAGACGGTGTTCGCCGTCAGTCCGTCGTCGACCAGCGCCGGGTACGCCTTCACCGGCTGGCCGGCGCGGCGGGTCTCGAAGACGCGGGTCAGGGAGCCGATCGTCCAGTCGGTGAGGCCCTTGCGCTCCAGGGACTCGCCGCCCTGACGCTCGGCGGTCGCGGCCGCCGCCTGGGACAGGGCCTGCCTCGCCCTCGGCCTCAGCTGGAGCTTCAGCGCCTCCAGGTCCTTGTCCTCGGCCAGCTTGCGGCGGCGCTCGTCGACGATCCGGAAGGTGATGCGGAGATGGTCGGGGACCCTCGACCAGTCGAAGTCGTCCGCGGTGAAGGGGACGCCGACCATGCGCTTGAGCTCACGCGCCATGGTCGTGGTGAGCGGCTCCTGGAGGGGCACCGACGTGTCCAGGAACCGCTTCGCGAAGTTCGGCGCCGGCACGTAATGACGACGGATCGGCTTCGGCAGGGAGCGGATCAGTTCGGTGACGACCTCTTCCCTCAGGCCCGGGATCTGCCAGTCGAAGCCCTCGTCCGTGACCTGGTTGAGGACCTGGAGGGGAACGTGGACGGTCACACCGTCCGCGTCCGCGCCCGGCTCGAACTGGTACGTCACCCGGAACTTCAGCGGGCCCTGCCGCCACGAGTCCGGATAGTCGGCCTTGGTGACCGCCTCCGCCGACTCCCGGATGAGCATCTCCCGCTCGAAGTCGAGGAAGTCGGGCTGCTCGTGCCGCTTGCGCTTCCACCAGGAGTCGAAGTGGGCGCCGGAAACGACATGTTCGGGCACCTTCTGGTCGTAGAAGTCGAAGAGCGTGTCGTCGTCGACCACGATGTCCCGGCGCCGGGCCCGGTGCTCCAGCTCCTCGACCTCACTGAGGAGTCTGCGGTTGTCGGCGAAGAACTTGTGGTGCGTGCGCCAGTCACCCTCGACCAGGGCGTTGCGGATGAAAAGCTCGCGGGAGGTCTCCGGGTCGATCCGGCCGTAGTTGACCTTGCGCTGGGCGATGATCGGGACGCCGTACAGCGTGACCTTCTCGTACGCCATCACCGCCGCCTGGTCCTTCTCCCAGTGCGGCTCGCTGTACGTGCGCTTCAGCAGGTGCTCGGCGAGCGGCTCGACCCACTCGGGCTCGATCTTCGCGTTGACCCGCGCCCACAGCCGGGACGTCTCCACCAGTTCCGCGGACATCACGAACCGCGGGGGTTTCTTGAAGAGGGCCGAACCGGGGAAGATCGCGAACTTGGCGTTGCGGGCGCCCAGATAGTCGTTCTTCGCGCCCTCCTTCACGTCCTTCATGCCGATGTGGGAGAGCAGGCCCGCGAGGAGGGAGACGTGGACGCTCTGGTCGGCCGCGTCCTCCTCGTTCAGATGGATGCCCATCTGCTTGGCGACCGTACGCAACTGCGTGTAGATGTCCTGCCATTCGCGGATGCGCAGGAAGTTCAGGTACTCCTGCTTGCACATGCGCCGGAAGGACGAGGAACCCCGCTCCTTCTGCTGCTCCCGCACGTACCGCCACAGGTTGAGGTAGGCGAGGAAGTCGCTGGTCTCGTCCCGGAAGCGGGCGTGCTGCTGGTCGGCCTGGGTCTGCTTGTCGGCGGGGCGCTCGCGCGGGTCCTGGATGGACAGCGCGGCCGCTATCACCATGACCTCCCGGACACAGCCGTTCTTGTCGGCCTCCAGCACCATCCGCGCCAGCCGCGGGTCCACGGGCAGCTGCGCGAGTTTGCGGCCGGTCTGCGTGAGCCGCTTGCGTACGTCCTTCTCCGCCGGGTCCAACGCGCCCAGTTCCTGGAGGAGCTGGACACCGTCACGGATGTTGCGGTGGTCCGGCGGGTCGATGAACGGGAACTTCTCGATGTCGCCGAGACCGGCCGCGGTCATCTGCAGGATGACGGAGGCGAGGTTCGTCCGGAGGATCTCCGCGTCGGTGAACTCGGGCCGGGCCTCGAAGTCGTCCTCGCCGTAGAGGCGGATGCAGATGCCGTCGCTGGTGCGGCCGCAGCGGCCCTTGCGCTGGTTGGCGCTGGCCTGCGAGATCGGCTCGATGGGCAGGCGCTGGACCTTGGTGCGGTGGCTGTAGCGGGAGATGCGGGCGAAACCGGGGTCGATGACGTACTTGATCCCGGGGACGGTCAGTGAGGTCTCCGCGACGTTGGTCGCCAGGACGATCCTGCGTCCGGTGTGCTGCTGGAAGACGCGGTGCTGCTCGGCGTGCGAGAGCCGGGCGTACAGGGGCAGGACTTCGGTGAAGCGAAATTTCTTTTTCTCGAGCGCGTCCGCGGTGTCCCGGATCTCCCGCTCGCCGGAGAGGAAGACGAGGATGTCGCCCTTGCCCTCGCCCATGAGCTCTTCGACGGCTTCGGTGATCGCGGTGATCTGATCCCGGTCGGAGTCCTCGCCGTCCTCCTCCAGGAGCGGGCGATAGCGGACCTCCACGGGGTACGTACGCCCGCTGACCTCGACGATCGGGGCATCCCCGAAGTGCCGGGAGAAGCGCTCCGGATCGATGGTCGCGGAGGTGATCACGACCTTCAGATCGGGGCGCTTCGGCAGCAGTTGGGCGAGGTAGCCAAGGAGGAAGTCGATGTTCAGGGACCGCTCGTGGGCCTCGTCGATGATGATCGTGTCGTAGGCGCGCAGCTCGCGGTCGGTCTGGATCTCGGCGAGCAGGATGCCGTCCGTCATCAACTTGACGAAGGTGGCTTCCGGGTTCACCTGGTCGGTGAACCGCACCTTCCAGCCGACGGCCTCGCCGAGAGGCGTGTCGAGTTCCTCCGCGACTCGCTCCGCCACGGTGCGGGCGGCGATGCGGCGGGGCTGGGTGTGCCCGATCATCCCCTTCACTCCGCGCCCGAGCTCCAGACAGATCTTCGGGATCTGCGTCGTCTTGCCCGACCCCGTCTCACCGGCCACGATGACCACCTGGTGATCACGGATGGCGGCCGCGATGTCGTCCTTCTTCTGGCTGACGGGCAGCTGCTCGGGGTAGCTGACGGCCGGCACACGCGCCGTCCGCGCAGCCATACGAGCCTCGCCCTTGGCCACCTCCGCCTCGATCTCAGCGAGAACGGCGGCCCGGGCCTCGGGCTTACGGATCTTGCGCGCACCTTCGAGCCGCCGCCCGAGTCGCTGCGCGTCGCGCAGGGAGAGCTCGGTCAGACGGGGGGCGAGGGCGCTGAGGGCGGGGGCAGGGTGCGTAGACATACGGAACCCAGGATCTCACCCTCGCGAATTTCCGGGCGAACGCTTTTGTGTCCGTGGTGTGATCAGGGCACTCGGACGCTCGTAGCCCGAGCCGATCCGTACGACACGCTCGCAGCCCGAGCCGATCCATACGACTCCATACGACACACAACAAAGCCCCGATCCGAAGATCGGGGCCTTAGCTGTGGCTGGGGCCGGGATCGAACCGGCGACCTATCGCTTTTCAGGCGATCGCTCGTACCAACTGAGCTACCCAGCCACGAGGTTTCACGTGAAACCTCAGCGGTCCTGACGGGATTTGAACCCGCGGCCTCCACCTTGACAGGGTGGCGAGCACTCCAAACTGCTCCACAGGACCTTGCTGTGCGTACGACAGTGTCGCACACGGTATTGCGTGCCCCCAACGGGATTCGAACCCGTGCTACCGCCTTGAAAGGGCGGCGTCCTAGGCCGCTAGACGATGAGGGCTATCGGCCCGCCTGGGCGCTGTGTCAGCGCGTCGGGGACGTGTGAAGCATAGGCGATGGCGGGAGGGATCGCCAAAACGGTTTAGGGGGCCTCAGTAGAGGGGGTGGAAGGGCTGGGGGAGGACGAGCCGGGGGAGGGGGTGGCGCCGGGCTGGTTCTCCTTGACCAGGTGGCGGCTGACCTCAGCTGTCGTCAGGCCCAGGCCGCCCAGTTCGATCTCGTCCCAGGCCTGGAGCCGGCGGGTGTCGCGGTCCATGTAGAGGATCGAGGCCTGGATGGGATCGGGGTACTTCCCCTCCACCGCGCGCAGACCGCTGCCGCCGGTGGAGCCCTCGAGCCGCAGGCGGGTGCCGTACTTCATGACCTCCATCTCCTCGTGGTGGAGGTGGCCGGCCAGGGCCAGCGGGACCTCGCCGTCGACCTCGCGGACCGCCACCGGCTCATGGGCGACGGCGATGTCGGCGGGGGTGCCGGCCGCGCGCTGGTCGCGCAGGGCCGAGGCCAGGCGGGCGCCCGCCAGTACCTGGGCCGCGTCGCCGCCGGGCCGCGTCGAGCGGTCGGGCGTGAACTGCGGGTCGCCGATGCCGGCGAAGCGCAGGCCGGCGATGGTCTGCGCCCGGCCGTCGTCCAGGACGTGCACGTTCTTCATCCGGGACAGATAGCGCTGGGTGAGCGTCGAGTCGTGGTTTCCGCGGACCCAGACGTAGGGGGCGCCCAGGTCCTCGATCGGGTCCAGGAAGCCGTTCTCGGCCGCGGTGCCGTGGTCCATGGTGTCGCCGGAGTCGACGATCACGTTCACCTTGTACTGCTCCACCAGCGAGGCGATGATCTTCCAGCTCGCCGGGTTCAGATGGATGTCGGAGACGTGCAGAACGCGGATGGTGGACGGGTCGGGTGCGTAGGCCGGGAGCGTGGAGGTGGCGTCGTACAGCTTCGTCACGTTGGTGACCAGGCGGGCCAACTCCTTCTGGTAGACGTCGAATTCGGTGACGATGCTGCGGGCGTTGCCGACCAGGGACGGTGCCGAGGAGAGCAGTCCGGAGAACTTCGGTTCGAGGACCGACTCCGGGTTCCAGGTCGCGTACGCCGTGGTGCCCGAGGCGGCGAGGAGGGTGAACGCCAGGCCGCCGGCGGCGAGGGCGCGGCGGGGGCGGCGGTAGACCGCGAGGCCGAGGGCGGTGGCGCCGGAGACGACGGCGACACAGGAGCGGACGGCCAGGTCGAGGGTGCCGTGGGCGACGTCCTGGGTGACCTCGTCCTGGAGCCCGGCGAGGCGTTCGGGGTGGTCGACCAGGGCCTGGGAGCGGACCGGGTCCAGCTGGTCGACGTTGACGTCCAGGCGGACCGGGGCGTGGTGGCTGTCCATCTGCAGCGCGCCGAGCGGCGAGACGTTGATCTTCGTGCCGCCGGTGAGCGACGGACGCAGGGTCATCGTGGTGTTCATGGGGCCGACCGGGGCCCGTACGTTGCCGACGATCAGCAGGCCCAGCCAGGCGCCCACCACGACGACGGTGACCAGTCCGAGGGCGCGGGCCCAGGGGTGCGGCTGTGGGACGAGTTCGACCACCGGTTGGGGGCGGCCGGTGCGGTAGCGGCGGGCGAGGGTGCGCAGGGTCCTGCGGATGGGGTTCACGAGGCTCCGGACGGCGACGGGGACGCGGGCCATTGGTCCCGTATGCCCAAGTCCACCCGTTGATATGCGGGAGTTTGGGGAGCGCGGGGAGCGCCGGGGTGCTCGCGACTCTCGTACAGGCGTTCCGTGCCGGACAATGGGCCTGTGCTGGAGATGACGCGCGAGGAGTTCGAGGAACTGGTCGCCGAGGCGCTGGACCGGATTCCGCCGGAGTTGACGCGGCTGATGGACAACGTCGCGGTGTTCGTCGAGGACGAGCCGTCGGCGGACGATCCCGAGCTGCTCGGGTTGTACGAGGGGACTCCGCTGACCGACCGGGGTGAGTGGTACGCCGGTGTGCTGCCGGACCGGATCACGATCTACCGCGGGCCGACGCTCAGGATGTGCGCGTCGCGGGAGGAGGTCGTCGCGGAGACGGAGGTGACCGTGGTCCATGAGATCGCGCACCACTTCGGGATCGACGACGCCCGGCTGCACGCGCTCGGGTACGGGTGAGCCGTAAGGAGTGACGGTGTTCGATACGGGCGCGTGTCCTCTTGTGGGCGGCGGGAGTTGGACGGGTTGACTCGTTCACCCTCCACCGGAGGTGGCTGCCCGTGCGCCCCTTGTACGTACCCGTCCGTCTGGCCGCCACGGTGATGGCCGTCGCCGCTGCCGCCGGCTGTATGAGCGTGGGTGACGACGACCGGGGTGGCGGAGGCGTGAAGCCGTCGCACTCGGCCGGGCAGCGGGGCGGTGAGGAGCCCGACGGAGGGGCGGCGGGGTCGGGCGGTGGCGTGGGCGTGGGCGCGGCGGCCGGTGGTGGCAGGCACGGGCCCGGCAAGCACAAGAAGGGCAAGGGGGCGTCGGAGCGGGCGTCGGCCCCGGCGCGGGCGGCGGACGGCGCGTCCGCCCCGGCGGAGGACGGGCAGGTCAGGCCGCCGCAGCCGGGGGTGCCGTCGCCGACCAGGATCGACCCGGTGCCCACCCGGACGGTCGAGCAGCCGCCGCCACCGCCGACCCCGACTCCGCCCCCGCCGCCGGCGTCGCCGACCCCCGACCCGCCGACCCCCGAGCCGTCGTCCTCGGCGCACGAACCGCCGGGACCGCAACCCCAGCTGGCGCAGCGGGAACCGGCACCGGAGGCGGGGGCAGCGGCGTAACCCCCGGGCCGGAAGTGCGACTTGCGCCCGCCCCGCGCGCGGGGGTGTGTGAGCTACGTCTATCCGGCTCGGTTTGCCTTGGGGGGTGAGGGGTGCGTATGGTGGTAGATCGTTTGATCCCATTGCCCGGCGCCAACGCAGAGCGCGCCGTGTGGCGCGTTCTCTCCCTTGCCGTGGCTGACCGCATAGAGGCGGTCGTATTGCGAAACACGGAGTTGACGGGCGCGTGCCGACGAGACTCCGGAAGGTTTCGCATACGCATGTCCATTTCCAGTACTGATCACGTCGTCGTGCCCGAGAACGAGGGCACCGGGGGCGCGGCGGACGCTCCCGAGGCCACCTTCGCGGACCTCGGCCTCCCCGAGGGCGTCGTGCGCAAGCTCGCCCAGAACGGCGTGACCACCCCCTTCCCGATCCAGGCGGCGACCATCCCGGACGCCCTGGCCGGCAAGGACATCCTCGGCCGTGGCCGCACCGGCTCCGGCAAGACCCTCTCCTTCGGTCTGCCGACCCTGGCCACGCTGGCCGGTGGCCGCACCGAGAAGCACAAGCCGCGCGCCGTCATCCTCACGCCGACCCGTGAGCTGGCCATGCAGGTCGCCGACGCGCTGCAGCCCTACGGCGACGTGATGGGCCTGAAGATGAAGGTCGTCTGCGGCGGCACGTCGATGGGCAACCAGATCTACGCCCTGGAGCGCGGCGTCGACGTCCTCGTCGCCACCCCGGGCCGACTGCGCGACATCATCAACCGCGGCGCCTGCTCCCTGGAGAACGTGCAGATCGCCGTCCTCGACGAGGCCGACCAGATGTCGGACCTGGGCTTCCTGCCCGAGGTCACCGAGCTGCTCGACCAGGTCCCGGCGGGCGGCCAGCGGATGCTCTTCTCGGCCACGATGGAGAACGAGATCTCCACGCTGGTCAAGCGCTACCTGACCGACCCGGTCACGCACGAGGTCGACAGCGCGCAGGGCAACGTCACGACGATGTCGCACCACATCCTCATCGTGAAGCCCAAGGACAAGGCGCCGGTCACCGCCGCGATCGCCTCCCGCAAGGGCCGCACGATCATCTTCGTCCGCACCCAGCTGGGCGCCGACCGTATCGCCGAGCAGCTGTGCGACTCCGGTGTGAAGGCCGACGCGCTGCACGGCGGTATGACGCAGGGCGCGCGGACCCGCGTGCTGGAGGACTTCAAGAAGGGCTACGTCAACGCGCTCGTCGCGACCGACGTCGCCGCGCGCGGTATCCACGTCGACGGCATCGACCTGGTCCTGAACGTGGACCCGGCCGGCGACCACAAGGACTACCTGCACCGGGCCGGCCGTACGGCCCGTGCCGGTCGTACGGGCACGGTCGTGTCCCTGTCCCTGCCGCACCAGCGCCGTCAGATCTTCCGTCTCATGGAGGACGCCGGCGTCGACGCCGGGCGTCACATCATCCAGGGCGGTACGGCCTTCGACCCGGAGGTCGCCGAGATCACCGGTGCCCGGTCGATGACCGAGGTGCAGGCCGAGTCCGCGGGCAACGCGGCGGAGCAGGCCGAGCGTGAGGTCGCCCAGCTCAGCAAGGAGCTGGAGCGCGCGCAGCGGCGCGCGACCGAGCTGCGCGAGGAGTCGGACCGGCTGGTCGCCCGGGCCGCCCGCGAGCGCGGCGAGGACCCGGAGGCCGCGGTGGCTCAGGCGCAGGCCGCGGTCGCCGAGGCCGCCGCGGTGTCGGTGCCCGAGCAGCCGGTGGCGCAGGACTTCGACAACGCGGACCGGGCGGAGCGCTCCTACGAGCGTCGCGACAACGACCGCGGTGACCGTGGTTTCCGTCGCGACGACCGTGGTGACCGGGGTGGCGACCGTGGTGGTCGTTCCTTCGAGCGCCGTGACGACAACCGTGGTGGCGGCTTCCGCCGCGACGACCGTCGGGACAACGACCGTGGCGGCTTCCGTCGCGACGACCGTGGTGACCGGGGTGGCGACCGTGGTGGTCGTTCCTTCGAGCGCCGTGACGACAACCGTGGTGGTGGCTTCCGCCGCGACGACCGCCGGGACGACAACCGTGGTGGTGGCTTCCGTCGGGACGACCGTGGTGGCCGTTCCTTCGAGCGCCGCGATGACAACCGTGGCGGTGGCCGTTCCTTCGAGCGTCGCGACGACAACCGTGGCGGCGGCTTCCGCCGGGACGACCGTCCGGCCCGTCCCTTCGAGCGCCGGGACGAGCGCGGCGGACACCGTGGCAGCGACCGTCCGTTCAACCGCGACCGCCAGGGCGACCGCCCCGGTTTCCGCTCCGGCGGCCACGACCGCCCCTCCGGCCGTCGTGACGACCACCGTGGTTCCGGTTCCGGTTCCGGTTCCTCCTCGTTCGGTCGCCGTGACGACAAGCCGCGCTGGAAGCGCAACGGCTGACAAGCCATGTGAGCGGTGAACGCCGTGGTCCCCGGGATTCGGGGGCCACGGCGTTCCGCTGTTCGGGTCCTGTGCGGGTTCCTGTGCGGTAAAAGGGCTGTTTCTGGCCAAGTTGTGACGTGTGTCACGCACGCTGGGTGGGAATCGCTGGGGGCATGACAGATGACGCCATAGCGAGTGGACCGTCGGACGGAAGACTCTCCGAGGCAGGACCCTCCAGTGAGGGACTCTCCGACGAGGAACGCCTGGCCCAGCTCGGTTACACGCAGGTTCTCGCCCGACGCATGTCGGCGTTCTCCAACTACGCGGTCTCCTTCACGATCATCTCGGTCCTGTCGGGCTGCCTGACGCTGTACCTGTTCGGCATGAACACCGGCGGCCCGGCGGTGATCACCTGGGGCTGGGTGGCCGTAGGCCTGATGACCCTCTTCGTGGGTCTGTCGATGGCCGAGATCTGCTCGGCGTACCCGACCTCGGCCGGTCTGTACTTCTGGGCCCACCGGCTGGCCCCGCCCCGGACCGCGGCGGCCTGGGCCTGGTTCACGGGCTGGTTCAACGTGCTCGGCCAGATCGCGGTGACCGCGGGCGTCGACTTCGGGGCGGCGTCATTCCTCGGCGCCTACCTCAATCTCCAGTTCGACTTCGAGGTGACCGCGGGCCGGACCGTCCTGCTGTTCGCCGGGATCCTGGTGCTGCACGGCCTGCTGAACACCTTCGGCGTCCGGATCGTCGGTCTGCTCAACAGCGTGAGCGTGTGGTGGCACGTGCTGGGCGTGGCGGTGATCGTGGGCGCGCTGACCTTCGTACCGGACCACCATCAGTCGGCGTCGTTCGTGTTCGGGGAGTTCGTGAACAACACGGGCTGGGGCAGCAGTGCCTACGTGGTGGCGCTGGGCCTGCTGATGGCCCAGTACACCTTCACCGGCTACGACGCCTCGGCCCACATGACGGAGGAGACGCACGACGCGTCGACGGCCGGCCCCAAGGGCATCGTGCGGTCGATCTGGACGTCGTGGATCGCCGGCTTCGTCCTCCTGCTCGGCTTCACCTTCGCGATCCAGTCGTACGACGGGGCGCTCGCGTCCCCGACGGGGGCGCCCCCGGCGCAGATCCTGCTCGACGCGCTCGGCGCGACCGCGGGCAAACTGCTCCTGTTGGTCGTGATCGGTGCCCAGCTGTTCTGCGGGATGGCCTCGGTGACCGCCAACAGCCGCATGATCTACGCCTTCTCGCGCGACGGCGCGCTCCCCTTCTCCCACGTCTGGCACACGGTGAGCCCGCGCACCCGGACGCCCGTGGCGGCGGTGTGGCTGGCGGCGGGCGGAGCGCTGGTGCTCGGCCTGCCCTACCTGATCAATGTCACGGCCTACGCGGCGGTGACCTCGATCGCCGTGATCGGCCTCTACATCGCGTACGTCATCCCGACGCTGCTGCGGCTGCGGAAGGGGGAGGCCTTCGCACGGGGCCCGTGGCACCTGGGCCGCTGGTCGCGGATCGTGGGCGTGGTGTCGGTCGTCTGGGTCGTCGTGATCACGATCCTGTTCATGCTCCCGCAGCTCTCCCCGGTCACCGCGGAGAACTTCAACTACGCCCCGGTCGCCGTCCTGGTCGTGCTGGGCTTCGCGGCGACGTGGTGGCTGGCGTCGGCCCGGCACTGGTTCCTCAACCCCGACCACGACCGCACCCGGGCCCGTGAAGCGGCCCGGGTCAACGCCCCAGAACCGGTTGATCCCTGACACTCCGCCCCCGCCCCGCTCCGCCATGACCGTCCGGCACGGCCGTGTCGCCGATACCCGATCGGAGACGCGGCCATGTGCGGTTATGCTCGGGGAGGCAACATCGTCTGGGCCCTTAGCTCAATTGGCAGAGCAGTGGACTTTTAATCCATTGGTTGTGGGTTCGAGTCCCACAGGGCCTACCGGTGGTGGGCGGGGGATAGTGCCTCTGACCTGCTACGCAGCGTCCGTTTCGGCTTCGGCCGTCTCGGGCGCTGCTTCGTTTTCGGGTGGGTGCGTGGGCGGTGGGTGAGCAGTGCCATCCGTGGTGGGCGGGTTCGTGCGGTGTCAGACCGCGTGGAACGTGAGGTCGCCCAGGGGGAGGGTGTGCTGGGTCTGGAGGACCTTCGCGCGCAGGTAGCGGACGTTGTGGGGGGTGGTGAAGACGCCGGTGGGTACGCGGTCGTGGACGTCGATGCCCAGGTCTCGCAACTGGTCGGCCTTGTCGGGGTTGTTGGAGAGCAAATCCAGGCTGGTGATGCCGAGGGCGTTCAGCATCTGCGCCGCGGCCGTGTAGTCGCGGGCGTCCTCGGGCAGGCCAAGCGCGGTGTTGGCGGCGTAGGTGTCGAGGCCCTGGTCCTGGAGGGCGTAGGCGTCGAGCTTGTTGTAGAGGCCTATGCCGCGGCCCTCCTGGCGGAGGTAGAGCAGGACGCCGCCGCGGTCCGCGATCCGCTCGACGGCCTCACGCAGCTGCGGGCCGCAGTCGCACCGGGCCGAGCCGAAGACGTCGCCGGTCAGGCACTCGGAGTGCAGCCGGACGAGTGGGGTGGTGCCGGGGGCCGGGTCGCCCAGGACGACGGCCACGTGTTCCTGACCGTCGGCGAGACCGTGGAAGGTGACCAGTTCGGCGTTCACGCCGTAGCCGTCGTGGAAGCGCAGCGGTACCCGGACGCGGGAGCGGGGGCTGGCGGCGGGGAAGTCGGGCATGCGGTTCTCCGGGTCCGGGGGCGGCATCTGCTTCAGATTTGAAGCAGGTCTACGGGTACGGACCCTACCCATGTTTTAAATTTGAAGCAATGGGATTGCGGCGTAGGTCACGCAGGGGAGGAGGTCACGAAGGAGAGGTGGAGCGGCGGCGCCACGGTACGTCGTCCGTCGCCGGGCGGGCCTCGTCGCTCTCCAGCGCCCGCGCGATCGCCGTACAGATCTCCTCCAGCTGGTCCACCTGCTCCTCGGTGAGCTGGTCGAACAGTGACGCCCGTACGGTCTCGACGTGCCCCGGCGCCGCCTCTTCCAGGACCGCCATCCCCTCGTCGGTGAGCGCGGCGATGCTGCCCCGCTTGTCCCACCTGCAGTTCTCCCGCCGGAGCAGACCGTCCTTCTCCAGGCGGGTCACCGCGTAGGTCAGCCGGCTCCGGGTGATCTTCAGTTGCTCGGCGAGATCGGTCATGCGAAGGCGCCGCTCCGGTGACTCGGAGAGGGTGGACAGGATGGAGTAGTACATGTGGGGCATGCCGGCGTCCTGCTGGAGCTGCCGGTCGAGCGCGTCCTCGAGGAGGTGCGCCGAGGCGATGTACGCGCGCCAGGCGCGCTGCTCCTTCGGGGTGAGCCAGCGAGTCGTCATGCCCCCAGTGTAAGTTTGTTTCAAACTTGAACCAAGACCTGCCTTCGAGAGGGACCGCGCCGATGCCCCACCCGTACGTCCTCCTCTCCGCCGCCGTCTCCCTCGACGGCTACCTGGACGACACCGGCCCCGAGCGTCTGCTGCTCTCCAGCCCGGCCGACTTCGACCGGGTCGACGAGGTGCGGGCCTCGGTGGACGCGATCCTCGTCGGCGCCGGGACCATTCGCGCCGACAACCCGCGGCTGCTGGTCAACTCGGCGTCGCGGCGGGCCGCCCGGGTTGCGGCCGGGCGGGCGGAGTATCCGCTGAAGGTCACGGTCAGCGGGTCGGGGGACCTCGATCCGGCCGCGAGGTTCTGGCACACCGGCGGCGAGAAGCTCGTCTACACGACCGAGAAGGGGGCGGAGCGGGTTCGTGCGCTGGGGCTGGGGCCGGCCACGGAGGTCGTCGCGTTGGGCGCCGAACTCGACTGGCGGTTGTTGCTGGAGCATCTGGGTGAGGTGCGGGGGGTCGGGCGGCTCATGGTCGAGGGGGGAGGCCTGGTTCACACCCAGTTGCTGCGGGAGGGGCTCGCGGACGAACTCCAGCTGGTGCTGGCCCCGTTGTTCGTCGGTGACCCGGGGGCGCCTCGGCTCTTCGGGCCCGGGGCGTATCAGGGCGGGCGGCTGAGGCTGGTGGAGACGCGTCCCATCGGGGACGTCGTGCTCATGCGGTACGAGCCCACGGCGCCCGGCGTCGGCGGCCTTCCCTCGGCGGCGGACCGGCGTTGGCTGGAACTGGCCTGTTCGCTGGCTGATCGGTGTCCGCCCTCTCGGACGGCGTTCAGTGTGGGTGCGGTGGTGGTGGCGGCCGACGGGACGGAGCTTGCCCGGGGGTACTCGCGGGAGGGGGACGATCCGGTCGTGCACGCGGAGGAGGCTGCGCTGGCGAAGATCGATGCGGGGGATGTGCGGCTTGCGTCCGCGACGGTTTACAGCAGCCTGGAGCCTTGTGCTCGGCGGGCGTCTCGGCCGGCGGCCTGTGCTCAGCTGATTCTCTCGGCGGGGGTGCGGCGGGTGGTGACGGCGTGGCGGGAGCCGGACACGTTTGTGCAAGGGGCTGACGGGAGTGGGGTGTTGGTGGGGGCGGGGGTGGATGTGGTGGTGCTGGGGGAGTACGAGGGGCTGGCCATGGGGGCTAATCGGCATTTGCTGGGGTGACGGTGCCTCCGGCGGTTGGGTGCGGGGTGCGCCTGCGGTTCGGTGGGGGGGGGCGGGGCCGGGGGGGGGGGGGGGGGGGGGGGGGGGGGGGGGGGGGGGGGGGTGTGTGGGGGGGGGGGGGGGGGGGGGGGGGGCGGGGGGGGGGGCGGCCCCCGCAGGAAGGTGCTCGTCTTCCAGTACGTCGACGCCTTGCCGTCGAAGGTCTTGTCCACGTCGCCAGGGTGCTGGGCGTCGCCCTTCGCCACGAACTCGCTGGCGCGCTCGATGCTCAGTGTCTTGACCGGCTTGGGAG
>NZ_JBIAKJ010000010.1:0-332770 GCF_042872365.1 Streptomyces sp. NPDC005263 | reverse complement strand
TTTGGCACGCTGTTGAGTTCTCAAGGAACGGACGCTTCCTTTGTACTCACCCGAGAGACTCTCTCGTGGCTTTCCTCCGGGCGCTTCCCTTCGGTGTTCCAAACTCTATCAGTGTTTTTCCGACTCTCTGACCACCGTCCTGCAGGCATGCAGAAGATGACCCCGAGATAGGATCTGACAAGTTTGGTGCTGCCAGGCAAGGACGCGAGTGCGCCGCTCTGCCCCGGGCAGGAGCACGACTGTACACGGGGCCGTGAGGCAGGGGCAAATTGATTGGGGTTGTGGTCTAGACCACTAATCCGTAGGCTCTCATGGGGAACCGTTACTACACGTGACATACCCTGCTGAACAGTGCGCCGTCCGGGACAGGCAGTGACGGCCCCAATGAATCTCCACCCCCGGGAGGCTTCCCATGACCACCGTCCAGTCCCCTCTTGCCGGGCGCGCCATCGGACTGGCCGCAGTGCCGGACCCGGTCTTCTCCGGGGCCATGGTCGGCCCGGGCACGGCCATCGACCCGGTGCGTGAGCCCTCCGAAGCGGTGGCGCCCGTCGACGGCGTCATCGTCTCGCTGCATCCGCACGCCTTTGTCGTGGTCGACGAGGAGGGCCATGGTGTCCTCACCCACCTCGGCATCGACACGGTGCAGCTCAACGGCGAGGGTTTCGAGCTGCTCGTGAACAAGGGCGACTCTGTCACTCGCGGTCAAGGTGTGGTGCGGTGGAACCCCGCCTCGGTCGAGGCCTCCGGCAAGTCTCCGATCTGCCCCGTCGTAGCGCTCGAAGCGACGGCCGAGGCTCTCGACGAGCTCCGTGAGGACGGCGATGTGAAGGTGGGCGACAGTCTCTTCCTCTGGAAGTGACATCGGTGCCGTCGGTGACGGCACATAGGACAACCATCGCGGTGGCGGGACCGCCGCACTACGGAGACGGTGAGATGGAGACAACGCTGCGAGGCGTCGGCGTCAGCCACGGTGTGGCGATAGGCGAGGTTCGGCACATGGGAACGGCGGTGCTCGAACCGCCCGCCAAGCAGATCCCGGCTGAGGATGCGGAGCGTGAACAGGGGCGCGCCCGCAAGGCCGTGGAGGCCGTGGCTGCCGACCTGATGGCGCGGGGCAACCTGGCGGGGGGCGAAGCCCAAGCGGTGCTTGAGGCGCAGGCCATGATGGCTCAGGACCCCGAGCTGATGGCGGACGTGGAACGGCGTATCGCTGTGGGCAGCACGGCCGAGCGAGGGGTGTACGACGCCTTCGCCGCCTACCGTGCCCTGCTGGCCGGTGCCGGTGAGTATCTCGCCGGCCGCGTGGCGGACCTCGACGACGTGCGGAATCGTATCGTCGCCCGGTTGCTCGGGGTTCCGATGCCGGGTGTGCCGGACAGCGACGAGCCGTACGTCCTCATCGCGCGTGACCTCGCGCCGGCCGACACGGCGCTGCTGGACCCGGCTCTGGTGCTCGGGTTCGTGACCGAGGAGGGCGGGCCGACCAGCCACAGCGCGATTCTGGCGCGGGCGCTGGGGGTTCCGGCCGTGGTGGCGCTCCCCGGTGCCGGGGAGCTGGCCGAGGGCACGGTGATCGCCGTCGACGGCAGCACCGGTGAGATCTTCGTGAACCCCAGCGCGGAGAAGAAGACGCGGATGGCGGCGGCAGCGGCCGAGCGCAAGGCCGCGCTGGCCGCGTCGACGGGGCCCGGTGCCACGTCCGACGGTCACAAGGTGCCGCTGCTCGCCAACGTCGGCGGTCCGGCGGACGTGCCCGCGGCCGTCGAGGCCGGGGCCGAGGGTGTCGGTCTGTTCCGTACCGAGTTCCTGTTTCTCGACGACAGCAAGAACGCGCCGTCGGAGGAGAAGCAGGTCGAGGCCTACCGACAGGTCCTCGAGGCGTTTCCCGAGGGCCGCGTCGTGGTGCGGGTCCTGGATGCCGGTGCCGACAAACCGCTGGACTTCCTCACCCCGGGCGATGAGCCCAACCCGGCTCTGGGCGTGCGTGGTCTGCGGACGCTGCTGGACCATCCGGAGGTGCTGCGCACTCAGCTGACCGCGTTGGCCAAGGCCGCGGAGGGGCTGCCGGTCTACCTGGAAGTCATGGCTCCGATGGTGGCGGACCGCGCTGACGCCAAGGCCTTCGCCGACGCGTGCCGCGAGGCGGGGCTGCGGGCGAAGTTCGGCGCGATGGTGGAGATCCCGTCGGCGGCGTTGCGGGCGCGCTCGGTCCTGCAGGAGGTCGAGTTCCTGTCGCTGGGGACCAACGACCTCGCGCAGTACACCTTCGCCGCGGACCGTCAGGTCGGTGCGGTGTCCCGTCTGCAGGATCCGTGGCAGCCCGCGCTGCTCGACCTGGTGGCCCTGTCGGCTGAGGCCGCCAAGGCCGAGGGCAAGAGCTGCGGTGTGTGTGGTGAGGCGGCGTCCGACCCGCTGCTCGCGTGTGTGCTGACCGGCCTGGGTGTCACCTCGCTTTCCATGGGGGCGGCTTCGATTCCGTATGTCCGGGCGACCTTGGCGAAGTTCACCCTGGCGCAGTGCGAGCGGGCCGCGGCTGCCGCGCGGGCCGCGGACAGTGCCGAGGAGGCGCGCGACGCCGCTCAGGCCGTGCTGTCCGGCGAGTAGCCGTTCCTGAGCGGTTTGTCCGCTGTCCCGGAGGGGCGCGCCACCTGTGAGTGGGGCGCCCCTCCGGCGTTCAGTGGTGGTGCCCCATCGGTTGCCCGGTGTCTCCGAGGTCCGGGGGTACGCAGTAGTCGACGTCGGGTTCGGGAGAGACGAGGTCGCCGGAGTCGACGTCGGTGCAGTAGGCGTCGAAGACCTCTGCGGCGGTGAGTGGTTCGAGGCCTTCGCCGCGCAGGCGCCAGCCGTAGACGCGGTCCGGGGCGCCGGGGGCGCTGGTGCGCATGACGAGGCCGCCGGGACTGTGGGTGGCGAGGCCCAGGGCGAGGACCGTGGTGAACTCCAGGGCCTCGGCCTCGTCGAGGTGGGTGGCGCCGTCGATGTCCTCGTCGGCGTGGAGCACGGAGAGAAGGGTCTCCGGGGTGCCGGTGACGCTGCAGACAAGGTGGCGGTTGCCCGGGTCGGCGGTGTCCAGGACGCGGACGAGCAGGTGCGAGGCTCGCACGAAGGCCGCGCGGCCGACGTCCTCACCGCAGGAGGCACACGCGCCGAGGCGGGCCAGCAAGGTGCTCGCGTACTCCCAGGTGGCCTGTCGTACGGCTTCGTCCACGAGGGCCGGCACCAGGTCGGTCAGGGACTGGCCGTCGTACGGGATGGTCGGGCCGGTGGCGGCCAGTTCCGCTGTGAAGCGTGTGCGGCTCGCCGGGAAGTCGGGGTCCAGGCCCGCTTCCGCGCAGAATTCGGCGTACTCCAGTGGGTCGAAGAGGGCGACGGTGGTGTGGCTGCCTTGTGCGGCGCGGGTCCTGAGGAGGTCTTCGACCTGTCGGAGATAGGTGGGATGGTCGTCGAAGGTGAAGGTGCGGTAGCGCCGCATCGCCCGGAAGTCGTGCTCGTCGGTGAGCAGGCCGATGGTGCCGGCGATTTCGCGGCGCAGGACGCGTCGCATGGTCTGGTGGTCGGTGTGCGCCATGTTTCCCCCTGTGCACGGTCGATCAATGCTCACTCACAGTAACGGGCGGCACTGACAACGGGCCCGGAGTGAGGCGGTCCCGGACGAGTCCGCGTTGGATCATGCAGGTCAGGGCGATGGCGGTGCCGAAGGCGGTCCAGCCGATCGGGCCTGTCACGACGGCCGCGGTGACGGTGAGTGGGCCGATGCTGCGCTGGGCGGACTGGGCGAGGCCGTGGACGCCGAGGTAGGAGCCCAGGGAGGTGTCGGGGGCGAGGGCGACGGAGAGTTCCCAGGACACGGTGGCGTGCAGCATCTCCGCCACGGTGAAGGCGGCGGCCGCGGCGGTGAGGAGGAGCGTGGCGGTGAGGGGGCCGCCGGTGGCCGAGAGCGCCATGGTGATGCCGCCCAGAGCGACGGCGGCCGCGTGCGGGACAAGCAGGTTGCGTGCGGCTGCCGTGGTGGTGCCGTAGCGGGCCAGGGGGACCTGCAGGGCCACCACCATCACGTTGTTGAGGACGAGCAGCAGGGGTGCGAGGCCGTGCGGTGCGTTGCTCGCGTGCGCGATCCACAGGGGTAGTCCGACCTTGAAGACGGCGTCGTCCAGGAAGAGGACAGTCTCGGTGGCGACGTAAGCGAGATAAGTGCGGTCGCGCCAGGGGCTCGTCGGTGCGGCCGGGGGTTCGGGGTTCCGCGATGTGGCGACGGTGCGGGACGTGGACGCGGGTTCGGCGCAGCGGAGGGTGAGGAGTGCGGTGGCGAGGAAGGACAGGGCGTCGCCGACGAGGAGCCATTGGTATGCGGCCGTGGTGTCGAGAGTGAGCGCGGCTGCGGCGGCGAGGCCGCCCAGGGCCCAGCCGGCGTTGGCGACGGTTCGCTGGAGGGCCTGGTAGCGGACGCGTTCCGGTCCCGCGGCCCGGGTCGCGTAGAGCTTGGTGAGGACGTTCGCGGCGCGGTCGCCGAGGCTGCCGACTGCCGAGAAGACGAGGAGCAGGACGTAGTCGTCCGTGGCGATCAGGGCGATGGAGGCCAGGGCGCGCAGGAGTTGGAGTGCGGGCAGGACGCGGGTGAGCGGGACGTGGTCGGCGATACGGCCGCCGATCGGTGCGCCGACGATTCCGACGGCCCCGGCGACGGCGACGAGTGTGCCGACCTCGGTGAGGGAGAGGCCGGAGACGTAGGTGAGGTAGAGGACGGACACCGACGCCCACAGACCGCTGCCGACGCGGTCGACGAGGGCCACCCCGAGCATTCTGCGTCCGTCACGCCCGCCCGGTATACCTCTGGACCATGTGGTTGCGCGGCGTATCGGATGCACTGCTCCCCCTTGGGCTCGGTCGCATCGTTCGACACCACGGCTGGCGCGGTTGGAGGACGCCGTGCGGGAGTGGTTGCGGCCCGAGGGCGTGCCCGTGGACAACGTGACGTTCGCGCACGGGGCCCTGGATCTGATCGGACGGCTGCTCTCCGTGGAACTGCGGCCCGGTGACGGCGTGGCCATGGAGGATCCCGGATATCACCATCTGTTGGATCTGGTCGCGGCCCTGGGGCTGCGGGTCGTCCCGGTGGCCGTCGATGACGAGGGCGTGCGCCCCGACGAGCTCCGAGAGGCGCTGCACGCGGGTGTGCGTGCGCTGGTGTGCAGTCCGCGCGCGCAGAACCCGTACGGCGGCCGCTTCTCCACCGCGCGCCGCGACGAGCTCGTCGCCGTGCTGCGGGACCGGCCCGATGTGCTGGTCGTGGAGAACGACCACGCCTCCGCGGTGGCCCAGGCGCCCCTGCGGACCCTGGCCGGGCACGGGCTGCCGCGCTGGGTGCATGTGCGGACGGTCAGCAAGTTCCTCGGGACCGACCTGAGGTGGGCGGCGGCGGCCTGCGATGCGACGACGCTGGCGCGGCACGACCGGCGGTTGCTGCTGACCTCCGGCTGGGTCAGTCATCTGCTCCAGGAGACGGTGCTCGGTTTGATGACCGACGAGGACACCCGCGCGTTGGTGGCGCGCGCCGAGGAGCGGTACGGGGTACGTCGGAGCGCTGCCCTCCGGGAGCTTCGAGAGCGTGGCATCGAGGCGCACGGGGCGAGTGGGATGAACCTGTGGGTGCCCGTGCGGGACGAGTCGGCGGTGGTGAACGGGCTGCGGTCGCACGGCTGGTGGGTCGCGGCGGGCGCCCGGTTCCGGACGGCGGCAGGCCCCGGCGTGCGGATCTCCGTGTCGGATCTGGAACCGGCTGACGCGGTGCGGCTGGCCTCGGACTTCGCCGGGGTGCTCGGCGAGTCCGAGGCCACCTATGGCGGTTGACCGCCCCTGGGGTGCCGGTCAGGCGCGCTTGCGAGCCAGGTCCTCGTAGAAGTGCATCAGGTCGAGGTTGTCGACGGAGCCGGGATTGACCGCCTTCTCCAAGGGGGTGCCTTGCAGGAGGCGCTTCACGGGAACCTCGATGCGCTTTCCGGTGAGGGTGTGCGGAACGCCGGGCACCTCGATCACCTCGTCGGGGATATGGCGGGGGGAGAGCTGGTCGCGGATGGCCTGCTTGATGCGGTTCAGGAGGGCCTCGTCGAGGACGGCTCCGGGGGCGAGGTGCACGAAGAGGGGCATCCAGTAGCCGCCGTCGGGCTGTTCGATGCCGATGACGAGGGATTCCCTGATCTCCGGCAGGCGTTCGACCGCTTCGTAGATGTCGGCCGACCCCATGCGCACGCCCTGGCGGTTGAGCGTCGAGTCGGAGCGGCCGTGGATGACGACCGAGCCGCGCGCGGTGACGGTGATCCAGTCGCCGTGGCGCCACACTCCGGGATAGGTGTCGAAGTAGCTCTCCCGGTAGCGGCTGCCGTCGGGATCGTTCCAGAAACGGACCGGCATCGACGGCATCGGGTTGGTGACCACGAGCTCACCGACCTCGTCGACGAGGGGATTGCCGCTCGGGTCCCAGGACTGCAGATCCGTGCCCAGGCCGGCCGCCTGGAGTTCCCCGATGTGGACCGGGAGGGTCGGTACCGCTCCGGCGAAGCAGGAGCACACGTCGGTGCCGCCGCTGACGGACGCGATCCACAGATCGTCCCGGACCTCGTCGTGCAGCCAGCGGAACCCGTCGGGCGGCAGCGGGGACCCCGTGGTGGCGACGCACCGCACCCGGGAGAGGTCATGGTCGCGGCCGGGGTGCACGCCGGCCTTGCGACACGCCATGACGTAGGCGGCGGAGGTGCCGAAGAGGGTGGCTTCGGTGCGTTCGGCGATCCGCCACTGGGCGGCGGTGTCCGGGTATCCGGGACTGCCGTCGTAGAGGATGATCGTCGTGCCCGTGAGGAGGCCGGAGACGAGGAAGTTCCACATCATCCAGCCGGTGGACGTGTACCAGAAGAAGCGGTCCTGCGGGCCGAGGTCGCAGTGCAGGCCGAGTTGTTTGAGGTGCTCGACGAGGATGCCCCCCTGGGACTGGACGATGGCCTTGGGCAGGCCGGTCGTGCCGGAGGAGTAGAGCACCCACAGGGGATGGTCGAAGGGAACCTGCTCGAAGACGGGCTCGGTGTCGGCGCTCGTCAGGGCCGACCACTCCAGGGCGGCTTCGGGGGCCTCGGTGCCCAGGAGGGGGATGTGGACGACCGCGCGCAGGGTGGTCAGTTCACGGCGCAGTTCGGCGACCGTCTCGCGACGGTCGTGCTCCTTGCCGCCGTAGCGGTAGCCGTCGACGGCGAACAGGACCACCGGTTCCACCTGCTGGAAGCGGTCCAGGACGCTGCGGGCGCCGAAGTCCGGGGCGCAGGACGTCCAGACGCCGCCCACGGCGGCTGTGGCGAGCAGGGCGACGACGGCCTCGGGAATGTTGGGCAGGTAGCCGCTGACGCGGTCGCCGGGCCGTACGCCGAGGGCGCGCAGCTCGGCGGCCAGGGAGCCGACCCGGCGGCGCAGCTCGGACCAGCTCACCGGAGTGAGCTCGTGGGTCTCGTCGACATACAGGAGGGCGGGTTCGTCCGTGCGGGTGGCGGCGGCGCGCAAGGCGTGCTCGGCGTAGTTCAGCGTCGATCCCGGGAACCACTGGGCACCGGGCATCGAACGGTCGCCGAGCACCTGCGTGGGGGGAGTCGAGAACCGTACGTCGAACCACTCCGCGACGGCTTTCCAGAACGTGTCCAGTTCGTCGACGGACCAGCGGTGCAGTGCGGGATAGCCCCCCTCGGCGGGGGCGTTGTGGTGCTGCGCGGCCCAGGCCTGGAATGCGGTGATCTGGGCCCGGTCGATACGTTCCGGATCGGGCTGCCAGAGCGGCTGGGGGTTCTCGGTCGACATGGGGCGGCTCCCGGACTCTGCGCGTCGTGTGCGTCCTCCGCGCACGGGCTGGGGTGTGCGCGTGGCGCGGCTGACACGGACGATGCCATGTGATCGATCCTTACACCAGGGCGTGCCCCACATAGTCCGTGTCGTGAAGATGTGGTCCCGGCACGGGTGAACGGAAGTTGAACAACACTTACATGCAGACCGGTCAATGGCAGGCTGAACAGCATGGACGGTCGTGACCTGGTGCGTTCGATAAAGGCAGTCGGTTCGGCGGGGGCGGCCCAGCGGGTGCGCACCGTACGGGCCGCGTGGCGCAGGAGGCGTGTCGATGCGGCCGGGCTGCCCCGGCGGGGGGCCGAGCGGGCGCGGGTGCCCGGTCCCGTGCGGGACGTGGAGCCGGGGCCCGGGGGCGGTGTCGTCCGGTTCAACCGCTCGGAGCTGCGGATCACCGTGGCGGTGAACGGGGCTGTTTTCTGGGGATGGGACGGGGCGGGCCCGGAGCCGTCCTACGCGCTCGCCGGCCGTTGCCCGGAGCCCGACCCCAGGGCGGTGCTGGAGCCGGACAAGGACGGCGGCTGGCGGGTGGTGGCCGAGCGGGTGACGGTCGTCGTCTCGCGGCACGGCGCGATCGAGGTGCTCACACCCGGCGGGATGGTGCTGCGCCGGGATCTGCCGCCGCGCTGGTGGGAGCCGGTGGGGGGCGGTCCGGCGCGTTGGATGCAGCGCTCCGAGGTGGCCGCCGACGCGCGGTTCTTCGGGCTCGGCGGACGGGCATCGGGTCCTCGACTGCGGGACGGGACGTACCGGCTGTGGAACACCGACCCCGGACGGCCCTTCGGCCCGGGCGACGATCCGCTGTACGTCACCATGCCGGTGCAGCTGGTGGTCGCCGACGCGGCGACGCATCTGGTGTTCCACGACACCTCGTGGGACGGCACGGTGACCCTGCGGGAGGGCGAGGAGGGCGCCGGGTCCGGCCACGACCACGAGGGCATGTCCGAGCTGCGCATGGACGGCGGTCCGTTGCGCTGCTGGGTCATGGTGGGCACTCCCGCGCGGGTGCTGCTCGCCTGGGCCTCGCTCACCGGGGCGCCCGCCATGCCGCCCACATGGGCGCTCGGCCACCATCACGCCCGGTGGGGCTTCGGCGACGAGCAGGAGGTGCGCCGGATCGTCTCGGGCTACCTGGAGCGCGATCTTCCGCTCGACGCGGTCCATCTCGACATCGACCACTACGACGCCCACCAGGTGTTCACGGTGGACACCGAGCGCTTCCCGAAGCTGCCTCAGCTCGCCGAGGACCTACGGCGGGACGGGATCCGCCTGGTGTCGGTCGTCGATCCGGCGGTGAAGGCCGAACCGGGCAACGACGTGTTCGACAGCGGGAGTGCCGAGGACGCGTTCGTACGGGACGCGTCGGGACGGCTCGTGCGCGGAGTCGTCTGGCCCGGGGAGGCCGCCTACCCGGACTTCACCGACGCGCGGGTGCGGCAGTGGTGGGGCCGCCTCTACGCGGAGCGGGTCGCTCAGGGGTTCTCGGGATTCTGGCACGACATGAACGAACCGACCTCGTTCACCGCGTTCGGGGAGTCGACCCTGCCCCGCTCGGCCCGGCACTCCCTGGAGGGAAGGGGCGGCGACCATCGTGAAGCGCACAACGTCTACGCCCTCTGCATGGCGCAGGCCGCCTACGAGTCGCTCTCGGGTCTGACTCCCCAGGAACGCCCCTTCGTCTTCTCCCGCTCGGGCTGGGCGGGCATGCAGCGCTACGGCGGTACGTGGTCCGGTGACGTGGCCACGGGCTGGCCCGGGCTGCGGGCGTCGCTGTCGCTGGTCATGGGCCTCGGGCTGTGCGGGGTGCCGTACTCGGGGCCGGACGTGGGCGGCTTCGACGGGAGTCCGTCGCCCGAGCTCTATCTGCGCTGGTTCCAGCTGGGCTCGTACCTGCCGCTGTTCCGTACGCACGCGAGTCCGCGAGCCGGACGCAGGGAGCCCTGGGAGTTCGGTGCCGAGGTGCTGGAGCACGCGCGCGCGGCGCTCGTCGAACGCCGGCGGCTGCTGCCGTACTTCGTGACCCTGGCCCATCTGGCCCGGCGTACGGGGGCGCCCTATGTGCGGCCGCTGTGGTGGGCGGCGCCCGAGGACCGCGCGCTGCGCGACTGCGAGGACGCGTTCCTGCTGGGCGACTGCCTGCTGGTGGCGCCGGTGCTGGATCCGGCGACGGAACGGCGGGCGGTGCAGCTTCCCCGGGGCCGCTGGTACGACACGGCCACCGAGCGGGTCCACGAGGGGCCGGGGCAGATCCTCGTGGACGCGCCCCTGGCACGTGTTCCGGTGTTCGCGCGCGCGGGTGCCGTCATTCCGGTGCGCGGGGAGGACGGCGGGCTGGAACTGGAGGTCTGGGCGCCCGCCCCCGGACGCACCGGGGGCGGGACGGTGGTGCACGACGTGGGCGACGGTAGGTCCGAGCCGGAGGTCGAGCGCTACCTCGCCCGCTGGGAGGGCGACCGGGTGGTCGTCGAGCGGGAGGGCGAGGGGGGCCCGGGCCAGTCGCCTCATCCGGTCCCGGCCCGGGTACGAGGGCTCGGGGCGAGCTGACGTCAGGCGTACCGGCCCTCGAACCATGCCCGGGCTGCCAGGGTGTGCAGGGGGAAGGCGAGCTCCTCCGGCCTGCGCAGCAGCTGCCAGCCCTCCGTCTCGTCGGTGGCCGCGGAGGGCGGCAGGCCGTCGGCGGGGCGCTCCGGCAGGACCCCGAACAGCAGGAGGTGTCCGTCGGGCGAGCTCAGCGCGTCGACGAGCCGCACGTCACGGCTCGCCGCTTCGATGCCGGTCTCTTCCCTGAGCTCACGGATCAGGGCGTGCCGCCAGTCCTCGCGGTCGTCGACGAAGCCGCCGGGCAGCGCGATGCCTCCGCGCGCGGGGGCCACGGTTCGGGTGATGACCACGAGAGCGGTGCCCTGGGTGTCGTAGACGGGCTGCAGGGCCACCGCCACCGGGAGTGGATTGCGGTAGGCCACGGTGTGGCAGGCCGGGCAGGTGCGGGGCCAGCCGGAGACGCCCTCTCCGTAAGGAGTTCCACAGCTCGAACAGTGGGAGCCGGGCGCGGAGTTGCGGGTGGGGAACTGAGTTTCGGACACGCGGCGGACTGTATCCGATCATCGGAAGGGCGTTTTCCGGAGGCGGCTCAGTCATGGGTGGTCAGCGACTTCTCGGACACCGGGAAGTCGAAGTAGGTGTCCGGGTAGGACTCGGGCTTGAAGGTGTAGTGCCACCACTCCTCGGCGAGGTTGGTGAAGCCGCGGCCCTCCAGGACGCTCTTCAGGAGCAGGCGGTTGGCCCGCTGTTCACCCTGGACGCGGGGGTCGAGGGTGTGGGAGAGCGTGTCGAAGCAGTCGTATCCGGTGCCCATGTCGACGGAGTTGTCCGGGAAGCGCTCGCTCTTGGGCGCGTGACAGGGGACCAGGGACTCTCCGGGCCGATACGGCCTGGTGGGTTTGGCGGGGAGCTTCACCAGCGTCAGGTCCATGGTCGAGCCGCGGCTGTGGCCGGACTTCTCGGCGATGTAACCGTCGTCGAACAGGCGGGTCTTGTCGACGTCCGGGTAGAACTCGCCCTTCATGGTCTGGTCGTCGAGGTCCTCGGCCCAGCGGACGAAGTGGTCCACGGCGCGCTGTGGGCGGTAACAGTCGTAGACCTTGAGGGTGTACCCCTTGCGCAGGAGCTCGCTCTGCGCCTGGTGGAGCGCTTGCGCGGCTGGCCGGGTGAGGATGCAGAGAGGCTGCTGGTAGCCGTCGACGCGCTCACCGACGAAGTTGTGCGGGGTGACGTAACGCATCTCCTGGATGATCGTCGGATCCACCCTTCGCAGCGCCACGAACTCCGCCGGCGCCTTCGGCTCGGCGCTCGCACGAGCGGGGGCGGTGACGGCGGTGACGGCGGTGACGATCAGCAGGGCGGCGAACGTGGTGACGGGACCGCGTAATGCGCTGGAGAGTCGTGTCATGTCTCCTGCGTTTATCAGGTATGCGTTCCCGCGGGGAAGTGATCGGGTGTGTTCTCCTCGAGATCCCCCTCGAAAGGCGCTTCGACGGCGGGCCTGCCCATGGAGTGACGCTCGTGGCACACTTCTGACGTTCCGTCAGGTCTGTTGATGGGGAGGGACCTTGCCGCGCACACCGACGCCCGTGGTCGCCGGATGGTTCACCGGCGACGGGGACGACTTCCGGCTCCTGGGCACCCGCTGCCGCGTCTGTTCATCGGTGTTCTTCCCTCGCGAGGACACCCATTGCCGTAATCCCGGGTGCCTCGGCGGCGACCTGGAGGAAACGCCTCTCTCCCGGCGCGGGCGGATCTGGTCGTACACGGATGCGCACTACCGGCCTCCGTCACCCTATGTGACCGACCCGGAACTTCCCTGGGAGCCGTACGCGTTGATCGCTGTGGAGCTGGCGGCAGAACGGATGGTGGTGGTGGGACAGGCGGTTCCCGGGGTCACCGTCAGCGATCTGGCGGTGGGCATGGAGGTGGAGGTGGTGCGTGGCGTGCTCCATGAGGACGCGACGACCACCTGGACGACGTGGCAGTGGCGGCCGACGAGGGCGACGGGGGCAACGGGGGCGACGGCATGACTCGAGAGGTGGCGGTGCTCGGCGCCGGCATGCATCCATGGGGCAAGTGGGGCCGCGGATTCGTCGAGTACGGCGTCGTGGCGGCGCGCGCCGCGCTCGTCGACGCCGGACTGGACTGGCGGGAGGTCGGCTCGATCGTCGGCGCGGACACCGTGCGCGGCGGCTACCCGGGCTATGTGGCCGGGGCGACCTTCGCGAAGGCGCTGGGCTGGCAGGGAGCGCGGGTCGCGAGCGTGTACGCGGCATGCGCGTCAGGAGCGCAGGCCATCGACGCCGCGCGTGCGCAGATCCTTTCGGGTCTGACGGACGTGGTGCTCGTGGTCGGGGCGGACGCCGCGCCCAAGGGCTTCTTCCGGCCCGCGGGCGGGGACCGGCCCGACGACCCGGACTGGTTGCGCTTCCGGGCGCTGGGGGCCACCAATCCGACGTACTTCGGGCTGTACGCGCGTCGGCGGATGGCCCTGTACGGGGACACCACGGAGGACTTCGCGCAGGTCAAGGTGAAGAACGCGGCACTGGGCGCGCTGAATCCGTACGCGCGCTACCGCAAGCGGGTCAGCTCCGAGGAGGTCGCCGCCTCCGCCGTGGTCGCCGATCCGCTGCGACTGCTCGACATCTGCGCGACCTCGGACGGCGGGGCGGCCGTGGTGCTGTCGAGCATGGAGTTCGCGCGTCGGCAGGGGGTGGCGGAGCCGGTGCGGATCCGGGCCGTGTCCACGGTGACGCCGCGCTACCCCAACACGGTGCTGGACCTGCCCGACATCGCGACGGACTCCGCGGCCACGGTCGAGCCCCCCACGGAGCCGTTCCGGGCCTCCATCGCGCGGTCGGCCTACGAGGAGGCAGGCCTCGGACCCGAGGATCTCTCCCTCGCCGAGGTGTACGACCTGTCCACCGCCCTGGAGTTGCAGTGGTACGAGGACCTGGGGCTGTGCGCGCAGGGCGAGGGCGTGAAGTTGCTGCGAGAGGGCGCGACGGCGCTCGGCGGGCGCATACCCGTCAACACCAGCGGGGGACTCGCTTCCTTCGGTGAGGCCGTTCCGGCCCAGGCGATCGCCCAGGTCTGCGAACTGACCTGGCAGCTGCGGGGAGTCGCGGGCGACAGGCAGGTCGAGGGCGCGCGCGTGGGGATCACGGCGAACCAGGGGCTGTTCGGTCACGGGTCGGCGGTGGTCGCGGTGCGGTGAGGGGCGGGGCGGGCCGTCGGGGGCCGCGCCCACCTCAGGTCGTGACGGTCTGGCGGTGCTGCGCCGTGTAGGCCATCGCGTGCCGGACGACACCGATGAGGACTTCCTTGACCGACCCCCGGTCACGGGCGTCGCACAGCAGCACCGGTACGTCGTCGTCGAGGTCGAGAGCCTGGCGTACGTCGTCCTGCGGGTAACGGACGGATCCCTCGAAGCAGTTGACGCCGACGACGAAGGGTATGGAACGCCGTTCGAAGTAGTCGACGGCGGCGAAGCAGTCCTCCAGGCGGCGGGTGTCGGCGAGCACGACGGCGCCGAGTGCGCCCTCCGACAGCTCGTCCCACATGAACCAGAACCGCTCCTGTCCGGGAGTTCCGAACAGGTACAGCACGAGGTCCTCGCGCAGCGTGATGCGGCCGAAGTCCATCGCCACGGTGGTGGTGTGCTTGCTTTCCACACCGCTGAGGTCGTCGATGGGGCGGCCGGCCTCGGTGAGGTACTCCTCGGTGCGCAACGGCCTGATCTCGCTGACCGCTCCGACGAGGGTCGTCTTGCCCACGCCGAAGCCGCCGGCCACCAGGATCTTGAACGTGACGGGCTCGACCGGAGGCTTGCCGCGCTCAGAACGCCCGAAGATCATCGATCTCTTCTCCTGCTTGATGGGGGCTTGATGTCCTCACGTCCGTCTCCCCGGTCGCGCTGTTGGGCACCGTGTCCGTGGGCTGCCGGTCGGGCTGCCGCGGACGGTTGTCGACGATCAGTCAGATCATATCGGGAGCGTCGGTTCGACGCCCGGTCCGGACCGGCGGATTCCGCTCGGCGGACCGGTTCCTGACCGATTGTCTGCCACCCTGCACACGATCTCCCCGACGGCCGTCTGTGAGCGCCTCACGGCGCTCACAGAACCGCCTCCTTCGGGACGGGGAGCCCGGTCACAGCGCCCGGAGGCCGTTGATCACATCGCGCAGGATGCTCTCGTCCGGCAGTTCCGCCGGCGGCACGGGCCGGTTCACGTGGACGAACTCCGCGTCCACCAGGTCCCCTATGAGGACCCGTATCACTCCGATGGGCAGGTTGAGTTCGGCGGACAGTTCGGCGACCGACTGCGGGGCGTCACGGCACAGGTCGACGATGTCCACGTGCTCCGGGGAGAGCGTGTGGTCGCCTTCCGGGTCGTCCGCGTGGCTTTCCGTGACGACCACCGCGATGAGGTCGAGGCGGTGCTGGGCCGCACTGGTGGTGCGGCCCCGCGTCATGGCGTACGGACGGACGACCGGTCCGGCCTCGTCGTCGAACCAGTGACTTCTTCCCTGACCGTCTGTGCTCATGCCATCCCACTACCCGCCCTGAGGCAGATCGGTGCGCGGAGCGGCACTCAGATGCGCGCCGACCCGCTTCACCAGGAGCGTCATCTCGTAGGCGACCAGACCCACGTCCGAGTCGGCGTCCGAGAGCACGGCCAGGCAGCTGCCGTCGCCGGCTGCGGTGACGAACAGGAAGGCTTCGTCCAGCTCCACCACCGTCTGCCGGACGCTGCCCGCCTCGAAGTGGCGGCCCACTCCCTTGGCGAGGCTGTGGAACCCGGAGGCGACGGCGGCCAGATGCTCGCTGTCCTCGCGGGTCAGGTCGGCGGAAAGCCCGATCGGCAGCCCGTCGCCGGACAGCACGAGAGCCTTGCGGATGCTCGCGACGCGGTCCACCAGGTCGTCCAGGAGCCAGTTGAGCTCGCCGGACCTCTCGATCGCGGTGTGGCCGGTCGGCTTCGGTGCGGTCATCGACCGTCCCCCTTTGTCGTTCGTTGTGGTGCTGTGCCGCTCTGGGTGTCATCACCCGCGGCGTTCTCCTCACGGCCGCGCTGCCAGCCACGCTGGAGCGAGCCCATGCGGCTGCGTACCTCGTCGGCGTCCCGTTCGTCGAGCCGGGACCGGTCGTCGGTGCGCGGCTCGGGGCCCTTTCTCAGCTGCGGAGCCAGGTTGGCCTGCCGGACCCGGCGCGGCAGCGGGGCCGTGCCGGACGGGGCGTCCCCCGGCCCGGGAGCCGGGACCTGCCTCCCAGGACCGGAACCCATTCTCGCCGGGTCGGAACCCAACCCTGGCCGGGCGGATCCGGCGCCGGGTTCCCGTGCCGCCGCGCGGCCGTCGGGGTCGCGGGAGGTCTCGCTCGGTGCGCCCAGGCTGCTCGGGCCGCTCGACGCGATCTCGCTACGGCGGGTGCGCCTGGGGAGCGCGGGCGCCTCGGGCGAAGTGCCGCGCTCCCGGCTCGGGGACGCCGCAGACGTGGAGGACTCGGTGCGCTGTTCGTCCAGGCGGTCGGCGACGCCGGTGGCACGCAGTGGCTGGCCTGCACCGCGACGGCGGGCGGGCAGCGGCGGCGGCGCCTGCGAGCGCGACCTGCTCGGGCCCGTCGGGTCCTGCTCGTCCATCTCCTCGCGGCGCGACCGCTGCTCGGTGACCGGACGTCCGTGCGAGCTGACCAGCTTGGGGGTGCCTC
Source organism: Streptomyces sp. NPDC005263 (assembly GCF_042872365.1). Classification (NCBI taxonomy): domain Bacteria; kingdom Bacillati; phylum Actinomycetota; class Actinomycetes; order Kitasatosporales; family Streptomycetaceae; genus Streptomyces; species Streptomyces sp. NPDC005263. Next base: position 316,641 of record NZ_JBIAKJ010000010.1, on the reverse strand, counting down.
GGCGGGGCAGCTGAGCTGGGGCGTCCACATCGTCCGTGTCGACCGATCGCGTACCGCCGAAACCGGTGGTCTCGTGCGGTTTCTCGTGCTCCTCGCCCCGGCGGCCCACCGTGGTGTCGTCGGTACGCGCGGACCGGCGTGGGCGGAACAGTCCGCCGCGTTCGCTGTCCTCGTCCTCGAGAGCGCCCGGGAAGTCGTCCAGAGCGTCCAGGTCGACGGGGGCCTCCAGCTCGACCGGGCCGTTCAGGACCGCGGGAGCCAACCCCGGCGAGTGCGTCGGCGCCGCGGAGAGCGGGGCGCGACGGGCCTCTTCCAGTTCGGCTTCCTTGGACGGGTGGGACCGGTCGAGGCGGAAGCCGATGCCGTTGGTGTCCGGCACGTCGTCCGTGAGCAGGGTGTCCGGGATGAAGACGACGGCTGTCGTGCCGCCGTACGGCGACGGCTGCAGGGAGACCCGGACGTTCTGTCGCTGGGCGAGCCGGCTGACCACGAACAGGCCCAGCCGGTCGGTGTCGGACAGTTCGAACTCCGGCGTCTCGGCGAGCCGGAGGTTGGCGTCCAGGAGCGCGTCGGCCGCCATGCCGAGGCCGCGGTCGTGGATCTCCAGGGTGAAGCCGTTGGCCACGCGCTCGCCCAGGACCTGGACGGCGGTGTGCGGCGGGGAGAACACCGTGGCGTTCTCCAGGAGTTCGGCGACCAGGTGCGTGAGGTCCGCCACGGCCGGGCCGGTGACGGCGACCCTGGGAAGCCGTCGGACCTCGATGCGCTCGTAGTCCTCGACCTCGGCCACGGCGGCACGGACGACGTCCATGAGCTGCACCGGCTTGCGCCACTGCCGGGAGGGGGCGGCGCCGGAGAGGATCACCAGACCCTCGGCGTGCCGGCGCATCCGGGTGGTCAGGTGGTCGAGGCGGAACAGGTCGGCGAGTTCGTCGGTGTCCTCGGTCCTGCGTTCCATGCTGTCGAGCAGGGTGAGCTGCTTGTGGAGCAGGACCTGGCTGCGGCGGGCGAGGTTCACGAAGACCTCGGCGACACCGGCCCGGAGTTCGGCCTGCTTGACGGCCGCTTCGACAGCCGCACGCTGCAGGGTGTTGAGGGCCTGGCCGACCTCGCCGATCTCGTTCTTGTCGTACTCCAGCCGCGGGACCTCGGTCTCCACGTCCACCTGTTCCCCCGCGGAGAGGCGACGCATCACGCTGGGCAGCCGTACCCCGGACGCCTCGTGGGCCTCCAGGCGCAGCTGCCGCAGGTCGCGGATGAGGGTGCGGCCGACGCGCACCGAGAGGACGAGCGAGGTCAGCAGGGCGATGAGACCGAGGGCCCCGGCGACGGACGCCTTGACGATGACACCGATGGCGTTCGGGCGGACCCGGTCCTGATAGCGGTCGCCGGCCTGGTCGTCGAGGGTGGAGAGGTCGTCGAGCGCGCTGCCGGCGGCCGCGTCCCAGTTCTTGGCGGTGACGGAACCCGCGGTGCCGGGATCGGAGGTGATGACCGCCTGTTCGGCCGACCGCAGGGGGGCGGAGTTCGCGTTCTTCCAGAAGCTCTCGTAGCGCTCACGCTCCGCAGGGGGCAGCACCGGCAGGCTGATGTCGTACAGCAGGGTGCGCTGGGCGACGAGGTCGGTGACGTCCCGGACCTCCTCGCGGGAGAGCTTCCCGACCACGAGGGCGGAACCGAGCAGAGCGTCCTCACGGGAGAGCAGTTCGCGGGCGCGGGTGATGTTCACCAGAGCCCGGGCCTGTTTGTCCAGCTCGACGCTGTCGACGCCGTCGAGCGAGGCCAGCAGGGCGTAGCACGGATCGACGAGTCGGTTGTACAGGTCGAGGGCCTGGGACCGGGTCACGGTGCCCTCCTCGACGCTGCGCCGCAGCGAGTCGATGCCGTTGAAGGCGTCCAGGACGGCGGTGACGCGTGCGTCGTCGTCCGCGTCCAGGCTGTCGCGGAGGTCCGGGTCCTTCGCGTTCGCACGGAGCTTGGTGACGGCGTCGTCGGTGGCGTTCCGGGTGGTGCGGAGCGCGGACAGCGCGTCGGACGCCCGGGGATCGGCGAGGTAGACGAGTGTCTGGCGGCGTTCCTGTTGCAGGACGCGGACGGTGTCCTCGGTGGGGTAGCCGACCTTCTCGACGATGGACGAGACATGGAACAGCTGGGCCACTTCCCGGCCCGTGAGTACCGTGGCGAAGCCCCAGATCGCGATCAGGGACACCAGCGGCACAAGGAGCAGCGCCACGATCTTCCGGCGGATCGATTTCCCGCGAAAGCGCATGGCCTCCCCCAGCTCGACCCCCTCTCGACAGGGGGTACACATGTGCGTCAACAAACGGCGCGAGCCTACTACCGACGGCCAGTTAACTCGAAGGCCGGTCCGGACCTCGAACTTCCGCACCTGCGGCGAATCATGGGGAGTTGTCCCGTCATTGAGGGAGATCGTCCCCTGCCCTTTCCTGACCTCGGGCGGGATGGACGGAGCGGGTCGGATGGCCAGTTGGCTGGATTTTTACGTTCCTTGGGAATCTTGGCGGCGCATTGTTCGTCCTTCTCTGTGGGAGTTGGGGGCGGAATCGGCCACAGGAGCCGCATCCCGTAACCCGGGCGGCGTAAAAGAGCGCAAGCCGGGCAGCCACTGGGGAGCCGGGTCTTCGGACGCGGGGCGAGCGGTCTGCTGGCGGTGGGGAGTGACATGTTGATGGGCACGGCGGAGCGGCACGAGGCGCCGTCCGACGGCGGGTCGGACGACGTGGTGGCACATCTGACGGCACGACCGGCCCTCGAGGCGTCGGATCACGACATTCCGGCGGACGGACCAGGGGCGAGGGGCGGGCCCGTGGGGAGAACGGCCTCGGCGGACGGCCCGGCGGAGCGGGAGAGCGCGGCCGGAGCGAGTGACGTAGCCGAAGAGCAGCCGTCCTACCGGCCGTTGTGGGTCGAGGAGCGGGCGCGGCGTCGCCGGTTGCCCGATCCCGTGCGGACATCGGCGGTCCGGGCGGTACTGATCATCTCGGTGACGTTGATCCAGGCGATGGTGGCCTTCCTGTGCACCATGGCCGGTTCCTGGCTGGCGTTCCCGATGGTGCTGAGCGGTGTGGCCAGCACCGTGCTGGCGACCTGGGCCGTGCTCGACGTCTGGGTGACCCGGCAGGTGTGGAACCAGCGCAACGGAGTGGTGTCCACGCCCAGCAGCACCGCGCGCGCCCTGCGGCGCGAGCGGCGCAAGGCCCGGCGCCAGGCGCGGGTCACCGAGCGGGCCCAGGAGCGGATACGCCGGCGGGAGCGCACCGGGCAGGTGGCGCACCCGTAGGAGGTCCGTGGTCCCCATGGACGCCGTCTGTGGGCGCCGGCAAAGGGGACCATGCAACCCGGCCGCCCTTCCAGCTCCCGGGCCACGTACAGACCGGCGAGAAGAGCGCCGACGACGGTCAGGGTCCTCAGGCGGCTGTCCCCTCCTCGGCGGTGAGGTGGACGTGGACGACGCCGTCGTCGATGGTCACGCGGTGGGTGCGCACGGGCCGCCGGGCCGGCAGACAGGTCGGCCGGCCCGTACGGAGATCGAAAGAAGCCGCGTGCAGCGGGCATTCGATCAGACAGCCCTCCAGCCAGCCCTCGGAGAGGGAGGCGTCCTGGTGGGTGCAGGTGTCGTCGATGGCGTACAGCTCGCCGTCGTCCGTGCGGAACACGGCGACGGGCGGTGTCGTCTCGACGCGGACGGACTCGCCCTCGGGGAGGTCTTCGAGGCGGCAGACAGGTATCACGGGCGCCCCTCTCGGTCCGGGACACTCGGTCCGGACGCTGTGTGGTCCAGGCGGGAACAGCGAGTCGGACCGGTGTCGGTCCAGAGGTCAGGGTGTGCTGGGGCGGCACTGGTCCAGCAAGTCGGAAGGTGCCGACCCCGCGTCGGTCCGGGCTGTCCGGCCCCTTCCGGGCACTTGACGCTTCGATACATGATGTTTCACATCGCGCGTGCGCGAGCGCTGTGCGCAACAGAATCCGGGCGGGACAACCGTCGCGTCAAGGGTTCCCACAGATGCGGCCCGAACTGGGCCCACAGATGGTGGGAGTTCGGCCATGACCCGCATCCGCTGCTGACGCGCCCCCCCTCAGGAGGCTTGGAATGTCCCCCACATACGACGTGATCGTCATCGGTCTCGGCGGCATGGGCAGCGCCGCCGCCCATCACCTGTCCGCGCGCGGTGCCCGGGTGCTCGGCCTGGAGAAGTTCGGTCCGGTGCACAACCGCGGCTCCGGCCACGGCGGTTCACGGATCACCCGGCAGTCGTACGCCGCCGCGCCCGCCTGAGGAGCAGCGCATCTGGCGCAACACGGCCCCGGCCTCGCGGGGTTGGTCGGCTGACCCGCGTCACGGCCGGCACACCCTTCGCGGATCTGCTGGAAGCCGATGCCTGAGGAGTCCGTGGTCAAGGTCGCGGGGCGGGTGCGGGACCGGTTGTGGCCGGTCCCGCACCCGCCCCGCGCCTCTCAGGGTGCTGTCGGCGCCGGACGTTTGAACATCCGTGTCGCCGTGATCTCGCTGTGCGTGTCCTCCCCGGCGGGAGCCTCGGGCAGTCCCGGCCTGAGGTGTTCCTCCACGCTGATGTACTTCAGCCCGGCCCGCAGGTCGGCGTCGTTGCGCATCCGGATGACCAGCGGGAACTCGGCCAGCGCGGTCGTGTCGAAGAGGCCGGTGGTGTAGAGGAGCTGGACACCGAGCGCGTCCGACACGGCTCGCTGGAGCTCCAGCAGGTAGGTGGCGTTGGCGCGGCCGATCGGGTTGTCGAGGAACAGCGTGCCGGCGTGCCGGTGCTTGTCGCGCCCCCGGTCGTTCGAGCGCAGCGCGGCCATCGTGCAGTACAGGGCGATGGCCGCCGTCAGCAGCTGACCGCCGGAGAACACGTCGCCCATCTGCCCGACGGGCACCCGCTCGGCGCGCAGTACGGCGTCCGGCTTGAGGATCTCGACGGCGACTCCCTTGGGCTGGAGCGCCGCGGCGACCCCGCGCAGCAGCAGGGACATGCCGTCACGCCGCAGGTCGGAGTTCTTCTTGACGGCCGCGCGGGTCGCCTCGTCGATGACCTCGCCGAGCCGCTCGGTGAGGGTGGCCTGGTCGGGCTCGTCGAAGCGGATACGCAAGAACTCCTGCCCCGACCACTCGCCGAGCCCCTCCGGCAGCCGCGACAGCCGCTGCGCGGATCGGAGGGTGGCGAGCGCCGACTCCACCAGCCCCCGGAGCCGGTCCACGATCGAGTCCCGGTTCCGCTCCAGCTGAGCCAACTCGTCGGTGAGGACCCGGAGCCGGGGCGCGAAGGCGTCGGCCCACTTCTGGGCGTGCTCGGGCAGCGCGGACGCGGGCAGCTCACGGATCTGCTGCCGGGCGGGCGTGCGGACCTGCTCGTAGCGGGTGGAGTTGGCGTGGCGGACGAGGATGTCACTGGCCTCGCGCACGGCGCCCTCGGCGGCGGACAGGTCGGTGGCGCAGCCGCGCAGGGACCGGCGGGCCTCGGCGGCGGACTGCCGTGCCTCCTCCAGGCTGCCCGGGTACGGCTCGGGCTCCTCCGGTTCCTCCTCCGTTGTGTGTTCGCGCAGCAGGTCGCGGAGCATCGCGGCGATCTCGTCGAAGCCGCCGACCGCGTCCTCGGCGGCCCGGTGCGCGTCGAGGAGTTCGGCGTGCGCGTCCCGGGCCTGGCCCAACGCCTCGGTGCGCGAGGCCAGTTCGGCGGTGGCGGTGCGCAGCAGCGCCTGTGCGTGCTCGGCGTCGCGGGGCTGCTGCTCCTCGGGCAGTTCGGTGTGCGCGTCGCCGTCCTCGGGAGCGTGCCGCTCGGCCTCGCCCCGCAGCCGTCCGAGCTGCTCGCTCGCGCTGGACATCCGGGTCTCCAGGAGCTGCACCAGTTCGTCGGCGCGCGCCACGGCCGCCTGCCGGGACGGCCCGTCGGAGCCGTCGGGCGACTGGAGCAGCTGCTCCGCGCGCGTGCGGACCTTGTTGGTCAGCCGGTCCAGGTCGGACCGCGCGGCGCTCTCGTCGCTCTCCGCCCGGGCCTGCTCGGTGCGCAGATCGGCGCCGACGCCGACCTTCTCGTACACCTGGGAGGCGGCCCGATAGGCCTCGCGGAGAGCGGGCAGGGACGTCCCGGGTTCGTCCGAACCGCCCTGCGACACGTCGTCGGGGGCACCGGCGATCTCGGAGCGCTCGGCGCGCAGCACCCGGGCCGTGCGGCGGGCGTCGTCGGCGGCGCGCTGGGCGGCACGCCGGTCCTCGTCGGCGGCGCGGGCACGGTCCAGGCAGGTCTGGGCTCGGGCTTCCGACTCGGCCGCCTCGTCGGCGAGTTCACGCACCTTGACCTGCCAGCCGGCCCGTTCCCGCAGCCGGAAGGCGAGCCCGGCGAGAGCGTCAGCGGCCCGCCGGGCCTTCTGGGCGGTCTCCTGCCGTTCGTCGCGGACCTGCGCGGCCTCGGCGGCGGCCTCGTCGGCCTCGGCCCGCACGGTCCGCGCCTCGGTCAGTTCGGCCTCGGACTCCTGGGCGAAGACACGCGTGTCCTGGGCGGCCCGGGACAGCTCCACCAGCCGTCCCGCCGGGCAGCCGGTGCGCCAGGAGGAGAGCCGGGCCGCCAGCTCCCGGTCCTTGCCGAGCCGCGCCGCCAGGCCCCGGATCTCCTCGTCCCGCTCGGTGGCTCGGGCACGCAGCGCCTGACGCTCCTCGTCGGCGGCGTGTTCGTCGTGCATGGCCGGGTTCGGCGGTACGAGGAAGACGTCACCGCCGTCCGCGTCGGGCGCCGGGGTCGGTGCGAGCAGGGCGGCGGCCGTGCCGACCGCCACGGCGGACCGCGGCAGCAGCGCGGCGTCGCTCAGGGCCGCGCGGGCCCGCGCGTGCGTGGCCGGGTCGGTGATGATCACCCCGTCGACCAGTTCCGGCCGGGCGGCCAGGACGCGCGCGTGGTCGGCCGGGTCGACGGCCTGGGCGAGGTAGCGCCAGCCGGGCAGGGCCGGGATGCCCTGCTCACCGAGGAACTCCACGGTGGCCAGTACGTCGGGCCCGGGCGGCAGCAGCCCGCCGTCACCGAGCGCGCCGAGGATGCGGGAGTCGTCGGCGGCGGCCGTCCGCAGCTCGAACAGCTGCCGCTCGGCGGAGGAGACGGCGTCGTCGAGGAGTTCGCGCAGTTCGTCGGCGAACCGGTCCAGGTCCTCCGGGGTGAGACCGTCCCGGGGGTCGGTGTCGGTGTCCTGACGGGGTGAGGGAATCGCCGACGGGCGAGCGTCGCCGCCGGTCAGGCTCAGCAGCTCCGCCAGTCGCTCCTCGCGGGCCAGCGCCTCGGCGAGCCGACGTTCGGCCTCGTAGGACCGTTCCGCCGCCGTGGCCGCGTCCTCCGCGCGGGCCGCTGTCAGCTCCGCGCGGGACTCGGCGGCGGCCGCCTCGCGGGCGTGCTCGGTGGCCCGGCGTGACGCCTCACGCGCGTGGTCCCAGGCGGCGACCGCCGTCTTCTCGGCGTCGCTGGCCGCGAGGGCCGCGCGCGCCGGGTCGGCGTCGGGGGCGGTGTCGTCGAGCCAGCCCGCGCGGACCGCCTCGGCGGTCTCCTGCTCCACCTCGGTCAGGCGCTGGCGCAGATGTCCGATCTCGCTGCGGGCGCGCTGCGCCTCGGTGGCGGCGGAGGTGGAGTCCCGGTAGGCCGACTCGCCGACCTCCTGGAGGGCGGCGGACCGCTCCTCCTGTTCGTTGGCGAGGCTCTCGGCGCTCTGGGCCGCGGCGTGCAGGGCGCGGACGAGATCGACGGCGGCCTTGGTGCGGGCGGCGAGCGCGGGGGCCGCGTCCCGCTCGGCCTCCTGGATCGCGGTGGCCACCCGTGCCACCCGGTCGGCTGCGGCACGATGCCGCAGCACGGCCTCGGCGGCCTGCCAGGCGGAGTGCAGGGTGCGCGCGTCGGCGAGTTCACGTTTCTGTGCCGCGGCCGACTTCTCGGCCGCGGCGAGCGCCAACGAGGCGTGCCGGTAGGCGAGTTCGGCGGCGATCAGTGCGCTGCGGTCCCGGGCCGCCTCGGTGTGGGTGACGGCGTCCGCCGCGGCGGTGACCCGCTGGGCGAGGTCGGCGGCCCGCACCCGCTCCCGGGCGCCGCGGGCGGACAACCGGCGCGCCAGGGTTCTCGTGCGGCGCTCGGCCCCGGTGTGGATGTCCCGTGCGCGGGAGCGGGCCTCGGCTGCCTCGACGATCCGCCCGAGGAGGTCGACGGACCCGGCGGTGAAGTCGCGTTCGGCGATCAGTTCGGCGCGTCGGCCCAGCTTGTTGCCGAAGCCGCTGACCAGGTCGGCGAGGCCGTCGGTGTCACGGGTGTCCGTCACCGCGCGCAGCAGCAGGTCGGTGAAGTCGGAGTCCTTCTTCACCGCGAAGAGGCCGGCCGCCTCGCCCTCGTCGGCGTTCATCTCCCGCTGGTAGCGGAAGAGTTCGGGGTCGAGGCCGAGGTCCCCGAGGTGCTCGATCCAGCGGTCGTGGATCTCCTCCCAGTGCACCTCCAGGTGCGGGTAGGCCTTGCCCGCCTCGGTGATGGCGTCCCGGAAGCCCTTCATGGTCCGCCGCCGCCCCTGTGCACCGGACTGGCCCTCGGCGGACGGCCGTACGGCGGTGGACTCCGCGACGGGCAGGCTGTCCAGGCTGAGGCCGGGGCCGGGCCGGAAGGAGTACCAGGCCTCGGCGAACTTCCGCGGGTCGTTGGAGACCTGTCGTCCCCTCCACTCGCTGGCCTTGCCGACGACCACGCACTCCCCCGTGAGCACGTGCTGCCACTCCAGGGCGACGTGACCGCAGTCGTCCGCGAGCAGGAACTTCCGCAGCACACCGGAGCTGGCGCCACCGAGGGTGTTGCGGTGGCCGGGCAGCATCACGGAGAAGATCAGCTTGAGCAGGACGGACTTGCCGCCGCCGTTCTCCAGGAAGAGCACACCGGCGGGCGCGGGCCGGCGCGGCGGGCCGACGGGCTCCTCCTCGAAGAACTCCGCCTGGGCGGGCGCGGGGTCGGGCACGGGCGCGCCCACGCCCCGCAGGTCAAGCACGGTGTCGGCGTAGCGTGCACCGGCGGGTCCGATGGAGTAGAGGCGGACCCGGGACAGCTCGTACATGGCGGACTCTCGTCAGTCTTCGTCAGATCAGGGGGGAAGGGGGGCAGGGCGGGTCAGGACGACGAAGGCGCGTGGAAGGGCAGCCCGGCGTCGGCCACCAGGTCCAGTTCGTCGGTGTCCTCGGCGGGCAGCAGTGTCGGCGTGCCGTCGGTCACGGGCACGACGCCCAGTTCGAGCAGCTCGGCCATGGCGGCGGTCCCGGCCATGTCCCGCACCTGGAGCTGGTAGCGGGCGGTGGTCCGGTACGTGCCGCCGTTGTCGTCGCCGGTGCGCTGCAGGAACCCGGAGTCGGTGAGGAACGCGACGGCCTTGCCGACGATGCCGGTGGTGGAACCGGCGAGGCGGCGCGCGTCCTTGGTGGCACCGGTCGCGCTGCGCCTGACCCAGACCCGCCAGGCGGCCTCGAGTGCGGGCGCGTCGGTGGCCGGGTCGGTGTTCTCGCCCTGTTCCTCGGCTCGCTCCTCCAGGCGCCGGCAGGCCTGTCGTACGAACGCGTCGACGCCGTTGACGGAGACGCGCCCGATGTACCCGTCGTCGGCGAGGTCCTCGGGACGCGGGAACGCCATGGCGGCGACGGCGAGATGCGCCAGTCCGTGCAGGAACCGGTCCCCGCCGTCGGCGGACGTCCGGCGCGCGTAGTCACCCATCCGTACGGCGAACACCGAGTCCTCGGCGGCCGTCACCGCCATCCCGGCACGCGGGGACACCTCCAGCACCACCAGCCCGAGCCCGGCGGCCACGGCGTCGGCGAGCCGCGCGAACGGCGGGTCCTCGCGGTAGCGGCGCAGCAGCTCCGTGTACTCCTGGTCCCGCGCGGGCTGCAACTTCGGCTGCAACCCGAAGGCGACGAGCCGCGCCGCGTCGGCGGCGTCGGCGGGGGTGACGGCGGCGGTCGCCGGCGCGGGGCCGGCTTCCGGCTCACTCCACTCGGCGTGCTCGGTCACGGTTGGGGCTCCTTGTCGGGGTGGTTCATGTGGTGGTGGTTCCTGTGGCGGTGGTGCAAGTGGCGGTGGTGCAAATGGCGGTGGTCGGTGCCGGGGTGGCTCGTACCGCGGCGGTCCGTGTCGCGGCGGTCCCTGCCGCCGTGGTTCATGTCGCAGGGATGAGTGCCGCGGCGGTCCCTGCCGCGGCGGCCCATGGAGAGGTACGTCACGCCTACGCAGCCTCCGTCCGGTCCGCCGCCATCCCCGCCGCGTCCAGGAGGGCCGTCCCCACGATCAGGTCGGCCCCACCGAACTCCGGGTCGTCCAGCTCCGTTCCGTCGTCCACGGAGAACAACAGCTTCTCCTCGCCCTGCCGGTAGGCCGTGCCGACCGGGGGGCTGGCGGCGTGCACCGCCAACAGGGCCACCAGGTACGGCAGATCGGGGTCCTGCTTGCGCGCGTCGGCGAGCAGTCCGGAAAGTCGGCGGGGTGCGTCCGCCGGCAGGTCGAGCAGGCGCCTCGCCGCCGCCAACTGCTCCTCGCTGAACCGGCTGTCGTCCGGTGTGGCGATGAGATCCGGTTCCGGCATCTCCGCACCCAGGTGTTCCCGCTCCATCGGCGGCGTCAGCAGTATGTCGACGAGGTCGCCCACCCGCACCGACACCGGGGTGCGCAGCCCGGTCCCGTGGGCGAAGAACGCGTCGGTGACCCGGACCGCCCGCTCCAGTGCCAACGGCAGGACCGGCGCGAGCAGATGCCCGTACAGGTCCGTGCCGGACGTCGTCATCGGCGTGGCGAAGGCCTGCCGGTCCTGCTCGGCACGGAACAGCGGGCCGGCCTCCAGCAGGCGGGACTGCAACTGCGTGTGCCGGCGGATGCAGTCCTTCACGATGTCCACCAGTTCGGCGGCGCGACGCTTCTGCTCCGCGTCCTCGGACTCGTCCCGTGCCTTGCGGATGTTCGTGAGGATCGCGTTCTCGTGGCGGTACCGGTCCGCCACGTGGTCGAGGGCCTCGGCGATCATGTCGGGGACGGTGTTGAGCCAGTCCACCGCCCGGACGTTGCGCCGGGTGGCGTCCAGGGCCCGCCGCAGGGTCTCCGAGTACTGGACCGTGCGGTACCGGGCCTGCTCGGCGGCCAGTTGGGCGTCCGCGAGACGGCCCCGGCTGATCAGCACCTCCAGTTTGACCTCGGCGGCGATCTGCGCGCTGGTGACGTCGGTGTCGAGGGCGCCCACCAGGACGTTGACGGCCTCGTCGGTCGTCCGGAGGTACACCGAGCCACCGGGGCCGGGCACTTCCTCGATCAGCTTGAAGTCGTAGTCGCGGCGCACATAGGTGCCGTCCGAGGCGAACGTGCCGTACACCGCCCGGAAGCCGCGATCGACGCTGCCGACGTTGATCAGGTTCTCCAGGACCCAGCGGGCCACGCGCTCGTGTTCCGGGACCGGACGCTGCGGGGCCTGGGCGGCGATACGCGGGATGAGCCGGGCGACTATCTGGTCGTGGTCGGCGCCGGTGTCGAAGTCCATGTTCAGGGTGACCAGGTCGATGACGGCCAGAGCCACCTCCGCCATGCCGTACACCGAGTACTCGCCGGCGAGGTTGGCCTTGCGCGCGTCCAGGTCGTGCAGCGGCGCGGTGCAGGCGAGCGCGCGCAGCCGGCGCGCCAGGCCCTCGTCGGCGGCCGGCCCCGGTGCGGGGCGCGGCCCCGCGTTGAGCTGGGGCGGAACACTGTCCGTCGATGCAGGCGAAGTCACGGTGCACAGACTAGGTCCTCGGTCTGACAACGACCCAAACGACGCGGATCGCCTCCGGTGGCCGGGCGGCCACCGGTGATGTGCCGTCCGCGGTCCGCCTCCTGCCTGGCGCGCGGTTGCCCGCCCCCCTCAGATGTCCTCCCCGACCCGTCGCCTGTACACCTCGACCACGCGTTCCAGCGAGTCGGCGAGGTAGACCGCCAGCTGTTCCTCCGCGTCCTGCCTGTCTCCGGCCCGCAGCGCCTCCAGGATCGTCTGGTTGCGGGCCAGGTACGGCTCGTGCAGCGCCTTCGGGTCGTCCACGACGTGGAAGGCGAGGCGCAGTTCGGCGAAGACGCCGCGCATCAGTTCGTCGGTGCGCTCGCTGCCGCGGAGTGCGACCAGCTCCCGGTGGAAGTGGATGTTGGCGGTACCGAGCCCTTTCCAGTCACCTTCACGCACCGCCCGACGGCCCTCGGCGACCGCCCCGGCGAGCAGGTCCAGCCCGTACGGGGGCTCGCCCAGGCCGCGTACGACGGCGCGCTCCACGAGGTCGCGGGTGCGGTAGATGTCCTCGACGTCCTCGACACTCAGGACCCGGACGAAGACGCCCCGGTTCATCTCGTGGACGAGCAGGCGTTCGTGGGTGAGCAGTCGGAAGGCCTCCCGCAGCGTGTTGCGGGAGACCCCGAGCGCACCGCCGATGCTGTCTTCCGACAACCGGGTCCCGGGCGGGAAGTACCCCTCGGCGATACGGCTCCTGAGGATGTCCGCGACCCGTTCCGCGGTGCTGGTACGGCCCAGCAGGGCACGGTCGTCGGCCAGTTGCGCCAGTTGCTCCAGTTGCTCCTCCATGCCCGGAATTCAACCGCAGCCACCAGAACGAGACAACATGAGTATGGAGGAATCGTTCAACGATCTCCTACCGCGGTGAGTGCCGCGGACACGGCCGCCGAAGCCCGCAGATCGAGCCGGGCGCTCGTCCCCCGCGCGCGGTGCCGCATCTCGTCGACGGCGAGCGTCAGGAGCTGCGGCAGCAGGTCGGTGCACCGCCGGGCCACCCAGCCGGTGCCCGCGGTGGCCAGCCACCACATGCTCGCCGACCTGGTGGGCACCGGGAACTCGGGCTCGGCCGAGGGCGCGACGCCCGTCGCCAGGCCCCGCTCCGTCAACAACGCGTGGAACCGCACCGCCAGTTGCCGGTGACCCCGCTCGCCGGGGTGCAGCCGGTCCGCGCTCCACATCGCGCGGTCGGTGAGCCACGCGCCCTCACAGGCGTGCAGGTGCACGGCCCCGTGCCGCTCGGACAGCGCGTGCACCACGGCGTTGACGGCCCGCTGCCGCCGCGCCAGTGGACGCGCCAGGGCACCCGGCAGCCCCAGCATCGCGCCGGGGTCGGGCAGACAGGCCGTGAGCAGGACGGCGCCCTGCTCGGTGAAGGCGGAGTAGACGGTGTCGAGGCGCGCTGCCACGGCCTGGATGTCGAAGGTGCAGCGCAGGGTGTCGTTGACCCCGATGACGACCGAGACGACATCGGGCCGCAGCGCGAGCCCGGTGGGCAACTGCCGTTCCAGCACGTCACGCGTCTGTGAACCGCTCACCGCCAGGTTGGTGAACTCCACGGACGCCGAGGACGTCACGGGCGCACCGAACTCCGAGGGCTGCACGGGCTCATGGGACTCACCGAACTCCGCGAGCTCCTCACCAGGACCCGCCGCGAGCCCGTCGGCGAGCAGTGCGGCCCAGCCGCGCCACCCGTCGCCGACGGGGTCGCCCACGCCTTCGGTCAGCGAGTCACCGAGCGCCACGAACCGCAGCGGTCTCATGCCACGCCTCCGGGCACGAAGGGCCCGCCCGGGCCGCCCCCGGACACGCCGGGCCCTACGGAGGTCACCGCGTCGTGCGCCCGGAGGAAGGCCGCGACCGCCGCGTCCCACCCGAAGCACTCCGCACGCGCGCGTGCGGCCTCCCGGCGTTCCTCCACGGGCCGGGCCAGCAGCAGCTCCACGGCGTCCGCGAAGGCGCCCCCGTGGTCCGTCGCGACGGCTCCGGCGGAACCGATCACCTCGGGCAGGGCCGACGAGGCACTGGCGACCACCGGGGTGCCGCAGGCCATCGCCTCCAGGGCGGCGAGCCCGAACGTCTCGGCGGGCCCCGGTGCCAGGCAGACGTCGGCGGACGCCTGGAGGGCGCCCAGCAGACCACGGTCGCGGACGTGCCCCAGGAACGTCACCGGCAGTCCGCGTTCCCGCGCCCGCTGTTCGAGCCGGGACCGCAGCGGTCCGTCCCCGGCCACCACGAGCACCGCCCGCCTGCCTCGCCGCAGCAGCGCTTCCAGGGCGTCCAGCGCGGTCCCCGGCCGCTTCTCCACGGACAGCCGGGTGCACGTCACCAGGAGCACCTCGTCCGCGCGCGCGTGCCGGTCCCGCAGGCCCGGGTCACGCAGCGCGGGGTGCCGCTGCACCAGGTCGACGCCGAGCGGCGCCCGTACGACGTTCCGCGCCCCGATCCGCACGAACTCCCGCTCGGCGAACTCCGTGGTGCACACCACGCGCGCATAGGTGTGGGCCGTACGGACGTTGAGGGCGTCGGCGGCGCGCCGGGCCGTCTGCTCCGGCACACCCCAGGTGCGCAGCACGCCGTCGGCCGTCTCGTGGGAGACCATCACGGCCGGGACCCGGGCGCGCCGCGCCCACTTGCCGGTCCAGCGCAGGGTCGTCCGGTCGGAGACCTCCAGACGGTCGGGGGCCAGTTCCTCCAGGAGCGCGGACACCCGCCGCCGGTCGGTGAGGACGCGGTAGCCGCCGGTGCCGGGCAGCGACGGACCGGGCAGGGTGATCACCCTGCCCTGCTCGGTCTCGCGGTCGCCCGCGCGCTCACCCGGCACGATCAGCACGGGCTGGTGCCCTGCGGCCTGGTAGCCCGCGCCGAGTTCGCGCAGCGCGGTGCGCAGGCCACCGGAGGACGGCGCGACGAAGTTGGCCAGCCGCACGATGCGCAACGACGTCATGCCGCCACCGCCGTCTTCCGGGCGGCGAGCACGTTCGCATAGTGCTCGATCAGCTGGTCGCCGACGGCGGCCCAGGTGCGCCCCTCGACGGTCACCCGCGCGGCGACGCCGAACGCCGTGCGCAGGCCCGGGTCGGCGGCCAGGACCCGGACGGCGTCCCGTACGGCGGCCGCGTCGCGCGGTGGGACCAGGAACCCGGTACCTCCGTGGGCGACGAGGTCCAGCGGGCCACCGGCGGCGGGGGCGACCACGGGCACGCCGCTCGCCATGGCCTCCTGCACGGTCTGGCAGAAGGTCTCGAAGGGGCCGGTGTGCGCGAAGACGTCCAAGGAGGCGAAGATCCTGGCCAGTTCGTCGCCGGTGCGGCGGCCCAGGAAGACCGCGTTCGGCAGTGCCTGGTCCAGGCTCGGGCGGCTCGGCCCGTCACCGACGATCACGACCCGGACGCCGTCCAGGCCGCACACTCCCGACAGCAGCTCGATCTGCTTCTCGGGGGCCAGTCGGCCGACGTAGCCGACGATCACCTCCCCGTTCGGGGCGAGTTCGCGGCGCAGCGCCTCGTCCCGCAGCTCGGGGCGGAAACGGGCGGTGTCCACGCCCCGCGCCCACAGCCGTACCCGGGGCACACCGTGCGCCTCCAGGTCGTGCAGGGCCGGACTGGAGGGGGCGAGGGTGAGGTCGGCGGCGGAGTGGACGGAGCGGATGCGACGCCAGGCAGCGGCCTCGCCGGCGTGGACATAGGTGCGGGCGTATCCGGCGAGGTCGGTCTGGTAGACGGCCACGGCGGGGATGCCGAGCCGGGTGGCGGCGGCCATGCCGCGGACGCCGAGGACGAAGGGACTGGCCAGGTGGACGACATCGGCACGGTGCTCGGCGATCGCCGCGGCCACACGTCGGCTGGGGAGGGCGACACGGACCTGGGGATAGCCCGGAAGCGGTAGGGAGGGGACACGGACGACAGGGCAGGGCGCCAGGGCGTCGACCCCGGGCCCGGTGCCGGCGGCGGTGGCCGGCGCGACGACGAGCGGAGAGTGACCGCGATCTACGAGGTGCCGGGCGGTTTGGAACGCGCAGTGGGCCACGCCGTTCACATCGGGGGGAAAGGATTCGGTCACGATGACGACACGCATACTCGTGTTGTCGCCGTACTGGACGTGCCCGCGTCAACGTGGATCTTTCCGGACGAGGAACGTCCCGTGAGCGTTGCGCTGCGCACCCGCGCAGGTCAGACGGCGTCCACGCCCGCCTGACCCGCGAGTCACCCGAAGTTCACCCAGGGGGTGCGCGCCCGAGCCCGGACATCTCGCCGATGGTCGTATCTGAGCCGACTGTGATCAGGAGCGGGCGCACCCGGAAGCCGGTCGTTCACATGGCGGTCGCGTCCGGTCCGATGCGGCTACGGACGGCGGTCTGGACCTCGGCTTCCTCGGCCGGATCGGCGGCGAGCCGGCGCAATCGCTCCACGACCCGGGCGTCACCGGTCTCGGCGTGCCGGGCGGCGATCTCGCGGGTGGACTCCTCGCAGTCCCAGAGGCACTCGACGGCGAAGCCGGTGGCGAAGGAGGGGTCGGTGGCGGCGAGGGCACGGGCGGCCCGGCCGCGCAGGTGGGAGGAGGCGGTCTCCCGGTAGATGTGGCGCAGGACGGGGGCCGCGCAGTCGATGCCCAGCCGCCCGGTGCCGTCGACGAGGGTCCACAGGGTCGGCGCGTCGGGCCCTTCGCCCCGTACGGCCTCCCGGAGTGCCGCGAGGACGTGTTCGTTGTCCTGGGCCCCGCCCAGGCAGGCGAGCACGCGGCCGGAGGCCGCGCCGAGGGGATCGGGGCGGCGGGCCCAGCCGCGCGCCCGGTCGACGGCGGCGACACTGCGCATGCGCTCGAAGGCGTCCACCGCGGCGTCCACGACGGCCGTGGTACCGGTGGCCACCGCTGCCTCGATCAGGTCGAGGGCGTCCGGATCGTTGCTGTCGGCGAGATAGCGCAGCGCGGTGCAGCGGGCGCCGTCGGTACCGTCCTGGGCGGCTCGGACGATCTCCGGCCGGTCCTCGGGTCCCGCGACGGCCACCAGACAGCGGGCGGCGGGGACATGGAGGGCGACACCGCGATCCATCCCCTGCTGGGCCCACTCGAAGACGGCCCGCACGCTCCACCCCGGACGGGGCCCGCCGGGTCGCATCTGACGTTGCCAGCGGTCGAAATGACCGGTCTCGTGGGCGGCCCGCACGCGCGTGGCGATCGATTCGCGCGGGTCGTCGGCCCACAGCCGCCAGGGCCGCGGCTCGAAGGCGTCCCGCACGACGGCCGCCAGCTGGGCCTCGCCCTCGGGGTCGGTCGTGAACCGCGCGAGGACGGGGGCGGCGAGGGCACGCAGCCCGGCGTCGTCGTCGCGCAGCGCCAGTTCGTCCAGGGCCCAGGCCCAGTTGGAGCCGGAGCCGGCGTATCGGCGCAGCAGTTCCAGGGCGTCCCGCCTGCCGTACGAGGCGAGATGGCCGAGGACCGCCAGGGCCAGGCCGGTGCGTGACTCCTCGGTGTCGAGTACGTCCTCGACGTCGAAGAGGTGCGCCTGGATCTCGTCCAGCTCGCCGTTCAGGTCGAGGAAGAGACGGGCGTAGTAGAGGGAGCGGTTCTCCACCTGCCAGTCGTGGCGGGGATCGCGCAGCACGCAGTGGTTCAGCGCCGCGAGCGCTTCCGCGCGCGGTGCGGTGAGTGCGTGCAGTGTGCCGTCGCCGCGGCCCCGCTGGAGCAGGCCGAGCAGCGTACCGCTGGGCGCTATGACCGGATCGAACATGGGAAACAGCCTCACATCAAGCGTCGACGCAACCGGGGACCTGCATTACCTGGCCGCGTGACAACACGTCGGGGCGCCCGCCGTTTCCTGCTTGCTGTAAGCCATCTTCCTCTGCCTCTCGTCGGTGGCCCATGCGGACCGTTTCACGGTGCGCGCGGTGCGGCGTCATCTGCCCGGCCATCGCGTCCGTGAATCACGACGTCATGATGACCCGGCAGTTCCATCCGCCGCGACCGAAATTTCGGCGGTCTGTCACCGCCTCCCCCGTTTTCTGCGTCTGCCCTGCTCAGGGCAGGTGCGTCAGTGTGTGCCGAACAGTTCGAGCAGGTGTGTCCGGCCGAACATCCGGGCCGTGTCGACGGCCGACGGCGTGCCGGACGCCGGGTCGGCGCCGCCCTCCAGAAGGGCCTTGATGACGTCTTCCTCACCCTTGAAGACGGCTCCGGCGAGCGGGGTCTGGCCCCGGTCGTTGATCCGGTCGGCCTCGGCTCCCCGGGCGAGCAGGGCGCGTACGGCGTCGGCGTGGCCGTGATAGGCGGCGAGCATCAGCAGGGAGTCGCCGCGGTCGTTGGTCAGGTTGGCCGGAACCCCGGCGTCCACATACGCCACGAGCGCCTCGGCCGGCCCCTGCCGGGCCAGGTCGAAGACCTTGGTCGCGAGCTCCACGACCTCGGGGTCGGGGGCTTCACTCATCGGCCGGACCGCCTCTCCATGCAACCGTTCAGGTGAATCGCCAGGGTACTGGCTCGCGCCGCACATGACCCGATGTGCCGGAGGTAAAGATCACCGCAGACCCGGACCTTTGCCGCACCGGGACCCGACCGGGCCAAGACCGCTCCGCCGGCTGGGCGAAATCAGTAGTAATTCACCTAGTTGCACCTTTTATCGTATGGATACATCCTGTGATCCTGGAAGTACTCATGGTGACTGTCCCCGCGAACCAGGAGATCCCCAATGATCCTGTCCATGTCAGGCGTGGTCCTTCTCGGCATCGTCGTCTTCCTCTTCTTCCGCAAGGACGGCCTCAAGGGCTCGCACGCCCTGGTCGCGACCCTGTTCGGCTTCTATCTCTCGAGTACCGCCATCGCGCCGAGCATCAAGGCCGGCGGCGAGAGCCTCGCGAGCCTCCTGGGCGGAATCAAGTTCTGAAGCTCCCCACGTCCGTACGCACGATCAGGAGACAGCAGTGGCCCGGCGCCCCCTCCCCCGCATCCTGAGCACAGGCAGCGCACAGATCGCCCGGGGCCGGGAGCTGGCCCGGACGGCGGCCGACAGCGCCACCGACGTCCTGCACCCGCTGATCACGATCACCCGCGGGCTGCGCCGGCTCGCAGCGGCCGGGCGGCGCAGGTGGGTCGGCACCCCCAAGGACAGTCGCGGACCGCTGCTCTTCCTGGTGGCGTCCGCGATCCTGGTCGTGGCGCTCGTTCCGTACGGTCCGCTGCTCGCCGTCATCACCCTGATGGCGGCGGCGGCCTGGCAGGGCCGGGAGCGCGGGCCGGCGGAGCCCGAGGGCCCCGACGAGTCGCAGGCCCAGCGGCTCCAGTCCTTGTACGAGGCCCTGGTCCCCTACTTCTCGAAGCCGGAGGACCCGGCCCCGCTCTACGCGCACGGCGGCGACTGGGAGCAGGCCTTCCCCGCCTACGAGTTCGACGAGACGGGCCGCACGTCCCATCTCGTGATCCGTTACCCGGCGTACTTCACCGACGGCGAGGCCGAGCCACGGGCCCGCATCGAACAGTTGCTGGCCGCCAAGTCGGGCCGCGGCCGCGAGTACCACTTCGCCTGGGATGAGGAGGCCAACCAGCTCTCGGTCTCCGTGCTGCCGCCGCTGCCCAGCCACATCACCGCCCAGCACTTCGTCACCACCCCCGGCGAGACCGTGCTCGGCATCACCGACCACTCCGAGGTCCAGCGCACCCTTCCCCTCACCTACGGGGAGGAGCAGCGCGATGTGCCCCCCGTGGTCTGGCGCACCGGCCCCCGCTCCACCGAGCCGCACCTCCTGGTCATGGGACAGCCGGGCAGCGGTACCTCCACCCTGCTCCGCTCGATCGCCCTGCAGGCCCTGCGGTACGGCGACGTGGTGATCGTCGAGGGCGGCGGCACCGGCGAGTACGCCTGCCTCACCGGCCGGGACGGTGTCCTCGCGGTCGAGTGCGGGCTGGCCGGAGCGCTGGCCAGCCTGGAGTGGGTGACGACGGAGACCGAGCGCCGCCTGATCGCCGCGAACCACGCGCGTCAAGCGGGCCGGCCCCTTCCGGAGGACACCCGGCGTCCGCTGTGGGTCCTCCTGGACCGCCCGAGCGCGTTCGCCCACATCGCCGCCGCCGACGGCCGCAAGGACCCGCAGTCACTTCTCCAGGTGCCTCTGCGGCACGGCCGCGCGGCGAACGTCACGGTGGTGGTGGCCGACCAGTTCGACGGCGCGGACGCCCTCAGCGACGCCGTACGGCAGCACACCCGCGCCCGCGTGGTCCTCGGTCCGGCGACGGGAACCCAGCTGGAAGCGGTCCTCGGTGTCCGCCCGACCACCACCCCCGTCACCCATGTCCCGCCCGGACGTGGTTACGCCCGCCTGGGCGTCGGCCCCGTGCACCGTCTCCAGGTCCCGGCGACCCCGGACCCGTACGACGACGCGACGAGCGACGCGGACCGGCAGGCGGTACTGGCGCTGCTGCCGCCGCGGACCACACCGGCGGACGAGGAGAACCTGTCGGAGACTCCGCCGGCGGAATCGGCGGAACCCCTGACCGCGGAGACCGCCCAGACGCCGTAGGGCCGGTCCGCGAAAGTCCCGCTGCTCAGGCGACGAACGTACGAGGCGTCTCCCCGCCCGCGGACCCCCCGTTCTCCACCAGCCGTGCCGCCGCGGCCAGCCGCGTCGCCGCTTCCTCGGCGACCGCGCCCCCCACCGTGAACGGCAGCCGGACGTACCCCTCGAAGGCGCCGTCGACCCCGAACCGAGGCCCGGACGGCACGCGGACGCCCACCCGCTCCCCCACCTCGGCGAGCCGCGACCCGGACAGCCCACCGGCCCGCACCCACAACGTCAGCCCGCCCTGCGGCACCTCGAACTCCCACGTCGGCAGCTCCCTGCGCACCGCCGCCACCAGCGCGTCCCGGTTCTCCCGCGCCTGGTCGCGCCGCACCTCCACGGCGTTCGCCCACCCTCCCGTGCTGAACAGCCAGTTCACGGCCAGCTGCTCGAGGACCGGCGTGCCCATGTCGGCGTAGGCCCGAGCGGCGACCAGGCTGCGGATGACGTCGGGCGCGGCCCGCACCCAACCGATCCGCATCCCCGCCCAGAACGCCTTGCTGGCCGATCCGACGGTGATCACCGTGGACCCGGCCGGGTCGAACGAGCAGACCGGCGGGGGCATGGCGCCCGCGATGTCCGCGTCCAGCCACAGCTCGCTCATCGTCTCGTCGGCGACCAGCACCGTGCCCGCGGACCGGGCCGCCTCCACCAGCTGGCGCCGCTGCCCCTCGCCGGCCAGCGCCCCGGTCGGGTTGTGGAAGTCGGCGACGACGTACGCCAGCCGGGGCGCGGCGTCCCGCAGGACCTGCCGCCAGCGGTCCACGTCCCACCCGGTCAGCCCCTCCGCCATGGCGACGGGAATCAGCCGGGCGCCCGCCTCCCGCATCAGTTGCAGGATGTTGGCGTACGACGGCGACTCGACGGCGATGCGCTCGCCGCGCCCCGCGAACAGATGACAGATCGCGTCGATGGCGCCCATCGCTCCGGTCGTGACCATGATCTGCTCGGGCATCGTCGCGATCCCGCGCGCGGTGTACCGTTCGGCGATCATCGAGCGCAGCGCGGGCAGCCCGGCCGGATAGTCGCCATGCGTGTGGGCGTACGGCGGCAGCTCCTCCAGGGCACCCTGCACGGCACGGGTCAGCCACGGCTCGGGCGCGGGAAGGGCCGCGCAGCCGAGGTCGATCATCGAGCCGAGTGCCTCGGGCGGCAGGGGTTCCAGGCCACGGGCGGGCAGCGGGTTGCCCGCCGGGACCGCGGTCCAGCTGCCGGCTCCGCGCCGGGACTCCAGGAATCCCTCGGCGCGCAGCGCCTCGTAGGCGGCGGCGACCGTCGTACGGCTGACGGACAGGGCCAGCGCCAGTTCGCGTTCGGCGGGCAGCCGGGCGGCCACCGGCACCCGTCCTTCGAGGACCAGCAGCCGGATGCCGTCGGCGAGCGCACGGTAGGCGGGCGGGCGACGGGTGCCGGGACCGGCCGGGCGGTCCTGTTGGGAGTTGAGCAGCCGGGCCAGCTGCACCGCACCCATCGCCGAGGTCCACTGCGCCATGGAAATCAGTCCACCTTCCCCGAATTGGCCATGGATGGCATTTCCACTCGAGCCCCAGGGTGTCATGAGCCAGGCCACTACCACCACAGGGGGACCACTTGTCCAGGAACAGCCCGGGCCGCGTCGGACGACGACTGATCCAGCTGTACGTCGGTCTCGCGCTGTACGGGGCGAGTTCCGCCCTCCTCGTCAGGGCGGGCCTGGGCATGGAGCCCTGGAACGTGCTGCACCAGGGCCTGGCCGAGCTCACCGGCCTGACGATCGGGGTGGTCTCGATCATCGTCGGCGCGGCGGTGCTGCTCCTGTGGATCCCGCTGCGCCAACGCCCCGGGCTGGGCACGGTCTCCAACGTCTTCGTGGTCGGGATCGCCATGGACGGCACCCTCGCCGCGGTCCCCGAGGCGCATACCCTGGCGGTACGGATCCCCCTTCTCCTCTGCGGCATCCTGCTCAACGGGGCGGCCACCGGTCTCTACATCGCCGCCCGGTTCGGGCCCGGCCCCCGGGACGGCCTGATGACGGGTCTGCACCGGCGCACCGGCCGTTCGATCCGGCTGATGCGGACGGGCGTGGAGGTGGCGGTGGTGGCGACCGGGTTCCTCCTGGGCGGCACCGTCGGCGTCGGCACGCTGCTGTACGCGGTGTCCATCGGCCCGCTCGCCCAGCTCTTCCTGCGGGTGTTCGCCGTCCCCTCGGAAACCGGCAGTACGGTCGTTGCCACCGGGCTACCCCGGCGAGCAATACTGCGACCGTGAGCACCCGGACACGCCACCCCTATCTCGACCACCCCGGCCCCATAGCCTTCGCCCATCGCGGCGGAGCGGCCGACGGCCTGGAGAACACCACGTCGCAGTTCCGGCGGGCGGTCGAGGCGGGCTACCGCTACCTGGAGACCGACGTCCACGCCACCGCGGACGGCAGGCTCGTCGCGTTCCATGACGCGACCCTGGACCGGGTGACGGACGGGGCGGGCCGGATCGCCGACCTGCCGTGGGAGGACGTACGGCACGCGCGGGTGGCGGGCCAGGAGCCGGTGCCGCTGTTCGAGGAACTCCTGGAGACCTTCCCCGAGGCGCGCTGGAACGTGGACGTCAAGGCGGAGCCCGCCCTCCTCCCCTTCCTGGAGTTGATCGAACGCACCGACTCCTGGGGCCGGATATGCCTCGGCTCGTTCGCGGAGGCCCGCGTGGTCCGCGCCCAGCGGCTGGCCGGGCCGCGGCTGGCGACGTCGTACGGCACCCGTGGGGTGCTCAACCTGCGGCTGCGTTCCTGGGGTCTGCCGGCCGTGGTGCGCCGGTCCGCGGTCGCCGCGCAGGTACCGGAGGAGCAGTCCGGCATACCAGTGGTGGATCACCGTTTCCTGCGTACCGCGCACGCGCTCGGACTCCAGGTGCACGTGTGGACGGTGAACGAACCCGAGCGCATGCACCGGCTCCTGGACCTGGGAGTCGATGGCATCATGACCGATCACATCGACACACTGCGCAAGGTCATGGAGGACCGGGGCGTCTGGGTCTGACCCGGGCCGCCGCCCGCCGCCCGCGCGCGACACGTTCACGGGGAAGCGAGGGGCGCGGGTGGGCACCGACACCGTGCGCACGGAACCGGTCGACGAGGCCGGCCGGCGGCGCGAACAGCGCGGCTGGTACTTCTACGACTGGGCGTGCTCCGTCTACTCGACGAGCGTGCTCACCGTGTTCCTGGGCCCCTATCTGACGTCGGTCGCCTCGTCGGCGGCGGACCCGGACGGCTTCGTGCACCCCCTGGGGGTCCCGGTGCGGGCCGGGTCCTTCTTCGCGTACACGGTGTCCCTGTCGGTGATCGTGGCGGTCCTGGTGATGCCCCTGGTGGGCGCCGCCGCCGACCGCACCGGACGCAAGAAGCCCCTCCTGGCGGCCGCCGCGTACACCGGCGCGGCGGCGACCACGGCCATGTTCTTCCTCGACGGCGACCGCTATCTGCTCGGCGGTGTGCTGCTGATCGTGGCGAACGCGGCGCAGTCCGTGGCGATGATGCTGTACAACTCCTACCTGCCGCAGATCGCCCTGCCCGAGGAACGTGACGCGGTCTCCTCTCGGGGCTGGGCCTTCGGGTACGCGGCCGGTTCGCTGGTCCTGGTCGTGAACCTCGTCCTGTACACGAGTCACGAGTCCTTCGGCCTCTCGGAGAGCGCCGCGGTCCGCGTCTGTCTGGCCTCGGCCGGCCTGTGGTGGGGCGCCTTCACCCTCGTCCCGCTGCGTCGCCTGCGTGACCGTCGCTCCACCGCGCGGCGCGCCGGGGACACGACGGCTCCCGGCTTCCGTCAACTCGCCGCGACCGTCCGTGACATGCGCCGTCATCCACGGACCCTCGCCTTTCTGCTGGCCTACCTCGTCTACAACGACGGCATCCAGACCGTGATCTCCCAGGCGTCCGTCTACGGCTCCGAGGAACTCGGCCTCGGACAGTCGACCCTCATCGCGGCGGTCCTGCTGGTCCAGGTGCTCGCGGTGGCCGGCGCACTGGGGATGGGACGGCTGGCCCGGGTCTACGGAGCCAAGCGCACGATCCTGGGCTCGCTGGTCGCGTGGACGGTGACACTGGCGGCCGGGTACTTCCTGCCGGCCGGCGCTCCGGTGTGGTTCTTCGGGCTGGCCGCCGGGATCGGGCTGGTGCTCGGCGGCAGCCAGGCGCTCTCCCGGTCCCTGTTCTCGCACCTCGTCCCGCCCGGCAAGGAGGCCGAGTACTTCTCCGCGTACGAGATGAGCGACCGGGGCATGAGCTGGCTGGGCCCGCTGCTGTTCGGGATCACCTACCAGGTGACCGGGAGTTATCGGGACGCGATCATCTCGCTGGTGGCCTTCTTCGTCATCGGGTTCGTGCTGCTGGCGAGGGTTCCGGTACGGCGGGCGATCAGCGACGCGGGCAA
This sequence comes from Streptomyces sp. NPDC005263, assembly GCF_042872365.1. Lineage (NCBI taxonomy): Bacteria > Bacillati > Actinomycetota > Actinomycetes > Kitasatosporales > Streptomycetaceae > Streptomyces > Streptomyces sp. NPDC005263. The sequence continues at coordinate 291,872 of NZ_JBIAKJ010000010.1, read as the reverse complement.
TCAGGTTCCGGAGACGATTTAGCGTTCCGGAGGAAAGCGCTGTAGTGTACGCGTTTGGCCTGCCAGGCGTACCGTTACTGCGCGTCAAAGATGCCGAACGCTGTGTCACATGTGCTAGCAGATGTGACAAACCGGGCGCTGGTGGGTACAACAAGGGGCGGCTACGACGGCGACGCATGACCCGGAACGAGACCCGGATCGGGAATCTTTACCGCCGACCGGACGTTGACCGGATGACGACGACAGCGACACCTGTCCTGTGGGCGACAAGCCCGGGAGGCACGATTCATGAGTGAGCGAGCTCTTCGCGGCACGCGCCTCGTGGTGACCAGCTACGAGACGGACCGCGGTATCGACCTGGCCCCGCGCCAGGCCGTGGAGTACGCATGTGAGAAGGGGCACCGGTTCGAGATGCCCTTCTCGGTCGAGGCGGAGATTCCGCCGGAGTGGGAGTGCAAGGTCTGCGGGGCCCAGGCACTCCTCGTCGACGGCGATGGCCCTGAGGAAAAGAAGGCCAAGCCCGCGCGTACGCACTGGGACATGCTGATGGAACGGCGCACCCGCGAGGAACTCGAAGAGGTCCTTGAGGAGCGCCTGGCCGTTCTGCGCTCCGGCGCGATGAACATCGCTGTTCATCCGAGGGACAGCCGGAAGTCGGCATAATCCCGGCAAGGCTTGAGCGGGATACAGCACACAAGTAACCGCGGGCGCCGTACGTGAGCTTTCACGTACGGCGCCCGCGGTTTTGTGTGCCCGCGATACTGATGGCCGAGGCGAGGTCCGGCAGGGGCGGCGCCCCCGCCGGATGCGCCCGCCGTCACCGGCTCAGTGCGTCAGCGGCGGGCGCGGGTCCCGCGGTGCGTCTTCCGGCTCGTCCCTGATGACCTCGCCCTGGACCACCTTCCCGTCCGGCTGGCGCATACGGGCCTGCTGGAACGCGCCTGACAGGGTGCCCGGGGCCGCCTCACGGAGCTTGCGCTCGACGGTGCGCTCCGCGTAGCGGCTGACGGTCCTCTGGACCGGCGGGAGCAGCAGAAGCAGACCCACCGCGTCCGAGATCAGGCCGGGGAGCATCAGGAGCAGCCCGCCCAGCATCATCAGGCCGTTGCCGCCGCCGTTCGACGAGTCCGACGGGGCCCCGCCGCGCTGCAGCGCCTCGTTCAGGTTCTGGAAGGCGCGCCGGCCGGCCCGCTTGATGACCACCGAACCGAGCACGAAGCCGGCGACCAGCAGCAGGAAGACCGCGAACCCGCTCGCCGCGCCGGCCACCACGGTGAGCAGCCAGATCTCCAGCACGAGCCAGGCGGCGACGCCCAGCGGCAGGAAGGTGCGCAGCCGGGAGCGCCGGGGCCTGGTGGGGTAGGTGGGGGTCGGAGCTCCAGTCGTCATGCGTCCAGTGTGCCTGGAACCGGCTCAGCACGGCATAAGGGGAGGATCAACCGCGGCTGTGAGATGTCGGATCTACGACCCCGACGGCTTGGTGCGGCCCACTATCTTGCCGAAACGCTCCCCCACACCCCAGGTGGTGACCCGCCACAGCGCCTCCACCAGGATGTCCCGGCTCATCTTCGAGTCGCCGAGTTCGCGTTCGACGAACGTGATGGGCACCTCGACGACGTGGTAGCCGGCCTTGACCGCGCGACGGGCGAGGTCGACCTGGAAGCAGTAGCCCTGGGAAGCGACCTCTTCGAGGCCGAGACCTTCGAGGGTCTCGCGGCGGAAGGCACGGTAACCGCCGGTGATGTCGCGCAGCGGCAGGTCCAGGGCGATGCGGGAGTAGAGGCTGCCGCCCCGGGAGATGTACTCACGGGACTTGGGCCAGTTCACGACCCGGCCGCCCGGTACCCAGCGGGAGCCGAGGACCAGGTCGGCGCTCTTCAGGGCGGTCAGCAGCCGGGACAGTTCCTCGGGCTGGTGGGAGCCGTCCGCGTCCATCTCGACCAGGACGCCGTAGCCCTTCTCCAGGCCCCAGCGGAAGCCGGCCAGATAGGCGGCGCCGAGGCCCTCCTTGCCCTTGCGGTGCAGCACCTGGACGTGGTCGTCACCGGCGGCCAGTTCGTCGGCGAGCTTGCCCGTGCCATCCGGACTGTTGTCGTCGGCGACCAGCACGTGCGCCTCCGGGACGGCCTTGCGGACCCGGCCGACGATCGCCTTGATGTTCTCCGCCTCGTTGTAGGTCGGGATGATCACCAATGCCGTACCGAGCGGCCCGAACCGCCTCCCCCGCTCCTGTGCCGCGAGGGTCCCGTCACCGTCGTCCACTACTCCCCCTTCATCTCCGTACGCAGAGGTCCACCTTAATGGCCACGGCCTGGGGTGACGTGACAAAACAATCGTATGGTGGTGTCGTTTCCACAAAAGCGGGGTAAGAATCGCCTTTTGCGTGCGGTACGTGCCGTATTCGGGGCCGTGCGTACAGCGGATGGGGGCCCGGCGCCCTTCGGGCCGACCTGGGACCCGCTGGCTGCGAATCGACCGAAAGCCGTTGTCTACTGAGCGCCCGGGCCCCACCCGGGTCACACCTCCCCGACCGGCCGGAACGTTCCCGCGTCGTGGCACGGGCGCTGAGCCTGGCTCCCAGTGACGGTGCCCCGTGCGGCACACCGTCCCTGACCCAGCGGCGCCACGACGCGTGCGTGGACGTTCCCCGGTCGGGCGTCCGGTGGTGGACTCGGCCGAACCTACCGGCCCGCAGCCGTCGGCTGTCAACAGCCGTATGACCTGCGCATCTTCCGTCAAAGCCCTGGTCAGGGCGGCGGATACGCGGGTCCCGCCACGGCGCGTCGCGGGCCGATCGGGGGTGCGCCACCCCCGGAGATCACTCGCCCGGGCGTACGAACACCGTCCGCCCGCCCACCACGGTGCGCAGGCAGACCGGAAGATCGTGGCCCGGTGTCAGGTCGGGCAGGCCGGGGGTGCCGGAACGGGGGTCGGTCGACCAGCGGGCGACCCGGTCGTCCGGGGCCTGGACGACCAGTTCGTCGGTGCGCCACACGGCGAAGTCCGCGGGCGCTCCCGGCACCAGGACGCCCGCGTCGTCCCGTCCGACCGCCCGCCAGCCGCCCCGCGTGTGCGCGGTGAACGCGGCGCGCACCGAGACGCGGTGCTCGGGGGTCCGATGGAAGGCCGCCGCGCGGACCGTGCCCCACGGGTCGAGGGGCGTGACGGGGCTGTCCGAGCCGAAGGCCAGCGGGACACCGGCCCGCAGCAGAGCCGCGAAGGGGTTCAGGGTGCGGGCCCGGTCGGCGCCCAGGCGCTGGGCGTACATGCCGTCCTCGCCGCCCCACAGCGCGTCGAAGGCGGGTTGGACGGAGGCGGTGAGGCCGAGTTCGGCGAAGGCCGCGATCGTCTCCGGGGTGAGCATCTCGGCGTGCTCCACCCGGTGGCGGGCGGCGCGGACACGGGCGAGACCGACCTTCTCGGCGGCGGCGCGCACGCCGTCGACGACGGCGGTCACGGCCGCGTCCCCGATGGCGTGGAAGCCCGCCTGGAGGCCCGCCTCGGTGCAGGCGGTGACATGGGCCGCGACGTCGGCGGCGTCCAGGTAGGCGGTGCCGGTGTGGCCGGCGTCGGCGTACGGCTGATGCAGACAGGCGGTGTGCGAGCCGAGGGCACCGTCGACGAACAGATCTCCGGCCGCGCCGACCGCGCCGAGTTCCCGGGCCTTGCCGAGGTCGCGCTCGGCCCAGTAACCGACCACCCGCGGGCCCGGCTCCTCGGCCGCCAAGCGCAGCAGGCCGGTGAAGTCGTCCTCGGAGGAGATCTCCGGCCCTGCGCATTCGTGAACGGTTCCGATGCCGAGGGACGCCGCCCGGGCCAGGGCGGTGCGCTGGGCCTCGACGCGCTGCTCGGGCGTGACGGCGGCGAGGGCGGCGGCACGGACCGCGTGGTGGGCGTCAGCGGTGAGCGGGCCGTCCACCGCGCCGAGACCGGGAGTCAGGTCGAGCAGGGCCGTCGTGACGACCGCCGAGTGCACGTCGATCCGGCTGAGGTAGAGCGGTCGGCCGCCGGTGGCCGCGTCGAGCTCGGCTCGGGTCGGGGGGCGGCCGTCCGGCCAGCGGGAGGCGTCCCAGCCGTGACCGAGCAGGACGCGATCGTGCGGCCGGGCGGTCGCGAAGTCCCGTACGAGGGCGAGGGCCGCGTCCAGGGACGGGGCGTCGGACAGGTCGAGGCCGGTGCGGGCGAGACCGGTGGAGGTGGTGTGCACGTGTGCGTCGGTGAACGCGGGGGTGACGAGGGCGCCGTCGAGGTCGATCACCTCGTCGACGCCGTCCGCGAAGGCGTCGGCGGCGCCCTCGGAGCCGACCCAGGCGACGTGCCCTCGTTCCACCACCATCGCCGTCGCGAAGGGGTCGGCAGGGCTGTGGACCTCGCCGCGGCGCAGCAGGACGGTGGTCGGTTCGGCGGTGCGTTCACTCATGGGGGACAGTTTCGCGCCTCACGCGCGCCGCCTCGCACCCAGGTCGGCCCGGCGCGCGAAGTCCGGCACGCGAGGGGTCAGACGCGCGGCGGTCGCGCCTCGTACGGCGTCGAGAGCACCACCGTGGTCCGGGTCGACACTCCCGCCAGCGAGCGCAGCCGGGCCAGCAGTTCCTCCAGCTCGTGCGGTGTGGACACGCGCACCTTGAGGATGTAGTTCTCGTCGCCCGCGACGCTGTGACAGGCCTCGATCTCGGGGACTCCGGCGAGGCGTTCGGCGATGTCGTCGGGGGCACTGGGGTCGAACGGTTTCACCGAGATGAACGCGGTCATCGGCAGCCCGACGGCCTCCGGGTCGACGACCGCGGCGTACCCGCGGATCACCCCCCGCTGTTCCAGCCGGCGCACCCGCTGGTGCACGGCCGACGTGGACAGGCCGGTGGCCTTGCCCAGGTCTGTGTAGCTCATCCGCCCGTCCTTGACGAGCAGCTGCACGATCTGTCGGTCGAGCTCCTCCATGGCGCAAGAACCTACAGTGCACCTGACCTCATCGGATACCTGAGCGGCGCAGGTCATACCCGCTTCGTGATGTGGCCGGAGGCAGCCGACGGGGCTCCCGGGAGGGGACAAAGCGAACGCGTCGGGCACCTGCGGATGGCATGTGACGAAGACCACACGCCGTGGGGAGGCTCCGTGATGCTCTCGCGATTACCGCCGAGACGGGACGGGAAGTGCTTGCTGTGGTCGAGGCCTCAGTGCCGACACGGCCCAGCCCGAGGGGGAGAATCCAATGCAGAGTCTTAAGCGCCCTGGTCGCACCGCGCCCAAGCGGCCGCAGCTGGTCGTCGAGCCCGAGCCGGAGGGCGTCGAACCCGACGCTTTCGACGAGGAGTTCGACGCGTACGACACCTTCGAGATGTACCGGGTGACCTGCCCGGACTGCGCGCAGCCCATCGCCCTGCTGGCGGACGAGGAGGTCCTGCCGGAGCACGCGCTGTGCGCCTCGCCGTGGAACCCGTTCGGGCTGACGGTCTGCGCCGGCACCGGCCGCAGGGCGTCCGACGCCAAGCCGGCCGACGAGTCGGTGGAGCCCCAGGAGCAGGACACCGCGCTCCTGCTGACGCTCCCTCAAGGCCTCGACTGGCGGACGCAGCCCTTCTCGCACGTCGGCGGCCCGGGCTCGCGCCCCATCCGGGTGCCCGTCCTGCGACGCCGCCAGGCCGCCTGAGCGCGCGGTCCGCTCCATCTCCCTGATCGACCCGCACCACGGCCCTCAGGCTGCCGCGGTGCGGGTCGTCAGCACGTCCGGACACCGAACGGCCAAGCCCGCGTTGCCCGAGCCCCGACGCGGCCCCCGGGCCCTGCCCGCCGCCGGACGGCGCCCCGGACGACCGTGAACGCACGCCCGATTCCCGGGACCGGTGACCTGTCCGGTGACCTCCGCGTTGCCCTGGTATGCCCCCCACCTACACAGCGACCGGGCGTCAGCGCCGGCTCTTCGTTCCCGCTCCGGTCGCCGGGGCAGCAAAATCAATTCCGCCGACGCCCGTTCAGGACCCGCCCATCTACCGCGAGTTGCTGCGCACCTGGGCCGACCGCGGCCGCACGCTGCCGGGGCGCCCCGACCCGGAGTGGGTCCGGCTGGCGGCGCCCCAGGTGACGGCGGGCCAGTTCAGCGGGTCTCGGGACCCGCTAGATGACGGGCGATGACCATCCGCTGGATCTGGTTGGTGCCCTCGACGATCTGCAGGACCTTGGCCTCGCGCATGTACCGCTCGGCCGGGAAGTCGGCGGTGTAGCCGTACCCGCCGAGGATCTGGACGGCGTCGGTGGTCACCTTCATCGCGGTGTCGGTGCAGTGCAGCTTGGCCATGGCCGCCTGTTTGGCGAACGGCCGGCCCGCGTCCCGCAACCGTGCCGCCGTCAGATACAGCGCCCGGCCGGCCTCGATCTGGGTGGCCATGTCGGCGAGCATGAAGCGCAGCCCCTGGAAGTCGGCGATCGGCCGGCCGAACTGCCGCCGTCCGGTGGCGTATCCCACCGCCTCGTCCAGTGCCGCCTGGGCCAGGCCGATCGCGCAGGCCGCGATGCCGAGCCGTCCCGAGTCCAGCGCGGCCAGGGCGATCGCGAAGCCCTGCCCCTCCTCGCCGATGCGGCGGTCGTCGGACACCCGCACGCCGTCGAGGTGGACCTGGGCGGTCGGAGAGCCCTTCATGCCCATCTTCTTCTCGGGCTGCGCCGCGCTCAGGCCGTCCGCGTCGCCGGGCACCAGGAACGCGGTGATCCCGCGCGGCCCCCCCTCGCCCGTGCGCGCCATGACCGTGTAGAAGTCGGCGACTCCGCCGTGCGTGATCCACGCCTTGGTTCCGGTGATGACCCAGTGGTCGCCGTCCCGCACGGCTTTCGTGCGCAGTGAGGCCGCGTCCGAGCCCGAGGACGGTTCGGAGAGGCAGTACGCGCCCAGCAGGCCACCGCCGAGCATCGCGGGCAGGTGCTCGACCTGCTGCCCCTTGGTGCCGTGGGCGGCGAGCGCGTAGCAGGCCAGGGTGTGCACGCTGACGCCGAGACCGACGGTGAGACGGGCGGCGGCGAGTTCTTCGAGGACCTGGAGGTAGATCTCGTACGACTGGTCGCCGCCGCCGTACTCGGAGTCGTACGGCAGGCCGAGCAGGCCGGACGCGGAGAGCAGGGTGAAGACCTCGCGCGGGAAGCGTCCGGCGTCCTCCTCCTCGGCCGCCTTCGGGGCGACCTCGTGCTGCGCGATGTCACGCACGAGCGAGATCAGGTCCCGGGCCTCGTCGGTGGGCAGGTGCCGTTCCACCGGCTGCGGGGCGCGATCGGACATGGCGACGCTCTCCTCCCTGATCGGGATCTGGCGGACCCACCCGTCGTGGGGGCGGCTCGCCGGGTCTCACTGGGTGCCGACCGATGCTCGCACTCCCGGGTCGCGGAAGCTGCTGACCAGCGGCTGTGGGCTGTGAGTATGCCCGATCGGAGGCATCCCGTCACCAGTTAACGACCGCTTACTTCAAGAAACCCGCGGACCTGCGACCCGGAATTGGTCCGAACCATTGACCTATTGGTCTAGTCCTCTTACTGTTTCGCTCCAACGCTTCCCCGCGTTCATGCCGATCGGCGTGCGATCCCCTCCCTGTCCCTGCGAGGAGACACCCGATGCACACCCCGCTCCACTCCCGCGCCCGTTTCCGGGCCCTCCTGTCCGCCTCGTGCTGCGCCGCCCTGGGCGCCGGTCTGCTCGTCGGTGCCGGCACCGCCACCGCCACCGCCGGCCCCGACGAGGCGCCCTCCACCACCGCGGCCGGTTCCAAGGTGGTCGGCTACTTCACCGACTGGGGCATCTACGACCGCCAGTACTACGTCAAGAACATCGAGACCTCCGGCTCCGCCGACAAGCTGACCCACATCAACTACGCCTTCGGCAACGTCACCGACGGCAAGTGCGCCCTCGGCGACGCCTGGGCGGACACCGACAGGCCGTTCACCGCCGACGAGTCCGTGGACGGTGTCGCCGACACCGCGGACCAGCCGCTGAGCGGCAACTTCAACCAGCTGCGCAAGCTGAAGAAGCTGCATCCCGGCCTCAAGGTCATCTGGTCGTTCGGCGGCTGGAGCTGGTCGGGCGGCTTCACCGAGGCGGCCAAGAACCCCGCGGCCTTCGCCCAGTCCTGCTACGACCTGGTCGAGAACTCGAAGTGGGCGGACGTCTTCGACGGCATCGACATCGACTGGGAGTACCCCAACGCCTGTGGCCTGACCTGCGACACCAGCGGCCGGGATGCCTTCCGGGACGTGATGGCCGCGCTGCGCGCCAAGTTCGGCAAGCGGCAGTTGATCACCGCGGCGATCACCGCCGACCCCACCAGCGGCGGCAAGATCGACGCGGCGAACTACGCGGGCGCGGCGCGGTACGTCAACTGGTACAACCCAATGACGTACGACTACTTCGGCGCCTGGGACGCCACCGGCCCGACGGCGCCGCACTCCCCGCTGACGTCCTACCCGGGCATTCCGAAGGAGGGCTACGACACCGCCGCCACCATCGCCAAGCTCAAGAGCCTCGGCATCCCCTCCTCCAAGCTGCTGCTCGGCATCGGCTTCTACGGGCGGGGCTGGACCGGCGTCACGCAGGCGAAGCCGGGCGGCACGGCCACCGGGCCGGCGGCGGGCACGTACGAGGCCGGCAGCGAGGACTACCGGGTGCTGAAGACCAAGTGCCCGGCGACCGGGACCGTGGGCGGCACCGCCTACGCCAAGTGCGGCAGCGACTGGTGGAGTTACGACACCCCGAAGACGATCAAGGGGAAGATGAAGTACAAGGACGCGCAGGGCCTGGGCGGCACGTTCTTCTGGGAGCTGAGCGGGGACACCGCGAACGGTGAGCTGATCAAGGCGATCAACTAACCGTTCCCGAAGGGGACTTGGGGCGGAGGACCACGAGCCTCCGCCTCAAGTCGTGTGTCGTCAGCCGTTGCCGCGGCGGGCCGGCTCCGGAGCCGGATACGCGGGGTCCATCTCCTCGATGGCCCGCATCGAACCGCCGAGTGTCTTCACCAGCAGTTCGCGCATCGCGTCGCGGGTGAGCTGGGGGCGGCCGATCCAGTCGAGGGTGGCGCCCTCCACACTGCACACCCAGGCGAGCAGCCCCATGCGGGGCAGCGGGCCGATGTCGCTGCGGCCGTACGCCCCGTCCGCGATGGTCGCGACAATCGCCTCGCGCACGCCGTCCCGGATGGCGTGCACCTCGGTGTCGAAGCCGACGCCGCCGCTGACGATCGTGCGGTAGGCGGCATGGTTGTGCTCGGCGTAGCGCAGATAGCTGTCGATGGTGCGGTGGACCCGGTCCACCGGCCCCAGTTCGAGGCCGCTCGCCGCATAGGTGACCAGGTCGGCGACGGAGTCCTGGATGATGGCCAGGTAGTAGCCGCGCTTGGAGTGGAAGTAGTAGTAGATCAGCCCCTTGGCGACATGTGCCTGTCGGGCGATGTCGTCCATGGACAGCGCGTCGTACGACGTGTCGGCGAACAACTTCCGTCCGATGGCGATGAGTTCGGCACGGCGCGCGATGGAACGCTCGGTGCCGCGCGCCCGTGGGCGGACGCCGTCGCGCTGTTGACTGATATTCAATTCGGACCCTGGTCTCAACAGGCGGTCGGGACAGCCGCAGTATGCCAGGTCGGGCATGGGGCACCTCACAGCAGGCCGGGCCGGGTGATGAGCAGCGCGATCACCCCTAAGAGGCCCGGCCCGGGATGTGCTCCGGCGCTCAGCGGACTCCCACGGCCGCGAGCGCCGCGCGCTGGCGCGGAGTCGGGCGGGCCGGGAAATACAGGTAGCAGACGCCGCCGGAGCCGGAGACGACCTTGCCGGAGGCGTTGTACCGCTTGGTCCTGAGCCAGATGTTCTCCCACTCCCGCCGCCGGTAGACGCGCCGCACCGCCTCGTCGCCGGACGAGGCCGGGTCGTTGGCGATCACATCGCCGTCGGCGGTGAAGCCGATCACGGTCATCAGGTGGCCGGAGGTGCCGTAACCGGCGCCGGTGAGTTCCTCCTTCAGGAACGACTGCGACGTCATGGCGGGGATCCCGGCCGCGATCAGCGTCTCCAGGTCGGTCAGCGAGCCGAGCCGGGTGACCACGCCCTGGATGCCCTCGAAGGTGGCCGCGTAGGCGGCGTTGAACGGCCAGTTGCCGCAGCCGGCGTACTGGTGGTCGTAGGTGTACCGGGCCGCGTGGCACACCTGGGGGTCGGCGTACGCCGGATCGACCCACGCCAGCTGCTCGGGGGTGAGCCGGCCGCCCCAGTACTCGATGATCATCTGCGAGGAGGTGGGGCTGCACCAGGCCTCGCCGCCGTTGTCGTACTGCGGATACTGGCCGGCGTGGATCTCCTGCGAGTAGCGCGGCACGACCAGCTCCGCGGCCGGGCCGCCCGGCGTCGAGGCCGGGACGGTGAACCGGTCGGGGACGTCGGAGCCCATCGCGCCGATCCGCCAGACGGTGGGCGTGGCTTTCGTGCCCGGCTTGCGATGGAGGGTGAGCCGGAGACGGTAGGAGATGAGGCGGAGGCCGGTCGCCGGGTCGCCGATCGCGACGGTGTCCGTCCAGACGGCACTCCTGCCGTCGCCCTGGTCGTCGACCGAGGTCCGGCTGATGTCCTGGTCGCCGGACGCCCACCGGCCCATCACGTACCAGGGGCTGTCCGTGCCGTCGGAGTACGTCCCCTTCAGTTCGACCTGGATCCAGGTACCCGCCGGGGTGCGCGCGTTCCAGGAGGCGATCAGCTCGGTCGCGGGGACGGCGAGGGTGTGGACCGGACCCGTCCAGGTTCCGTACTCCCAGGTGGCGGTCTTGCCGGTGTGCGGGTCGGTGTACGGGGTGGTGCCCGCCGGAGTGCCGATCACCACGCCCGGCCGCGCGCCGGCGACGGCCCGGGTGCCCCGCGCGGTACCGCCGTGCCATTCGGCGTACGTGGTCCAGGCGCGGTTGTCGACCGGGCGGGCCGGAGCCCTCATCGGATCCACGGTGTCGGCCTCGGCCTCGGCTGCGGCCGCCGGGCCCCCGGCGCCGGCCACCGCGGCGGCGACCACGGCTGCCAGCACGCTCCTACGGGACGGCTGTTCGGATCTGCTCATGGCGGGATGACCCCCAGGTGTCACGGTCGAGTGAGTCGAGGTGTCCGAGCCGAGGTGGTCCAGTGCACGGCTGTGCGCCCACTATGGAGCAGCCCACCTGCTCCCGCCAGCACCCCCGCCCGTGCCGCGCTCACCGATCTCGTTTTCGCCCGTAGGCGCCGCGGTCGACCCCGAGAGTCCGGCGGACGGGCGGCGTAGCCTGGGGTTCCCGCATCCGAGTCCGCTTCCGAGTCCGCCTCCCGAGTCCCCTCCCGATCGCCCCAGGAACCGTCATCCACGAGCTCGCCGCCCTGCTGCGCCGTCTGCCCCCGTCCTGCGGCCCGGTCCGCCTGATCGGGATCGACGGCCACGCCGGCTCAGGGAAGTCGACGTTCGCCGGACGGTTGTCCCGCGCGCTGGACGACGCTCCGGTGCTGCGCCTCGACGACATCTCCGGCCACGACGAGCTGTTCGACTGGACCGGGCGCCTGCTGACCCAGGTGATCGAGCCGCTGAGCCGGGGCAATACCGCGCACTACGCCCTCTACGACTGGCACGCCCGCCGCTTCGGGCCGCCCCGCCCGCTGGCCCCCGCCCCGGTGATCCTCGTGGAGGGGGTCGGCGCGGGCCGACGCGCACTGCGCCCCCGGCTGGCCCACCTGCTGTGGATGGAGCTGGCCCGGGACGAGGCGTGGGCGCGCGGAAGGGCGCGGGACGGGGAGGAACAGCGGGAGTTCTGGGACGGGTGGGTCCGGGCGGAACGAGAGCACTTCGCCGAGGACCCCTCCCGGCCCTTCGCCGACCTCCTGGTACGGCAGGGCGCCGAGGGATATGAGGCAGTTCCAGGCCCTGCCGGGGCCCGACGGGCCGGCGGGCCCCACCAGATCGTCACGCACGGTGATTGATCATCCGCGGTGTGCTGAACCCGTGAAGGTCACGCCGGACAACTTGCGGCGGTGCCCCAACTCGGCTTGACCGAGGGGCCGTACAGGACTTACGTTCTGAATGCGCGGTCGTTCCAAGGCCGCCCGACGACGCGAAGCCCCCGATTGTTCCCCCGTGATCGGGGGCTTCGTTCTGCCCTGAAGCCACTTTTCGGGCGCCACGTGACACGATTCGCTCACCCTCGGTCACCATGCGGATTCCGCGCATCTGCTCCCACCTCGTGAAACGGCCCGTGCGGCACCCTTCGGTGGGCGACGCCCCCGCAGGTACGATGCCCTCGGTGCGACCTGCGGACGGCTGCTCCGCGCACCGTCGCAACTCCGGTCCGCGGCACAGAGGTTGGACCAAGGACGCCGACGGGCACCGGCCCGTCGACGAACCACCGGGGGCATGGTTTGTGGGGGACGTGATGGACTTCGGCACGCAGGGCCCCGAGGCCCCGGCCGACCTCGCCTGGCTGCGAGGCGTCGACGCCTACACGATGGGCGCCTATCCGCAGGCGGAGGAGGAGTTCCGTACCGCGGTGCGGATCGATCCCGGGATGGCCGACGGCTGGCTCGGACTGCACGCGCTGCGCCTGGACACGACGACCGCGCTGCTGCGCATGTTCCGGCACCGGGACCGCTTCGGCGAACAGCGCGCCCGGCACCGCCGCACCCTCAACTCCTGGTACTGGCTGGGCTGGTGGGTGCAACCGGTGCTGGAGAGCCCGCGTGACCTGCTCCTCGCGCACGCCTCGCACTGGCTGGACGGACGGCACGTCCCGGAACTCGACCGGGCCCTCGCGGGCCTGCCGCCCGTGGACGCCGACCCCCAGGTCCGCTTCCTGCACGCCTGCCGCGCCTACCTGGTCAAGGACTGGGAACAGCTCATCCGCAACACCGACCCGTTGATCAACGACCCCCTGCTGGGCATCGAGGCCGGTCTGTTCGGCGGGATGGCCCGGGTCCGGCTCGAGATGTACGGGCAGGCCGAGCCACTGCTGTCGTCGGCCCTGATGAGGTGCCGCAGCGAGCAGCCTCAGCGCAAGGAGCTGCGCTACTGGCTGGCCCGGTCCCACGAGGGCACCGGCCGCAGCGCCGCGGCGCTGCCCCTGTACCGGGCCGTGCACCGCGTCGATCCCGCGTTCATGGACACCTCGGCCCGGCTCGCCGCGATCGCCGAGGGCGACGGGTACGACGAGTCGACCGACCTGGCGGCGCTCACCCTCACCGGGGCCGGTCAGGACACCGTGGACGGACCCGACGGCTTCGACCCGCTGTTCGGCGTCGAGGGACGCGAGCTGAGACTCCCGGAGCCGGATCCGCCGGCCGCCGGCCCGCTGCCGCCGCTGACCGGCCCGGCGGTGCGCGAGAGGCTCGTGCCCTCCCCGTCGCTGCCCGCCGGGCCCACCGATCCGGGGCTGCTCGACGAGGCGCTGTCCGAGCTGGAGCGCATGGTGGGGCTGGAGCCGGTGAAGCGCCAGGTGAAGGCGCTGTCCGCGCAGTTGAACATGGCCCGGTTGCGCGCCGGGCAGGGTCTGCCGGTCCAGCCGCCCAAGCGGCACTTCGTCTTCTCCGGCCCCTCCGGCACCGGCAAGACCACGGTGGCCCGCATCCTCGGCCGGGTCTTCTACGCTCTCGGGCTGCTCGGCGGCGACCATCTGGTGGAGGCGCAGCGGGCGGACCTCGTCGGCGAGTATCTCGGCCAGACCGCGGTCAAGGCCAACGAGCTGATCGACTCCGCCCTCGGCGGTGTCCTCTTCGTCGACGAGGCCTACTCGTTGTCGAACTCCGGCTACGGCAAGGGCGACGCGTACGGCGACGAGGCCTTGCAGGTGCTGCTGAAGCGCGCGGAGGACAACCGGGACCACCTCGTGGTGATACTGGCCGGGTACCCGGAGGGCATGGACCGCCTGCTCGCCGCGAACCCCGGGCTGTCCTCCCGCTTCACCACCCGCGTCGACTTCCCCTCCTACCGTCCCCTCGAACTCACCTCCATCGGCGAGGTGCTCGCCGCGGAGAACGGTGACGTCTGGGACGAGGAGGCACTGGACGAGGTGCGCTCGATCGCCGGACACGTGGTCGACCAGGGGTGGATCGACGAACTGGGCAACGGACGGTTCCTGCGGACCCTGTACGAGAAGAGCTGCGCGTACCGGGATCTCCGGTTGTCGACGTACCCGGGGACGCTGACGCGGGACGATTTGTCGACGCTGCGCCTGCCGGATCTGATGCAGGCGTACGGAGAGGTGCTGTCGGGGCGGGGGCCGCAGGATCCGTCGGCGATCTGACGGGTCCCGCGGCCGCGCGCTCCGCGTCAGCTCGCCAACGCCTCCTCCGGCGCCCCGCTCGTCCTCGGCTCCGTGACCCTCACCTCCGGCACCTCCCGGTGCGCGGGGTCGCGTACCTCACCGACCAGCAGCTCCAGTACGTCCTCCAGCGCCACCAGCCCCAGCACCTTGCCGGACGCGTCGGCGACCTGGGCGAGGTGGGTGGCGGCCCGCCGCATCACGGTGAGCGCGTCGTCGAGCGGCAGCTCGGGCCTGAGGGTCGTCATCGGCCGCCACACCTGCTGCGGCACCGCCCGCTCGGAGTCCTCCACGTCGAGTACGTCCTTCACGTGCAGGTAGCCCATGAAGGCCCCGTTCTCCGCCGCCACCGGGAAGCGGGAGTAGCCGGTGCGGGCGGTGAGCTCGACGATCTGGCCCGGGGTGACCGAGGGACTGACCGTCACCAGTGACTCGCGGCTCAGCAGGACGTCCGTGACCGGACGGGAGCCCAGCTCCAGGGCGTCCTCCAGGCGTTCCTGCTCCTCGGGGTCGAGCAGACCGGCCTGGCCGGAGTCCTCCACCAGCCGGTTGAGCTGTTCGCTGGTGAAGACCGCCTCGACCTCGTCCTTGGGTTCGACGTGGAAGAGCCGCAGGATGCCCCGGGCGCAGGCGCCGAGGGCCACGGTGATCGGCTTGCACAGGCGGGCGAAGGTGACCAGGCCCGGGCTGAGCCACAGCGCGGCCTTCTCCGGTGCCGCCATCGCGAGGTTCTTGGGCACCATCTCGCCGATGACGAGGTGGAAGAAGACGACCACGGCGAGCGCGATCACATAGCCGAGCGGGTGGATCATGCCGTGCGGCAGGTGGACCCATTCGAAGACCGGCTCCAGCAGCCGCGCCACGGTCGGCTCGGCGACCGCGCCCAGGGTCAGCGAGCAGACCGTGATGCCGAACTGCGCGGCCGCCATCATCTGCGGCAGCCGCTCCAGGCCGTACAGGACCTGGCGGGCCCGGGCGGTGCCGAGCGGTTCGATCTGGCTGCGGCGCACGGAGACGAGCGCGAACTCGGCGCCGACGAAGAACCCGTTGGCGAGGACGAGCAGCGCGGCGAAGAGGAGTTGCAGGACGCTCATCGGGCGGCCTCCACCACGACGGGGGCGATGCGCACGAGTCGTACCCGCTCCGCGCGGTAGTGCCCGACCTGGCGCACGGTGAGCCGCCAGCCGGGCAGTTCGGCCCGGTCCCCGACGGCGGGGATACGGCCGAGCAGATCGGCGACCAGGCCGGCGACGGTCTCGTAGGGGCCCTCGGGCACGTTCAGGCCGATGCGCCGGAGGATGTCGACGCGGCAGCTGCCGTCGGCCTCCCAGGCGGGCCGGCCGTCCTCCGGCAGGGCGGCGGCGAGTTCCGGCAGGTCGTGACCGTCGTGCTCGTCACGGACCTCGCCGACGATCTCCTCGACGATGTCCTCCAGCGTGACGACGCCGGCCGTGCCGCCGTACTCGTCGACGACCACGGCGATGGGCTGCTCACTGCGCAGCTGCGCGAGCAGGGGCTGCACCGGCAGGGTCTCGGGCACCAGCAGCGCCGGGCGGGCGATGCGCACCACGGGGGTGCGCAGCCGGTCGTGCACGGGGACGGCCAGCGCGTCCTTGAGGTGCGCCATGCCGACGACCTCGTCGATCCGCTCGCGGTAGACGGGGAAGCGGGACAGGCCGGTGGCGCGGGTCAGGTTCACCACGTCCTCGGCGGTCGCCGAGGACTGCAGGGCGCTGACCCGCACCCGGGGGGTCATGACGTGCTGTGCGGTCAGCTCGGCGAGCGACAGCGTGCGTACGAAGAGGTCGGCGGTGTCCTGTTCCAGGGCGCCGGCCCGCGCGGAGTGCCGGGCCAGGGAGACGAGTTCGCCGGGGGTGCGGGCGGAGGCCAGCTCCTCGGCGGGCTCGATGCCCAGGGCTCGCACGAGCCGGTTGGCGACCGCGTTCAGGGCCGCGATCACCGGGTGGAAGAGGCGGGCGAAGGCGTGCTGCGGGCCCGCGACGAAGCGCACGACCTGCAGGGGCTTGGACACGGCCCAGTTCTTGGGCACCAGCTCGCCGATCACCATCTGCACGGCGGAGGCCAGCAGCATGCCGACGATCACGGCGACACCGGAGACGGCGCCCTCGGGGATGCCGGTCGCGGTGATGGGGCCGTTCAGCAGCTCGGCGAGCGCCGGTTCGGCGAGCATGCCGACGACGAGTGAGGTGATGGTGATGCCGAGCTGGGTGCCGGAGAGCTGGAAGGACAGCTCCTTGAGGGACTCGACGACCGTGCGGGCCCGTCGGTCCCCCTCGGCGGCGGCCTTCTCGGCGTCGGTCGCCTCGACCGTCACCAGGCCGAACTCGGCCGCCACGAAGAATCCGTTGGCGAGAATCAGCAGGAACGCCGCTCCGAGGAGCAGCAGGGGGGTGGTCATGATGCCGCCGCCTGAGCGCACACGCGGAGCGGGTCCGCGGTATGTCGGCAGGGGGCGGCGCAGGTACTACAGGACGATCCGTCCATCGCCGGAGAGGTTCACTCCTCGCGTAGCTGGAACCCCTGCCTCGCCGGTCGGCGCGCAGGGGCGGAGGCGCAGCGAATACGCCTCCGCCACCAGATTAATCAAGACTGCCGCTTGTGCGGCAGGGTGGACAGCCCCGAGTCAGTTCTGATCTTCGTCGGAGCGGGCTGTGGAGCGCGCTTCGGCGAGCGCTCGCAGGGCTCGGGCGTCCGCGATGGCGCGCTGTTTGGCGATGCCCGGCTGGATGCCGAGGGCCGGCAGGCTGGTGCCGTCGCTGAGGTTGAGGAACACCCAGGGATCACCGGGACGGAGGTTCACCTGGATGATCTCGGCCCAGTCCAGACGGCGCCGGCCGGCGATGTTGACGACTGTGACACCGGTCTCGTCGGCGACGACTTTCGGCCGGGACAGCAGGAACAGCACGCCGGCCAGGAGGGCCGCGGTGAAGACGAAGCTGAGGCGCTCGCCGGGGCTGAGCTGTTCCAGCAGCATCGCGACCGTCGTGATGACCACGAAGATCGCGACACCGGCGGTCAGCAGAACGGCACGGGTCCGGCTCGGCCGGAACGTGACGGGGAGCGGGGGCAGGTCCGACATGGTCTTCGGCTCTCGTACGGCTGTCAGAGACGGCAGGCGTGGATGGCCGTGGTCAGGATGGCCCGGGCGCCGATCTCGTACAGGTCGTCCATGATCCGCTGGGCCTCCTTGGACGGCACCATCGCGCGGACGGCGACCCAGCCCTCGTTGTGCAGCGGGGAGACGGTCGGGGACTCCAGGCCGGGGGTGAGGGCGACGGCCTTCTCGAGCTGCTCGACGCGGCAGTCGTAGTCCATCATCACGTAGGTCCGGGCCACCAGGACGCCCTGGAGGCGGCGCAGGAACTGCTGGACCTTGGTCTCCTCGGCCTCGGCGCCGACCCGGCGGATGACCACGGCCTCGGACTTCATGATCGGGTCGCCGAACACTTCGAGGCCCGCGTTGCGCAACGAGGTGCCGGTCTCGACGACGTCCGCGATGACCTCGGCGACGCCCAGTTCGATCGCGGTCTCCACGGCCCCGTCGAGGTGGACGACGGAGGCGTCGATGCCGTTGTCGGCGAGGTGCTTGGCGACGATCCCCTCGTACGAGGTGGCCACCGTCATGCCGGCCAGGTCCGCGATGCCGCTCGCGGTGCCGGGCTTGGCGGCGAAGCGGAAGGTGGAGCGGGCGAAGCCGAGCGGGAGGATGACCTCCGCGTTGGCGCCCGAGTCGATCAGCAGGTCGCGGCCGGTGATGCCGATGTCGAGCTTGCCGGAGGAGACGTAGATCGCGATGTCACGGGGGCGGAGGTAGAAGAACTCGACCTCGTTGGTCGGGTCGACGATCCGCAGTTCCTTGGACTCGCGGCGCTGCTGGTAGCCGGCCTCATGCAGCATCTCCGCCGCAGGTCCTGACAGGGAACCCTTGTTGGGGACGGCGATGCGCAGCATGAGGTCGGCTTCCTTCGTTCGTGCGTACTGTGGTTCGTACGTACGGCGGTTCGTGCGTACGTGGTGGGGTTCGGGTTACGGCTCAGAGGTGGGCGTAGACGTCGTCCAGCGAGATCCCGCGGGCGACCATCATCACCTGGACGTGGTAGAGCAGCTGCGAGATCTCCTCGGCGGCGGCTTCCTTGCCCTCGTACTCGGCGGCCATCCATACCTCGGCGGCCTCTTCGACGACCTTCTTGCCGATGGCATGGACGCCCTTGCCGACCAGCTCTGCGGTGCGGGAGGTGGCGGGATCGCCGTTGGCGGCCTTGTGCTGGAGCTCGTCGAAGAGCTCCTCGAACGTCTTATTGGACATGGTGGCGCCCACTTTACGCGTGTGCCGGGCGGCTCATCGCCACGGTTCGGATACTGAGCGGAGGGTGGCCGCCGTAGCCACCGCCGCCGTCACCGCCTCGTGGCCCTTGTCCTCGTTGGAGCCCTCGATGCCGGCCCGGTCCAGGGCCTGTTCCTCGGTGTCGCAGGTGAGCACGCCCATGCCGACGGGCACGCCGGTGTCGACGGAGACCTGGGTGAGGCCCTGGGTGACGCCCTGGCACACGTACTCGAAGTGGGGGGTGCCGCCGCGGATGACGACGCCGAGGGCGACGATCGCGTCGTAGCCGCGGCCCGCGAGGACCTTGGCGACGACCGGGAGCTCCCAGCTGCCGGGGACCCGCAGCAGGGTCGGCTCGTCGATGCCCAGGTCGCGCAGGGCGCGCAGGGCGCCGTCCACCAGACCGTCCATCACCTTCTCGTGCCACTGCGCCGCGATGACGGCGACCCTGAGGTCCCCGACGTTTCGCACGGACAGTTCCGGTGCACCCTTGCCGCTCACGTCTCGTATCTCCTCGATGGTCTTTCTTACTGGTTGCCGCAGGTGGAGACGGGGGTGGTCTCCAGCCAGGGCAGGTCGTGCCCCATCCGGTCCCGCTTGGTGCGCAGGTAGCGGAGGTTGTGCTCGCCCGCGTGGACCGGCATCGGCTCCCGGCCGGTGACCCTGAGGCCGTGCCGGACGAGCGCGTCGGTCTTGTCCGGGTTGTTGGTCATCAGGCGCAGGCTGCGGACGCCGAGGTCCTGGAGGATCTGCGCGCCGGCGCCGTAGTCCCGGGCGTCGGCGGGCAGGCCGAGCTCCAGGTTGGCGTCGAGGGTGTCGTGGCCCTGCTCCTGGAGCTCGTACGCGCGCAGCTTGGACAGCAGGCCGATGCCGCGCCCCTCGTGGCCGCGCAGATAGACCACCACTCCCCTGCCCTCGGCCTGGACGCGGTCCAGGGAGGCGTCCAGTTGGGGGCCGCAGTCGCAGCGCGCGGAGCCGAAGATGTCGCCGGTGAGGCATTCGGAGTGGACACGGACGACGATGTCCTCGCCGTCGCCGATCTCGCCGTGCACCAGGGCGACGTGTTCCACGCCGTCGACGGTGGAGCGGTAGCCGTACGCGGTGAACTCGCCGTGGGAGGTGGGCAGCCGGGTCTGGGCCTCGCGGCGGACGGTGGGCTCGGACGAGCGCCGGTAGGCGATCAGGTCCTCGATGGAGATGATCGTCAGGTTGTGCTTGCGGGCGAAGGGGATCAGTTCGGGCAGCCGCAGCATGCTGCCGTCCTCGCCGGCGATCTCGACGATGGCGCCGGCCGGGCGCAGGCCTGCGAGACGGGCGAGGTCGACGGCGGCCTCGGTGTGGCCGTCGCGGACGAGCACACCGCCGGGCCTGGCGCGCAGCGGGAAGATGTGGCCGGGACGGACCAGGTCCGACGGCTGCGCCGTACCGCCGGCGAGGAGCCGCAGGGTGGCCGCGCGGTCGGAGGCCGAGATCCCGGTGGTCACGCCGTGCGCGGCGGAGGCGTCCACGGAGACGGTGAACGCGGTCTTCATCTGCTCGGTGTTGGCGTCGACCATCTGCGGGAGCTGGAGCCGGTCCAGTTCGTCGCCCTCCATGGGGGCGCAGATCAGGCCGCGGCACTCGCTCATCATGAAGGCGACGATCTCGGGGGTCACCTTCTCCGCGGCGACCACGAGGTCGCCCTCGTTCTCCCGGTCCTCGTCGTCGACGACCACGATCGGCCGGCCGGCCGCGATGTCCGCGATGGCCTGCTCGATCGGGTCGAGCGTGAACTCCTCGGGTCCTTCGGTGCTGTACAGGATCGGTGCCGCCGTCATGCCGGCGCTCCTTCCAGGAAGGGCTGCGAGGCCTTGCGGGAGCGCAGCCACCAGTCGCGCATGCCCCACAGGACGAGCGCGCCGTAGATGACGTAGACGAAGCCGGAGAAGGCGTAGCCGTTGGCGAAGTTCAGGGGGACGCCGACGAGGTCGACGAGGAGCCAGGCGAACCAGAACTCGACCATGCCGCGGGCCTGCGCGTACATGGCGACGACGGTGCCGACGAAGATGTAGGCGTCGGGCCAGGGGTCCCAGGACAGGGTCGGGTACGCCTTGAAGAGCAGGGCCACCGCGACCGTGCCGACGGCGGCGGCGGCGACCATCGCCGCGCGCTCGGGCCAGGTGGCGAAGCGCGGGGTGATGTGGCCGTCGCCGGCCCCGTCCTTGCCGCGGTTCCACTGCCACCAGCCGTACAGGGCGACGACCATCACGACGGCCTGCTTGCCGGCGCTGCCGGTCAGGTGGCCGAAGAAGGCACCGAAGAGGATCAGGCCGGAGACGAACTGGACCGGCCAGCTCCAGATGGAGCGGCGCCAGCCGAGCGCGAGGCCGATCAGTCCGAAGATGTTGCCGACCATGTCGGACCAGAGGATGTGCTGGTCGAGGAGGACGAACGCCTCGGAGTTCAGCCAGTTCACCGGGTCGCCCCCTGACTGGTCAGCAGCCGCTCGACGTACTTGGCGATGATGTCGACTTCGAGGTTGACCGGGTCGCCGGGCTGCTTGCGGCCGAGCGTGGTCAGGTCGAGGGTGGTGGGGATGAGGCTCACGGTGAAGTGGTCGGGGCCGGCGTCGACGACGGTGAGGCTGATGCCGTCGACGGTGATGGAGCCCTTCTCCACGACGTAGCGCGTGAGGTCCGCGGGGAGCTCGATCTTGACGATCTCCCAGTTCTCGGACGGCTTGCGCTCCAGTACCCGGCCGGTGCCGTCGACGTGCCCCTGCACGATGTGGCCGCCGAGGCGGGCGCCCACGGCGGTGGGGCGCTCCAGGTTGACGCGGGAGCCCACGGCGAGGACGCCCAGGCTGGAACGGTTCAGGGTCTCGGCCATCACATCGGCGGTGAACTCGTCGCCCTCGTGGTCGACGACGGTCAGACAGACACCGTTGACGGCGATGGAGTCGCCGTGCTTCGCGCCTTCCGTGACGACGGGGCCGCGCAGCCGGAAGCGGGAGGCGTCGCCGAGGTTCTCGACGGCGGTGACCTCACCCAGCTCTTCGACGATTCCGGTGAACACTTCCCGGGTCCTCCTGCCTCTTCGGGCACGGACTCCGGGGCTGTCGATGACGACAGAACGTACGAGCGAGAACACCGGGGGCGACGCCGAACAGGGTTCGCCCCATGGACGAACCGATACGGCGGCGCGCACGAATGCCCGCCCGCCGCGCACTGCCTCCCATCCGGACTTTAACCGTCGGTCCAGGAATTTCACCTGGTCAACCGGCCACTGGAAGTGACCGGGTCGCGGACTGTAACCGCCGGTTCGGACTTTCACCGACCCCGGAGTGCGCTGCTTCTGGTACATGGTCAGTGTGCCACGCCCGATCGGCGACCATACGGGTGAACGGTGTGGGGTGGCTCACAGGGAGTGCCGATGGACTTCTCGTGTGGGCCGCGACAGCCCCAACCCGCGCCGCTGGGCGCGTTGTTGCACCGGTCCGCACCCTTGACGTATTGGTCTAGGCCTTTTTAGGGTCGGCCTGCGTGGTCACCCGTAGGGACGGACCCGGTGGCGGTGACGACGGCCCTTGCCCGCCGCCGGGTCTCCGCTCCGGCGTCCGCACGCAAGTGGCCGAACGGTCAGCCGAGTTGGCGGCGGGGCACGCGCGGACACACAACCCGTTTCCCCCGTGACCGGCCACGCTTCGGTACCGGGCTAGCTCGTCCTCCGGGGCGCGAACAGGTCGTCCTGCGCCCGGTCTCGGGCCGTGAGCAGCGCCCCGCGCAGCACCGCTCCCCCGCCGAGCGCGCTGGGCCGCACCTCCGTGGGCAGGGGGGACAGCCGGGCCAGGCGGTCCTGGACGCGCCGGGCCAGGGTGTCGCCGCCCGCACGGCCGATCTCGCCGGCCAGCACCACACAGCCCGGGTCCAGGACGGAGACGACGGCGGCGGCACCGAGGGCGACCCGGTCGGCGAGGACGTCGAGGAAACGGTCGGCGGCGGGGTCCGGGTCGGTGTGCGGGGTGGCGGGATCCGGGTGGGTGCGCGGGGCGGCGGGACCGCCCTCGGCGGGGGCCTCCCGACGCACGCCGCCCGAAGTCTCCGGCACCACCGCCGTCCGCGTCACCGCCGCCCGAACCAGCGCCGCCGCGTGCGGCTCGTGCGCCGCCGCCGTGGCCGTCACACCGTGCTCCGCCGCCAGGGCGGCGATCGCCCCGGCCGCGGCGAGGGAGTGGAAGCCTCCGTCGCAGCCGGTCGCCGACGGGAGCCCGGCGGTCCCCGGCACCGGCAGGAAGCCGATCTCGCCCGCGCCGCCGGAAGCCCCCCGGCGCAGCGTCCCGTCGAGGACCAACGCGGCGCCGATGCCCATGCCGAGCCACAGCAGTACGAAGGTGTCCCGGTCTCGGGCGGCACCGTCGCGCTGTTCGGCGAGGGCGGCGAGGTTGGTCTCGTTCTCCACGCTGAACCGGGCCTCGGGGAGCCGCTCCTGCAGGGCCGCCACCAGGCGCCGATGCCAGGCGGGCAGCCCGGAGGAGTCGCGCAGTTCGCCGCCGGCGGGGTCGATGAGCCCGGGCGCGCCGATGCCGACGGTGTGCAGCCGGTCCGCCCCCGCCTCCTTCGCCACCCGCTCGACCAGAGTGACCGCCTGCTCGACCGCGGGCCCGGTCCCGGCGTCGTCGTCGATCGGCACGGACGCCTCGGCGAGCACCCGCCCGAGCAGGTCGGACACGACCACGGCGACGCCCTCGGTGCGGACGTCGAGGGCGGCCAGATGGGCGCGCTCGGCGACGATCCCGTACAGCTTGGCGTTGGGCCCGCGTCGCTGCTCGCCCGACTCCCCGACCACCTCGATCAGACCGGAGGCGGTGAGGCGCTCGACGAGGTCGGCGACGGTCGGCCGGGACAGGCCGGTGAGCTGCTTCAACCGCCCTGCCGTCAGCGGCCCTTCCTCCTGGAGCAGGCGCAGGGCGAGCCGGTCGTTGATGGCCCGGGCGGTGCTCGGGGATGCGGGCATGCCGGGATCCTTCCAGATCGGCGGGGCCGCACGGCGGGCGGCCGGTAAAGCGCTTTCTATCAGGCAGGGTTCCTGATAGTTTACGCCGTCGCGGGCGGGGACCCGGAGACCTGGAGGGGCCGGAGAATGAGCGATGTGGTCTATGACCGACGCGAGGTGCGACGGGCCCGGTACGCCGTGGCCGCCGTGTTCGCCGTGCACGGTGCCGTCACCGGCTCGTTCGCGACCCGCGTGCCGTGGATCCAGGAGCACGCCTCGGTCGGTGCGGGTCAACTGGGGCTCGCGCTGGCCTTCCCCGCGCTCGGCGCCTCCGTGGCGATGCCGCTGGCGGGCCGCGTCAGTCACCGCTTCGGCGCGCGCAACGCCCTGCGCGGCCTGATCGCCCTGTGGACGCTGTCGCTGATCCTGCCCTCCCTCGCCCCGAACCTGTGGGCCCTGTGCGGGGCGCTGTTCGTCTACGGCGCCTCGGCGGGCATGGCAGACGTGGCGATGAACGCGCTGGGCGTCGAGATCGAGAACCGGCTGGGACGGTCGATCATGTCCGGCCTGCACGGTCTGTGGAGCGCGGGCGCCCTGGTCGGCTCGGCGGCGGGCACACTCGCCGCGCACCTCGGATCGGACGCCCGGCTGCACCACGCGCTGGCCGCCGCCGTCCTGACCGTGCTGGGCCTTGCCGCGTGCACCTGGGTTCTCGACATCCAGCCGGCCGACGACGAGGAGCCGCCGCCACGGTTCGCGCTGCCCCCGAAGTCGGCGCTGCTGATCGGTGCGGTCGGGTTCTGCGCGGTGTTCGCCGAGGGCGCGAGCCTGGACTGGTCGGCGGTCTATCTGCGCGACCGGCTGGACAGTTCGGCGGGGCTGGCGGCCGCCTGCACCACGGGCTTCACGCTCACCATGGCGATCGCGAGGCTGGTCGGCGACAAGGTGGTGGACCGGTTCGGCTCGGTGTACACGGTCCGGGTGGGCGGGGTGCTGGCCGCCCTGGGCGGGCTGCTGGTCGTGGTGGCGGGCCATCCGGCGGTGGCCATGGCGGGGTTCGCGCTGATGGGGTTGGGCATCGCCGTCGTCGTACCGCTGTGCTTCGCCGCGGCGGGTCGCAGCGGCCCGAACCCCAGCCTGGCCATCGCGGGCGTCGCGACCATCACGTACACCTCGGGTCTGGTCGCGCCGAGCGCCATCGGCGGCCTCGCCCAGGCCACCAGCCTGACGGCGTCCTTCGGTCTGGTGACGGTACTGGCCTGTGGGCTGGTGGCCTTCGCGGGCGTGCTGCGGGCGGGCGACCGGGACCGTCCGAAGCTGAGTGCCGAGACCGCTGCGGCGACGAGCCCGCGGGCCTGAACGGGTCGCTCAGGGTGGGACGGTCACCTCCCCGCCCTGAACGGAGTGCCTGGGTGGGACCACCCTCCCCACCCTGAGCGGAGGCTCAGCGTCCGTTCCCTGGACAATGAGCGGGGCACCCGCCCCCGAACCCCGGGCACCTCGAACAACCGCAGGCACGACGAAAGCGAAACCGCACCATGGATCTTGGCGTCGGCTGGAAGCTGCACGGCGACGGACGGACTCCGGAACCGGGAGCGGTGGTCCGCCCCGACGAACGGCTCTCCTGGCCCCGCACGGTCGGTCTCGGCGCTCAGCACGTGGTGGCCATGTTCGGTGCGTCGTTCGTCGCGCCCGTCCTCATGGGTCTTGATCCCAACCTCGCGATCATGATGTCGGGCGTGGCAACCGTGATCTTCCTGCTCGCCACCCGCGGCCGGGTGCCCAGCTACCTGGGCTGCTCGCTGTCCTTCGTGGGTGTCGCCGCGGTCATCCGGGCGCAGGGCGGGACGAGTGCCACGGTGACCGGCGCGGTCCTGGTCGTCGGTGTCGCGCTGTTCCTGGTCGGTGTCGCCGTGCAGCGGTTCGGTGCGCGGATCATCCACGCGGCGATGCCGCCGGTCGTCACCGGCGCGGTGGTGATGCTGATCGGCTTCAATCTGGCCCCGGTCACCGCCACCACGTACTGGCCGCAGGACCAGTGGACGGCCCTGCTGGTCATGCTGGTCACCGGGCTGGCCGTGGTCTGCCTGCGTGGGTTCTGGTCCCGGATCGCGATCTTCCTGGGCCTGGTCTTCGGCTACGGCGTCTCCTGGGCGTTCGACCGGATCTTCGGGCGGATCCACTCGGTGGACGCGAGCGGCAAGCTCACCGACCACTGGCGGCTCGACCTGTCCGGCGTCGGCCGGGCCGACTGGGTCGGGCTGCCGTCCTTCCACGGGCCGTCCTTCCAGTGGTCGGCGATCCTGGTCGCGCTGCCCGTGGTGATCGCCCTGGTCGCCGAGAACGCCGGGCACGTCAAGGCGGTCGGCGAGATGACCGGCGACTCGCTGGACGACAGGCTCGGTACGGCGATCTCCGCCGACGGCATCGGCTCCGTGCTCTCCACCGCGGTCGGCGGCCCGCCCAACACCACCTACTCCGAGAACATCGGCGTGATGGCCGCGACCCGGGTCTACTCGACGGCCGCGTACTGGGCCGCCGCCGGTTTCGCCCTCCTGTTCGGCGTGTGCCCGAAGTTCGGGGCGGTGGTGGCCGCGATCCCGGGCGGAGTCCTCGGCGGCATCACCGTCATCCTGTACGGCATGATCGGCCTGCTCGGCGCCCAGATCTGGCTCAACGCCGGGGTGGACCTGCGCAACCCGCTCAACCTGGTACCGGCCGCGGCGGGCATCATCATCGGCATCGGCGACGTGACGATGAAGTTCACCGACACCTTCTCGCTGAGCGGCATCGCGCTGGGCACCGTCGTCGTGATCACCGGCTACCACGCGCTGCGGGTGTTCGCGCCGGCCCATCTCAAGGCGGGGCGGCCCCTGCTCGACGAGGGCACCAGTACCTACGACGAGAACGGTCAGCGCGCCAACTCGTAGGCGTAGGACGGCGAGAACGTCCCGGGCGAGCCCTTGCAGCCGTCCGACTCCCCCGGCAGCTTCACCCACAGGAAGGCGTCGATCCGGTCCTGCCCGGTGCTGAGCGTGGGCGCCCGGCCGATCCCGCGGCCGGGCGGGTCGCACCACTCGCCGTCCGCCGGGGCACCGTTGCCGTTGCGGCTGGTGTCGATGACGGCGCCCAGGCCGGGCGGGCCGCCCAGCGCGTCGAGGACTCGTCGGTCGTAGGCGATCTCGTCGGACGTGCGGTGGAAGTTGGAGACGTTGCTGAAGACACCGTCGGAGGACGCGGCCGAGGCGGCACCGGCCTGCCTGAGCCAACTCGCCTGTTTCGCGGCCGGGTTCCAGCCGGAGTGGCCTGCGTCGTAGTAGACGCGCGCCCTGGGGTCGGCGGCCTTGAGGACCCGGCCCGCGCGGGCCAACGAGGCGAAGCGGCGGGACCGTTCGCCCGCGGACAGGCAGTCGGCCTGCGCGACCGAGTCCGGCTCCAGGATCACCACGACCTCGCCGGAGCCCAGCCCGGCGGCGAAGGCGTCGATCCAGGCGTCGTAGGCGTCGAGGTCGGGCGCCCCGCCCTCGGAGGCGCCGCCGCAGTCGCGGCCCGGGATCGTGTACGCCACGAGTACCGGGACCCGGCCCTGGGCGGCGCCGCCCGACGTGACCGCGCGGACCCGGGAGGTGATGGTCGACGGCGTGAAGTCCGCGAACCAGAGGGCCGCGGGCCGGTCGGCGATCCGGGACTCGATGACCGCCCGCCGCGGGTCCGCGCCGTTGGCGCGCACCCAGTCGAGCACCTGGGACTCGGGGTGACGGTAGATCCGGGTGGACTCGAAGGCGCTCAGGTCCGGCTCCTTCTGCTCCGTCGCTGTGGACGTCGGCGTGGGCGTGGCCCTCGGTGTCTCCCTCGGGGACGGCGAGGCGGAGAGGCTCGGGGAGGCGGAGACGCTCGGGCTCGCTGAGGCGGACGGCGTCGGTACGGCGGGCGACGCCAGGTAGGCAGTGGCGGTCGCCTCGGGCCTGGCCTCGCCGTGGACGCGCCGGTCGTCGAGGGCGGTCAGCATCCCGGCCGCCGTGCCGATCGCGACGACGAGGGATGCCGCGGCGACCATCACACCGCGCCGCGCGGTCCGCCCGCGCACGGCCCGGTGCGCCGCCTGCCGCCTGGCCCGTAAGCCTGACACGGTCGTGCTCCCCCTCCCCCACGGCGGGCGCGCGTTCCCCCGTTCTGGGGAAGCGCCGGGCCCACCGGTACCCGGGTCAGACTAAAGCTGCGACCCTGCCCCCATGGTGCAATGCGAACAATTCACCACCCCTGTGGACGCGGTCATCTCCCGTATGCGCGCGCTCGACGCGACGCTCCCGGCAGCCGACGGGGTCGCCGTCTTCAACCGTGTCTACCTCGCCGTCACGGAGGCGGTCGACCGGCGTATCGACAGCGGCCACTTCGAGGACGCGCGGGCCGCGATCACGCTGGACGTGCGGTTCGCGGAGCGCTATCTGGCCGCCGTGGAGACGGTGCGGGACGAGCGGCGGCCGCCCGCCTGCTGGCGGCCCCTGTTCCAGATGCGCCGGCATCCCGGCGTACGACCGCTGCAGTTCGCGCTCGCGGGCATCAACGCGCACATCGGGCACGATCTGGCGCTCGCCGTCGTGGACACCTGTCGTACGCTCGGCTGCGAACCCGCCGAGGTGGAGGACGAGTTCGACCGGGTGGGCGATCTCCTCGTCTCGCTGGAGGAGAGCATCCGCGAAGAGCTGATGCCGGGCCCCGACCTCCTCCAGATCGCCGACCCGCTCACCCATCTGCTCGGCTCGTGGAGCCTGGAGCGGGCCCGGGACGCCACCTGGACCGCGGCCCGGGCCCTGTGGGCGCTGCGCGGACTCCCCGATGTCGCGGGCGAGTTCACCGAACGGCTGGACGCGGCGGTCGGCCTCGCGGGGCGGATGCTGCTCACCCCGCTGCCCGACCGGTGACAGGTCCTGGACCTACCGGACCTACTGAACCTCCCGGGTCCACCGAATCCTGCTAGTCCTCGGGCAGTTCGACCGGCGCGATCTCGTCGTACACGTCTCCCGGACCCGGGTTGGTCGCGTCGGTCGTCCCTCCGAAGTGGTGCATGACGCCCCAGACCGCGTTGAGCGCGGTCTGCACCGCCCCCTCGGCCCAGCCGGCCGTCCAGGAGATGTCGTCGCCGGCGAGGAAGATCCCCCGCTTGTCCTCGGGCAGCCGGTCCTGCATGAAGTGGGTGAACAGGCGCCGCTGGTAACGGTAGTGACCCGGCAGGTTGGCCTTGAAGGCGCCCATGAAGTAGGGCTCGTTCTCCCAGGACACCGTCACCGGGCTCCCGATGACGTGCTTGCGGATGTCCACCTTCGGATAGATCTCGCCGAGCGACTTCAGCATGACCTCCATCCGCTCGTTCGCGGAGAGCGGCAGCCACTTCAGGCTGTCGTCGCACCAGGTGTACGAGAGGCAGATGACGGCCGGTTTGTCGGGGCCGTCGTCGAGGAGGTAGGTCCCGCGGGTCATCCGGTCGGTGAGGGTCATCGACATGACGTCCCGGCCGGTCGGGTTTCCCCGGTCGTCGACGGCCTCGTCCAGCCAGAACGGCCGGTCGACCGGGACGAACAGCTTCGAGCTCTCCATGTAGTGCGTCCGCTCGATCGCCGTCCAGTGGTCGATCGGGAAGAGCGAGTCGTCGCAGTCGATCTTCGACAGCAGCATCCAGGACTGGGCGGTGAAGATCGCCGTCCGGTAGGTGCGGATGTCGCCGTCCGCGTCGGTGACGGTGATCCGGTCGCCCGCGGTGCGGTGCAGCCGGGTCACGGCCGGGCGGGGCTCGCCGTTCACGTGCAGGGCGGCGAGCGAGGTCCCGTACGGCCAGTGGACGATCTTCTCCGGCTCGCGCTCCCACAGCCGCAGCGGCAGCTGCTGGGAGCCGCCGACGATGCCGCGGTGGTGGTCGTCGGCCTCGGTGTAGACGACGCGCAGGATCTCCAGAATGGAGTTGGGGAAGTCGGTGTCCCAGCCGCCGGTGCCGAAGCCGACCTGGCCGAAGATCTCACGGTGCCGGAAGGACCTGAACGCCTCGGAGTCGCAGAGGAAGCCGTAGAAGGTCTGGTTGTCGAGCTTCTCGACGAGCTTCGCCCAGACCTCCCGGATGCGCGGCACGTCCCGCTCCCGGATGGCGCGGTTCATGTCGGAGAAGTCGGCCCCCTCTTCGAGGCACGTGTTCCAGGCCGCGGCGACGTCCCGGTAGACCTGGGGCAGGTCGTCGATCGTCTCGGCGTAGTGGGACTCGCCCTTGAGGTCGACGACGGTCGAAGGGGTCACCTCCGCCAGGGGGTTGGGGAAGGGCCGGGTCGTCAGGCCCACGAGGTCGATGTAGTGCTGGAGGGCCGTGGAGGACGGCGGGAAGCGCATCGCGCCCATCTCCGCGGTGAGGGACGGGTCGCACCCGTCGAAACCGACGGTCCGCAGCCGCCCGCCGATCCGGTCGGCCTCGTAGACGACGGGCTTGAGGCCCATCTTCATCAGTTCGTACGCGGCCACGATGCCGGACAGCCCGCCCCCGATGACCGCGACCTCGGTGCCGTGCTCGGTCGCCGGTATCTGACCGAGGCCCGCCGGGTGGGCGAGGAAGTCGTCGTACGCGTACGGGAAGTCCGGGCCGAACATGGTGATCGGCGGCTGCTGCTCGTCTACGTGCTCGACGGCGTTGGGCACGGTGGACGTCATGGGGTACGGACTCCTTGCGCGTAAGAACTCGGGGGAGGTGAGAGAAGCGGGAGGAACTCGGGGAAGTTCAGGGGTTTCGGACCAGGGCCCCGTACAGGCCGGGCCGCCGGTCCCGCAGGTACGGGTTGGCCTCGCGGGAGGCGGCGAGGAAGGCGGGGTCGACGTCCGCGAGCAGCAGCTCGTCGGTGCGGCCGGCCCGGGTGCGGGCGATGCCGTCGGGTCCGGCGAGGGTGGAGAGCCCGACGAACTCGAACTCCCCTTCCTGACCGACCCGGTTGACGTACGCGACGTACATCTGGTTCTCGAAGGCCCGCACCAGCACGACCGACTCGGCGACGAACTGGAACGGGTGCATCTGCGCGGTCGGCACCACGAGGAGGTCGGTACCGGCGAGGGCGTGGGCCCGGACGTTCTCCGGGAACTCCACGTCGTAGCAGATCATCAGGCCGACGCGGAGGCCGTTCAGTTCGGCCTGTACGACGGGCTGGTCGCCCGGCGTGAAGTGGTCGCGTTCGAAGCAGCCGAAGAGGTGGGTCTTGCGGTAGTTGGCCCGTCGGGTGCCGTCGGCGGCGATCAGCTGGGCGGAGTTGAAGACGGCCTCGCCGGCCCGCTCGGGGTAGCCGTAGGCGAGGGCGAGGCCGTGCCGGGTGGCGATCTCCGCGACCGCGTCCGCCGTGTCGCCGTCGGCGGGCTCGGCGAGGCGGCCGATGTCGTCGCCGATCGCGTACCCGGTGAGGAACATCTCCGGCGCGGCCAGCAGCCCGGCGCCCGCGGCGGCGGCGCGGCCCGCGGCCTCGTCGAGAACCTTGAGGTTCGCGGCGATCGAGCCGGGGCGGCCGGAGCTCTGGAGCAGGGCGGTGCGCATGCGTGTTCCTCACCGGGCGGAAGGGTGGTTGTGGGGGCCACGTAGACGGTACGGGCGGCGCGCTCGGCCCGACAAGGAGCAGCCGTTGCGCGCTCCTGCGCCGATCGTTGCGCGCTGGGGGCGAACGGCGGCGATTCGTTGCGTGCCCCGGTCGGCCACCGCCCTGAGCCGACCA
The DNA here is from genome assembly GCF_042872365.1 of Streptomyces sp. NPDC005263. Lineage (NCBI taxonomy): Bacteria > Bacillati > Actinomycetota > Actinomycetes > Kitasatosporales > Streptomycetaceae > Streptomyces > Streptomyces sp. NPDC005263. Next base: position 260,544 of record NZ_JBIAKJ010000010.1, on the reverse strand, counting down.
CACGGCCCGGCCCTTCACCTCACCTCACTTCACTTCAACTCACCGGCCGGGCCACCCTCGCGTCGTGGCCGTCCGCGTGCCGTTGGTCAGCAGCAGGGCCGTGACCAGGTACGGCACCGCGAACAGCGCGAACACGGTGCCGTGGGAGGCCTTTTGGGCGAGGGTCGCGTACGCGCCGTACACGGCGACGGTGGCCAGTTCGGTGCCCAGGCTCGCGACCGAGGTCAGGGTGGCCCGCCCGGTGTCCTCGATGCGGTGCTGGAGGCGGACGTCGGCGAGCACGGTCGCCAGCTGGAAACCGCCGAAGGCGAGCGCCACCAGGACCAGGCCGGTCGGTGTCCGCGCACCCGCGCCCACGGCCAGGGCGAGCGCGGCGCCCCCGAGCAGGAGTCCCAGCCCGCGGCTGCCGAGCCGCTCGGCGGGACCGGACAGCAGGCTCCCGGCCGTGGCACCCGCCCAGACCAGCAGAAGCAGATACGGGACCATCCGGTCCGGTACGCCGGTGTCCCGGACCAGCAGTGGCGTGTACTCGTCGAGCGCGCCCCACACGGCGCCGACGGCCGGGACCAACAGCAGCGCCCGGCGCAGCGACCGGTCACCGCGGGCCTGGGCGAGTCCGTCCCGCAGGGTCGCGGCCCAGCTGTCACCGCCGGTTCCCGGTGTCCGGTGCTCCGGGAACCGGGTCGCGGTCACCGCGGAGAGCAGGCAGGCCAGGACACTCGCCGCGCCGACCGCCAGGTAGCCGCCGAAGGCGAACACGGGCCCGGCGGCCGCCATCGAAGCCATCACGGCCAGCAGTCCCGCGGCCCTGGCCCGGCCCATGAGGCGGGCATACCGGTCGCCCGCGCCCAGCCGGACCAGTTCCTCGTACAGCAGGGCCTCCAGCGCACCGGAGCCCAGCGCTCCGCGCACGCCCCACAGCACGAAGCCGACCGCGAAGGCCCAGTACGACGGGACCAGGACCCACAGGGCGAAGCCGACCGAGGTGAGCAGCGGGCCGAGCCACAGCAGCAGCCGGCGGGAGACCGCGTCCGCCCAGGCGCCGGAGGGGACCTCCAGCAGCACGCCGGTGAGGGACCACAGGGCGAACAGGGAGGAGATCTGCCAGATCGACAGGCCGGTGTCGGCGAACAGCAGCGCGTACACCGGGTAGAGCAGGACGAAGTCGTCGAGGAACGCGTAGCCGTACAGCGTGGCCGTGAGGCGACGGACGCCGGTGGCGGGCACACGCGTAGGTGAGAGTGTCATGAGGCCTTCCCGAAGGGACGAATCGGACGCCGGAGGTGCGGCGTCCGAGGTGGCCCTCGGGAGGCACGGCTGGTGGATCAATGTCGCCAGGTCATGCCACCGATGGTAGTCGGGGTGGGGCGTGGGGCCGAGTGGATTACCCGTCGGCGCCCCATCGGCCCGTCGGCCCGCCGCGGTTACGGTGGAAGTCATCGCCGAACCGGGGAGGACGTATGGAGATCGCCGCGTTACCACACGTGGACGAGCACACGACGGTCGTCGCGGCGGAGCCCGCCGCCGTCTGGCGAGGTCTCGGTGACGCCCTGGACCGGTCGTTCGGGAGCGGCCGGGCGGCCCGCTACGGGCGCCTGCTCGGCAGTGCCGACCGCACGGCGTCCGGGCCGCGCCCGGTGGCCGAGGGCTCGACGTTCACGGGGCTCCGCGTGGCCTCGGCGCACCCGGGCCGGGAACTGGTCCTCGTCGGACGCCACCGCTTCTCGACGTACGCCCTGGTCTTCCGCCTCGACGAGGCCGGGCCGGGGCGGACCCGGCTGCGGGCCGAGACCCGGGCGAGGTTCCCCGGCCCGCTGGGCCGCCCCTACCGGCTGCTGGTCATCGGTACGGGCGGGCACGCGGCCGCGGTACGGCGGCTGCTCTCGGCCGTCCGGCGCGACGCCGAGTAGCGCGGCTGGGGCGTGTTGCGAAAGTCTCGTCGTTCGCCCGAAGGGCGGGCCTCGCGGCGTCAGGTGCGTGCTCTCGGCGTGCCGGGCGGAAGGCCTCGTACTGGATGTACTTGGGCTTTCGCCCGGTGCGGCGAGAGTGCGTGCATGGCGTCGCGAGGCAGGCGGGACTTTCGCAACACGCCCTAGGTCGGCGAGCCCGACGAGAAGCGGCGCAGCAGTGGCGACAGCACCAGCACGGACTTGGTCCGTTCCACGAACGGCTCCCCCGCTATCCGCTCCAGGACCCGCTCGAAGTGCCGCATGTCGGAGGCGAAGACCTGGACGATCGCGTCCGCGTCGCCGGTGACGGTCGACGCGGCGACGACCTCCTGGTAACGCTCCAGGCCTCGTTGGATGGTCTCCGGCGAGGTGTTGCGGCGGCAGTGGATCTCGACGAACCCCTCGGTCTTCCAGCCGAGCGCCGCCGGGTCCACCCGGACGGTGAAGCCGGTGATGGCGCCGGTGGCGCGCAGCCGGTCGACCCGCCGTTTCACCGCCGGCGCGGAGAGGCCGACCAACTGGCCGATGTCCGCGTAGGAGCGGCGGGCGTCCTCGGCGAGGGCGTGGACGATGCGTTCGTCGAGATCGTTCAGCACTGCGGGTGGTTCACTTCGTTCCGGGCGTGGCGAGACGGGAGCGGCGATGGCCGTACCCGAAGTAGACCACGAGCCCGACGGCCATCCAGACCCCGAAGACGACCCAGGTGACGGCGGACAGGCTGCCCATCATCCAGACGCACAGGCCGAAGCCCACGATCGGCAGGACGGGCGACAGCGGTACCCGGAAGGTGCGGGACATGTCGGGTCGGGTCCGCCGCAGGACGACCACGGCCACGTTGACCAGCGCGAAGGCGAACAGCGTGCCGATGCTGGTGGCGTCGGCGAGCTGTCCCAGCGGCACGGCGGCGGCCAGCACACCGCAGAACAGGGACACGATCAGCGTGTTGGCGCGGGGCGTGCCGGTCCTGGGGTGGACGCGGGCGAACACCTTGGGCACCAGGCCGTCCCGGGACATCGCGAAGAGGATGCGGGTCTGGCCGTACAGGACGGTCAGGACGACGCTCGCGATGGCGACGACCGCGCAGAACGCGAGGAGGGTGCCCCAGAAGCCCTGCCCGGTGACCTCGCGCATGATCTGGGCGAGCGCGGCCTCGGAGTCGGTGAACTGCCGCCAGGGCTTGGCACCGACCGCGACGGCGGCGACCAGGACGTACAGGGCGGTCACGACGACCAGCGAGAGCATGATCGCGCGCGGCAGGTCGCGCTGTGCGTTCTTCGCCTCCTCACCGGCGGTGGAGGCGGCGTCGAAGCCGATGTACGAGAAGAAGAGCGTGGCGCCCGCGGCGCTGACGCCGGCCATGCCGAGCGGCATGAAGTTGTCGTAGTTGCCCGAGCGGAAGCCCTGGAGGCCGATGGCGCAGAACAGCACCAGCGCGGCGATCTTCACGGTGACCATGACGGTGTTGGCGCGGGCCGACTCGCGGGCACCGCCCAGCAGGAAGGCCATCGCGAGCAGGACGACGATCAGTGCCGGCAGGTTGAAGACGCCGCCGTCGCCGGGCGGGGCGGACAGCGCGTCGGGGATGGTGACGCCGATCGTCCCGTCGAGCAACTCGTTCAGGTACTCGCCCCAGCCGACCGCCACGGCGGCGACCGAGACGCCGTACTCCAGGACCAGACACCAGCCGCACACCCAGGCGACCAGTTCGCCCATCGTTGCGTATGCGTACGAGTACGAGGAGCCGGCGACCGGGATGGTGCCCGCCAGTTCGGCGTAGGACAGCGCCGAGAACACCGCGGTGAGACCCGCGATCACGAAGGACAGGGTGACCGCAGGGCCCGCCTTGGGAACGGCCTCGCCGAGGACCACGAAGATGCCGGTGCCGAGGGTGGCCCCGATGCTGATCATGGTCAGCTGCCACAGCCCGAGGGAGCGGCGGAGGCTGCCGCCCTCGCCCTGGCCGCCCTCGGCGACCAGGTTCTCCACCGGCTTGCGACGCATCAGACGCGTACCGAGGCCGGGGGACGAGGGGGCTGTACGGCCACGGTTGTGCGGGGGTGCGCCTTGGTCGAGCACGCGCTGGCTCCTTTGTAGCTGCCTGTCGGTGCGACGGGGACCGGTGGCACACCCCTGACAGCAGGGGCCCACCGAGCGGGGTCCCCGCCACGCCATGTACAGGGCATGACCCTATGGGATGGCGTTGCCCGTGTACTGTGGCAACTTTGCGCACCCACGCAAGATCATTGCGTTCCTCGGGGCTGGGCGGATGTTCGTTGCGCGGGGGCTTTCGACCGTTGCGTGCGGACGGTCGTGCGCCGAGCCGCTCAGCCCCAGCTGGCGTGCAGGGGCTTGCCCTCGGCGTAGCCGGCGGCGCTCTGGATACCGACGACGGCCTTCTCGGCGAACTCCTCCAGGGAGCCGGCGCCGGCGTAGGTGCAGGAGGAGCGGACGCCGGCGATGATCGAGTCGATCAGGTCCTCGACGCCCGGCCGGGCCGGGTCGAGGAACATCCGGGAGGTGGAGATGCCTTCCTCGAACAAGCCCTTGCGGGCCCGGTCGTACCCCGACTCCTCGGACGTGCGGTGGGCGACGGCACGCGCGGACGCCATGCCGAACGACTCCTTGTAGGGGCGGCCGTCGGCGTCCTGCTGGAGGTCGCCCGGGGACTCGTAGGTGCCCGCGAACCAGGACCCGATCATCACGTTGGAGGCACCGGCGGCGAGCGCCATGGCGACATCGCGCGGGTGCCGGACGCCGCCGTCCGCCCACACGTGCTTGCCGTACTTGCGTGCCTCGGCGGCGCACTCCAGGACCGCCGAGAACTGCGGGCGGCCGACGCCGGTCATCATGCGGGTGGTGCACATGGCGCCGGGGCCCACGCCCACCTTGATGATGTCGGCGCCCGCGTCGACCAGGTCCCGGACGCCCTCCGCGGCGACGATGTTGCCCGCGACGATCGGCACCCGCGGGTCGAGGTCGCGCACCAGCTTGATCGCGCTGATCATCGATTCCTGGTGGCCGTGCGCGGTGTCGATGACGAGGGCGTCGATGCCCGCGTCGAGCAGTTCCTCGGCCTTGCCCGCGACATCGCCGTTGATGCCGACGGCGGCGGCGATGCGCAGCCCGCCGCGCGCGTCCACGGCCGGGGTGTAGAGCGTGGCGCGCAGGGCGCCCTTGCGGGTGAGGATGCCCGCGAGGCGGCCGTCCCGGTCGACGGCGGGCGCGTAGCGGCGGTTGGCCGCGTCCAGCCGGTTGAAGGCCTCGCGCGGGTCGATGTCCGCGTCGAGCAGCAACAGGTCCTTGGACATGACCACTTCGAGCTGGGTGAAGCGGTCCACACCGGCCAGGTCCCGGTCGGTGACCACACCGATCGGCTGCCGGTCCCCGTCGACGACCACACCGGCGTTGTGCGCGCGCTTGGGCAGCAGGGACAGCGCGTCGGCGACGGTCTGGTGCGGGGCCAGCTCGATCGGCGTGTCCAGGACGTGGTGGCGGCTCTTCACCCAGGAGACGACCTCGGCGACGACCTCGATCGGGATGTCCTGCGGGATGACGACCAGACCGCCGCGCCGGGCGACCGTCTCCGCCATGCGGCGCCCGGCGATGGCGGTCATGTTGGCGACGACCAGCGGGATCGTGGTGCCCGAACCGTCCGGGGAGCTGAGGTCCACGTCCTGCCGGGAGCCGACCGCGCTGCGGCTCGGCACCATGAACACGTCGTCGTACGTCAGGTCGTACGGGGGCTGGATGTCGTTGAGGAAACGCACGTGCTGCACATCCCAGTCGATCAGAGGTGGCCCCGGACAGGTCAGCCAGGGGGAAGAGCACGTACCTCATTGTCCCATGTCGGCTGGAAAGCGGTCCCCGGTCGAATCGTCCAGGCAGGTCAGAGGGCCTTTGGGAGGAACCTCCAAGGGGGCGCCACAGGGGCGCACGCCGGTGCGGGGCATTTCCACCACGCGGAAGGCGGCCGCGGCGGTTGTGCCGCCACGGCCGCCCACGGTGACGGTTGATCAGATCCCGTCGGGATCGGTCCGGTTGAAGGCCGACTTCGGCGTCGGCCCCGCCGCCAGCAGGTAGTCCGCCGCCGAGGTGTCCGTCACCAGGCTGGTGACGAGTCCCGACCGCAGTACCGCGTCGATGGCCGCGGCCTTGCGCTGCCCGCCCGCGATCGCGACGACCTCCGGGATACGGCGGAGCTGGTCGGCCTTGACGGTGATGCACCGCTCCCCCAGGTCCCGCCCGACCCGGCGGCCCTCGGCGTCGAAGAGGTGCGCCGACATCTCGGCGGCGACACCGAGCGAGGCGTAGTGCGAGCGCTCCTCGTCGCTGAGCATGTCGTGCACCGTGGAGATGCCCGGTTCCCAGGAACCGATGGAGACACAGGCGACCGTGACCTTGTCGAAGTACTCGAAGGCCCGGGCGATCCCGGTCTGGTGGCGCAGCGCCTGGGCGGTGGCCGCGTCCGGCAGCAGCATCGGCGCGTAGATGGGGTGGGCGTCGCCGCCGGACACCTGGGCGGCGCGACGGACGGCCTCGACCGAGCCGCGTTCCGCCGTCCCGGCGTCGTACACACCCGTCAGCTGCACGACCGTGCAGGGCGGCAGCCGGTCCAGCGCCGCCGCCATGTGGATGGTGGACCTGCCCCAGGCCAGGCCCAGCACATCGCCCTCGTTCAGCAGCTCGCCGAGCAGTTCGGCGGCCACTTCTCCCAGGTTCTCCGGGTCGGGTGTCTCCTCGGCCTCGGCCGGGGACTCCACCACGACGGCGTGCCTGAGGCCGTAACGGGCGCGCAGCGCGTCGGAGCGCTCCGCGTCCAGTTCGGCCGGCACCCGGATCTCGATCCGTACGAGATCCCTTTCGAGAGCGGTCTCCAGGACCCGGGCCACCTTGAAGCGGCTGACGCCGAACTCCTCCGCGATCTGGATCTTGGACTTGCCCTCAAGGTAGAAACGGCGGGCCATGGCCGCCGCCTGCACCAGCTCAGCGGGCCCCATCCGCATGGCTGACCGGCCCGCCGACATACCCGACACGGCGATCTCCTCACTGCTGTTCACTGTTCACATTCTGGATTCGCCTTCATCCTTGCAGATCCGGCGCACTCGATCGGCCCTGATGGGAGCCGTTCACGTTCCCTTGGTTCAGTGGTCGCACGCCCAGCTCGCCCCGGCGGCCGCCCCCTCAGCTTGGGTGCGCAATGCACGTACCGCCTCGGCCGGGTCCGATGCCCCGTAGACCGCCGACCCCGCGACGAACACGTCGGCGCCCGCGTCCGCGCAGCGCTCGATGGTGGAGGCCGAGACTCCGCCGTCCACCTGGAGCCACAGCTCGAGACCGTGCTTGCTGATCAACTCGCGGGTGCGGCGGATCTTGGGGAGCATGATGTCGAGAAACGCCTGTCCCCCGAAGCCCGGCTCGACCGTCATGATCAGCAGCATGTCGAGTTCGGGAAGCAGATCCTCGTACGGCTCGATGGGCGTCGCGGGCTTCAGCGCCATGGAGGCGCGGGCGCCCTTGGCGCGGATCTCCCGGGCGAGCCGGACCGGAGCGGCGGCCGCCTCCACATGGAAGGTGACCGAAGAAGCCCCCGCCTCGACGTACTGAGGCGCCCACCGATCGGGAGCCTCGATCATCAGATGGCAGTCCAGCGGAGTGTCCGTCGCACGGGCCAGCGACTCCACGACCGGCACACCGAGCGTGAGGTTCGGGACGAAATGGTTGTCCATGACGTCGACATGAAGCCAGTCGGCTCCTTCGACCGCCTTCGCCTCGTCCGCGAGACGGGCGAAGTCGGCGGACAGGATGCTGGGGTTGATCTGCGCGGCCATGCCCCAAGCCTGCCATGCCCGGTGGGGGTCGGTGGCATCGGTCCGATGTGGATACCGTCGGATGAACGCCGCGCACCGTGCGTGGCTGGGCGCGCCGGTGTGAGCGGGCCGCACCCAACCGCGTCCCGCGCCCCGTCCGGTGTCCGGTCCCGGGCACGGTCGGCGGCCCTTTTCCGGGGTCGCCGATGAACGGAATTCCAGGGTCGCCGATGAACGGGAGGCGAGGCGTCGCGCACCTGGTGTGCGGGCGGCGTGCCAAGTGGCTGGTGCTGGTGTTGTGGCTGGTCGCGCTGTTCCTGACGGCACCGCTCGCCCAGAAGCTGACCGACGCCCAGGACAACGACGCGGCCTCCTGGCTGCCCGGCTCCGCCGAGTCGACCCAAGTCCTGCAGATCTCCGAGGACTTCAGGCCGGAGCAGATCCCGGCCGCCGTCGTGTACGCCCGCGAGAGCGGCCTGAACGCCCAGGACCGGGCGCGGATCACCGCGGACGCGGCCCGGCTCAGGCAGCTGACGGACCACGGCATCCGCGGCGCCGAGACCCGGGGCCCGGTCTACGACCGGCCGACCGATCCGCGCGCCGCCCAGATCCTGGTACCGATCACGATGGACGAGAAGGGCTGGCAGCGGATCGCGCCCGCCGTCGACTCGATCCGGGACGTCGTCGGGGAGAGCGGTGGAGGCCTCGCCGTGCACATCACCGGCCCGGGCGGCACCTCGGCGGACTTCTCCAAGGCCTTCGAGGGCATCGACTCCACGCTGCTGGTCTCGGCGATGGGCGTCGTCATCGTGATGCTGCTCCTCACCTACCGCAGCCCCACCCTCATCCTGGTCCCGTTGGTGTCGGTGATCGTCGCCCTGTTCACCGCGCAGGCGCTGATCTACCTGCTGGCACAGCACGCGGGCCTGACCGTCAACGGCCAGAGCGCCGGCATTCTCACCGTCCTCGTCTTCGGCGCGGGAACGGACTACGCGCTGCTGCTCGTGGCCCGCTACCGAGAAGAGCTGCGCCGTCACGAGGACCGGCACGAGGCGATGGCGCTGGCGCTGCACCGCGCCGGTCCGGCGGTGCTGGCCTCGGGCGGGACGGTCGTGCTGAGCATGCTGATGCTGCTGGCCGCCGAGATGAACTCGACCAGCGGTCTCGGCCCGGTCGCCGCGATCGGCGTGGCGGTCGCCCTGCTGGCGATGACGACCTTGTTCCCCGCGCTGCTGGTGATCTTCGGCCGCTGGATCTTCTGGCCGGTGATCCCGCACTTCGGCGCCCCCGACCCGACCGAGCGGGGCGTGTGGGCCCGGCTGGGCCGCCGGATGGCCCGGCGTCCGCGCATGATCTGGGGCGTGACGGCGCTGGTGCTCGCGCTCTGCTCGCTCGGCCTGATCCAGCTGCGCGCGGAGGGCATCAGCAACGCGGACGCTTTCACCGGGAAACCGGACTCGATCGTCGGCCAGGAGGTCTCGGCACGCTACTTCCCGGCGGGCAGCGGCGATCCCCTGGTCGTCGTCAGCGACCAGGCACAGGCCCGGCAGGTCGCCGATACGGTCGCCGCCACCCGGGGCGTGGTCCCCACCTCGCTCGGCCGGCCACCGGGCACGAAGCCCTTCCTCGAGGGCAAGGTGCTGTTCGAGGCCACCATGAGCGACCCGGCCGACAGCGAGGCGGCGAAACAGACCGTGGAGCGGGTCCGGGACGCCGTGCACGCGGTGCCGGACGCGGACGCGAAGGTGGGCGGCGGCACGGCCGCCCTGCTGGACGCGGACCAGGCGACCACCCACGACAACCTGCTGATCATCCCGCTGGTGCTGCTCGTCGTGCTGCTGATCCTGGGCCTGCTGCTGCGTGCACTGGTCGCCGCGCTGCTGCTGATCGGGACGGTGATCCTGTCGTTCGCGGCAGCACTCGGCCTCAGCGCGCTCGCGTTCCGCCACCTGTTCGACTACGCGGGCGAGTCGACCGACTTCCCGTTGTTCGTGTTCGTCTTCCTGGTCGCCCTGGGCATCGACTACAACATCTTCCTGACCACCCGGATCCGCGAGGAGGCGGCCCGTCAGGGGACCCGCCGGGGTGTGGTGACGGGCCTCGCGACGACGGGCGCGGTCATCACCTCGGCCGGCCTGGTCCTGGCCGGCACCTTCGCCGCCCTCGGCACCCTCCCCATGGTCGCCTTCGCGGAGATCGGCTTCGCGGTGGCCCTCGGCGTGCTGATCGACACCTTCGTGGTGCGGTCGGTGCTGGTCCCGTCCCTGTTCCTGGACGTCGGCCCGACGGTGTGGTGGCCGCACCCGCTGTCCCGGCAGGACGGCGAGCCACCGGCATCCGAGTCGCTTCAGGCGGGCGTCAGCCGGTCCGCCGAATGAGCGCCAGGTACATCGCGTCGGTCCCGTGCACATGCGGCCACAGCTGTACGTCGGGACCCTCGCCGAGATCCGGCACTCCGGGCAACAGCGGGCGGGCGTCGATGAGTTCGGCATCGGTCCGCTGCTTGAGCAGGTCGTCGACGACGGCCCGGGTCTCGGCGAGGTGCGGCGAGCAGGTGGCGTAGCCGACGATCCCGCCGACGCGGACCGACTCCAGGGCGGTCCGCAGCAGGCCGCGCTGCAGCGGCGCGAACCCGTCGAGGTCCTCGGGCCGCCTGCGCCACCGCGCCTCGGGCCGCCGCCGCAACGCGCCGAGCCCGGTGCACGGCACGTCCATCAGCACCCGGTCGAAGGACCCGGGCCGCCACGGCGGGCGGGTCCCGTCGGCGGCGATTACCTGGTACGGCCCGGGGTTCCCGGTGAGCGCCCGGGCCACAAGACCGGCCCGGTGCGGCTGCTTCTCGGAGGCGAGCAGGAAGGCCCCGCGCTCCGCGGCGAGGGCGGCGAGCAGCGCGGCCTTGCCACCCGGCCCGGCGCATCCGTCGAGCCACTTCTCGTCCCGCCCCTCCAGGGGCGCGTTCGCGAGCGCCAGCGCGACGAGTTGGCTGCCCTCGTCCTGCACCCCGGCCCTGCCCTCCCGTACGGCCTCCACGGCACCGGGCTCGCCGCCCTCGGCCAGCCGCACGGCGTACGGCGACCAGCGCCCCGGCAGCGCCGCGTCCTGGCGCAGCAGTTCCTCCGTGGTGGACCGCCCCGGCCGGGCGACCAGGGTCACCTCGGGCCGCTCGTTGTCGGCCTCCAGCAGGTCCTCGATCCCGGCCCGCCCGCCGCCGAGCGAGTCCCACAAGGCGGAGACGACCCAGCGGGGGTGCGAGTGCATGACGGACAGATGGTCCTCGGGGTCGTCCTCGTAGGGCGGGGCGACCTTCTGGAGCCACCCGTCCAGGTCGTCCTGCGCGACCTTCCGCAGCACCGCGTTGACGAACTTGGCCCGCCCGTCGCCGAGCACGACCCGGGCGAGCTCGACGGAGGCGGACACCGCGGCATGGGTGGGGATCCGCGTCCCCAGCAGCTGGTGCACGCCGAGACCGAGCACGTCGAGCACCGGGGGGTCGACCTCCCGCAGCGGCCGGTCGACACAGGCCGCGATGACGGCGTCGTACGTCCCCTGCCACCGCAGCGTCCCGTACACCAGCTCCGTCGCGAGGGCCGCGTCCCGCCCGTCGAAGCCGCCCTTCTCCCGCGCCTTGCGCAGCAGGGGCGGCAGGACGAGGTTGGCGTACGCGTCCCGCTCGTCCACGGCCCGCAGCGCCTCGAAGGCGAGCATGCGGACGGGGTCCTTCTGGGGCCGACGGTAGGGCTTGCCGGTCTTGCCGGGCCTGCCGGGCCGACGGGGCTGGTCACTCACGAAAAAGGTGCTCCGGATTACGGGTAGGGATACGCGCCAAGCCTAAGTCCGCGGCCTCACGTCACGCGCCGAGGGTCTCGCCGTCGCCGATGCGTACGCCCCGGGCCCAGTCGGCGGCCTTCATCGGCTTCTTGCCCTGGGCCTGCACCCACAGCAGCTCGACGGCGTAGGAGCCGGTGCCCACGTGGACGTCGTTCTTGCCGACGGCCGGCACCCCGGGTGCGAGGTCGGTGCGCTCGGGGACGGGCCGGACCTGGACGAGCTTGAGCCGCTCACCGCGGAAGGTGGTCCAGGCGCCGGGGGCCGGGGTGCATCCGCGCACCACCCGGTCGACCCGCAGCGCGGGCGCGTGCCAGTCCACCCGGGCGTCCTCGACGGTGATCTTCGGGGCCAGGGTGACGCCCTCGGCCGGCTGCGGTACGGCCTTCAGGGAGCCGTCCTCGATCCCGTCCATGGTGGCGGTCAGCAGGCCGGCGCCTGCGAAAGCCAGCCGGGTCAGCAGGTCCCCGCTGGTGTCGGTGGGCCGGACGGTCTCGGTCAACGTCCCGTAGACGGGGCCGGAGTCGAGGCCCTCCTCGATGAGGAAGGTGGTCGCCCCCGTGATCTCGTCGCCCGCCATGACGGAGTGCTGCACCGGAGCGGCGCCGCGCCAGGCGGGCAGCAGCGAGAAGTGCAGGTTGACCCAGCCGTGGGTGGGGACGTCCAGGGCCACACGGGGCAGCAGGGCTCCGTAGGCGACGACGGGACAGCAGTCCGGGGCGATCTCGCGCAGCCGCTCCAGGAAGTCCGGATCCCGCGGCTTGACGGGCTTCAGCACCTCGATCCCGGCCTCCTCGGCCCGCTCGGCGACGGGAGAGGCGACCAGCCTCCGCCCACGCCCGGCCGGCGCGTCGGGTCGCGTGACGACGGCGGCCACCTCGTGCCGCCCGGAGGCGAGCAGAGCGTCCAGAGCGGGAACGGCGACCTCTGGGGTACCGGCGAAGACGAGCTTCATGGGTGGGGTGGGGCCTCTCGGGCGGGGGGCGGACACGGCCAACGCCCCAGTCTATGACCTCGTACGGAACAGCCGCCGACGGTCGGCACCCCACAGCCGAGGCCGGTCCGCGGTCAACTGACGACGACCGGGGCGCGGGTGGGGAACAGGGCGGGAAACGCGTCCGAGACCCAGGGTCGAGGCGCGATCCCTGCCTCCAGGGGCGTACGAATATGCGTACACGCCCCCGATGCGTGACCAGCGGAGCGAATCCGCGTTGGTCAAGAAAGAGTTGACCGCAATGGGCCGCACGCACGCGGTCCGATCCTTTTCAACGCCGGTTCGAGAGGCTTGTTCATGGCCGACCACGCAACCCACGACGCCCAGGCACGGGCCAGCCTGCACTTGCTGGTGCGGGACATCGAGCGGGTCCGCCGGCAGGTGGACGCACTTCGCACCCTCACCGCCCAGTTGGGCAACGTCTACCGCCCGCGCCGCTCCGGCCCCTCCACGGGCTTCGTCGTCTACGGACGCGCCCCCGCCCCGACGGTCCGTCTCGCCCAGGAACTGCGGGACAGTGTCGAGACCCTGGTGACGGCCGCCGTGGACTTCGACCGTTCACTCGGCTTCTCGTGGGACGCCGTGGGATCCGCCCTCGGCGTCACCAAGCAGGCGGTGCACCGCCGCTACGGAGCCCGCCGTGCCGCCGCCCAGGCGGCCGCCGAGACCGAGCGGGCCACGGAATCCACGGGTTCCCGCACGGTCAACGTGGGCTCCGGCATCTCCGCGGTGCCGACCGTGCCCGCCGCCCGCTCCATGCCGACCCAGCCGACGGCGGGCAGCCCGTCCCTCCGCGAGGAACCCAGGCCCACCGCCTTCCCGGCCCCCCGCAACGGCTGACCCGTTCCGCCCCCTTCCCCCTGCCCTCCCGGCACGTCTCCGGGAGGGCAGACGTATGCCACCGCGATCCACCGAGCGGGCCGCGGGGGTGACACCGGGTCACACGGTCCCGGCCGACCGACGACTCCGGCGAGCACGCCACCGGGCGGGCGACCGGCCTCCTGCCACGGCCACGCCCGACCTGCACAGCGACTTCCCGGTGGCCGCCGCCCACAGCGTCCTCAGGACGGTCGCCGGGCCGGGCCTGACCGCGATCTCCCGCTCACCCGATGTCGGGCGGATCGATCCGCACCCGGACCCCCGCCTCCGCACCCCCGCGCGCCATCCGCGCCGCCTGCGCCGCCTTCAGCGCGGACGCCAACGCCGCCCCGCTTCCCGGCGGCACCCGGATCAACGCCCGCTCCCAGTGCTCCCCGGGAGGCGGCCCGCCCGCCCTGCGCGGGCGGCCCGCGGCCACCACGGGCAGCGGTACGGGCCCCAACACCTGGGAGTCCGGCGGCAGTTCCGTCGCCCGCAGAAACTCCGTGACCGCCTCCGCGCTCCCCGACACGGCCGCCATCCGCGACACCGGCGGGAAACCCAGCTCGGCCCGCTCGGCGAGCTCCCGCACCGCATGCCCCACCGGGTCCCACCGCACCAGCGCCTGCACGGGCCGCAGTGTCGGCTCGGCGACCACCACGACGGTGCCCCCGGCGCCCTGCGGGCGTACCAGAGCGGCCGCCCCGATCCACCTCCGCAGCGCCTCCTCACCGGCGCGCAGGTCCGGCCGCCCGAGCATGGCCCACCCGTCCAGCAGCAGAGCCGCCGCATAGCCCCCCTCGGCGACGGGTTCGGCCCCCGGTGTGCTCACCACCAGGGCGGGCGCCGCCGGCACCGTGTCCAGCACATGCTCGCGTCCCGACGTCCGCACCGGCACCGCCGGAAACGCCCGCCCCAACTCCTCGGCGGTGCGGCGCGCCCCGACGACCTGCGCCCGCAACCGAAACCCCCCGCACTCCGGACAGTGCCAGGCGCCGTCCTCGCGGCCGCACCACCCGCAGCGCAGCGCGGCCCCGGACTCCTGTGCCTCCAGGGGCCCGGAGCAGTGCCGACACCGCGCGGGCGCCCGGCAACTGGCGCACGCCATCCTCGGGACGTACCCCCGCCGGGGCACCTGCACCAGTACCGGCCCGTGCCGCAGGCCCTCCCTGACGGCCTGCCAGGCGAGGGTCGGCAGCCGCGCGGCCCGCGCCGCCTCGTCCCGCGCGAGGTCCCCGTCTCCCACGGTCCTGACCAGCGGCGCGGCGGCCCGCACCTGGTCCCGCCCGGCGACCAGCGGCCGCGCCCACCCGCTCTCCACGAGCTGTGCGGCCTCCACCGTGCAGCTCCAGCTTCCGAGCAGGAAGCCGCACTTGTCCTGAGCGGCCCGCAGCAGCAGCACCTCCCGCGCATGCGGCTGGGGCGCATGCTGCTCGCTGTGGCTGTCGTCGCCGTCCTCCCACATGGCGACCAAACCGAGGTCCCGCACCGGGGCGAACATGGCAGCCCGGGTCCCCACGACCGCCCGCACGCTCCCGCGCCGCACCGCCAGCCACTCCCGATACCGTTTCTCGGGCCCGGCGTCGGCGGTGAGCACCGCGTGCCGCCCCTCCCCCAGCAGCTCTGTCAGCGCGGCGTCGACGCGTGCGACCGCCCTGCCGTCGGGAAGGACGACCAGCGCACCGCGTCCGGAGGCCAACGTCGCCACCACGGCGCGCGCCAGCTCGTCAGCCCACTCCGGCCCCGACAGCGCGTTCCACACCGCGCGCGGGGCGCCTCCGGCGGCCAGCGACTGGAGGAACGCGGCCCCGCGCTCGTACCGCCCCCAGGTCCCCACGTCCGGCGCGCCGGGGGGCGGCAGCGGAGCGGGCGAGGGCCGCTGCTCGGCTCGCGCGTTGCGCGGCGGCACGGCGAGTTGCAGCACATCGGCGAGACTGCCCGCGTACCGGTCGGCGACGGCCCGGGCCAGCCCCAGCAGTTCCTCGTCGAGCACCGGCTCGGGGGACACCACCTGGGCCAGTGCGGCCAGCGGCCCGGAGTAGTCGGACTCGGCGCGCCGTTCGACGAGGAACCCGTCGATCAGCCCGCCGCCCTCACGCCGCCCGTCCCGCACCCGATGCCGCCCGGCCCCGAACCGCACCCGCACCCGCACCCCCGGCTGTGCGTCGGCGTCCAGTTCCTCGGGCACCGCGTAGTCGAAGTACCGGTCGAGGTGCAGCACCCCCTTGTCCACCAGTACCCGGGCGACGGGCAGCTCGGTGGCCAGCGCGGCCCCCCGCCAGGTCCGTGGCTTCGCCCGCGGCGCCTTGCCCCTGCGCACGCTCTCCCGGATGAGCGCGAGCTGCTCGGGCGGCGCGTCCTGCGCCGCACGCTCCGGACCCTCGTTCTCGCTGCTCACAGCATCATTGGTACCAGACCCCACTGACATTCGACCGGGCCCGGGGCTCCGCGGTGGCTCCCCCTTTGCCCGCGGCCGGCTCAGCACCTGGGGCCGCGAGGGAAACAGACCGAGGCCCGGCCCCCACCAGGGGACCGGGCCTCGCGGCGAGCGGTGGGTCTACAGACCCACAGCCTTCCGCAGCGCCTCCACACGGTCCGTGTTCTCCCACGTGAACTCGGGGATCTCACGGCCGAAGTGGCCGTACGCCGCGGTCTGGGCGTAGATCGGGCGGAGCAGGTCGAGGTCGCGGATGATGGCGGCCGGACGCAGGTCGAAGACCTCGTCGATGGCCTTCTCGATCCGGTCGGTGTCGATCTTGGCGGTGCCGAAGGTCTCCACGAACAGGCCGACCGGCTCGGCCTTGCCGATCGCGTACGCCACCTGGACCTCGCAGCGCGAGGCAAGACCCGCGGCCACGACGTTCTTGGCGACCCAGCGCATCGCGTACGCCGCGGAGCGGTCCACCTTGGACGGGTCCTTGCCCGAGAAGGCACCGCCGCCGTGGCGGGCCATGCCGCCGTACGTGTCGATGATGATCTTGCGTCCGGTCAGGCCGGCGTCGCCCATCGGGCCGCCGATCTCGAAACGGCCGGTCGGGTTGACCAGGAGACGGTAGTTCTCGGTCTCCAGCTTGAT
This sequence comes from Streptomyces sp. NPDC005263, assembly GCF_042872365.1. NCBI lineage: Bacteria > Bacillati > Actinomycetota > Actinomycetes > Kitasatosporales > Streptomycetaceae > Streptomyces > Streptomyces sp. NPDC005263. The sequence continues at coordinate 244,035 of NZ_JBIAKJ010000010.1, read as the reverse complement.
GCCCTCGTCGAGCAGCGCCTTCAGCTCCGGCTCCACCACGAACTCGCGGATGTCGGGGGCCAGCAGCGACTCCAGGTCGATGTCGCTGGCGTGCTGCGAGGAGACCACGACCGTGTCGAGACGGACCGCCTTCTCACCGTCGTACTCGATGGTGACCTGCGTCTTGCCGTCCGGGCGCAGGTAGGGGATGGTGCCGTTCTTGCGAACCTCGGACAGGCGCTTGGAGAGCCGGTGCGCCAGGAAGATCGGCAGCGGCATCAGGGTGGGGGTCTCGTCCGTCGCGTAGCCGAACATCAGACCCTGGTCACCCGCGCCCTGGCGGTCCAGCTCGTCCTCGTCGCCCTCGACGCGGTTCTCGTAGGCCGTGTCGACGCCCTGGGCGATGTCCGGGGACTGCGCGCCGATGGACACCGACACGCCGCAGGAGGCGCCGTCGAAGCCCTTCTTCGAGGAGTCGTAGCCGATCTCCAGGATCTTGTCGCGCACGAGCTGCGCGATGGGGGCGTAGGTCTTGGTGGTGACCTCACCGGCGACATGCACCAGGCCGGTCGTGATCAGCGTCTCGACGGCGACCCGGGAGGTCGGGTCCTCACGCAGAAGCGCGTCGAGAATGGTGTCGCTGATCTGGTCAGCGATCTTGTCGGGGTGGCCCTCGGTCACGGACTCCGAGGTGAACAAGCGACGGGACACAACGCTCCCTGGGGTTGCAGCGGCTGCTGGCTGATCATTGGCGGACGGGACGGGGGCTGCGCCCGGCGTCGTCCGAGAACAGTTTATCGGTCGCACTATGCCAGCGGGCCCCCTGTCTCGCCTCTCGGGAGTGCTGTGACCTGCGGCACGGGCATTCTGCCCAATCCCGAGCGGACTTGGCCAGCGGCGCCACGCCCCAATGTGCGAGGTCTCAGCGATTTCCGAGCAGAGACAAACCCTCAGTTCAGGCGCTCGACGACCAGGTCCCACACGATGTCGGCCAAGGCTTCCTTGGGCCCGTGCGGGACCGGCGTCTCGCTGCCGTCGGCCCCCAGGACCAACGCCTCGTTCTCCTCGGAGCCGAATGTCTTGCGCTCCCCCACCTCGTTCACCACGAGCAGATCGCAGCCCTTGCGCCGCAGCTTCGCGCGACCGTTGGCGAGCACGTCGTCCGTCTCGGCGGCGAAACCGACGACCACCTGGCCCGGGCGGGCACGGTCGGCGGAGATCTCCGCGAGGATGTCGGGATTCCGTACGAGCACGACCGGGTCCGGGTCCTGACCGTCCTTCTTCTTGATCTTCCCGGCCGCGTAGGTCTCCGGGCGGAAGTCGGCGACCGCCGCGGCCATCACCACCGCGTCGGCGTCCGCGGCGGCCTTCAGGACCGCCTCCCGCAACTGCACCGCCGTGCCGACCGGAACCACATCCACTCCGGCCGGGTCCGGCAGCCCGGCGTTCGCCGCGACCAGCGTCACCCGCGCGCCCCGCGCGGCGGCGGTGCGGGCGAGGGCGTAGCCCTGCTTGCCGGAGGAGCGGTTACCGAGGAAGCGGACCGGGTCGAGGGGCTCGCGGGTGCCGCCGGCGCTGACGACGACGTGCTTGCCTGAGAGGTCGGGACCGGTGACGCCCCGGGCCAGGACGCGACGGCAGACCTCGAAGATCTCGGCGGGGTCGGGCAGCCGGCCCTTGCCGGTGTCGACGCCGGTGAGGCGGCCGACGGCCGGTTCGATGACGACCGCGCCGCGGCGCCGCAATGTCTCCACGTTCTCCTGGGTGGCCGGGTGCTCCCACATCTCGGTGTGCATGGCGGGCGCGAAGACGACCGGGCAGCGGGCGGTGAGCAGGGTGTTGGTGAGGAGGTCGTCGGCGAGGCCGTGGGCGGCCTTCGCCAGCGTGTCCGCGGTGGCGGGGGCGACGACGACCAGGTCGGCGTGCTGGCCGATGCGAACGTGCGGGACCTCGTGCACGTCGTCCCAGACCTCGGTGGAGACGGGGTTGCCGGAGAGGGCGGACCAGGTGGCGGCGCCGACGAAGTGCAGGGCGGAGGCGGTGGGGACGACGCGCACCTCATGCCCCGACTCGGTCAGTCTGCGCAGCAGCTCACAGGCCTTGTAGGCGGCGATACCGCCACTGACCCCCAGAACGACCTTGGGCTTGTCCACCGTCTCTCCCCGGACCTCGGAACAGGTACGCCGTGAATCCCGGCGTTCGGCTCCATGCTGCATCATCATCGCGGGGCCGATCCCCGCACCCCGAGCACACCACAGGCCCGGCAGTCGCGCTGCCGGGCCTGTGGAAAAGTCAACTGCAAGCCGAAAATATTACTGCGCCGGGCCCTCGATGGCCTCGGACGTCAGCAGACCCGCGTTGATCTCGCGCAGGGCGATCGAGAGCGGCTTCTCGTGGACGTGGGTGTCGACGAGCGGACCGACGTACTCGAGGAGGCCCTCGCCGAGCTGCGAGTAGTACGCGTTGATCTGGCGGGCCCGCTTGGCCGCGTAGATCACGAGGCTGTACTTCGAGTCGGTGGCCTCGAGGAGCTCGTCGATCGGCGGGTTGATGATGCCCTCGGGCGCGGAGATGGAAGAGGACACGCTCTACCTTCCGATGGATGGGAAAAGATCGGCAGTGATCACATCAAGAGCGATCACACAACATCCATCAAGGCTAGCAGCTCACGCGCCACGTCCTCGACGGAGGTATTGACCAGGGTCACGTCGAACTCCGGCTCGGCCGCCAGTTCGACCTTCGCCGCGTCCAGACGCCGCTCGATCACCTCGGGCGGCTCGGTGCCCCGGCCGGTCAGTCTGCGCACGAGCTCCTCCCAGGAGGGCGGAGCCAGGAACACCAGCTGGGCTTCCTTCATGGACTCCCGGACCTGCCGGGCGCCCTGGAGGTCGATCTCCAGCAGGACGGGTTCCCCCGCCTCCAGGCGCTCCAGCACGGCCGCACGCGGCGTGCCGTACCGGTTGCCGGCGAACTCGGCCCACTCGAGCAGCTCGCCGTTGGCGATCAGCTTGTCCATCTCCTCGTCGGTGACGAAGAAGTACTGGACTCCGTGCTTCTCGCCGGGGCGGGGCCTGCGGGTCGTCGCCGACACCGAGAGCCAGACCTCGGGGTGTTCCTTGCGCATATGGGCGACGACCGTGCTCTTGCCGACCCCGGAGGGGCCGGAGAGCACGGTCAGCCGAGGACGTTCACTCATGCAGCGATTATTCCAGCTGTCCCGGAGTGCCCGGGACGCCCTGTCCCGAGCACCCGGGTTTCAGGAACCGGTGCTGCCGAACTCACGCTCCAGGGAGGCGATCTGGTTGGAACCGAGACCACGCACGCGGCGGCTCTCGGAGATGCCGAGTCGCTCCATGATCTGCTTGGCGCGGACCTTGCCCACGCCAGGCAGGGACTCAAGCAGGGCGGAGACCTTCATCTTGCCGATGACGTCGTTCTCCTGGCCCTGCTTGATGACCTCATGCAGGGAGGCGCCGGAGTGCTTGAGTCGATTCTTGACCTCGGCCCGCTCCCGGCGAGCCGCGGCGGCCTTTTCGAGCGCGGCTGCGCGCTGTTCAGGGGTAAGGGGCGGAAGAGCCACGCCTACGTCACCTCGGATGTCGAACTGTCGGATACGGACCGGTGAGGAACCTATTCGCCCCACACCTGGGGAGCTACGAGCAACACGCTTGCCCGTTGACTCTCGTCGGAGACTAGCGGGCAAGTCCGCCAGAGTCAGCGAGAACAGCGGAAAAGTCCTGGTCAGCCTTTGCCAGGTCGGACATTTCGAACATACTGCCCCGGATTTGAGCATGTATTCAGACTCAAGTGGTCCTCCAAGCACTCATCGGAGGTCTGAACCGAAGGACGGGAAACCCTCAGGTGGCGTCCACAGCAGCCCGGATCTCCTCCGCGAACCGGTCCGCGGCCGCTCGCAGCGCCGTGACGTCGGGACCGTGACGTAGAACACCCCGGCTGACGTTGGGGACGACATTGCGCACCGCGGCCCCGAAGACCTCGGGCAGGTCCGCCGGAGTCGCCCCCTGAGCTCCGATGCCCGGAGCCAGGAGCGGACCGTTGATGTCCAAGTCGTACGACGACAGGTCGCCCAGCGTGGCGCCGACGACCGCCCCGAAGGAGCCCAGCGGCCGCTCCCCCGCGTTCTCGGCCGCCAGATGGGCCAGCATCGTGGCACCGACGGTCCGGCCGTCCGCGCGGACCGCGTGCTGGACCTCCCCGCCCTCCGGGTTGGAGGTCAGCGCCAGCACGAACAGGCCCGCGCCGTTCTCCCGCGCCAGCGCCACCGCGGGCGACAGCGACCCGTAGCCGAGGTACGGCGAGACGGTCAGGGCGTCCGAGAACAGCGGGGCGTCCCGGTGGAGGAAGGACTCGGCGTAGGCGGCCATGGTGGAGCCGATGTCTCCGCGCTTGGCGTCCATCACGACCAGCGCGCCGGCCGCCCGGGCCTGCTCGACCGACGTCTCCAGGACGGCCACCCCGCGTGATCCGAAACGCTCGAAGAACGCGCTCTGCGGCTTGAGCACGGCGACCCGGTCGGCCATCGCCTCCACGACGGTGCGGCTGAACCGCTCCAGGCCCCTCACGTCGTCGTCCAGGCCCCACTCGGCGAGCAGGGAGGCGTGCGGGTCGATGCCCACGCACAGGGGGCCGCGTTCGTCCATGGCGCGGCGCAGGCGCGCGCCGAAGGGCTCGGTCATGCCGTCCTCCTCACGTCCGCGCCGACCGCGTCGGCGAGGGTGGCGTAGGGACTCGCGCTCAGCCGGGCGGCGAGGCCCTTGTGGATGGCGCGGCTCCAGAAGGGCCCCTGGTAGATGAAGGCGCTGTACCCCTGGACCAGCGTGGCGCCCGCCAGGATGCGCTGCCAGGCGTCCTCGGCGTCCTCGACGCCCCCGACGCCCACCAGGGTGATCCGGTCGCCCACGCGGGCGTAGAGGCGGCGCAGGACCTCCAGGGAGCGTGCCTTCAGGGGTGCTCCGGAGAGGCCGCCGGTCTCCTTCACCAGCGAGGGCTCGGACGTCAGGCCGAGGCCCTCGCGGGCGATGGTGGTGTTGGTGGCGATGATCCCGTCCAGACCGAGTTCGACGGCCAGGTCCGCGACCGCGTCGACGTCCTCGTCGGCGAGGTCGGGTGCGATCTTCACCAGCAGCGGCACCCGGCGCGAGGTGACCGTACGGTCGGCGGCCTCGCGCACGGCGCTCAGCAGCGGGCGCAGCGCCTCGGTGGCCTGCAGATCCCGCAGCCCGGGTGTGTTCGGCGACGACACGTTCACGACCAGGTAGTCCGCGTACGCCGCCAGCCGCTCGGTCGACTTCACGTAGTCGCCGACGGCCTCGGCCTCCGGGACGGCCTTGGTCTTGCCGATGTTCACGCCCACGACGGTCCTGAAGACGGGCGTACGGGACGCCAGGCGCGCGGCGACGGCCAGCGAGCCCTCGTTGTTGAAGCCCATGCGGTTGACCAGCGCACGGTCCTGCACGAGGCGGAACAGCCTCTTCTTGGGGTTGCCCGGCTGCGGCTCGCCCGTGACCGTGCCGATCTCGACATGGTCGAAGCCGAGCATCGCCATGCCGTCGACGGCGAGGGCGTTCTTGTCGAAGCCCGCGGCGAGCCCGAAGGGGCCGTGCATCCGCAGCCCGAACGCCTCCGTACGCAGTTCCCGGTACCGGGGTGCGAGGGCGGCGGCCAGGAAGGTGCGCAGCACGGGGACGCGGACGGCTCGCCGGATCCAGCGGAAGGCCAGGTAGTGGGCCTGTTCCGGGTCCATCCGGGTGAAAACCAGGCGGAAGAATTGTTTGTACATCTCGGGAGTCCTCAGAAGTCCTCGGGAGTCCTCATGAGGACAGGGGTCCTCATGAAGAGGGGGACACCGTTTCCGGTGTCCCCCTCAGGGCTGCTAGTCGCGGGCCGCGATCAGACGTTCCGCGTGTTCCTGGAGCGAACGGACACCCACGTCGCCGTGGTTGAGGGCGTCGATGCCCTGGACGGCCGCGGCGAGCGCCTGGACCGTCGTGAGGCACGGCACGGACCGCGCCACGGCCGCCGTACGGATGTCGTAGCCGTCGAGGCGGCCGCCGGTGCCGTACGGGGTGTTGACGATGAGGTCGACGTCACCGTCGTGGATGAGCTGGACGATGGTCTTCTCGCCGTTGGGGCCGGTGCCCTCGCTCTGCTTGCGCACCACGGTGGCGTTGATCCCGTTGCGCTTGAGGACCTCGGCCGTGCCGGAGGTGGCGAGCAGCTCGAAGCCGTGCGCGACCAGCTCGCGGGCCGGGAAGATCATGGAGCGCTTGTCGCGGTTGGCGACCGAGATGAAGGCGCGGCCCTTCGTCGGCAGCGGGCCGTAGGCGCCCGCCTGCGACTTGGCGTACGCCGTGCCGAAGACGGAGTCGATGCCCATGACCTCGCCGGTGGAGCGCATCTCCGGGCCGAGGATCGTGTCGACGCCGCGGCCGTGGACGTCACGGAAGCGGGACCACGGCATGACGGCCTCCTTGACGGAGATCGGCGCGTCGAGCGGGAGTTCGCCGCCGTCGCCGGCCGCCGGGAGCAGTCCCTCGGCGCGCAGTTCGGCGATGGTCGCGCCCAGGGAGATCCGGGCGGCGGCCTTCGCCAGCGGCACCGCGGTCGCCTTCGAGGTGAAGGGGACGGTGCGGGAGGCACGCGGGTTGGCTTCGAGGACGTACAGGATGTCGCCCGCCATCGCGAACTGGATGTTGATCAGTCCGCGCACCCCGACGCCCTTGGCGATGGCCTCCGTGGAGGACCGCAGGCGCTTGATGTCGAAGCCGCCGAGAGTGATCGGCGGGAGCGCGCAGGCGGAGTCGCCGGAGTGGATTCCGGCTTCCTCGATGTGCTCCATGACGCCACCGAGGTAGAGCTCCGTGCCGTCGTAGAGCGCGTCGACGTCGATCTCTATCGCGTCGTCGAGGAAGCGGTCGACCAGGACCGGCCGGGACGGGCTGATCTCGGTCGACTCGGCGATGTAGGCCTCCAGCCGGGTCTCGTCGTAGACGATCTCCATGCCGCGCCCGCCGAGGACGTACGACGGCCGGACGAGCACCGGGTAGCCGATCTCGTCGGCGATGGACTTGGCGCCCGCGAAGGTGGTGGCGGTGCCGTGCTTGGGGGCCGGCAGGCCCGCCTCGGCGAGGACACGGCCGAAGGCGCCGCGGTCCTCGGCGGCGTGGATCGCCTCGGGAGGCGTGCCGACGACCGGCACGCCGTTGTCCTTCAGCGCCTGCGACAGGCCCAGCGGGGTCTGGCCGCCGAGTTGCACCACCACACCCGCGATCGGACCGGCCAGCGACTCCGCGTGGACGATCTCCAGCACGTCCTCGAGGGTCAGCGGCTCGAAGTACAGGCGGTCGGAGGTGTCGTAGTCCGTGGAGACGGTCTCCGGGTTGCAGTTGACCATCACCGTCTCGTACCCGGCGTCGGACAGCGCGAAGGAGGCGTGGACGCAGGAGTAGTCGAACTCGATGCCCTGGCCGATGCGGTTGGGTCCCGAGCCCAGGATGATGACGGCCGGCTTCTCGCGCGGGGCGACCTCGCTCTCCTCGTCGTAGGAGGAGTAGAAGTACGGCGTCTTCGCGGCGAACTCGGCGGCGCAGGTGTCGACCGTCTTGTACACCGGGCGTACGCCCAGCGCGTGTCGCACCTCGCGCACCACGTCCTCGCGCAGGCCCCGGATCTCGCCGATCTGCTGGTCGGAGAAGCCGTGCCGCTTGGCCTCGGCGAGCAGTTCGGCGTCCAGGCGCTCGGCGGCGGCGAGTTCGTCCGCCACCTCCTTGATCAGGAAGAGCTGGTCCACGAACCAGGGGTCGATCTTCGTGTACGCGAAGACCTCCTCGGGCGTGGCACCGGCGCGGATCGCCTGCATGACCGTGTTGATCCGGCCGTCGGTGGGGCGGACCGAAGCCTCCAGGAGCTCCTGCTTGTCGCCCGTCTCGCCGACGAAGGTGAACTGCGAGCCCTGCTTCTCCAGGGAGCGCAGCGCCTTCTGGAAGGCCTCGGTGAAGTTCCGGCCGATGGCCATGGCCTCGCCGACCGACTTCATGGTCGTGGTCAGCGTGGAGTCGGCCGAGGGGAACTTCTCAAAGGCGAACCGCGGAGCCTTGACGACCACGTAGTCGAGGGTCGGCTCGAAGGACGCGGGCGTCTTCTCCGTGATGTCGTTCGGGATCTCGTCGAGGGTGTAACCGACGGCGAGCTTCGCGGCGATCTTGGCGATCGGGAAGCCGGTCGCCTTGGAGGCGAGGGCCGAGGAGCGCGAGACGCGCGGGTTCATCTCGATGACGATGATGCGGCCGTCGTCCGGGTTCACCGCGAACTGGATGTTGCAGCCGCCGGTGTCGACGCCGACCTCGCGGATGATCGCGATGCCGATGTCACGCAGCCGCTGGTACTCGCGGTCGGTCAGCGTCATCGCGGGCGCGACGGTGATCGAGTCGCCGGTGTGGACGCCCATCGGGTCGAAGTTCTCGATGGAGCAGACGACCACGACGTTGTCGTTCTTGTCGCGCATCAGCTCCAGCTCGTACTCCTTCCAGCCGAGGATGGACTCCTCCAGGAGCACCTCGGTGGTCGGCGAGAGGGTCAGGCCCTGGCCGGCGATGCGGCGCAGTTCCTCCTCGTCGTGGGCGAAGCCGGAGCCGGCGCCGCCCATGGTGAAGGAGGGGCGCACGACGACGGGGTAGCCGCCGAGCTGCTCGACCCCCTTCAGCACGTCGTCCATCGAGTGGCAGATGTAGGAGCGGGCGGACTCGCCGTGCCCGATCTTCTCGCGGACGGCCTCGACGACGTCCTTGAAGAGGTCGCGGTCCTCGCCCTTGTTGATCGCCTCGACGTTGGCGCCGATCAGCTCGACACCGTACTTCTCCAGCACCCCCTGCTCGTGCATGGAGATCGCGGTGTTGAGGGCGGTCTGACCGCCGAGCGTCGGCAGCAGCGCGTCGGGCCGCTCCTTGGCGATGATCTTCTCGACGAACTCCGGGGTGATCGGCTCCACGTAGGTGGCGTCGGCGATCTCCGGGTCGGTCATGATCGTCGCCGGGTTGGAGTTGACCAGGATGACCCTGAGGCCCTCGGCCTTCAGGACGCGGCACGCCTGGGTGCCGGAGTAGTCGAACTCGGCGGCCTGGCCGATGACGATCGGGCCGGAGCCGATGACCAGGACGGACTGGATATCGGTGCGCTTAGGCACGCTGGCCCTCCATCAGGACGGTGCTCATCAAAGACGTGAAGCGGTCGAACAGGTAGGCGGCGTCGTGCGGGCCGGCTGCCGCTTCGGGGTGGTACTGGACGCTGAAGGCCGGCCGGTCCAGGAGTTGGAGTCCCTCCACCACGTTGTCGTTGAGGCAGACGTGGGAGACCTCGGCGCGGCCGTAGGGGGTGTCGGAGACCTGGTCGAGCGGGGCGTCGACGGCGAAGCCGTGGTTGTGCGCGGTGACCTCGACCTTGCCGGTCGTGCGGTCCTGCACCGGCTGGTTGATGCCGCGGTGGCCGTACTTCAGCTTGTAGGTGCCGAAGCCGAGCGCGCGGCCCAGGATCTGGTTGCCGAAGCAGATGCCGAAGAGCGGGGTGCCGCGCTCCAGGACCGCCCGCATCACGGAGACCGGGTGGTCGGCGGTGGCCGGGTCCCCGGGGCCGTTGGAGAAGAACACGCCGTCGGGCTGGACGGCGTACACGTCCTCGACGCTCGCCGTGGCGGGCAGCACGTGCACCTCGATGCCGCGCTCGGCCATCCGGTGCGGCGTCATGCCCTTGATGCCGAGGTCGATCGCGGCGACGGTGAACCTCTTCTCACCGATCGCCGGGACGACGTACGCCTCCTTGGTGGCGACCTCCGCCGACAGGTCGGCGCCCTTCATCTCGGGGGCCTGGCGCACCTCGGCGAGCATGGTGGCCTCGTCGGGCAGCGCGTCGCCGGAGAAGACGCCGACGCGCATGGCGCCGCGCTCGCGCAGGTGGCGCGTCAGCGCGCGGGTGTCGACGCCGGAGATGCCGACGACGCCCTGTTCGCGCAGCTCCTCGTCGAGGGAGCGGCGGGAGCGCCAGTTGGACGGCACGCGCGCGGGGTCGCGCACCACGTATCCGGCGACCCAGATCCGCCCCGACTCGGGGTCCTCGTCGTTGACGCCGGTGTTGCCCACGTGCGGGGCGGTCATCACGACGACCTGGCGGTGGTACGAGGGGTCGGTGAGGGTCTCCTGGTAGCCGGTCATGCCGGTGGAGAACACGGCTTCGCCGAAGGTCGACCCCACGGCCCCGTAGGCCCGGCCGCGGAAGACCCGGCCGTCCTCCAGGACGAGTGCGGCGGGAGTTGCTTTGCGCCTCTGCGAGGCGGCTCCCTGGATGGAGGTCGTCATCGTTCGGCGCCTTCCGTGGTGGTTGTTTCGATCATGGAGTTGATGAGGTCGACCCACGCGTTGTGCTCGGCCGCGCGTTCGGAGCGGAACCCGGAGTCGATCAGCCGGTCGCCGTGCGCCCAGGTGACCACGAGCAGGCCGCCCTCGGTGAGGACCTTGCCGGCGATGCCCTTGTCGAGCCGGGCCTCGCGCAGGGACTCGAGCGGGACGAAGAAGTCCGTCGCTCCAGGTCGTACGACGTCCAGTCCCGCGTCGGTCAGGGTGAGCTCGACCCGGCTGCGGGTGCCGAGGCCGTGCGCGACGATGCGGTCGAGCCAGTGTCCGGCGGTGGTGGAGCCGTGGTACCGGCCGCTCATCGTCAGTCTGGCCTCGCCGGGCTCGTCCGGCGCCGCGGGCAGCTCGGGCAGGTCGCCCTGGAGCGTGCCGCGCCATTTCCAGCCCTCGCGCATCAGCCAGTAGACCAGGGCCACGAAGAGAGCGAGTCCGACGAGCCAGCCGACCCGGGCGGCCCAGTCGGTGACCTCGGCCGATTCCTTCTCGGCGGCCAGCAGGATTTCAGGTGTCACGTGAGCTTCCCGTCGACGAGCGTGGCCTTGCCCCGGAGCCACGTGTGCGTGACACGACCCGGCAGCTCACGCCCCTGGTACGGGGTGTTGCGGCTGCGCGAGGCGAAGCCCGCGGGGTCCACGGACCCACGGTATGCCGTGTCGACGAGCGTGAGGTTGGCGGGCTCACCTGCCGAGACGGGACGCCCATGGCCCCTGGCCTGGCCGATCCGCGCGGGTGTGACGGACATCCGGTCGGCGACCTGGGCCCAGTCGAGCAGCCCGGTGTCCACCATCGTCTCCTGGACCACCGACAACGCGGTCTCCAGGCCGACCATGCCCATGGCGGCCGCGGCCCACTCGCAGTCCTTGTCCTCGTGCGGGTGCGGGGCGTGGTCGGTGGCGACGATGTCGATGGTGCCGTCGGCGAGCGCCTCGCGCAGGGCGTGCACGTCCCGTTCGGTGCGCAGCGGCGGGTTGACCTTGTAGACCGGGTTGTACGTCCGCACCAGCTCTTCGGTGAGCAGCAGGTGGTGCGGGGTGACCTCGGCGGTGACGTCGATGCCGCGGGACTTGGCCCAGCGGACGATCTCCACCGAGCCCGCGGTCGACAGATGGCAGATGTGGACGCGGGAGCCGACGTGCTCGGCGAGCAGGACATCCCGGGCGATGATCGATTCTTCGGCCACCGCCGGCCAGCCGCCGAGCCCCAGCTGGGCGGAGACGACGCCCTCGTTCATCTGGGCGCCCTCGGTCAGCCGCGGCTCCTGGGCGTGCTGCGCGACGACCCCGTCGAAGGCCTTCACGTACTCCAGCGCCCGGCGCATGATCACCGCGTCGTCGACGCACTTGCCGTCGTCGGAGAAGACGGTGACACCGGCCGCCGACTCGTGCATGGCGCCCAGCTCGGCGAGCTTGCGGCCCTCCAGACCGACCGTGACGGCGCCGATCGGCTGCACATCGCAGTAGCCGCTCTCCCGGCCCAGCCGGTAGACCTGCTCGACCACACCGGCGGTGTCCGCGACCGGGAAGGTGTTGGCCATGGCGAACACGGCGGTGAAGCCGCCGGAGGCGGCCGCGCGGGTACCGGTCAGCACCGTCTCGGAGTCCTCGCGGCCCGGCTCACGCAGGTGGGTGTGCAGGTCGACCAGACCGGGCAGCAGCACCTTGCCGTCGGCCTCGACGATCTCCGCGCCCTCGGCACCCCCGGCTGACAGTCCCGTACCGACGGCCTCGATGACCTCTCCGTCGATCAGGACGTCCTGCGCCTCGCCGCCGAGCACCTTGGCACCACGGATCAGGATCTTGCTCATGTGACTTACTTCTCCTCGGTACGGGCGTGGCTTACGGCGGGCTCGTTGCCGCCCAGAAGCAGGTACAGGACGGCCATCCGGATGGAGACTCCGTTTGCGACCTGCTCCACGACGGTGCAGCGCTCGGAGTCGGCGACCTCGGCGGTGATCTCCATGCCGCGGACCATCGGACCGGGGTGCATCACGATGGCGTGCTCGGGCATCCGCGCCATGCGTTCGCCGTCGAGGCCGTAGCGCCGCGCGTACTCGCGCTCGGTCGGGAAGAACGCCGCGTTCATGCGCTCTTGCTGCACGCGCAGCATCATCACCGCGTCGGACTTCGACAGTGTGCTGTCGAGGTCGTAGGAGATCTCGCAGGGCCAGGTCTCGACGCCGACCGGCACCAGGGTGGGCGGGGCGACGAGGGTGACCTCGGCGCCGAGGGTGTGCAGCAGGTCGACGTTGGAGCGGGCGACCCGGCTGTGCAGGATGTCGCCGACGATCGTGATGCGCCTGCCGTCGAGGTCCTGTCCGATGCCGGCGTCCCGGCCGACCAGCCGGCGGCGCATGGTGAAGGCGTCGAGCAGCGCCTGGGTGGGGTGCTGGTGGGTGCCGTCGCCGGCGTTGATGACGGCCGCGTCGATCCAGCCGGAGTTGGCCAGGCGGTACGGCGCTCCGGAGGCGCCGTGCCGGATGACGACGGCGTCGACGCCCATGGCCTCCAGGGTCTGGGCGGTGTCCTTCAGGGACTCGCCCTTGGAGACGCTGGATCCCTTGGCGGAGAAGTTGATGACGTCCGCGGACAGCCTCTTCTCGGCGGCCTCGAAGGAGATCCGGGTCCGGGTGGAGTCCTCGAAGAAGAGGTTGACGACGGTCCGGCCGCGCAGGGTCGGCAGTTTCTTGATCGGCCGGTCGGCGACCCGGGCCATCTCCTCGGCGGTGTCGAGGATCAGGACGGCGTCGTCGCGGGTGAGGTCGGCGGCCGAGATGAGATGACGCTGCATCTTTCAGGCTCCGTAAGGCAGTTCAGTTTCGGGAGAATCCGGGCAGGCGGGGGCGCTGGAGCGGGGCGTACGACAGTGACGTACGCCGGGGAGCTAGTGCGGCGCGCCCGGAGCGGTCCGCTTGGCACCGAGCAGCACGGTGTCGCGACCGTCCTCCTCGGCGAGCTGGACCTTGACCGTCTCCCGCAACGACGTGGGGAGGTTCTTGCCGACGTAGTCGGCGCGGATGGGCAGTTCGCGGTGGCCTCTGTCGACCAGCACCGCGAGCTGCACGGCACGCGGGCGCCCGATGTCGTTCAGGGCGTCGAGGGCGGCGCGGATGGTGCGGCCGGAGAAGAGCACGTCGTCGACGAGGACGACCAGCTTGCCGTCGATGCCGTCGCCGGGGATGTCGGTGCGGGCCAGCGCGCGCGGCGGATGCATGCGCAGGTCGTCGCGGTACATGGTGATGTCGAGCGAACCGACGGGAATCTTGCGCTCGGTGATCTGCTCCAGCTTGGCCGCGAGCCGCTGGGCGAGGAAAACGCCCCGGGTCGGGATGCCGAGGAGCACCACGTCGTCGGCACCCTTGGCGCGTTCGACGATCTCGTGGGCGATGCGGGTCAACACCCGCGCGATGTCGGGGCCTTCGAGAACGGGCCGCGCATCGGAGGGGTGGGTGGTGTGCTGGGAGCCGTGCTCGGTGTCCATATGAAACGGACCTCCTTCTCCGCCTCACGGGACGGACCTTAAAGGACGTCGGAATTGCGCCATCCACGGTAGCAGGCCCGAACGGCGCCTCTCATTCACCCCTATGGCTCAATCGGTGACCGTTACCACGGAAGCATCGGTGCGGACCATTCGGCTTGACGCGGCAGAGTAACGCTGCGTAACCTCACAGTGAGTTACCAGCCGCGCGGCACGGAAAAGACCCAGCCGCGTCGACACAGTGTCCGGGGAGCTATATGTCCAGCGAATACGCCAAACAGCTCGGGGCCAAGCTCCGGGCCATCCGCACCCAGCAGGGCCTTTCCCTCCACGGTGTCGAGGAGAAGTCCCAGGGGCGCTGGAAGGCCGTCGTGGTCGGTTCCTACGAGCGCGGCGACCGCGCCGTGACCGTGCAGCGTCTCGCCGAGCTGGCCGATTTCTATGGCGTTCCCGTGCAGGAGCTGCTGCCGGGCACCACGCCGGGCGGCGCCGCCGAGCCGCCGCCGAAGCTGGTCCTGGACCTGGAGCGGCTGGCCCACGTACCGGCCGAGAAGGCGGGCCCGCTGCAGCGGTATGCCGCCACGATCCAGTCCCAGCGCGGTGACTACAACGGCAAGGTGCTCTCGATCCGCCAGGACGACCTGCGCACACTCGCCGTCATCTACGACCAGTCGCCCTCGGTCCTCACCGAGCAGCTGATCAGCTGGGGCGTGCTGGACGCGGACGCGCGCCGTGCGGTGGCGTCCCACGAGGAGAGCTGAACCGCTCCCCTTCCCAGCAGAAACGTGCCGCCGGGGTGGCTGGAACTTCACGGTTCCCGCCACCCCGGCGGCTTTGTGCGCCCTTCCGTGACCTCCGGGGTCCCCATGGGTCTCCGTGAGTCTCCCCGCACGCCCGAGGGCCCGCAGCGGTCTCGCTGCGGGCCCTCGGGCGTCTCGTGCCTGTGGCGCGCTAGTGGCTGTCGTGCCTTACGCCTCGTCCCGGCGCAGTGAGGGCTTGATGTCCTTGAGCCGGCCGAGCAGTCCGTTGACGAACGAGGGCGACTCGTCGGTGGAGAACTCCTTCGCCAGCTGCACCATCTCGTCGAGTACGACGGCGTCCGGCGTCTCGTCCGCCCAGATCAGCTCGTAGGCACCCAGGCGCAGCAGGTTGCGGTCGACGACCGGCATCCGGTCGAGCGTCCAGCCGACCGAGTACTGGGCGATCAGCTCGTCGATGCGCTTCGCGTGCTTCGCGTAGCCCTCGACCAGCTGCATCGTGTACTCGCTCACCGGCGGCTGCCGGGTGTCCTCCCTGGAGAGCCGGATCCAGTCCGCGAGGACGGTCAGGACGTCTACGGCACGCTGGTCGCCCTCGAAGAGGATCTGGAAGGCACGCTTGCGGGCTGTGTTGCGGGCAGCCACGGTTAGCTGTTCACCCGGCCGAGGTAGTCGCTCGTGCGGGTGTCGACCTTGATCTTCTCACCGGTGGTGATGAAGAGCGGGACGTTGATCTGGTGACCGGTCTCCAGGGTGGCGGGCTTGGTGCCGCCGGTGGAGCGGTCGCCCTGGAGGCCCGGCTCGGTCTCCTGGACGACCAGTTCGACCGCGGCCGGGAGCTCCACGAAGAGCACCTCGCCCTCGTGCTGGGCGACGGTCGCCGTGAAGCCCTCGATGAGGAAGTTGGCGGCGTCGCCGACGGCCTTGCGGTCGACCATCAGCTGGTCGTAGGTCTCCATGTCCATGAAGACGAAGTACTCGCCGTCCATGTACGAGAACTGCATGTCGCGCTTGTCGACAGTGGCCGTTTCGACCTTGACGCCGGCGTTGAAGGTCTTGTCGACGACCTTGCCGGAGAGCACGTTCTTGAGCTTGGTGCGCACGAAGGCCGGGCCCTTGCCGGGCTTGACGTGCTGGAACTCGACGACGGACCAGAGCTGGCCGCCTTCGAGCTTGAGCACAAGGCCGTTCTTGAGGTCGTTCGTGGAAGCCACGGTTGCGGAATCTCCTGGACTGACGTGGACGACCCCGGGGCAAGCGCTACAGCGCGAGCAGCTCCTTGGTCGTGATGGTGAGTAGCTCGGGTCCGCCGTCCGCCTCGGGGCGAACGACGAGCGTGTCATCGATCCTGACACCGCCCCGGCCCGGGAGGTGGACCCCGGGTTCGACGGTGACCGGCACGCAGGCGTCCAGTTTACCCATGGCCGCGGGGGCCAACTGCGGGTCCTCGTCGATTTCGAGTCCCACACCGTGTCCGGTCAGGGCCGCGAGGCTCTCGGCGTATCCCGCGGAATCCAGTACCTGGCGCGCGGCACGGTCCACGTCGCGGTAGGCGACACCCGGGGTCAGGGTCTCGCGAGCGGCCCGCTGAGCGGCGAAGACGAGGTCGTACAGCTCGATCTGCCAGTCGGTGGGGGACGTACCGATCACGAAGGTGCGGCCGATCTCGCAGCGGTAGCCGCGGTAGGTGGCACCGAGGCAGACGGAGAGAAAGTCGCCCTCCTCGACCCGCCGGTCGGTGGGGCGGTGGCAGCGTCTGCCGGAGTTGGGGCCGGTGGCGACGGAGGTCGCGAAGGCGGGGCCGTCGGCGCCGTGGTCGACGAGGCGGCGCTCCAGTTCCAGGGCCAGGTGGCGTTCGGTGCGGCCGACGAGGATGGACTCGAGCAGCTCGCCCAGTGCCTGGTCGGCGATCTCGGCGCCGATCCTGAGGCAGGAGATCTCCTCCTCGTCCTTCACCACCCTCAGCTGTTCGACCGCGCCGCCCATGTCGACCAGGCGCAGCCGGGGCACGACCGAGCGGATGGCCCGGTGCCGGGCGACCGTGAGGTGGTGCTCCTCGACGGCGAGGGATTCGACGCCCTGTCCGGCGGCGAGGTCGGCCGCCGCGACGGCGGGATCGCCGGGTCCGGGCAGCCGCTGCACGCGCAGCGCCTCGTCGGGTCTGCCTTCCGCGACGCGGGCGTCCGGCGGGCCGGGACACAGCAGCAGATCCTCGCTGAGGCCGAGGAGCAGGACGGCGTGGTGGGGGGCGGCGCCCGCGAGGTAGCGGACGTTGGCGGGGCGGGTGACCAGCGCGGAGGCGCTGCCGCCGGCTTGGCAGCGTTCCCTGAGGCGGGTTCGGCGGGCAGCGTGGACCTCTGACATGACACGAGCGTAGGAGCCGTGCCGGGATTGTGCCGGTTGGGAGAGTGCCGTTCGGGGGATCGGGGCGCGTCCGATCGTGGTCGGCCCTCCGCACGACCGGTCCCGGGCCTCTCGACGGGCTCGGTCCGCCGCCTTCACCAGGTCGGCGGGCTCGCTATCGACCGTGCCAGTACGTCGTCCAGGACCTGGGCCGTGCGGGGTACGTCGAGCTGGGAGTTGTCGATGATGGGCAGGCCCGAGCCGTACCAGCCGGCCATGCGGCCGTGGATGCGGGCGACCTCCTCGTCGGTGAGGCGGCGGTTGCCCGAGCGTTCGGCGTTGCGCTCCAGGACGATCTCCAGGCCGGGCAGCAGGACCACGGGCAGCAGCCCCGGGCCCACGTGCCGCTTCCAGCCGCCGAGGCCGACGACCGGGCGGTCCGGGAAGACGGCGTCATCGAGGATGCACGAGATCCCGTTGGCGAGGAAGTTGCGCGCGGCGAAGCCGCAGGTGCGGCGGGCCAGGCGGTACTGCGCCTCGGAGTGGTCGTTCCACCCGGACTGGGGGTCCGCGAAGCCGGAGCGGACCCATTCACGTACGTCGTCCAGGCTGATGTGGGCGGTGGGGACCCGGCGGTGGTCCGCCCAGTACTTGGCGACGCTGGTCTTGCCGGCGCCCGCGGGGCCGATGAGCAGCACCGCGAGGGTGGTGCCGGCCGGGTCGTGGGGGGCCGACGCGGGTGGCGCGCTGGGCACGGCGACAGGGCCGCCGGGCGGCAGCGGCACATGGCCGGTGGTGTCGGGGGCCGGGGGCGCGGGGACGTGCTGCGGTGCGGGGGGCGCCGGGGCAGGGGGCGCTCCGGTGAAACCGGGGGCGGGAGGCGGCGGGGGCACGGGGGCGGAGCCCTGGTGTGCTCCTGGGTGGTGCGGTCCCGGGTGATGTGCGGCCGGCGACCAGCCGGTCGCCGGTCCGTGCCCCGGCTGGTGGGGCGGCGGCAGCGGAGAACCCACTGCGTGCTGCATCCGGTGCCACTCCGTCTCGTACAGGCGATGGGCGCTGACAGCGGGGCGGCCCCGCTCTCCCCCACAGCCTAAAGGGCGTGGGAGGGACCCCCATCCGAACGGTACCGTCCCCGGCCGGCATTTGGTGAAACGGCCGGGGGCGGTCCGAAGTGCCCGGTGACGCAAGGCGAATCGGGCCGATGGACTACGGCGGGCCCTACTCGCCCACTTCGCCGTACGCGGCGAGGAGCACGGCCGGGTCGGGTCCCTCCAGGACGGTGGGCTTGGCCAGCCCGTCCAGGACGATGAAGCGAAGCAGGTCGCCGCGGGACTTCTTGTCGACCTTCATGGTTTCCAGCAACTTGGGCCACTGGTCGTGGCGGTAGTGCAGGGGCAGGCCGACCGACTCCAGGACCGCGCGGTGACGGTCGGCGGTGGCGTCGTCCAACCGGCCCGCGAGACGGCCCAGTTCAGCGGCGAAGTGCATGCCGACGGAGACGGCCGCGCCGTGACGCCACTTGTAGCGCTCGTTCTTCTCGATGGCGTGGGCGAGCGTGTGGCCGTAGTTGAGGATCTCCCTCAGGCCCGACTCCTTGAGGTCGGAGGAGACGACCTCGGCCTTGACCCGGATGGAGCGCTCGATGAGTTCGGAGGTGTGCGGGCCCGCCGGGGTCCGCGCGGCCTCCGGGTCGGCCTCGATGAGCTCCAGGATCCTCGGGTCGGCGATGAAGCCGGCCTTGATGATCTCGGCGAGCCCGGAGACGTAGTCGTTGACCGGGAGGGAGTCCAGCGCCGCCAGGTCGCACAGCACACCGGCCGGGGGGTGGAACGCGCCGACGAGGTTCTTGCCCTCGGCGGTGTTGATGCCGGTCTTGCCGCCGACCGCCGCGTCCACCATGGCGAGCACGGTGGTCGGGACGGCGATCCAGCGCACTCCGCGCAGCCAGGTCGCGGCCACGAACCCGGCGAGGTCGGTGCTGGCGCCGCCGCCGACGCCGACGATGACGTCGGAGCGGGTGAACCCGGACTGGCCTAGCGCCTTCCAGCAGTAGGCGGCGACCTCGGCGGTCTTGGCCTCCTCCGCGTTGGGCACCTGGATGGCGATGGCCTCGTAGCCCTGTCCGGCCAGGTCGGCGCGGAGCGCCTCACCGGTCTCGGCCAGCGCCTCGGGGTGCACGACCGCGACCCGCTTGACCCGGTCGCCGATCAACCCGGGCAGCTCGCCCAGGAGTTGCCGACCCACCAACACCTCGTACGGATCGCTGCCCGCGGTGCCGCCGACCTGGATCCGAGTGACTGCCTCGCTCATGCTTCCTTCAACTCCAGTGCGTCCAGGGCGGTTCGGGTGACCTCTTCGGGCGTACGGCCGTCGGTCGCCACCACGGCCGTGGCAACCCCCTCGTACAGGTGCCGCCTCGCCTCCATCAACTCCCGCCACTGCTTACGCGGGTTGACCGCCAGCAGCGGACGGGCGGCGTTCAGGCCGGTGCGCTGGACCGCCTCCTCCACGTCCATGGAGAGGTAGACGACCCGCTGCCCGGCCAGGAGGTCGCGGGTGTCCGCGTCCAGAATCGCGCCGCCACCGAGGGCAAGGACACCGTCGTGCTGGGCGAGCGCTTCGCGCACCGCCTGCTTCTCGATCGCCCGGAAGGCCTCCTCGCCCTCCTCGACGAAGATCTCCGCGATGCTCCGGCCCTGCGCGCTGACGATGTCGTCGTCGGTGTCCCGGTACGCACAGCCCAGCCGCTCCGCGAGCAGCTGCCCGACGGTGGACTTGCCCACGCCCATCGGGCCGACCAGCACGATCAGCGGCACGGTCACCGGACTCACCGGATCGCCAGGGAGTCGAGGTAGGACCGGACGTTGCGGCGGGTCTCGGGCACCGAGTCGCCGCCGAACTTCTCCGCGACGGCGTCCGCGACCACGAGGGCCACCATCGCCTCGGCGACGATCCCGGCCGCCGGAACCGCGCACACGTCGGAACGCTGATGGTGGGCGGCCGTCGCCTCACCGGTGACCACGTCCACGGTCTTCAGGGCCCGCGGCACGGTCGCGATCGGCTTCATCGCCGCCCGCACCCGCAGCAGCTCGCCGGTGGACAGCCCGCCCTCGGTGCCACCGGAACGGCCCGTCGCCCGCCGGATACCGTCGTCCGTGGCCAGGATCTCGTCGTGCGCCTGGGAACCGGGCACCCGCGCCAGGTCGAAGCCGTCACCGACCTCGACCCCCTTGATCGCCTGGATGCCCATCAGGGCGGCGGCGAGCCGGGCGTCCAGCCGCCGGTCCCAGTGCACGTGCGAGCCGAGGCCCACCGGCACCCCGTAGGCCAGCACCTCCACCACACCACCGAGGGTGTCGCCGTCCTTGTGGGCCTGGTCGATCTCCGCGACCATCGCCTTCGACGCGTCCGCGTCCAGGCAGCGCACCGGGTCCGCGTCCAGCTTCTCCACGTCGGCCGGGGTCGGGTAGACGCCGTAGGGCGCCTTCGCCGAGGCCAGCTCCACGACGTGCGAGACGATCTCGATTCCGGCCGTCTCCTTCAGGTACGACCGGGCGACCGCGCCCAGCGCCACCCGGGCCGCCGTCTCCCGGGCGGAGGCGCGCTCCAGGATCGGCCGGGCCTCGTCGAAGCCGTACTTCTGCATGCCCGCCAGGTCCGCGTGCCCGGGCCGCGGGCGGGTCAGCGGGGCGTTGCGGGCCAGGTTCGCCAGGACCTCGGGGTCGACGGGATCGGCCGCCATGACCTGCTCCCACTTCGGCCACTCGGTGTTGCCCACCATCACCGCGACCGGGGAACCCAGGGTGAGGCCGTGCCGCACACCCCCGATGAACGTGACCTCGTCACGCTCGAACTTCATTCGCGCACCGCGTCCATAACCGAGCCGGCGCCGGGCCAGGTGGTCCGCCACCATCTCCGTGGTGATCGGCACGCCGGCGGGAAGCCCCTCCAGCGTCGCCACGAGTGCGGGACCGTGGGACTCCCCCGCGGTCAGCCAGCGCAACCTGCTCAACGGTGCTCCTCAGTGCTCGCGCCCTGGTACTGCCCGCCGTACGCGTGTCCTCGCGTACGGCAACGACGCGACCGGGTGCGCGGCCCCGGCCCGCCACCTCCGATCCTCCCACGTCCGGGCCCCGGACCCGGCCGCCGGTCCACAGGACGGACGGGACCCTGCCGTCGAACCCGGGACGGGGCGGCTCCTACCGGGCGGCCAGCGCGTGCTCGCCGGCCTTGCGCATGGCGTCCAGCGGGGCCCGGGGGCACCCGGTCATCTGCTCCACCTGGAGCACCGCCTGGTGCACCAGGAGGTCGAGGCCGCTGACCACGGCGCCGCCGTAGGCCGACCAGCGGGCCGCGAGGGCCGTCGGCCACGGGTCGTAGAGCACGTCGAAGAGGGTGGCGGGCCGTTCCGGCACCGCCGAGGACAGCGCGTCGGTGGTCCCGGCGGGGGTGGTGGCGATCACGAGCGGGGCGTGCAGGGCCTGTGCGGCGTCCGCCCAGTCCGCCGTGCGCACCTCGATGTCGAGCCGCTCTCCCCACTGCCGCATCTCGGCGGCGCGAGCCTCGCTGCGGACATAGGCGACGACCTCGCCGGTGCAGATACGAGCCAGTGCGGCGAGCGCGGAGGAGGCGGTGGCGCCGGCGCCGAGGACGGCCGCCGAGTCGACCTGCTCGATGCCGTGTTCCCGCAGGGCGGCGACCATGCCGGGGATGTCGGTGTTGTCGCCGACGCGGCGCCCGTCCTCGGTGAACACGACCGTGTTGACCGCGTCCACCGAGGCCGCGGTCTCGGTGATCTCGTCGAGCAGCGGGATGACGGCCCGCTTCAGCGGCATGGTGAGCGACAGTCCGGCCCACTCCGGGCCGAGCTTCGCGAAGAAGCCCGGCAGGGCGGCCTCGTCGAGCTCGAAGCGGTCGTACGACCAGTCGGCGAGGCCCAGTTCGCCGTAGGCGGCGCGATGCAGCGCCGGGGAGAGGGAGTGGGTGATCGGCTTGCCGAGCACGGCCGCCCTGCGGGGAGCTGTCATCAGTCTCAGTTCCTTGACGCGTTGAACTGTCGCACCAGCTTCTCGTGGTCCGCGAGCGTCTTCGTGAACTTGCTGGTCTTGCCGTCCAGTGAGATGAAGTAGTACCACCCGTCGCTCGTCGGGTTGAGCGCGCCCTTGAGAGCCTGCTCGCCCGGGTTGTCGATCGGGCCGGGCGGCAGCCCCTTGTAGTAGTACGTGTTGTAGCGGTTGTTGTACTGTCGCAGCTCGGCGATGCTCAGGTCGATCTTGCTCTGGTTCTTCACGTAGTTGTACGTGGAGTCGAACTCCAGCATGCCGTTGGTCTGGGCGTTGCCGGGCTTGAGGCGGTTGTAGACGACTTCGGCCATCTTGCGGAAATCGTCGTGGCTCGTACCCTCGGCCTGCGCCAGGCTCGCCACGGTGAGCAACTGCCACGGATCGTCGAGGCCCAGGCTCTTGGCCTTCTTCTCCAGACCGAGCTGCTCGTACTTCTCGGCTGCCCGGGCGACCATGTCCTTCAGGACGGCCTCGGGCTTCTGGCCCTTGCTGACCGCATAGCTGGACGGGTAGAGGAATCCTTCCAGCGGATCCTTGAGGTTGGGATGGTCCAGGGCCCAGTCGGGCAGGCCGAGCTTGCTGTAGTCCTCTTTCGCGACCTTCGCCGTGGTGCCGTCGGGCACCTTGAGACGTTTGTCGATCAGGCCGTAGACGGCCGCGTTGCGAAAGCCCTCGGCGATGATCAGATTGTCGCGGCTCTTCGGACTGAGCATCAGTTCGACCGCGCTCGAGGCCGACATCTCCTTCTGCATCGTGTAGACGCCGTCCTGGATCGTCTTGCCCTCGGGGTTCGCCTCCTGCGCGGAGACGAACGCGTCGACGCTCTGGACGACCCCTGCCGCCTTCAGCTTCTGCCCGATCACATAGCCCCCCGCGTCCTTGGGGATGATGACGGTGACTGCCGTGCCGTTGCCGTCCCCCGCGTAGTCCGGAGCCGAGCCGAAACGATTTTGGTAGAACTGGTAGCCGAAGTATCCGACTCCGCCCAGTCCACCGCCGAACACCAGCAGGACCACCAGACAGGCGCAGCCGCTGCGGCGCTTCTTCTCCTTGCCGCCGCCCCGGCTCCGCCGGTCACCGCGTCCGCCGGCGTCACCCGAGTCGTCGTCGCTGTCGTCATCGTCGCCGCCCGCGAAGAAGGCGTGTTCACCCTGGTCGGGGCCGGGGTCCCAGTCGGTCTTGGGCGGCTCGGGCTCGGCGGCCCTGCCTGCGGGCGGCTCCGGCGGGGGGTAGGCGTCGGGGGTGTCGGGGGTGCCGTAGTAGTCGGACTGTTCCCCGCCGTACGCCATGTTCTGCTGTCCGTACGGGTCCGACGGGTCGGTGTACTGGACGTTCGTGTGGGTGCCGCTGTCCCAGCCGCCGTTGTCGTACTGCTGCTGACCCTGCTGGGGCGGGTACTGCTGACCCTGCTGGTTCTGGTGCTGGTACTGCTGCTGGTGCTGCTGGGCCGCGTACCCCTGCTGGTCGTACTGCTGATGACCGTCGTACTGCTGATGGCCGTCATACGGCTGCTGCTCGCCGTACTGCTGCTGGTACTGCTGCTGCTCCTGACCGTAGGCGGCCTGCTGGCCGTCGCCCCAGCCTCCGTTGTCGTACTGAGACTGCTGCGGCTGCTCCGGATACTGGTGCGGCTGGCCGCCGTAGGGCGACTGCTGGCTCGCGGGAGCCTGCTGTCCGCCCCATCCGACGTCCCCGTACAACGGGTCCTCCGGATGCCACGGTTCGGAGCCTTCGCCCCGGCCATACTCAGTCATCGATCCCCTAGAGCCGCGAGGCGGCGGTCGCCCGGCCCGGCTCCCGTTCCGCCTCTCTCTGTGCGGTGGCTGTTCGAATGCCGCCGCATCGCGCGGAACGTTACCGTATCGCGATCAGATGACCACTTCGACGGCCTCGCCGGGTGCTTTACCTGACACCCGTTCCGATTCCAGCGCCTGCTGGAGGATGATCACGGCCGCTGCCTGGTCGATGACCGATCTGCCCTTCTTGGATCTCACTCCGGAAGCGCGCAGTCCCTGACTGGCCGTCACCGTGGTCATCCGCTCGTCGACGAGTCTCACCGGCACCGGCGCGACCCCCTTCGCGAGCTCCTGGGCGAAGCCGCGGACCTTGACGGCGGCCGGGCCCTCGCCCCCCTTGAGGGAGCGGGGCAGCCCGACCACGACCTCGATCGGTTCGTACTCCTCGACCAGCTGCTTCAGCCGACGGTGAGCCGCCGGGACGTCCCGCCCGGGGACCGTCTCCACCGGGGTGGCGAGGATCCCGTCGGGGTCGCACGAGGCGACCCCGATGCGGGCGTCCCCGACGTCGATCGCGAGTCGACGGCCGCGGCGCATGGCCTGTGCCTCTCCGGTCACTTGGCCGTCTCGGCCACGAGCCGCTCGACGGCCTCGACCGCCTCGCCGACGGCGGCCGCGTTCTGACCGCCGCCCTGGGCGACGTCCGGCTTGCCGCCACCGCCGCCGCCGAGGGTCTTGGCGGCCGTACGGACCAGGTCACCGGCCTTGAGGCCGCGCTCACGGGCGGCCTCGTTGGTGGCGATGACCGTCAGCGGCTTGCCGTTGTTGACGGTGAACAGGGCCACCACCGCGGCCCGTCCGCCCTGGATGCGGCCACGCACGTCGAGGACCAGCTTGCGCAGGTCGTCCGGGGTGGTGCCGTCGGGGACCTGACCGGTGACCACGGCGACACCGCGCACGTCCTTAGCGGACTCGACGAGACCCGCGGCGGCCTGGAGCACCTTCTCGGCGCGGAACTTCTCGATCTCCTTCTCGGCGTCCTTCAACTTGCCGAGCATGGCGGAGACCTTCTCCGGGAGCTCCTCCGGACGGCCCTTGATCAGCTCCTGGAGCTGGGCGACGACCGTGTGCTCACGGGCGAGGAAGTTGTAGGCGTCGACACCGACGAGAGCCTCGATACGGCGCACACCCGAGCCGATCGACGACTCGCCGAGGAGCTTCACCAGGCCGAGCTGGGCGGTGTTGTGGACGTGCGTACCGCCGCACAGCTCCTTGGAGAAGTCGCCGATGGTGACCACCCGGACCCGCTCGCCGTACTTCTCGCCGAACTCGGCGATGGCGCCCTGCTTCTTGGCCTCGTCGATGCCCATGACGTCGGCGCGGACGTCGAGGTCGCGGGCGAGCACCTCGTTGATCTTCTGCTCGACGTCGGTCATCACAGCCGTGGGAACGGCGGACGGCGAACCGAAGTCGAAGCGGAAGCGGCCGGGCTGGTTCTCGGAGCCGGCCTGCGCGGCCGTCGGACCGAGGGCATCACGCAGGGCCTGGTGGGTGAGGTGGGTGGCCGAGTGGGCGCGGGCGATGGCGGTGCGGCGGCGGGAGTCGATCGAGGCCTGGGCCTTGGAGCCGACGGTCACCTCACCGACCTGGACGACGCCCTTGTGCACGTACACGCCCGGGACCGGCTTCTGGGTGTCACGGATCTCGATGACGGCACCGGTGTCCACCTTGATGCGGCCGGTGTCGCCGATCTGGCCGCCGCCCTCGGCGTAGAAGGGCGTGCGGTCCAGGACGATCTCGACCTCGTCGCCCTCGGTGGCGGCCGGGGAGGAGGCGCCGTCGACGAGGATGCCGACGATCGTGGACTCGCTCTCGGTGTCGGCGTAGCCGATGAAGTCGGTGGCACCGGCCTGGTCGGCGATCTCGCGGTAGGCGCCGGCACCGGCGTGGCCGGTCTTCTTGGCCTGGGCGTCGGCCTTGGCGCGCTCCCGCTGCTCCTTCATCAGGCGGCGGAAGCCGTCCTCGTCCACGGACAGGCCCTGCTCGGCGGCCATCTCCAGGGTGAGGTCGATGGGGAAGCCCCAGGTGTCGTGGAGCAGGAAGGCCTTGTCACCGGCGAGGACCTTGCCGCCGGAGGCCTTGGTGTCGGTGACGGCGGTGTCGAGGATGTTGGTGCCGGCCTTGAGCGTCTTGAGGAAGGCGTTCTCCTCGGCGAGGGCGACCTTCTCGATGCGCTCGCGGTCGGTGATCAGCTCCGGGTACTGCTGGCCCATCATCTCGATGACCGTGTCGATCAGGTCCTTGACGACCGGGCCGGTGGCGCCGAGCAGACGCATGTTGCGGATGGCGCGGCGCATGATGCGGCGCAGCACGTAACCGCGGCCCTCGTTGCCGGGGGTGACGCCGTCGCCGATGAGCATCACCGAGGTGCGCATGTGGTCGGTGACCACACGCAGCGAGACGTCGGAGTCGTGGGCGTCGCCGTACTCGACGCCGGTCAGCTCGGTGGCCTTCTTGATGACGGCCATGGAGGTGTCGATCTCGTACATGTTCTGCACACCCTGCAGAATCATGGCGAGCCGCTCCATGCCGAGGCCCGTGTCGATGTTCTTGCTGGGCAGCTCGCCGAGGATCTCGAAGTTGTCCTTGCCGATGCCCTCGCCGCGCTCGTACTGCATGAAGACGAGGTTCCAGATCTCCACGTACCGCTCGTCGTTGACGGCGGGGCCGCCCTCGACGCCGAACTCGGGGCCGCGGTCGTAGTTGATCTCGGAACAGGGTCCGCAGGGGCCGGGGACGCCCATGGACCAGTAGTTGTCCTTCATGCCGAGGCGCTGGATGCGCTCCTTCGGCACACCGACGATCTCGTGCCAGATGCGCTCGGCCTCGTCGTCGTCCTTGTAGACGGTGATCCAGAGCTTCTCGGGCTCCAGGCCGTAACCACCCTTGTCCTGGGGGCTGGTGAGCAGCTCCCAGGCGTACTTGATGGCGCCTTCCTTGAAGTAGTCGCCGAAGGAGAAGTTGCCGCACATCTGGAAGAACGTGCCGTGCCGGGTGGTCTTGCCGACCTCTTCGATGTCGGGCGTGCGCACGCACTTCTGCACGCTGGTGGCGCGCGCCCACGGCGGCTTCACCTCGCCCAGGAAGTACGGCTTGAACGGAACCATGCCGGCGGGGACCAGGAGCAGAGTCGGGTCGTCCGCGATGAGCGACGCCGACGGGACGACGGTGTGCCCGCGCTCCTCGTAGAAGCTCAGCCAGCGGCGGCGGATCTCGGCCGACTCCATCAGTGGTCCTCATTCCGGTTGTACGAGTACGTCGTCCTGTCGCTGTCGACGGACTTCAGGTTGTTGCGGTTCTCGATGGCGGCGTACCGCAGGGGGGCGGGGAGTTCGGGGTTCTCGTTGATCCCCAGCGCCTCCCCCAGCTCGGCCTCTCTCTGGGCCATCCCGTCCCGGACGTCGAGCGCGAAGCCCACCGCGCGGTCCTTGATGCGGTGACCTGCCTCGAGTGCCTTGTTCGCCGCGCTCACGGCGAGGTTCTCGGGCGTCAGCTGCTTCAGCTTGCGATTGACCTTGGTGGTGGCCCAGACACCGGCGGCGACGCCCGTGCTGAACCAGAAGGTACGGCGGAACATCGCTGGCTCTCAGTCCTTCTTCCTGCGGAGGTCTCGCTTGGTCCGCCGCGACGCGGTGCGGCCCACGATCACGGTGGGCGCGGGCGCCTTGACGGGCACGTCGTCCTTGCGGCCGAGGGCCCGGCGCACGCCGTATCCGAAGGCCGCGACCTTGACCAGGGGGCCGCCGAACGTGGAGGCGACGGTGGTCGACAGCGCGGAGGCGTTCGACGTGACCTCCTCGACGTCCGACGCGATCGAGTCGACCCGGTTGATCTGGGTCTGCGCGGAGCGCACCGCCGCGGAGGCGTCGGCCAGCAGCGGGACGGCCTGGTCGGTCACGTCCGCCACGAGCTTGGTGGTCGCCCTGAGCGTCTGGGCCAGCCTCGCCAGCGCGACGGCGAGGAAGGAGACCAGGATCGCCCAGAAGACGGCCACCAGGATCCCGGCCACCTCTCCACCGGACACTGTGTGCACCCGCTCCCTGAAACGTGCCTGCGTATCGAAAAAGTCGTACGCCGAGCCTATCGCGCCGGGGATGGCGCTCCGTACCGGATTACCGCCCGCGCGCGAGCATCTCGCGCGGCCCGGCACACGCCGGCACGGGCGCGCTCGGCGCACACCGGGCGTTCCCGGACATGCGAGAGCCCGCCGTCTCCCCACCCGGAAGGGCGGGGGGACGGCGGGCTGAGGCGCGGGTGGTGCTACGTCCGCCGCTGGGTGATCAGCGGGCGTAGTACTCGACGACGAGCTGCTCGTCGCAGATCACCGGGATCTCCTTGCGGTTCGGCTCGCGGTCCAGGCGGAAGGCCAGGGCTCGGAGGTTCACCTGGAGGTAGCGCGGGGTCTCGCCGTCGGGGGCGAAGCCGCCCTCACGCGCGATCGAGAACAGCGTCTTCTCGCGGCTGCGCTCGCGGACCATCACGACGTCGTCGGGCTTGACGCGGAAGGAGGGCTTGTCGACCTTCTGGCCGTTGACCTCGATGTGGCCGTGGACGACCATCTGGCGGGCCTGGTAGATCGTGCGGGCGATGCCCGAACGCAGGACCAGCGCGTCGAGACGGCGCTCGAGCTCGATGACCAGGGCCTCACCGGTCTTGCCCTGGGTCTTGGCGGCACGCTCGTAGGCGCGGACGAGCTGACGCTCGGACACGTCGTACTGCGCGCGCAGACGCTGCTTCTCGAGCAGACGGACCTTGTAGTCCGAGTTCTGCTTGCGGCCACGGCCGTGCTCACCCGGCGGGTAGGGGCGGGCCTCGAAGTACTTGACGGCCTTCGGGGTCAGCGCGATGCCGAGGGCACGCGACTTCTTGACCTTGGGGCGGGGCTGGTTCGCCACTTCTTTTCCTTTTCCTCTTCGGCTGCCTCAGGGTTACGGGAGGTCGCATCCGCAGTCGGGGAATCCCGACAGGCCCACGAAGGACATGTCAGGCAGCCGTTCCCCTGTTCTGGGCACATACGTGCAGCACACGAACGGCCCACCGACCGCTCCCGAGGACCCGGGTGGTGGTGGGCTGCCCGCGACACCTACGACGGTGCGCGACGCTCCTGGATCAACAGATCCGGCTGGATGTCCCGCCTGAGGCGCCGACCGGAGCCGGACACGGGACGCAGCACTTCGGGCGAGTCTACAGGGTGCTCAGGTCCGCTTGCGACCGAGGTGGGTGCGGGTCCACTCCACGGCGTCCGCGTACCTGGCCTCGGCCCCGTGCCGGGTGGGCGTGTAGTACTCGCGGTCCTTGATCGCGTCCGGGGCGTACTGCTGGGCGGCGATGCCCTCCGACAGGTCGTGCGGATACACGTACCCCTGCGCGTGCCCCAGCTTGGCGGCGCCCTTGTAGTGGCCGTCGCGCAGATGGGCCGGCACGGGTCCGGCCAGTCCCTTGCGTAGGTCCTCCATGGCCGCGCCGATCGCCGTGGTCGCGGCGTTGGACTTCGGGGCCAGGGCGAGGGCGATGGTGGCGTGGCTGAGGGTGAGGGCTGCCTCGGGGAAGCCGATCATGGCGACGGCCTGGGCGGCGGCCACCGCGATCGGCAGGGCGTTCGGGTCGGCGAGGCCGATGTCCTCGCTGGCGGAGATCATCAGGCGGCGGGCGATGAAGCGGGGGTCCTCGCCGGCGTCGATCATGCGGGCCAGGTAGTGCAGGGCCGCGTCGACGTCGGAGCCGCGGATGGACTTGATGAGGGCGCTGGCCACGTCGTAGTGCTGGTCGCCGTCACGGTCGTAGGTCACGGCGGCGCGGTCCACCGTCTCCTCCAGGGTCTGGAGGCCGATCTCCGTCTCGCCCTTGTCCAGGGCCGCCCCGGCGGCAGCCTCCAGGGCGGTCAGGGCGCGGCGGGCGTCGCCGCCGGCGATCCGCAGCAGATGCCCCTCGGTGTCCTCGGGGAGGGTGACGGCGCCCTTGAGGCCGCGCTCGTCGGCGAGGGCGCGGTGCAGCAGTCCGCGCAGGTCGTCGTCGGTGAGGGGTTCGAGGGTGAGGAGCAGGGAGCGGGACAGCAGCGGGGAGATCACCGAGAAGTACGGGTTCTCCGTCGTCGCCGCGATCAGCGTCACCCAGCGGTTCTCGACGGCCGGGAGCAGGGAGTCCTGCTGGGCCTTGCTGAAGCGGTGGATCTCGTCGAGGAAGAGGACGGTCTCCTTGCCGAAGCCACCGGTGGCCCTGCGGGCTCCTTCGATGACCGCGCGGACCTCCTTGACGCCGGCGGTGATCGCCGACAGCTCCACGAAACGCTTGTTGGTGGCTTTGGAGACCACGTACGCCAGAGTCGTCTTGCCGGTGCCCGGCGGGCCCCAGAGGATCACCGAGGACGGTCCGGCGGGGCCGCCCGCGCTCTCGCCGACGAGTCTGCGCAGCGGAGAGCCCGGCTTGAGGAGGTGCTGCTGGCCCACGACCTCGTCGAGCGTGCGCGGGCGCATCCGGACGGCCAGGGGGCTGGCGGTCGGGTCCTTCTCCTGGCGGTCTTCCGCCGCTGCGGTGAACAGGTCGGGCTCCACACCCAAAACCCTATGTCACCCCACTGACAGTGCGGTCGTGGCCGTCGGCCGGCCACTGACCGGACGGTCAGCTCATCCAGAAGTCCCACCAGCGGGTCAGGACCAGCATGCCGATGATGCCGATGTGCAGGACGGGCATGACCCAGGTGAACTCGCCGAAGAAGCTCTTCAGCCAGCGCGGGGCGGGCAGGAGGTCGTTGCGGATGTTGAACGACGTGACGTACCAGAACATGATGATCGTGGCGACCCAGGCCAGGGAGCACCACAGGCACAGCGCGTTGATCCGGTACAGCGACTGGAACATCAGCCAGGCGCAGAAGCCGACGCCGAAGAGGGTGCCGGCGTTGAAGGTGAGCCAGTACCAGCGCGGGAAGCGGGCCCGGGCGAGCAGGCTCACGCCGACGCAGATCACGATGCCGTAGCAGACCAGGCCGAGCATCGGGTTGGGGAATCCGAAGGCGGCCGCCTGCTTGCTCTCCATGACGCTGCCGCAGGAGACGACGGGGTTCAGGCTGCAGCCCGGGACGAAGGTCTTGCCCTCGACCTTGGCCTCGAGCAGCTTGAACTTGTCGATCGTGATGACCCAGGCGGCGAGCAGACCCGCGGCACCGGTGATCACCAGCAGCAGGGCGAAGGCCCGGCTGCCGCCCACCGTGCGCGTCACGGCGTCGGCGTCCGCGTCCGACGCCGAGGGCTCGGGCTCGGGCTCGGTGGAGACGTCTTTGACTGTGGTCTTGCTCATCACGCCGATCCGTCTGCTCGAGAGGTGGACCTTCTTCGGCCTCGGCCATTGTGCCGCACGCGGCCCGTGTCCACTGTTCGGTGGACATAAGGAAGTACGCACGGTCGTCCCGGAACGTTCGGTTCAGGCCGAGGATCGATCGCATGACAACACACGCGAAGGAACTCGCGGTGGACGTACGGGGGCTGCGCAAGCAGTACGGCGACGTGACCGCGGTCGACGGTATCGACCTCGGTATCCACCGGGGCGAGGTGTTCGGCCTGCTGGGACCCAACGGCGCGGGCAAGAGCACGACGGTGGAGATCCTCCAGGGCAACCGTTCCCGGGACGCGGGCGAGGTGTCCGTCCTGGGCGCGGATCCGGCGCACGGAACGCGTGCGTGGCGTTCACGTGTCGGAATCGTCTGGCAGGACGAATCCGCGCCCGCGGAGTTGACGGTCGACGAGACCGTGCGGCATTTCGCCCGCTACTACCCGAGGCCGCGGGACCCCGAGGAGGTCATCGGCCTGGTGGGTCTCGAGGCCAAGGCGGGCAGCCGGATCAAGGCCCTGTCCGGTGGCCAGCGCCGGCGTCTCGATGTGGCGCTCGGGGTGATCGGCGACCCGGAGCTGCTTCTTCTGGACGAGCCGACGACCGGTTTCGACCCGGCGGCCCGGCGCCAGTTCTGGGACCTGATCCGCAAGCTGTCCGACGAGGGGACGACCATCCTGCTCACCACGCACTACCTGGAGGAGGCGGAGGCGCTCGCCGACCGGCTGGCCGTGGTCGCCAAGGGACAGGTGGTCGCCGAGGGCGAGCCCGCCGCCCTGCGGGAGCGGTACGGCACCGGGGCCACCGTCGAGTGGAGCGACCCGGACGGCACCCCGCGCGCGGAACGCACGGACACGCCCACCCGCACGATCGCCGAGCTGATGGGCCGCTTCGACGGCGAGATCCCGGGGCTGCGGGTGAGCCGCCCCACGCTGGAGGACGTCTACCTCCGGCTGACCGGACAGGAGGACGCGCGATGACCACGACCGCCGTACGACCCCGGGCGCAGGCGTCCGGCGAGCGGCTGCCCGGGATGTGGGGGCTGGGGCTGCGGCGTGGCGCCCTGGAGGTGAAGCAGTTCTTCCGGCAGCGCGACCAGGTGGTGTTCACCTTCGCCTTCCCGGTGGTGTTCCTGTTCCTGTTCGCCTCGATCTTCCGCGACGACGTCCGGGGCGCCGGCATCAACGCCTCCCAGCTGTACGTCCCGGCGATGATGGCCGCCGGCATCATGTCGACGAGTTTCCAGTCCCTCGGCATCTCCATCGCGATCGAGCGGGACGAGAAGGTGCTGCGCCGGCTGCGCGGCACGCCGATGCCGCCCGCGGCGTACTTCCTCGGGAAGATCTGGCTGGTTCTGGTCACCGGTGTACTGGAGACGGCGATCCTGCTGGCCGTCGGCACGACGCTGTACGACGTCGACCTCCCGTCCGACGCGGGCCGCTGGTTCGAGTTCGGCTGGATCTTCCTGCTCGGGCTGACGGCCTGCGCGCTGCTGGGGATCGCGATCAGTTCGGTCCCCAAGTCGGGCAAGAGCGCCAGCTCCGTGGTCGTTCTCCCGTTCCTGGTGCTGCAGTTCATCTCCGGGGTGTACATCTCGATCGACACCATCCCCGACTGGATGCTGAACATCGGTGCGCTGTTCCCGCTGAAGTGGATGTGCCAGGGGCTGCGCGGGGTGTTCCTGCCGGAGTCGGCTCAGGTCCTGGAGCAGACGGGAAGCTGGGAGTTCGGCCGGATCGCCCTGGTGCTCGGGGCGTGGTGCGTCGGAGGATTGCTGCTGTGTCTGCTGACCTTCCGGTGGAAGAACCGGCGCGACGGGTGAGCGATCCGGACGACGCCGTCGGCGCCTACAGCTGGGCGCGCTCGTTCCGCATCTGGGACATGTACTTCGCGATCATCTGGCTGGCCACCCTGGTGTCGGTGCTCGGCACTGACCATCCGGGGCGGCCGGTCCGGGTCGTGGCGGCGGCGCTCCTGGTTCCGCTGGTCCCCCTGTTCGTGTGGGTGGGGCGGCCCGTCCTGCGGGGCGATCCGCCCGAGGAACGGCGGGCTCTGGCCTATCTGGTGGCGGCGGTGGCGCTGTTCCTGCCGTCGGCGATCCTCGTCGGTGAGACCCGGCTGATGACTTTCGCGCTGGTCCCCCAGTGCTTCATGACCCTGCAGATGCGGCGGGCTCTGGAGGCGGTCGCCGTCATCAACCTCGCGCCCGTGGCCGGTTGGGCCCTGGTGTGGTGGCCGAGCGACCAGGAGGTCTTCTTCAACGGGCTGTTCGCCGTGGTCTCCCTCGTCTTCTCGGTGGCTCTCGGCGGCTGGGTCATCCGGATCATCGAGCAGAGCCAGGAGCGGGCCGCGCTGATCGCGGAGCTCGACGCGAGCCGTCATGAGATCTCCCGGCTGTCGACGGCGCACGGCGCCCTGGCGGAGCGGGAACGGATGGCCAGGGAGATCCACGACACCCTCGCGCAGGGCTTCACCAGCCTGCTGATGCTGACCCAGGCCGTCGAGGCGGAACTCGACCACGACGTGCCGCAGGCCCGCCGCCATCTGGCGCTGATGGACGAGACGGCCCGGCAGAACCTCGCCGAGGCACGCGCCCTGGTCGCCGGGGGCACACCCGCCGACCTGGAGGGCGCCTCGCTCCCGGACGCGCTGCACCGGCTGGCCGCCCGTCACGGGGCGACACTGGACGTCACGGGTCCCGTACGTCCGCTGCCCGCCGGGCCCGAGGTGGTGGCCCTGCGCGCCTGTCAGGAGGCGCTGACCAACGCCCGCAAGCACGCCGGGAGTTCGACCGGGGCGGGTATTTCCCTGAGGT
The DNA here is from genome assembly GCF_042872365.1 of Streptomyces sp. NPDC005263. Lineage (NCBI taxonomy): Bacteria > Bacillati > Actinomycetota > Actinomycetes > Kitasatosporales > Streptomycetaceae > Streptomyces > Streptomyces sp. NPDC005263. The sequence continues at coordinate 210,063 of NZ_JBIAKJ010000010.1, read as the reverse complement.
ACACCGACGGCGCTCTGACCGTGTCGGTCCGGGACGACGGCTGCGGCTTCGATCCGCGGACCGTGACGGGCGGCTACGGTCTGGCGGGGCTGCGGGCCCGGGCCGCCGAGGCCGGCGGGACGGCTCAGGTGCGCAGCGCCCCCGGCGACGGTACGACGGTGACCGTCCGCCTGCCCGTACCGTCTCCGAGGAGCGCATGGTGATCCGGATCATCCTGGCCGACGACCATCCCGTCGTACGGGAGGGCCTGCGGGCGATGCTGAGTGCCGAGCCGGATCTGGAGGTGGTCGCCGACGCGTCCAGCGGGCCGCAGGCGGAGGCCATGGCGGCGGAACTGCGGCCCGACATCGTGCTGATGGACCTGCGGATGCCGGGCGGCGGGGGCGTGGACTCGATCGTGCGGATGAGTGAGGCGGGGCTGTCCTGCCGGGTGATCGTCCTGACGACGTACGAGACGGACCGGGACATTCTGCGGGCGGTGGAGGCCGGGGCGGCGGGCTATCTGTTGAAGGATCTGCCGCGCGGCGAACTGGCCGACGCGGTACGGGCCGCCGCGCGGGGCGAGACCGTGCTCGCCCCGTCCGTCGCCGCGCGACTGGTCGACCAGCTCCGCACCAGGCCGGAGCGGCCCCGGCTCTCGGAGCGCGAGAGGGCGGTGCTGCGGCTGGTGGCGGAGGGGTGCACGAACGCGGAGATCGGACGCCGGTTGTTCATCGGGGAGTCGACGGTGAAGACGCATCTGCTGCGGGCCTTCGGCAAGTTGGGCGTCGACGACCGCACGGCGGCGGTGACGAGTGCGATGCGGCACGGGTTGCTGGACTGAGGGCCTCGCCCTCGTAGGCTGATCCCAGCCCGTCCGGCGTTTGAGGACGAGGCCCCTTCAGGGTCGACAGCGGGGGTCTGGGGGCGCAGCCCCCAGGGACGGGACGGGACGGGTAGGGGCGGCGGGGGCGAAAGACACCCCCGCGCACCCCACCCGCCTCAGCCCAGCCTCGACTCCAGTTCCGCCACGATCTCGTTCACGCCGATCGCCGTCTGCTCGCCGGACTCCATGTCCTTGAGCTGGACGACGCCCTCGGCGAGGTCGCGTTCGCCCGCGACGACCGTGTAGCGGGCCCCGCTGCGGTTGGCGTTCTTCATCGCGCCCTTGAGTCCCTTGGCCCCGTAGGAGAAGTCCGCCGCGACGCCCACCTTGCGCAGCTCGGTGACCTTCGCGAACAGCACCCGACGGGCCTCCTCGCCCAGCGGTACCGCGAACACGCTGGTCGTGGAGGGGAGTTCGAGCTCGACGCCCTCCGCCTCCAGGGCGAGGACCGTACGGTCGACGCCCAGCGCCCAGCCGACGGACGGCAGCGCGGGGCCGCCGATCATCTCGGACAGACCGTCGTACCGGCCGCCGCCGCCCACCGCCGACTGCGAGCCCAGACCGTCGTGGACGAACTCGAACGTCGTACGGGTGTAGTAGTCCAGGCCGCGCACCAGCTTCGGGTCGTCCTCGAAGACGACGCCCGCCGCCGTGATCAGCTCACGGACCTCCTCGTGGTACGCCTTGCAGGCGTCGCAGAGGTAGTCACGCAGCAGCGGGGCGTCGGTCAGCTGCTTCTGGACGTCGGGGCGCTTGTCGTCCAGCACCCGCAGCGGGTTGATGTCCGCGCGGCGGAGCGTGTCCTCGTCCAGGTCCAGTCCGCGCAGGAAGGTCTGCAGCGCCTCCCGGTACACCGGCCGGCACTCCTTGTCGCCCAGGGAGTTCAGCAGGATGCGGAAGTTCCTGAGGCCCAGCGAGCGGTACGCCTGGTCGGCCAGGATGATCAGCTCGGCGTCCAGCGCCGGGTCCTCGGCGCCGATCGCCTCCGCGCCCACCTGGGAGAAGTGGCGGTAACGGCCCTTCTGGGGGCGCTCGTAGCGGTAGTACGAGCCGGAGTACCAGAGCTTGACCGGGAGGTTGCCCGCCTTGTGCAGGTTGGCCTCCAGCGCGGCGCGCAGCACGGACGCGGTGCCCTCGGGGCGCAGGGCGAGCCGGTCGCCGCCCTTGGTCTCGAAGGCGTACATCTCCTTCGTGACGATGTCGGTCGACTCACCGACACCGCGGGCGAAGAGCTCCACGTTCTCGAAGCCCGGCGTCTCGATGTAGCCGTAGCCGGAGTTGCGCAGCGGCGCGGCGATGGCCTCGCGGACGGCCAGGTACGTCGCGGAGTCCGGCGGAATCAGGTCGTACGTGCCCTTGGGGGCCTTGAAGGTGCTCACGGAAGGTCTCTCGTCACATTCCTCGTCGGGGAGCGTCCACATCCGCGCCGCGGTCTCGGCCTGCGGCGGCTTGCCGCAGATACGGGTTGGTGGCGCGCTCCTGACCGATGGTCGTCTGGGGGCCGTGGCCGGACAGCACCACGGTCGAGTCGTCGAGCGGCAGGCACACGCGGGCCAGCGAGTCGACCATCTCGGCCATGTCACCGCCGGGTAGGTCGGTGCGTCCGATGGAGCCGGCGAAGAGCAGGTCGCCCGAGAAGAAGACCGGCGGGATGTCCGCCGCCTCGGGCAGCTCGAAGGTCACCGACCCCTTGGTATGGCCCGGCGCGTGCGCGACGGACAGCTCCAGACCCGCCAGCTCCAGCCTCGCGCCGTCGGCGAACTCGTGGACGTCGTCCGGCTCCCCCACGGTCAGCTCGCCCATCAGCGGCATCCCGATGGAGCGCCCGAGCGCCTTCTCGGGGTCGCTCATCATGAACCGGTCCTCGGGGTGGATCCAGGCCGGCACGTCGTGCGCGCCGCACACCGGGACGACCGAGGCCACATGGTCGATGTGGCCGTGGGTGAGGACGACGGCGACGGGCTTGAGGCGATGCTTCTTCAGCGTTTCCTCGACGCCTTGGGCGGCCTGGTGGCCGGGGTCGATGATCACGCACTCCTCACCGGCGGCGGGGGCGACGAGATAACAGTTCGTCCCCCAGGCCCCGGCGGGGAACCCGGCAATGAGCACGATCGTCCTTCGTTGTGTCGATTCGGGTGGGCATCAGGACGGTTACGCCTGTGGTCAGAGCCTACCGGCGCTGCCGATTCCTCAGCGAACCCATATACGGTACGGGGCACACGCAGGCGGTCGGCTCACACGACGCACGCGCCCCAGTCGACGTACGAGACGCATGAGGAGAGAACCCGGTGGTCACCCAGGAACAGCGGAAGCGTCAGCTCGCCCGGGAGAAGTTCTTGCGGCAGCAGCAGCGGCGCACGGCCGCCCGGCGCAAGGCGCGCATGCGCAACTCGGTGCTCGCGTCCGTGCTCGGCGTGGTCCTGGTGGGCAGCCTGGCCCTGTACACGTCCGGGGTCCTCAAGGAGGACGACAAGTCGAGCGCGAGCTCCGACACGACGCCGAGCGCGGCGCCCAGCAAGGCGCCGGACCCGTGTGACAAGCCCGCGGCCGGCAAGGCGAAGAAGGCGAGCTGGAAGAAGGAGCCGGCGGTCACCATCGACAAGTCGGCCCCGTACACGATGAAGCTCGCGACGACGTGCGGCGAGATAGACCTCGCGCTGAAGGCGTCGGCGGCGCCGCACACCGTGAACTCGTTCGCCTTCCTCGCGGACAAGGGCTTCTTCGACCACACCAAGTGCCACCGGCTGACCACCCAGGGCATCTACGTGCTGCAGTGCGGCGACCCGACGGGCACCGGCAGCGGCGGTCCCGGTTACACGATCCCGGACGAGAACCTGAAGGACAAAAGCCTCAAGAACGACATCTACCCGGCGGGCACGGTCGCGATGGCGAACACCGGGCAGCCGCACTCCGGCGGCAGCCAGTTCTTCCTCGTCTACCAGGACAGCAAGCTCCCGCCGAGCTACACACCGTTCGGTACCGTGTCCGCATCCGGCATGAAGGTCCTCAAGAAGATCGCCGCCGCGGGAGCGCAGCCCGCGGACCCCACGACGCAGAACACGGCACCCAACGCGACGGTCGTGATCAACAAGGCAACTGTCACCAAATCCTGACCTTCAGCTGCGAAATTTCGGTCGCGCGGGATGCGGACAGGCAACCCGCCGGTCGCCTATGTTGGCCGTGACGAAACTGTGGACGATGCCCGGGGGTGCTGAGGCCCCCCGCAGGCATCATGTGGAGGAGGCGCTGTGAGCAGCGACCCGTGGGGCCGCGTCGACGAGACGGGGACCGTGTACGTGCGTACGGCCGACGGCGAGCAGGTCGTCGGTTCCTGGCAGGCAGGCTCCCCCGAGGAAGCACTGGCCTACTTCGAGCGCAAGTACGAAGGCCTGGTTGTCGAGATCGGCCTCCTCGAGAAGCGAGTGAAGACCACCGACCTGTCGGCGAAGGACGCGCAGGCCGCCATCGATCACATCCGTGAGCAGGTCGACGCGCATCACGCGGTCGGCGACCTGGGCGCCCTGCGGGTCCGTCTTGACAAGCTCGTGGAGACCGTCGAGAAGCGCCGCGAGGAGCGCAAGCAGCAGCGCGCCAAACAGTCGGACGAGGCCCGGCACTCCAAGGAGGCGCTGGTCGCCGAGGCCGAGGAGCTCGCGCAGTCCGACCAGTGGCGGGCGGCGGGTGAGCGGCTGCGGTCCCTGGTGGACACCTGGAAGGGGCTGCCGCGCCTGGACCGCAAGTCGGACGACGAACTGTGGCACCGCTTCTCGCACGCCCGCTCGGCGTTCTCCAAGCGCCGCAAGGCCCACTTCGCGTCGCTGGACGCGCAGCGCGAGGAGGCCCGCAAGACCAAGGAACGCCTGGTCGCGGAGGCCGAGTCGCTGTCCGGCTCGACGGACTGGGGCCCCACGGCGGCCCGCTACCGCGACCTGATGTCCGAGTGGAAGGCGGCCGGCCGCGCCCAGCGCGAGCACGAGGACGACCTGTGGAACCGCTTCCGTGGTGCCCAGGACGTCTTCTTCGCCGCCCGCAGCTCGGTCTTCGCGGAGCGGGACGCCGAGCAGTCGGAGAACCTGAAACTGAAGGAGGAGCTCGCCGAGGAGGCCGAGAAGCTCCTGCCGATCGGGGAGCTGAAGGCCGCCCGGGCCACGTTCCGCTCGATCAACGAGCGCTGGGAGGCCATCGGCCATGTGCCGCGGGACGCCCGGCCGAAGGTCGAGGGCCGGATGCACGCCGTCGAGCGGGCCATTCAGGAGGCCGAGGAGACGGAGTGGCGCCGGACGAACCCGGAGGCACGCGCGCGTGCCGAGGGTCTGACAGGCCAGCTCCAGGCGGCTGTGGACAAGCTGACGGGCCAGATCGAGCAGGCGCGCGCCCAGGGCAACAACGCCAGGGCCGACAAGCTCCAGCGTGAGCTGGAGGGCCGCCAGGCACTTCTGGACCAGGCGCTGAAGGGCCTGCACGAGTTCGGCGGCTGACGTCCCGGACCCACGAGGGATCACAGAAGGGGCTCCCGTACTTCGGTACGGGAGCCCCTTCTCGTAGCCCTGCGGGACGCGTCCGCTACGACCGGCTGCGCGCCGATGTCACCCGGTAGACGTCGTACACGCCCTCGACGCCCCTGACCGCCTTCAGGACGTGCCCGAGGTGCTTGGGGTCGCCCATCTCGAAGGTGAAGCGGGAGGTGGCGACGCGGTCGCGGGAGGTCTGCACGGCCGCGGAGAGGATGTTGACGTGCTGGTCGGACAGGACGCGGGTGACGTCGGACAGGAGCCGGGAGCGGTCCAGGGCCTCGACCTGGATGGCGACCAGGAAGACCGAGGACTGGGTGGGCGCCCACTCCACGTCGAGGATCCGCTCGGGCTCGCGGGACAGTGACTCCACGTTCACACAGTCGTTGCGGTGAACCGATACGCCACTACCCCGGGTGACGAAGCCGATGATCGGGTCGCCGGGCACCGGCGTACAACAGCGGGCGAGCTTGACCCACACGTCGTCGACGCCCTTGACCACCACGCCCGGGTCGTTGTTGCTGCGCCGCTTGCGACCGCGGCCGCGGGACGGCGGGACCGACTCGTCGATCTCCTCGGTGGCCGCCTCCTCGCCGCCGAGCGCCTGGACGAGCTTCTGCACGACGTTCTGCGCGGAGACGTGTCCCTCACCGATCGCCGCGTACAGCGCGGAGATGTCCGGGTAGCGCATCTCGTGGGCGAGCGTCACCAGGGAGTCGCCGGTCAGGATCCGCTGGATCGGCAGGTTCTGCTTGCGCATCGCGCGGACGATCGCGTCCTTGCCCTGCTCGATCGCCTCGTCGCGGCGCTCCTTGGAGAACCACGCCCGGATCTTGTTGCGGGCCCGCGGCGACTTCACGAAGTTCAGCCAGTCCCGGGACGGGCCCGCCCCGGCCGCCTTGGACGTGAAGACCTCCACCAGGTCGCCGTTGTCCAGGGTCGATTCCAGCGGTACGAGGCGTCCGTTGACGCGGGCTCCTATGGTGCGGTGGCCCACCTCGGTGTGTACCGCGTACGAGAAGTCCACCGGCGTGGCACCGGCCGGCAGCGCTATCACGTCGCCCTTGGGTGTGAAGACGAAGACCTCGTTGCGCGACAGGTCGAAGCGCAGGGACTCCAGGAACTCGCCGGGGTCCTCGGTCTCCTTCTGCCAGTCGAGGAGCTGGCGCAGCCACGCCATGTCGTTGAGGTGGTCGTCCTTGCCGGTGGTCCTCGGCTGGTCCGAGCGCACCTTGGAGGCGCCGGCGACGGCCTCCTGCTTGTACTTCCAGTGCGCGGCGATGCCGTACTCGGCGCGGCGGTGCATGTCGAACGTGCGGATCTGCAGTTCGACCGGCTTGCCGTTGGGGCCGATGACCGTCGTGTGCAGCGACTGGTACATGTTGAACTTGGGCATCGCGATGTAGTCCTTGAACCGGCCGGGGACCGGATTCCATCGCGCGTGCACGGTGCCGAGGGCCGCGTAACAGTCGCGGACCGTGTCGACCAGTACCCGAATACCCACCAGGTCGTAGATCTCCGCGAAGTCACGGCCGCGGACGATCATCTTCTGGTAGACGCTGTAGTAGTGCTTGGGTCGGCCGGTGACGGTCGCCTTGATGCGGGCGGAACGCAGGTCGGCCTGGACCTCGTCGGTCACGACGGCCAGGTACTCGTCACGCTTCGGTGCCCTCTCGGCCACCAGCCGTACGATCTCGTCGTACATCTTGGGGTAGAGGATCGCGAAGGCGAGGTCCTCCAGTTCCCACTTGATGGTGTTCATGCCCAGGCGATGAGCGAGCGGCGCGTAGATCTCCAGCGTCTCGCGCGCCTTCTTCTCCTGCTTCTCGCGCTTGAGGTAGCGCATGGTGCGCATGTTGTGCAGGCGGTCGGCGAGCTTGATGACCAGGACGCGCGGGTCCTTCGCCATGGCGACGACCATCTTGCGCACGGTCTCGGCCTGCGCGGCCTCGCCGAACTTGACCTTGTCCAGCTTGGTGACGCCGTCGACGAGCAGGGCGACCGAGTCGCCGAAGTCGCGGCGGAGCTGGTCGAGGCCGTACTCGGTGTCCTCGACGGTGTCGTGCAGCAGGCCGGCCATGAGGGTGGCCGGATCCATCCCCAGCTCGGCGAGGATCGTGGTCACCGCGAGCGGGTGCGTGATGTACGGGTCGCCGCTCTTGCGCTTCTGGCCGCGGTGCCAGCGCTCCGCGACCTGATAGGCCTTCTCGATCTGGCGCAGCGTCGAGGTCTCGATCTTCGGGTCGTTGCTGCGCACTATCCGCAGCAATGGCTCCAGGACCGGGTTGTACGGGTTGGACCGCTGGACACCGAGACGGGCGAGGCGCGCGCGGACGCGGTTGGAGGAACCGGAGCGGGCGGGCTGGCCGGCGGCCTGGCGGACAGCGGGCGAGTTCACGGGGCGCTGGGAATCGGCCGGCTTGGGGCGCGGCTCCTCGGCAGGCTTCTCGACGGGCGCGGCCTGGGCGTGCTGGACCGGCCCGCGGCTGTCGTTCGTCGCCCCGGGCGCGTTCGTCCCGTGCGGGGCGGGCTTCGCCGCGGGCGCCGAGCCGGGCTCGGGCTTGGCGGCGATAAGGGGCTGGGCCTCGTCTGGCAAGAGGACTCCTCGTGCGCGATCCGGGTCCCCCGGTCAGGCTCCGGAGTGCCCATGGTAGCGATCCCGCGCCTCAGGATCGCCTTCAGGCCACTGTGAGGACCGTCTACCCGTGTAACGCGAGGGACGGGCGCCGGATTCCTCCGGGCCCGTCCCTACGATGTGCGGCGGGTGGCTGTGGGATGTCCACCCGGTGCCCGCGGTGCCTCACACCTTGAGCAGCGCCTCCAGCGAGGCGCCGGCCAGAGCGGGTTCCAGGCGGGCCCGGCCGCCCAGGAAGCCCAGCTCCATCAGGACGGCGAGGCCCGCGACCTCGGCGCCCGCGCGCCGGATGAGCTGGATCGACGCCTCGGCGGTGCCACCGGTGGCGAGGACGTCGTCGACCACCAGAACACGGTCGTCCGAGGAGAGGTCCTCCGCGTGCACCTCGATCTCGGCGGAGCCGTACTCCAGGTCGTACGCCTGGCTGAGGGTCGCTCCGGGGAGCTTGCCGGCCTTGCGGACGGGGACGAAGCCAAGACCGGAGCGGACGGCGACCGGGGCGCCCAGGATGAAGCCACGGGCCTCCAGACCGACGATCTTCGAGGCGCCGGTGTTCACAGCGATCTCGGCGAGGGCGTCGGTGAGCGCGGTGAACGCCGCCGGGTCCGCCAGGAGCGGGGTGATGTCCTTGAACATCACGCCCGGCTCCGGGTAGTCGGCCACGTCACGGATGCGGCTGAGCAGGAGCTCCTTGATGTCGGTCACCGGCGCTTCCCTGACGGACGGCCGCGGCCTCGGCTGCGGGACGCGGGCTGGTTACGGGGGCCGACCACCGCGTGAGCGGCGTCGCCGTCCTCCGGCTCGTCGGCGAGCGGCTCGTCGGTGCCCCGGGCGTCCGCCGGCTCGCCCTGCGCGACGGCCTGGGCGCGCTTGGCCAGGACACGCTTCTTGAGGGCCTTGATCTTCGGCTCGCGCTCCTTGAGGTCGGCGACGAGCGGCGTGGCGATGAAGATCGAGGAGTACGCACCGGCCGCGAGGCCGACGAACAGCGACAGCGAGATGTCGTTCAGCATGCCGGCGCCGAGGAAGCCGCCGCCGATGAACAGCAGGCCGCCCACCGGCAGCAGGGCCACCACCGTGGTGTTGATGGAGCGGACCAGGGTGCTGTTGATCGAGCGGTTGGCGATGTCGCTGTAGGTCCAGCGGGTCTGCTTGGTGATGTCCTTGGTCTGCTCCTTGAGACTGTCGAAGACGACGACCGTGTCGTAGAGCGAATAACCCAGGATCGTCAGCAGACCGATCACGGTGCCCGGCGTGACCTCGAAGCCGACGAGGGCGTAGATGCCGACGGTGATGGTGATGTCGTGGATCAGCGCGACGAACGCGGCGACCGCCATGCGCCATTCGAAGGCGATCGCCAGATAGATCACGACCAGGACCAGGAAGATGCCGAGGCCCTGCCAGGCCTTGTTGGCGATCTGTTCGCCCCAGCTGGGGCCGACCAGCTCAGCGGTGACGTCGTTCTCGGAGACGTTCATCTCGCGGGCCAGTTCCGACGAGACCTTGTCGGCCTTGTCGGTGTCGATGCCCGCGACCTGGATCCGCAGGCTGCCGTTGCCGAGCTTCTGGACGATGGCGTCGTGACCGGACGCCTCCTCCGCGAACGTCTCGGCCTGGGCGACCGAGACGGACGTGTGCTTCGGGGTGGTGAAGACGGCGCCGCCCTGGAACTCGATGCCCATGTTCAGGCCGCGCACCGCGAGGCCGACGATGGCCGTGATGGTGATCAGGATCGAGATGCCGTACCAGATCTTGCGGTTGCCGACGAAGTCGTAGCCGACCTCGCCGCGGTGCAGTCGGGCGCCGAGGTTGCCGAGCTTCGACATCTCACGCCTCCTTCGGGTCGACAGGGCCGGCGGTGGAAGAGGGACGGCGTGTGCGGCGCAGCGGTGGCTTGGCCCCCAGTGCCTTCGGGTCGAGGCCGGACCACTTGTGGCCGTTCGCGAAGAACTTCCTGCGGGCGAGGATCGTCATCAGCGGCTTGGTGAAGAGGAAGACGACCACCACGTCGAGGACGGTCGTCAGGCCGAGGGTGAAGGCGAAGCCCTGGACCTTGCCGACCGTGACGATGAACAGCACCGCTGCGGCGAGGAACGACACGAAGTCGGAGACCAGGATGGTGCGCCGGGCGCGCGGCCAGGCCCGCTCGACGGCGGGACGCAGCGTACGGCCCTCGCGGATCTCGTCACGGACACGTTCGAAGTACACGATGAACGAGTCCGCGGTGATGCCGATCGCGACGATGGCACCGCACACGGCCGGCAGGTTCAGCGCGAAGTTGATGGTCGGGCCGAGCAGCGCCATGATCACGTACGTCAGGATGGCGGAGACCAGCAGCGAGGGAATCGCGATGACCGACAGCCCGCGGTAGAAGATCAGCAGGTAGATGACGACCAGCGCGAGACCGATGGCGCCGGCGATCAGACCGGCGTGCAGCTGCTCGCCACCGAGCGCGGCGGTCACCGTGGTGACGCTGTCCTCCTTGAAGGTCAGCGGCAGCGCGCCGTACGACAGCATGTTGGCGAGGCTCTGGGCCGAGTCCTGGTTGAAGTTGCCGGAGATCTCCGCGTTACCGGAGGTCAGCGCCTGCTTGACGGACGGGTCGGAGACGACATCGCCGTCCAGGACGATCGCGAACTGGTTCTGCGGGGGCTGGTTCTGGGCCAGCTTGCCGGTGATGTTGCCGAACTTCTTGGCACCCTTGTCCGTGAAGTCCATGGTGACGGTCCAGCCGGCGCCGGTCGTCGTGTTCAGGACGGCCTGGGCCTTGTCCACGTCCGTGCCGTCGACCTCGGCGGGACCGAGGACGTACTTCTGCCACTGGCCCCCCGAGTTCTGGCCGCAGGCCACGACCGGGTCGGTGGGCCGGGTGCCCTTCCCGGCCTTGGCACGGGCCTTCTGGTTGGTGCAGTCGAGCGCGGCGTACTGCGCCTGGAGCTTGCTGGAGGCGTCGGAGGATCCGCCGCTCGCCGACGGGGACGCGCTCGGGGAACCCGAGGCGCTGCCCGACGGGGTGGCGTCGGCCTTCAGAGCGTCGGTGACGGCACGGCCCTGCGAGGTGGCGCTCCCGGACGGGGAGGCGGAGCTGCCGGCAGACGACGTGGCCGACTTGTCCGTGGCCTTGTCAGTTGCCTTGTCGGTGGCCTTGTCGCCGCCCGAGGCACCGCTGGACGCGCTCGGCGACGGGCTGGCCGTGCCGGCCGGGCCGGAGACCTCGGTCGTGATGACCGGCCGGAAGTAGAGCTTGGCGGTGGTGCCGACCTGATCCCGGGCTTCCTTGGAGTTCGTGCCCTTGGGGATGTTGACGATGATGTTCGAGTTGCCCTGGGTCTGAACCTCGGCCTCCGAGACACCAAGACCATTGACACGGCGGTTCATGATGTCGACCGCGGTGTCCATGTTGGTCTTGTTGATCGCGGATTCCTGGCCGGGCTCGGCTACCGCCCGCAGAGTGATGCTCGTTCCACCGGCGAGGTCGATGCCGAGCCGCGGGGTGGTGTTCCCGGACCAGAACATTCCTCCGGTGAGCGCCACGACGGCGATCAGGATCAGGGCCAGCGAGCGCCCTGGCCTGCTCTGGGCACTCGCGTTGCGGCCCCTCTTGGGTGCTGCCACCTTCTCGTACTCCCTCTCGGGCCACCTCGCGCCGGATCAGCGGGCGGGCGGCCATGGCATGGTGTCGGGATCCCGTGCGAGCCGCGCAGGTCCGGGCGTGCGAGGCGGTCCCGCGCGCCTCGGATGCGCCTACTTCGCCTCGGAGTCGCCGCCGGTCTTCTTCGGTTCCCCGTCCGTCTTCGCCTCGGCGGCCTCGGTCTCGGCCTTGGTGCCGGCCTCGGTCTCGGTGTCGGCCGGAGCGTCGACGGGCTCCGCGGCCGTGTCCTTCTTGCCGAGGTCGACGGACTTGTCGTCGGAGGCGGCGGCGTCGGCGGCGGACTCGTCGGACTCGGTGAGGGAGGAGGCGTCGTCCGGGACGACGTCGGGGTCGGACTTCAGGTCGTGCTCGATGCCGTGGACGATGCGGTTGTACTCGTCGTCGGTCAGCACGGCGCCGATCGAGTTCTTCGCGAAGAGGAGGTCGACGCCCGGACCGGCGTCGAGGAGGACCGTGTCCTCATTGACCTCCTTCACCGTTGCGTACATGCCCCCGATGGTGCGGACGCCGCTGCCGGGCTGCATATCGTTCCGCATGTTCGCGGCCGCCTGCTGCTTCTTCTTGGCGGAGCGGGTCATCAGGAACATGGCCCCGATGAGCACGATGAACGGGAGGAGGGTCACGAGACTCACGGGTCGGTACTTCCTTCACGCGACCGCGATGTGAGCGGCCTGATGGTTGGGGGTGTGTGCGCCGTCGACAAAGGCGGCATCGGCGGAGTCTAAGCGAGTCCGCGCGCAAGGAACAACGCTCAGCATGGCACCGGGGTTCCTGCTCAGGCCAATGTGCGCGCCGTGACCGCGCCGTCACGTCCCGAACAGGCCCTGTTGTCCGTTTCCTGTGCCTGCCTGGCGGGGCGGGGTGAGACCGAGATGCTCCCATGCGGCGGGGGTGGCGACCCTGCCGCGCGGGGTACGGGCGAGCAGTCCCTCCCGGACCAGGAAGGGTTCGGCGACCTCCTCCACGGTCTCGCGCTCCTCCCCCACCGCGACGGCCAGCGTGGACAGGCCGACGGGTCCGCCGCCGAACAGCTTGAGCAGGGCCTGCAGGACCGCGCGGTCGAGACGGTCGAGGCCGCGGACGTCGACCTCGTAGACCTTCAGCGCGGCCGCCGCGATGTCGCGGGTGATGATCCCGTCGGCCTTGACCTGGGCGTAGTCCCGGACCCGGCGCAGCAGCCGGTTGGCGATACGGGGGGTGCCGCGGGAGCGGCCGGCGATCTCGGCGGCGCCGTCGGCCCCGATCTCCAGGTCGAGCAGGCCCGCCGAGCGGTGGATGACGCGTTCCAGTTCGACGGGTTCGTAGAACTCCATGTGTGCGGTGAAGCCGAAGCGGTCGCGCAGCGGGGGCGGCAGCAGGCCCGCGCGCGTGGTGGCGCCGACCAGGGTGAAGGGCGGAAGTTCGAGGGGGATCGCGGTGGCGCCGGGGCCCTTGCCGACGATGACGTCGACGCGGAAGTCCTCCATCGCCATGTAGAGCATCTCCTCGGCGGGTCGGGACATGCGGTGGATCTCGTCGAGGAAGAGGACCTCGCCCTCCTGGAGGGAGGAGAGGATCGCGGCCAGGTCGCCGGCGTGCTGGATCGCCGGGCCCGAGGTGATGCGGATGGGGGCGCCCATCTCGGCCGCGATGATCATCGACAGGGTGGTCTTGCCGAGGCCGGGGGCGCCGGAGAGAAGCACGTGGTCGGCGGTGGCACCGCGCGCGCGGGCGGCGCGCAGGACGAGGTCGAGCTGCTCGCGGACCTTCTCCTGGCCGATGAACTCGTCCAGGTCCTTGGGGCGCAGGGCGGCCTCGACTGCCTGGTCCTCCCGGTCGGCGACAGACCCCACCAGCCGCTCGGCGGCGGTCTCATCGGTCGTGTCGTCCCAGTTCATGTGTCCCTCGGTCTCGTACGGGCGCGGGTGGTTCAGCGAGCTCGGTTCAGCGTCTGCAGGGCGGCCCGCAGCAGCTGTCCGACCTGGGGTGTGCCCTCGGCGGCCTCGGCCTGGGGCGCCACCGCGGAAACGGCCTCGTCGGCCTCGCGGGTCGCGTAGCCGAGGCCGATGAGAGCGGCGTGCAGCTGGTCCCGCCAACCGGTGGTGACCGCCGTACCGACGGCGGGAGCGCCGAGGGGTTCGCCGAGGCGGTCCTTGAGCTCCAGCAGGAGCTTCTGGGCCCCCTTCTTGCCGATGCCGGGGACGGCGGTCAGTGACTTCTCGTCACCGGTCGCGACGGCCCGGCGCAGGGCGTCCGGCGCGTGCACGGCGAGCATCGCCTGGGCGAGCCTCGGTCCCACCCCGCTCGCGGTCTGCAGCAGTTCGAAGGTCTGGCGCTCGTCGTCGTCCGCGAAGCCGTACAGGGTCAGCGAGTCCTCCCGTACGACGAGGGAGGTGGCGAGCTTGGCCGGCTGGCCGAGCCGGAGCGTGGACAGCGTGTTCGGCGTGCACTGGACCGCCATGCCGACACCGCCCACCTCGACCACGGCCGCGTCGGGTGCGAGCGCGGCGACCGTGCCGCTGACGAAGGCGATCATGACGTGCGGCCTTTCGAGGGGAGCGGGGACCTGCGGGCGGCCGGTGCTCTGGTGGCGTGCAGGGCGGCGGCCTGCTGGAGTCGGTTCTGGGCGGGGGCCCGCCAGATGTGGCAGATCGCGAGCGCGAGGGCGTCCGCGGCGTCGGCCGGTTTGGGTGGTGCGTCGAGCCGCAGCAGACGCGTGACCATCGCGCCGACCTGCGCCTTGTCGGCGCGCCCGCTGCCGGTGACGGCGGCCTTGACCTCGCTGGGCGTGTGCAGGGCGACGGGGATCCCGCGGCGGGCGGCGCACAGCATGGCGACGGCGCTGGCCTGGGCGGTGCCCATCACGGTGCGGACGTTGTGCTGACTGAACACCCGCTCCACGGCGACGAATTCGGGCCGGTGCTCGTCCAGCCAGCGCTCGATGCCCTGCTCGACGGCGACGAGCCGCTGCCCCAACTCGGCGTCGGCCGGGGTCCGTACGACTCCGACGCCGAGCATGGTCAGTGGTCGTCCGGCAACGCCCTCCACCACACCGACACCACATCGGGTCAGCCCCGGGTCAACCCCCAGTACGCGCACCCGCCCCTCCCCTCTTTGCGGCCGAACCGCCGCCGCTCTCGCGGACCTGGCTGAGCACCGTCGGGGTTCCTCAATGGATGGTCGCGGTCCGCGGGCGGTGATCACTGACTCCCGCCAGGCTATCCCTTGCCACCGACAACGACGGCGGGCCGGTGGGGTGACCCACCAGCCCGCTGATCTCGCACCGCCCGCGACAGGGCTACGCGTCGACCTTCTCCATGACCTCGTCGCTGACGTCGAAGTTGGCGAACACGTTCTGCACGTCGTCGCTGTCCTCGAGCGCGTCGATCAGCTTGAAGATCTTCTTGGCGCCCTCCTCGTCCAGCTCGACCTGCATGGTCGGGACGAAGTTGGCGTCGGCGGAGTCGTAGTCGATCCTGGCGTCCTGGAGGGCGGTGCGGACCGCGACCAGGTCGGTGGCCTCGCTGAGCACCTCGAAGGACTCACCGAGGTCGTTGACCTCCTCGGCGCCCGCGTCCAGGACGGCGGTGAGGACGTCGTCCTCGGTCAGCTCGCCCTTGGGGACGATGACGACGCCCTTGCGGTTGAAGAGGTACGACACCGAGCCCGGGTCGGCCATGGAGCCGCCGTTGCGGGTCATGGCGACACGCACATCGGAGGCGGCGCGGTTGCGGTTGTCGGTGAGGCACTCGATGAGCACGGCGACGCCGTTCGGCCCGTAGCCCTCGTACATGATGGTCTCGTAGTCGGCGCCGCCGGCCTCGAGGCCACCGCCACGCTTGATGGCGGAGTCGATGTTCTTGTTCGGAACGGACGACTTCTTCGCCTTCTGCACGGCGTCGTACAGCGTCGGGTTGCCTTCGAGGTCAACACCGCCCATGCGCGCCGCGACCTCGATGTTCTTGATCAGCTTCGCGAAGAGCTTGCCGCGCTTGGCGTCGATCACGGCCTTCTTGTGCTTCGTCGTGGCCCATTTAGAGTGGCCGGACATCTGCCTGTCTCCTTCGCGTAACCCATCCAGATACGAACGCCAGAGATCCTACAAGGACTCCGCTGCCCGGTTGGCGCGCACCATGTCGACGAACAGGGAGTGCACACGGTGGTCGCCGGTCAGTTCCGGGTGGAACGACGTGGCCAGCGCGTTGCCCTGGCGGACCGCGACGATGTGGCCGCCGTGCTCGGCGAGCACCTCCGCCTCGGCGCCGACGGACTCCACCCAGGGGGCCCGGATGAAGACGCCCTCCACAGGATGCCCCGCGATTCCCCGGACGTCGACAGCCGCCTCGAAGGACTCGTTCTGACGTCCGAAGGCGTTGCGGCGGACGATCATGTCGATGCCGCCGATCGTCTCCTGGCCCGAGCGTGGGTCGAGGATCTTGTCGGCGAGCATGATCATGCCGGCGCAGGTGCCGTAGACGGGCAGGCCGGCCCGTACGCGGGCGCGCAGCGGCTCCAGGACGCCGAACAGGGCGGCCAGCTTGGAGATGGTGGTGGACTCACCGCCGGGGATGACCAGGCCGTCCACCTCGGCGATCTCCTCGGGGCGCCGCACCGGCCGGGCCACGGCGTCCGCCGCGGCCAGGGCGATGAGGTGCTCCCGCACATCGCCCTGGAGTGCCAGGACGCCTATGACAGGTGCGTGGGTCATGAGTGGTTACCAGCCGCGGTTGGCGTAGCGCTCGGACTCGGGGAGCGTGTCGCAGTTGATGCCGACCATGGCCTCGCCGAGGTTGCGGGACGCGTCGGCGATGATCTTCGGGTCGTCGTAGAACGTGGTCGCCTTGACGATGGCGGCGGCACGCTTGGCCGGGTCGCCGGACTTGAAGATGCCGGAGCCGACGAAGACGCCCTCGGCGCCGAGCTGGCGCATCAGCGCGGCGTCGGCCGGGGTGGCGACGCCACCGGCGGAGAACAGCACCACCGGGAGCTTGCCGAGCTGGGCGACCTCCTTGACGAGCTCGTACGGGGCGCGCAGGTCCTTGGCGGCGGCGTACAGCTCGTTGTTGTCGTAGCCGCGCAGCCGGGCGATCTCGTTCTTGATCTGGCGCAGGTGGCGGACGGCCTCGACGACGTTGCCGGTGCCGGCCTCGCCCTTGGAGCGGATCATCGCGGCGCCCTCGGCGATGCGGCGCAGGGCCTCGCCCAGGTTGGTGGCACCACAGACGAAGGGGGTGGTGAACGCGAACTTGTCGGAGTGGTTGACCTCGTCGGCCGGGGTGAGGACCTCGGACTCGTCGATGTAGTCGACGCCGAGGGACTGCAGGACCTGGGCCTCGACGAAGTGGCCGATGCGGGACTTGGCCATGACCGGGATGGAGACGGCCTCGATGATCCCCTCGATCATGTCCGGGTCGGACATCCGGGCGACGCCGCCGTCCTTGCGGATGTCGGCGGGGACCCGCTCCAGGGCCATGACGGCGACGGCGCCCGCGTCCTCGGCGATCTTCGCCTGCTCCGGGGTGACGACGTCCATGATGACGCCGCCCTTGAGCTGCTCGGCCATGCCGCGCTTCACGCGCGCGGTGCCGGTCTCGGGAGCCTGGTTGTCGGAAAGCGTGGTGGACACGGGTGACCTCACTCGGTGAAAGAGGATTTCTGCAGCACCGAGGAAACGTGAGCGGACCAGGCCACAGCAAGGGCCAATGGGAAGGCGGTGGATCGTTTTCCGGCCGGGGGGTGGGCCGCGGTGGCTAGGAAGGGCGGTCGGCCAGCGCCGCGGGCGACTCGTCGTCCATCTCGAACGCCATCGGGAACGGCGCGTGTCCCGCCAGCCGGAACCAGCGCACCTTGCGGTGTCGTCGCAGGGCCCGGGCCGCGCGTACGGCGTCGTTGTGGAAGCGCCGGGCCATCGGCACCCGGCGCACCGCCTCGGTGAGTTCCCGGGCGGCCGCCTCTCCGCCCGGCGCCTCGCGCACCGCCTCCACCTGCGGTGTCTCGGCGAACACGGCCCGCAGCGCCTGACTGAGTTCGCTCTCGGCGACCTCCCGCTGTTCCTCCTCGGCCTGCCGGGCGGCGTGCGCCGCCTCGTACAGGACGATCGACGCGGCCGGATCGAGCACTCCGGAGGTGGCCAGCTCCTGGGTCACCGAGGCGCGGCGCAGCAACTGGGCGTCGAGCGCGGCACGTGCCGCGTCGATCCTGGCGTGCAGGCGGTCGAGACGGCCCGCGGTCCAGCTCAGATAGAGCCCGACGGCGAACAGGGCTACCGCGATCCAGATGAGTGTCGACGTCACGGGCCGCAAGGCTACCCGTGCCGGGCGACACCTCGCGCGGAGCCGGGACCTTGGTCAACAGGGCGGGCGACGCGCACCGCCCCGCAGGCGGCCCACACGGCACGCCCCGGGGCCCGGCACACCGACCGAGCGCGGGCCGCGCGCCGTCCCCGCGCCAGCCCGTACCGCCCCGCCTCAGCCGCCCCTCAGCCCCGCCTCGCCCGCCCCTCAGTCCCGCGCCAGTCCGAGCCGCGCCCGCAGGCCCGGGCCCCGTTCGTCGTCCTCCGCGGCGACCGCGGCAGCCCCGGCCGTCACCGTCTCGTACACGGAGAGGATGTCCGCGCCCACCGTCGACCAGTCGAAGCGGCGCACGTGCGCACTCCCCCGCTCGCGCAGCTCGGTCCGGCGTTCCGGGTCGCCCAGGAGTCGTACGGCGGCCTCGGCGAGCGCGTCCGCGTCCTCGTTGGCGAACAGTTCGCCCGCCGCGCCCTGGTCCAGCACCTGGGCGAAGGCGTCCAGGTCCGAGGCCAGCACCGGGGCGCCCGCCGACATCGCCTCGACCAGGATGATGCCGAAGCTCTCGCCGCCGGTGTTGGGAGCGACGTACACGTCGACGCTGCGCAGGAAACGGGCCTTGTCCTCGTCGCTGACCATGCCGAGGAACTCCACGCGTGAGCGCAGTTCGAGGGGCAGCGACCTGACCGCCTCCTCCTCGTCACCGCGCCCGGCGACCAGCAGCCGGGTCCCCGGGCGCTCGGCGAGGATCCGCGGCAGCGCCTTCATCAGGACCGGCAGGCCCTTGCGGGGCTCGTCGATGCGGCCCATGAAACCGAGCGTGTCGCCCTGCCATTCGGCCCTGGGCTCGGCCCGGGCGAAGTAGTCGACGTCGACACCGTTGGGGATCACCACCGCGTCGCCGCCGAGATGCTCGACCAGCGTGCGCCGGGCGTACTCGCTCACCGCGATCCGGGCGCTGATCTTCTCCAGCGCGGCCTGCAGGATCGAGTACGCGGCGATCATCGCCCGGGAGCGGGGGTTGGAGGTGTGGAAGGTCGCGACGATCGGGCCCTGCGCGGCCCAGCAGGCCAGCAGGCCGAGTGAGGGCGAGGTGGGCTCGTGGATGTGGATGACGTCGAACCGGCCGTCGTGAAGCCAGCGCCGCACCCGGGCCGCCGACAGGAAACCGAAGTTCAGCCGGGCCACCGAGCCGTTGTACGGCACCGGCACCGCGCGCCCGGCCGAGACGACGTACGGCGGCAGCGGGGTGTCGTCGTCGGCCGGGGCGAGGACGGACACCTCGTGGCCGAGACGGATGAAGTACTCGGCGAGATCGCGGATGTGGAACTGGACGCCCCCGGGCACGTCCCAGGAGTACGGGCAGACGATGCCGATTCTCACGGGGTCCCCTTCTCGGGAGCCGAGGGGCCGGCCGCGGCATCCGCGCCGGAACCGGCGACCGGATCCTCGGACGGACCGGTCGGGCGCCCGGCAAAGGGTTCCCTCGCGGGGTCGAGATCAGCGAGCCACAGCCGCTGGAGCATGTGCCAGTCCTCCGGATGGTCGGCGATCCCGCCGGCGAACACGTCAGCCAGCGCCTGTGCCATGACAGACGTCTTCTTGGCCCGGGTACCTGTCCCGGGTACCTCGATCGGGGGATGCACCCGGCCCCGCATGACCGGAGAGTCGTCGTACCAGAGCGTCACCGGCAGCAGCAGCGCGCCCGTCTGCTGGGCGAGCAGCGCCGGGCCCGCCGGGATGCGGGTGGTCTCGCCGAAGAACTCGACCTCGACGCCGGAGGACGAGAGGTCCCGCTCGGCGACCAGGCAGACCAGGCCGCCGTCCCGCAGCCGCCGGGCCAGCATGCCGAAGGCGGTGCCGCCGCTGTGCGGCAGGACCTCCATGCCGAGGCCCTCGCGATAGGCGACGAAACGGTCGTACAGCGTCTCCGGCTTGAGCCGTTCGGCCACGGTGGTGAAGGGGGTGTTGAGCTTGGTGGTGACCCAGGCGCCGGCGAGGTCCCAGTTGGCCATGTGCGGCAGCGCGAGGATGACGCCCCGTCCGGAGGCGAGTCCGTCGGTGAGGTGGTGCAGGTCCTGGGGGTCGAAGCCGCTCTTGACGCGTTCGGCGCTCCAGGCGGGCAGCCGGAAGGACTCCATCCAGTAGCGCAGGTAGGAGCGCATGCCGGCGCGGGAGAGTTCGGCCAGGCGCTCGGGGCTCGCGTCGGGCACCACCCGTGCGTAGTTGCTCTCCAGGCGCAGCACGCCCTTGCCCCGCCGCTTCCAGACCAGGTCGGCGATGGTCCGGCCCAGACGCACGGCGACCGGCTCGGGGAGTTTCTTGACCACTCCCCAGCCGAGGCCGTACAGCGCGTCGGTGACCCGCTCCTGCGCGCTCACTTCGCCGCCTCGCTCCCCTGCGTCCGCGTCCCCCGGTTCTCCTGCGCCCCCGGCTTCTCGCGCGTCCCGGGTGTCCCCTGCGCGCCCTGCGCCCCCTGCTCATTGCCCGCCGCCTCCTCCGCCTCGGCGGACTCCCTGCGGACCGTGACGACCCGCTGGATCAGCGTGACCAGGCTGCCGACGGCCACGATCCACAGGGCGACGGGCAGCAGGTACTGGATGCCCGGCACGCCGAACGCGTGCAGACCCGCGAGACCGGCTGCGACCAGGGAGATCACCAGCCGCTCGGCCCGCTCGACGAGCCCGTTCACGGCGACCGGCAGGCCGATGGACTCGCCCCGTGCCTTGGTGTACGAGACCACCTGGCCGCTCGCCAGACAGAAGATCGAGACCGCGCACAGGACGTTGTCGTCGCCGCCCCCGGCGTACCAGAGCGCGAAGCCGCCGAAGATCGCGCTGTCCGCGACCCGGTCCAGCGTGGAGTCCAGGAAGGCGCCCCAGCGGCTGGAGCGGCCGAGCTGGCGGGCCATGTTTCCGTCGACGAGGTCCGAGAACACGAAGAGCGTGATCACGATCGTGCCCCAGAAGAGCTCACCCCTGGGATAGAAGACCAGCGCACCCGCGACCACCCCGGCCGTGCCGAGAAGGGTGACCGTGTCGGGGCTGACGCCCCGCCGGATGAGAAACGCGGCGAACGGTGTGAGGACACGCGTGAAGAATGCACGCGCGTACTTGTTCAGCATGGCCTTCCCGACGGTCGTGTGGCCGAGCGGCCCCTGCTGGCCCCCGGCTGGCCCATCGTAGCCACGCGCGCGCACGAGTGACGGGCGGGCACTGTCGGTCCCGTGTCACCCGGGGCGGCGGCGGGGCCCGGTGGGATCGCACCGCCCCGTCCCGGGCGGCCCGGTTCGCCACGACTGCCCGCCCGCTTCCGCTCCGCACGCCCCCGCGCGATCGGTCCGCCGTATGGACGCACCGTGACGGGAGTGGAAAGCTCGAAGGACACCGCGGGCGTCGCCGGAGCCGCCACCGCTGGGGGTGCCCCCGGACGGAGTCTGGGGGAGGATCCCGCGTGTCCGCGCCCACAGTGACCTCACCGTGCACGGGAGGCAAGGCCATGGGCGACAAGGCGAACGCACACCCCGGAGCCGCCGGCAGGGCGACAGCGGCCGACCAACCCGCGTCCGTACGGAATGTGGTGCTGGTCGGCCACTCCGGTTCGGGCAAGACGACATTGGTGGAGGCTCTCGCGCTGACAGCGGGAGCGGTGAACCGGGCGGGCCGTGTGGAGGACGGCGGCACCGTCTCCGACTACGACGAGATCGAGCACCGGCAGCAGCGCTCGGTGCAGCTCTCCCTGGTACCCGTCGAATGGGGCGGATACAAGATCAACCTCCTCGACACACCCGGGTACGCCGACTTCGTCGGAGAACTCAGGGCCGGTCTGCGAGCGGCGGACGCGGCCCTTTTCGTGGTCTCCGCCTCGGACGGGGTGGACGGCTCCACCCGCATGGTGTGGGACGAGTGCGCGGCCGTCGGCATGCCGCGGGCGATCGTGGTCACGCATCTGGAGTCGGCCCGGGCGGACTTCGAGGAGATGACACGGATCTGCGCGGAGGCCTTTGGCGGCGACGACCCCGACGCCGTACTGCCGCTGTACCTGCCGCTGCGCGGCCCGCAGACACCGGACGGGCACGCGCCGGTGACCGGGCTGATCGGGCTGCTGTCCCAGAAGCTGTTCGACTACGCGTCCGGGGAGCGCACGGCGTCCGAGCCGGTCGAAGGGCAGCTGCCGCTGATCGAGGAGGCCCGCAACCGGCTGATCGAGGGGATCATCTCGGAGAGCGAGGACGAGACCCTCATGGACCGCTACCTCGGCGGCGA
Organism: Streptomyces sp. NPDC005263; assembly: GCF_042872365.1. Lineage (NCBI taxonomy): Bacteria > Bacillati > Actinomycetota > Actinomycetes > Kitasatosporales > Streptomycetaceae > Streptomyces > Streptomyces sp. NPDC005263. Next base: position 187,869 of record NZ_JBIAKJ010000010.1, on the reverse strand, counting down.
GCAGGTCGAGGTCGCGACGCTGATCGAGGACCTGGAGCGGGCCGTCGCACGCGGCGTGTTCTTCCCGGTCCTGGCCGCCGCCCCCGCGGCCGAGGGCGCCCGGACGGGCCTCGGCACCGTCGAACTCCTGGAACTGATCACCGGTGGCTTCCCGACGCCGCTGGAGCGGAAGGCCCCCCGGGTCACCACGGTGGACGGCGAGCCGCGGGAGCTGAAGCTGTGCGATCCGGACGGGCCCCTGGTCGCGGAGGTCGTGAAGACCTCGTCCGACCCCTACGTCGGCCGGGTCTCGCTGGTGCGGGTCTTCTCGGGCACGCTGCGTCCGGACGAGACGGTCCATGTCTCCGGGCACGGACTCGCCGACCGCGGCCACGAGGACCACGACGTCGACGAGCGGATCGGCGCGCTGTCCGCGCCGTTCGGGAAACAGCAGCGGGCGCTGGCCCACTGCATCGCGGGCGATCTCGCGTGCGTGGCGAAGCTGAGCCGCGCGGAGACCGGGGACACCCTCTCCGCCAAGGACGATCCGCTGCTCATGGAGCCCTGGGAGATGCCGGACCCGCTGCTGCCGCTCGCCATCCAGGCGCACAGCAAGGCGGACGAGGACAAGCTCTCACAGGGCCTGTCCCGGCTGGTCGCCGAGGACCCGACCATGCGGCTGGAACACAACCAGGACACCCACCAGGTGGTGCTGTGGTGCCTGGGAGAGGCGCACGCCGACGTCGCGCTGGAGCGGCTGCGCACCCGCTACGGCGTCCAGGTCGACGTCGTCCCGCACAAGGTCTCGCTGCGGGAGACGTTCGCGGACCGGTCGGCGGGGCGCGGCCGGCATGTGAAGCAGTCCGGCGGGCACGGGCAGTTCGCGATCTGCGAGATCGAGGTGGAGCCGCTGCCGGGCGGCTCCGGCATCGAGTTCGTGGACAAGGTGGTCGGCGGGGCGGTGCCGCGCCAGTTCATCCCCTCCGTGGAGAAGGGCATCAGGGCGCAGGCCGCCAAGGGAGTCGCGGCGTCCCACCCGCTCATCGACGTCCGGGTCACCCTGCTGGACGGCAAGGCGCACTCCGTGGACTCCTCCGACGCCGCGTTCCAGACGGCGGGCGCGCTGGCCCTGCGGGAGGCCGCGGCCGACGCGAAGATCCATCTGCTGGAACCGGTCGCCGAGGTGAGCGTGCTGGTCGGCGACGGCTATGTGGGCGCGGTGATGAGTGACCTGTCGGGGCGGCGCGGCCGGGTGCTGGGCACGGAACAGACCAGCGGTGGACGGACCTTGGTCAGGGCCGAGGTGCCGGAGATCGAGATCGGCCGGTACGCGGTCGACCTGCGCTCCCTGTCCCACGGCACGGCCCGGTTCAGCCGTACGTACGCGCGGCACGAGCCGATGCCCGCGCAGATCGCCGAAAGGATCCGTGAGGAGGTGGGCAGCGCCTCCTAGTCGGCGCGGGGCCGTGCCTTTTATGGAAGGTTCCCCTCCGTGTAGGCGGGCGGCTTCGGCCGTCCGCTGACGGATATGGGCCCTTGCCCACCGAATGTCGGCACCTGCGGATACGCTGATGACCTGATCAACAGGTGTGCGGAGCACGGAAGTCGGGAAGGCCGCAGGTGCAGGGAGCGGCGGCGATCGGGGGCGGGAATGACCGTTGACGGCGGTTACGCGGACATCTTCGGTCCGCAGGTGCCGCGCACGGGCGACGGAGGCCAGACATCGACGTTCGCGTTGGCGTCGGCGGCCTATCGGGACAGTCCGGTGGAGGAGATACTCAAGGCCAACAACGAGTGGCACGCGTCGGCCGTCAGCGGCGGCCGCAAGTGGGCGAAGATCCTGCGCCCCAACCTGGGCGAGGCGTTCTCCACCGCCGTGGTCGCCCGCATGCTCGGCGCGGGCCGCAAGCCGCTCATCCAGTCCTTCGGCGCCGAGCCGCAGGTCGTGGTGGAGCACTGCCTCGCGGCGAACAACATCCGCCGGGACCGGGACAACCTGCTCACCATCGTCATGGTGCTGTGCGGGCTGCTGTTCCTGCCCGGGCTGTTGGTCTGGCTGCTGGTCTTCCAGATCCGTACCACCATCGCGAAACAGGAGGGCAGGGCCGGCGCCCTGGCCACCGCGCTGCTCGTGGCGGTGGGCGCCCTCGCCGTGCTCTTCCTGGTCAAGATGCCGTTCACGGGCTTCTGGGCCTGGTACGCACGCGCGGCGGTGGTCCTGCCGGTGGTCGGCTGGTTCTGGGCCAAGCAGATCTGCGAGCGCACGGCGAAGGACCTGCGGGGGCGCTGGGACAGCCTGCTGGCGGGCAGCAGCGTCGGGGCGAAGGTGCCGGAGGCGGTACCGACCGGCCCGCGTGAGACCGCCGCCGAGCAACTGCGCCAGTCCCTCGCCCACTTGAGCGCCGAGCAGCAGTCCAACTCCGTCTTCTACGCCGGTCCCAAGGGCATACTCGGCATGGGCACCCGGTGGGGCAGCTGGCAGCTCGCCGAGGACCTGGTGGCCGCCGATCCCACCCGCGAGATCCACCCCTTCCGCAGCTGGGACGTCATACGCTCGATCCATGACCAGCTGCGGATGCTGGAGCGCGGCCCGCTGAACACCGGCGGTTTCCCCAAGCCGTCGATACGGCACTGGGTCGTCACCCCCATCGCGGAGAACGCGAAGGAGGTGTCCCGGCCCGGGGGCACGGACGTGGAGGCGTACCAGGTCAAGTCGCACGCCATCCAGGACATCTGCAACAAGCAGCAGTTCGGCGCGGGCGACCGGCACTACCTGGGCGTGCAGTGGACGCTGTGGGAAGGGCAGCTGGTCATCACCATGCTGATCACGGTGACGGTGCTGCACGAGACCCTGCGCATCGAGGTGACCGGGCACGCGCTGGGGCCGGTGCACGGGCTGTTCACCTCGAAGCCGGCCGCCAAGGAGAAGGAAGTCCAGAAGTCGGTGAGGTTCTGGGAGACCCGGAAGGTGCAGCTTCCGCTGGTCGACGCGGACGAGGTGGTCCGGCTGGCGGCCCGGGCACCGCTGACCTGGTATCCGCCGCTGCTCAACTGGCTCGGCGGCAGCCTGGCCCTGCCCGAGCCCTTCGGACTGCGGCACGCCTGGGCGGACAAGCCGTGGCGGCACCGCTTCATGGCGGACGACGCGCTGCGGGCGGCGACGCCGGTGCTGAGGGTGGTGCACTCGGCGGCGATCCGGGTCCTGACCGAGAACGGCGTCAACACCGAGAAGTTCGGTACGCGGTCGGCGTTCCTCAGTACGGCGGTCCAGGACGCGGCACCGCGCACCGCGGACCTGTACGACGCCTAGGCATACACGCACAGGCACGAGGGGCCGCTCCCGGAAGCCGGGAGCGGCCCCTCACCCGTCCGTCCACGAGATCAGGCCGTCGGCCAGGCCTCCGCCAGCATCTTCCGGGTGTCCGCCAGCAGCTGCGGCAGCACCCTGGTGTGGCCGACCACGGGCATGAAGTTCGTGTCGCCGCCCCACCGCGGGACGAGGTGCTGGTGGAGATGGGCGGCGATACCGGCACCGGCCACGGTCCCCTGGTTCATGCCGATGTTGAAGCCGTGGGCGCCCGAAGCGGTCCGCAGAGCTGTCATCGCCTGCTTGGTCAGCGCGGCCAGCTCCGCCGTCTCCAGGTCCGTGAGGTCCGTGTAGTCGGCGACATGACGGTAGGGCACGACCATCAGGTGGCCGCCGTTGTACGGGTACAGATTGAGCACGGCGTAGACCTGCTCACCGCGCCGGACGACCAGCCCGTCCTCGTCGGACTTGGCCGGGATCGAGCAGAAGGGACAGCCGTCGTCGGCACCCGGGCCGGTCGGCTTGTTCTCGCCCTGGATGTATGCCATCCGATGGGGCGTCCACAGACGCTGGAAGGCGTCCTGGGTCCCCACGCCCCACTGCTGCTCCGGCTCACTCGTCATGCAATGCAGCATATTGCTTCGCCCGTTCACGGCGTGTCGTCGGGGTTGCGGGAAAGGCGTCCCGGCCAAGCTGGGCCGATGGACGACGACAACCGGACGGCCCGCTGGGAACGGCGGGCGGGCATTCCGCTCGGGATTGCCTCCCTGCTCTTTCTCAGCTCGTACGCGGTGCGGGTCCTGGGAGCGGGTCTGCCCGAGGTCGTCCTCGATCTGGCTCTGGCGGTTCTGTACGGTTCCTGGGCACTGTTCATCGTGGACTACCTGGTGCGCTGGCGGCTGAGCGGCGAGGGGCCGGGTTTTGTCCACCGGCACTGGCTGGACTCGCTGGTCGTCGTGCTGCCGCTGCTGCGGCCGGTGCGCATCGTGCGGGCCTACGACGCCCTGCAGGACCGCCGCCAGGGGGAGCCCCGGCTGCACCTGCAGGCACGGGTCATGCTCTACGCGGGCCTGTCGTCCACCCTGCTCGGACTGTCCGCCGCCCTTGCGGTGTACCACTACGAGCACGCGGCACCGGGGGCGTCGATCCGCACGTTCGGTGACGCGCTGTGGTGGGCGGTCTCCACGCTGTCGACGGTGGGCTACGGCGACGCCGTCCCGGTGACGGCGGTCGGGCGGCTGATCGCGACGCTGCTGATGGGCTGCGGCCTCGCCCTGCTGGGTGCGGTGACGGGTTCGTTCTCGTCGTATCTGATGCAGCGGTTCGCACGTGCCGGGGACGACCTGGGGCCCCCAGGACGCTGACGTCCCGAGGGCCCCACGGCAGGTGCGCGTCAGACCTGCACCCGCTCCTCGACGATCTTCGCGATCTTCGCGATGGCCTCGTCGAAGGGGATGCCGTTCTCCTGCGAGCCGTCGCGGTAGCGGAAGGACACCGAGCCGTTCGACATGTCCTCGTCGCCGGCGATGACCATGAAGGGCACCTTCTGCTTCTGGGCGTTGCGGATCTTCTTCTGCATCCGGTCCGAGGAGGAGTCGACCTCGACCCGCAGGCCCTGCTTCCTGGCCGCGGCGGCGAACTTCTCCAGGTACTCGACGTGCCCGTCACCGATCGGGATGCCGAGCGCCTGGACGGGGGCCAGCCACGCCGGGAAGGCGCCCGCGTAGTGCTCCAGGAGCACCGCGAAGAACCGCTCGATGGAGCCGAACAGGGCCCGGTGGATCATGACCGGGCGCTGCTTGGAGCCGTCGGGCGAGGTGTACTCCAGCTCGAAGCGCTCCGGCAGGTTGAAGTCGAGCTGGATCGTCGACATCTGCCAGGTGCGGCCGATGGCGTCCTTGGTCTGGACGGAGATCTTCGGGCCGTAGAAGGCGGCGCCGCCCGGGTCGGGGACCAGGGGCAGGCCCTGCTTCTCGGCGACCTCACGCAGAGTCTCCGTGGCCTCTTCCCAGACCTCGTCCGAGCCGACGAACTTCTCCGGGTCCTTGGTCGACAGCTCCAGGTAGAAGTCGGTCAGACCGTAGTCCCGCAGCAGGCCGAGGACGAAGGTGAGCGTCTTGTCGAGCTCCTCGGACATCTGCTCGCGGGTGCAGTAGATGTGCGCGTCGTCCTGGGTGAAGCCGCGGGCCCGGGTCAGGCCGTGCACGACGCCCGACTTCTCGTAGCGGTACACGGTCCCGAACTCGAAGAGGCGCAGCGGCAGTTCACGGTAGGAGCGGCCACGCGCGTCGAAGATCAGGTTGTGCATCGGGCAGTTCATGGGCTTCAGGTAGTAGTCCACGCCCTCGTCGAGCTGCATGGGCGGGTACATGCCGTCGGCGTACCAGTCCAGGTGCCCGGACGTCTCGAAGAGCTTCCCCTTGGTCGCGTGCGGGGTGTAGACGAACTCGTAGCCCTCCTCCTCGTGGCGGCGGCGCGAGTAGTCCTCCATGACCCGGCGGACGATGCCGCCCTTGGGGTGGAAGACGGCGAGGCCGGAGCCGATCTGCTCCGGGATGGAGAACAGGTCGAGCTCGGAGCCCAGCTTGCGGTGGTCGCGCTTCTCGGCCTCGGCGAGGAAGTCGAGGTGGGCCTTCAGCTCGTCCTTGGTCGGCCAGGCGGTGCCGTAGATGCGCTGGAGCATCGGGTTCTTCTCGCTGCCGCGCCAGTAGGCGGCCGCGTTGCGCATCAGCTTGAACGCCGGGATGTTGCGGGTCGACGGCAGGTGCGGACCGCGGCAGAGGTCCTTCCAGCACAGGTCGCCGGTCTTGGCGTCCAGGTTGTCGTAGATCGTCAGCTCACCGGCGCCGACCTCGACATCGGCGCCGTCGTCCGTGGAGGCGGAGCCCTTGAGGCCGATCAGCTCCAGCTTGTACGGCTCGTCCGCGAGCTCCTCGCGGGCGGCCTCGTCGGTGACCACCCGGCGGGCGAACTTCTGGCCCCGCTTCTGGATCTCCTGCATCTTCTTCTCGACGGCCTTGAGGTCCTCGGGCGTGAAGGGCTTCTCGACGTCGAAGTCGTAGTAGAAGCCGTCCTTGACCGGCGGGCCGATGCCCAGCTTGGCCTCGGGGAAGAGCTCCTGCACGGCCTGTGCCATCACGTGCGCGGTGGAGTGGCGCAGGATGTTCAGACCGTCCTCGGAGGAGATCTCCACGGGCTCCACGACCTCGCCCTCGGCGGGCGCGTAGGCCAGGTCCTTGAGCTCGCCGCCGACCCGCGCGGCGATGACCGAGCGCTCGCCGGCGAAGAGCTCGGCGGCCGTAGTGCCCGTCGTCACCACGCGTTCGTCCCGCTCGGAATCGCGTTGGATGATCACACGGACGTCTGACACCGGTCTCTCCTGACTGAAGGCGGATGCGGGTGCCGTACCGAGACACGCGCAAGAGGCGATCGTACCGACCCGGGCCCGCCCTTAGCGAAGTCAGTCCCCGCCGCAGGCCTCCTCGAAGAAGGCGGTGATCTCGGCGGTCTCCTGGAGGGACTTCATCAGCCGGTCCCGTTCGGCCTCGTCCACCTGCACCGGTACGACCTCGGACGCGTCGGTGAGCCGCCGGAAGCCGCCCCGGCTCTCCAGCCGCCCGAGCACCCGGACCGGCATCCCGACGAGGTGAGCGTGCCCGGCTATACGGTACGACTCCTCGTCCAGCGTCAGCCGGACATGCGGGACGTCCACGCCCGCGATCACCCGCAGTCGTACCGTTCCCTCGCCACGCGGTCCCGACCTGCGCATCCGGACCACCGCTCCGGTGATCCGCACCGGCACCGAGGGCTCCTCGCGCAGATAGCGGGCGCCGGCCTCCCGCAGCACGGGCAGGTCCCCCGGCGAGAACTCGACGGTCTCCACGGGCGCCGCGCACCCCTCGGGGACACCGGCCGCCGGTGCCCACTCGACGGCGACGCGGGCGCCTTCGGTACCGCGCACGAGGGTGATCAGCGACTCGGTGAGCTCGCGGCTGACGCCCGCCCGGACCGCGCCGTCGAAGGCGTCCATGCCGCCGGTGGCCCGCTGGTAGTCGATGGCCTCGCGGGCGGCGTACAGGGCGTGGTGCAGGCGTACGGCGAGCGGGCGGCCGGTGCCGACAGGCACGAACGCGGTCAGGCGGCGGCCCTCGGACGTGGAGCCGACGAGGACGTTCTCCAGACAGGCGGCGGCGGTGCGCCGGTACCGGGCGCCGTAGTAGCCGGCCCGCGCGCGGGTGGCGAGCGCCCCGGCGAGCAGCATCTGGCGGGCGGCCGCACGCAGCTGTTCCTCGACGATCCAGGGGACGGCGCCGGCCGGTCCTGCCGGGGCGTCGCGCCACCAGCGGATCTCGTCGCTCGGCACGGCCAGGGAGACCAGCACCTCGCGCGCGGAGGGCGCCCCACTGCGGGACAGGGCGACCAGCGCCTCGCCGAGCAGGTCGTCACTGTCGGGGAAGGCCCGGCTCTCCGGCACCAGCAGACTCGTCCCGCCGCCGCCCGGACCGGGCGGGGTCCAGCGGCCGTAGCGTCCGGCCGCTCCCCCGCGCCGCTGCCAGCCGTGCCGCCGCAGCAGGGCGCTGAGGACGGCGGGGTCGACCTCGGAGGGGTCGGGTGGCCGGTTCCAGGCGACGGCGCCCTGGGCGCCCTGCTCCCTCTGGTCCCCTTGGCCCCCTTGGCCCCCTTGGCCCCCTTGGCCCCCTTGGTTCAGGGGCCGCGGTCGTACGGACCTCAGAGGGTCTCCCGGCGGGCGGTACGTCATGGTCTGCCTCCCGTCCCGACGCGCGTCATGATCTCGCAGAGCGCCCGGTCGTCGAAGATGCGCGAGGTCGGTATCCGCACGGTGGTCCGGGTCCGGCCGGTGATGGGGTGTCCGGCGAGGTTGACCCAGTAGCAGCAGTGCCTGAGGTCGAGCCGGTCGTGACTGGCGCGCAGCCAGTCGTCCTGGGATCTCGGGACGAGCATCACGACGAGGATCTTGTGCACCGAGACCGGGGTACGGGCGAGCTTGCGCAGGTGTGCGTTGTCGAGCGTGAACGAGAAGGCGCGGCCGGGAGGGTTCGGCGGGATCTGGTACGTGGCCTTGAGCTGCACCTTGATGGTGACCTCGTCGTCGACGGTGTGTCCGGGGGCGCTGTGGCTGACGTGCCAGTCGATGCCGTTGTCCGGAAACGGCTGGGACAACGAGCAGCCGGCCGCGGCCGAGACCGCGTGCAAGTAGCCCACCTGCAGTGTCTCCATGCAGGCCGTGGTGGCGAGGGTGCCGCGATGGGGTGCCGCACGTTCGGGCAGCAGCCCGCCCCGCTCGGGCTGCGCAATCGCCATGGCCAACAGCCTTCCCGCACAAGTGAGATGCCCGCACCGGGCCGAATGAGTTCCGCGCCGGGCCGCTGAACTGCAAGGACCCGTATTCCTGTTGTGTCCTTCCGGCGTACGTCGCAAACAGCCCGGGTATCACCAAACGGGGCAGACGACGGGGCGTCAGCTGCCATGGGTGAACGAGGGGTTGTGTTGGTATGGCTTGCTGGTACGAAGGGCCCCTGGCCGCTTTCGACACGGAGACCACGGGCGTGGACGTGGAGACCGACCGGATCGTGTCGGCCGCCGTCGTCGTCCAGGACGGGCCGGGTGCCCGGCCGCGGGTGAGGCGGTGGCTGGTGAATCCGGGAGTCCCGGTGCCGGCCGGGGCGACGGAGGTGCACGGACTGACTCAGGAGCATCTGCAGCGCAACGGGCGCTGGCCGGCTCCGGTGATGTACGAGATAGCCGACGCTCTCGCCGAACAGGCCGTGGTGGGACGTCCGTTGGTGGTGATGAACGCGCCGTTCGACCTGACGATCCTGGACCGGGAGCTGCGCCGGCACCGGGCGTCGTCCCTGGACCGCTGGTTCGAGTCGTCGCCGCTGCTGGTGCTCGACCCCCGGGTCCTCGACAAGCACCTGGACCGCTACCGCAAGGGCCGGCGCACCCTCACCGACCTGTGCGCGCACTACGAGGTCTCGCTGGAGGGCGCGCACGACGCGGGCGCCGACGCGCTGGCGGCGCTGGAGGTCGTACGGGCCGTCGGGCGCCGGTTCGCGGCGCGGCTGGAGCGGCTGAGCGCGGCCGAACTGCACACGCTCCAGGCCGTGTGGCACGCGGCGCAGGCCCGGGGCCTGCAGGCCTGGTTCGCCCGCAGCGGCACCGAGGAGACGGTGGATCCGGCGTGGCCGCTGCGTCCGGATCTGCCGGCGGCGGCATGAAGAAGGCCGGTCCGCCTCAGGCGGACCGGCCTTTCCCGGTGGGCGATACTGGGTTCGAACCAGTGACCTCTTCGGTGTGAACGAAGCGCTCTCCCACTGAGCTAATCGCCCGGGAACGCACTGAACAATACAGGTCCTCGCGGGTTTCCTTCAAACCGTTCCCAGGTGGCCGACCAGCCCGCGCCGCCCGGCCCGCATCATCAGCCGGTGATTGACGCGGAAGATCGGCCGCCCCGGTACGGCGAACCGCCTGAGCAGCGGCTTGTTGACGTCGACCAGCTGGTCGTAGCGGGCCAGGCTGCCCGTGCCGTCCGCGCTGATCGTCCAGCGGGCCCAGCCGTCGAGGTCGCCGGACATGGCGATCTCCAGGACCCCGGCCACCGGATCGCGACGCACCTCACGGACGGTGAAGGTCAGGTCGTACGGCAGGAAGGAGCGGATCGTGACCACTCCCCTCGTCCCGTCGATCTGCCTCACCTCACGCACCTGGCGCCACCAGCGGGGATAGTCCTCGAACCGCTCCAGCGCCTCGTACACGACGGCGGGATCGGCGGGCAGGGACCACCGGCTGCGGAAGCGGTAACGGGTCCAGTCCATGAGCGGCTCCTGCCCCGTACGCGGACGGATGAGGCGTATCTGAGTACGGCCTGAGTACGCACACTCATGCCCTGCGACGTGACGCGGAACACACTCGGCGCATGACGCCCATCCCGCCGCCCGCCGAGGAACTCCGGCTCCTCGACGCCGAGCTGTGGCAACTGGACGCCCGCCGGGCCCAGTTGCTGTCACGTCGCGCCTGGCTGGTAGCCATCCTGCGGCAGCCGCAGGCCCAGCCCCGTCGTCCGCAGACGCCTGTCACTGCGCCCGCGCCCGCGCCCCGCCCGGAGACCTCCGCCTCCGGCGTGCAGAACCTTCTCCTCCTGCTCGGCGGTGTCCTGCTCACCATCGCCGCGATGGTGTTCACGCTGGTCAGCTGGGGTCACCTGGGGATCGCCGGGCGGGCTCTGGTGCTGGGCGCGGTCACCCTGGCGGCGCTCGCCGGACCGGCGGTGCTGTCGCGGCGGGGGCTGCGCTCCACGGCCGAGTCGGTGGCGGGCCTCGGGCTCGCGCTGACGGTGCTGGACGCGTACGCCCTGCACGAGGCCGCCCTCGCGGGAACCGAGGGCACCGGGTACGCGGCGGCCGCGTCGGCGGTACTTGCGGGCGTGTGGGCCGCGTACGGTCTGCCGTCGGTCACGGCCGCGCTGCGGCTGCCCTTCCCGGCCGCCCTGACCGCGGCCCAGCTGCCGCTGCTGCTCTGGGCGATCGCCGCGGACGCCGGTCCGTACGGGATCGCGGCCGCGCTGCTGGTGACGGCCGGGGTCGACGCCGCTGTGGCGCTGCGGACGAGCATCCGGTCCGTGCGGGTCGTCGCCGCCGTCGGGGCGTACGGCACGGGCACCTTGGGGGTGTCGGCCGCCGGTTGGCTGTCCTGGACGGCCACCGGTCCGAGCGCTGTCGCCCGTGCGGCGGCGCTCCTCCTCCTCGCGGCCGCGATCACGCTGGGCGCGGCCTGGTGGAGCGAGGGCGAGAAGCGGACCGTCGGTCTCACCGTCACCTCGGGGCTGCTGGTGGTCGCCGCGTTCGGCGGTGTACTACGTTTCGCGCTGCCGGATGCGTGGACGGTACCGGCCCATCTGGCGTGCGGGATCGCCCTGTTGGCCGTGGCACGGTCCGGGCGGCTGCCGGACGCGGTGCGGCACGGCCTCTCCTGGGCCTCCGGCTCCGTACAGGCACTCGCCGTGCTGTGGACGCTGCCCGTCCTCGCCGTCACGCTGCTGGGCCCGGTCGGCCGGGTGGCGCACGCGTGGACCGGCGCTCCGTCGGACGCCCGGGCCGCGGCCACCGCCGGCGTGCCCTGGCCGCCGCACGCGGCGACGGTTCCGGTCCTGGTGGCCGTGGCGGGCGTGCTGGTCCTGGCAGTTCGGGGCGTTGAGTGGCGGCCGCGGGCCCTGACCGTCGCGTCCGGGTTGCTCTGGGCCACGGCCGCGACCCTTCCGGCGGTCCTCGCACTTCCCTACGTGGTAGGCCTGGCGGTCCTCGGAGTCACCCTCGCCGCGACCCTCGCGGCGGCGGGAGCCGTGGTCCGGGCGGCGCCCGTCCGGCAGGACCCGGCGGCGAGCGGCCCGTCCTCGACCGCGCCCGAAGGGCCGCCGCCACCGGCCCCTGACTCGCCTGCGCCACCAGTCGCACCGGTGCCGCCCGGCGTACGGTTCACGCCCGCCCGGATCACCGCCACGGTCCTCGCCCTGGTCGCCTCGCTCGACCTCGCCTTCCTCTCCCTGGCCACGCAGACCGCGACGCTGGTCGTGCTGGCCGCCCTGACCGCGCTGTTCACGGCCGCCTCCACCCGGCCACAGCTCGCCCCGGTCACCGCGCCGACCGCCCTGGCGTACGCCGCCGCGCTCGCCTGCGCGACCGGCGCCGCCGCGCACTGGGCGCCGGCGCACACCGCCCTGCTGGTCCTCGCCGTGCCCACCGTCGCGGCGCTGCTCGCGGCGCGACTCGGCGGTTCACGGGCGAGGGTGCCGGTCGAGGTGGCGGGCGCCGCCGCCGGGCTGCTCGCGGTGGCCCTGGCCCGCACCGAACCGCCCCTGCTCGCCCTGGTCCTGGCCCTGTGCGCGGTGATCACGGCGGGCACGGCCGTACGCCCGGACCGTCGCGCCCTCGGCTACGCGGCCACCGCCCTCTTCGTGCTCGCCACCTGGGTCCGCCTGGCCTCCTGGGACGTGGGGACCCCCGAGGCGTACACGCTCCCGGTCACCGTCCCCGCGCTGCTCGTGGGCGCGCTGCGCCGCCACCGCGACCCGCGGACCTCGTCCTGGACGGCGTACGGCCCCGGACTCGCCGCCACCCTGCTCCCGAGCCTGGTCGCGGCCTGGGGCGACGCGCCCTGGACGCGCCCCCTGCTGCTCGGCACGGCGGCGACGCTGGTCACCCTGCTGGGCGCCCGGCACCGCCTCGGGGCACCGCTCATGCTCGGCGGGTCGGTGCTCGCCCTGGTCGCCCTGCACGAACTCGCCCCGTACCTCGTGCAGATGACCGGGCTGCTCCCCCGCTGGGTACCCCCCGCCCTCGCCGGCCTGCTGCTGCTCGCACTCGGGGCGACGTACGAGCAGCGCATCCGGGACGTCCGACGGGTGCGGGAGGTGCTGGGGAGGATGAGCTAGTGCCCGAACCAGCCCCTGGCTAGGGCATCTTGTCGCCCAGCAGTGCCAGGTTCTCGATGGCGGCGAGGCCGTAGAGCGCGGTGGTGTTCGTGGACACCCACGCGGCCTCGCTGCCCGGCACCAGGGTGGTCGGGCCGCTCAGCTTCTCCGTCTTCCAGGGGTCCGACTCCAGGTAGCCGTCGGAGTCGTAGAACTTCTCCCAGGCCCGCTTGGCGAGCTTCGCGTCACCGGTCTTGACGGCGGCGTACGCGTCCAGGCGCGAGTGGCCCTGGAACAGCAGCAGGGAGCCGAAGTTGGTGCCGTAGCGGGCGGCCTGTTCCGCCTTGGTGGCGTTGAAGAAGCGGCAGTAGTCGAAGTACGCCTCGTTGAACTTGGGCATGTCGACGAGGTCGATGAGTTCGGCGCACAGTTCGTTGAGGCCGAAGACGGCGGACAGGTGCGAGACGCTCACGACCGGTGCCGGGGCGACCGCGAACTTGCCCGTGTCCAGGTCGTACAGGCCACTGCCCTGCACGAAGCCGTTGGGCTGGGCGGCGATGCCCTCCATCGTCGACAGTACGCGCGCCTTGGCCTTCTCCCACTTGGGACCCTTGCGTTCCCACTCCGTCAGCCAGGCCGACACCAAGCCACTCCAGTCCGTCCCGAAACCGACCGACAGGGCGTGCCGGTCGGGGGTGTACGGGTCGGTGCGGACCTTGCGCAGCGGATCGAGGACCAGGAAGGTCTCGTCGGAGTCGACGTTGGCGTGCATGAGATCGCCGACGCGTTCGTCGGCGGTGAGGAAGTAGTAGTAGCGCCGGTAGGTGGTGTTGGCGATCCGCTGCTGCTTGGCGCTGTCCGCGAAGTGCTGCACCCCGTGCCGGGTGCCGAGCCCGGCCCACTTGCCCAGGTGGTACACGTCGACCTCACCGGTGTGCCGGGTCATCGCCTCGGCGAACCGGAAGATGTCCGACCGCCCTGAGCGGAGGTACGCCAACCAGAGCCACAGGTCGGGCGACAGCTCGGAGTTGTCCCAGGCGTAGCCGCCGATGTCGTACCGCCACTGGTGCCGGACGGTGTCGTAGGTGTGCATGATGTCGCCGTAGTCCCAGAAGCCGTACCAACGGCGTTGCTCCACCTGGTCCTTGTAGTAGGTGAAGAGGAAGTCGAGGTGGTCCTCGATCTTCGCCTTGGCGGGCGTCGAGCGGTCCGGCTCGGAGTACAGTCCCGGGCCGAAGACCTTGGCCTTGATGAGCTGCCTGGGCGGGGCGGCCAGCTGCGGCAACACCCGGACGGCCTCGACCTGTTCGGCGAGCGTCTCGGCGGTCGGCGTGGACTCGTTGGCCCAGAAGAGGAGTTCCGAGGTGCGGGCGATGCCGTAGGGCGTGCCGAACTCGGGCTCGTAGTCCTCGTAGGTGATGTTGAGGCCTTCGAGCTGCTCGGCGAACGTGTCCTGGCCCATGCCGTCGTGGTAGAAGCGCAGGTCCATGGGCTGCGCCTCGGGCGACCAGAGCCAGAGGGTGACCTCGGCCTCGTCGGTCTGGGCGTCGCGGATGTCGAGCTGCGCGGGGAACTTCTCCCAGAAGTCCCGCAGCCCGAACGAGAATCCGCCGCTCGCGCCACCGACATAGCCGAAGCCGGAGGCCCGCTTGCCGCCGCCCGCGCCGATCCAGCCGTGGCCCTTCTTGGTGCGCTTGCGCAGGCCGAAGCCGTCGGCGGAGAGCTGGGAGAGGGTGTAGTCGCCCCACTCGGGGATGTACTGGAGGCGGGTGGTGACCCGCTGGTCCCAGGTGGACGGGTCGGGCAGCTTCTTCCCCGCGTACTGGGCCTCCTGCACGGCGATGCCGGGGTCACGGCGCAGTCCGGTGATGCCCTTGACGGCCTCGCGCAGCAGTCCGGTGCCGTCGCCGCCGATGCGGATGTGGCGGTCGTACGCCTGGTCGCGCATCGGCACGGTGAAGCGGACGCCGAGGCCGCGGATGAAGTCACCGCTCGCCTTGCCCGGCTCCTGCGTGCCGTCGAAGGTGATGGTGTGCACCATGCGGAAGGAGTCGGCGCCCGCGTAGAAGTACAGGCGGATCGAGAACGGCAGCCAACTCCGGCTGCCCTTGCGGTGCTTGCCGTCGATGCGGACGACCGCGCGGACCGGGCCGTCCTGCTCGACGGTGACCGACGCGATGGCCCCCTCGAAGCGCTCGGTCTTGACCGAACCCTGGTCCTCGTCCTCGATCTCGGGCTGCCGGATCAGGACGAGCCGGCCGTTCTTGGCGATCTCCGTAGAGCCACGGGTGACCGACCTGATCAGCGTGGCGCCGGACTTGGCGATCTTCGCGGTGATGACCCCGGTGGAGACCGTGATCGTGCCGCCGCTCCTGTCGACGGTGACCTTCTTGCTCGGGGCGGACGGGGTGCCGGCGCCGAGGGTGAGCTTGCCGGTGCCCGAACTGAGCGCGTGCGCAGTCCACTTGAGGGAGCCGTCCGGCCAGTAGGCGATCGGCCAGGACTGCACGGGCACGGACTTGCCGTCCGCGTCGGTCACCGCGAACTTCTGGTCCTGCTGGTACACGCCCCTGGGCCAGGGGACGCCGACGGTGGAGCCGGGGGCGGCACCCAGGCCGCCGTCCTCCAGCCAGTCGAGGGTCACGGGGTCGTCGTCGGCGCCCGCGGCTCTCGGCGCGGCCTGTGCGTCCTTCGCTCCTAGGGCCCAGCTGAACTGCGCGGCGGCGCCGGCGACGGCGGCCGCCTTGAGGAGGGACCTGCGGGGGATGGGAGACATGAGATGCAGCCTTTCCTTTCCGTCCGGGATGCGAGGGAGGTAGTCAGGGGCATGACATAGAGAGGCGCGGCGCCCAGGGCGCCGACCTGATGACAGGGCACCGCCGTCAGCGGCGCCGGTGGCGCTCCTCCACGGCGACGGCGGCCGCGGCGACGGCCCCGAGGACGGGGACCGCGAGCGGCGCGCTGAACCAGGCGGAACCCGCCGTGACCGCCAGCCCCCCGACGATCAGGAAGGATCCGGCGGGGTCGAGCACGGTACGGCGGCCCGCCGCCGCGAGCAGCGCGGGCCACGCGGCACCCGGCGTCCAGACCGCGGCCGCGCGCAGCCCGGCCACGAGGAGACCGATCAGCGCGAACACGCCGACGGCCCCGACAAGCGGCCCCCCGGGGATCCCGGCCCGCGCGGCCTGGACGTCCACCCAGACCGCGGCGGCCGCCGCCCAGCCGGCCAGCCCGGCGACCCAGCCGCCGCGCACCGCGGCCCGGAAGTCGGCGACGAACTCCCGCCACCCACCGGCCTCATGGGCGGTACGGCGGCGCAGGTGCCGGGCCCCGGCGGCGAAGGCGGCCGGGTAGGTGACCACCCCCAGGGAAGCCACCGCGATCCACACTCCGGTGAGTAGACACTCGGCGAACACGGCGAACCGCTCGGCGAGGACGGACTCCTTGCGCGGGGTGCGTGCCTTGACCCGTGCTTCGGCCATGCCGGATCAGCCCTTCAGCCCGGACGTGGCCATGCCGTCGATCAGATAGCGCTGGAAGGCGAGGAAGAAGGCCAGCACCGGCAGGAGCGCGACCATCGACATGGCGATCATGCCGCCGTAGTTGGCCAGACCTTCCTGGTCCACGAACATCTTCAGACCGAGGGAGACCGTGTACTTGTCGGGCTCGTTGAGGTAGATCAGCGGCCCCATGAAGTCGTTCCACGAGTTGATGAAGGTGAAGATCGCGCTGGTGATCAGGGCCGGCCTGCACAGCGGAAGCACGATGGACCAGTAGACGCGCAGGTGTCCGCAGCCGTCGAGGCGTGCCGCCTCGTCGAGCTCCTTGGGCAGGTTGCGCATGAACTGCACCATCAGGAAGACGAAGAACGCCTCCGTGGCGAGGTACTTCCCGAGCAGGAGCGGGGTGTACGTGTTGATCATTCCCATGTTGCGGAACAGCACGTACTGCGGGATCAGCAGCACGTGGTACGGCAACAGGAGCGTGCCGATCATCAGCGTGAACAGCAGATTCCGGCCCGCGAACTTGATCTTCGCGAAGGCGTACGCCGTCAGCGAGCAGGACACCAGGATCCCGATCACCGAACCGACCGCGAGGAAGAGCGAGTTGAGGAAGAACGTGGAGATCGAGATGTCCGCGATGCCGTCGGTGAGACTCGTGTAGTTGGAGGTGATCGGGTCGCCCGGGAAGAGATCCAGGCTGCCGACGATGTCCTCGCTCTTCTTGAACGAGCCGCCGATGACCCAGAGCACCGGGTAGAGAATCACGGCGAGGATCGCGAGAGATCCGATGTGCCAGGCGAGGGAACCGGGCAGCCTGCGTCTGAGGGCGCCGCCCGCTTTCGCGGACGGGGCCGGCGCGGTGCCGGTGGCCGACGGGGGTACCCCCGGGTCGAGCGACGTCGAGAGATTGGGGGAGCTCATCAGGCGCCTTCCTCGTAGTGCACCCAGCGCTTCTGGGACCAGAACAGCACCGCCGTCACCAGGGCGACCGCGACGAGCAGCATCCAGGCCATGGCGGAGGCCAGGCCCATCCGGCTGTTCTCGAAGCCCTGGACGTACAGGTAGCAGGTGTAGACCATCGAGCCGTCCGCGGGACCACAGGCGTTGCTTCCGGCGCCGCCGCCGACGATGTACGCCGAGCTGAAGATCTGGAAGGAGTGGATCGTCTCCAGCAGAACGTTGAAGAAGAGGACCGGGGAGATCATCGGCAGGGTGATGTTCCAGAACCGGCGCAGCTTGCCCGCCCCGTCGACCTCGGCCGCCTCGTACAGCTCGCGCGGGACCTGCTTGAGTCCGGCCAGGAAGATGACCATGGGGGCGCCGAACTGCCAGACGGTGAGCGCCACCAGGCTGTAGATGATCATCTCCGGGTCGCCGGTCCAGCCGCCGACGTCGATCCCGAAGAACTGCTGCGTACGGTCGACGATCGCGTCGTCCGAGAAGATCGCCTTCCAGACGATCGCCACGGAGACACTCGCCCCGATCAGCGAGGGCGCGTAGAACGCCGCCCGGTAGAAGGCCTGTCCGCGCCGCTTCTGCGCGAGCAGCAGCGCCACGCCCAGAGCGAGCAGCAGCTTGAGGGGCGTTCCGACGACGACGTACCACATCGTCACCTTCACCGAGTGACGCCAGCGAGGGTCGCCGAACATCTCGGAGAAGTTGTCGAGCCCGATCCACTTCGGCGCGTCGAACAGGTTGTAGTCGGTGAAGGCGAAGTAGAGCGAGGCGACCATCGGGCCCGCTGTCAGCAGCAGGAACCCGGCGATCCACGGGGACATGAAGAGATAGCCGGCCAGGGTCTCCCGGCGGCCCCGCCGCTTGAGGGCGGCGGGGCGCGAGGAGTTCACCGGACCGTGCCGCGGCTCGGAGTCCTTGGACAGGCCCTCCATCGCAGGGGCGTGTGTCACGGTGGTTCCCATCAGACGACGAGCGCCGTCTTCGACTCGGTGAAGAACTGCTTGACGGCGTCGGCGACCGAACGCGTACCCAGGGCGAGTTCCTCGGCGATGCGCAGGAAGGCGCTCTCGCAGATGTCGGCGCCGTTCGGGTGCGGGGTGATCGGCTCCAGGACGCCGGAGGAGACGAGCGACTCCTCGTAGGCGGCGATCGCCTTGTTGACCTCGTCGGTCGGCTTGAAGGCGTCGTACTGCGCCTGCGTTGCGGGCACCCCGCGGTCGTAGCCCATGATCTTGGCGACCTCGGGGTCGTGCACCATGAAGTCGATGAACTGGGCGACTTCCTTGGGGTGCTGCGTCCTCTTGGAGCCGCTGAGCATCAGGGAGCCGAGGTACTGGCCGGTCTTCTTGCCGTCGGTGGTCGGAATGGGTGCCAGACCGTACTCGCTCTTGCCTTCGGAGGTATAGCGCACGGTGAAGTTGTCCCAGGTGAATTCACTGGCGGCGAGTTCGGCGGACACGGCCGACTTGGGCTTCACCTGGGCGACCTTCTTGGCGTCGGCGAAGACGCCCTCCTGGATGCCCTTCTTGGCCTTCGTCCACCAGTCCGTCAGATCCGCCTCGGTGAAGCCGAGCCCGTCCTCGGTGAAGAACGCCTTGCCGTTCTGGCGCAGGTAGAGGTCGTAGAGGTACATGACGCCGTACATGCCGCTGTCGCCGGCGCGTCCCGCCTTGTCGTGGATCTTCTTCATCGCCGCGTCGAAGTCGTCCCAGGTCCAGCCCTGCTTCGGCTTCACCCCCGCCTTCGTGTAGACGGGCTTGTCGATGACCAGGGCCATCGAGTTGGAGCCGACCGGAACTCCCAGGAGCTTGCCGTCGATCTCGCCGAACTTCTCCAGACCGGCCCGGAAGCCGTCCATGGAGAGATTGCCCGCCTTGACCTGCGCGCTGAGATCGAGCAGAACGTTCTTCGCGTCGTATTTCCGCAGGAATCCGACGGCATTCTGGAAGACGTCCGGCGGATTGCCACCGGAGGCCTGGGTGTTGAACTTCTTCCAGAAGTCGACGTAGGGCTGGAAGTCCGTTTTCACCTTGATCTTCGGGTACTTCTTCTCGAACAGCGCGATCGTCTTGTTGATGCGCTGGGCGCGGTCCTCGGCACCCCACCAGGCGTAACGGATCGTCACCGTCCCGTCCGCGGACGTCCCGCTGTCTCCCCCGCACCCCGTGGTCGCGGCCAGGCCCAGCGTGGCCGCCGTGGCCCCCGCGGCCTTGAGGATCGTTCGCCTCTCAACACTCCTGCTGGTTCCCACAGTCGGGCCCTCCCCGCAGCGTCGTTGCCGCCTGCATGAATCGTTTCAAGTAAGCGCTTGCTGGCACAAGCTACGGAGGGCCTCGGGGTGCGTCAATGATTCGGACAGGAATTTCTCACGGGCCGCCACGGCGGGTTGACGCCCCGTGGGCCCCGTGGCCGGACAGGAGGGGGGTGATGCCGCAGGTGAGGCGCACGCGATCGACGGGCCGAACGTGAACTGACCGTCGGCGTATGGATGTTGATGGGCTGGAACCCGCCCTTGGTCGCAAGGCTCGCCGAGGGTGCGGGACCCGACCGGGCAACCGGACCGCCGCGGGAATGGGGCGCGAACGGGCGGCCGGGTCGCCTTGGGAACGGAACGCAAACAGGCCCCGAGTCGCCCCGGGAACGGGAAGCCGGACAGCCCCAGCACGCGGAATGCAGGCGAGCGGGCGGGCGGGCCCGCCCCGGGACGCGGAACTCGACCAAGCCACCAGCCCGCCCATGGACACGGAACGCAGCCGACCGCGGGATCCGACCGCTCCGAGGCCGGGATTCTCGCCCGACAGGCGCATACGACGACGGCCCGTCTGCTCTCTCGCAGACGGGCCGTCGTACCCGGGTGGGCGATACTGGGTTCGAACCAGTGACCTCTTCGGTGTGAACGAAGCGCTCTCCCACTGAGCTAATCGCCCGGGCGCAGGGAGAACATTACCCCATGTCAGGGGGTGCGGGTGACTCGCACGAGCCGGCCCGCGCACCCCCTCCCAGGATCACTGATCCTTGATCTTCCAGGGCATCTCGAAGCCGAACTTCCACAGGTACACGCCCACCAGGGCGCCGATGATCACCAGGCCGATGGAGGTCAGGATGATGTTGCGCCGGCGCACCGCGGGATCCAGCGCCCGCTGAGCCGCCTCGGTGACCTTGCGCTTGGTCCAGCGAAGCACCAGCTGGGCCCAGACGAACTCGGTCGCCCAGATCGCCATGCCGCCGAAGATCACCACCCAGCCCGGCCCCGGCAGCGGGAGCATGATGATGCCCAGGACCACGACCGCGAGCCCGATGATGAAGATCCCCACCTGCCAGCTCAGGTGCAGCGCGCGGCGCGCCTTGATGAATTCGGGCGCCTTGGAGCCGAGCCCCTGCTCGCTCGTCGCCCCGTCCGCCTTCGTCTCGTCCGCCGCCATGGCAACCTCGCCAGGCTCGTCACTCCCCGTATTCATACGGCCAAACCCTACCGGACAGAAACCCGTCACCGGAATGGGCGTACGGTGCGAACAGTCACTCGGCCGGAAGAGTTACGTAAAGGCACGCAAAACGCTCAGAGGGGTTTACAACGGCACCGTAGGTGGCATGTCGATTTCGCCGACGTGCGAATCCCCGAGCGCACACTGAGCGAAAGGCCCTGGCGCTTATGAACACCACGGTCAGCTGCGAGCTGCACCTGCGCCTCGTTGTGTCGAGCGAGTCCTCCCTGCCTGTCCCCGCAGGCCTGCGGTACGACACGGCCGACCCCTACGCCGTGCACGCCACCTTCCACACCGGAGCCGAGGAAACCGTCGAGTGGGTGTTCGCCCGCGATCTTCTCGCGGAGGGCCTCCACCGGCCCACCGGAACGGGCGACGTCCGCGTCTGGCCGTCGCGCAGTCATGGCCAGGGCGTCGTCTGCATCGCCCTGAGCTCTCCGGAGGGCGAAGCCCTGCTGGAGGCCCCGGCGAGGGCCCTGGAGTCCTTCCTGAAGCGCACAGACGCCGCCGTGCCGCCCGGCACGGAACACCGGCACTTCGATCTCGATCAGGAGCTCTCGCACATTCTTGCGGAAAGCTAGCGGCCAGGCCGCACAGAGCCGCCCGGCGCCGTCCAACTCGGGGAGACGGCTCGGGCTAGAACAACCGCATAGGGCACGTACCGGCGCCGTCACCGCGGGACCCCGCGGGGTGGCGCCGATGCGCGTGCGTCCCGACGCCGGGGCGGGTGGGCCCCGCCACCGGGAGCTGGGGCCCCAGGGTGCCAGCGGCGCTCCGTCTGCGCGGACAACGTGAAGGGGAAGATGGTCACTCTCCGTGTGAGCCGTTACCATCGGCCAGCATCGGCGGGCGTGCGCCCGCCCTCCAGGCCAGGGAGCGAAACGTGCTGATCACCCACGACACCCGGTGCGCCCTCGACACCGTGGTGGATCTGGTCAACACCGCGCCGGAGGAGGACACGGCACCGGACGGACTGCGAGATGTCGCGGCCCTGGCGGAGTTCGTGGAGAGCCACGAGATCAGCGATGTCGGGGGGCTCTCCGAGTTCGATCTCTCTGCGGTCCGCAGGATCCGCGCCCGTTTCGCGTCGGTCTTCGCCGCTCCGGACGCCCGGGCCGCCGCCGTCCTGATCAACGAGCTGGTCGCCGGGGCAGGCACCACCCCGCGCCTCACGGACCACGACGGCTACGACTGGCATGTGCACTACTTCGCACCCGGCGCCTCCGTCGCCGACCACCTGGCGGCGGACTGCGGGATGGCGCTGGCGTTCTTCGTGGTGGCCGGTGAGCAGGAGCGGCTGCGTCGCTGCGAGGCACCCGACTGCCGACGCGCCTTCGTGGACCTCTCCCGGAACCGCTCGCGGCGCTACTGCGACAGCCGGACCTGCGGAAACCGGCTGCACGTGGCGGCATACCGGGCGCGCCGCAAGGAAGCGGCGGGCTGACACCCGACGGCACGAGACGGCAAAACCACGGGGACCGGCACGAGACGGCGGGACCGCAGGAACCGGCACGCGACGGTGTCGACGCGGTTCCCGACGGGTGACGCCAGGAACCGCGGGTACGGCTCAGAGCAGCAGCAGGTCGTGCAGCGCAGCCATGAGCAGCAGACACCCGATCACCGCAAGGAAGATCATCAGCGGTGGCTGGGAAAGGGCGAAGAGGCATCCGCGCGGCTCGTCCTGCGGCGGCGCGGCATCGCTCTGTGTCGTGTCCAGCATCTCGCGGTGACTATGACGCAGTCGGCGGGCACCGCGCGATCAACACGCTCGTAATGAGCGGGTGTTCGCTGTATTCCGTGATGACCGGTTCGGGTCGTGATCACTTCCGGACGTGCGCGACTGTCTGTGACGTTTCAGCGCGTGTGCGGACGTCATATGCCGCCGGACGCGGAGTTCAGATGCCGTGCTTCTTCAGGATGGCCTCGATGTCGCTGAAGTCTTCCGACCCGGACTGACCGCGCGGCCGGTTCGCCGGCTGGGGCGCCGGGCGGGTGGCCTGGCCCAGGGAGGGCGCCGAGGCCGTCGGGGCCACCGCGTCGCTGTCGGCCGCCTCCTTGGCCGCCGCCCTGCGCTCCTTGCGGGTGCCGCCTCGGCGGCGCTCCACCGCGCGAGTGGTCGAGAACAGCAGCCAGGAGACGCCGAGCACACCGAAGCCCGCCCAGGCCGTCGGACTGAACGCGGTGTCCGCCAGCCACTCGACGACGCCGGTCATCACCAGGCCGATGGGGACGAGGGAGTAGGCAGCGATGCGGGTGGCCGCGAGGAAACGCTTGCGGTACGCCGTGACCGCCGCGATGCCCAGGCCGGCCGCGGAGACGGCGGAACAGACGGTCTCGGCAATCATCCGGTCCTCCAAGCAGGCTTCGGTCGGGCAGGGCCCGCTTTCGTCCCTTCCATCGTGCACCCGCCGCACCCCACCCGGCCATGCTCCGCCCGGACATCAGGGACATCTCCGGGATCGGCTCCTCCGCAGGTGCCGGTCGGAGTCGTTCGCCCGAGGACGGCGGCCCGAGCCGGTACGACCGCAGGGGCGACCGAAGCCGTTCGAACGCCGACACCGGCCGGAGCCGTACCACCGGGGGCGGCGACCGAGGCCTACCACCCGCAGGCGGCCGCCGCCCCCGTACCACCCAGGTGACAGCCGAGGTCCGATTCGGTCGTCGGAAGCGAGGCTGGGAGACTGTGGCGCATGAGCGACTCGCCCTCCGCAGGCCCCGGCCCCTCAGGCCCCACCGCCCCCGTTCTCGACGTCTGGTGCGACCTCCAGTGCCCGGACTGCCGCAGCGCCCTGGAAGACCTCCGGGCCCTGCGCGCCCGCTACGGTGACCGGCTGGAACTGCGGCTGCGGCACTTCCCGCTGGAGAAGCACAAGCACGCCTTCGCCGCCGCCCAGGCCGCCGAGGAGGCCGCCGAGCAGGGGCAGGGCTGGCCGTACGTCGAAGCGCTGCTCGGCCGGGTCGAGGAACTGGACCGCCAGGGTGAACCCTTCCTGGTCGAGGTCGCCCGCGAACTCGGCCTGGACGCAGAGGAGTTCGACACCGCGCTGATCGACGGCCGGCACATCCTGATCGTGGACGCCGACCAGGCGGAGGGAAAGGCGATCGGCGTCACCGGCACCCCCACCTATGTCATCGGCGGCGAGCGCCTCGACGGCGGCAAGAGCCAGGCAGGGCTGCGTGAACGCATCGAGGAGATCACGGACCGACTGCTGGCCTAGGGGGTGTGTGAGTGGTCCTGTGCCTGATCACTGCAGATCTTTGTACAGGTGATGGGTGATCGTCTCGTAACCGAGCGACTCGTAGAGCCTCTCGGCCGGGGTGTTGCCCGCGAAGACGTTCAGGCGGATACCGGTCCAGCCGCCCGCGACGGCCTGCGCCTCCGCGAGGAGCATCAGCGACCGGCCGTGGCCATGGCCCCGGTGCGCCTCGTCGGTCTCGACGTCGTAGACGAAGGCATGGCCTTCGCGCGCGCCCACCCACAGCGTGCCGACCCGGGTCCCCTCGTGTTCCAGGACGCTCAGGGTCATGCCCTCGGTGGCCGCGCCGTCGGGCAGGAAGATCTCGTGGTCCTTCTGTGCCTTGGCCCGTGCTTCGGCCTCGGGCACTCCGCGCGAGATCCAGCTCTGCGCGTAGGCCTCCTTCTCGTGCTCCTGCCACACGTCGAACTCCGCCGGCGTCATGGCGCGGCTGCGGCTCCCGGCGGGCAGCTGCGGCGGGGTGGCGCCGAGCGCCTTCCCCATCGCGCGGGCTCGCGGCAGATACCCGAGCGCGGTCGCGGCCCGCAGCGCCGCCTCGGCCTCGGCGGGCACCGCCACCTCCATGCGTCCGCAGCCCCAGCCGCGCGCGACCTCCTCGGCCGCGAGCGCGGCCACCGTGCCCCGGCCACGCCGTCGGTCCGGCTCCTCGATCTGCAGTTTCCGGATCCGGGCCACCTCGTTGCCGTAGGAAGAGGTGGTTTCGAGGTGTATCAGTCCGACAGGACGGCTGTTCACGCACACCTGGAAGCGGCGTGAACGCGTCCCGTCGGCCGCGTGCTGAAGCGGCTCGATCGGCCGCAGAGTCGTGGTCATCAGGGGAGTTCTACCCGCCACGAACACCCGAGTCAGCTTATTTTCCCGGGCTCTTGCCCGCGCCCGGGCCTCTACGGATCCTGGTCGTGCCCCGACCGCTCGTCGAAGATCCGCATGGCCTTGGCGGTCACCGGGCCCGGCGCGCCCGGCAGTTCGCGCCGGTCCACACGGTGCACGGCCTGGACGTCCCGCAGGGTGGAGGTCACAAAGATCTCGTCCGCCCGGTCCAGAACGTCCAGCGGCAGGACCGTCTCCTTGGCACCGGTCCAGTCGACCGTCAGAGCCCGGGTGATGCCCGCGAGGCAGCCGGAGGAGAGCGGCGGGGTGTGGATCTCACCGTCGAGGACGACGAAGACGTTCGACCCGGTGCCCTCGCAGAGCTGTCCGACGGTGTTGCCGAAGAGCGCCTCGGAGGCACCGTCCTCGCGGGCCCTGGCCAGGGCGACGACGTTCTCCGCGTACGAGGTCGTCTTGAGTCCGGCGAGCGCGCCGCGTTCGTTGCGGGTCCAGGGGACGGTGATCACGGCCGTCGAGTCGGGGCGCCGGGTGGACTCCCCGAGCGCGACCAGGAGGGTCGGGCCGTGCTCGCCGCGATCGGAGCCGAGAGGGCCGCGGCCGCCGGTGTAGGTGATGCGCAGCCGACCGAGCGGTACCGGATGGGCGTCCAGGACGGCGGCACAGGCGCGGCGGACCTCGTCGAGGTCGGGATCGGGCAGGCCGAGGCCACGTGCGGAACGGGTCAGCCGGTCGAGATGGCGGGTGAGCGCGAACGGCTTCCCGTCGAGCGCCTTCACGGTCTCGAAGATGCCGTCCCCCACGGTCAGTCCGTGGTCGAGGGCGGAGACACGGGCGGACTCGATGTCCTGCAGCCCGCCGTCGAGCCAGATCTTCACGTCGTCGGCCCCTCTCCACTTGCCTCGTACTCTCCCGACGCTACCGCGAGGAGCCGGGAGGCCTTGAGTTCGGTCTCCTGCCATTCGGTGCCGGGGTCGGAACCCCAGGTGATTCCGGCGCCGGTACCGAAGCGCAGTACGCCGTCCGCGCGGTCGATCCAGAAGGTACGGATGCCGACGGCCAGCTCACCGGTGCCCCGATCGGCGTCCACCCAGCCGATCCCACCGCAGTAGGGGCCGCGCGTCGTGGTCTCCAGTGTCTCAATGATCCGCAACGCGCTCGACTTGGGCGCCCCGGTGACCGAGCCGGGCGGGAAGGACGCCGCCAGCAGTTCGGGCCAGCCGACGCCGGCGCTCAGCTCGCCGCGCACCGTCGACACCAGGTGGACCAGCCCGGGATGCTTCTCCACCTCACACAGCCCGGGCACGCTCACACTGCCGGTGGCGCAGACCCGGCCCAGGTCGTTGCGGACCAGGTCCACGATCATCACGTTCTCGGCGTAGTCCTTGTCCAGCAGGTCCGCCTCGGTGCGCCCGGTGCCCTTGATCGGCCCGGAGAGCACCCTGCGGCCGTCGCGGCGCAGGAAGAGCTCCGGGGAAGCGGTGGCGATCTCCACCCCGTGACCGGGCAGACGAATCGTTCCTGCGTACGGTGCCGGGTTGTCGCGCGCCAGCAGTGCGGTGAGGGCGTCCACGTCGGCGGCCGGGGCGACGGGTGCGGACAGGACGCGGCAGAGGTTGGCCTGGTAGACCTCGCCGGCCGCGATGTGCTCCCGGATACGGCGGACGCCGGCGGTGTAGGCGGCGCGGTCGAGGGAGGAGGTCCAGGCGTCGGTCGCGGGACCGTGCCAGGCGCCGGGCGTGGGTGCCGGGACCGGTTCGCGTCGTACGTCGCGGAAGCGCGCGCAGGTCAGACGGCCTTCGAAGTCGGCCGCCACCGCCCAGAATCCAGTGGAGTCCAGGGCCGCGGGATCGCTGGTGACATCGACGAGCCCGGTGGCGACACGGACGCCGAAACGGGCGAGAGGAGCGAGGTCGGGCACGCCGTCGAGTCTATGGCGGGTGTCTCACAGGTTGCCCGGCCATGTCCCCGCGGGTGCCCTGACCACGGGTTCCCGTAGGCGCAGGCCAGCACGCTGCACAAACGCGTTTTTGTGCTGGCCCCGGAATCCGCTAGAGTTCAACTCGTCACCGCGACGCGCAAGCCGAACGGAAACGACAAGCGGACGTAGCTCAGTTGGTAGAGCGCAACCTTGCCAAGGTTGAGGTCGCCAGTTCGAACCTGGTCGTCCGCTCGCAGGAAGTGAGGGATCTTCCCGAACCCCCACACTCCTGGTGGAGTGGCCGAGAGGCGAGGCAACGGCCTGCAAAGCCGTCTACACGGGTTCAAATCCCGTCTCCACCTCCAAGGACGATTAGCTCAGCGGGAGAGCGCTTCCCTGACACGGAAGAGGTCACTGGTTCAATCCCAGTATCGTCCACTGGATCCCCGGATCCCCGCGCGATTAGCTCAGCGGGAGAGCGCTTCCCTGACACGGAAGAGGTCACTGGTTCAATCCCAGTATCGCGCACGCAACGCCCATGATCCACGCTCCTCTTCGCACGGAACGCGATCATGGTCCCGAGGACGATTAGCTCAGCGGGAGAGCGCTTCCCTGACACGGAAGAGGTCACTGGTTCAATCCCAGTATCGTCCACACACGAAGAAGCCCCCGGCCTCACCGCCGGGGGCTTCTTGCTGTGCGGCCGCTGTCAGCTGGAGAACAGCATGTGACCGAAGCCCCGGTTGTGGTGGCCACCGTGGTGACCGCTGTGATGGCCTCCGTGATGACCGCCGTGCGGGGCGCCCCAGGCGGGAGCGGTGGGTGCGGCCGGGTACTGCGGTGCGGCCGGAGGCGGCGGGACGGCGGGGCCGCCGCCCCACTGGGACTCCAGGCGAGTCAGCGCCTCCAGCTCGCCGTAGTCGAGGAAAATGCCGCGGCAGCCGCTGCACTGCTCGATCTGAACGCCGTTGCGGTTGTACGTGTGCATCGGCGCATGGCACTTCGGACACTGCATGGTCGGCTCAACTCCTCGCCCGTTGGTCCTGCTTAGTGTTTCGCCAGGACAGACTCCGTCCGGCGGCCCGTCGGTTGCACCCTACGTCGGGAAACCTCACACCAGGTCGCGTGGGGCGGAACCCATGCGGGCGCAGGCGTCGACCAAGGCCTGCTCGACGTCGTCCAGGGCGCGGTCCGCCGCGATCGCCTTGGTTATCGAACGGGCGGCGGTCTGCACGGTGAGGGCGCGGGCCGGGACGTCCAGTACGGGCCACGGGTCACCGTCCGCCGGAACGGCCGGGCCGCCCGCCGCTCGGTACGCCGTGAAGAAGCGGGTCCAGTCGTCAGGCGCGAGCAGTCCGCAGGCGAACCAGGCGGCCGGGCGGGCGAGATCCCAGGCAGGGACGCCGAGGCCGAGGTCGTCGACGTCGATCAGCAGCCACGGTCCGTCGGGAACCGGGTGGCGGACGAGTTGACCGAGGTGGAGGTCGCCGTGGCAGAGGGTGGCGGTGCCCGTCATCGGGCTCTCGGCGCGGGCCCAGGCCGGGAGCGTGGACCAGGCCCGCAGCACCGGGGACGTCGCGGAGTGCGGGCCGGCGACGCGGAGGCGGGCGACGGCGAGGGCGGCCTTCGCGGGACCGCGCATGGGAGGCAGCGGGGTCGGTGGAGGGGTGCGGTGGAGCCGGGCGAGGAGAGCGGCTGCGTCCTCCCAGGGGGCGGAGTTCGGGTTCTCCGGGTCCACGGGGGTGCCGTACGGCCAGAACGTGACAAGTCTGCCGTGCAGGGCGACGGGCGTCGGGCTGAGCGGGGGAAGGAGGATGCCGGGCAGGTGGGCGGCTGTGGTGAGACGGGAGGCCAGGTCCGGTGCGGCCGTGTCCGGGGCGTGAGCCTTGGCGACGGTGTGGTCGTGGCGGACGACGGTGGCGTCGGGGCGGTCGGCGAGCGTGCGGGTTGCTCCGCAGGGGCAGGCCGAAGTCGCCGCGTGTGCCTTGGCTTTGGCTCGGATCGTGAGCTCGGTGAGGAAGCGGCTTGTGGTCACGGTGCTCCTGGAGCGGCGGGGTGCGGTTCGCTCGGCCGAGCGTACGCAAGTCTTTTGCCGGGGTGGACAGGGCGACGTCCGGTCCTCAGACGGCCCCCGCCGACGCGAGCGCCCCTGGGGGCTCCGCCCCCAGACCCCCGTTCTTCGCCCACCACACCCACCCGACTCGGCAGAACAAGAAGCGGACCTCGCCCTGGGGCTCCGCCCCAGACCCCGCCATCGAGCACCGCCGCAGGCGGGTGCAGACAGCGGACGGACGGGCCCTCGCCCGACGGGCGTCGGGCGGCGGGCGGCGGGCGGCGGGCGGCGGGCGGCGGGCGGCGGGCGGCGGATGGCATGCGACAGGCGGCGAGGGTCGGGCGGCGGCTGCCGGGCGACGAGGGCCGGGCGTCCGGCATCGGGCGACGAGGTCGTGTGTCGGACGACAGACGACGGGCCTCGGACGACGCCCGACCGACGACACCCGACGGACGACACCCGACCGACGACACCCGATGAACGACGCCTGACGGATGCCCCGGCAGATGCAGACTGGTCCGGCAGATACAGGCTGGTCCGGTGCGCGGTGGTGACGCCGCGCTCGCCCGCGGCGGGAAGGGGACGGGACGGGGGTGTCCGCCCGCAGCGGCTGGCGCGTCAACACCGCTCACCACACAACCGACCGATTCCGCGCCAGACCGAGGACGGACACCCCCGTCCCGGCCCCGACCCCCACCGAACCGCATGGCGCTACAGCCACCCCCACCGAACCCGCACAGGCCGCCGCAGGCATCTCCGGACACGGCAATGCCGGCGCAGCTCCCCAGCTGCGCCGGCATTTATTGCCGTCCGCCGCACCCCCGTCCCCACGGGGTTTCATGGGTGGATGTCCCCACCCGGACCGCTCTTCCGGGCCTGGGGTCGCCTCTCAGCGCCCCAGCATCACGCCCACGGACGACGCCTGTGTGGCCACTGTCTCCCAACCGTCGAAGACGAGGAGGAGCAGTGCCGCCAGAGGAAGGGCCATGAGTGTCGCCACCAAGGGGTGGCGACGACCTGTGCGGCGGGGGCGTAGCGCGATGCGCTCCTGGGTGCGAACCAGTGTCCGCGGTGCCGTCAAGGCCATGGTCCCTCTCCTGACCGTCTCAGTTGTCGTTGGCAGCGGCGGGTGTCTGACCTCGGGGGACGAGTGCTGCACCCGCCGCTTGACCTCAAATCTAGGCGTCCGGCGCCCATCGGGCGTCATGCCCTCGTACCGATTGCCGGGCCTCCCGGAGGATGAGCCATGACCTGCGAAGTACTCCCCTGGGTGGAGACGAAGCCCTAGGTCTCGGGGTCTTCCCGGAGGGGGTGCCCGATGTGCCCCCATGTTTCCGAGCTGCCCTAGCGCGGCACCGGTTGCTCGACCAGCGCCGACAGCCCGATCCGCCAAGGGTGACTTCGCTCACTTCCACCACGCCTCGGCGTACCACTGCCCCCACTCACCGGCCCGCCCCGCTCGCCACCACCCCGTACGTACACGTCGTGTCCCCGGCGTCCACGGCCATTCCCACGCGATCACCCTGCACGGCCCCAATCCCCCTCCCGTGACAGGCGGTTGGCGCACCGCGCCCACAGAGTCCGACCCACCCCCACATTCCCCGACCAACCCTCAAGTCTCCCACCCGGCACCGACAATCCATCGGCCCGAGAGGGCGCGGCCTCTGCGCGCAGCGGCCCGTGGAAACGTAAGCTGTGGCACGTCACACGGACCGGGCAGCGGGGATGAACATGGCGATGATGCGCCTGAGGCGCGAGGACCCGCGCGTCGTCGGCTCGTTCAGGCTTCACAGACGGCTGGGCGCGGGCGGGATGGGCGTCGTCTATCTCGGCTCGGACCGCAAGGGCCAGCGGGTCGCGCTCAAGGTGATCCGGCCCGATCTGGCGGAGGACCAGGAGTTCCGCTCGCGCTTCGCGCGCGAGGTCTCGGCGGCCCGGCGGATCCGCGGCGGGTGCACCGCCCGGCTCGTCGCAGCCGACCTCGACGCCGATCGCCCGTGGTTCGCCACCCAGTACGTGCCCGGCCCCTCCCTGCACGACAAGATCGCCGACGAGGGCTCCCTGGGCGCGGCCGACGTGGCCGCCGTCGGGGCCGCCCTGTCGGAGGGGCTGGTGGCGGTGCACGAGGCCGGGGTGGTGCACCGGGATCTCAAACCGTCCAACATCCTGCTGTCGCCCAAGGGCCCGCGCATCATCGACTTCGGTATCGCCTGGGCGACCGGCGCCTCCACGCTCACCCACGTCGGCACCGCGGTCGGCTCTCCCGGCTTCCTCGCCCCGGAGCAGGTACGCGGCGCCGCCGTCACCCCGGCCACGGACGTGTTCTCCCTCGGGGCGACTTTGGCGTACGCGTCGATGGGCGACTCCCCCTTCGGGCACGGCAGTTCGGAGGTGATGCTGTACCGCGTGGTGCACGAGGAGGCGCAACTGCACGGGGTACCCGACGCGTTGGCCCCGCTGGTGCGGGCATGCCTGGCGAAGGACCCCGAGGAGCGGCCCAGCACGCTTCAGCTGTCGCTGCGGCTGAAGGAGATCGCGGCCCGTGAGGCGCAGGGACTCGCGGACCTGCGTCCGCCCGCGCCGCGCGCCGCCGAGGCGGACCGGCCCACCGGACGGATCGCCGACGCCTACCCGGAGCGGGCGGCTCAACGGCGTCCGCAGGGACCGGCGGGCCCGCAGGACACTCAGGGCAGGCAGCACACTCCCCCGCCGCGCGGAGGTACCGGCTCACGGGGGCCGAACCCCGCACGCGGCGGCACACCGTCACCCTCGCGAGGCGGCGGCGGTGGCACGCGCGGCAGCGGCGCCTCCGCACCCAGGCCCGGGTCCCGCCCCACGCCGTCCTCCCGTAATGCGAGCCGGTCGGGCAGCGGAAGCCGCCCGGGCTCTCGCGGCGGCACCGGACGTCCGGCCTCCAGGAACACCGGGACCGGACGGCGGCCCGCGAATCCGCGGCTGTTGCGGCAGCGGCTGTTCGTGTTCGTCGTGGTCACGCTGCTCGTGGCGCTCGGTATCGCCGCGGCGCAGGGCTGCCAGGGACCGTCGCGCGGACTCGGCAGCGACCAGGAAGTCGTACAGGAACAGCTGCGGGCACCGTCGGACCACGGGGCACCGGAGCCGGGGCTCTCACAACAGCACGACGGCGCCACAGACGGGCCCACAGACGGGGCCACCGTCAGGACCGGCTGAGGCTCCTCAGAGCTCGGGCCGACCGGTGGCCACCGCATAGAAGGCGACCGCAGCGGCGGCGCCCACGTTGAGGGAGTCCACGCCGTGGGCCATCGGAATGCGGACCCATTCGTCGGCGGCCACCAGCGCCTGGGTGGAGAGGCCGTCCCCTTCCGCGCCGAGCATCAGGGCCACCCGGTCCATCTTGTGCGGGGCGGCCTCGTCGAGGCTCCTGGCCTTGGCGTCCGGGGTGAGGGCGAGCAGCGTGAAGCCCGCCTCGCGAACCGACTCCAGCCCCTTGGGCCAGGTGTCGAGACGGGCGTACGGCACGGAGAAGACGGCGCCCATCGAGACCTTCACGCTGCGGCGGTAGAGGGGGTCGGCGCAGTCCGGGGAGAGCAGGACCGCGTCCATGCCGAGGGCGGCGGCCGAGCGGAAGATCGCGCCGATGTTGGTGTGGTCGTTGACCGACTCCATGAC
This sequence comes from Streptomyces sp. NPDC005263, assembly GCF_042872365.1. Lineage (NCBI taxonomy): Bacteria > Bacillati > Actinomycetota > Actinomycetes > Kitasatosporales > Streptomycetaceae > Streptomyces > Streptomyces sp. NPDC005263. The sequence goes on along the minus strand of NZ_JBIAKJ010000010.1, from coordinate 155,507 downwards.
GACGACCCGGCGGGCGGTCTGCAGGAGGTCGGCGGCGGTGGGCAGCGGCTTGCGCTGCATCGAGGCCAGCGCGCCCCGGTGCACGTGATAGCCGGTGACCTGTTCGGCGAGCTCCGGGCTGACCGCGTACACCGGGGCCGGGAGCTCGTCGATGACGTCCCGCATGACGTCGACCCACTTGGCTGACAGCAGCATCGAACGCATCTCGTACCCGGCGCTCTTGGCCCGTCGGATGACCTTCTCGCCCTCGGCGATGAACAGGCCCTCGGCCGGCTCGCGCTTGCGGCGCAGTTCGACGTCGGTCAGGCCCGTGTAGTCGCGCAGGCGCGGGTCTTCTGGGTCCTCGACGGTGATGAGATCGGCCACAGAGTGATACTGCCTTGTCCTGGGTGTGGTGCCAACGGCTGGGAACGGGTTGGGTTACCCGCGGTTACTTGATGGCGTGTTTCATGCGGTCGCGGGCGGGCCGACGGTGACGACCTCGCCGATGACGATGACGGCCGGGGGCTTCACGTCCTCGGCCCGTACGACCTCCGCGACCGTCGCGAGCGTGGCGTCGACCCGGCGTTGCGCGGCTGTCGTGCCCTCCTGGACGAGGGCGACCGGGGTGGCCGGGGACTTGCCGTGGGCCACCAGCGTCTCGGCGATCCGGCCGATCTTGTCCACGCCCATGAGGATCACGAGGGTTCCGGTCAGTTTCGCGAGCGAGGGCCAGTCGACCAGGGAGCGCTCGTCGTCCGGGGCGACATGGCCGCTGACCACCGTGAACTCGTGGGCGACCCCGCGGTGGGTGACCGGGATGCCGGCCGCGCCCGGGACCGAGATCGAGCTGGAGATGCCGGGGACGACGGTGCACGGGATGCCGGCCTCGGCAAGAGCGTGCAACTCCTCCATGCCGCGGCCGAAGACGTACGGGTCGCCGCCCTTCAGCCGCACCACCGCCTTGCCCTGCTTGGCGTGCTCGATCAGCGCGTTGTTGATGGCCTCCTGGGCCATGAAACGGCCGTAGGGGATCTTCGCCGCGTCGATGACCTCGACGTGGGGCGGGAGTTCGGCGAGGAGGTCGCGCGGGCCGAGACGGTCGGCGATGACGACGTCGGCCTCGGCGAGCAGGCGACGCCCGCGGACCGTGATCAGGTCCGGGTCGCCGGGGCCGCCGCCGACCAGGGCGACGCCGGTCGTACGGGTGCGGTGGTGGGGGGCGACCAGGGTGCCGTCGCGCAGGCCCTCGACCACGGCGTCGCGGATGGCGGCGGTGTGGCGGGGGTCGCGGCCGCGGGCGTGGGAGGTGAGGACGGCCACCGTCACTCCCTCGGAGGTTCCGGTGGCCGGGGTCCATGCCGTCGCCTGGTCGGCGTCGTCGGCGCGGACGCACCAGACGCGGTGGCGCTCCGCCTCGGCCGAGGCGCGGGTGTTCGCCTCGGTGTCGCTGGTGGCGATGAGGGCGTACCAGGCGTTCGCGAGGTCGCCGTCGGCGTACCGGCGCCGCTCCCAGGTGATCTCGCCCGCGTCCGCCATCGCCTCCACCGAAGGTGTCGCCCCGGGGGACACGAGGAGGATGTCCGCGCCCGCGGCGATGAGGGCCGGGAGGCGGCGCTGGGCGACCTGGCCGCCGCCGAGGACGACCACTCGGCGGCCGGTGAGGCGAAGGCCTACGGGATAGGCGGGGTGTTCGGCCATGAGGTGCGGCTCCTCGTACGAGCAAGGTGGGCGCTGCGGCTCTGGAGCGGCCCTGACGTGCGGATTTTAAGCTGCGGGTTCAGCGTACGGCGGGGGTGGGGGCCCGGGGGACGAGTGCGCGGACCACCCGCCCCCGGTCGCCGCCTACTTCTCGGTGACTCCCGCCGAGTCGAACGTGGCCACCTCGTGCATCGCTCGCGCGGTGCTCTGCACCAGCGGCAGGGCCAGCAGCGCGCCAGTGCCCTCGCCCAGACGGAGGTCCAGGTCGACCAGGGGACGCAGGCCCAGCTTGTTGAGGGCGGCCACGTGGCCGGGCTCGGCGCTGCGGTGGCCCGCGATGCAGGCCGCCAGGACCTCGGGCGCGATCGCGCGGGCGACCAGGGCCGCGGCGCCCGCGCTGACGCCGTCCAGGATCACCGGCGTACGCAGGGAGGCACCGCCGAGGAGGAGGCCGACCATCGCCGCGTGTTCGAAGCCGCCGACGGCCGCGAGGACGCCGACGGGGTCGGCCGGGTCCGGCTGATGGAGGTCGAGGGCGCGACGGACGACCTCGGTCTTGCGGGCCAGGGTCTCGTCGTTGATGCCCGTGCCACGGCCGGTCACCTCGGCCGGGTCGGCCTCCGTGAAGACCGAGATGAGAGCCGCCGACGCGGTGGTGTTCGCGATGCCCATCTCACCCGTGAGCAGGGCCTTGTTGCCGGCCGCCACCAGGTCGCGAGCCGTCTCGATGCCCACTTCGATGGCCTGCCTGGCCTCCTCGCGGGTCATCGCGGGTCCGGTCGTCATGTCGGAGGTGCCCGCGCGGATCTTGCGGGGCAGCAGGCCGGGGGTGGCCGGGAGGTCGCTCGCGACGCCGACGTCGACGACGCAGACCTCGGCGCCCACCTGACCGGCGAAGGCGTTGCAGACCGCTCCCCCGCCGAGGAAGTTGGCGACCATCTGGGCCGTCACCTCCTGCGGCCAGGGAGTGACGCCCTGCGCGTGCACGCCGTGGTCGCCGGCGAAGATCGCGACCGCCGCGGGCTCCGGGATCGGCGGCGGGCACTGGCGGGACAGACCGGACAGCTGGGCGGAGATGATCTCCAGCATGCCGAGCGCGCCGGCCGGCTTGGTCATCCGCTTCTGCCGCTCCCAGGCCTCACCGAGCGCCTTGGCGTCCAGCGGGCGGATCTGGGCGACGGTCTCGGCGAGCAGATCGTGCGGCTCCTCACCGGGCAGCGCGCGACGGCCGTACGTCTCCTCGTGCACGACCCAGGACAGGGGGCGCCGCTTGGACCAGCCCGCCTGCATCAACTCGGGCTCGTCCGGGAACTCGTCGACGTAGCCGACGCACAGGTAGGCGATGACCTCCAGGTGCTCGGGCAGGCCGAGCGCGCGGACCATCTCCCGCTCGTCGAAGAAGCTGACCCAGCCGACGCCGAGGCCCTCGGCGCGGGCGGCGAGCCACAGGTTCTCCACGGCGAGCGCGGCGGAGTACGGGGCCATCTGCGGCTGGGTGTGCCGGCCGAGGGTGTGGCGGCCACCGCGGGTCGGGTCGGCGGTGACGACGATGTTCACCGGGGTGTCGAGGATCGCCTCGATCTTCAGTTCCTTGAACTGCTTCGCCCGGCCCTTGGGCAGGGACTTGGCGTACGCGTCCCGCTGCCGTGCGGCCAGTTCGTGCATCGCGCGCCGGGTGTCGGCGGAGCGGATGACGACGAAGTCCCACGGCTGCGAGTGGCCGACGGAGGGCGCGGTGTGCGCGGCCTCCAGGACGCGGAGCAGCACCTCGTGCGGGATGGGGTCGCTGCGGAATCCGTTGCGGATGTCCCGGCGTTCACGCATGACCTTGAGCACCGCCGCACGTTCGGCCTCGTCGTAGGCGGGGGCGGCCGGGCCGGTGGACTGTCGTACGTCTTCCACTGCGGCCGTGCTCTCTTCCTGGTGCTGCTGGTCCATCTGGTCCTGCTGGTTCTGCTGTTCGTGCTGGTTCTGCTGGTCTTCCTGGTCCCGCTGGTCTTCCTGGTCGGCGGCCCGGGTGTCCAGGTCCTCCGCGCGCTGGGCGAGTTCGGGGTCGCCGTCACGGGGTGCGGGGACGGCGGCGACGGGTCGCGGCGCCGTCGTGTCCTGCGGGGGGAGGGTCACGGCGTGGGCCTGCGGGAGGGGAGCCGACTCCTCGTGCGGGGCCGGGGCGTCCTCCGCGACCGGGGCGATCTGGGGGCCCTGCGCGTGGTGGACCTCCGGTGCGGGGGCCGGGCCGTGCTCCGGTACGGCGTGTTCGGCCATCGCCTGCTGCTGCGACGGGTCGGCAGGTACGGCTGCGGCGCCTTCGGCGTGCGGAAGCGGTGCCGGCGTGCCGGCCACGAACTGCGGGTGCGCCGAGGGAGCGGCCGGGGAGGGCGCCGCTTCGGGGACCGCCGACTCGCCACCGGGAGGGAAGGCGTCGGGGCTCTGTTCGGCGACCGGCACGGGGGCGGTGGCCGGAAGGGGGGCGGCGGCCGGAAGGGGGGCCGCCACCGGGATCGGTTCCGCGTCGGGGAGCGGGCCGGCGCTCGGGGCGGACTCGTCGTCGGGGGATGCTGCCGCGCCCGGAACATCCGCGCTGCCCGGGATGGTCTCGCTGAGCGGCACCTGCGCGGCCTCGGGGGCCGGGAGCGTCTCGGGCAGCTGCCCCGCGTCCACTGCGGAGACCTCACCGACGATTTCGGCTTCCGCGGAGACGGGCTCGGTGGCCCCCGGCTCCTCATCGCCGAGGTCCAGGGCACCTGCCTCGGCGCCCGGGGTGAGGTCGGTACCGGGCGCGAGGTCCAAGGCATCGGCTTCGGGAACAGGCGCGCCGTCGACGACGGAGGCGTGCGGGTGCTCGACGCCCGGTTCGAAGGCGACCGGAGTGGGTGCGCCGTCAGGCAGCGGCCCGGCGTAGGGCTGCACGGCTTCCGCCGCGCCCTCCCCCGGTTCTTCGCCCGCGCCGGTACCGGCGCCCTCCGTTCCCTGCTCGGCCTCCGTCGGCACAGCGGCAGTCCCCGGAGCGACTCCGGCGTCGATACCCACCTCTGTTCCAGGTGCCTGACCGTCATCCGCGGCCACGGCCGACTGCTCGGCCTCCGGGGCCGGGGCGACGTCCGTGGCCTCGCCGGCGTCCGTCACGGGCCCGGCGGGCTCCTGGTCGGCGCCCGGGACGGGTGTCGTCTCCGGAAGCTGCTCGGCGTCGGTCGCGGACGCCGCCTGCACCGGCTGATCGCCCTCGACAGCCTGGCCGTCCTCCGGAACCTGCGCGCCTTCCGGCCACGGCCCGGCGCCTGGAACCTGAACGTCATGCACCGGCGGCCCGGCGTCCCCGACCTGGGCGGCCGGATCGCCAGCAGCGTACGAAGCGTCACCGGCCTGCGCCGCCTCGCCGCCCTGCGGAACCTGTGTGTCTGCCCCGGCCTCCTGGCCCGGTGCCGCGAGGTCCGCCTCGGCGATCGGCGACGCGACGCCGCTCTCCGTGGACGTCGGCGGCTCCCCCGCCTCCGCCCCCTGCGGAGCGGTGGCGGCGACCGCCTGCGTCGCCAGACGGGCCACCGCAGCCTGGGCGGCGCCCGCGGCCTCGGCGGCCTCGATGGTCTCGGCGGTCTCGGCGGTCTCGGCGGCAGCCACCGACTCGGCCGGTTGCTCCTCCACCGGAACAACCGTTTCGGCAGCCGGGGCCTCGGTGCTCACCGGCGCCTGGACCGCACCCTGCACCCCGCCCTGCGCGGATGCCGGCGCGGACGCCGGCGCACCCCAGGGCGTCGCGCCCCGCAAGGCCGCCTCACTCGACTGTGGGACGTCGAGGTACTCGGGGCCGACGGTGGGCGGGCCGGACTGCCGTACCCGTGCGCCCACGGCGCCGCGGTCGGCGAGAGAGCGGACCGGGCTGGCGGAGGTGTCGGGGATGGGCGGGCCCAGGTGGAGGGGGCGGCGGGGCGGGGCGGGCACGACGGGCGGCACCGGCATCGTGTCGGGGACACGGACGGCGCTCAGGTCGACGGATCCGCTGTCGCGGCCCGACATCTCGTGCGGTCCCGGCTCGTGGACGGTCTCGACGACCGGCTCCGGCGGGGGCGGCGGAACCTCGTTGCCCCAGGCGCCCTGAGCGCCCGGCAGCAGCAACAGGTCTTCGTCCTCGGCGGTGGTCTCGGAGAGGTAGGTGTACGCACCGTGCGCGGAGGCGCCCGGCTGATCCACCATGCCTGCGCTCTCCGGCAGTCCCTCGGCCGGGACCTGGCCGGTGTCGGTCATGCGTACCCCTCGCCCATCGGTTTGTGCTTCTACGGCCGGATCACCCGGAACGGCGCACGGACCGCCCCGCAGTGAAGAACGAGCGTGCGTGCCCAGCGGCACGAACGACCCGTCGCCAAAAGACGACAAAGCCATTAACTGGCATTGTCGCGGCCGTTGCCCCGCCGCGACAGCTTGATCCGCAACGGGCCGCTGTGGACTGCGCCACGTTGCGCGTCCTCCGGTTCTGCCGTACCACACCCACCCCAAATCGGGCGCGTTTTCCGGACATTGGCCTACGAAGCGCCGGGCGTCCGAATGCGGTACAACGATCGGCCAGCCTACCGCGCGCAGTACGACAACAGGATCACGGGGACAGGTTCCGGGACGGAACGGGAGTCAGACCGTACGGTCCGGCAGCAGGCCGCTGAGCAGGAAAGCGACGCTCCGCTCGGTCTCCGTCCAGGCCCGGGTGTCGAGTTCGACGGACTGAACGAGGGCGCACTGCACCTGATAGCCGTGCTCGGTCAGGTCGCGGCCGACCCGTTCGGCCGCGTCGCGGGTCGCCGCGTGGGTGACGATGCGCTGCGGGCGCCGGTCGGCCACGGCCGAGACAACGGCCGCTCCCCCGCCGCCGACCCGGACGACGTCCGGTTCGGGAAGGTCCTCCAGGACGTGCGGGGCAGTGCCGCGCACGATCTGCAACTGGACCCCGAAGCCGCGGGCGGCGGCCTCGGTGCGGGCGCACGCGGCGAAGTCCTGGTCGACGGCGATGACGGCGGCGCCGGCCCGGGCGGCCTCCGCGGCGAAGGCGCCACTGCCGCAGCCGATGTCCCACACCAGATCGCCGACGCGCGGTCCCAGCCGGGCGAGTTGGGCCGCGCGGAGCAGCTCCCCCTCGCCCTCACCGAGGTCGCCGCCGTACGCCTCGGCGGGCAGCGCCCAGCCGCGCGCTCCGGTGCCCGGGTCGCGTCCGGCGATCCAACCGCCGCCCTCGGCGGTGCCGGCGGGGCCGACCGGTCCGCCGATGACGATGACGACGTTGGGGTCGCGCCAGGTGTGGTCGGCGGCCTTCTCTGAGGTGACGACGGTGACCTGCTCGCGTTCGGTGCCGAGTTCCTCGCAGATGACGAAGGTGCGGTGGACGCCGTCCAGGAGCAGGCCGAGTTCGGCGGGCCCGGCCCCGGGCGAGGTGAGGACGGCGACCTTGGTGTGGGCGCGGCATACGTTCACCGCGCGTCGCAGGGTGCGCCGGTGTGCGACGACCACCTGTGCGTCGTCCCAGGGCATGCCGGCCCGGGCGAAGGCCGTGGCGACCGAGGAGACGGCGGGGACGACTTCGACCTCCAGGCCGAACTCGGGTGCGCGCAGGGTCCGTACGACGCCGAAGAAGCCGGGGTCGCCGTCGGCCAGCACGACGGCGGTGCCGCGGTGGCCGGCGATGCGGCGGGCGGCGAGGGCGGCGCTGCCGAGGCGGATGCGTTCGGCGCCGCGTGGCACCTCGGGCAGCGCCAGATGGTGGGCGGCTCCGGCCACGAGGGTGGCGGCGCCCAGGGCGGAGCGTGCCGCGGCGGTCAGTGGCGAGCCGTCCCAGCCGATCACCGTGACCCGGTCGGCCATCGTCTCTCAGTCTCCAGAGGTGGTGCGCGGGGTGTCAGGTGCCTGCCCGGCGGGCGGGTTCCGTGAGGGTACCTGGTGCGGGCGGCCGGGGCGTGGGGCCCGGGGGTCAGTTCCAGTCGGAGAACGAGGTGAAACCGCCGGTGTCGGCCAACTGTTCGCCCGCTCCGTCCAGGTCCTCGGGAAGCAGGCTCCACACGATGAAGTCGGTGCGGATGTCGCTCCAGGTACCGTCCTCGGCGCGGACGTGCGCTATGCAGGCGTTACGCAGGACGCCTTCGCTGATGCAGCCGATCTTCTGGGCGACCTGCTGGGAGGCGGTGTTGCCGGCCGCCGTGCGCAGCTCGATGCGCTCGAACTTCTGGTCCCGGAACAGCCATTGGGCGGTGACCAGGGACGCTTCGGAGGCATAGCCCTCGCCACGGGCCCAGGGGGCGACGACGTAGGACAGTTCGGTGGACCGGATGTGCCAGTTGGTCCTGGCGAGCTGGACCAGGCCGACCAGCCGCTGGGTGAGGAACTCGGTGACCGCGAGGTCGAGTCCACGGCCGGCGCTGCGTTGCGTGGGCGCGTGGTCGGTGACCCAGGTGCGGGCCTGGTCCTCGGTGTAGGGCTGGGGGACGTCGGTCCAGGCTCCGACCTGTTCGTCGTTCATCATCGCGGCCAGGGCGGGCACATCGTCCTCGTCAAGGGGACGCAGCACCAACCGCTCCGTGCTGATGGAGATGTTGGGGAAGGTGCTCGTCATGCGCCGCTCCGTAACCGTCGGGAAACCTTCAGCCTGCTGAACTGCCCAGCATGCAGCATGTGAGCACGTCACCGCACGACGGGGTCCACCCCGAGTCATGGGGCGGACCCCCTGCGTGGTGATACGCCGTGTACGCGTCGTCGGCGGGAGCCGGCGGGGTCAGAAGGACGCGAGAACGGACCCGGCGTACTTGTCGTTGATGAACTTCTTGACCTCGGGGGAGGTCAGGAGCTTGGCGAGCTTCTTGACCCGCGGGTCGTCCTGGTTGCCGTCCTTGACGGCGAGGAAGTTGCCGTACGGGTTGTTCTTCGCGGACTCCAGGACGAGGGCGTCGTCGGCGGGCTTGAGGTCGGCCTCGATGGCGTAGTTGCCGTTGACGACGGCCGCGTCCACGTCGTCAAGGGAGCGCGGGGTCTGGGCCGCCTCCAGCTCCTTGAACTTGAGGTTCTTCGGGTTCTTGGCGATGTCCGCGGGGGTCGCCTCGTTGCCCGCGCCGCCCTTGAGCGTGATGATCCCGTTGACGTCGAGCAGCTTGAGCGCCCGCGCCTCGTTGACCGTGTCGTTCGGGACGGCGACGGTCGCGCCGCTCTTGAGGGCGCCGGCGCTCTTGGCCTTGTGGGAGTACAGGCCCAGGGGCTCCAGGTGGACCGTGACGACGGGCACGATCTTGGTGCCGTTCTTCTTGTTGAAGTCGTCGAGGTACGGCTTGTTCTGGAAGTAGTTGGCGTCCACCGACCCGTCTTCGGTCGAGGGGTTCTGCGTGGTGTAGTCGGTGAACTCCTTGACCTCCAGGTCGAGGCCCGCCTTCTTCGCCAGGTTGTCCTTGACGTAGTTCAGGATCTCGGCGTGCGGGGTCGGGCTCGCGGCGACGACCAGCGGTCCGCTGGTGTCGGAGGAGTCCGTGTCCGAACCGCAGGCGGTGAGACCCAGGGTGAGGGCTCCGGCGGCGAGGACGGCAGTGCTGAACTTTGCGGTGTTACGCACGAAAAGTGCCTTTCCTTTTGGGTGGAGCGATCCCGTGGAGGGTGAACGGGAAGACTTCGAAGGGCGCTACGCGACCTTGCCGACGTCGGTGGAGGCGGAGGCGGAGCCGGACGACGCCCCCTTCGACTTCAGCAGGCGCAGCCTCGGGGCGGGGCCCGAGTTGCCGCCCCGGCTGTGCAGCGAGCGGGCCGCGTAGTCGCCGGCGAACTGGATGACCGAGATGACGACGGCGAGGATCGCCACCGTGATCCACATCAGCTCGGTCTCGAAACGCTGGTAGCCGTAGCGGATGGCGATGTCGCCGAGACCGCCCGCGCCGACCGTGCCGGCCATCGCGGAGTAGCCGATGAGGGCGACGATCGTGGTCGTGGTGCTGGAGATCAGCGAGGGCAGGGACTCGGGGACCAGCACCCTGCGCACGACGGTCCAGGTGTTGCCGCCCATCGACTGCACGGCCTCGACGAGCCCGCCGTCCACTTCGCGGACAGCCGTCTCGACGAGGCGGGCGAAGAACGGGATGGCGCCGATCGCGAGGGGCACGATGGCGGCCTCGCGGCCGATGGTCGTCCCGGTGATCGAGCGCGTGAAGCCCATCAGCGCGACCATCAGGATGATGAACGGCATCGAGCGGGCGACGTTCACCACCTGCCCGATGAGCTTGTTGGCGACGATGTTCTGCAGCAGTCCGCCGCGGTCGGTGAGGACCAGCAGGATGCCGAGCGGAAGCCCGCCGAGGACGGCGATCAGCGTGGACCAGCCGACCATGTAGAGCGTGTCCCAACAGGCCTGCTCCAGCAGGGGCTGCATCTCGGACCAGGTCACTTGGCACCCTCCTTCACCAGCAGGGACTCGTGGTCCGCTGCGCCCACCACGTCGATCTGCAGCCCTCGTTCGCGCAGGAATCCGATCGGCACGACGTTGTCCTCGTAACCGCCGGGCAGTTCGATGCGCATCCGGCCGACCTGGAGGCCGCCGACGGTGTCGATGGCCGCACCGAGGATCGATATGTCGATGTTGTAGGTACGCGAGAGCTGGGAGATGACCGGCTGGGTCGCCGCCTCGCCCTGGAAGGTGACGTCGACGACGGTGCGGTCGGTGCCGGAGATGTCGCCGCTCACCGGGAACAGCGCCGAGGCGAGCTCGGAGCCGGGGGTGGCGAGCAACTCGCTCACCGTGCCGGACTCGACGATACGGCCGTTGTCCATGAGCGCGGCCGAATCACAGATCGACTTCACGACGTCCATCTCGTGGGTGATGAGCAGAACGGTCAGGCCCAGCTGCCGGTTCAGGTCGCGCAGCAGCTGGAGGATCGAGCGGGTGGTCTCCGGGTCGAGGGCGCTGGTCGCCTCGTCGGACAGCAGCACCTTGGGGTCGCCGGCCAGCGCGCGGGCGATGCCGACCCGTTGCTTCTGTCCGCCGGAGAGCTGGGCCGGGTAGGCCCCGGCCTGGTCGGCGAGACCGACGAGGTCGAGGAGTTCGAGCGCCTTGCGGGAGCGCTCCTTGCCCGACTTGCCGAGGATCTCCAGCGGCAGTTCGACGTTGTCCCGCACGGTCCGCGAGGACAGCAGGTTGAAGTGCTGGAAGACCATGCCGATACGGCTGCGTGCCCGGCGCAGTTCGCTGCCCGCGCGGGGGCCGCGCCCGGCGAGGGCGGTGAGGTCCTGCCCGGCGACGGTCACCGTCCCGGCGGTGGGGCGCTCCAGCAGGTTGACGCAGCGGATGAGCGAGGACTTGCCGGCGCCGGACTGTCCGATGACGCCGTACACCTCGCCTTCGCGGACATGGAGGTCGACGCCGTCGAGGGCGGTGACCTCGCGGCCGCGTGAGCGGTAGACCTTGGTCAGGCCCGATGTGGTGATCACTGGGGGTTTCCGTCACTGTCGAGTACGCGGGCGTGAGTGTGCCCTGGTACGGGAGAGAAGATGTGCGCGGGCGGTTCGGTCACGTACGGCGAAGGCGTACGGACATGCCACGGCGGCTCGCTTCGGGGGCGCGAGACTCAGGCGGTGAGGCGAGGGCCCTCTAGAAGGCGCACATTCGACACATACAACGAGCACCGGGCGTCAGTTTCGCCTCGGTCGCGGGGATGCGGTTGCTCGTCGTGGTCATGCGATCAGTAAAGCAGACGTATGGATGCGGCCAAGAACCGCCTGTCCGTATGGCGGACAGGCGTGGACACCGGTGGACGGCCGTCAGTCGCGCACGGAGATCTCGACACCCGCCGCGGTGACCAGCGCGGACAGCTCGGACAGGTCCTTCACCACGAGATCGGCGGACAGCTCGTGGGCCTGGTGGGTTGTGGCCAGCGCCACGGTGGTCATCCCGGCCGCGCGGCCCGCCTGGAGTCCGGCCGGGGCGTCCTCGAAGACGACACACCGGGCCGGGTCGACACCCAGGTGGCGGGCGCCGAGGAGGTAGGGCTCGGGGTCCGGCTTGCCCCGCGTGATGTCGTCGGCGGCGATCAGGGTCTTGGGGAGGATGCCGACCGCGTCGAGCCGGGCCTCGGCCAGCCTGCGGGTGGCGGAGGTGACGACGGCCCAGCGGTCGGCGGGCAGCGCGTCGAGGAGGGCCCGGGTGCCGGGCAGCAGGTGGACCCCGTCGTTCGGTACGTCCTCGACCTCCAGCTCCTCGATCCTCGCGAGGGCCTCGGGGACCACGTCGGCGGGCAGCAGATCGGCGGCTATCTCCACGGCCGGACGCCCGTGCAGTTCGACGCGGGCGAACTCCTCGGCGGTGATCCCGTACTCCGCCGCCCACCGGGTCCAGCAGCGGTCCACGGAGGCCAGGGAGGAGACGAGGGTGCCGTCGTTGTCGAACAGGAGGGCTTGTGCGTGGATCTTCATGCCGTCGACCCTACGGTGCACCCCGGGGTCGGCGGCATCGGGCCTTTTGGCCCGTAATAGGGTCGCGGCATGCTTGATGCCCTGACGCTGGTGACCGGCGTCGCCGCACTGGTGCTGGCCGCGTGGTGCGGCTGGGCCGCCTACCGTGACCAGCCGACGAAGGACTGGCACTTCATCGGGATGGCCGTGGTGTCGGTGCTGGCCCTGGTGCAGTTGGTGATCGGGATCGTGCAGCTGGCGCGAGGCGAGAAGCCGGACCAGGGCACGACGATCTTCGTGGCGTATCTGATCGGCGCGTTCGCGTGCGTCCCCGCCGCCGGGTTCTTGTCGCTGGCCGAGCGGACACGGTGGGGTTCGGTCACCGTGGCGGCCGGCGGTGTGGTGCTGGCCGTGCTGGAGGTGCGGCTCTATGACATCTGGGGAGGCTGAGATGGCGGCCACTCGGGAGAAGCCGGCACGCAACCGGCTGATCAGTGGGCCCGGGACGCTGCTGGTGTGGCTGTACGGCGTGATGGTCGTCGGCGCGGTGTCGCGCTCGGTCTACCAGATCGCCACGGAGTTCGACCGGGCGCCGCTCGCGTACTCGCTGTCCGCCGTCGCGGGGTTGGTGTACGGGTTCATCACGTACTCACTGGTGCGGGGTGGGGAGCAGGCGCGCAGGGCCGCGTTGGTGTGCTGCGCGGCGGAGCTGGTAGGGGTGCTGACCGTCGGCACCTGGACGCTGGTCGATCCGTCCGCCTTCCCGGACCAGACCGTGTGGTCCGACTACGGGATGGAGTACCTGTTCATTCCCGTGATCCTGCCGGTATCCGCGCTGTACTGGCTGCGGAAGGCCGCGCGACAGGGAGAGGCCGCCTGACGGTCGTCGGGCGGCATCCGGTCATCCGTGACGGGTCACGCGTGACTCCCGGGCCCCTCAGGGGCAGGTGCGGGTGGTCATGCCGTCGCCGCGTAGGCGCCGGCCGGTTTCTCGAGGACGATCATCTCCACGCCGTCCGCGCCCTGGGCCGTGCCCACCGTCTGGTAGCCGACCCGGCGGTACAGGCGGAGGTTGCTCTCGCTGCGGTGTCCGGTGTGGAGGCGGAAACTCGTGGCGCCGCGTTCCCCGGCCAGCGCCGACTCGGCCGCGCGCAGCAGCCGGGCGCCGATGCCGTGGCCCTGGAGGCGGGGGTGGACGCAGAGCCTGCCGATGGAGGCCGAGCCGTCGTCGGTGACCCGGCCTCGCACCGAGCCGACCACCTCGTCGCCCAGCCGCGCCACGAAGACGCAGTCCGCGACGACCTCCGCGCGGAGCTCGTCCAGGGTCTGGACGAGCGGATCGATGCGGTAGTTGCCGTACAGCGCCGCCTCACTCTGGAAGCACAGGTACTGCAGCTTGAAGATCTGCTCCGCGTCCTGCTCGGTCGCCGCAGAGATGGTCACGCTCATGCCCATGTGCGCACGCCTTCCGCTCACCTGATCGCCTGTTGTTCCTCACACCTATCCCCGCACTCGGTGGGCCGCAACCTCCGGCGTGAGCAAACGTCGCAGACATCCCAGACATCGGGAACGTTCCGGACCGAGACTGCCCTGTGAGATACCCAACTCCCCCGCGATCTCGCGGTAGGTGAGGTCCCTCGGCGACAGGAGCGCCTCCATCAGGCGGGGGCAGCGGCCGGGCAGACGGCGCACGGCGTCGTGCAGGGCCCGGCGGCGGGCCGCGGCGAGGGCCAGCTGTTCGGGGGTGGCCTCGCCGTTGTCGGCCGGTTCGGCCCCGTACGGTCCTTCGCGGCGGTGCGTACGGCGGGTGCGGCGGGACTCGGAGCGGACGGCGCGGCGGAGCCAGCCGTGCGGGTCGAGGGGCGGGCCCTGGGTGTCGAGGCGCTCCAGGAGCCGGAGCCAGACCGCCTGCTCCAGGTCGCCGGGCTCCGTTCCGGTGGCGTGTGCCTCCGCGGAGGCCTCGGCGGTGAGCAGGGGCCGCAGGGTGGTGAGCAGGTCGGGCGTCATGTGCGGAGCAACGCGGCCGTCCGGGCGGCGGGTTGCCCGGACGGCCGTTTGTCACCCCAAGCGGGGCCCTTGGCTCAGCGGTTGACGTGGTCCGCGCGGGCCAGCAGGCCGGTGTCCGGGTTGTCGGTGAACACCCCGTCGATGCCGGTGGCGAAGTAGGCCTGGTAGGCGCCGAAGGCGTCACCGTAGGCGTCCGCGTCCGTGCCCTTGCGGAACTCCGCGGGCAGGAAGGGGTTCTCGTTGCGCATGGTGTACGGGTGCAGCACCAGGCCGACGGCGTGGGCGTCCCTCACCAGGGTGGTCGGCGTGGTGAGCCGGCCGTCGGCGTCCTTCGGGATGACCAAGTCCAGCGTCGGGCCGATGCCCTGGGCGTAGCCGGCGATCTCCCTGAGGCCCTTGCGGGTGACGAGGTCGGCGACCGTGCGCGGGTCACCGGTCTCGACGAAGTCCCAGGGGCGGCTGCCCGCCGAGGAGAGGAGCACCACCAGCGGGTTGTCGACGAGCTTGTTCAGGCGCTGGATGCTGGTCGGCTCGAACGACTGGATGATGACCGGCGCGTCACGCTTGTCCTTGCCGTACTTGCGCAGCAGCTTGGCGACCCGCTCCTCCAGGCCCAGGCCCAGCTTGCGGAAGTACGTGGGGTGCTTGGTCTCGGGGTAGATCCAGACCTGCTTGCCGCGCTTACGGCTCTGCTCGTCCTGCCACTTCAGGACCTCTTCGAAGGTGGGGATCTCCCAGCGGCCGTCGTAGAGGGTGTTGTGCGGGCGGTTGGCCGGGATGCGCTCGATCGCGCGGAGCGTCTTCAGCTCGGCGAGGGTGAAGTCCTCGGTGAACCAGCCGGTGGTGGAGACGCCGTCGAGGACCTTGGTGGTCTTTCGGCCGGCGAACTCGGGATGCCGCGCGACGTCCGTGGTGCCGCCGATCTCCGGCTCGTGGCGGCAGACGAGGTGACCGTCCTTGGTGGGCACCAGGTCACCGGCCTCGACGATGTCGGCGCCCAGGTCGAGAGCCAGCTGGTAGGAGCCGAAGGTGTGTTCGGGGCGGTAGCCGCTGGCGCCGCGATGGCCGATGATCGTGGGGACCGGCAGGCTCCGCACTCCGCCGCCGTGTCCCGCGCCCGCCGCTCTCGCGGTGCCGGACAGCCCGAGGACCGCTCCGCCCGCGCCGAGCACCGCGGCACCGAGCAGGGCCCGGCGTCCCGTGCGCGCCTGGTCGGTCGACTCGTGCTGCGACTCCTGCGTTGCCATGAGCACCCTCTCTGCCGTCGGCTCGTGAACGCGCCGATCGTAGGTGCGCGGACATGGCGGGCGGGAGACCCTCGGCGGAACACGCGGGTGACACCGGATGTCGCGTGGGAACAGATGTCTGACGACTCGTCGGCTTCATGGCCGTGGTGCCGGGTACGCGACCTGTGTCACATCGTTCCGGCCGGGTTACCGCCGGGCAACGGCGTGCCACCGCAGGTAAACCAGCGTCAACAGTACGTAAGACCTCGGTGAACCCCCCGTGCCCGATGTGCGCGAGCCCCCTGACCGCGAGTAATGTCCTCACCTGCACAGACTCATACAGATTCGCTCGCCATCTCTTGACACCGGAGGGCCCGTTGTCCCGCTTCGCGCTCATCAAGGCAGTGCTCGGACCGATCATGCGCCTGATGTTCCGCCCACAGGTGGAGGGCGCGGAGAACATCCCGGGCGAGGGCCCGGTGATCCTGGCCGGCAACCATCTGACCTTCATCGACTCGATGATCATGCCGCTCTTCTGCGACCGGCAGGTCTTCTTCATCGGCAAGGACGAGTACGTCACCGGCAAGGGCGTCAAGGGACGGCTGATGGCCTGGTTCTTCACGGGCTGCGGCATGATCCCGGTCGACCGGGACGGCGGGCGCGGCGGTGTCGCGGCGCTGATGACCGGCCGCCGGGTGCTGGAGGAGGGCAAGGTCTTCAGCATCTACCCGGAGGGCACCCGCTCCCCCGACGGCCGGCTCTACCGGGGCCGGACCGGCATCGCCCGACTGGCCATGATGACCGGCGCGCCCGTCGTGCCGTTCGCCATCATCGGCACGGACAAGATCCAGCCCGGCGGCTCCGGATTCCCGCGCCCCGGCCGGGTCACGGTCCGCTTCGGTGAGGCGATGGAGTTCTCCCGCTACGAGGGCATGGACCGCGACCGCTACGTCCTGCGGGCCGTGACCGACTCCGTGATGACGGAGGTCATGCGGCTGTCCGGGCAGGAGTATGTGGACATGTACGCCACCAAGGCGAAGGCGGCGTAAGCGCTCCGCTGGGTTGGGCGGGGAACCGCGGTCGCGTTTCGGCCGCGGGTCCGTGGGGCTGGTTGCGCAGTTCCCCGCGCCCCTTTCGGGCAGGCCTTGGGGCATGCTGCGGTTGTGTTGCGGCTGCGGGACCGTGGGGGCTGGTCGCGCAGTTCCCCGCGCCCCTTTCGGGCAGGCCTTGGGGCATGCTGCGGTTGTGTTGCGGCAGCGGGGCCGTGGGGGCTGGTCGCGCAGTTCCCCGCGCCCCTTTAGGCGTGCTGCAAGGGGCGCTTGTCTAAGGGGTGCTGTCCAGTTTCTGGTCTCGTAGGAGGTACCAGGCTGCGGCTGCGGCGGTGAGCAGGATGGCCGCGCCGGCTCCGGCTGCCAGGGCGAGGCCGTCCACGAAGGATGTTCGGGCCGCGTCCAGGAGTGTCCCTGAGGTCTGGGGCGGCAGGGTCGCCGCCGCCTCCACCGCCCCGCCGAGCGACTCGTGGGCCCTGGCCGGGGTGCCCGCCGGGCCGGTGAAGTCGCGGTAGACGCCCGTGACGATCGAGCCGAGCAGGGCGATGCCGAGGGCCGCGCCGAGTTCGTAGGCCGTCTCCGAGACCGCGGACGCCGAGCCCGCTTGTTCCTTGGGGACGGACCCGAGGATGACGTCGGCGGTCACGGTGAAGGAGAAGCCCGCACCCACGCCGACGACCAGCAGCGCGGTCCCGAGCAGCGGATAGCCCGTGGACTGGTCGATGACGGTGAGCGAGGCCAGGGCGAGACCGACGGCCGCGAGTCCGCCGGCGACGACGGACCGCACCGAGAAGCGCCGCGCCACGGAACCGGCGATCAGGCCCGCCGCCACCGCGCCGACGGCGGCGGGCAGTTCGGCCAGGCCTGCCTCCAACGGGCGTCTGCCCTGCACGAGTTGCAGGTACTGGGAGAGGAAGAACACCAGACCCGACAGTCCGAGGACGGTCAGCAGGTCGGCCAGCACCGCACCGCTGAAGCCGCGGTCGCTGAACAGCCGCATGTCCAGCAGCGGGGTCGGCAGGGTGAGCTGACGGCGTACGAAGCCGTGGAGCGCGCCCGCGCCGATCAGGGCGGCGGCGAGTGCCTCCCAGGTGATGCCGTGGGTCGCGGCCTCCTTGATCGCGTACACGATGCCGATCACACCGACCAGGGACAGGACGACACTGCGCATGTCCCACGGACCGGGACGCGGGTTCCGCGACTCGGGCAGCAGCTTGATGCCGACGAGGACCAGGACCGCCATCACGGGCAGGTTGACCAGGAAGACCGACCCCCACCAGAAGTGTTCGAGCAGGAAGCCACCGGCGATCGGCCCGATCGCGGTTCCCGCGGACGCGGTCGCGCCCCAGATCCCGACGGCCAGGCTGCGTTCGCGCCGGTCGTGGAAGAGGTTGCGGATCAGCGCCAGCGTGGCGGGCATCAGGGTCGCGCCGGCGACACCCAGCAGGGCCCGGGCGACGATCATCAGCTCGGGTGTCGTGGCGTAGGCGTTGAGGACGGATATCGCCCCGAACGCGGTGGCGCCGACGAGCAGGATCCGCTTGCGGCCGACGCGGTCGCCGAGGCTGCCCATGGAGACCAGCAGACCGGCGATGACGAAGGAGTAGACGTCACCGATCCACAGCAGCTGGGTGCCGGTGGGATTGAGGTCCTCGCTGATGTAGGGGGTCGCGAGACCGAGTACGGTCGCGTCGACGGCCACCAGCAGCACGGCGAGCACGAGGACGGACAGCGCCAGCCAGCGGCCGGGACGCTTCACCGCCTCGGTCGGGTTCGCCGGCCGCAGGGTGCTGGTCATGATTCCTCTCTTCGGGGTTCGTCTCGTCGCAGTGCGCCGCCGAGCAGCAGCTCGGTGATCATGTGGGTGAAGTCGTTGGGGGCGACCCTGCCGTCCGTCACCGCCCAGGCGCCGGCGGCCATCAGGCCGTAGAGCGCCTCGGTGAGCCAGCCGGGGGTCAGGTCGATGCGGAACTCGCCGGTCGACTGGCCGCGCCGGAACAGCGCGGCGATCCGGGCGTCCAGGCGGGACCAGCCCTCGTTCTGTTCCTCGCCCTCGAACAGCTGGTTCTCGCTGTAGAGGAAGGCGAGCAGGCCCGCGGCGGGTTCGAGTTCCCGCACGAATCTGCGCAGGGCCTGCTGGGCGGGGCCGTCGTCGAGCCGGGCAGCGACCGCCGCCGCCTCGCACTCCGCGAGGCCGAGCGTCTCCAGTGCCCGGACGAGCGCGTCGCGGCCTGCGAACTGACGGTGCAGGGTGGCCCGGCTGATCCCGGCCGCCTTGGCGACCTCGTCCATGGTCGCGGTGGACTTGCGGGTCAGCAGGGCCGCGGCACTGCGCAGCACATGGTCACGATCGACAGCCATGAGACAAGAGTAGGCCACATGAGACATCTTTGTCTCATTGTGGGCATGCGTGACTCATCACCGCAGGTCGATGAGGGGTTCCTCAGTGCCAGGGCAGCTGCGCGCGCCGGTCCCAGTAGGCGTACGGGTTTTCCACCAGCGTCGCCAGGCCTGCGAGCTGTTCCTCCTCCAGGTCGACCACCGCCGCGTGCAGGTTGGACGCGAGCTGGTTGGTCGTGGCGGCGCCGGAGAGCACCACACCGGCCCAGGGCTGCCGCAGGACGAGTGCCAGGGCGACCGCGTCACAGCCGAGGGAGGTCGCCTCGGCCACGGCCTTCAGGGCGTCGGGTGCGTGGGGTTCGGCCAGGCGCCCGTTGGCCATGGCCTCCTTGACGATCACCGTGAGACCGGCGTCGTGCGCCTCGGCGAGAGCCGGCCCTGCCGAGGTCTCCAGCGCGTTGAAGGTGGACTGGACGGTACGGAAGAGGGGCTCGCCGTCGACCGTCACCGCGAGCGCGGCGCGGATGGCGTCGGCCTGCGCGGGGCCGCTGGTGGAGAAGCCGACGCTCACGCCCCGGGCGGCCGCCTCCGCCAGCTTCGCGTGGAGTTCCTTGTCGGTGAGGGCCGGGCTGTCGGGGGTCACCGAGTGGATCTGGTAGAGGTCGAGCCGGTCTCCGAGCAGCGAGTCGGTCTCCGCGCGCTGCCGTTCGTACGTCTGGATGCCGTGGTCCTTGACCTCGTGCTGTTCGGCCTCGGTGCTCCAGTCGGCCGTGTAGGTGTAGCCCCACTTGCTGCCGACGACCACGTCGTCGATGTGGGGCCGGGCGTCCAGCCAGTGGGCGAGGAACTCCTCCGAACGGCCGTAGGAACGGGCCACGTCGAAGTAGCGCACGCCCTGGGCGTAGGCGGCGTCGAGGAGTTCGTGGGTGCGGGTGCGGAGGGCTTCTACGGTGCGGTTGTCTCCGAGGTCTTCGTCTCGGCCGAGGTTGATGTAGCCGGGGCGGCCCACTGCGGCCAGGCCCAGCCCGATGTGGCAGGTGGGGGTCGTTGCTGCGGCCAGTCGGGCGAAGGGCATCGCGGGCTCCGTTCGGTCGGTCCGGTACGGCTCCGACCAACGTAACCCGGGATGACCTTCGCCTCAGGGGCGGGTTGTGCGGCGGTTGTGCGAGTGCGGGTCGTGCGTGGCTGGTCGCGCTGTTCCCCGCGCCCCTCCCGGACGTGTCTCTCAGGCCTGCTTCTTCGCCGACGCCCACCCGTGCTGGGCCGCCACGTCCGCCTTCACCTCTGCCAGCTGGATCGCCACCGCGCTCGGGGCCGTACCGCCACGTCCGTCGCGGGAGGCGAGGGCGCCCGCGACGTTCAGGACGGAGCGCACCTCGGGCGTCAGGTGGGCGGAGATCTTCGCGAACTGGTCGTCGGTCAGCTCGTCGAGTTCCTTGTCCTCGGCCTCCGCGACCTTGACGCACTCGCCGGCGACCTCGTGCGCGACCCGGAACGGCACGCCCCGCTTGACCAGCCACTCGGCGATGTCGGTGGCGAGCGAGAAACCGGCCGGGGCCAGCTCCTCCATGCGCTCGCGGTGGACGGTGAGGGTGGCGACCATGCCGGTGAAGGCGGGGAGCAGCACCTCCAGCTGGTCACAGGAGTCGAAGACCGGCTCCTTGTCCTCCTGGAGGTCGCGGTTGTACGCGAGCGGGAGGGCCTTGAGGGTGGCCATCAGGCCGGTCAGGTTGCCGATCAGGCGGCCCGACTTGCCGCGCGCCAGTTCGGCGATGTCGGGGTTCTTCTTCTGCGGCATGATCGACGAGCCCGTGGAGAACGCGTCGTGCAGGGTCACGAAGGAGAACTCCTTCGTGTTCCAGATGATGATCTCCTCGGAGATCCGGGACAGGTTGACGCCGATCATCGCGGTGATGAAGGCGAACTCCGCCACGAAGTCGCGGGACGCGGTGCCGTCGATGGAGTTGCCGACGCTGCCGTGCTCGAAGCCGAGGTCCGCGGCGACCGCCTCCGGGTCCAGGCCCAGGGAGGAGCCGGCCAGCGCGCCCGAGCCGTACGGCGACACGGCCGTCCGCTCGTCCCACTGGCGCAGGCGTTCGGCGTCCCGGGACAGGGACTGCGCGTGCGCGAGGACATGGTGGGCGAAGAGGACCGGCTGGGCGTGCTGGAGGTGGGTGCGGCCGGGCATGGCCACGTCCGGGTGGGCCTCGGCCAGGCCGATCAGCGCGTCCTGGAGGTCGGCGAGCAGACCGCCGATGATCCGGGCGTGGTCCCGCAGGTACATCCGGAAGAGGGTCGCGACCTGGTCGTTCCTCGACCGTCCGGCGCGCAGCTTGCCGCCGAGGTCGGGGCCGAGGCGTTCCAGCAGGCCACGCTCCAGGGCGGTGTGGACGTCCTCGTCGGCGATGGTGCCGACGAAGTCGCCCGCGGCGACGTCCGCTTCGAGCTGGTCCAGCCCGGCGAGCATCCGGGTCAGCTCGTCCTCGGTGAGCAGGCCCGCCTTGTGCAGCACGCGGGCGTGGGCACGCGAACCGGCGATGTCGTAGGGCGCGAGCCGCCAGTCGAAGTGGACGGACGCGGACAGCTTCGCCAGGGCCTCGGCGGGACCGTCGGCGAAACGGCCGCCCCAGAGCCGTACGTCACCGCTGTTGCTGCTCACTTGCGTTGCTCCTCGGAGGTGGGTGGATGTGCGATCGCCTCCCCGCGGACGGGCGGGGAGGCGGTCATCACGCTACTGGTTGCGCGGGATCCCGTCGGGCTACGCCCGCAGCTGACGCTGCGCGGCGATCTTCGACGACAGGCTGTAGATGTCGATGAAGCCCTTGGCCGCGGCCTGGTCGAAGGTGTCGCCGGTGTCGTAGGTGGCGAGGTTGAAGTCGTACAGCGACGACTCGGAGCGCCGGCCGGTGACGACCGCGCGGCCGCCGTGCAGGGTCATCCGGATGTCGCCGGAGACGTACTGGTTGGCCTCGTCGATGAAGCCGTCCAGGGCGCGCTTGAGCGGGGAGAACCACTGGCCGTCGTAGACCAGTTCGCCCCAGCGCTGCTCCACCTGCCGCTTGTAGCGGGCGAGTTCGCGCTCGACGGTGACGTTCTCCAGCTCCTGGTGGGCGGTGATCAGCGCGATCGCGCCCGGGGCCTCGTACACCTCGCGGGACTTGATGCCCACCAGGCGGTCCTCGACCATGTCGATCCGGCCGACGCCCTGGGCGCCCGCGCGCTCGTTGAGCTGCTGGATCGCCTGGAGCACGGTGACGGGTGCGCCGTCGATGGCGACCGGGACGCCCTCCTTGAAGGTGACGACCACCTCGTCGGCCGCACGCGGGACGGCCGGGTTCTCGGTGTACTCGTAGACGTCCTCGATCGGCGCGTTCCAGATGTCCTCCAGGAAGCCCGTCTCGACCGCGCGTCCGAAGACGTTCTGGTCGATGGAGTAGGGGGACTTCTTGGAGGTCGCGATCGGAAGCTGCTTCTGCTCGCAGAACGCGATGGCTTTGTCGCGGGTCATCGCGTAGTCGCGGACCGGGGCGATGCACGTGAGGTCGGGGGCGAGGGCGACGATGCCGGCCTCGAAGCGGACCTGGTCGTTGCCCTTGCCGGTGCAGCCGTGGGCGACCGTGGTGGCGCCGTGCTTGTGGGCGGCGGCGACCAGGTGCTTGACGATGGTCGGCCGGGAGAGCGCGGAGACCAGCGGGTAGCGGTCCATGTAGAGGGCGTTGGCCTTGATCGCCGGCAGGCAGTACTCCTCGGCGAACTCGTCCCGGGCGTCCGCGACCTCGGCCTCGACGGCTCCGCAGGCGAGGGCGCGCTTGCGGATGACGTCCAGGTCCTCGCCGCCCTGACCGACGTCGACCGCGACGGCGATGACCTCGGCGCCCGTTTCCTCGGCGATCCAGCCGATGGCGACGGAGGTGTCCAGTCCGCCTGAGTAGGCGAGTACGACGCGCTCGGCCACGGGTTTTCTCCTCCATACGGCATTCGCTGTTATGCATGAGTATGCAGAACTCTGCATGATTCGTCAATCCGAGTGGGAAGCACAGGAAATTTGCCGGTCCTTTGAACGCGGGAAACCGCTTGCCCGTACCTCTCGCCGAACGCAGGCGCCGCGTTAGTCAAGACGAGACCCCCCGACCCGAGTGAGGCATCCGCATGTCCAGGGCTCTTCCGAAGTACAACAAGCGTCGCGTCGCGTTGATCGGCGGCGCCGCCGCGGTGGTCCTGTCCGGCGCCGTGATCGCCGGCTCCGCCCTCGCCGGGACGCCCGGTTCGTCGAAGAGCGGCAGCACGAACGCCAAGACACTGGCCGACCCGGGCTCCATCAGCTGCCCGGACGTCGCCTCCCAGCTGCCCGCGATCCCGGCCTCCGCGCAGGCCGAGGTGGACCGCAACATAGCCCTGCTGCAGACGCAGCTCGACGAGGCCAACAAGCGGCTGGTGGACACGGTCGGCCAGGGCGGGGCGAACTTCGTCCAGAACGCGATCCTCGGCCCGCTGGAGGACAAGCGCCTCTCCACCGTCAACCGCATCGCCACCGCGATCGGCCGCACCGCCGACAAGCCCCAGGGCCTGGAAGCGCTCGCGCCCTGCACTCTGAACGGCGGGGGCGCCGCGGGCGCGGAAGCCGGTGCGGGCGCGGAAGCCGGTGCCGGTGCCGAGGCGGGCGCGGGCGCCGAGGCTGGTGCGGGAGCCGAAGCCGGGGCGGGCGCGGAAGCGGGCGCCGGTGCCGAGGCGGGCGCGGAAGCCGGTGCGGGTGCCGAGGCCGGTGCGGGTGCCGAGGCCGGTGCGGGTGCCGAGGCCGGTGCGGGTGCCGAGGCCGGTGGCGCGGCCGGTGCGGCGGGGACCATCAGCTGCCCGGACGTCGCCTCCCAGCTGCCCGCGATCCCGGCCTCCGCGCAGGCCGAGGTGGACCGCAACCTGGCCCTCCTCGACACGCAGATCCAGGAGGCCAACAAGCGGCTGGTGGACACGGTCGGCCAGGGCGGACCGAACTTCGTCCAGAACGCGATCCTCGGCCCGCTGGAGGACAAGCGCATCTCGACCGTCAACCGCATCGCCACCGCGATCGGCCGCACCGCCGAGAAGCCCCAGGGCCTGGACGCCCTGGCCACCTGCGCACTCAACAAGTGACCTGACAGACGTCCGCGACCGCCCCGAGTCAACGCCGGCCGGGGTGGCCGCGGACGTCTTCACGAGAACGCCTCCACGAGGACGTCTTCCTGAGGACACGCCCATCCGGGCGCTCCCACGGAGACGTCCTCGTGGCGTGACCACGGAAATTCGTCAGACAGACAAAAGACGTGCACCCATAATCGTTAGACATGGGAAAGACTTACGAGCGCATCGACGGCAGGCTGCGCACCTTCATCGAGGCGCAGCCCCTCTTCTTCACCGCGTCCGCGCCTCTCTCCGGGGACGGCACGGTCAACCTCTCCCCCAAGGGACTCAAGGGCTCGTTCGCGATCCTCGACGAACTCACCGTGGCCTACCTCGACTTCGCCGGGTCCACCGCGGAGACGATCGCGCACCTGCGGGAGAACGGCCGGATCACCCTGATGTGGTGCGCCTTCCAGGGCCCGCCGAACATCGTGCGGATACACGGCCGCGGCGAGCCGGTCTTCCGCGACGACCCGCGCTTCCCCGACCTGCTGGGCCACTTCCCGGACATCGACCCGAGCGCGCACGGACTGCGCGCCGTGATCGTCGTACGGGCCGAACACATCCGTGACTCCTGCGGGTTCGCGGTGCCCTACATGTCGTACGACGAGGAGCGCGAGCTGCACGCCAAGCGGTTCGCGCGGGAGGACGACGCCTCGCTCAGTGAGTACTTCTCCAAGAAGGAGCACATCGCCACGAGTCTGGACGGATTGCCGGGGCTGTCCCTGCCACTGCCTCCGCGTCCGATTTAGTGGATTTTATTTGATCTATACGCACACAACCTCCTTGTGAATATTGCCGGAATCCTCCCCTCCGTCGTGTGCCCTGCCTAGCCTGGCCGCACGAACAGATGGGGGATTCATGTTCCGACCTACGCGCGAACCTCAGAGCAAACGCCATGTCCGCACCTCGTACTTCGTGGTCGGCGAGGGCATCCTCGCCGACTCCGGGGAAGAGGGCCCGGCGCAGCCGGCGGCGGCCTCCACCGTCGCGGCCCTGCGCAAGTTCCAGTTCTCCCGGCTTGGCCCGCGGGCCAAGCCCGCCCAGCTGCTCGACCGGCCCGCCCGCGAGGAACTCGCCCAGGCGATGACGAAGGCCGGGCCGCAGCCCGACTCCAACAACCCCGCGGTGCCGTCGGGCTTCACCTATCTCGGCCAGTTCGTGGACCACGACCTGACCCTGGACGCCACGGCGGTACGGCTGGAGGACGAGGTCACCGTCCGTCAGCTCCTGCAGGGCCGTTCCCCGGCACTCGACCTGGACAGCCTCTACGGCCTCGGACCGGATCACCGCTTCGACCGCCGGTTCTACGAGGACGACGGTCTGCGGCTGCGCACCGGCACCACCCAGGGGCTG
Organism: Streptomyces sp. NPDC005263; assembly: GCF_042872365.1. NCBI lineage: Bacteria > Bacillati > Actinomycetota > Actinomycetes > Kitasatosporales > Streptomycetaceae > Streptomyces > Streptomyces sp. NPDC005263. The sequence goes on along the minus strand of NZ_JBIAKJ010000010.1, from coordinate 130,303 downwards.
CCCGACCCCGGCGGCGACCACATCGTGGGCCTGCCCCTCGGCGGGTTCGACCTGCCCCGGGTGGGCCAGGGCTCGCTGATCTCCGAGCGGCGCCGCCCGCTCATCCCGGACGGGCGCAACGACGAGAACCTGGTCGTCGCCCAGATCCACAGCGCCTTCATCCGGTTCCACAACCGGGTCGTGGCCGATCTGGTCGGCAAGGGCGTGTCGAGCGCGGTGCTGTTCGAGACGGCACGCGAGACGGTGGTCAAGCACTACCAGTGGATGCTGCGGCACGACTTCCTGACCCGGATCGTCGACCCCGGTGTCGTCGACGAGGTGTTCACCAAGGGCCGCAGGTTCTTCGAGCCGGCCGCGGGCGAGCACGAGCGCCCGACCATGCCGATCGAGTTCTCGGTGGCCGCCTACCGGCTGGGCCACAGCATGGTGCGCGGCGCCTACAACTGGAACCGGATCTTCGACAACGGCAAGGGCACCCTGCCGCTGCTCTTCCGTTTCACCGGCACCAGCGGCATCCTCTCGCCGCCGCCCGCCGACGCCGGCGACCCCGAGGCGGGCTCCTTCGAGCGCCTCCCCACCAACTGGATCGCCGACTTCCGGCGCCTGTTCGACTTCCGTGAGGCGGGCCGCGACGACCTGGGGGTGCCGGCGGAGAAGTTCAACCTCGCCAAGCGGATCGACACCCAGCTGGTCAATCCGCTGGCCGATCTGCCGCTCGGTTCCTTCGGCGGACGGGGCGCGCCCGCTCCGGACCCGATCGAGCTGAACCTGGCGTTCCGCAACCTCACCCGGGCGAACATGATGAGCCTGGCGACCGGTCAGCAGATGGCCAAGCACCTCGGGGTCAAGCCGCTCCTGCCGTCGGACTTCGAGAACGGTGGCGGAGCGCAGCTCAGCGAGGGGCTCCGTAAGAAGCTCACCGCGAACTGCCCGTTGTGGTTCTACGTCCTGCGTGAGGCAGAGGCGAACGGCAGCGGGCGGCTGACGGGTGTCGGCGGGCGCATCGTCGCCGAGGTGTTCCACCGAGCCATGGAGGGCAGCCGCTACTCGATCGTGCGCGACCCGTTCTGGCGGCCCTTCCTCAGCCCGGTCGCGGACCGGAACGCCGCGGACGTCTTCGAGATGACCGACCTGCTGTTGTACGCCTTCCAGGGTCGGGCGGACCTGCTCAACCCGTTGGGTGACTGAGCACGGGTCCTGACGGCGGCGGCAGACCGGGGTGGGCCCGAACGGGTCGGTCCGGCTGCCGCCGCCGCTGCCTCGCCGTAGGTTGACCAGCATGCGTTCCACTGCCGTCGCCGCCCTGTCCCTGGTGTCCGCGTCCCTGTTCGCCGTGGGTGCCGCGCCCGGCGGGAGTCCGGCGGCGCCGCTGCCCGCGCGCATGGCGGACACCGGTGGCGGCCGCCAGCTGATCACCGCGGTGGCCCCCGAGGCCGGCTCCACCTCGGGCACCGTGACGTGGTGGAGCAGGCGCGACGGGCAGTGGGTGAAAGCCGGTGCGGCGACCGCCCGCTTCGGCGCGAACGGGCTGGTCGAGGGCGACACCCGCAGGCAGGGGACCGACACCACGCCCACCGGGCTGTACGACCTGCCGTACGCCTTCGGGATCAAGCGGGCGCCGACTGGGACGACGTACCGGTACCGGGCCGTGAGGCAGAACTCCTGGTGGTGTCAGGACAACGACTCCCGGAGCTACAACCACTGGGGCGAGCCGCGCCCGGCGGACTGCCGCGCGGCCCAGTCGGAACGGTTGATCTCCTATCCCACCCAGTACGCGTACGGGTTCGTCATCGGGTTCAACTACGCCGATCCGGTGCGCGGGCGTGGGGCCGGGATCTTCCTGCATGTCGACGGGCGCGGGGCCACGGCCGGGTGTGTGTCGGTACCGGCGGAGGCGATGCGGCGGCTCCTGCGGTGGGCCGAGCCCGGGAAGCGGCCGCACCTGGCGATCGGGACGCGCGGCGGGCGTACGGCGGTCACCCGATACTGAGCCGGACGTCAACACCCGTACGGGTTACCGCCAGTCATCCCGTCACCACGGGACTCGGCGGGCGGCTGAACACACGGGCGTCGCGGCACGTACCTCTGGGCCAAGGGACCACCACATCACCCCCCTTGCCCCGTCCACGGAGGAATCGTGACCACGACGCTCGCAGGCGGCCGCGCCGCCCGCCGCCAGACGATGCGCCGCATCCGCCCGCGCCGCTCACCGGCGACCCTGCTGCTGATCGCCGTGTGGGCGGGCGCGGCCGGTGTGCTGTGGCTGTGGTGGGCCAACACCCCGTCGATCAGCGACAACAACGGCAAGATCCTCAACGCGGGCCGGATCACCGGTCTGCTCGCCGGGTACCTGATGGCGCTCGTGGTGCTGCAGATGGCCCGGGTGCCCGCGCTGGAGCGCCGGGTGGGTTCCGACCGGGTGGCGCGCTGGCACGCGATGAGCGGCCGGTACACGCTGTGCCTGACCCTCGCCCATGTCTTCCTCATCATGTGGGGCTACGCCCTCCAGGCCGGCAAGGGCCTCGGGGACATCGTCCAGCAGACCATCGACTCCATCAACCAGCTTCCCGACATGGGCAAGGCGGCCATCGGCTTCGGTCTGCTGTTCCTCATCGGGCTGATCTCGATCGGCCCCGTCCGCCGCCTGATCCCGTACGACACCTGGTACCACGTGCACCTGCTGACGTACGCGGCGGTGTTCCTGACCTTCTGGCACCAGCTGACCACCGGCAACGACTTCGCCGTCGAGCCGGTCGCGAAGACCGTCTGGTACGCGCTGTACGGCTCGGTGACGGCCCTGGTGGTCTGGTACCGCATCCTCACCCCGATCCGGCTGAACCTGCGCCACCGCATGTACGTGGAAGCGGTCATCGAGGAGACGCCGGGCATCGTGTCGGTGCTGATCGGCGGCCGGAAGCTGCACCGGATGGGCGCGGAGGCGGGCCAGTTCTTCCGGTGGCGGTTCCTGGCGCCGGGCATGCGGTTCAGCTCCCACCCGTACTCCCTGTCGGCGGCGCCCCGCCCCGGCATGCTGCGGATCACGGTGAAGGCGATCGGCGACCACAGCGAACGGCTGCGCGAGCTGACTCCCGGCACCAAGGTGTGGGCCGAGGGCCCGTACGGCGCGCTGACCGCGTCCCGCCGCAGCCGCGGCAAGGTGCTGCTGGTGGCGGGCGGTGTCGGGATCACCCCGATGCGGGCGCTGTTCGAGACGCTGCCCGGCGCGGCCGGTGACATCACCCTCCTGTACCGGGCCAACAGCACCCAGGACCTGGCCCTGTGGGACGAGCTCTCGACCATCGCGGACGAGCGCGGGGCCCGGCTGATGTACGCGGTCAACAGTCCGGACGGGGAGCGCCCGGACATCTCGGCGGAGCGGCTTCAGCAGAAGCTGCCGGACATCGACAAACACGACGTCTTCATGTGCGGGCCGGCCGGCTTCGCGCAGTCCGTGTACGAAGCACTGCGCGGCGCGGGCGTGCCCGCCCGCCGCATCCATCACGAGTCGTTCGAGATGTGAGCGACGGGATTCAGGAGCTGTTGAAGCGATGAGGAAGAGTCACCCCGTCCGACGTGTCGTGCTCGCGACCGCCGCCACCGTGTCCGGCGTCGTGCTGCTGCTGTCGCTGAAGCCGTCCACCGACCCCGCCTCCGCGGCGGCCGGTGGCGCGGCGTCCCAGCCGCCGGTGTCGCAGGAGTCCGTCCAGGGCGGCGCCCAGGCCGCCGGGACCGGCACGGTCACCGGGGACGCGGTCCAGACGCAGTACGGCCCCGTCCAGGTCCGGCTGACGGTGGCCAACGGCAAGATCACCAAGGCCGAGGCGGTGCAGGCGCCCAAGGGCGGCACCAGCGACCAGAAGACCGCCCTGTCGGTGCCCAAGCTCAACCAGGAGGCGGTCACCGCGCAGAGCGCGGACATCGACGCGGTCTCCGGGGCCACCTACACCAGCAGCGGCTACAAGCAGTCGCTGCAGTCGGCGCTGGACAAGGCGAAGGCGGCGGCCTCCCAGGGCTCCTCGCAGGGCCAGGGCGCGGGCAACGCCCAGGCCGCCCGAACCGTCACGGGCAGCGTCGCGCAGACCCAGTACGGGCCGGTCCAGGTCCGTATCACGGTCGCCGGCGGGAAGATCACCAAGGCCGAGGCGGTCCAGGCGCCCAAGGGCGGCACCAGCGACCAGAAGACCGCCCTGTCGGTGCCCAAGCTCAACCAGGAGGCGGTGGCGGCCGGCAGCGCGGACATCGACTCGGTGTCCGGGGCGACGTACACCAGCAACGGCTACAAGGAGTCGCTCCAGGCCGCGATAGACCAGGCCGGTGGCTGACACGGTGTCCGAATCGGCACAAGCTCCCGCCGCGGTACGTCATGCCGAGGAGGTCATGGGGACGGTCTTCTCCTTCGACGTCCGCGGCGGGGATCCCGAGGCCGTCGAGGAGGCCCTGCGGGACGCGGTGGCCGGACTGCACCAGGTGAACGAGGTGTTCAGCACCTACCGCGAGGACAGCCAGGTCTCCCGGCTGGCGCGGGGCGAGCTGACTGTCGAGGAGTGCGACCCGCTGGTCGCCGAGGTGCTCGCGCTGGGCGCCGAGGCGGAGCGGACGAGCGACGGCTGGTTCAGCATGCGCTACCAGGGCCGCCTCGACCCGACCGGTGTCGTCAAGGGCTGGGCCGCGGAGCGCGCGGCGCGGCGGCTGGCGGACGCCGGGGTGAGCGGCGTGAGCGTGAACGGCGGCGGGGATGTCCAGTTGCTGGGCGTCCCCGGTCCGCAGCGGCCGTGGCGGGTCGGGGTGTCGGACCCGTTGCGACCGGGCGGCCTGGCGGCGGTGGTGTCCGCGGCGGGTACCGCGGAACTCGCGGTGGCCACCTCCGGTACGGCCGAGCGCGGCGCCCACATCGTCGATCCGCGCACGGGCCGCTCGGCGGTCACCGACCTGGTGGCGGTGACGGTGGTGGCTCCCCGGCTGACCTGGGCGGACTGCTGGGCTACGGCGGCGTTCGCGATGGGGTCGCGGGAGGCGCTGACGTGGCTGGAGTCCCTCCCGGACGTGGAGGCCCTCCTGATCACGGCGGGCGACGAGGTCCGCTGCACGGGGGGCCTGGCCGCTCGCCTCGGGTGAACCGGTCCGCCTCGGGGGCGCGGAGCGGAACGCGGCCCCCGCGGCCCCCACGACGGCTCCCCCTCAGTGGCCGTTCTGCGCCAACCGCAGCAAGTGGTCGGCCAGGGCCTGCCCGCCCGTCGGATCCCGGCTGATCAACAGCAGCGTGTCGTCACCGGCGATGGTGCCCAGGATGTCCTGCAGCTCCGCCTGGTCGATCGCCGAGGCGAGGAACTGCGCCGCACCCGGTGGTGTCCGCAGCACCACCAGGTTCGCGGACGCCTCCGCGGAGATCAGCAGCTCCGCCGAGAGCCGCCGCATCCGCTCCTCCTTCGCGGACTCCCCCAGCGGCACCCGGGGCGTGCGGAATCCGCCCTCGCTCGGCACCGCGTAGATCAGGTCGCCCTCGTTGTTGCGGATCTTCACCGCGTTCAGCTCGTCCAGGTCCCGGGAGAGCGTCGCCTGAGTGACACTCAGCCCGTCGTCAGACAGCAGTTTCGCCAACTGGCTCTGGCTCCGCACCGGTTGCCGGTTGAGGATGTCCACGATCCGTCGGTGGCGGGCGGTGCGGGTCTGCGGTACGGCAGGCCCCGCGATCTGGTCGTGATCCTGCGCCTGGCTCATCGTCGTCTCATTCTCCGGATCATCCGTCCCCGTCGGCCGTGTCCAGGATGCCGGGCAGCGCCTGGAGGAACGCGTCCACCTCCGCGTCGCCGAGGGTCAGTGGCGGCATCAGCCGTACGACCTCGGGGGCGGGCGCGTTCACCAGGAAACCGGCGTCCTGAGCCGCCTGCTGCACCTTGGACGCGAGCGGCTCGGTGAGCACGATACCCAGCAGCAGCCCCGCACCCCGGACATGAGCGATCAACGGGTGCCGGGACGTGCCGCCCGCGCCCTCGATTCCCTCACGCAGCTTCTCGCTCTGCCTCTTGACGTTCTCCAGCAGTCCCTCGGCCGCGATCGTCTCGAGCACGGCGAGTCCGGCGGCGCAGGCGATCGGGTTGCCGCCGAAGGTCGTGCCGTGCTGGCCCGGCCGCAGCAGCTCCGCGGCCCGGCCGAAGGCGACGGTCGCGCCGAGCGGCAGACCGCCGCCCAGGCCCTTCGCCAGCGTGACGACGTCCGGCAGGACACCCTCATGGGCCTGGTACTCGAACCATTGCCCGGTCCGGCCGATCCCGGTCTGCACCTCGTCAAGGACCAGCAGGCTGCCCGTGGCCGCGGTGATCGCCCGGGCCGCCTTGAGGTAGCCGGCCGGGGGCACCACGACCCCGTTCTCGCCCTGGATCGGCTCGATGATCACGAGCGCGGTCTCCTCGGTGACCGCGGCGGCCAGCGCCTGCGCGTCCCCGTACGGAACGTGCGTCACCTCGCCCGGGAGCGGCAGGAACGGCTCCTGCTTGCCCGGCTGCCCGGTCAGCGCCAGCGCGCCCATGGTCCGGCCGTGGAAGCCGCCCACGGTGGCGACCATGTGGGGCCGCCCGGTCAGCCGGCCGATCTTGAACGCGCCCTCGTTGGCCTCGGCCCCCGAGTTGCAGAAGAACACCTTGCCGTCGCGACCGAAGTGCTGCAGGAGCCGTTCGGCGAGCGCGACGGGCGGCTCGGCGATGAAGAGGTTGGAGACATGGCCGAGGGAGGCGACCTGTTTGCTGACCGCCTCGACGATGGCCGGGTGGGCGTGGCCGAGCGCGTTGACCGCGATACCGCCGACGAAGTCGACGTACTGCCTGCCGTCGGCGTCCCACAGCTTCGCGCCCTCACCCCGGACCAGGGACAGCTGCGGCGTGCCGTAGTTGTTCATGAGCGCGGCCTGCCACCGCTGGGTGAGCTCCTCGTTGCCCGTCATGCGTCATCCCCCTCTTCCGCGTCGGGCACGACCATCGTCCCGATGCCTTCGTCGGTGAAGATCTCCAGCAGGATCGAGTGCTGGACCCGGCCGTCGATGACCCGGGCGGTGGTCACGCCGCCCCGCACGGCGTGCAGACAGCCCTCCATCTTCGGCACCATGCCGGAGCTCAACTCCGGCAGCAGCTTCTCCAGTTGGGAAGCGGTGAGGCGGCTGATCACCTCGTCGCTGTGCGGCCAGTCCTCGTAGAGGCCCTCGACGTCCGTGAGGACCATGAGGGTTTCCGCGCCCAGCGCGGCAGCGAGTGCCGCAGCCGCCGTATCAGCATTGACGTTGTAGACATGGTGGTCGTCCTGGCTCCGGGCGATCGACGAGACGACCGGGATACGGCCGTCCGCCAGCAGCGCCTCGATCGCGCCCGTGTCGATGTCGGTGATCTCGCCGACCCGCCCGATGTCGACCAACTCGCCGTCGATCCGGGGCTGGTGCTTGGTGGCGGTGATGGTGTGCGCGTCCTCGCCGGTCAAGCCCACGGCGAGCGGACCGTGTTGGTTGAGCAGCCCGACCAGTTCCCGCTGGACCTGCCCGGCCAGCACCATCCGTACGACGTCCATGGCGTCCTCGGTGGTGACCCGCAGTCCGGCCTTGAACTCGCTGACGATGCCGTGCTGGTCGAGGGCCGCGCTGATCTGCGGGCCCCCGCCGTGCACGACGACGGGCTTGAGGCCGGCCTGGTGCAGGAAGACGACGTCCTGCGCGAACGCGGCCTTCAGGTCTTCGTCGATCATGGCGTTGCCGCCGAACTTGATGACGACGGTCTTGCCGTTGTGGCGGACCAGCCAGGGCAGCGCCTCGATGAGGATCTGCGCCTTGGGCAGGGCGGTGTGCTTGCGAGTGGTGCTCATGACGAGTACGCGCTGTTCTCGTGGACGTAGTCGGCGGTGAGGTCGTTGGTCCAGATGGTGGCGGTCTCGGACCCGGCGGCCAGGTCGGCCACGATGTGCACCTCGCGGTAGCGCATGTCGACCTTGTCGCGGTCCTCGCCGACGCCTCCGTTCTTGCACACCCAGACGCCGTTGATGGCCACGTTGAGCTGGTCGGGGTCGAAGACTGCCTTCGTCGTGCCGATCGCGGAGAGCACCCGGCCCCAGTTGGGGTCCTCGCCGTGGATCGCGCACTTGAGGAGGTTGTTGCGGGCGATGGACCGGCCCACCTCGACGGCGTCGTCCTCGCTCGCGGCGCCCACCACCTCGACCTTGATGTCCTTGCTCGCGCCCTCGGCGTCCCGGATCAGCTGCTGGCCGAGGTCGTCGCAGACGGCCCGTACGGCCTCGGCGAACTCCTCGTACTCGGGGGTGACCTCGGAGGCGCCGGAGGCGAGCAGCAGCACGGTGTCGTTGGTGGACATGCAGCCGTCGGAGTCGACGCGGTCGAAGGTGACCCTGGTGGCGGCGCGCAGCGCCCGGTCCAGGGTCGCGCTGTCGAGGTCGGCGTCGGTGGTGAGGACGACCAGCATGGTGGCCAGGCCCGGGGCGAGCATGCCCGCGCCCTTGGCCATGCCGCCCACGGTCCAGCCGTTCCCCGTCACGACGGACGTCTTGTGGACGCTGTCGGTGGTCTTGATGGCGATGGCGGCCTTCTCACCGCCGTGCTCGCTGAGGGCCTCGGCGGCCTGCTCGACTCCCGGCAGCAGCTTGTCCATCGGGAGCAGCACGCCGATCAGCCCCGTGGAGGCGACCGCGACCTCGACCGCGCCGAGACCGAGCACCTCGGCGGCCTTCTCCGCGGTGACGTGCGTGTCCTGGAAACCCTTCGGTCCCGTGCAGGCGTTGGCGCCACCGGAGTTGAGGACGACGGCGGAGACCTGGCCGGTCCTGAGGACCTGCTCCGACCACAGCACCGGCGCGGCCTTCACACGGTTGGAGGTGAAGACACCGGCGGCGGCGCGGCGCGGCCCGGTGTTGACCACGAGGGCCAGGTCCGGGTTGCCGTTCTCCTTGATTCCGGCGGCGATACCCGCCGCCTGGAATCCCCTTGCTGCCGTGACGCTCACGGTGCGACTCCGATCGTGGAAAGACCGAGCTCCTCGGGAAGCCCGAGGGCGATGTTCATGCTCTGGACGGCACCGCCGGCGGTGCCCTTGGCCAGGTTGTCGATGGCGCTGATCGCGATGATGCGGCCCGCGGCCTCGTCGTACGCGACCTGCACCTGAACGGCGTTGGAACCGTAGACGGACGCCGTTGCGGGCCACTGCCCCTCGGGGAGCAGGTGGACGAAGGGCTCGTCGGCGAAGGCCTTGTGGTAGGCGGCGCGGACGGACTCGCCGGTGACACCGGGGCGTGCTTTGGCGGTGCAGGTGGCGAGGATGCCCCGGGGCATCGGCGCGAGGGTGGGTGTGAAGGAGACCGAGACGGCCTCCCCGGCTACCCCGCTCAGGTTCTGGATCATCTCGGGTGTGTGCCGGTGGCCGCCGCCGACACCGTACGGCGACATGGAGCCCATGACCTCGCTGCCCAGCAGGTTCGGCTTGGGCGCCTTGCCCGCGCCGGAGGTGCCGGAGGCGGCGACGATCACGGCCTCGGCCTCGGCGAGGTGCGCGGCGTACGCCGGGAACAGGGCCAGGGAGACCGCGGTCGGGTAGCAACCGGGCACCGCGACACGCTTGGACCCCTCCAACGCGGCGCGGCCGCCCGGCAGTTCGGGGAGACCGTACGGCCAGGTGCCGGCGTGCGGGGAGCCGTAGAACCTCTCCCAGTCGGCCGCGTCCCTGAGCCGGAAGTCGGCGCCCATGTCGACGACGAGCACCTCAGGGCCGAGCTGTTCGGCGACGGCGGCGGACTGCCCGTGCGGCAGCGCGAGAAAGACGACGTCGTGTCCGGCGAGGACGCCGGGCGTGGTCTCCTCCAGAACCCGGTCGGCCAGCGGCAGCAGGTGCGGCTGGAGCGCGCCGAGCTTCTGGCCCGCGTTGGAGTTGCCGGTCAGGGCGCCGATCTCGATCTCGGGGTGTGCCAGGAGCAGCCGCAGGAGCTCCCCGCCCGCGTATCCGCTCGCTCCGGCCACTGCCGCACGTACCGCCATGGAATCCATCCTCCTCTTGGATGGCATGACTATACGTTTCGATGCACGTTTATGCAATCCTGGTGCGATGTCCGCCGGACGGCGAGCGAACCGCCTCTTGTGCGCCGCGGCCGGCTGATGGGCCGGATGGCCAGGGTCGGGGACCTCGACGCCGGCCTTCAGGAACGAGCACCCCCGGAACGGAGCGGCCGTTTCCGGGTGCTCGCCGTCGAAGACGGCAAGGAGCTGTTCACGCGGACCTTGCACCGACGAGTCAGGCGCCGCCGACGTCGGCAGGAGATCGCCTTTCGGACGGCGGACAGGAGTGCGCGTTTCCGCGTACGCACCTGTCCGACGTCAGCGCAGTCCCCCTCGGGGTGCCCCGTTGTGCGGGTCGGCGAGCTCCCTGAGCAGCGGCGCCTACGGCGTCGGCTCAGCGCCCAGGAGACTGAGGGCGCCGAACCAGAGGGTGCTCGGGTTGATGCGCTCGGGATGCAGGCCCCGCATCTCCTCGAAGAACTCCATCGGCGTGGGTGAGCCCTGCAACAGCCGGTCCGCGTCGTCGAGGTAGCGCCGGGTGCGATCGATGTCGGCGGGATCGTGGCCAGTGGGCGCTGAAGAACCTCCACGAGCCCATGACCCTGGCCGACCTCGCCGAGCACTCCCACATGAGCCTGCGCACCTTCGCCCGCCGCTTCACCGTCGACGACATCGCCGGCCAGGTCGGCTTCGCCGGAGGCACCTCGCTGCGCGAACACCTGCACGCCGCCATCGGCGTCTCCCCCATCGCCTACCGGCGCACCTTCCGCGGCGCCCTGTCGCCCAATCCAGCGAACGCGACCGGGAACACCGCCCTGCGAACGCGGTGGCGGACCAACCCCACCGCGTTTCTCGACCTACCCGGGGGCACCAGGGGTCGCCACCCCGCTACATATTGATCATGTGGCCGGCGAGGCCGTGGACGGCTTCCTTGACCGCCTCGCCCAGGGTGGGGTGGGCGTGGACGTTGCGGGCGACCTCGTGGACGGTGAGGTCCCACTGCTGGGCGAGGGTCAGCTCGGGGAGGAGTTCGGTGACGTCGGGGCCGATGAGGTGGCCACCGAGGAGCTCACCGTACTTGGCGTCGCTGATCAGCTTCACGAAGCCGGTCGCATCGCCCAGGCCGTGGGCCTTGGCGTTCGCGGTGAACGGGAACGTGGCCACCTGGACGTCGAAGCCCTTCTCGCGGGCCTGCGCCTCGGTGTAGCCGAAGCTGGCGATCTGGGGCTGGCAGAAGGTGGACCGCGGAATCATCACGTAGTCCAACTCCATCGTCTCCGCGCCCGCGAGCGTCTCGGCGGCGACCACACCCATCGCCTCGGCGGCGTGCGCCAGCATCAGCTTGGCGGTGACGTCGCCGATGGCGTAGATGTGCGGCACGGAGGTGCGGCAGCGGCCGTCGATGTCGATCGCGCCGCGCTCGGTGACCCGCACGCCCGTGTTGTCCAGACCGTAGCCGGTGACATTCGGCGCGAAGCCGATCGCCTGCAGGACCTTGTCGGCCTCCAGTACCTTCTGGGTGCCGTCCTTGTCGGTGACCGTGACGCGGACCTGCGCGCCCGACTCGTCGATCGACTCGACACGAGTCGAAGTGAGAACGTCAATGCCCAACCGCCGGTACTGCTTGGCAAGTTCGGCGGACACCTCGGCGTCCTCCAGCGGGGCGATCCGCTCCAGGAACTCGACGATGGTGACCTTCACGCCGTAGTTGTGCAGGACGTACGCGAACTCGATGCCGATCGCGCCGGCACCGGCGATCACGATCGACTCCGGCAGATCGTCGGCGAGGATCTGCTCCTCGAACGTCACCACACGCGACGTGCGACGCGTGCCGGGCAGCAGCTTCGGGGTCGCCCCGGCCGCGATGACGCAGTGGTCGAAACCGACGTTACGGGTGTTGCCGTCGTAGTCCACCACCTGGAGCGTGTGAGGGTCGAGGAAGGTACCGCGCCCACTGATCTCCGTGATCTTGTTCTTCTTCATCAGGTAGTGGACGCCCTTGACACGACCGTCCGCGACCTTCCGGCTGCGGCGGAACGCCTCGCCATAGTCGAAGGAGACCTCTCCGTCGACCTTGATGCCGAAGGTCTTCGCCTCGCGCGTGAAGAGGTGTGCCAGTTCGGCATTGCGCAACAGAGCCTTGGTCGGGATGCAGCCCACGTTCAGACAGACGCCTCCCCAGTACTTCTCCTCGACCACCGCGACGCGCTTGCCCAGTTGGGCGGCCCGGATGGCGGCAACGTACCCGCCTGGGCCCGCGCCGAGTACGACGACGTCGAAGCGCTCATCCTGCTCGTCCATGGACGGTTCCTTTCCACTGGGGTGGCCGGCTTCCCACAAGGGACCGACTCGCTCCCGTTCGAACAAACCTGTTCCTAGTCACCCCGGCGTCCACTTCAGCACCCCGGTTCCGTGATCTATGCCCGCTCAGCAATCATCGACGGCGGGCGGGCACCTCGTCGGCCTCGTGCTCATGGTCGGACGTGGGCAGCCGGTCCGGCCATGTCGCTACCCTGCCGCCTCGTCCTCGATGTCGCGAACGATGTCGATGGCCCGACCGAGCGTCGCGAGCCGGGCACCGAGGGTCTCGCCGGCGGGATAGAAGCGGACGGTGTCGACGCCGGCGTCGCGCCACACACGCAGTCGCTCGCGGACCATGTCCTCGGTTCCGATCAGCGTGGTCGCCAGCACCATCTCGTCGGTGACCAGGCGGGCCGCACCATCCCGGTCCCCGGCCTGCCAACGCGTCCGGACGGCGGCCGCCACATCGGCCCATCCCTGGCGGCTGTAGGCGTTGTTGTAGAAGTTCGTGGTCACGGAGCCCATGCCACCGAGACTGAAGGCCAGCTCCTTCTTGCGTCCGGCCACCATCGCGCGCAGGGCGTCCTCGTCTTCGGCGAAGGCGACCTCGGCGCCCTGGCAGATGTCGAGGTCGGAGCGGGCACGACCGGCGGCGGCCAGACCCTGGTCCAAGTGGTCGAAGTACGCCTCCTTGGCACCCTCGGGCACGAAGCTGGTGCCCAGCCAGCCGTTGGCGATCTCACCGGTCAGGCGCAGCATCTTCGGCGAGAGGGTCGCCAGGTAGACGGGGACGTCGTACTCGGCGCGCACCGCCAGACGCATGGGCTTCGCTTCGCCCGGCAGCGGGATCTGGAACTCCCGCCCGGAGTAGGAGATCTTGTCGCCGGAGGCGGCCTGTCGCACGATCTCGACGGTCTCGCGCATCCGGGACAGCGGCCGGTCGAAGGGCACGCCGTGCAGCCCCTCGATCACCTGCGGTCCGGAAGGGCCCAGTCCGAGGAGGAAGCGCCCCTCGGAAATCTGCGACAGCGTGATCGCGGCGCGGGCGATGGCCATGGGCGTGCGGGTGCCGAGCTGGATGATCCCCGAACCGAGCAGCATGCGCTCGGTCCTCGCGGCGAGATAACCCAACGGGGAGGGCGCCTCAGCGCCCCACGCCTCCGCCACCCAGCAGATGTCCAGACCGAGTTTCTCCGCCTCGGTGACGTAGTCGACAAGCTCCCGCCAGTCGCCCCCGGAGGCTTCGATCGTGGTGGACGTACGCATCAGAGGCCCGCCTCACCCGGGGTCTGGGCGTTCTCGGCCAGCTTCTTGACCTCGTGGAGCGTGGTGGTCATGTTGGCCTCGAACTCCCGCATGCGCACGAAGACGATCTTCTGCTCCTTCTCGGGCATGCGATCGATGGCGAAGGAGAGGCCCGAGCGAGCCGGCCCCATCTGCATCCATTCCCGCAGCAGAGTGCCCCCGTCGCGCGGTTCCAGGGTGAACCGCCAGATGGCCGTGGGGTCCTGCGGATCCTCGACCGCCCAGGCGAGCACCTTCGACGGCTCGTACTCGACGATGTGCGACGTGGTGGCCCACTCCCCGAGCGCCTCGTGCTTGCTGCGGCCGATGAACCGGGCCCCCAGGGCCGGGCCGCTCCTGCCGTCCAGCCATTCCACCGACTGCAGTTCGGAACTCATGCGCGGCATCAGCTCGACGTCGGACACCAATGCCCACACCTTCTCCGGTGGGGCTGCGATCCAGGCGTGGACCTCGACCGTCGGCTTGTCCGCATAACGCGCGCCCGTCCACTCCATGTTCTGGCAGCCTCCTTGATCATCCGACACCTCGTTCGAGGTACTGACCAGTAAAGTTGCGTAGATAGACTTACTTGTCAAGGATGACGGGCAGCCCCACGGAGCCGGCGGCTCAGCCGGCGAAACGCTCCCGCACATCCGGCCGCTCAGCCAGGTGCGGTGGATAGCCCGGGCCCATCCGGGGACGGGTGTTCTCCGCGGTCATCGGCTCGCCGCAAGCCGCGCACACCACCTCGGCATGACTCTCCTGTCCACAGAGGTCGTGATGCATCGCCACCGGCGGGCCCGCTTCACCGGCCAGCCAGCGGTCTCCCCAGCGGTTCATCACGAGCAGCACGCCGTAGAAGTCACGACCCTTCTCGGTGAGCACGTAGTCGTACCGAACCGGCTCCGTCTGGTAGGGCCGCTTTTCCAGCAGCCCTTCCTCCACCAGCCTCTTCAGCCGGTCCGCCAGCGTGTTGCGGGCGATCCCCAGCGCCTCCTGGAAGGCGTCGAACCGCCGGATCCCGTAAAAGGCCTCGCGCAGCACCAGCGGTGTCCACCAGTCCCCGAGCAGATCCATGGTCCGGGCGATCGAGCAGGGCCACTGCGCAAAGGATGTCCGCCTCATGACAGCCAGCATAGGTTCGTCCAGTCGTGAGACCCAGCAGGTGCAGCGGGTGCGGGCGAGGTGCGCCGCGTTCCCTTCGTCACCGACGGCCGTGCGTCGCCCAGGTCACGCCTCACACCGCTCACCGCGCAGAGCACTTGCGATCAGAGGCTCGCCCTCCATAGAATTACGTTCGTAATTCAAAGTGACCACTCCTTTCCCACCTGACCAGGAACCTTCCATGGACATCTCCACCAGCACTGTTCTTGTCACCGGCGCCAACCGGGGCTTCGGCCGCGCCCTCGCCGCCGAGCTCCTCAGCCGGGGCGCCACGGTCTACGCCGGCGCGCGCAACCCGGACCAGGTCGACCTGCCCGGCGCCAAGCCGGTCGCGCTCGACATCACCGACCCCGCGTCCGTCGCGGCCGCGGCGGAAGCCACCGGTGACGTGACCGTCCTGATCAACAACGCGGGATCGTCCACGGGCGCCGATGTACTCACGGCCGATCTGGACGAGATCCGCCTGGAGATGGACACCCACTACGTCGGCACCCTCTCGGTGGTCCGGAGCTTCGCGCCTCAGATCGCGGCCAACGGCGGCGGGGCGATCCTGAACGTCCTGTCCGGCCTGTCCTGGGTCAGCTTCCCGGAACTCGGGGCCTACTGCGCCGCCAAGTCCGCGGAGTGGTCGCTCACCAACACCCTGCGCGTGCAGCTCGCAGACCGCGGCATCCGGGTGTCCGGACTGCACGTCGGCTACATGGACACCGACATGGTCCGGGCGGTCGACGCGGCCAAGTCCGACCCCGCGGACATCGCCCGGATCGCCGTCGACGGCCTCGCCGCCGGCGACTACGAGATCCTCGCGGACGACGCCGCCCGCCAGGCGCAGGCCGCGCTGTCCGGAGGCGTCTCGGCGCTCTACCCGCAGCTCCCCTGAAGAGGGGCGTCATGGTTTTCTCAGCAGCCGAGGTGATGGGCGGTACGGACCTCCCCGTCGAGCCCGCAAGCCGGCGCGGGCGCGGGCGAGAATTCACCCGGCGGCCGCGCATGGGGCGCACCGCGGTGCAGCGCGGTCAGGGACGCGGCCGTACACCGCTCGCCGGGCTCACCCGACCGGCTTCGTGCGAAATCCAGGGCCGGGGACGCGGTCCAACTCTTCCACAGGCACAGGATGACCTTCCTGGCAGCGCAGCTGGACCTCGACCTGCGCGCCGCACGCGTGATGGCGCATCAGCACCGGGGGCCCGTCCGGGGCGGAGCAGTATTGATCACCCCACTGCATGAGCCCCATCACGGCCGGCACCAGATCGATGCCCTTGGGGGTGATCACGTACTTCGGCCGACTCCGCGAGCCGGGCTCCTTGTACGTCTCGGTGGCCAGGATCCCTTCCTCCACCAGCATCCGCAGTCGTGTCGCGAGCAGGTTGCGAGGGCATCCGAGGACGCGTTCGAAGTCACTGAACCGGGACGAGCCGTACCAGATCTCCCGAAGGATCAGGATCGTCCACTTCTCCCCAATGATCTCCAGGGTCCGCGCAATCGTGCAGTTCGACATATCCCGCTCACGGCCAGGGGCCATCTCGGCATCCGCGCGACCTTCATTCCACACATCCATGGAGGAATACTAACCGAAGCTGAGTTTACTTTCCGATACTCAGACGGTAGCGTCACCGGCACATTGATCCGGCTGCCGCGCGGAGAGCCCGTCCCGGCACCCATCCGAGAAGGAGCGCCATCATGGGCGTCAGCAAAGAAGCACACGAGTTCGCGGAGTTCCTCGCCGGCGTGAGCGCCAAGTCCGCGACGCCGGGTCTCGACCTGGGGATCGTCCGCGACATCGTCGACTCGAACCACAGGGCGTCGACCGAACCGGAAGGCGTCACGTACGCCGAGGTGGACGCGGACGGCGTACCCGCCCTGTGGGCCATCCCCGAGGGCGCCGCCCCCGGCAAGGCGCTGCTCCACTTCCACTTCGGTGGATCGGTCACCGCCTCGATGCACTCCGACCGCAAGGCAGCCGGCCACATCGCCAAGGCTGCCGGAGTCCGCTCCCTGGTGGTGGACTTCCGCCTGGCGCCGGAGTACCCCTACCCGGCGCAGCTGGACGACGTCGAGACGGCCTACCGGTGGCTGCTCTCCCAGGGATACGAGCCCCGTAACATCGGCAGCACCGGCCACTCCATCGGCGGCACGCTCGCGATCCTGCTGCCGCTGCGCCTGCTGGCCAAGGGCGAGCCCACCCCCGGTGCGATCGTCAGCGTCTCGCCCTGGACCGACCTGACCCTCCAGAACAAGTCCGTGGACGCCAACGAGGCGAACGACAAGATGCTCAGCCGCGCCATCCTCGAACTCTTCCGAGGGGCCTGGGTGCAGGACCCCGCCCTGGACATCGCCGACCCCCAGGTCAGCATCGCCAACGCCGACCTGACCGGCCTGCCTCCCACGCTCGTCTTCTACGGCGAGTACGAGACCCTCGCCGACGACGGTGCCGAGCTCGGGCGCCGGCTCGCCGACTTCAAGGTCACCTCCGAGACCCACGGGGTTCCCGAGGGCCAGCACTCGTTCGTCCTGGGCGCGGGCCGCGTGCCCGAGGTGGACGAGGCGATCGGGCGGATGGGGCAGTGGCTCCGCACGCACCTCGGCGCCTGACCGGCACCTGATGGCGGAGGCCCGCTGCCGACAGAACTCGCCGGCCCCACCGCGATGCCGGTGCCCGGGAATCCGGTATCCGGCATCCGGCATCCGGCATCCGGCATCCGGCATCCCATCCTGCTCGACCATTCCGGCCACATCGGGTATGCGTTTCGACAGCATGCCGCCTGCCGCCACCGCCGGCCCCTGGATGCCACAAAGGAGTGCGCACATGGGAATGTACGAGGACGTCTTCCGCGCCAGCACCGAAGACCCGGAGAGCTTCTGGCTGACGGCGGCGGAGGGCATCGACTGGGATGTCGCTCCGCACCGCGCCCTGGACGCCTCCGGCGCACCCTTCTACCGCTGGTTTCCCGACGGGCGGCTCAACGTCTGCTTCAACGCGCTCGACCGGCACGTCGAAGCGGGGCGGGGCGATCAACCCGCGCTCGTCTACGACTCACCCGTGACCGACACCCGCCGCACCTTCACCTACGCGCAGCTGAGGGACGAGGTGGCGGCCTTCGCCGGAGGGCTGGCGCGACTCGGTGTGGAACAGGGCGACCGGGTGGTGATCTACATGCCGATGGTCCCCGAGGCCGCCGTCGCGATGCTGGCCTGTGCACGGATCGGCGCGGTCCACTCGGTGGTCTTCGGCGGGTTCGCCCCGCACGAGCTCGCGGTCCGCATCGACGACGCCGCCCCGAAGGTGGTCGTCTCCGCCTCCTGCGGCATCGAGGGCAAGAGGGTCATCGCGTACAAGGCGCTGCTCGACCGCGCGATCGAACTCGCGGCCCACAAGCCGGAGAAGTGCGTGATCCTACAACGCCCGCAGGAGCGGGCCGAGTTGGGGACCGACGACCTCGACTGGGCTGACCTGGTCGCCGCGGCACCACCGGCCGACTGCGTTTCCGTCCCCGCGAACGCGCCCCTGTACATCCTCTACACGTCCGGAACCACCGGAAAACCCAAGGGGGTCGTGCGTGACTGCGGCGGCTACGCGGTGGCCCTGCACTGGTCGATGGGCGCGGTGTACGACGTGGGCCCCGGCGAGACGATGTTCACCGGCTCGGACGTGGGCTGGGTCGTCGGGCACTCGTACATCGTCTACGGGCCGCTGCTGGCCGGCGCCACGACCGTCCTGTACGAGGGCAAGCCGGTCGGCACCCCGGACGCGGGCCAGTTCTGGCGCGTCGCCGCCGAGTACGGCGTCAAGACGATGTTCACCGCCCCGACCGCCTTCCGGGCCATCCGCAAGGAGGACCCGCACGGCTCGCTCACCGCGGACTACGACCTGACCGGCCTGCGCCACCTCTTCCTCGCGGGTGAGCGCCTCGACCCCGAGACGTACCACTGGGCGAGCGCCCTTCTGGACATCCCGGTGATCGACCACTGGTGGCAGACCGAGACCGGCTGGCCCATCGTCGCCAACCCCATGGGCATCGAAGCCGCGCCCGTCAAGCCCGGTTCCTCGACCCGTCCCCTGCCGGGCTGGGACGTGCGCGTCCTCGACCGGTCGGGCGATCCGGTACCCGCGGGCGTCGAGGGTGCCATCGTCGTGAAGCTGCCCCTGCCGCCAGGCGCGCTCCCCACCCTCTGGAACGACGACGACCGCTACATCGCCTCCTACCTCTCCGCCTTCGACGGCTACTACCTCACCGGGGACAGCGGGCACATCGACGAGGACGGCTACGTCTTCGTCATGGGCCGCACCGACGACGTCATCAACGTCGCCGGCCACCGACTGTCCACCGGAAGCATGGAGGAAGCCCTGGCGGCTCATCCCGATGTCGCGGAATGCGCCGTCATCGGCGTCGCCGATGCGCTGAAGGGACAAGTGCCGCGCGGTTTCGTCGTCCTCAAATCCGGCGTCAGCCGCGACGCGACCGAGGTCGAGGCCGAACTCGTCCAACTCGTACGCGACCGCATCGGCGCCGTCGCCTCGCTCAAGAGCGTCGCGGTCGTCGCCGCCCTGCCCAAGACCCGATCGGGAAAGATCCTTCGCAGGACGATGCGCGGCATCGCCGACGGCCACGACGAACCGATCCCCTCCACCGTGGACGACGCCAGCGTCATCGAGGTTCTACGCCCTGTGCTTCGACGCGAGGATCCCACCCCGTGAACGTCGCCTGACGGCCACCCCGTCGCCCGTAGATCCGTACGGCTGCGGACGGCGCGCATCTCTGCCGTCTCCAAGCTGTCCTTGATCGTGACGGGCAGGCCGTGGAACGGGCCGAGGATCTGCCCAGCCACCCGCGCCGCGTCCGCTTCCGCCGCCTCACGGCGGGCGCGAACGGGGTCGGGGGCCAAGCAGGCGGCTACCGCCTTTCGAGGAACTCGACAGCCGTCTCCACGAACTGCTGGTGGAACTGGAAGATGCCGCCGTGGCCGGCGTCGGGGTAGATCACCAACTCGCTGTTCGGCACTCGCTCCGCCAGGTCGTACGAGTTCTTCGACGGCACCATCCGGTCGCTCTCGCCGTTGGCGACGAGCACGGGCTGACGGATGACGGAGAGGTCCTGGGGCCGCTCCAGCCCCCAGCGGTGTATGGCCTTGAGCTGGGATCTGTAGGCGGTGAGGGAGATCGCCTTGTCCCGGTCCTCGGTGCGCTCCTTCAGACGGCCCAAAAACTCCTTGCCGGCCCGACGCCCGTTGGCGGTACGGGTGAAGAAGAGGAACTGCTTCGGGTCCTGAAGGGTGAACAGCGCCCGGACGGTGTCGATGTTGGACAGCCGGGTGACGTCCTTGATGCCCTCGCCGCCGGCCGGACCGGTGCCCGTGAGGATCAGCCTGCGGACGAGCTGCGGGTCGGTCTGCGCGACCACCTGGGCGATCATGCCGCCCATCGAGAAGCCGTGGATGTCCACGAGCTCGAGCCCGAGCGCCCGGATGAACGTGACGGCGTCCTCGGCCATCTCCTGAATGGTCTTCGGCGTGGTGCCGCTGGTGGCGCCGACCCCCCGGTTGTCGAACGTGATGACCCGGCGCTTCGCCGCGAAACCGTCGACGACACGGGGGTCCCAGTTGTCGAGAACCCCGGCGAGATGGTTGAAGAAGACCACCGGTGTACCGGTCCTGGGGCCGAGATCGCGGTAGGCGAAGGTCAGCCCGCCTGCGGTCACGGTGCGGTTCGGCGCGAGCTTGTACGACGTCACCACGTCGCCTTGTACGCCCTGTGCGTCATTCATGGTCGTGCCCTTCAGCGTGCGGTTTCTGCGACCTGCGACGCCCCCTCTTTCCCTGACGGGGTCGGTACGGCGCGGTTGCCTGGTCTCGACTGCGGCTGCAGCCTGCGGGATCGACGATCGAAGACCGTGGGAGCGGGAACCTTGCGCGGTCGGGTCCCTCAGTAACGCGCCGACCATTGAAGTATGACCGTAATTCTATTGGAGGGCAAGCTACGCATTGAAACGCGTCGGCATCGATGTCGGCAGTGGACCGGCCTGCCGGAGGTCTCGGCTCCTTACCTCCTGAGCGGGATTCGCTGCGTCACCGCCCGCGGGCTGCCCGGCCATGGACGCCGCCGCATTTCGACGCTCCAGCGCGTCGCCGGCGCATCACAGGCGTGCCCGCAGCTGGGAGACGAGCCAAGCTCCGATGGTGCACTCGCCGCACACATGGGCTGAGGCCACCGCGCCCCTCACCCTCATTTTACTGCTGACCACTACGAGACTGCGCGACATGGGAGCCGGGCGGGGAAGGGATCGGGGACGGTGCCCGGCCTGTGTAGCCAGGCACCGTCCCCGACACTCGAGTCTCCTGAAGTGACCTTTCTCGGTCACGGTGACCACACGGCCGGGCCCGGTGCGCCGGTTCTCACTTTCCGTAGACGGAGGCCTCGTAGAGCCCGCGGGACCAGTCGGCGTCCTTGCCGTGCGCGAGGTCGAACGACTTGTACACGTCGAGCTTGACGTACCGGTACGAGCCGGTCAGCTCGTGGATCTGGTGGCCGACCCGGTTGTTCTCGGTGTTGTCGACGAGTTCCGTCCAGCGTTGTCCGTCGGTGCTGGCGGAGACGGTGTAGCGGTGGACGTTGTCCGAGCCGCCGACCGTCTTGAACGAGAGCCCGATCCAGGCCAGCTTGTGGCGCCCGCCGAGGTCGACCTGCCAGGAGAAGGGGAGCCCGGCGCTCTTGTAGTACTGCTCCGTGTCGTCGTAGACGCTGACGTCCGAGTCCTTGCCGTCATTGGCCTCGGTGGCGTCGTAGTGCCGGTAGATCCCGGTCTTCTCCTGTTCGGGGGTGGTCTCCCAGTCGCTCTGGCTCTCGGTGGGCGCGCCGACCGCGGCACGGACCTTGGGCGAGGCGGTCACCGGCTTGTTCAGGGAGAGCAGCTTCCAGTCCGGCTGCTTGACCTTGCCGTTCTTGACGTCGAGGTCGAGTCGCGGGGTGGGCTGGAGTCTCATCAGACCCTTGCCGCCGTTGCCGCTGTCGCTGATGGTCAGGGGCATGGCCACATAGGTCGACTTCAGCAGGAGGTCCGGGCGCCAGCGGTCGCCGATGTACACGTAGCTCGGCTTGCTGTCGGTACCGATGTTGAGGATCTTGGTGGGCTGGGAACCGTAGGTGGTGTTGTCACCGACGAGCTGCAGGGAGCTCCACGCCTTCTGGCCGTTGCGGTAGCCGTACGCGTCCCGCGGCTCGCCGAAGCCCGCGTCCAGGTCCTCGGTACGCCCGTACTGGGACTGGTTGGGGTACCAGCCGGACTGGTAGGACGTCATGAGGTAGACGTACCTGCCGTTCCTGCCGCCGTTGCGGACGAGGGCGGGAGCCTCGCGGTGCTCGCCGACGTACATGTCGTACTCCTTGTCGGGCACCACGTCCGTGAAGGAGTCGTTCAGCTTCCACACCCGCATGTAGATGTGGTCCTGCGCGGTGACGAGGTAGGCCTCGCCGGTCTTCTCGTCCTGGTGGACGGTGAGGTCGCGTGAGCCGTACCCGATGTTGTCGCCCTTCTGGGCGGGGGCCGGGTCCTGGCCGTCCATGGTGTAGTACGTCTCCGCGCCGTAGGAGGGGGAGTAGATCCGCAACTCCTTGTAGCCGAAGGTGCCGTACGTGCCGGGGACACGGTTGATGACCGGCGCGAACACCGGCACGTCCGAGGCGTTCTCGGCCACCTGGTACGTCACCGACGTGACCGCGCTGGCCTTGCCGTCCTTCTCGGTGACCGCCTTGACGACGGTCCGCTTGCCGGGGGCGCCCGCCAGGGAGATCCGCATCCCGTCGCGGTATCGGCGGCGCTGGGTGTTGTCCGGGGCGGCCGGGTCGGACCCGTCCGTCGTGACGTACGAGACCGAGTCGGCGGTCGCACTGGTGACGAAGGCGACGTCCTGGCTGTTGACCAGCACCACCGACGGGTCGGAGGACTCCTTCAGCGTGGGAGACACCACCGGCGCCACCAGCTGGTCGTGGGAGGTCCCCGGATCACCGATCGTGTACCGGGCGGTCATCGTGTCGGACGCCGTGTCCGTCGGGTAGCGCACGATGTAGCCGCTCGTGGAGACGTTGTAGTCCTTCGCGTAGCGGTCGTACGCCGACGTGTCGAAGCCGGTCATCCGGACCGCCTTGGCCTTCACGGTCGTGTCGTGGGTGATGTCGTTCAACTGGTACGTCCACGAGTTGCCGGCCTGGCTCGTGCCGTAGTCGTCGTCACCGACGTAACCGAGCTTCTCGGGGGTGCGGGCGTCCGGGGCCTTGTACTGGAGGATCTTCGCCGGATAGTCGGCCTGCACGGGCTTGTAGGCGTGCTGCTTGTTCGCGGTGTCCTTCGCCGAGGTGTCGAAGTCCTCGACCGGCTGACCGACGCGGTCGCCCATCGCCTCCGCTGCGGCGTTCCCCGCACCGGGGCGGAAATGGCCCTTCGAGGTGATCGTGTACGGGCCGTCGATGGTGCTGGAGGTCGCCACGAGGACCTCCGAGGCGGAGTAGTCCGCGGCCATCTCCCAGTGACCCCACAGCACGTACTTCTTCGTCTTCTCGTTGTAGAGCAGCTTCGGGCGCTCCACCTTCGCGTGGGTGAGGATCTTGTTGCCCCGGGTGTCCTCGGAGTCCACCGTGAGGATCTGCTTGACCTTCTCCCAGTTCTCCAGGTCCTTGGACTTGTACAGATTGAGTCCGTTGAACCGGGCGTTGCCCTGGGACTTGTCCTCCCCCACCCAGTAGTAGGTGTCTCCTCGCTTGAGGAAGCCCCCACCGTGGGCCTCGACGGGGTCGCCGTCGGTGTCGTAGTACGTCTGACCGTTCGGGATGGCGTCGTACCGCGGACGCGAGGCGGAGCTCCCGAACGCGGAGGCCCCCGCGACGGTGGGAAGCAGGCCGGTCAGCAAGGCGGCGGTCACCACCACGGCCGCCGCCCTTCCAGGTCTGGGCATGTCTGAGTCAGATCCCCTCTGTCGTGTCGTGCGGCGCGAACAGATCGGTCGGTGCCCGGACGTCGTCCGTCGAGGCATGTTTACGCAAACATGTGTCGCGAGCATGGCACTGCGGGCGGTACCGGACAAGGGGATGAACGTCAGTTGCTCTTCTGAACCGTGCGCGTGCTCGGTGTCGTCGCCGTCACCCTCGGGTGTGGGCCGCTGCCGCCGGACAGCGGCCCACACCGGGGCCTGCTACCTCTGCTTGATCCGAAGGAACGTGACCGAGTTGGCCGGGAAGGTGTACGTGAACCTGTCGGCCACCCCCGAGAAGGTGGACGACACCGGCGCCACCGTCGTGGACGTCTCCGTGTTCACCGCGTCCGGGGCCGCGGCCAGCGTGGTGACCTTCGCCTCGGACGCGACCTTCGTGCCGCCCAGGTCGATCGCCGTACGGGCCGCCGAGGACTGGGCGTTGACGACCTTGACGATCAGGTCACCGCTCTTCTTGTCCTTGGTGACGACCTGGCGGAACGGCTCGGCGGGCTTGTCGTCGGTGAAGCTGCCCCACTCCTTGCCGTCGAGGTAGAGGGTGACCTGACGGCCCCGCACCTTGATGTCGATGTCGTAGGCGCGGCCCGTCTCGACCGAGCCGGGCTTGGACATCAGCGTCGACTTGCCGCCGTCCACGGCCTGCTCCACGGCGGACTGGGTGTTGTTCCAGCCGCCCAGGTTCCACCAGTAGAAGTTGCCGGTGTCCTTGACGCCGAAGGCGACGAGGAAGCCCTCCTTGCCGGACTTCTTGGTGGCCTTCGCGTGCAGGTCGTAGTCGTGCCAGCCGGCGTCCCCGGCCGAGACCATGGTGTTCTCGGCGGCGGTGTCCGTCTGCACGTACTGACCGTCCTGGACGCTCCAGCTGCCGCCGCCGGTGTGGTTCCACTGGGCGGCGTCCCCGGAGAAGTCGTCCGTGAGCAGCGTCTTCCCGTCGGCGTCGGTGACCAACACGTCGTCGTACGCCGCACTGGTCGCCCAGGTCGACAGGCCGACGGCGCCGGTGATCGGGGCGAGCAGGGACGGTGTCCCAGTGGCCTTCGACGGCACCACCCGGTCGCCGACGTTGTTCATGAACAGCTTCTGGACCTCGTAGTTGGCGGAGTTCCAGGAGGCGTGGTTGTTGAACCACACCAGGTCCGGGCGCCACTGGACGTAGTCCTCGTTGGCGAACAGCGGGGCGTAGGAGGCGAGTTTCACGACGTCGGCGTTGCGTTCCAGGCCGGTCATGTAGGCCGCTTCGGCGAGGCCGTTCTTGAAGGCGTTGCCCTGTGAGGCGTACTCGCCGAGGAAGACCTTGGGGCCCTTCCTGTCGTAGGAGTCGTAGCGGTTGTTGTTCTGCAGGAACCACTGCGGACTGTTGTAGTAGTGCTCGTCGACCATGGCGACGTTCGCGTCCCGGTTCAGCTGCCAGGCGGTGTCGAACGTCGAACCCGTGTCGTCCGGGCCGGAGTTGGAGATCACGGTGATGCCGGGGTACTTCGCCTCGATGGCGGCGCGGAACTGCTTGAATCGGGCGAAGAACTCGTCGGGGAGGTTCTCCTCGTTGCCGACCTCCAGGTGCGTGAGGTGGAACGGCTTGGGGTGCCCCATCCGCGCGCGCTTCTTGCCCCAGGTCGAGGTCACCGGGCCGTTGGCGAACTCGATGAGGTCGAGGGTGTCCTGGATGTGCCGCTTGAGCAGCGCCTCGTCGTCGACGGCCCGGTTCTGGCCGCAGCCGGTCACCAGCGCCGGGACCACGGGCAGCGGCATCGCGCCGATGTCCTCCGCGAAGCGGAAGTACTCGTAGTAGCCGAGGCCGTAACTCTGGTTGTAGCCCCAGAAGTTGGCGTTGGTGGCCCGTTGCTCGACCGGGCCGATGGTGTCCTTCCACTGGTAGGAGCGCTTGCGCTGGTAGCCGGAGGCCTCGCTGTAGTCCTCCATGGAGCCGGTGTTGACCAGGCAGCCGCCGGGGAAACGCACGAAGCCCGGGTGCAGGGCGGCGACCTTCTCGGCGAGGTCCTTGCGCAGGCCGTTCGGCTCGTTGCGGTAGGTGTCACGCGGGAACAGCGACACCATGTCCAGGGCCGCGTCGGCCGAGGAGGCGACGGTGAGGCGGCCGACGGAGCTGGTGCGGGTCGCGGTGAACGTGGCGGTGTACTTGGCCCAGCCGCTCTTGCGTACGGCCACCTTGCGGGCGGTGGCCAGGGATCCGTCCGCGTCCTGGAGGCTGACGGTCAGGGTGGTGCCGGCGTCGGCGCGGGCCCACACCGAGAAGTCGTACCTCTTGCCCTCGGCCACGTGGACGCCGGTGTTGTAGCCGGCGTTGGTGACGGACGAACCGGCGTTCAGGGAGAGGTAGGTGCGGTTGCGCTCGTTGAGCCGGCCGCCGTCGTCCACGGCCTTCGCGGTGCCGTCGACCGTCCAGGAGGTGAGGGGCGTGTACGAGGAGTTGTCGGCGGCGGAGTACTCGAAGGACCGGTTCTGCACGAGTTCGGCGTACAGGCCGCCGTCCGCGGCGCGGTTGATGTCCTCGAAGAAGACGCCGTACATCGTGTCGTCGATCGTCGCGCCCTTGGTGGCGGGGTCGACGGTGATCGCGTAGTCGGTGACATCCTCGGCGTGGGCGGATGCGGGGACCAGACCGGCCGCCACCAGGAAGGCGGTGGCCGTGAGACCGAGTCTCCAGCGGGTGCTGGTGCGTGACATGGATACTCCGCGGCTCAAGTGGGGGCAACCCCACGTCATTCGAAATACCGGACAATGATCAGCACTTCGAACGGCAAGATAGAGAGGGGAGTTCAGGAGGTCAACGGGTCGCGCGGTACCGAAAGTGTCGGAAGAGTCGGAAGAGTCGGGAGAGTCGGAAGGGAGGAACGGGTGGGCGAGTTCTGGCCGGTACCGGACCTGCTGGCGTATCTCGCCGGGAGCTGGCGGGTGGAACGCTCGGTGCGGGATCTGGCGGGCGGCGACGAGGGGCACTTCGGCGGTACGACCACGTTCGGCCGGCTGGACGACGGTGGGCTGCTGCACCAGGAGAGGGGCACCTTCACCTGGCGGGGTGTCCCTCGCCCCGCGGAGCGCACCCTTCTCTTCCTGCCCGGCGGTTCACCGGGAGCCGTCGACGTCCGCTTCGCCGACGGCCGCCCCTTCCACGACCTGGACCTGACCGCGGGGCGCCATGTCGCCGACCACCCCTGCTCGGCCGATCTCTACCGGGGCGAGTTCACCGTCCGCGACCAGGACCACTGGCGAACCGTGTGGCGGGTCCGCGGGCCCGCCAAGGACCTCGTCCTGACCACCGACTACGCCCGCGAGGGCTGAGCCTTCACCCCGTCGAAGCGGAGGTTCCAACGGCCCATCCGGCCGATGACGGCGGTCGTCGACAGCGGCCGTACGTCGATGTTCCAGTACGTCGAGGGCGGCGCCTTCAGGGCGTAGACGATCGCGGCCCGGATCACCGAGGGTTCGGCCACGGCGACGATCCGGCCGGCGTCCTCGACGGGACGGGTGTCGAGCCAGTTCCCGACCCGCGAGATGAACGCCAGCAGCGACTCGCCGCCGTGCGGGGTGGCCCGCGGGTCGGCCAGCCAGGCGTCCACAGCCTCCGGCTGGCGGGCCATCGCCTCGCCCAGGGTCAGCCCGCGCCACCGGCCCATGTCGCAGTCCCGCAGGGCGAGTTGCACCAGCGGCGCGTAACCGAGGGCGTCCCCGGTGGCGCGGCTGCGCGGGGTCGGCGAACAGTAGCGCAGCTCGGCCGCCGCGAGCGGGAGCAGATCCTGGACGACGCGCTGCACCTCGTCCCAGCCGGCCCGGTCCAGCGGACGGTCGTCCTCGAAGCGCTCCGCGAGCAACGGGGAACTGCGAGCCGCGGCGACGAACGTGACCCGAAGATGCATGCGGCGATGGTGAGCCCCGCGCGTGCAAGGGTCAATAGGCATCAGTCGTGAGGTGTGCGGGCCGCCCGCGGGGCGTGGCCGGGGGTCACCTCGTCGCAGGCAGCGCGAAGACGTCGTACGCCCTCCGCGATCTCCCCCGCTCCCGCCACCGCCGCGAAGCTCAGGCGGACATGTCCGGCGGACGGCTCGGCGCTGAAGTACGGGCGGCCGGGGGTGATCGCGACGCCCGCCCGCATTGCGGCCGCCGTCAGGGCCCACTCCGCGCCGGAGCCGAACGCCGGGGAGGTGCCCCCGTCGGGCAGCCGCAGCCAGAGGTGGTAGCCGCCCGAGGGGATGTGCGGGAGGGAGAGTTCGGGCAGGTTGAGCCGCAGGGCGGCGGTCATGACGTCCCGTCGCGCCTTCAGCTCCGCCGAGACCGCCCGCAGATGGCGGGGCCAGGCCGGCGAGCCGACCAGTTCGAGTGCCGCCTCCTGCAGCGGCCTCGGTACGAAGAAGCTGTCGACGACCTGGATGGCGCGCAGCCGTTCCAGGACCGGGCCGTGCGCGGCGAGCGCGCTGACCCGGAAGCTCGGCGAGGTCGCCTTGGTGAGCGAGCCGACGTGCACGACGACTCCGTCGGGGTCGTCGGCGGCGAGCGGACGCGGCACCGGACCGGCGTCCTCGTGCACCAGCCGCCGTACGAAGTCGTCCTCCACGACGAACGCGCCGGCCGCGCGCGCGATGCCCAGCACCTCCCCGCGCCGTTCGGGCGCGAGCACCGCGCCGGTCGGGTTCTGGAACAACGGCTGGCAGACGAAGACCCGGGCGCCGGTGGCCCGGAACGCGTCGGCGAGCAGGGACGGCCGTACCCCGTCCGCGTCGACCGGCACCGGGACGGGCCGCAGGCCGGCCGCGCGGGCGATGGCCAGCATGCCCGGATAGGTGGGCGACTCGACCAGCACCGGCGCACCCGGCGGGGCGAGGGCGCGCAGGGCGGTGGTCAGTGCGGCCTGGCCGCCCGAACTGATCAGCACCTCCGCCGCCGTGAGGCCGCCGATGCCGCGCGCGAACCACTCCCGCAGCTCGGGCAGCCCCTCCATGGGCGGCCGCCCCCACGCGCCCGGCCGGCGTGCCGCGCGCGCCAGGGCCGCGGACATCGCGCGTTCCGGTTGCAGCGAGGGATGGAGGTAGCCGCCGTTGAACTCGATCACCTCGGGCGGCGGCGCTGCCAGCGAGACCAGGACGCCGGACGCGTCCACCGACCGGGGTACGAGGTCGGCGGCGCCGTCCGCGCTCAGCGCCACCTCCTGCCAGGAGGTGTCCCCGGCCGTCGCGGCGGCAATCGTCCGCGGCGAGGCCCGGAACGCGCCGGCGCCCGGCCTGGTGACGACCAGGCCCTCGGCGGCCAGCTGCGCGAGCGCCCGCGACACGGTCACCGGGCTCACCCGGAACCGCTCCACCAGTGCGCGGCTCGACGGGAGCTTTCCACCCGGAGAGTAGCGGTCCAACTCCCTTCGCAGCCGTTCCGCCAGTTCACCCACGCTGCTACGCTCTTGCATGAGAGTACAGAGTAGCGCTACCGCGCCGACCCGGATAGCGGTCACCACTCCGGCCAAGCCGCCGGTCACCGGCACCCTGCTGGCCGCCCTCGGCGTCGTCGCCTTCTCCCTCACCTTCCCCGCCACCGCCTGGGGCCTGGAGGGCTTCGGCCCGTGGACGCTCGTCGCCCTGCGCAGCGTGCTCGCGGCGCTCGTGGCGGGTGGGTGCCTGCTGGCCCTGCGGGTGCCGCTGCCGGACCGCCGGCACCGGCCGGGGCTGGCTGTCGTCGGCGCCGGGGTCGTGGTGGGCTTCCCGCTGCTGACCACCCTGGCACTCCAGACGTCCACCACCGCGCACGCCGCCGTGGTGGTCGGCCTGCTCCCGCTGACCACCGCGCTGCTGTCCGCGCTGCGGTTCGGTACCCGTCCCTCCCGCGCCTTCTGGGCGGCGGCGCTCGCGGGCGCCGCCGCGGTGGTCGCGTTCACCGTGCAGCAGAGCGGCGGCGCCCTCACCACCGCCGATCTGTACCTGTTCGGGGCGCTGCTGGTGTGCGCGGCCGGTTACACCGAGGGCGGCCGGCTGGCCCGGGTGATGCCGGGCTGGCAGGTCATCGGCTGGGCGCTGGTGCTGTGCCTGCCGCTCACCGTGCCGGTCGCCGCGGTGGCGCTGGCGTACGAGCCCATCCGGCTGACGGCGCACAGCGTCACCGGGCTGCTGTGGGTCGCGGCGGGCTCGCAGTTCCTCGGCCTGGTCGTCTGGTACCGGGGCATGGCGGCCGTCGGCATCCCCCGGGCCAGCCAGTTGCAGTTGGCCCAGCCGCTGCTCACACTGGTGTGGTCGGTGCTGCTGCTGGGCGAGCACCTGACGGTGGCCGCCCCACTGACGGCCGCGGCGGTGCTGGTGTGCATCGCGGTCACCCAGCGGGCCCGGAGCTGAGCGGCGCGCACGCGCCGGTCTCGACCGGGCCCGGCGCCGTGGCCCCAGGGCCACGGACGCTGCTCCCGCACCAGGTGAGGAGGCCCGACAGATGCATGCAACCGTGGGCGACCAGCTTGTCCAGCACGGCAGGGTGGTCGGACAGCAGGACAAGGTCGGCGAGATCGTCGAAGTGATGGGCCCCGAGGGCAACCCCCCGTACCGCGTCCGCTTCCAGGACGGTCACGAGGGCGTGTGCTCACCCGGCCCCGACACCGAGATCCGGCACCGGGAAACCCACCGGTGACTCAGGGGTCCTTTCAGCGCGGGGGCTTCGCCGGCCGCTGGTAGTGGTCGGCGACCACCCGCGCCATCGCCCCGATGCGGTCCGCCGCGACCTCCTTGGCCGCGAAGAAGACGTGCCCGCGTGCCTGCGGGTGAGTCCGGGC
Source organism: Streptomyces sp. NPDC005263 (assembly GCF_042872365.1). Classification (NCBI taxonomy): domain Bacteria; kingdom Bacillati; phylum Actinomycetota; class Actinomycetes; order Kitasatosporales; family Streptomycetaceae; genus Streptomyces; species Streptomyces sp. NPDC005263. The sequence goes on along the minus strand of NZ_JBIAKJ010000010.1, from coordinate 99,785 downwards.
GAGAGTCAGGTGCCGGGACAGCTCGGCCGGGTCCTGCCAGGCCGCGGGCTGGGCCGGATCACCGGCCTTGTAGAGCGCCTCCCCCAGGTACAGCTTGGTCCTGCTGCCCTTCGCCACCTCGGCCCACCAGCGCAGCAGTTCGGCGTAGTCGGCGGCGGCGAAGCCGACGTTCCAGTAGAGCTGCGGGACGAGGTAGTCGATCCAGCCCTCACGCACCCAGGTGCGGGTGTCCGCGTGCAGGTCGTCGTAGGTCTGCACGCCCGCCCGGGTGTCCGAGCCCAGCGGGTCGGTGTCGGAGTTGCGCCACACCCCGAAGGGGCTGACGCCGAAGCGGGCGGCGGGGCGGGTGCTCCTGACCCGGGCCGCCGTCTCCCGCACCAGCCTGTCGATGTTGTCGCGCCGCCAGGCGGCCCGGTTCGGGAAGGCGCCGCCGTGGCGGTCGTAGGCCGCGTCGTCGTCGAAGGTCTGGCCCGCCACCGGGTACGGGTAGAAGTAGTCGTCGAAGTGCACGGCGTCCACCGGGTACCTGCGCACCGCGTCCAGCATGGCGTCCTGCACGAAGGCGCGGACCTCGGGCAGCCCGGGGTTGTAGTAGAGCTTCCCGCCGTACGGCACCACCCACTCCGGGTGCTTGCGGGCGGGGTGGGAGGCGACCAGCTTGGTGACGTCCGTGTGGTTGGCGACGCGGTACGGGTTGAACCAGGCGTGGAGTTCCAGACCCCGCGCGTGCGCCTCCTCGACCGCCGTGCCGAGCGGGTCCCAGCCCGGGTCCCGGCCCTGGGTGCCGGTGAGGTACTGCGACCAGGGCTCATGGGGCGAGGGCCACAGCGCGTCGGCCGTCGGACGCACCTGGAACACCACGGTGTTCAGGCGGGCCCCGACGGCCCGGTCCAGATGCGCGAGCAGTTCGGTCCGCTGCCGGTCCGCCGGCAGTCCCGGCCGCGAGGGCCAGTCGCGGTTGCTCACCGTCGCCACCCAGACCCCGCGCATCTCGGTGCCGGCCCGGCGCCGCGGCGCGGCCGTCGCACCCGAGGCCGAGGTGAGCGTCGACAACGCGGCCAGCGCGAACCCCCGACGTGACAGTCGCCCCACCCGGACACCCCCATACACCGCGGATCCGTGCGGTCACGGATCGTCTCCGGGCCCCAGGATGCCCGTACCCCCGCGATCGATCATCGATACTTGGGAGTAACGTGCACGAACGGAGCAGGCACCGGACAGGCGGCGATCCTGCCACAGCCGTAGATCAGCGAAAGGGACGATGTGACGGACATCCCGGCGGGAGACATCACGCGGGTCGGCGTGGTCGGCTGCGGTCAGATGGGAGCGGGCATCGCCGAGGTGAGCGCCCGCTCCGGCCTCGACGTGAAGGTCGCCGAGACCACCGGCGAGGCCCTGGAGATCGGCCGGACGCGGCTGTTCAACTCCCTGGCCAAGGCCGCCGAGCGCGGCAAGATCACCGAGGAGGAGCTGGCGGCGACGCAGGCGCGGCTGAGCTTCACCACCGACCTCGGCGAGTTCGCCGACCGTGATCTGGTGATCGAGGCCGTCGTCGAGAACGAGCAGGTCAAGACGGAGATCTTCCAGGTCCTTGACCAGGTCGTGACCCGGCCGGACGCCATCCTCGCCTCCAACACCTCCTCCATCCCGCTGGTGAAGCTGGCGGTCGCCACCGCACGTCCCGACCACGTCATCGGCGTGCACTTCTTCAACCCGGCGCCGGTGCAGCAGCTGGTCGAGCTGATCCCCGCGCTCACCACCTCCGAGGGCACCCTCAGCCGCGCCCAGGCCTTCGCCGAGAAGGTGCTCGGCAAGCACGCGATCCGCGCCCAGGACCGCTCCGGCTTCGTGGTGAACGCGCTGCTGATCCCGTACCTCCTGTCCGCGATCCGGATGTTCGAGTCCGGCATCGCCAGCCGCGAGGACATCGACAACGGCATGGAGCTCGGCTGTGCCCACCCGATGGGCCCGCTGAAGCTGTCCGACCTGATCGGCCTGGACACGGTCGCCTCGGTCGCGTACTCGATGTACGAGGAGTACAAGGAGCCGCTGTACGCCGCTCCCCCGCTGCTCCAGCGCATGGTCGACGCGGGCCGGCTGGGCCGGAAGTCCGGGTCGGGCTTCTACACCTACGGCTGACTACGCACGGTGGCCGGAAAGGGCCCGGCACTCTTCGGAGCGCCGGGCCCGTGGCATTCACACACCGTGTGCGCGCCGGGCCCGCATATGCCTGTCGCACACTCTCCCCACCTGCCCACCAGGCGAGTTGACTCTCCATGCGCATGCAAGGGATGTGACGACTACGGAAAGGAGCGGACTCGTGACCGCCGACCCCGAGCATCCCGTGGTTCATGGAGAACTCGCAGAGTTACGCCGTCGCCTCGACGTCGCCTACGCGCGTGTCGAGGGAGGGCTCGCCCTGCTCAGCCACCGCACCGAGGAGACCGACAAGGAGGTCGACGACCTGAACTCCCGGGTGGTCGCCCTGGAGCACGCCCGCTGGCCGCTGCCCGCGGTCGCGGTACTCACCGCCGTGGGCGCGCTCGTCGTGACGATATGGCAGGCCCTGGGGCGCTAGGTGCGTTTCCGGGACGCGTGGGGGATTCAGGGCATGGCGTCCTGGCCGAGCCTCAGATGATGCAGCAGTAGTAACGCGGCCGCCATGTTGGCGGCCGGGACCTCCCCTCGGGCGACCATGTCGGGGACGAGCTTGAGGGGAACCCATTCCCTGCGGTCCGACTCGAAGTCGTCCACGGGGTGTCCGACGTACTCGCCCTCGTCCGTCCAGTAGATGTGGTGCCGGGCGTCGGTCAGTCCGTTGGACGGCTCCACGCTCATCAGGTGGCGCAGGGGCCCCGGCCGCCAGCCGGTCTCCTCCTCGAGTTCCCTGGCGGCCGCGTACGCGATGTCCTCGCCGTCCTCGACGACGCCCGCCGCGAGTTCCCATCCCCAGCTGTCGGTGATGAAGCGGTGACGCCACAGGAGGAGCACCTCGTTGGCGTCGTTGACCACCGTGGCCACCGCGACGGGCCGCAGTCGGATGAGGAAGTGGTCCAGGCGCCGCCCGTCCGGCAGCTCCACATCTGCCAGGTTGACGGTGAACCAGCGGTTTTCATACACAGTTTGTTCGCTCTGCTTCGTCCACTGCACGGTTCTGCCACCTTCCGTCGAGTAAGTGGCAATATCGCAGCAGGGACTAGGAAGTGCCGGTGCTCAGATGGCCGGTCTACAGCGGTACGCGCAGTGCCCCGTCGATGAGTTCGGCTGCCTCGGACGTACCCGCGCAGCCGCTGCGCACCAGGTGTTCGCGCACCGCTCTGAGTCTGTCGCGCAGGCGCTGGGACTCCATCCCCCGGGCCTGCTCGGCCATCTGCACCGCCGTGGCCACCGCCTTGTCGGCGTTGCCCCGGCGCAGCTCGATCGTGCTGAGCATGGCGAGCCGGTGCACCCGCCCGCGGTCGTGGGCCGGGTTGTCCACGGCCGCCGCGGCGTGCTCCCACGCCGCCGCGAGTTCGCCGAGGCTGAGCAGGGCTTCCGCCACCTGGACGTTGACGAGTCCCGGCTGGACATAGCCCGTCTCGTCGGGCTCGTGTCCGCGCCGGATGCGTTCGGCGGCCTGCTCGGCCCGCCGGATGCAGGACAGCGCGCTGCTGCCGTCACCGAGGTGGGCGTAGGCCTTCGCCTGCATCGCGTACAGGTCGGAGGCGAGCGCCGGGGTGATGTGCTTGCCGGCGGCGCGCAACGCGGCCTCCGCGAAGGCCACGGCCTGTCGGTACTCCCGCATGAACAACGACTGGTTGACCAGGAGCGCGATCACATAGGCGCCCAGCCCCCGGTCCCCGCTGGCCTTCGCCAGCCTGAGCGCCTGGTGGAAGTAGCGCTGGGCGAGCCCGTGCGCGTCGGAGTCGTAGGCGCAGATCCCGGCGACCGCGACCAACCCGCCGGTGGCACGGTGCAGTTGGCGGCCCCTCTCGTCGGTGTAGCTGCCGCGCAGCAGTGGTGCGGCCTCGGCGTTGAGGAAACCGACGATCCGGGTGCGGGTCGCGACGCCGCCCGCCTTGCGGTACATCTGCTCGTAGTGGGCGCGGGCGGCGCGCAGCATCTCGATGTCGGCGGAGGTCACCCGGTGCCGGCCGCCGCGCGAGACGTCGACGTCCTCGGGCGGGTTCTCCCACTCCCACACGGGCATGACCGCGGGTGTGCCGGTCACCGCGGGCGCGCCCAGGACGTGCGGGCGCTGCTGCTCGTCGCAGCGCCACAGGGCGGTGGCCCGCTCGACGAAGCCGGACAGGGAGGTGCCGTGCGGTGCGGCGGGTTCACCGGGGACGCCGAGGCCGATGTCGTCGAGGGTGACGGGGCGTTGCAGCCGGGCCGCGAGCACCTCGCAGATCAGGTCGGGCACCTGGCCGCGGGGCCGCTGCCCCTTCAACCACCGGGCCACCGCGGTGTGTTCGTAGCGCAGGGTCAGGCTCCGGGTCCGGCCCGCCTGGTTCACGTGGGCGGCGAGACCCGCGTGGGAGATCCCCGCCTCGTCCAGGATCGCGTCGAGCAGAGTGTTGGGCTGCATGGGAGGCCCCCCGGTGGCTCAGTGCCGTCAGAGTAGTGGTTGCGCCTTCACACGGGGTGTGAACGGAGTACTCGAATCCGTAGCGTGTGCGCACTGTCGCTCAGAGTTTCCGGCCGGTTGACTGAAATACCTCGCAAGAGGCCGGCCGGGCCGCCGGCTCTCCCCCTCGTACAGTGCGGCGGCCCGATCCCGCGCCGTCCGCCCAGCTGCCTGCCCGACACTCCGTGGCGGGGCGGACGGCTCCGCCGGTTCGCTGCGCTGGCCTACGCCGGGTACTGATCGCCGTCGCGGTTGCGGTGCGTTGTCGGGCGCGGGTGCGTCGGGGCTGGTCGCGCAGTTCCCCGCGCCCCTGGGCGGCATCGGGGTGATCCGGCGTCACGGAGCGCGGGTATGGCCATGTCGGCCGCCGGTGCGGTGCGTTGTTGAGCGCGGGTGCGTGGGGGCCGGTCGCGCAGTTCCCCGCGCCCCTGGGCGGCATTGGTCTGATCCGGCGTCAAGGAGGGCGGGTACGGCCATGTCGCCCGCTGGTGCGGTGCGTTGTCGGACGCCGGTGCGTGGGGGCTGGGCGCGCAGTTCCCCGCGCCCCTGAACAGAATCGGACCGGCCTCGAGAGGCCGGTCCGATTCTGTTGGCGGGTTGGACGGCGATCAGCCGCGCAGCACTGCCCCTGTCCGCTCGCCCGCGAGGGCCACCGCGGTGTCCCTGGCCGCTGATGCCTCGTCCACGGTCAGCGTCCGGTCGGCCGCCCGGAACCGCAGGGCGTACGCGAGTGACTTGCGTCCCTCGCCGAGCTGCTCGTCGTTCTCGTACACGTCGAACAGCCGGATCGCCTCCAGCAGTTCACCGGCCCCCTCACGCAACGCGGCCTCGACCTCGGCGGACGGCACGTCCCGCGGGACGACCAGGGCGACGTCCTGCGTCGCGACCGGGAACGTGGAGATGCTGGGCGCCTGCAACGTCGCGGTGCCGGCCAGCTCCAGCGCGTCCAGGTCGAGTTCCATCGCGGAGGTGCGCGCGGGAAGTCCGAGCGCCTTCAGTACGCGGGGGTGCAGCTCGCCCGCGTGCCCCACGATCCGCTCGCCGCCCTCGCCGGTCACCACCAGCTCGGCGCAGCGGCCCGGATGCCACGGCCCGTACTGCCCACCGCGGACGACCAGTTCGGCCCCGGCCTCCCGGGCGACGGTGCGCGCCGCCTCGACCGCGTCGGCCCAGTCCGCCGGACGGCCCTTGCCCCACCAGCCGGCCTGCTCGCGGGCGCCCGCGAGGACAACGGCGACATGGCGCGGCTGCTCGGGCAGCGCGGCGTTCAGCTCGGCGATCTCCTCGACGGTGGGACGCCGGTCGACCGGCAGGGCGGCGGCGACCCGCTGCTCCTCACGCGGCTGGAAGACCAGACCGGTCTCGAACAGCGCGAGGTCGTGCGAGCCGCGGCCGTCGTTGCGTCGCAGGGCGGCCAGCAGGCCCGGCAGCAGCGTCGTACGGAGCGCGGGCTCCTCGTCGTTGAGCGGGTTGACCAGTTTGACGACGCGGCGGGCCGGGTCGTCGGCCGCGAGGCCGAGCTGGTCGAAGACCTGCTCGTTGACGAAGGGGTAGTTCGGCGCCTCGACATACCCGGATCCGGCCAGGGCCCGGCCGACGCGGCGGTGCAGCCGCTGCCGGTGGGTGAGGCCACGGCCCGCGGGGGGCCTGGGCAGGGTGGAGGGCAGGTTCTCGTAGCCCTCCAGGCGGATGACCTCCTCCGCCAGGTCGTTGGGGCGGCGCAGGTCGGGGCGCCAGGACGGCACGGTGACGATCAGCTCGTCCTGCCCGTACACGTCGCAGCCGACCTCCTGCAGCCGGCGTACGACGATCTCGCGGCCGTACTCGACGCCCGCGACCTTGTCGGGGTGGTCGGCCGGGAGGGTGATGGTGTGCGGCCCGGACGGGGCGATCACCTCGGTGACACCGGCCTCGGCGGTGCCGCCGGCGAGCAGCACGAGGAGGTCGACGGTGCGCTGCGCGGCGGCGGAGGCGGCCTGCGGGTCCACCCCGCGTTCGAAGCGGCGCGACGCCTCGGAGGACAGCTTGTGGCGGCGGGCCGTGCGCGCGATGGAGACGGCGTCGAAGTGCGCGGCCTCGATCACGACGTCGGTGGTGCCCTCGGATTCCTGGTGGTCGGCGATCTCCGTGTTGGCGCCGCCCATCACACCGGCCAGCCCGATCGGGCCGCGGTCGTCCACGATGACCAGGTCCTCGGCGTGCAGGGTGCGGGTGGTGCCGTCGAGGGTGACGATCTTCTCGCCCTCCTCGGCCCGGCGCACGCCGATGGTGCCCTGGACCAGCCCGCGGTCGTAGGCGTGCAGCGGCTGGCCCAGCTCCATCATCACGTAGTTGGTGACGTCGACGGCAAGGGAGATCGGACGCATGCCGACCTTCTGCAGCCTGCGCTGGAGCCAGATCGGGGAGCGGGCCTCCGGGCTCAGGCCGGTCACCGTACGCGCGGTGAAGCGGTCGCAGCCCATCGGGTCCGAGACACGCACCGGGTAGCCGAACGCGTTCGGCGCGGGGACGTCGAGCAGGGCCGGGTCGCTCAGCGGCAGACCGTAGGCGATGGCGGCCTCGCGGGCGACACCGCGGATCGACAGGCAGTCGCCGCGGTTGGCGGTGACGGCGATGTCGAGGACCTCGTCGACCAGTTCGAGGAGCTCGATGGCGTCCTTGCCGACCTCGGTCTCCGGCGGCAGCACGATGATGCCGTGGCTGCCGTCGTCGCCCATGCCCAGCTCGTCGCCGGAGCAGATCATGCCGTGGGAGGTCTTGCCGTACGTCTTGCGCGCGGAGATCGAGAAGCCGCCCGGGAGCGTGGCGCCGGGCAGCACCACGACGACCTTGTCGCCGACGGCGAAGTTGCGGGCGCCGCAGACGATCTCCTGCGGCTCACCGGTGCCGTTGGCCTGACCGACGTCGACGGTGCAGAAGCGGATCGGCTTCTTGAAGCCCTCCAGCTCCTCGATGGTCAGCACCTGGCCGACCACCAGGGGACCCTTCAGGTCGGCGCCGAGGTGCTCGACGGTCTCGACCTCGAGACCCGCGGAAACGAGCTTGGCCTGGACGTCACGGCCGGTTTCGGTCGCCGGCAGGTCGACGTACTCCCGCAGCCAGGAAAGCGGGACGCGCATCAGATCTCCATCCCGAACGGCCGGGTGAACCGGACGTCACCCTCGACCATGTCTCGCATGTCTTCGACGTTGTGGCGGAACATCAGCATCCGCTCGATGCCGAACCCGAAGGCGAATCCGCTGTACTTCTCGGGGTCGACGCCGCAGGCGGTGAGCACCCGCGGGTTGACCATGCCGCAGCCGCCGAGCTCGATCCAGCCCTCGGACGAGCAGGTGCGGCAGGGCCGGTCGGGGTTGCCGACGGACTCGCCGCGGCAGACGTAGCAGACCATGTCCATCTCGGCGGACGGCTCGGTGAACGGGAAGAAGTTGGGCCGCAGCCGGGTCTTCATGCCCTCGCCGAACAGGGACTGGACCATGTGGTCCAGGGTGCCCTTGAGGTCGGCCATGGTCAGGCCCTCGTCCACGGCGAGCAGCTCGACCTGGTGGAAGACGGGCGTGTGGGTGGCGTCCAGCTCGTCGGTGCGGTAGACGCGGCCGGGGCAGATCACGTACACCGGCAGCTCACGGTCGAGCAGCGAGCGGATCTGCACGGGCGAGGTGTGGGTGCGCAGCACGACGCCGGAGTCGGCGCCGCCCTGGGGGCCCTGCACGAAGAAGGTGTCGGCCTCACCGCGGGCCGGGTGGTCCGGGCCGATGTTCAGGGCGTCGAAGTTGAACCACTCGGCCTCGACCTGCGGGCCCTCGGCGACCTCGTAGCCCATGGCCACGAAGATGTCCTCGATGCGCTCCGACAGGGTGGTGAGCGGGTGGCGGGCGCCGGCCGGTACGCGGTCGTACGGCAGTGTGACGTCCACCGCCTCCTCGACCAGCACGCGCTGGTCCCGCTCGGCCTCCAGCTCGGCCTGGCGGGCGGCGAGGGCCTTGTTCACCGCGCCGCGGGCCTGGCCGACGAGCTTGCCGGCGGCGGCCTTGGCGTGCGGGGGCAGGGCGCCGATCTCGCGGTTGGCGAGGGCCAGCGGGGAGGTGCCGCCGGTGTGGGCGACCTTGGCCTCCTGGAGTGCGTCGAGGGAACCCGCGGCGGCGAAGGCGGCGAGCGCCTCGTCCCGCGTGCGCTCGATCTGTTCCGGTTTCAAGGCCTCGACCTCTACCGGGTCGTACGACTTATTCGGTGCCGACATCTCTTCCCGTGCTTCCGATTGGCTGGCTGAAGGTCCCCGTCGCCGACTCACTCAGAGGTCGGAGGGCCGTCCCATGGGACACAAAGGTGCCAGAGGCCGAGTCTAACGGGGTACGGATGGGCGGATACGCCCGCGGGCGCTCAGGTCAGATAGGCCGGAGCGCTCACGGGCAACGTAAATCGGAACTCGGCGCCGCCGCCGGGCGCGCGGCCGACCGTGATGGTGCCGCCGTGGACCTCGACGATGCCCTTGACGATGTAGAGCCCGAGGCCGGTGCCACCGCGCTTGCTGCCCCGCCAGAAGCGGGTGAAGACGCGGTTCATGGACTCCTCCGGGATGCCGGACCCCTCGTCGCTCACCGTGACCGACGTGCCGGTGTCCTCGCCCTCTCGGGGGGACGCCGCGGGCGTGATGTCAATCGTGACGGTTCCCTCGCCGTGGCGCACCGCGTTTTCCAGCAGGTTGCTGAGTACCTGGTCGATCTTGTCGGGGTCGGCCCACAGGTCGGGCAGCGGCTGTTCGAGACGCAGCAGGAACCGGTCGGCGGGCAGCCCGGCGGCGACGTAGGCCTGGATGTGCCGGCCGACGGCGGCGCCGATGTCGACGGGCTGGCGACGCAGTTCCAGACGCCCGGAGTCGATCCGGGAGATGTCCAGGAGTTCGGCGATGAGCCGGGTGACCCGGTCGGCGTCCGCGTCGACGGTCTCCAGCATCAGCCGCTTCTGGTCGTCGGTGAACCTCTCCCACTTGGCCAGGAGGGTGGCGGTGAAGCCCTTGACGGAGGTGAGCGGGGAACGCAGCTCGTGGGCGACGGTGGCGATCAGCTCGGCGTGGCTGCGTTCGGTGCGGCGGCGGGCCTCGGTGTCGCGGAGGGACACGACGACACGGCGGACGGGCCCGGTGGGCGCGGTGCGGACGTAGCGCGCGGAGACGAGGACCTCACGGCCGCCGGGCAGGAGGAGGTTGCGCTCGGGCTGACGGACCCGGATGGCGAGCCCGCCGTACGGGTCGGTCACCTGCCACCAGCGGCGTCCCTCCAGGTCCTCTAAGGGGAGGGCTTTGTCCAGTCGCTGTCCGAGGGCGTCGGCGGCGGGGACGGCGGTGATGCGTTCGGCGGCGGCGTTGAAGCAGATCACGAGCCCGTGCTCGTCGGCGACGACCAGGCCGTCGGGCAGCTGGTCGGGGTCGATGCCGAGCTCGGCGAGATCACCGGGCCGGGCCGCGGACGGGTGCCGCGCGTCCCGCGCCCCCGGTGCGCTGCTCGTGCCGACGCTCATCCCCGTAACCCACCTCTCAGACGGCCGCTCAGCTGGCGCGTTGGGCCCCCGAGCTGGTCACCCTACTAGCTCTCGGTGACCGTACGGCACCCTCCGGAGGCGCGCTGTGCACGGGCTGACGCATAGAGACATACGGCGGCCGCGGTGGCGAGGTTCAGACTCTCGGCCTTCCCGTGGATCGGGACGCGCACCACGGCGTCCGCGAGCGCGCGGGTCTCCTGCGGCAGCCCCCAGGCCTCGTTCCCGAACACCCAGGCGGTCGGCCCGCGCATGGTTCCCCGGTCCAGTTCGTCGTCGAGGTCGTCGGTCCCGGCACCGTCGGCGGCGAGGATGCGCACACCGGCGTCCTTGAGCCCGGCGACGGCCTGCTCTACGGGCACACCGACGGCGACCGGAAGGTGGAACAGCGACCCGACGGACGCCCGTACGGTCTTGGGGTTGTACAGGTCGACGGAGGCGTCGGTGAGGACGACGGCCTCGGCGCCCGCGGCGTCCGCGCACCGCAGCACGGTCCCGGCGTTCCCGGGGTCCCGCACGTGGGCGAGCACGGCGACGAGCTTGGGCCGGGCCCGCAGCACGTCCTCGAAGGGCGTGTCGAGGAACCGGCAGATGCCGACGAGGCCCTGCGGGGTGACGGTGGTCGAGATGTCGGCGATGACGTCGTCGGCGGCGAGATGGACCCGGGCGCCGGCGGTCCGGGCCGCACCGATGATGTCCGCGTACCGCTCCGCGGCCTCGACGGTGGCGAACAGATCAGTGAGGGTGCCGCTGCCGCCGTTGCGATGCGCCGCCGCCTCCCGCACGGCCTGCGGCCCCTCCGCGAGGAACAGCCGCTCCTTGCCCCGGAAGTTCCGCCTGGCCAGCCGCCGGGCGGCCAAGACTCGGGAGGAACGGGGGGAGATCAGCTCGGGGGCGGTGGGGGGCATGTTCAGCATCACCTTCAGTACAGGGCCTTCAGGGCGCGGGGCTCTGACATGAGCGGCTCCGCGGCGGGGCGCGACCAGCCCACGACAGCCCGCACCCGAACGACGGCCATCACGTCAGAAGCAAAGAACCCGCAGGTCAGAAACCTGCGGGTCCATTCGCGTCGGCCTGAAGCCAGCGCAGCGTCACGCGGCCTTCGGCGCGTTCACGTCCGACGGCAGCGCCTTCTGGGCAACCTCAACGAGCGCGGCGAACGCACCGGCGTCGTTCACGGCGAGCTCAGCCAGGATCTTGCGGTCGACCTCGATGTTCGCGGCGTTCAGACCCTGGATGAAGCGGTTGTAGGTGATGCCGTTGGCGCGGGCAGCGGCGTTGATGCGCTGGATCCACAGCCGACGGAAGTCACCCTTGCGCTTCTTGCGGTCGTTGTAGTTGTAGACCAGCGAGTGGGTGACCTGCTCCTTGGCCTTGCGGTACAGGCGCGAACGCTGACCGCGGTAGCCGGAGGCCTGCTCGAGGATCGCCCGGCGCTTCTTGTGGGCGTTGACTGCCCGCTTGACGCGTGCCACTTGTTAACTCCTTGTAGCTGGGTCACGAGGGTGACCCGAGAACGGCTTGGTCCCGGTTATCGGCTGCGCCCTGCCCACGCAGGGCGCGCACTACATCCCGAGGAGCTTCTTCGCCTTGGCGGCATCGCCCGGCGCCAGCTCGACGGTGCCGGCCAGCTTGCGGGTCAGCGTCGAGGGCTTGTGCTCCAGGTAGTGGCGGCGGCCCGCGCGCTGGCGGAGCACCTTGCCCGAGCCGGTCACCCGAAAGCGCTTCTTGGCACCGCTGTGCGTCTTGTTCTTCGGCATGGCGCCGTTCTCTCCTCGTCGGTGGCGCTCCGATGCCCGGTCACGAAAACCGGGCACGGTGGAGCGTCGCTTGTGTATCGGTTACGTCCTGGGGACTCGCGTCCCTGGGATCACGCGTCGGCGGAAGCCTCGGCAGGGGCCTCGGCGTCTTCCACGACGTGGTCGATCTCCACGTCGTCGGACTCCGCGGCGTTCTGCGACTTGCCGGGGTTGGCCTTCGCTTCTGCCTTACGGGCTTCCTGCGCCTGGCGAGCCTCGGCCATCGCCTCGGTCTTCTTCTTGTGCGGACCGAGAACCATGATCATGTTCCGGCCGTCCTGCTTCGGGTTCGACTCGACGAAACCGAGGTCCTGGACGTCTTCCGCGAGACGCTGCAGCAGTCGGTAGCCCAGCTCGGGCCGGGACTGCTCGCGACCACGGAACATGATCGTGATCTTGACCTTGTCGCCCTGCTTGAGGAACCGAACGACGTGACCCTTCTTGGTGTCATAGTCGTGCGGGTCGATCTTCGGCCGGAGCTTCATCTCCTTGATGACCGTGTGCGCCTGGTTCTTGCGCGCCTCACGGGCCTTCATGGCCGACTCGTACTTGAACTTCCCGTAGTCCATGAGCTTGCACACGGGCGGACGGGCGTTCGCCGCGACCTCGACCAGGTCCAGGTCGTACTCCTGCGCAAGCTCCAGTGCCTTGGCCAGGGGGACGATGCCCACCTGCTCGCCACTGGGACCGACAAGTCGCACCTCGGGAACGCGAATCCGGTCGTTGATGCGGGGCTCGGCGCTGATGGATCCTCCTCGGTTAGCACCACACGGCGGTCTGGCGGACAGCCGCGTATGTCTCTTCTAGACAGACCTAACCGCGCCGAAGCAACAAAAATGCCCCGGGACGATCACAGGCGGGGCTCCAAGCACTACCGGAGCACCGCCGCGGTGATGCCGCGGGGCGCACATTCGGGCGACTCCATCGTCCGTACGGAACGATGGTGGCCGCCTGACCGGGGTGACCCGCCGTCCCGGGGGACGGTCAGGTGGGAGATCGGAGCCTCCACTTGTGGGCCGGGCAATGCTGTCCGGCCGGTCGTCACATAAGGTTAGCAGCTGCCCGGGGGTGGTGCGAACCGTCGTACACCGGCCTCTATCGTGTGGGGCATGAGTGACACCCCTGCTGAGTTCGCCGAGTCCGCCGCGGGCCCCGACTTCGACGAGATGACCCGCGACATCGCCGAGGTCCCCGCCGTCGAGGTGATCGTGACGGTCGCCGTCAACCTGATGAGCGCCGCCGCCGTGAAGCTCGGCCTGACTGAGGAGGGCGACAAGTACAAGGACCTCGATGAGGCCCGCAAGCTGATCCACGCCCTCGCCGGTCTGCTCGACGCGAGCGCGACCGAGATCAGCTCCTTCCACGCGGCGCCGCTGCGGGACGGCCTGAAGTCGCTCCAGCTGGCGTTCCGCGAGGCCTCCCTCGTCCGGGACGAGCCGGGCCAGGGGCCGGGCGAGAAGTACACCGGCCCGATCTACGGCTAGTCCGTCCAACGGCTGGTCCGTCCTACGGCCAGTCCGTCCCTGCGGCCGGTAGGTCCTCCGCCCGCTCCGCTCCGTTCCACAACCGGTCCGCTCTACGGCGGACTCATCCGCGTACGTACAAGGGCTCGCCCGGTGGCGTCGCCCCGGCCGGCAGCAGTGCCAGGTCGAGGCCGCGCACCAGGCGGGCCCTGAGCGTCTGGTCGGCGGCCAGCCGCTCGGCGACCGCGCGGGCGGCCTTGGCCGGGGGTGCGGACGCGTCCAGGACGAGGGCGAGGGTGCCGTCGGCTTGTCCGGGACCGAGGTGGGCGCGGAGCACGCCCGGCTCGGCGGCCACCGCGGTCCGTACCGCGTCGCGCACCGCCGGATCGGCGAGCGGGTCGGCCGTCGTACGGCCCTCGGCGAGCGCGAGCAGCGCGGGCCCGGTCAGCTCGTACGGCACCGGCCCGGCCAGATCGAGCACGAGTGTGTCGGCCTTCTCGTGCGCGGCTGCCTGGAGGGCCTGGTGCAGGGGTACGGCGACGGGGCGGGCCTCGGGGTCCCAGCGGGCCAGCGACTCGGTGGACGTGAAGGCGGGCAGGGCGGTGCGGTGGCCGGCCTTCAACGTCGGTACGGCCATGTCGCTGGTCTTCTCGCGGCGCAGCCCCTTCTCGTCCTCCTCCACCTCGCCGAGCACGGCCACGACGGGGACGAGCAGCCGGGCGTCCCTGAGCGCCTCCAGGACGGGCCCCTCGGCGCCGTGGTCGTCGGCCCAGGCCGCCAGCGCCGCGCTCAGCCGAGGGTCGGCCGTGCCGTCGTCGTCGGAGAAGCCGGGGTCGGGAATGTTCTTGTTCGCCACGGTCACCGACCCTATCGGGGGGATGCTGCTGGGCTTGTGCGGGTCCGGAAACCTGCCGGTGACCGCTTTCACGGGATTCTCAGAATTCCCTGACACACATCTAACCTCCGGCCAACACCACGCACAGTCGACGCCTCCAGCATCGCGGGCATGGAGTCCTCCAGAGCCGCGCGACGTCACCGCTCCCGCCCCTCGATGCGGCGCCCGCCGCTGTACACCGCGCTCGCCTGCGTCGCGCTCGTCGGCGTCACGGCCGCGGGCACGGTGTATGTGAAGGCGGGGGCGCACCCCGCTACGGGCGTCGTATCGTCGACGGAGGCGGCGTCGGCCTCGTCGACGGCGCCGGGTCCGACCGCGGCTTCGGCCTCGGCCTCGGCCTCGGACGAGGGGTCGCAGGAGGGGGAGGCATCGGTGGAACCCGTGGCGGAGCCGACGGTGGATCACGACGCCCTGCTGGCCACCGCCATGAAGGCGGTGAGCGTGGCGGACACCGCGACGGTGTCGGTGGCGGTGCTGGACCTGGATTCCGGCGTGAGCGCCACATACGGCGACGAGGCCTTCGACACGGCGAGCATCGTCAAGGTCGACATCCTCGCGACGCTGCTGCTCCAGGCGCAGGACGCGGGCACGCGTCTCACCGCGCGGGAGAAGTCGTACGCAACGGCGATGATCGAGGACAGCGACAACGACGCGGCGTCGGCGCTGTGGCGGGACATCGGCCGGGCGGACGGGCTGAACGCCGCGAACGAACGGTTCGGACTCACCGGCACACAGGGCGGCGAGGGGCCGCTGTGGGGGCTCACGCAGACCACGGCCGCCGACCAACTCACCTTGCTCCAGCAGGTGTTCGGGGCGGACTCGGAGCTGAGCGAGGCCTCGCGGACGTATCTGCGGGGGCTGATGGGGCGGATAGCCGCCGATCAGCGCTGGGGGGTGTCGGTGGTGGCCGACGGTTCCGCGTGGGCGCTGAAGAACGGCTGGCTGCCGCGTGGCACCACCGGTCTGTGGGACATCAACAGCATCGGGCGGGTGACCGTGGACGGGCAGGGCTGTCTGGTGGCCGTGCTGTCGAAGGGCAACGCGACGAAGGCGCGGGGGATTTCGCTGGTCGAGGCGGCGGCGAAGGCGGCGGTGTCGGTGTTCACGGCCGCCGGGGCGTCCGGTTCCTCGGCCGCGGCGTCGTCGGCTTCCTCGGCCTCGGCCGCAGCGGTGTCGTCGGCGCGGTGACCGGTCAGTGGCGGACCAGGCAGAAAGGATGCCCTGCCGGGTCCGCGTAGACGCGCCAACTCCGGTTGTCGGAGTCCGCGTCGAGCAGGGTCGCGCCCGCGGCCAGCACCTCCTCCTGCGCCCGGTCGGGGTCCGGGACGGCGAAGTCCAGGTGGAACTGCTGGGGCCGGGCGGGGTCCGGCCACTGGGGGGCCTGGTGGTCGGTCACCCGTTGGAAGGCGAGCACCAGACCCGAGGCCGTGTGCAGGGTGGCCCAGTCGTCGCCGACCGCCCACCGCCGGTCCGGCCGGTTGACGGTCCCGCCGAGCAACGTCCGGTAGAACTCGGCCAGTCGTGCGGGCTCGGGGCAGTCCAGCACCACGCACTGGAGGTCGGCGATCAGGTCCAGCCGTCCTTGGACTCGTAGTCGTCCACGGGGCGCGGTTCCCGGCGGCGGCCGCGCCACAGGACCACCGCGCCGGCCAGCAGCAGGACCCCGGCGCCGCCCGCGAGGGGAGCCGCCCAGCCGGCCGGGCCGTCGCCGTCGTCGGCGCTGTCCGGGCCGGAGCCGAAGTACGTGTCGCCGTACGCGGCTGACTTGAGGCCCTCCGGTTTGAGGCGGGCGGCCTCGGCGAGGGCGGCGGCCGGGTCGACGAAGCCGAAGCCCCGAGAGTCGTCGCGGCCTCCGGCCGGGGCGTTGCGCGCCGTGTCCTCCAGGAGCTTCTTGATCTGGGCGGGGGTCAGATCGGGGTCGGCGGACCTGATCAGCGCGACCGCGCCGGAGACGAAGGCGGAGGCGGCGCTGGTGCCCCAGCCCTCGTAGTACTTGTGGTCGGGGTCGGCGATGACGACGTCGACGCCGGGGGCGCTGACGGTGGCGTACCAGCGTCGGGTGGAGAAGGAGGCCCGGGTGCCGAAGCGGTCGACGGCGGTCGCGGCGATCACGCCCGGGTAGGCGGCGGGGTAGGAGATGTGGTCGCCCTTCGCGCCGCCGTTGCCCGCGGAGGCGACGACGACGGAACCCTTCTTCAGGGCGTACTGGACGGCCTCGTCCTCGGTGGGTTCGGGGTGTGCGGAGGCGGAGTCGTCGCCGAGGGAGAGGTTGATGACGTCGGCGCCCTGGTCGGCGGCCCAGCGGATGCCTTCGGCGAGGGCGTTGCCGCGGGTGCTGCGGGCCTGGGCGCGGGCGGGGTCCTTGTCCTCGAGGATCACCCGGACCGGGAGGATCTTCGCCTCGGGGGCGATGCCCATGACGCCGTCGGCGTTGTCGGTGCCGTGTCCGTGGCCGGCGATGATCCCGGCCATCGAGGTGCCGTGGCGGGCCCAGGCGCGGTCGCCGTCCTTCGCGCCGAAGCCGATCATGTCCTTTCCGGTCAGGACGTTGCCGACGAGGTCGGGGTGGTCGGCCTCCACGCCGGTGTCCAGGACGGCGACGGTGACGCCGGCGCCCTTCGTGGTGCGCCAGGCCTGCTCGGTGTGCATGGCGCTGAGGGCCCACTGCTCGGCGCGGATGCTGTCGGCGTGCGCGGCGGTGGGCGGCACAAGGGCGACGGAGGCGGTGAGGAGGACGCTCAGCAGGCCGGCCCGGCGGGTCCTGACGCTCACTCCGCCTGCCGGGTTCACACGGCTCTTGCGGCTCACGCGGCTCATGAGGGCGGCTCCGTGGGTGAGCTGACGGTTTTGCGCAGGCCCCGTTCGACGCGGTCGGCGAGGCCTTGCGCCTCGTTGCCGAGGCCGGCCTGGGCGGGGGCGGTGGTGGCGCCCGAGGTCATGGCCTGTGCGGCGGGCTGCGGGTCGTCCACGGTACGGCCGTCGGCCCAGCCGGAGACGGCGTACACGACGACGGGGGCGTCGGTGAGGACGGACATGGTCCAGGAGGCCCGCTGTTCGGTGCCGAAGCGGGCGGCGACGGTGCCCTGGGCGGCGTACGGGTGGGGCATGAGGTCGGTGCGGTCGGCGAGGTCCTGGTTCTTGAACGCCTTCGCGAGGGCGCTCATCGCGGTGGCGTCGCCCTCGGTGAAGAGGAGGCCGACGGTGGTGACGTAGCTCTGGGTGGCGTCGGTGTAGGTGGCGCGCAGCAGCCGCTGGCAGCCGACGGGGGCGAGCGCCTTGCTCAGCAGGGGGTCGAAGGCGTTGTCGCAGTCGGTGTCCGGGGCGACGGCGACGCGCGTCCAGGTGCGGTCGGCACCGCCGGGTCCGGCGCCCTTGCCCTCCAGGGTGGGCGGGAACAAGTGGTCCACCGGAATGCTGTGCCACAGCCCGCCGGCCGCGGCGAAGCTGTCCCGCGTCCCGCTCTGTCCCGAGTCCCCGACCAGCCAACTCCCGGTCACGGCACCGCCGATGAGTCCCAGGCCGAGCACCACGCACGCCGCGGCGGCGGCGACCCGCGGCCGGACCCACGTCGGGAGCGCCCGCGGGCGTGGCCGCTCGCGGTACCCCTCGGGCTCCGCGAACGACACGATGGGCCGCCCCGCGCCAGGGGTGCCACCGGGGTTCATGGGCGCGCTCCAGGAGAGCGCGGGATCCGGCTCCCGGCGGGGCGCGTCGGTTACCTCGGGCGAGGACGTGCGCGCGTCGCCGCCGAGGGTCGGGGGTGCCGACGGGGGCTGCGGAGGGATCCGGAAGCCGGTCGACGTCGACGGGGAGCGCGAACCGTTCTCAGGGCCGACGGGCGTGGAGGACGGTGGCGTGGAGGACGGTTGGGGGCGGCTCCGGGGTCTGGGGGGCGTGGGCTGTACGTACGGGGCAGTCCTGGGTGCGGGGGGCGTCGCGAACGGCCTGTCCGTGGCGCTGTCGGTGCCGGGGGCGCCCGGCGTCTTCCGGGGTCGGCGGGGCGGGAAGACGGGGCGGGCGGGCGTGGGCGGGGCGCTCGGGCGAGCGCCGGGCTGCGCGGCGGAGCCGGGGTCGCGGTCACGGTCGCGGTCGGTCACGGCATCCGTGCGGGCGCCGGGCCGAGCCCCGGGAATCGCGGAGCCGGGGCGGTGATCGGCCAGGGAATCGGGGCGGGCGCCGGGCCGTGATGCCGACGTGGCCGAACCGGGGCGCGAGTCGGGCCGCTGGGGCCCGCCGGAGGTGGCGGACCCGGGCGCCTGCGAGCCGGCCGCCCGGCCTCCCCGTGACCCCGCCCCTTGGGCACGCGGGTCCGAGTCCGGCCTCGGGCGCGGCTGTGCGGGGGACGGGGGGACGGGGTTGAGGCGGAACGTCGTCTCCGACGCGGTCTCGGCGGGTGCCGAAAGGCGGAACGGCCGGACCGGAGGCCGATGGCTCGGGCGGGCCGGTATGGGGTCCGACGCCGGGGTCCCGGACGTCGGTCGGGGCGGCAGGTGTCCCGCCGAGGGCGGGCCTCCGCTCGGCCGGGGCGGCACGCGGTCGGTCGTCGGTGGTGTGTCGGGGAAGCGGGACGAGGCCTTGGGCGGGGGCGGCGGGGCGGCGGAGGCTCCGTCGGTCCCGAAGGCCGGTGTCCGCAGGTTCGGGGTGCGGGGGCCGGTGCGCCGCGCGGAGGACGCGCGGCTGGTCTCGTCCACGTCGGAGCCGCTGTCACGGCGAGCGGACACGCCTCCCCCGGAACCGGCGCCACGTCGACCGGCCGCCCCGGAACCAGGCCCGTGATCACTCTCGCCGAACACACCCCGCACCGCGTCCGCCGAGGACGCGGAACCCGTTCCCGACGCGTCCGGCGTCGAAGGCCCGGCACCGACCGGCCCGGAGCCGCCGATGGGCGCCGCTGCGCTCACCGGCGTCGAGCGCCCCCCGAATACGCTCCCGTTCCCCGGGGGCGAGCCGTCAGCGGACTCGGGAGCGGCGTCCCCGCCGGTCCCTGATCCCGTTCGTGAACCGGGCTTCGACGGACCGCTCTCCCCGGTCCCCGCCGTCGGCGGCTGGGGCGGGCGTGGGGGGATGGGGGCGCGCCGCGCTTCCGTGCTCATGCACCCCCCGTTTCCTCGCGCCCGGCCGTCTCCACGCGCACGGGCCGTTGTCACCGTCGGCCGGGCCCGGCGTGGACTCGGCCGTCCCGGGCACCCATACCCGCATCGACGGACCGGCATCCCGGCGCGGACGTGCGGCCGAAGACGGAGCGGTCCTCCGTGCGTGCGCGTCACTCTACGGGTTGTCGGCGGGCGAACGGGAACCAGTCCGCGCCCCCCGCGGCATCTGCCCGGAACATCCCCCTACCCTGCGGTAATCCTGTCTGGCAGGCTGCGTTCATGACTGCGCGCGCCGCCGACCGGGCCCGTTACGACCGGGCCACCGCCCATCTCGACGCCCCTCTCGCGATCGTTGACCTGGACGCCTTCGACTCCAACGCGGACGACCTCGTCCGCCGAGCCGACGGCAAGCCGGTCCGGGTCGCCAGCAAGTCCGTACGCTGCCGGGCCCTGCTTGACCGCGTGCTGGCGCGGGACGGCTTCGCGGGCCTCATGTCCTTCACCCTCGCCGAGTCCCTGTGGCTGGCCCGGAGTGGATTCGACGACGTCCTGCTCGCCTACCCCTCCGCCGACCGCGCCGGGTTCGCCGAACTGGCCGGCGACCCCAAGCTCGCCGCCGCCGTGACCGTGATGGTCGACGATCCCGCGCAGCTCGCGCTGATCGACGAGGCCCGCGGCGGCGGACGCGAAGTCATCCGTGTCTGCCTGGAGTTGGACACCGCGCTGAAGCTCCTCGGCGGCCGGATACGGGTCGGCGCCCGCCGCTCCCCGCTGCGCTCCCCGGCCCAGGTCGCCGACATGGCCCGCGCCGTGGCCAGACGGCCGGGTTTCAAGGTCGTGGGCATCATGGCGTACGAGGGGCACATCGCCGGTGTCGGGGACGCCGTCGCGGGACGGCCGCTGCGCTCGCGTGCGATACGGCTGATGCAGGCCACCGCGCGCCGGGAACTCGCCGAGCGGCGCGCGGCGGTGGTGCGCGCGGTACGGGCCGTCGTGCCGGACCTGGAGTTCGTCAACGGCGGCGGCACGGGCAGTGTGCAGCACACCGCCGCGGAGGACGCGGTCACCGAGATCGCCGCGGGGTCGGGACTGTACGTACCGCGGCTGTTCGACAACTACACGTCGTTCAGCGGGCGCCCGGCCGCGCTCTTCGCCCAGCCCGTGGTCCGGCGTCCGGGTGTCGGGGTCGTGACCGTCCTGGGCGGCGGTTACCCCGCCTCGGGCGCGCCCGGACCCGACCGGCTGCCGGTGCCGTATCTGCCGGAGGGGCTGAAGTACGACCCCCAGGAAGGGCCCGGCGAGGTGCAGACGCCGCTGCTCGGCTCCCCCGCCGACGACCTCCTCGTCGGCGACAAGGTGTGGTTCCGGCACGCCAAGGCCGGCGAGCTGTGCGAGCGGTTCGACGCGCTGCACCTGATCGAGGGGGACACGGTGACGGCGACGGTCCCGACGTATCGCGGGGAGGGCCAGACGTTCCTCTAGTGCCACGGCACGGCACTAGCTCGACGGCCCGAGGCTGCTGCCCACGCCGCCGCCCGTGCTCGCGTCGCCGATCGACCGGATCCCCTTGGTGATCCGGTCCATGTCGGCGAGCGGGGGTCCGTCCGGGCCCGCGTCGAAGACGAACCGTACGAGGACGGGCGACTCGCTGCCGACGCTGGAGGGGAAGACCAGCGACTGCACATAGCCGCCGGGGCCGTCGGCCGTCCGCACCCGCCAGCGCACGAAGTACCCGGCGCGGCCCGCCACCGCGACCTGCCCGGACCCGGCCTTCTGGTGCGAGGTGATGCCGCCGTAGGGGCGGCGGTCCAGGGAGTCGCGGTCGTAGGCCGTGTCGGCCGCCTTCGAGATGTCCGCCAGGGCGAGGGCCTTCGGGGAGCGCACGTCGTTCTCGGTGACCGTGCGGGTCAGGACCAGGCCGTGCCGGCACAGGCCGACACCGGCCGGGCAGTCGTACGTCCCGTCGTCCGTCGTCATGACGACGTCGTCCTCGGCGACGTTCTCCGGCCTGGTCCAGCCGTCGCGCAACGGCAGGGTAATGCCGTTGAGCTGGTCCACCACGACGGCCGGGTCGTCGGCGGACGGCGTGGAGGAGGCCGGTGGGGGGTTTTCGCCCGCCGGTTCCGAGGTGGGGGACACCGGCGTCGGCGCGGCGTTCACGTCGGTACCGGCCCCGCCGTTCTCGCGGAGCACGAACGCCCCGGTGACGATCGCGGCGACCAGGACGACCCCTGCGGTGCCCAGGGCGAGGGCCTTGGCCCGACCGGAGGTCCCGTCGGCCGCCCGCGGCTGCCCCGGGGTCTGCGGGGAGCGCCGGTGGTCGGTCCACGTGGCCCCGTCCCACCAGCGCTCCAGATGCGGGGCCGAGGGGTCGGGGTACCAGCCGGGCGGAGGCGTCATGCTCATTCCGGAACTGTAGGACGCGCCTACAGGGGGGTGACGTACGCCCCCGAGATCCCGCCGTCCACCAGGAAGTCGGTGGCGTTCACGAAGGAGGAGTCGTCGCTGGCCAGGAAGGCGACGGCGGCGGCGATCTCCTCGGCCTCGGCGAACCGGCCGACGGGGATGTGGACCAGGCGGCGGGCGGCCCGCTCGGGGTCCTTGGCGAACAGTTCCTGGAGCAGGGGGGTGTTGACCGGGCCGGGGCAGAGCGCGTTGACCCGGATGCCCTCCCGCGCGAACTGCACGCCCAGTTCACGGGACATGGCCAGGACACCGCCCTTGGACGCGGTGTACGAGATCTGCGAGGTCGCCGCGCCCATCCGGGCCACGAAGGACGCGGTGTTGATGATGGAGCCCTTGCCCTGGCGCCGCATGTAGGGGATCGCGGCCTTGCAGCACAGGTAGACGGAGGTCAGGTTGACCTCCTGGACGCGCTTCCAGGCCTCCAGGCCGGTTTCCAGGATGGAGTCGTCGTCGGGCGGGGAGATACCGGCGTTGTTGAAGGCGATGTCGACGCTGCCGTAGGTGTCGTATGCCGTCTTGAAAAGGGCCTCGACCTGTTCGGGGTCGGTGACGTCGACCTTCACGAAGATCCCGCCGACGTCGTCGGCGGCCGCCTTGCCACGGACTTCGTCGACGTCGCCGCAGACGACGTGGGCGCCCTCGGAGGCGAGCCGGCGCGCGGCGGCGAGGCCGATGCCGCTGCCGGCTCCGGTGATGACGGCGGTGCGGCCGACGAGCCGCCGGCACATGTTCTGCGATGTCACGGTGTGGAGCCCTCCGTACTGATGAAGACGTTCTTGGTTTCGGTGAAGGCGGTCAGCGCGTCCGGGCCGAGTTCACGGCCGATGCCGGACTGCTTGAAGCCGCCGAAGGGCGTCCAGTAGCGGACGCTGGAGTGGGAGTTGACGGACAGGTTGCCCGCCCGGACCGCCTGGGAGACACGCAGGGCGCGGCCGACGTCCCGGGTCCACAGGGAGCCGGAGAGGCCGTAGTCGGTGGCGTTGGCGAGGGCCACGGCCTCCGCCTCGTCCTCGAAGGGCAGGACCACCGCGACCGGGCCGAAGACCTCCTCGACGGCCACCCGGGCGTGCGGGTCGACGCCGGTCAGGAGGGTGGGCGGGAACCAGAAGCCGGGGCCTTCGGGGGCCTTGCCGCGAAGGCCGGGGGCGTCCGGGTCGACGTAGGAACGCACGCGGTCCCGTTGGGCCTTGGAGATCAGGGGGCCCATCTGGGTCTGCTCGTCGGCCGGGTCACCGACGCGGACCGACTCGATCCCGGGCGCGAGGAGGTCCAGGAAGCGGTCGTAGGCGGAGCGCTGGACGAGGATGCGGGTGCGGGCACAGCAGTCCTGGCCGCAGTTGTCGAGGAAGGCCATGGGTGCGGCGGCCGCCGCGGCTTCGAGGTCGGCGTCCGCGAAGACGATGTTGGGGCTCTTGCCGCCGAGTTCGAGGGTGACCGGCTTGAGCAGCGCGGCCCCCTTCGACGCCACCTTTCGGCCCACCGCGGTCGACCCGGTGAAGACGATCTTCGCCACGCCGGGGTGTTCGACGAGCGCGTTGCCGGTGACGGCGCCGTGGCCGGGCAGTACCTGGAAGAGGCCCTCCGGCAGGCCCGACTCCAGGGCGAGTTCGGCCAGCCGCAGGGCGGTCAGGGGGGTCGTCTCGGCGGGCTTGAGGATCACCGCGTTGCCCGCCGCGAGCGCCGGTGCCGTGCCCCAGGCCGCGATCGGCATCGGGAAGTTCCAGGGCGCGATGACGCCGACCACGCCCAGCGGTTCGAGGATGGTGACGTCGAGACCGCCGGGCACCGGGATCTGGCGCCCGGTCAGCCGCTCCACTCCCCCTGCCGCGTAGTCGAGCAGGTCGCGGACGTTGCCCGCCTCCGAGCGGGCGTTGCCGACGGTGTGTCCGGCCTCCCGGACCTCCAACTGGGCGAGTTCCTCCAGGTGTTCGTCCACGGCGACGGCGAACCGGCGCAGCAGCCGGGCCCGGTCGCCGGGCGCGAGGGCGGCCCAGCCGGTCTGTGCCCTGGTGGCGCGTACGACGGCGGTGTCCACGTCGGCGGCGGTGGCGGCCGGGACGGTCGCGACCACCTCCTCGGTGGCCGGGTTGAGGACCTGCAGCTCAAGCTCGTGCGACACGGAAGAACCTCACATGCGTTCGAAGGAGCGGCGCAGCTCCCAGTCGGTCACCGCGGCGTCGAAGGCGTCCAGTTCGACGCGTGCCATGTTGCGGTAGTGGGCGACGACCTCGTCGCCGAAGGCGGCCTTGGCGATCGGGCTGTGCTCCCAGAGTTCGGCGGCCTCGCGGAGGGTGCTGGGGACGTGCGCGTAGTCGCCGGCGTAGGCGTTCCCGGTGCAGACCTCGGGCAGCTCCAGTTTCTGCTCGATGCCGTACAGGCCCGCCGCCACCAGCCCGGCCACCGCGAGGTGCGGGTTGACGTCGCCGCCGGGAAGCCGGTTCTCGAAGCGCAGGGAACGGCCGTGGCCCACGACCCGCAGGGCACAGGTGCGGTTGTCGTAGCCCCAGGCGACGGCGGTCGGGGCGAAGGAGCCCGGCTGGAACCTCTTGTACGAGTTGATGTTGGGGGCGTAGAGGAGCGAGAAGTCCCGCAGCGCGGCCAGCTGACCGGCGAGGAAGTACCGCATCACCTCCGACATGCCGCCCTCGTCCTGGTCGGAGCCGACCATGGCGTTGGCGCCGGCCGGGTCCGTGAGCGAGAGGTGGATGTGACAGGAGTTGCCCTCGCGCTCGTTGTATTTGGCCATGAAGGTGAGGGAGACGCCCTCCTGGGCGGCGATCTCCTTGGCGCCGGTCTTGTAGATGGCGTGCTGGTCGCAGGTGACCAGGGCCTCGTCGTAGCGGAAGGCGATCTCGTGCTGGCCGGGATTGCACTCGCCCTTGGCGGACTCGACGGTGAGGCCGGCGGCGGCCATCTCGTTGCGGATGCGGCGCAGCAGGGGTTCGACCCGGCCGGTCCCCAGCACCGAGTAGTCGATGTTGTACTGGTTGGCTGGCGTCAGCCCTCGGTAGTTCGCGTCCCAGGCCTGCTCGTAGCTGTCCTTGAAGACGATGAACTCCAGCTCGGTGCCGACCTGCGCGGTGAGGCCGTGCTCGGCGAGACGCTCCAGCTGGCGGCGCAGGATCTGGCGGGGGGCGGCGACCACCGGGGAGCCGTCGTTCCAGGCGAGGTCGGCGATCAGCATCGCCGTACCGGCGTTCCAGGGCACGCGGCGGAGCGTGGACAGGTCCGGGTGCATCGCGAAGTCGCCGTAGCCCCGGTCCCAGGAGGACATGGCGTACCCGTCGACGGTGTTCATCTCGGTGTCGACGGCGAGGAGGTAGTTGCAGCCCTCGGTGCCGTGGTGGAGGACCTCGTCGAGGAAGAAACGGGCGGCGAACCGCTTGCCCTGGAGCCGCCCTTGCATGTCGGGGAAGGCCAGGACGACAGTGTCGATCTCACCGCCGGCGACGAGGGCGTGCAGCTCCTCGACGCCGAGCGGGGGTGTGCGGTCTGCCACGGGAATGCCTCCTTCGGCTTCTACAGTTCAGCCGGAAGCCATAAGGTATTGCGGTGAACCATTGCTTGGGAAGGGGGCGCGGCCATATGGCGCTGGACGCTGACGGCGGCCCGGGCGACCGGCTGACGCCGGTGTTGCGGCCGGTGCGGGCCGGCAACGGCTTCGAGGAGGCGCTGGAGCAGATCCTCCAGGTCGTCCGGCTGGGTCTGGTGCCGGGTGGTGGGCGGCTGCCGGCCGAGCGGGAGCTGGCGGAGCGGCTCGGGATCAGCCGGGTGACGCTGCGCGAGGTACTGAAGGTGCTCCAGGACCAGGGGCTGGTCGAGTCACGGCGGGGGCGGTACGGCGGAACGTTCGTCGTGCCGCGCACCGACGTCGGCGGCGAGGACGAGCTGCGGCGGCGGGTCGCCGAGGTCGACATCGAGGACGTGCTGCGCTTCCGTGAGGTGCTGGAGGTGGGAGCCGCCGGGCTGTGCGCCACGCACGGCCTGTCGAAAGAGCAGGCGGACCGGCTGCGGGGGGCTCTGGCGGCGACCCGGGAGGCACCGTTGTCCGACTACCGCCGCCTGGACACCCTGCTCCACCTCACCCTCGCCGAGCTGTGCGGCTCGCCCACGCTGACCGCGCGGTACGCGGCGGTACGGGCCTCGGTGAACGACCTCCTCGACTGCATCCCGCTGCTGGTGCGCAACCTTGAGCACTCCCAGCGTCAGCACACCGCGCTGGTCGAGGCGGTGCTCGACCGGGACGCCGACGGGGCCCGGGAGATGATGCGGGAGCACTGCGCGGGGACGGCGGCGCTGCTGCGGGGGTTCCTGACGTGACGGGGTGCGTGACGGGCGTGACGTGACGGGAGCCGGGCGACGGCGGGACCCGACGGGACCGGCCCGGCAGTGGGGCTGTCGCCGAGGCTGCCGGGATGAAAAGGTTTGAACGCAGTCCATTGAAGGGTCGGAGGGGTACATGTCGGGCAGACCACTGATCGGTGTCAGCACGTATCTGGAGGCCGGGGCAGGCTGGGGCCTGTGGGAGCTGGAGGCCGCGCTGCTGCCCGCCGGGTATCCGCGGCTCGTGCAGCGGGCCGGTGGACTCGCGGCGATGCTCCCGCCGGACGCTCCGGAGCACGCCGCCGCGGCCGTCGCCCGCCTCGACGGCCTGGTGATCGCCGGCGGCCCGGACGTGGAGCCGTACCGCTACGGCGCCGAACGCGACCCGCGCACCGGCCCGCCCGCTGCCGCGCGGGACGCCTGGGAGCTCGCCCTGATCGACGCGGCCCTCGCCGTCGGTCTCCCGCTGCTGGGGGTCTGCCGGGGCATGCAGCTGCTGAACGTCGCCCTGGGCGGCACGCTCGTCCAGCACATCGACGGGCACGCGGAGGTGCCCGGGGTCTTCGGGCGGCACCTGGTGAAACCGGTGCCGGGCACGTCGTTGGCCGAGGTGATCCCCGAGGAGTCGTCGGTGCCGACCTTCCACCACCAGGCCGTGGACCGTCTCGGCAGGGATCTGGTCCCCTCCGCCTACGCGGCCGACGGGACGGTGGAGGCCGTCGAACTGCCCGGCCCGACCTGGGTGATGGGCGTGCAGTGGCATCCGGAGATGGCTGACGATCTGCGGGTGATGCGGGCGCTGGTCGAGGCCGCCACGCGCCGCTGAACCGTCAGACAGTGCCTAATACCAGGTGAGCCGGCGCCTGAGCCAGGTCAGGGCGGCGTCGCCCTGGGCCCGTTGGAAGGCGCGGAGGGCCGGGATGCCCGGGGGCGGGGGCAGCAGAGAGTGCCGCAGGAAGAAACCGGCCAGGCCCGCGAGGGCGGCGGTGACGGCGTCCGAGTCGGCCCGCCGGCCCAGGGGATGGCCGGTGAACACGTCCTCCGGTTCCGGACCGCCCTGGGCGCGGACGCAGGGCAGCATGACGAGCAGGTCGAACCACGGGGCGGCGCGCAGGGCGTGCGGCCAGTCGACGAAGACGACCCGGTCGTCGTCGGTGAGCAGGATGTTGTCGGCGTGCCGGGTGCGAGCCCTCGTACTGGACGTACCTTTCGCAGCTTCCCCTACCCCCGCGTCAGGGACAGCAAGTCCCTCGCCGGGCCCACCGGGCGGTGCCCCGTCGGCCATACCGCGCGCAGGTCCCGGGCCAGGGCGACGCCCTCCACCGGGACCCTCACCAGACGGCGCATCGCGAGCTCCTCCCCGACCGCCAGTTCACTCAGGACCGCTGGTCCGGCGCCGCCGACCGCCGCCGCCTTGACGGCCGTGGTGGACGACAGTTCGATGAGGGGCCGTGCCAGGCCGCCCAGCGCCGAGTCCAGGACCTGCCGGGTCCCGGATCCCTTTTCCCGCAGGATCAACGGTGTCACCGCGAGCTCCGAGGCCTCCAAGGGGCTGGGACGGCGGGCCCAGGGGTGACCCGGTGCCGTCACCACGATCAGGTGGTCGTGCGCGATGACCACGGAGTCCAGGCCCGTCGGCACCGTGAGCCCCTCCACGAAGCCCAGGTCGGCCTCGTCGGCCAGCAACCGCTCCGCCACCACCGTCGAGTTGCCCGCGAGCAGCGACACCGCGGTGTCCGGCCGCTGGGCGCGCAGCGCGAGGAGCCAGCCCGGGAGCAGGTACTCGGCAATCGTCATGCTCGCCGCCACCCGCAGCCGGGAGTCACGACGGTCCCGCAGCGCCTGCGCGCCCGCGTCGAAGGCCTCCGCCGCCGCCACGATCCGCCGCGCCCAGTCCGTCACCAGCGCGCCGGCGTCGGTCAGCCGGGAGCCGCGCGGCGAACGGTCCACCAACGCCACCCCCAGCTGGCGTTCCATGGAACGGATCCGGCTGCTGGCGGCCGGTTGGGTGATCCCCAGCTCCCGCGCCGCCCCGCCCAGGCTGCCGAGCCGCGCCACCGCCAGCAACAGCTCCAGCGCCCCCAGATCGGGCACCCGGTGCGCGAGCGAGCCGCCGCCCGCCACCGACCCCGCGTGTGCCTGGCCCTGCTGCCGCTCCGCGCCGCTCATAAGGACAGCTTATGCCCTGACCGGGTGAAACTGACTGGTCACAGCCCACCCCCGACCGCCGCCGTCCGTCACATCGAGCCGAACCGGCACCCCACCGACGCCCCGCAGAGCGTTCACCCGTCCGACCGTCACCGCCTCACCGCGGCACAGGCGCGGACACCGCGCGGTCCGGTCAGCGGCGAGCTGCTCGCAGCGCCTCGCCCAGCACCCGTGGCGCCTCGGCCAGCGACGGCCCGTACCACGTCAGGTGCCGTCCGCTGACCAGCGCGCAGGGCACGCCCGGGAAGGCCTCGGGACCGTCGTCGGCCGTGAAGCGGTAGGGCTCGTCGGGGAGGACGACCACGTCAGGGGCGGCGTCCCGCAGGTCGTCGACCGGGACCCTCGGATAGCGCTCGGCGTGGGTGGCGTACAGGTGGTCGACGCCCAGGCGGGCCAGCACGTCGCCGGCGAAGGTGTCCCGGCCCAGCACCATCCACGGCCGACGCCAGATCGGCACGACCGCCGTCGTACGGGCTTCGGGTGCGGGCAGGGCCGACCAGGCCTCCTCCGCCTCCGCCAGCCAGCGGGGCCGGTGCCGCGCCCCGCACGCCTCCAGCACCCGTGCCAACTCGCTCAGGGCCTGCGGTACCTCGCGCACCTCCGTCACCAGCACCTCGACGCCCGCCGAGCGCAGCGCCGCCAGGTCGGGGGCCCGGTTCTCCTCCTCGTTGGCGATCACCAGATCGGGGGCCAGCGCGACGATCCGTTCGAGGTCGGGATTCTTGGTTCCCCGGACGCGGGCGACGTCGAGGTCCGCCGGATGCGCGCACCAGTCCGTGGCGCCGACGAGCGCGCCGGGGACGGTGGCGGCGACGGCCTCGGTGAGCGAGGGGACGAGCGAGACGACCCGCACTACCGCCGCCGGTCCCGGACCGCCTCGATGTGCTCGGCGACCGCGACGACGATCACGCGGGTGTCGGCCACCGTCGCCCGCCAGCGGTGGCGCACGCCGCCGGTGAGGTACAGGGTGTCGCCGCGGCCCAGCCGGTACGCACGTCCCTCCGCCTCGATCTCCACGGCGCCGTCGGCGACGTACATCAACTGGTCGTTGCGGTACTGGAACTCACGGCCCGCCTCGTGGTCGCCGGTGAACTCCGAGGCGTGCATCTGGTGGTGGCCGCGCACCAGCGACCGCACCTGGGGCGCGAGCAGCGGTTCGCCGTCCTCCGCGCGGACCACGTCGACGCTGCACGCCGGGTCGGCGGCGGCCAGGAGTTCCACGGCGGTGGTGCGCAGCGCGTCGGCGACCTTTTCGAGCGAGCTCTGGCTGGGGCGCGCGCGTTCGTTCTCGATCTGGCTCAGGAAGGGGACCGACAGACCGCTGCGTTCGGCCACGACGGCGAGGGTGAGTTCGAGCGCCCGGCGTCGGCGGCGCACGGCCGCGCCCACCCGCAGAGGCTGTTCTTTGTGGTCGCCCATCGCTCCGGCTCCCTCCTCGGCTCGTCGGTCCACTTGTTCTTCGTGCGCCGCGGCTTGTTCTTCCCGCGCCCCGGCTTGTTCCTCGTGCGCTGCGGCTTGTTCTTCTTGTGCCCCGGCCGGCGCACATTGCTCCTGCTGACCTCTCTGCACCCTACGCATGTTCGGCGGACTGTTTCACGCGGCCGTCACATCTGCCTCCCGCTGTCCGCGGTCGGACTCACGGTTCGCGCCAGCGGATCGGCCCCGGACCAGCCGGGCGGACACCCGGATCGCCGTCCTCCCGCGGGGTCGGCGGGCGTACCTCCACTGCCTGTTCACACCGTATGTCGAAGCTCGGGCAGGGGCATAGCTCTATGTGGTTGGCCGGAACCTTTCCGTGGGGCCTGGACATGACCGTGGGACCTGGACATGACCCGAGGGGTGGACCCCGCCACACGCTGTCAGGACGCGTGGGGAGGCCCACCCCTCGGGCGACTACGGTACGGCCGTTACTGCGGGGTCATCCGGTCGACCATCTCCGGGTGCTCCTTCAGCCAGGCGGCGACCGCCTCCTGCTCCTGGCCCTGTCCGCGCTCGGTGATCTCGGCCTCCAGGCTGCCGAGCTCGTCCTCGCTCATCCTGAAGTTCTTGATCCACTTGGTGAGCTGCGGGTACTGCCCGGGGAACTTCTCGTTGGCGATCGTGCGGATGGTGTTGCCCTCGCCGAAGAGCTTCTTGTCGTCCTTCAGCTTGGTGAGGTCGTACTGGCTGTACGCCCAGTGCGGCGACCACAGGACGACCGCGACCGGCTCCTTCTTGGCGTAGGCGCGCTTGAGCTCGGCGAGCATCGCGGGCGTGGAGCCGTCGACGACGTCGTACTCCTTGTCCAGGCCGTAGCCGGGCAGGACCTTCGTCTTCAGCAGGTTCATCTCGCCGGTGCCCGGCTCGATGCCGATGATCTTCCCGTCGAAGAGGTCGGCCTTGCCCTTGAGGTCCTCGTAGGACTTCACGCCCTTGACGTACGAGGGCACCGCGACCTCCAGCGAGGTCGGCTGGTACCAGGTGCCCAGGTCGGCGAGTCTGTCCTTGCTCTTGTCCCAGTAGTTCTTCTGCGCGTACGGCAGCCAGGCGTCGAAGTTGAGGTCGAGGTCACCGGCGGCGAGGCCGGTGTAGACCGGGCCGACGTCCATCTGCTTCAGGTTGAGCTTGTAGCCGCGCCGCTCCAGGACGTTCTTCCAGAGGTAGGTGACGGCGATGTCCTCGTCCCACGGGAACCAGGCCACGTTCAGGGAACGCTTGGCCTCCGCGGGAGTCGAGCCGGAACCGCCGGACACCGGGGCCAGCTTGTCGACGACGCCCGGGTTCTGCTTCAGCCAGGCACGGACGGCGTCCTGCTGCTTGCCCTGACCCGCCTTGTTGATCTCGGATTCGAGGCTGGTGAGCTGCTTCTCGTCCATCTTGAAGTTCTTCAGCCACTTGCCGGCCACGGGGTTGTCGGCCGCGAAACCCTTGCGGGAGACGGTGTGCACCGCGTCGCCCTTACCCCACGCGCCCTTGGGGTCCTTCAGCTTCTTCAGGTCGTAGTCGCTGTACGCCCAGTGCGGCGACCAGAGCGTGACGACGATCGGTTCCTTCTTGCTGTACGCCCGCTTGAGCTCGGCCAGCATCGCCGGCGTGGAGCTGTCGACGACCTTGTACTCCTTGTCGAGGCCGTACGCCTTGAGGACCTTGCTCTTCAGCAGGGACATCATGCCGGCGCTCGACTCGATGCCGGTGATCTTCCCGTCGAAGGTGGCGCCCTTGCCCTTGAGGTCCGCCAGGGAGTTGATGTCCTTCATGTACGAGGGCACGGTCAGCTCCAGGGAGGTCTGGCCGTACCAGGCGCCGAGGTCGTCGAGCTTGCTGCCGTACTTCTTCCAGTACTGCTCATGGGTGGTCGGCAGCCAGGCGTCGGTCTGGAAGTCGACACTGCCCTGGGCGAGGGAGGTGTAGAGCGGACCGGCGTCGAGCTGCTTGGCCTCCACCTCGAAGCCGCGCTGCTCCAGGATCTCCTTCCACAGGAAGGTGGAGGCGACGCCCTCGTCCCAGGGGATGTAGCCGATGGTGACCTTCTTGCCCTTGCCGACGTCCTTGCCGTCGGCGACGGCGGACCCGCCTCCGTCGCCGCCGAAGACGCTCATGCCGCCCGCCACCAGGGCGAGGACCACGACTCCGATCACCGCGAACTGCGGGCGGGGCCGGTACGACCAGATCTTCAGGCCCTGCGCGGCACGCGCCTTGGCGGCGGCCCGGCGGCCCAGCGGGGAGACCTGGGTGCCCAGGGCGCTGGTCATGCGGTCGAGGTAGATCGCGAGGATCACGATCGCGACACCGGCCTCGGAGCCGAGGCCGACGTTCAGCTGGCCGATGGCCTGGTTGACGTCGCCGCCGAGGCCGCCGGTGCCGACCATGCCGGCGATCGCGGCCATGGACAGGCCGAGCATGATGACCTGGTTGACGCCCGCCATGACCGTGGGCAGCGCCAGCGGCAGCTGGACCCGCAGCAGGACGTCACGGGGGCTGGTGCCGAACGCGTCGGCCGCCTCGACCAGTTCCTTGTCGACCTGGCGGATGCCCAGCTCGGTCATGCGCACGCCCGGGGCGAGGGCGAAGATCAGGGTGGCGACGATGCCCGCGGGGGCGCCGGTGCCGAAGAACAGGATCGCCGGGATGAGGTAGATCATCGCGGGCAGCGTCTGCATGAAGTCGAGGACCGGCCGGACCAGTCCGCTGACCCGGTCGGAGCGCGCCGCCCAGATGCCCACCGGCACGGATATCACCAGCGCGATGATCGTGGCGACGAGGACCAGCGAGAGGGTCACCATCGCGTCGTCCCACAGTTCGAGGGAGTCGATGAAGGCGAATCCCGCGAAGGTGAGGACACCGGCGAGGGTGCCGCGCAGCCAGAACGCGAGCACCGCGAAGATGCCCGCGAGCAGCAGGGGTTCGGGCGCCTGGAGGACGGCGTTGATGCCGTCGTAGGTGCCGGTGAAGACGGACTTGAGGAAGTCGAAGAGCCAGGACATGTGGCCGAGCAGCCAGTTGACCGCGTCGTTGACCCAGTCGCCGAGCGGGATCCTAGGCAAGGGTCACCACCTTCTCGCCGTCAGGGTTGTCGCACGTGACGGGTTCGCTGGTCTCGTCGCCGAGGAAACGGATCAGCCGCTCCCGCGGCACGACACCGATGACCTGGTTGTCCTTGTCCACCACCGAGACGCGGTGCGACAGGCGGGCGCTGATCGCGCAGAGTTCGGCGAACGGGGTGTCGGCCGTGGCGGTCTCACAACTGCAGCCGGGGCCGCCGCCCGAGACGGAGGTGTCCATGACGGAGGAGGCGGTGAGCACGCGGGAGCGGTCGACGTCCTTGGTGAAGGAGGCGACGTAGTCGTCGGCGGGCCGCACCAGGATGTCCTCCGCCGTGCCGATCTGGACGATACGGCCGTCGCGCATGACGGCGATCCGGTCGCCGAGCCGCATGGCCTCGTTGAGGTCGTGGGTGATGAAGACGATCGTCTTCCTCAGGGACTGCTGGAGCTGGAGGAGCTGGTCCTGCATGTCACGGCGGATCAGCGGGTCCAGCGCGCTGAAGGACTCGTCCATGAGCAGCAGGTCGGCGTCGGTGGCGAGGGCGCGGGCCAGGCCCACGCGCTGCTGCATACCGCCGGACAGCTCGTCGGGCCAGGACGTCTCCCAGCCGGCCAGTCCGCACAGGGCGAGCGCCTCGGCGGCCCGCTCCTCACGCTCGCGCCGGGCGACGCCCTGGACGGCCAGGCCGTAGGCGGCGTTCTCCAGGACACTGCGGTGCGGGAAGAGCGCGAAGTGCTGGAAGACCATGCTGATCTTGTGCGCGCGGACCTCACGCAGGGCGCGGTCGCTCAGGGCGGTCAGGTCCTGGTCGTCGAAACGGACGTGGCCCGCGGTCGGCTCGAGGAGCCCGTTGAGCATCCGCAGCAGGGTGGACTTGCCGGAGCCGGACAGACCCATCACGACGAAGATCTCGCCGGGTTCCACGGTGAAGGAGGCGTCGATCACGGCGGCGGTGGCGCCGTCGGAACGCAGTTCCTCCCGGTCGGCTCCGTTCCGGAGCCGCTCGACAGCGTTGTCCGGTCGTCTTCCGAACACTTTGTAAAGTTCAGCGGCCTCAAGTCTGGATGACACGCGTACCTCTCGTCTCAGCGGGCAGAAGCGGAGACGAAGGGCCGCGATCAGTTGAAAGGGCAACCGGCTTCTCTCCGAGTCCGCGCCTGCCCAGACGCCTTTCGGCCAAACGCAGAGGTGGTCCACTTCACAGGACGTTTACGTCCGGCTTCGACGTGGCGGCCGCCTCGACGCCGCCCTCGCCGACGAACTCAGTCGCCGTACCGTCGACGACCGCCTCACCGATACGGTCAGTTTCGCCTACGAACTGGCCCGCAAGCCTGCTTCCGCGTGACCGCCGGGAGGCGGTGGCATGCTGTGCGCATGTCGACCCGTCCAGGAAAATGTCTTCTGCTTGACACCGCCTCGCTCTACTTCCGCGCCTACTTCGGTGTCCCGGAGTCCGTGAAAGCCCCCGACGGCACGCCGGTGAACGCCGTGCGTGGACTGCTCGAGTTCATCGACCGTCTGGTCAAGGACCACCGCCCCGACCATCTGGTGGCGTGCATGGACGCCGACTGGCGGCCCCAGTGGCGGGTCGACCTCATCCCCTCCTACAAGGCGCACCGCGTCGCCGAGGAGCGCGAGGTGGGTCCGGACGAGGAAGAGGTGCCGGACACCCTCTCGCCGCAGGTGCCGATCATCGAGGCCGTCCTCGACGCGCTCGGCATCGCGCGCGTGGGCGTCGCCCGGTACGAGGCCGACGACGTGATCGGAACGTTCACGGCGCGCGCGAAGGGCCCGGTCGACATCGTCACCGGCGACCGCGACCTGTACCAGCTGGTGGACGACGCGCGCGGCGTGCGCGTGCTGTACCCGCTCAAGGGCGTCGGCACGCTGCAGGTGACGGACGAGGCGTGGCTGCGCGAGAAGTACGGCGTCGACGGCAGGGGGTACGCGGATCTGGCGCTGCTGCGCGGGGACCCCAGCGACGGCCTGCCGGGCGTGCCCGGCATCGGTGAGAAGACGGCCGCCAAACTGCTCGCCGAGTTCGGTGACGTGGCCGGGATCATGGCCGCGGTCGACGACCCGAAGGCGAAGCTGACGCCGTCGCAGCGGCGGCGCCTGGATGAGTCCCGGGCGTATGTGGCGGTGGCCCCGAAGGTCATCCGGGTCGCGGACGACGTCCCGCTGCCGGAGGTCGACACGGCGCTGCCGCGCACCCCGCGCGATCGGGTCGCGCTGGACGAGCTGGCGGCACGCTGGGGGCTGGGGGGATCATTGCAGCGAGTGCTCGCCACTCTCGCGGCGTGAGAAGTGACCCCGTTTCCCCTGGGCGAGTCTCCCCGGAAGGCGGGCAAACATCCGCTAAAGAGACCGAGGTCTCTCGCATGGGGAGCTTCCACCCGGGGAGATGTTAAGTTAGGTTAGCCTAACTTAGATCAGGGAGGCCGCCATGGCAGAACGACCGGGACGCAAGCCGCGCACACCGCACACCGCGCAGGTCATCCGCACCGAACGGCTGACTCCCCATATGCAGCGTGTGGTGCTCGGCGGCGAGAGCCTGGCCGAGCTCTCACTGGACACCTGCACCGATCACTATGTGAAGCTGCTCTTCCCGTCCGGCGGGGCGGTGTACCCGGAGCCCTTCGACATGGAGCGGATCCGCGAGGAGTTCCCGCGTGAGCAGTGGCCGGTGACCCGGACGTACACCGTGCGCGCCTGGGATGCCGAACACCGCGAGCTGACGCTCGACTTCGTGATCCATGGCGACGAGGGCCTGGCCGGCCCCTGGGCACTGCGGGTGCGGCCGGGCGAGACGGTCCGGTTCATGGGCCCCGGCGGCGCGTACGCCCCGGACCCGGGCGCAGACTGGCATCTGCTCGTCGGCGACGAGAGCGCACTGCCCGCGATCGCGCGGTCCCTGGAGGCGTTGCCGGCCGGCGCCCGGGCCCATGCCTTCGTGGAGGTCTCCGGGCCGGAGGAGGAGCAGAAGATCGACTCCGACGTGGAGGTCGTCTGGCTGCACCGCGGCGAGCGGCCCGTCGGCGAGGCACTGGTCGAGGCCGTACGGTCGCTGGAGTTCCCGGAGGGCCGGGTGCACGCGTTCGTGCACGGCGAGGCGCACTTCGTGAAGGAACTGCGCCACCTGCTCCGGGTCGAGCGCGGGGTCGCGCGCGAGGACCTTTCGATCTCGGGTTACTGGCGCCTGGGTCACAACGAGGACGGCTGGCAGGCCTCCAAGCGGGACTGGAACGCGCGCATCGAGGCGGAGCAGGAGGGCGCTCCCGCGACCTCCTGACCCGAGACGGATCACACCGACCGCCGGTGCGAGGAGCCTCCCCGGCCTCCCCGCCCCGGCCGAGCACATCGCCCCGTTCCGCATCCCCCGACATCGCCGAACAACCCGCCACCATCGCCCGGTCGAGCGGGTTGAAGTCGGCGATGTGCCGCGGGAGTTGATCCGATGATCGACTCCCGCTCCCGCATGTCCAGGGCGTTGGACAACGCCCCGAAGACCGCGCCGAGACGCACCGCCGCGAACACCAGGCCGGCGATCCCGCCGATGCCACCGGGGTAGTCGGCCGCGCCTTCAGGTGACGTTGGGTGACCACTCCCCCGTCCCGTGGAGCCGCCGCCACGCCTCGACGCCCGTCAGCGAGTCTGCTGCGGACCCCCTTCTTGCGCTGATCTCCTCCAGGAGCCTGCGCCCACTTCGCCCGCACCTGTATCGCGATGACGCCGGGGCGGCGAGGCCGTGAGGACTTGGGACCGATGCGGACATGACCGCGTGACGCGGCTGAAACAGCTCGTCCCTAATTTCTGTCACCCGACAGGAACTCCGCTCCTGCCCCCGGCTCCGCGTTCGTTCTCCTTCGCTTCGGGCCGGTCTCCGCCCTCCTCAGCTCTGCCCCGCTCCTCTCCTCCGCTCCTCCGCGCCGAAGGCAGGTGCCGCCGTGACGACAACCGCTCCCTCCGACGTCCGCCCCGATCCGCCCCACTCCTCCGCAGACCACTCCCTCGCGGAGTTCGGCTACCGCCAGGAACTGCACCGCAGCCTGGGCCGGTACGCGTCGTTCGCGGCCGGGTTCTCCTTCATCTCCGTCCTGACCACCGTCTTCCAGTTCTTCGCCTTCGGGTACGCGTTCGGCGGCCCCGTCTTCTTCTGGACCTGGCCGGCCGTGCTGCTCGGGCAGCTGCTGGTGGCCGCCTGCTTCGCCGAACTGGCCGCGCGCTATCCGATCTCGGGCGCGATCTACCAGTGGTCGTCGCGTCTGTCGAACCCCGGCTTCGGCTGGTTCGCCGGCTGGATCATGGTGATCGGGCAGATCGTGGTGGTCGCGGCGGCCGCGCTGGCGCTGCAGTTGGTGCTGCCGGCGATCTGGTCCGGCTTCCAGCTGATCGGCACCGACACGGCGGTCACCTCGGCGGACGGCGCGGCCAACGCCGCCGTCCTCGGCGTGATCCTGCTGGCGCTGACCACACTGGTGAACATCCTCGACAACCGCGTGATGTCAGTGATCAACCGCGTCGGCGTCACCGCCGAGATCATCGGCGCGGTGCTGATCATCGTCCTGCTGCTGACCCACTCCGAGCGCTCCCCCGGCATCACCTTCCACACCGGGGTCGCCGCCCAGTCCGGCCTGTTCGGGGCCCTGATGGTGGGCTCGTTCGCGGCGGCGTACGTGATGATCGGCTTCGACAGCGCGGGCGAGATGAGCGAGGAGACACACCACCCGCGGCGCACCGCGCCCCGCACCATCCTCGTCGCGCTCGGCGCGGCCGGACTGCTCGCCACCCTGATCGTCCTCGGTGGCCTGCTCGCCGCCCCCAGCCTGACCGACGGGCACCTGTCCGTCGACGGTCTGAGCTACGTCCTCACCAGCAGCCTGGGCGACGGCGTGGGCCGGGTCCTGCTGGCCGACGTGGTGGTGGCGATCGCGGTGGCGACCCTCGCGATCCAGACGGCGGCCTGCCGCATGCTCTTCTCGATGGCCCGCGACGGCCGGCTCCCCTTCTCCGCCCGGCTCGCGAAGGTCAACCCGCGTACCGGCATGCCGAGCGCCCCGGCCCTGGTGGTCGGCGTCCTCGCGGCTGTCCTGCTGCTGCTCAACTTCGCCTCCCCGGACGCGTTTCTGGCTATCGGCACCACCTGCATCGTGATGCTGTACCTGGCCTACGCGATGGTCACCGGCCCGCTGCTGGTCCGCCGCCTGCGCGGCGAGTTCGCCGTCGAGGGCACGGACGAGACCGGCGCCAAGCTCTTCTCCCTCGGCCGCTGGGGCGTCCCGGTCAACGCCCTCGCGCTCCTCTACGGCCTCTTCATGACGGTCAACCTGGCCTGGCCGAGGGCCGCGGTGTACGACCCGGCGGGCGGCCACTGGTACTTCCAGTGGTTCACGGTGCTGTTCCTCCTGCTCACCGTGGGCGCGGGTGTCGGATACCGGACTTGGGCACAGCGAGGACACGCGGCTTCGGAAGGTCTGTGAGTCGCCCTGTCCACGCACCGAGGCGGCGGGGAGGGGGCCCGCCGACCTCACAGCTTGCCGAAGACCACTCCGCGCCAGGTCCACCCCGACGTGAGGACGGTGTCCCGCAGCGGAGCTGCGGGGTGGGGATCTCCCGGGACAGGGCGGCGCCGTCGGCCTCGTACGCTTGATTCCGATGAGACGAAAGACCCGGATCCCGCCCTCTCCCCTGCCGCAGCGCGAAGGGGTGGATCCGGTGCGGGTGCGGCTGCCGGCCGACGGGCCCTGGGCCACGGTGCGCGAGCATCTGGTGGAGCGGCTCGCGGCCGAGGCCGGTGTCGTCGAGGGGATGTTCGACACGGGCCGGGTCGTCAGGGCGGACGGCCGGGCGGTGGCCGTGGACGCGGCGTACGTGCCGGGCATGTTCGTGTGGTTCCACCGGGAGCTGCGCGCTGAGGTACCGGTGCCGTTCCCGGTGGAGATCGTTCACCGGGACGAGCACATCGTCGTCGCCGACAAGCCGCACTTCCTGGCCACCACCCCGCGCGGCAGCCATGTCACCGAGACCGCGCTCGCCCGGCTGCGCCGGGAGCTGGGCATCCCCGCGCTCAGCCCCGCGCACC
The DNA here is from genome assembly GCF_042872365.1 of Streptomyces sp. NPDC005263. Taxonomy (NCBI): domain Bacteria; kingdom Bacillati; phylum Actinomycetota; class Actinomycetes; order Kitasatosporales; family Streptomycetaceae; genus Streptomyces; species Streptomyces sp. NPDC005263. Next base: position 60,791 of record NZ_JBIAKJ010000010.1, on the reverse strand, counting down.
GGCTGGACCGGCTCACCGCGGGGCTCGTGCTGTTCACGGTACGGCCCGAGGAACGGGGCGCCTACCAGTCGCTGTTCCGCGACCGGCTGGTGCGCAAGGAGTACGAGGCCGTCGCCCCCTACGCCCCCGAACTCGCCCTGCCGCACACCGTGCACAGCCGGATCGTGAAGGAGCGCGGGGTGCTCGCCGCCTACGAGGTGCCCGGCGAGCCGAACGCGATCAGCCGCGTCGAACTCGCCGAGCGGCCCGGCGGCGGCCGCGGGGAAGGCAGCGGCACAGGCGGCGGCGAGCACGGGCTCGCCCGCTACCGGCTGGTCCCCGCCACCGGGCAGACCCATCAGTTGCGGGTCCATATGAACACCCTCGGCGTGCCGATCCTCGGGGACCCGCTCTACCCCGTGGTGACCGACCCCCGGCCGGCCGATGACTTCGGACGACCGCTCCAACTACTGGCGCGGGTCCTGGAGTTCACCGATCCGGTCACGGGGGTGGAGCACCGGTTCCGCAGCGGTCGGGCCCTGCGGGCCTGGACGTCGTACGACGGTTGGGCCTGCGGTCAGTAGCCGCGCCACCAGCGCAGGAAGCGGCGCCAGGCGCCCTGCGGGCGGGCCGGTTCGGCCGCCGGGGCGGGCTGCGGCGGGGGGACATCCGACGGTGGCGCGGCGGTCGGCTGCGGTGCGGCGGCTGTCGGCTGCGATGCAAGGCCGGTCGGATGCGGTGAACGTGGTGCCGGATGCGGCCCGGCCGCAGACGCCGGCTCCGGCTGATGGGTGCCGACCTGCCACGAGTTGCGCTGCGACGGAACCGGCAGGTGGCCCGGCTTGAGCAGCACGTCCTGCGGCGGCTTCGGCGCGAACCGTGACGGCAGTTCGACCAGGTGGCGTGAGGACATCGACTCCGTCCAGGTCAACTCGTCCTCGGCGCAGTCGAGTTCGACGTCAGGCAGCCGCATCAGCAGCGCGTCCACGCCGGTGTCCGCGATGGCACGGCCGATGTCCTGACCGGGGCACTCGTGCGGCCCGCCGCCGAAGGCGAGGTGGGAGCGGTTGCCCTGCATATGGGCGGCGAGGTCGGGACGCACCCGGGGGTCGACGTTGCCCGGCGCGATACCGAAGAGCAGCCCGTCGCCCCGGCGGATGCGCTGACCGCCCAACTCGGTGTCCTGCTTGGCGAAGTAGGCGAAGATCGAGCTGAACGGCGGCTCGTCCCACAGGGACTGCTCGACCGCCTCCGGCACCGTCATCTGACCGCCGTTGAGCTGGGCGCGGAAACGGGGGTCGGTGAGCACCATGCGCAGCACGTTGGCGATGAGGTTGGCGGTGGCCTCGTAGGCGGCGATCAGCACCAGCCGCAGGTGCTCGCGGACCTCGTCGTCGGAGAGCCGCGCCGGGTGGTTGATGAGGTAGCTGGTGAAGTCCTCCTCGGGCTGGGCGCGACGGCGTGCGGTGAGGCGGCCGAGGGCCTCCATGATGTACGCGTTGCTGGCGATCGCGGTCTCGGTGCCCCGGAGCATGTCGCGGGCGGCCTGGACGATGCGGTCGTTGTACTCGTCGGGCATGCCGAGGATCTCGCACATCACAGCCATCGGCAGGTGCTCGGCGAACTGGCTGACCAGGTCGGCGGTGCCCTGCTCGCAGAACCGGTTGACCAGGCGCTGCGTGTAGCGGTTGATGTGCCGGCGGATGCCGCGGGGGTCGATGGTCGAGATGGCTCCGTTGACCGCGCCGCGCAGCCTGAGGTGTTCGTCGCCCTCGACGTGCGCGGCGATGGGCTGCCAGGCGATGTGCGGCATCAGCGGGTGGTCGGGCTTGACCATGCCGTCCAGGAACGGGGTCCAGATGCGGCTGTCCCGGCAGAACTGCGAGGGCGTGCGCACCATGTGCAGGTTCTCGGCGTGGCCGAGCACCACCCACATCGGCACGTCGTCATGGAGCAGCACGGGTGCCACCGGGCCGTGTTCGTCCCGGAGTTGCTCGTAGAGGCCGCTGAGGTTGTCCGCGTCGGGGCCGTAGAGCCGGCGCAGCCCGCCGGGGCCTCGTCCGTGGGCGGGGCAGCCGGGCGGCGGGGCGAGGCCGGCGTCGGTACCGGCCGGGGCGTGGGGTTCAGGCGTCACAGTGATCGCTCCGAAGTGGATCCGGTGTCTGTGTCTGGGTCTGGGTCTGGGTCTGGGTCTGGGTGGGGGACGGGGGCGGGCATGCGGACGGGTCCGGAGCGCGGGCTCGGGGGCCGGGGGCTGTCCTGGGCGGCCCGGTGGGGGCGGCGGGTACGGCGGTCACTTCAGGGCGCCTGACATCGCGAGGGAGTGCAGGAAACGCATGAGGGTCATCAGGGTGTCCCGGCTGGAGGCGCGGCGACGCGCGTCGCACTCGACGATGGGGATGTCCTCGCTCAGGTCGAGCGCGGTGCGCAGTTCCTCGATGGGGTAACGGGGGCCGTCGGGGAAGGTGTTGACGGCGACCACGAAGGGCACACCGCGTTCCTCCAGGCGCCCCATGACGTCGAAGCTGACCTCGAGCCGGCGGGTGTCGATCAGCACGACCGCACCCAGCGCGCCCTCGAACAGGCCGTTCCACAGGAACCAGAAGCGTTCCTGGCCGGGGGTGCCGAAGAGGTACAGCACGAGCTGATCGGTGATGCTGATGCGGCCGAAGTCCATCGCCACCGTGGTGGCCGTCTTGGTCTCGGAGCCGTAGTTGTCGTCGACGCCGACGCCGGCCTGCGTCATGGTCTCCTCGGTGGTCAGCGGTTTGATCTCGCTGACCGAGCCGACCATGGTGGTCTTGCCGACCCCGAAGCCGCCCACGATGACGATCTTCACCGCCGCCTGGGCGCTGTGCGGGAGGTGGTCCTCGGTTCGTGGACCTGTGAGGGTGTCAGAGTTTTTGAAGTCCATGCATCACCGCTTCGAGAAGGGATCGGTCGGCCAGCGCCCGGCGGACGACCGGGGCGCGCGCCGTCACCAGTTCGGCGGTCAGCAGCTCGCTGACCAGCACGGTCACCACACTGAACGGCAGGCCCAGATAGGCCGACAACTCGGCCACCGACAGCGGGGCCGTGCACAGCCTCAGCAGCGCTGCCTGCTCCGGCGTGGCGGAGGGCGGTGGGTCGGCACCGGCCACGATCAACGTGACCAGGTCGAGGTCGGTGCGGACGACGCCGTCCGGTCCGGTGATCACGTAGAGCCGCTCGGGGTTCTTCTTCTCCCCCTCGGGCGCCCGCTCTTCGTCCGGCGGGTACGTCGGCTCGGGGTCCGGCCGGGAGTGCGGCTCGGGGTCCGGCCCGGCATACGACTCGGGTTCCTGCGTGGGGTGTCGCCGTCGGCGTTGCGGAGGAATCATACGGTCTGCCCGTTGCGCCTGGGCGGGCTGGTGAGATGCGCGCCGATCCGGACGACCAGGTCGCTCATGCGGGCACTCATGTAGCCGGGTTCGGCGCGCACGTCGGAGAGCACCGCGAGATAGGCGTTGGGGCCCGCGGCCATCAGGTAGAAGTAGCCGCCGTTGATCTCGATGAGGACCATCTTCATCTCGCCCTCGCTGCCCGGGATCTCCTGGGCGACGGCGCCCGCCAGGCTCTGCAGGCCCGCGCAGGCCGCGGCGACGCGGTCGGCGGTGTCCGGGTCGCCGCCGTGGCGGGCGATGCGCAGGCCGTCGGCGGAGAGCACCACGATCATCTGGATGCCCGGTACGCCTTTGGCGAGGTCCTGGAGCATCCAGTCGAAGTTGCCTCGCTGCTGGATCACGTGAGATCCCCCTCGTCGTCGGCCTCGACGCGGGCCGGTTCATCGGTCGGCTGGGTGAATGCGGTGGAGGCCGGGCGCTTGAGTCCGTCGAAGAACGCCTGGACCCACAGGCCTGGCGGGGGCTCGGGCGCCTTCTCCTCGGGTTCGGGTTCGGGCTCACGCCCGGCGGTCGACCAGATGGTCGGCCGGCCCTCCCGTTCGGCCTGCTCGATGGCGGCCTGTTCGGCGTACCGCTGGGTGAGGGAGGTCTTGACCCGGCTGCGGCGCTGCGGCAGTCCGCCCGCGGTCCACTCGGTGACCTCGGGGACGTCGTCCTCCAGGGAGACCGGGGTGACGAACTTCGGACTGGTGGGACGGCGCGTCTTGATCGTGCGCTTGGGTCCGGGAAGGGCGCCGAGCTCGGGCTGGGGCACGGCCGTCGCGCCGATGCCGTGGGCGAGTCCGACGCCGGGCTCGGTGGTGAGCATGTCGCTCGGCACGACGAGGATGGCCCGGACCCCGCCGTACGCGGAGGCGCGCAGCGAGACCTGCATGTCGTAGGTCCGGCAGAGTCGGCCCACCACGGCGAGGCCCAGGCGGGGGGCCTCGCCGAGGTCCTGCAGGTCGACGCCCGCCATGGCCCGCTCCAGCATGCCCTCGGCACGGGCGCGGGCCTCCTCGCTCAGGCTGACGCCGGCGTCCTCGATCTCGATGCAGACGCCGGTCTGCACCTCGGTGGCGGTGACGTGCACCTTGGTCTGCGGCGGCGAGTAGCGGGTGGCGTTGTCGAGGAGTTCGGCCGCCGCGTGGATGACGGGTTCGACGGCGGTGCCCTTGACGTTGACCTTGGCGATGGAGGACAGGTCGATGCGCCCGTACTCCAGGATCCGGGACATGGCGCCGCGCAGCACGCTGTACAGCGCCACGGGTTCGGGCCACTGGCGTCCGGGGCGACCGCCGCCGAGGACCGAGATGGAGTCGGCGAGCCGGCCGATCAGCGCGGTGCCGTGGTCGATGCGCAGCAGGTCGTTGAAGACCTCGGGGTTGCGGCCGTGGTCCTCCTCCATCTCCCTCAGTTCGTTGGCCTGCTGGTGGACGATCGCCTGGACGCGACGGGCGATGTTGACGAAGGAACGCTGCGCGGCGTCGCGCATGACGTCCTCGGTGTCGATGACGTCGAGCAGCTTCTTGAGCAACAGCAGGTGCGCTTCGGGCAGTTCGCGCCACGCGGGTTCGTAGTCACCGAGGTGGCGAATCACCTCTGCGGGGGAATTCCCGCCGCGCAGCAGCTTGAGCGCGGTCGGCAGGATCTCCTGGCCGAGGCGGGTCATCTCCTCGTCGTGGGCGGCGATCCGCCGTTCCAGATACGCACTGTGACGGGCGTGGTCCGCGCGCTGGGCGCGGAGGTTGCGGCCCCGGCGGATCGCTTCGGCCGCCGTCGCGACCACCAGCAGCGTGGCGACGGCGCCGCACCAGCCGACAGCCGCCCTGGCCGGCGCCGTCACCAGTGCGACGGCGCCCCCGGTCGCCGCGGCCATCGCTATGGCAGGCAGCAACAACGCACGCGCGTAGGGGAGTTCACGGCTTCCTGGAGGAGTTGGAACACTCACCATGTGGGCCCTCTGAAACAAGTCGGCGGGGTGTCGGGGGAGTTTGCGTGCGGGTACGGCACGGGCATGCCGGGACTTCGACGCATTTGGGAACAAGCGCACGATTACACCGCAACTCGGTGCGCTGCGAGCGAGCTTAGTCCGACCGGATCATCGTCGTGTCATATTCATCGAGCACCTGAAACGGGGCGCGCGAGGGGAGTACGCTCGAACCCATTTGCACGCTGCGATTGCATTCACACACGGTGCGTCACGACGTACAGGCGTACGGAAACACTCACCGTGACGAGTGACGTGTCCGTGAGCCGCGGCTCGCCGGCTCAGACCCCGACGATGCGCAGGGCCGCGTCCGCCGTCGCCTCCGCGAACACCGAGACGGGCCGCTCCGGGTCGGAGCGGTGGACCAGGATGACGCCCTCGATCAGTCCGAACACCAGGTCCGTGCGGAGGTCGAGCGCGTCCTCGGCGAGCGCGCCGCCGGCCGCCGTCGCGGCGATCAACTGCCGGTAGGCATCCTTGAGTTCGGCGCGCACGGCATGGAAACCGGCGAACCGTTCGGCACGCACCTCGGGCAGCAGATACAGGCCGCCGAGGTTGTGCGGCCCCCCGCAGAGCACGTCCACGTCCCCCCGGCACAGCTCCCACAGCCGGTCCTCGGCCGGAACGGAGGTGTCGGCGAGGAGCTCGCGGGCGACGGCCAGCGAGGGCGCGACCGTGGACTCCAGGAGCCGGGCGAGCAGCTCCTCCTTGCCGGAGACGTAGTGGTACATGGACGCCTGACGCATGCCGGCGCGCTCGGCGACGGCCCGGGTGGAGGTGGCCCCGTAGCCGAGGGTGGTGAACAACTCCGCGGCGGCCGCGAGGAGTTCCGCACGCGGCTCCAGCCCACTGTCCGGCCGCTGCGCGGCTCGCGGCCGGCCCACCCGTCGGCCCCGTTGTGCACCCGCTGTCGCCATACGCCGATCCTCGCACACCACCACGCGAGGGCCCCTTGCGAGAGTCCCGCCTGCCCCGCGACGCCCTACGACCCAAGACGGGACTCTCGCACAGGCCCTAGGCGATCTTCGTGAGCGCCCGGTAACCGAGCGGCAACGCGGCGGCAACGCCGGGGACGCGCCTCGCGCCTAATTTCTGTCGAGCGACAGAAATAGGGCCAGGCACCACAAGCCCCCTCAGCCGGAGGTCCCGCGATGGCGACACAGACCACTTACGGAGCCCGAGACCACGCGCGTGCCCAGGAGGGCACCCGCACCGAGGCGATGCCCGTCGTCCCGGCCGGGGACTGGCCGTCCCCACCCGGCGAGGCCGGTCCCCTGGTGTGGGCCGAGACCGTCGCGGGCGGCAACTACACGCACCGGGTCCTGGCCCGGGGCACCGAGCTGCGGCTGACCGACCTGCGCGGCGACGCCTGCGCCCACCTGCTGCTGTACGCCGCCGACCGGCCCTGGGAGCGGCTGAACGTCGCCGACACGGTGAAGGTCCAGTGGAACGCCTACCTGGGCGAGGGCCAGCTGCTGCTGTCCGACCAGGGCCGGGTCCTCGCCTCGGTTCGCGCCGACACCTCCGGCCGGCACGACGCGCTGTGCGGCACCTCCACACTCGTCCGCAACACCGGGCGGTACGGCGACGGCACCCCGCAGGGCCCCTCTCCCGCGGGCCGCGAGCTGTTCAAGCTGGCGGCCGCCAAGAACGGCCTGGAGCCCCGCGACCTGCCACCGTCGCTCTCCTTCTTCCAGGGCGTGCGGGTACGCGAGGACGGCACCCTCGACTTCACCGGTTCGGCCGGCCCGGGCGCGAGCGTGACCCTGCGCGCCGAGCAGGACGTCACCGTACTGATCGCGAACGTGCCGCATCCGGCCGATCCGCGCCCCGAGTACGTCAGCACCCCGCTGGAGGTGCTCGCCTGGCGCGCCGAGCCGACCGGGCCGGGCGATCCCTTGTGGGACGCCGGTCCCGAGGGACGTCGCGCCTTCCTCAACACCACCGATTTCCTCGCCGCGAGGGGGCTCGCATGAGCACGCACACGCACCCGCATCCCGACCCGCGCCCGCGGCTGACAGCACGCACCGCCGTCGTCGCGGCGCGCGCCGCGTGGTCGTCCGTCATCCGCGCCGGTGAGACGCTCACCATCACCGACCTGCACGGCAACCAGGCCGTCGACTTCCTCGTCTACGACGCGCACGACACCTCGGTCCGCTACAGCGCGCCCGACACCATCCACGCCCAGGGCGGCATCTTCCTGACCTCCGGCAGCGTGCTGATGTCCAACGAACACACCCCGCTGATGACGGTGGTCGCCGACCAGGTGGGCCGCCACGACACGGTCGGCGGCGCCTGCTCCAAGGAGTCGAACACCCTGCGCTACGGCCACCACACCTGGTCGCAGCACGCCTGCGTGGACAACTTCCTCGCCGAAGGTGCCAGGTACGGGCTCGGCAAGCGCGACCTTGTCTCCAACATCAACTGGTACATGAACGTGCCGGTCGAGACGGACGGCACGCTCGGCATCGTGGACGGCATCTCGGCGCCGGGACTGGCCCTGACCCTGCGCGCCGAACGGGACGTCCTGGTGCTGGTGTCCAACTGCCCCCAGATCAACAACCCCTGCAACGGCTTCGAACCGACGGCCGTGGAGATGACGATCACCGAGGCGGGCACGGCATGACCTTCGAGACGCTGCTGGTCGCCAACCGGGGAGAGATAGCGGTCCGCATCCTGCGCACGGCCCGCGAACTCGGCCTGCGCACGGTCGCCGTGTACTCCGACCCGGACCGCGGCGCGCCCCACGTCCGGCTCGCCGACGAGGCGGTGCGGCTCGGTCCGGCGCCCGCGAAGGAGTCGTACCTCGACGCCGACCTGGTGCTGCGGGCGGCCAAGGACACCGGGGCGGGCGCGATCCACCCGGGCTACGGATTCCTGTCCGAGGACGCGTCCTTCGCGCGCCGCTGTGAGGACGCCGGGATCGTGTTCGTCGGCCCGACGCCGGAGCAGTTGGACCTGTTCGGCGCCAAGCACACGGCCCGGGCCGCCGCCGAGGCCGCCGGGGTGCCGCTCGCTCCCGGCACCGGGCTCCTTGGCTCGCTCGACGAGGCCCTCGACCGGGCCGCGGTCATCGGCTACCCCGTGATGCTCAAGGCGACCGGCGGGGGCGGCGGCATCGGCATGTCGGCCTGCCGCTCCGCCGGCGAACTCGCCGACGCCTGGGAGCGGGTGCAGCGCGTCGCCGCCGCCTCCTTCTCGTCCGCCGGGGTCTTCCTGGAACGCCTCGTCGAGCACGCCCGCCATGTCGAGGTGCAGGTCTTCGGCGACGGCGACGGCAAGGTGGTCACCTTCGGCGACCGCGACTGCTCCCTCCAGCGCCGCAACCAGAAGGTCCTGGAGGAGGCCCCGGCCCCAGGGCTGCCGTCGCACATCCGCGAACGACTCGCCGTGTCCGCCCGCGACCTGTGCGCGTCGATCGGCTACCGCTCCGCCGGAACCGTCGAGTTCGTCTACGACGCCGCCCGCGAGGAGGCGTACTTCCTGGAGGTCAACACCCGACTCCAGGTCGAGCACCCGGTCACCGAGGAGATCTACGGCGTCGATCTGGTCGCCTGGATGCTCCGCCTGGCACGCGGCGAGAAGGACGTCGTGCGCGAGCCGGGCCCGCCCCGCGGCCACGCCGTCGAGGCCCGCCTCTACGCCGAGGACCCGTCCCGTGAACACCGTCCCGGGGCCGGTCTGCTGACCCGGGTGGAGTTCCCACCGGGCGTCCGCGTCGACGGCTGGGTGGAGACGGGCACCGAGGTGACGACGTCGTACGATCCGATGCTCGCCAAGGTCATCGCGTACGGCCCCGACCGGGCGCACGCGGTGCGGCGACTGGGCGAGGCACTGGCCCGCACCCGCGTGGACGGCATCGAGACGAACCTGGGCCTGGTCCGGGCGGCACTCACGGACCCGGACTTCCGCGAGGCCACCCACTCCACGGCGACCCTCGCCGGGGTGAGCGACCCGACCCCGCGCATCGAGGTCGTCTCCGGCGGCACCCTGACCACCGTGCAGGACTGGCCCGGCCGCACCGGCTACTGGCAGGTCGGCGTTCCGCCGTGCGGTCCGATGGACGAGCGGTCCTTCCGGCTCGGCAACCGGGCCCTCGGCAATGACGAGGGGGCGCCCGGACTCGAATGCACCCTCCAGGGACCGGTGTTGAGGTTCACCCACCCCACCACCGTGTGTGTGACGGGCGCGCCCGCCGCGGTCACCGTGGACGGTGCGCCGGTCGCGCGGTGGGAGCCTCTGACGGTGCCCGCGGGGGCCGCACTCGAGGTCGGCGCGCCCCTCGAACACGGCCTGCGGACCTATGTGCTGTTCGCCGGGGGTCTCGACGTACCCGCCTTCCTCGGCAGCGCGAGCACCTTCACCCTGGGCCGCTTCGGCGGACACGGCGGCCGGGCACTGCGCACGGGTGACGTCCTGCACGCCGGGGCGGTGACCACGGGCGCCGACCAGACGCCCGAGGCCGGCCCGGTGCCCCTCGAAGACCGCCCGGACTTCACCGCCGTATGGCAGGTGGGCGCCGTCGAGGGCCCGCACGCCGCGCCGGAGTTCTTCACCGAGGACGACATCCACGACTTCTACGCCGCCGACTGGAAGGTCCACTTCAACTCGGCCCGTACCGGTGTCCGCCTGGTCGGCCCGAAGCCGCGCTGGGCCCGCGCCGACGGCGGCGAGGCGGGCCTGCACCCGTCCAACATCCACGACACCCCCTACTCCGTCGGCGCCGTCGACTACACGGGCGACATGCCGGTGCTGCTCGGCCCGGACGGCCCGTCGCTCGGCGGCTTCGTCTGTCCGGCGACGGTGCTCAGCACCGAGCGCTGGAAGCTGGGCCAGCTGCGCCCGGGCGACACGGTGCGTTTCGTGCCGGTGGACGTGTCGGGCGGACCCCGCGCGGCCATCGTGGACGGCGGCATCCTGGCCCGGGACGGCGATGTGACCTACCGCCGCAGCGGCGACGACAACCTGCTCGTCGAGTTCGGCCCGATGCAGCTCGACCTGGCCCTGCGGATGCGGGTCCACGCGCTGATGGAGAGCGTGGCCGCGCGGGGCCCGGAGGGGATCACCGACCTCACCCCGGGCATCCGCTCACTCCAGATCCAGGCCGACCCACGGCGTCTGCCGCAGCACGAACTCCTCGCCGCGGTACGGGAGATCACCGCCTCCCTCCCGCCGAGCGACGAACTCGTCGTCCCCTCCCGCACCGTCCACCTTCCCCTGTCCTGGGACGACCCGGCGACCCGCGAGGCGATCGCCCGCTACATGGCGGGCGTCCGCGACGACGCGCCCTGGTGCCCGTGGAACATCGAGTTCATCCGCCGGGTGAACGGCCTGGAGTCTGTGGACGACGTGTACCGCACGGTCTTCGACGCCGAGTACCTCGTACTGGGCCTGGGCGACGTGTATCTGGGCGCCCCCGTGGCCACCCCGCTGGATCCCCGCCACCGCCTGGTGACCACCAAGTACAACCCGGCACGCACCTGGACGGCGGAGAACTCCGTCGGCATCGGCGGGGCGTATCTGTGCGTCTACGGCATGGAGGGCCCCGGCGGTTACCAGTTCGTGGGCCGGACCACCCAGGTCTGGTCGGGCTGGCAGCAGCGCGGCGCGTTCGAGCCGGGTTCGCCCTGGCTGCTGCGCTTCTTCGACCGGATCAAGTGGTATCCGGTCGACGCCGACGAACTGCTCGACCTGCGCGCCGACATCACCTCGGGCCGCTTCGTGCCCCGCGTCGAGGAGGGCACCTTCTCCCTGGCCGAGTACCAGGCGTTCCTGGCCGCCGACGCCGAATCCATCGCCGAGTTCAGGTCCCGGCAGCAGACCGCGTTCGCCGCGGAGCGGGACGCGTGGCAGGCGGCGGGCGAGTTCACCCGGGCGCAGGCGGCCGCCGCACCGGCCGCCGCCCCGGCCGAGGTCACCGTCCCGCCCGGCGGGCGGCTCGTCGAGGCCGAGTTCGCGGCGTCCGTCTGGCAGCTGAACGTCGAGCCCGGCGACGAGGTGACGGCCGGTCAGCCACTGCTCGCCTTGGAGGCGATGAAGATGGAGTCCCGGGTGCACGCGCCGATGGACGGGGTGGTGGCCGAGGTCCTGGCCCGGCCCGGGGACCAGGTGGAGGCGGGGACGGCACTGGTCGTCCTGGTCGCGGCCGCGAACTGACGGAGGAACCAGGAATGTCCAGCACTCTCTCGCGCGTCCGCGCCGCCTACGCCCGCGTCGAGGCCGTGGACCGGCCCGAGATATGGATCGACCTGCGCCCACGGGCTGAGGTCGAGGCGGAGGCCCGCAGGCTCGACGAGCTCGTCGCCGCCGGCGAACCACGTCCCCTCGCCGGCCGCCTGTTCGCCGTCAAGGGGAACATCGACGTGGCCGGCCTGCCCACGACCGCGGGCTGCCCGTCGTACGCCTACCGGCCCGAGGCCGACGCGCCGGTCGTCGCCCGCCTGCGCGCGGCGGGCGCCATCGTCCTGGGCACCACGAACCTGGACCAGTTCGCGACCGGGCTGGTCGGTACCCGCTCCCCGCACGGCGCGGTACGTGCAGCGCACGACCCGGCCAGGATCAGCGGCGGCTCCAGCTCCGGCTCGGCCGTCGCGGTGGCCCTCGGCATCGTCGACCTCGCGTTGGGCACCGACACCGCGGGCTCGGGCCGTGTCCCGGCCGCCTTCAACGGCATCGTCGGCCTCAAGCCGACCCGGGGCCTGGTCCCGACCGCCGGCGTGGTCCCGGCCTGCGCCTCCCTGGACTGCGTGACGGTCTTCGCCCGCACCCTCCCCGAGGCCGAGCAGGCCCTGGCCCACATGGCGTCCCCGCCCAGCCGCGACCTCCCCCCGCTCCCCCAGCGGACCCCGGGCCCCTGGCGGGTCGCCGTCCCGGCGCGGGCGCAGCTCGGCGAGCTGGACGAGGGCTGGGCGCAGGCCTACGAGGCGGCGGTGGACCAGCTCGTCGCCGCGGGCGCGTCGGTGCGGGAGATCGACCTGAGTCCCTTCACCGAGGCCGCGGCGATGCTGTACGAGGGCGCGTTCGTCGCCGAGCGCTACGCGGCCGTAGGTGACTTTGTCGACAAAGCGCTGGCCGGGAACGACACGTCCCTGGACCCCACCGTCGCCGGCATCATCACCCGGGCCCGCGACATCCCGGCCCACCAGCTGTACACCGACACCGACCGCCTCGCCGCCCTGCGCGGCCGTGCCCTGGCCGCGCTCGCCGACGCGGACGCCCTGCTGCTGCCCACCGCCCCCGGCCACCCCACCCTCGCCGAGGTGGCCGCCGACCCGCTGGGCGCCAACGCCCGCCTGGGCCGCTTCACCAACTCCACCAACCTGTTCGACCTGGCGGCGGTGGCCGTACCGGCGGGCGAGGTGAACGGTCTGCCCTTCGGCGTGATGCTGATCGGCCGAGCGTTCACCGACGAACGCCTGGCGCGCCTCGCACGGCTGCTCCAGCCGGAGACCCGGCTGGCGGTGGTGGGCGCCCACCTCACGGGCCAGCCCCTCAACACCCAACTCCTGTCGCTCGGCGCCCGCCTGGACCGTACGACGACGACCGCTGCGGCCTATCGCCTGCACGCCTTGCGAACGACGCCACCGAAGCCGGGCCTGGTACATGTCGGCGAGGGCGGCACGGCGATCGAGACGGAGATCTGGCACCTCCCGGCGGAGGGACTCGGCCGCCTGCTGGCCGCACTCCCCCGCCCGATGGCCCTCGGCAGCGTGGAACTGGCCGACGGCACCAGCGTGCCGGGATTCCTGTGCGAGCCGGGCGCCCTGACGGACGCGGAGGACATCTCTCGGTACGGCAGCTGGCGTTCCTATCTCGACGAACGCTGAGCCGAGCCACCCGGGCGGCGGGGCCGCATCAATGTGCGGCTCCGCCGCGTGGGCGCGACCGGGCCACGGGCACCACCCGCCCGCCGACGGCTACCCCACCGACGAGTAGGCCACGACCCCCCGCAGCAGCCCCTCCACCGCCTTACGCGCGGCCTTCGCCACGGTGGACCCCTCGGAGGCCGCCGCCGCGGAGATCTGCCCCAGCACGTCGATCACCTGCTTGCACCACCGCACAAAGTCCCCCGCCGGCATCTCCGCCTCACGCAGCACCTCGTCGAGGCCCTTCCCGGACGCCCACATGTACGCGGCCCAGGCGAAGCCGAGATCGGGCTCGCGCTGCCCCACGCCCTCGCTCTGGGTGATCCGGAACTCCTCCTCCATGGCGTCCAGGCGCCCCCAGATCCGCACCATCTCCCCGAGCGCGGCCTTGGCCTTGCCCGACGGCAGCTTCGGCGCCATCGCGTCGTCACCGGCCCGCGACTCGTACACCAGCGCCGAGACACACGCGGCGAGTTCGGCCGGGCCGAGGCCCTCCCACACACCCGCGCGCAGGCATTCGCTGCACAACAGGTCGAGCTCGCCGTACAGCCGGGCGAGCCGCTTGCCGTGCTCGGTGACCTCGTCACCGCGCAGGTAGTCCAGCTCGGTCAGCAACGCGACGATACGGTCGAACGTCCGGGCGATGGTGTTCGTACGACCCTCGATGCGCCGCTCCAGCTGTGAGGTGTCCCGCAGCAGTCGGTGGTAGCGCTCGGCCCAACGGGCGTGGTCCTCACGATCGTTGCAGCCGTGGCAGGGGTGCGCCCGGATCTCGGTACGCAGCCGGGCGATCTGCCGGTCGTCGGCGGCCTGGGCGCGCTTCTTGCGGGCCCGCTCCGGCGGGATGTGCCCGGCCTTCGTACGCAGCGCCGAGGCGAGGTCCCTACGGGACTGCGGTGAGCGCGGGTTGAAGGACTTCGGGATCCGCATTCGCTCCAGCGGCTCCACGGGCACCGGGAAGTCCATCGACGCGAGCCGCTTGACCTGCCGCTCGGCGGTCAGCACCAGCGGGCGCGGGCCGTCGTGGTGCTCGAAACCCCGGTGGCCGTTGGACCGTCCGGCCGACAGCCCGGGGTCCAGCACCAGCGCCAGGCCCGCGTACTTGCCGGTCGGGACATGGATGACGTCACCCGGCTTCAGCTTCTCCAGCGCGACGGCGGCCTCGGCGCGCCGCTCGCTGGCTCCCTGCTTCGCCAGCTCGGTCTCACGGTCCTTGAGTTCGCGACGCAGTCGCGCGTACTCCTCGAAGTCACCGAGGTGGCAGGTCATGGAGTCCTTGTAGCCCTCCAGCCCCTCCTCGTTGCGCTGCACCTGCCGGGAGATCCCGACGACCGACTTGTCGGCCTGGAACTGCGCGAAGGACGTCTCCAGGAGCTCACGCGAGCGGTGCCGGCCGAACTGCTCGACCAGGTTGACCGCCATGTTGTACGACGGCTTGAAGCTGGAGCGCAGCGGATAGGTGCGGGTGCCGGCCAGTCCCGCCAGGTGGTCGGGGCTCGACCCGCGCTGCCACAGCACCACCGCGTGGCCCTCGATGTCGATGCCACGCCGGCCCGCACGCCCCGTCAACTGCGTGTACTCGCCCGGTGTGATGTCGGCGTGCTGCTCGCCGTTCCACTTGACGAGCTTCTCCAACACCACCGACCGCGCGGGCATGTTGATGCCCAGCGCGAGTGTCTCGGTCGCGAACACGGCCTTCACCAGGCCGCGCAGGAACAGCTCCTCCACGACTTCCTTGAAGGTCGGCAGCATGCCCGCGTGGTGGGCCGCGATACCGCGCTCCAGGCCTTCCAGCCACTCGTAGTACCCGAGGACGTGCAGGTCCTCGGTGGGGATGGAGGCCGTGCGCTCCTCGACCAGGGCACGCACCTTCTCCCGCGCCTCGTCGTCGTTGAGCCGAAGACCCGCGTACAGGCACTGCTGTACGGCGGCCTCGCAGGCGGCGCGGCTGAAGATGAACGTGATGGCGGGCAGCAGGCCCTCCGCGTCCAGCCGTTCGATCACCTCGGGACGGCTCGGTGTCCAGACCCGCGAACGCTGTCGGCGCTCGCGCTCCCGGTCGGCCTCGCGCATGGCGCGGCCCCGCCTGCGGTCCTGGTACGACGGACGCTGCGCCTCCATGCGGGCCAGCCGCGTGAGGTCGGGGTTGACGGCCTTCTTCTGGCCCTCACCCTCCTCGAACAGGTCGTACATCCGCCGCCCGGCGAGCACATGCTGGAACAGCGGCACGGGCCGGTGTTCGGAGACGATCACCTCGGTGTCACCGCGGACCGTGTCGAGCCAGTCGCCGAACTCCTCGGCGTTCGACACGGTGGCCGACAGCGAGACGAGGGTGACCGACTCGGGGAGGTGGATGATCACTTCCTCCCATACGGCGCCGCGGAAGCGGTCGGAGAGGTAGTGCACCTCGTCCATCACCACGTATCCGAGGCCGATCAGGGTCTGTGAGCCTGCGTACAGCATGTTGCGCAGTACCTCGGTGGTCATCACGACCACCGGGGCGTCGGAGTTGACGCTGTTGTCGCCGGTGAGCAGGCCCACCTTGTCCGCGCCGTATCGGCGGCAGAGGTCGGCGTACTTCTGGTTCGACAGCGCCTTGATGGGTGTCGTGTAGAAGCACTTCTTGCCCTGCTGGAGGGCGAGGTGGACGGCGAACTCGCCGACGATCGTCTTGCCGGATCCGGTGGGCGCGGCCACCAGGACGCCCTTGCCCGCTTCGAGCGCCTGACAGGCCTCGATCTGGAAGGGGTCGAGGCCGAAGTCGTACATCTCGCGGAAGTCGGCGAGCGCGGTGGCCTGCTCCACAGCATGCCTACGGGCTGCCGCGTACCGCTCGGCCGGTGAGAGGTCCTCTGTCATCGTGCTTTCGAGCGTACCGGGCGCCACTGACAACGGACGATCATTATCCGGATCCGGATCCGGCAGCCAACCGCGTGACGGCGACGTACCACCTCAACGACAACGCCGTGGCCATCCGCAACGGCCCGCTGTTCTCCCCGGCCGTGCCGGTCCCACCCGTGGTGAACAGCGGTGCGGTCCGGCTCAGGTGACGTCGTCGTAGCCGTTGACCACGGAGGTGCCCTCGCTCGCGCTCGCCTGGTGGGGCAGGGCCTTGGAGGCGGACACGGATTCGACCTCGCCGACGGCCTCCGGCGTGAGGTCGAGAGGCGATGCCTCGTCGTCGTCCAGTTCGGCGTCGGGATCGGCGCGCCTGCGCCGCCGGTCGTTCAGCAGGGAGATTCCGACCGCGATGAAGTAAAGGATCACTATCGGTCCGGCGAGCGCGATCATGCCGAAGGGATCGGTGGTCGGGGTCGCCACGGCGCCGAAGATGAAGACGCCCATGACCACACCACGCCACCATCCGGCCATCCGGCGACCGGTCACCATGCCGCTGAAGTTGAGCATGACGAGCAGCAGGGGCAGCTCGAAGGCGGCGCCGAAGACAAGGATCATCCTGACGATGAAGTCCAGGATCTTGTCCATCGGGAGGATGTTCGCCGAGCCGTCGGGCGTGATCCCGAGGAGCACGCGCATGCTGATCGGCAGGACGCTGTAGGCAAGGGCGGCTCCGCCCAGGAAGAGCGGCACGGCCGCGGACACGAACCAGTACGTGTACTTGCGCTCATGTTTGTGCAGTCCTGGCGCGACGAACGCCCAGAGCTGGTAGAGCCAGACCGGACTCGAGATGATGATGCCCGCCATGAAGCACACCTTCACCGTGGTGGTGAAGGGTGACAGCAGGTCGGTGTACGCGATGACCGCGCAGGTACCGCCCGTGGACTCGCCCAGTCCGCTGGTGCAGCGCGGGACGGGGTCCATCAGGAAGTTCATCAGCTCCTGGCTGTAGAAGGCGACCACCACGGACACCACCGTGATCGCCAACATGCCCTTCGCGAGCCGGTTGCGGAGCTCACGAAGGTGCTCCGCGAGGGGCATCCGCCCCTCCGGGTCCTTCTCCTTCTTGCGGGCAGGCTTCAGCAACCCACGTTCCCATCTCGTGCGGCGGGCCGGAGGTCACCGGCCCTGCGTCAGCGCTTGGCGGTGTCCGTCGGCTCGGTGACCGGGCGCGAGCTGGTCACGTCGCCGGGGGATGCCTGGATGGTGCGCTGAACCGGGGGCTGCTGGTCGTCGTTCGGCGGGGCCGCGGCCGTGGACGTGTTGTCCTGGCCCTCGGACTTCATCGCCTTGGCCTCGCTCTTCAGGATGCGGGCGGACTTGCCCAGCGACCGAGCCATGTCCGGAAGCTTCTTCGCTCCGAACAGCAGGATGACGATGACGAGGATGAGAATGATCTCTGTGGGGCCGAGCCTACCCATAGCTTTTACCTTCTTCACCGAGGCGACAGGAAGTTCTTGTGTTCGCTTGGTCGGACAGAGATCCGACCAGTTGGCTTTGGGGCGATCGTAACCCGCAGGAGTAAACGTCAGGCAATGTCTGTGCGTACTCCATTTTCGGCCCGCGCCTCGTCCTCAGGCCGTGTCAATGAGCGTACCTGTCTCGGGTGAGAAGGTGACAAGGCGAACCACAATTCCGCAGGACCCGCAACTCACAGGGCGTCCACGGAGCGGGCCGCGCTCACGGTCGCCCGCTCCAGGTCCTCGGCGGCGCGGTTGATACGCCGGGCGGAGTCCGTGACCTGCCTGCCCAGACGCTGCGCCTCCAGAAACACCCGGACCGCGAACACCCCGAGAACCGCCAGACCCAGAAAACCCACCGCTACCGCGAACATCGGCCAGAACATGAGCCGAGCCTAGACGGTCCGGCTCGGCGGCCCGCGCCGAAGGGTGCGCACCGGTCGGCGCCTCAGGGGGCCTACGAGGATTGCAGCCGCAGCGTGCTGACCCCTCCGCCGGTGAGGAGTTCCACGATCCGCTCGCCTGCGGGCTTGCGGACCGAGGCGCCGCACTCCGGGCAGGTGAAGGAGTAGAAGGTGGTGCGGCTGCTGGCGCCGATCGCGAGACGCAGGGCGCTCGCGGCGAGCTCGAAGCGGCCCCGGCAGTCCGGGCAGCCGGCCTTGAACGTCACCGGCGTCACGCTTCGCATCCCGGCGAACGCGGACGCCACCGTCATGTCCGCACCGGACGTCGACGACTCACTCAAAGCCCCTGCTCCTCTTCCTGTGGGCGTTCGTCCGCCGCCGGGGCGCCACCGCCGGCGGCGGGAGGGAGACCGTGCTCAGCCCCCGGGTCACCGAGCGGTCTCCCGCCACGGCCGGCACACCCCCGCGGCTCACTTCCGTCTGTCGTACTGCCCGTCACGCATGCGCCTCGACCCCGTCGTACCCCGCCAGCGCCCCGCGGGCCGCCTCGCGGGCGCTGTCTGCGAGGTCCCGCGGCGACACGATCCGGCCATCACGCCCGAGACGCAGCGCCAGCCGTCGGAGGGACGCCGGATCCGGGGTCCGCAAGGTGATACGCAGCCCACCGTCCGCAAGCTCATCCGCACTGTCGTGCGGGTAGTACTCGGCGACCCAGCGACCACCCGGGCCGACCTCGACGACGACCTCCGGGTCCTCCGCGGCGGGCTGCACCAGCGCCTCGGACAGGTCCCGCAGTTCGATCTCGGGCGGCGCGGACGGCTCGTCGAGGATCTTGATCTCGGCGACCCGGTCCAGCCGGAAGGTGCGACGCGCCTCGGAACGCCGGCACCAGGCCTCCACGTAGGTGTGCCCCACACTGACCAGCCGGATCGGGTCGATCTCGCGCTCGGTTACCTCGTCACGGGCGGGCGAGTAGTAGCGGATCCACAGGCGGCGCCGCTCGGAGATCGCCCGGTCGACGTCCGCGAAGACCCCGCCCTCGGACTCGAAGGTGACAGACAACCGGGCACTGGCCCCCGCCTGCTCACCGGCCGCGGCCTCCACCTTGGCGGTGGCCCGCAGCAGCGCCTGCCGGTCGCTCTCCCGCAGGCCCGGCAGCGTGGACACCGCGCGGGCCGCGACCAGCAGCGCGGTCGCCTCGTCGGCGGCGAGCCGCAGCGGCTCGGCGGCCTCCGCCCCGAGGGCGGCGGGGTTGTGCCACCAGATCCGCTCCCCGTCGGTGTCGATGTCGAGCAGGTCGCCGCCCCGGAAGCTGGTGCCGCACATGGGCAGCACATCGAGGTCGGAGACCAGTTCGTCCTCGGTGATCCCGAAGGCACGGGCCACATCCTCGACCCGGGCCCCGGGCCGCTCCCTCAGGTACGTCACCAGGGACAGCATCCGCCGGGTCTGGTCGATGGCGTTGCCCGGCCTGGCCGGTTTTCCCACCACTTTCTTACGTCCCCCTCAGCCCTTGGCCACGGCACGCAGCCGGTCCACCACGTCGGCCCGCAGCTCGGCGGGCTCCAGGACCACCACGTCCGGCCCGAACTCCACCAGCCAGGCGTCCAGGCCATGACCGTACGGGATCTCCAACTCGTCCCAGCCGTCCCCCAGTTCCCGCACGGAGGTGGCCCTCGCCCGCAACGGGTACCCGGCGCCGGTACGCAGCCGGATCAACGCGGAACGTTCGGCGTTCTCACCGGCCCAGCTCGCGACGGTCTCCCGCACGGTGACCACGTCCGGCACCGGCACGGTGAAGTTCGTACCGCGCGAACGCACCCGGCCGGTGATCCGGGACAGCCTGAAGACCCGCTCGGCCCCCCGGTCACGGTCGAATCCAGCCAGGTACCAGTGGCCGCGCCAGCACTCCAGCGCCCACGGTTCGACATGGCGGGGTTCGGGATGGGCGGCGTTCGCCTTGCGGTAGTCGAACACGACCGGGCGCCGGTCACGGCAGGCGAGCATCAGCGGTTCGAACGCGGCCTCGTGCACCGGGATCCGGGGCTCCAGCGCGCTGTGCGCCTCATAGGGATCGACGTCCTCCGGAAGGCCCGCCGCGCGCAGCTTCTGCAGGGCACCGCTGGCCGCGCCGGCCAGCCGGGCCTGCTGCCACACCTTGGCGGCCAGGCCCAGGGCCGCTGCCTCCTCGGCGTCGAGAGTGATCGGCGGGAGGCGGTTGCTGTCACGACGGGCCAGGTAGCCGACCTCGCCGTCGAGGTTCTCGACCGTTTCGATGACCAGGCCGAGTTCGCGCAGATCGTCCTTGTCGCGCTCGAACATCCGGTTGAAGGAGTCGTCGGACCCCGCTTCGAGGTAGGCCTCGATGGACTCCCGCAGCTCGCGCTTGGTGAGCGGCCGCCGGGTCCCGAGCAGACACAGCGCGAGGTTCATCAGCCGCTCGGCCTTGGCAATGGCCATCGACGCCCTTCGCCTCCCTGAGGTGCTTACGGACGATGACCGTACCGCCCCGCAGTGGCACGGCAAAGCCGAGGGCCCATGCCCGGGCAGGCATGGGCCCCAGGTGGTCGAGACCGGTCCTGCGACGATCAGACCCCGAGGAGGTCGACCACGAAGATCAGCGTCTCGCCCGGCTTGATCGCCGGGGTCGGGCTCTGGTTGCCGTAGGCGAGGTGCGCCGGAACGGTCAGCTGACGGCGACCGCCGACCTTCATGCCCTGCACGCCCTGGTCCCAGCCCTTGATGACCCGTCCGCCGCCCAGCGGGAAACGGAACGGCGCGCCACGGTTCCAGCTGGCGTCGAACTCCTCGCCGGTGCTGAAGGCGACACCCACGTAGTGGACGGTGACGGTCTGGCCCGCCTGCGCCACCGCGCCGTCGCCCTCCCAGATGTCCTTGATCTCCAGGTCCGCCGGGGGCTCGCCGCCCGGGAAGTCGACCTCGGGCTTGTCGATGCTCACGTCTCTAGCTCCTGCTTGTGTACGGAAAGGCAACAGACACAGTCTTGCATCTCGGCACGGTTACGGCCCCGCCAGGATGCACGGTCACGGCCAGGCCAGGACGCCGACTACATCTTGGCCAGGATGTCGACCGAGAAGACCAGCGTGGAGTCCTTCTTGATGCCGCTGCCGGCCGGCGGGCTGTCGGCGTACCCCAGCTTCGGCGGGATGACGATCAGGACGCGGCTGCCGACCTTCTTGCCGGTCAGACCCTGCGCCCACCCCTTGACGACCTGCTGGAGCGAGAACGACGTCAGCTTGCCGCTGCTGTACGTCGAGTCGAACTCCTTGCCGGTGTCCCAGATCACGCCCTTGTACTGCACCAGCACGGTGCTGTCCGCCTTGAGCTCCTCGCCGTCGCCCTCGATGACGTAGTTCGCCACCAGCTTCGTCGGCGCGCCGGCCTTCGGAATGTCGATGGAGGGCGCCTTGCCGTCGGTGTTCGTCCCCACCTTCGGCAGGTCCGCGTCGTCCTGCGCCACGTCCTTGCCCTTGGCCGAGCTCTTGGCGGTGAACGTGTCCTCGATGTCGAACACGAACAGCAGCGTGTCGGTGCCCTTGACACCCACCTGCGGGTTGCCCGCCTTGCCGAACCCCCAGGTCGGGGGCACCGAGAACTCCACTCGGCTGCCGGCCTTCTTGCCCGTCAGCGCGTACCGCCAGCCCTCCATGGTGCTGCCCTGGGCGATCTGGGTCAGCAACGGCGCCTTACGGTCGTAGGAGTTGTCCAGGACCTTCGCGTTGTCCCACAGCTGCCCCAGGTAGTTCGCCAGGATGAAGTCGCCCTCCGCGACGACCTTCCCACCACCCGCGATGACCGTCTTCACGGCCAACTGCTTCGACGGGTCACCGCTGCCCTTGGCGACAGTCGGCTTCTCACCGAACTTGGTGCCCGCGGTGATCGCCGGAAGCGGCCCGTCGACGATCTTCGGCGGCGGCGCGGCCGAGGCCGACTCCGACGCCGCAGGCGACGCGCTGTCTCCCGCCTTGCTCGTGTCGGACTCGTCGTCGCCGCATCCGGCGAGCGTGACCAGTCCAGTGGGTACGGCGATGAGCAGCGAGCGTCGGCGCACAGCGAGAGCCTCATAATCGGTCGATCTTGTGGATGGAGTGCGCGCAACTCTACGGCGTGAGAAGGGCGCCGTACGGGAAACGTACGGCGCCCGTGTTGCGTTCCGCGTGCTCCTCCGAAACGCGCTGCTCACATTCCGGCGATGAGCTTCTCCACCCTGTCGTCCACCGAACGGAACGGGTCCTTGCACAAGACAGTGCGTTGTGCCTGGTCATTGAGCTTGAGGTGAACCCAGTCGACCGTGAAGTCACGGCGCTGTTCCTGCGCCCGCCGGATGAAGTCACCGCGCAGCCGCGCCCGAGTGGTCTGCGGCGGAACCGACTTGCCCTCGAAGATCTTCAAGTCGTTGCAGATCCTGGCGGCTTGGCCCTTTTTCTCCAACAGGTAGTACAGCCCACGACGACGATGAATGTCGTGATATGCGAGGTCTATCTGCGCGACCCGCGGGTGGGACATGGTCATGTTGTGCTTGGCCCGGTACCGCTCGATGAGCTTGTACTTCATGACCCAGTCGATCTCGGTGCCGATCCGGTCGAGGTCCTCGGCCTCGATCGCGTCCAGCGTGCGGCCCCACAGCTCCAGGACCTGCTCGACGGTGCCCGTGCGAATGCCGCGGCGCTCACAGAAGTCCACGGCCTTCTCGTAGTACTCGCGCTGCACGTCCAGCGCGGAGGCCTCCCGGCCGCTCGCCAGACGCACCTTGCGCCGCCCGGTGATGTCGTGGCTGACCTCGCGGATCGCCCGGATCGGGTTCTCCAGGGTCAGGTCCCGCATCACGGTACCCGCCTCGATCATGCGCAGCACCAGGTCGGTGGCGCCGACCTTGAGCAGCATCGTCGTCTCGGACATGTTGGAGTCGCCCACGATGACATGCAGACGGCGATAACGCTCGGCGTCCGCGTGCGGCTCGTCGCGGGTGTTGATGATCGGCCGGGAACGGGTCGTCGCCGAGGAGACACCCTCCCAGATGTGCTCGGCCCGCTGACTGACGCAGTAGACCGCGCCACGCGGGGTCTGCAGCACCTTGCCCGCCCCGCACAGAAGCTGACGGGTGACGAGGAACGGAATGAGAATGTCCGCGAGCCGGGAGAACTCGCCGTGCCGCGCCACCAGATAGTTCTCGTGGCATCCGTACGAGTTGCCCGCCGAGTCTGTGTTGTTCTTGAAGAGGTAGACGTCGCCCGCGATTCCCTCCTCGTGCAGGCGTCGTTCGGCGTCCACCAGGAGTCCTTCGAGAATGCGCTCGCCCGCTTTGTCGTGCGTGACCAGTTCGGTCACGTTGTCACATTCCGGTGTTGCGTATTCCGGATGTGACCCGACATCGAGATAGAGGCGAGCGCCGTTTCGCAGAAAGACATTGCTGCTACGGCCCCATGACACGACACGGCGGAAGAGGTACCGCGCCACCTCGTCGGGAGACAGGCGGCGCTGTCCCCTGAACGTACACGTGACGCCGTACTCGTTCTCCAGCCCGAAAATGCGGCGGTCCATGAGTGAACATTACGCCCGATCCCCCGAGCTGAAACGGGGTTCGGCAGCACGGTTTGGATCATTTTCCGATGAAGACGCAACCACCGCACCCGCGCCGACACCTGCGAGTACCCTCCCGGTGGCCAGCAGAACCGCCAACGACACCGCCCCCGCCGCGCCCGGCACCGCGAAACCCCACAGCGCCCCACCCGCCTCGACCACCGGCCCCGCCAGCCCCGTCCCCACGGACGTACCCACGGTGAACGTCGTCACAAGCCAGGAGAACGCCTCGGTGACCGTCCCGCGCGGAGCGTGCCGGTCGACCAGCACGAAAGCGCACGCGAGGACCGGCGCCAGGAAGACACCGGCGAGAACCGTCAACAGCGTCATCGCCACCGCACCCGGCATCAGCGTCAACGGCAGGTAACACACCGCCAGCAACGCCACCAGGACCTGCAGTCGCCGCGCCGGCTCACCCGTCCACTGCCGCGCCCCGTAGAACAGACCGCCGATCAGCGCCCCCAGCCCGATGCCCGCCATCATCCAGCCGTACACCGCGTCACCACCGTGCTCGTCCGCGTACGACACCGCCGCCACCGTGATGGAGCCGAGCGCGATACCGACGAACACGAACGCGCCGAGCAGGGCGAGCAGACCGTTCGAACGCAGCGCACCGAGCCAGTGCGCCTCGCGCGGCGCCGAACGCCACGCACGCGAGGGCGGCGACACCACCACGGACAGCGCACCCAGCACGCCCACGACGTTCAGGGCGAGCAGCGCCGCCATCTCCGACCACAGCGACACGCACAACGTGACCAGCAGCGGCCCGACGGTGAACATCACCTCCTGCGCTATGGCGTCCATGGCGTACGCCGTGTGCACCTCGTCCTCCTCGCCGAGGACGGAGGGCCACAGCGCCCGCAGACCGCCCTCCAGCGGCGGCGCGAGGAGCCCGGCGGCGGCCACCGCGACATAGGCCCGCGGCAGCGGTTCGACACCCGTGAACGCGAAGACGGCCATCGCGAGCCCCGACAGGACCGCCGCCGAGAGCTGGACACGCGGCTGGCCGTACAGGTCCACCAGCCGCCCCAGCACCGGCTGCCCCACCGCGTTGGCCACCCCGTACCCGGCCACCAGCCCACCGGCCAGGGTGTACGACCCGCCCTCCGCACGCACGAACAGCATGATCGCGATCGCGGCGGTGGCGTTCGGCAACCGCCCCACCAGCGTCCCGACCAGCAACCGGACGGCATGCCTCGCCCTGAGAATGTCCAGGTATCCCGCGGCCACGTCCCACCCCTCGATCGCCCGGTGCGCCGACGGCGCATGAGGTTTTACGTATAACTTCCGCCGTCATACGTACCATGTGCGCTGTTCACCCGTCCACACGAAAGCGCAGGCAACCGGTGGCCCCAGGCACCCGCCCCACCAGCCGAGACGTCGCCCACGCCGCCGGCGTGTCCCAGGCCGCGGTCTCCCTGGTCCTCGGCGACAAATGGCGCGGACGGGTCTCGGAACCCACGGCCGAGCGGGTCCGGGAAGCCGCCCGTGAGCTCGGCTACCGGCCGAACCTGGCCGCCCGCAACCTCCGCCTCGGCCACACCCGCACCGTCCTGCTCGTCGTCCCGGCCCTGACGACGGAGTTCTTCGCCGGTGTCTACACGGGCGCCGCCCGCATCGCCGCCGAACACGGCTTCGGCGTGGTCCTCTACCCCTCCCCCGAAGGTGTCGGCCCCGCCCGCGACCCCTTCGCCTCCGCCCAGGCCGCCCTCGACGGCATCATCGCCTCCTCCATGGCCGCCGACGCCCTCACCGCCATCCGCGGCGACCAACTCCCCCTCGTGATGCTCGACAGCGACCCCTCCGGAAGCCTCGGCGCCGCCACCGTCAACCTCGACATCACCGACGGCGTACGACAGGTCACCGAACACCTCCTGGACCTGGGCCACCGCAACTTCCTCCACCTCGCGGCGGACGTACCCTCCTGGACCTTCGACATCCGCGCCCGCGAACTCACCGCCCGCACCGCCACCGTCCCCGGCACCACCGTCCGCACGGTCCACGCGCCCCTCACCATCGAAGCCGCCACGACCGCCACCCAGACCGCACTGTCCGCCCCCGGCCCCCGACCCACCGCCCTGGTCTGTGACGACGACAAACTCGCCGCCGGCGCCTACAAGGCCCTGCGCCGACTCGGCCTGCGCATCCCCGACGACATCTCCGTCACCGGCCTCGACGACCTCGCCCTCGCCACCGCCATCGACCCCGAGCTGACGACCGTACGCCTCGACTCCGAACGGTTCGGCGAACACGGGATGCGAGCCCTCCTGGCGGTCCTGGAAGGCCGTACACCGGACGCCGGGGACATTCCCGTGGAACTCATCGTCCGGGGCTCCACAGCACCCCCCAGAGCCTCCTGAAACGCCCTGTGCCCCGGCCGAGAGATCGACCGGGGCACACAGCACGTCGTTTCGAAGATGAGGCGCGTGACGTCACTCCTCCTCGGAGCTCTCCGCCTCCGTGGTCGCCCCGCCCGCCTCCAGCAGCCGACCGAGCTGACGGCCGACGATCCGCTTGAACTTGCGCTTCTGCGGCCGCGTACGGTCCAGCACCGCGACCTCCAGACGCTCCGCGGGAATCTCCCGCTCACTGCCGTTCGTGTCACGGGACAACGCCTGCACCGCGAGCTCGAGCGCCCCCGCCAGACTCATACCGTCCTGATGACGCTGATCCAGATAACCGCTGATCTGCTCGGCATTGCCACCCACCGCGACCGAACCGTGCTCATCCACGATCGAACCGTCATGCGGCAACCGATAGATCTGGTCACCCTCCGGCGTCTCACCGACCTCGGCGACCACCAACTCCACCTCGTACGGCTTCTCCGCCGCACTGGAGAAGATCGTGCCCAGCGTCTGCGCATAGACATTCGCCAGACCACGAGCGGTCACATCATCCCGGTCATAGGTGTAACCACGCAGATCCGCGTACCGCACACCACCGATCCGCAGATTCTCGTACTCGTTGTACTTGCCGGCGGCCGCGAAACCGATCCGGTCATAGATCTCACTGAACTTGTGCAGCGCACGGGACGGATTCTCGCCGACGAACACAATGCCGTCGGCATACTGCAGCACAACGAGGCTGCGACCACGAGCGATGCCCTTACGGGCGTACTCCGCCCGGTCGGCCATCGCCTGCTGGGGGGAGACATAGAACGGCGTCGACACCGGTTATCCGTCCCTTTCATTCGAAGTCACTGGACCACCTGGCAAGAAAACCCGACCCGCCGACTACAGAAGCGCGGCCCGCGGCCCATCGGGCTGCTCCAGCCGCCGCTGCAGGACCGAACGGGCGATCTCGGAGGACTCGTCCTCAGTGAGCCGACGGAAACCGTCCTCGGTGATCACAGTGACGATCGGATAGATCCGGCGAGCGACATCGGGACCACCGGTCGCCGAGTCGTCATCTGCCGCGTCATACAGCGCCTGCACCACAAGAGTCGTGGCCTCGTCCTCGCTCAGGTCGTCACGGTAGAGCTTCTTCATCGCACCCCGCGCGAAGATCGACCCCGAACCGGTCGCCGCGAAGTTGTGCTCCTCCGAACGACCACCGGTCACGTCATAGGAGAAGATCCGCCCCTTCGCCCGGTCCACGTCGAACCCGGCGAACAACGGAACCACCGCAAGACCCTGCATCGCCATGCCCAGGTTGGAACGGATCATGGTCGACAGCCGGTTCGCCTTGCCCTCCAGGGACAGCTGCGCCCCCTCGACCTTCTCGAAGTGCTCCAGCTCCAGCTGGAACAGCTTCACCATCTCGACGGCCAGACCCGCGGTACCGGCGATACCGACCGCCGAGTACTCATCGGCCGGGAACACCTTCTCGATGTCGCGCTGCGCGATGACATTGCCCATCGTGGCGCGACGGTCACCGGCGAGCACGACACCACCCGGGAACGTCACACCCACGATCGTGGTGCCGTGCGGCGCCTCGATCACACCCTGGGTGGGCGGCAGCTGCCGATTGCCGGGCAGGATCTCCGGCTGGTGCTCCGACAGGAAGTCCATGAAGGAGGACGACCCAGGCGTCAGGAAGGCAGCTGGTAGACGCCCGGTGCTACGAGTGTTGGCTTCCACGCGTTTCCTTCCAGGTAATCGGCAGCTCGGTTCATCGCGTCGGGGTCGTCCCTCAACAGGCCGAGGCCGGAATTGCAGTTGAAGCACAGTACGACTCGGACCCTACCCGTCTGGTGGCAGTGATCCACATGCGTCGCAGGAGCGGATAGACAGATACAGCAAACGCCACCTTGGGCAGCGACCAACTCGTCACGCTCAGCCTCGGTGAGACCGTACTTCCGCTTCAGGTGGTCCTGCCGCAGCAAAACCGCACGGCACGCCTTGCAGCGGGTCGCCAAGCCGTCGGGTGCGCTGCGCTTGCGATGCCACTCGCTGTGCGGCTTCGCCTCGCCACAACCCCGGCACAGCTTGTACCCCTCCGGAACGTCCACCTTCGCGCGAACCGTCTTTCCCATGGCCTCCCGACGGCGCCGGTAGCGCGCGGCGCCGTACTCCGCCACGCACTCCCGGCAGTCCACCTGGAGGCCGTCACACCGATTCTTGTCCCGCGCGAAGGCGGCAAGAGGCAGGTCCCGCCTGCATTTCCTGCATTGCTTGGCGTCCGGTTCACCAGCCACCCTTACCCCCCGCAACCTTCAATTCGAAGGTAAAAGTGACCCGGCGCCCTTTACTCGCCACCTTTCTGCACGAAGCTGCGCACGAAATCCTCGGCGTTTTCCTCGAGCACATCATCGATTTCGTCCAGCACCGAGTCGACGTCGTCGCTCAGCTTCTCCTGGCGTTCCTTGAGGTCTTCGGATGACTGCGCCTCGGGCGCCTCCTCGACCTCCTCGGTGTTGCGCGTCGCCTTCTGCTGTCCGCCGCCGGTGTCCTTGGTCGCCATAACCCTCACCCCGCTCGGTTCGACGTTCTTGATCAGACCCTACAAGCAGGGTCCGACATTGGCCCCGCTGTTCCGTCAACGTCCGGGGACCACCTCGATGATTCCCGGACACGGACCTTTCCACCCTGTGGGCCGTGCCGGCCCCGAGTACCCCCTCAGCCGCCGGACAGCACCCTGACCAGGTCTTCCGCCGTGCGACAGCGGTCAAGCAGCTCCTTGACGTGATTACGCGTTCCGCGAAGCGGTTCCAGGGTTGGGACCCGCTGGAGCGAGTCCCGTCCCGGCAGGTCGAAGATGACCGAGTCCCAGGAGGCCGCCGCCACGTCGTCCGCGTACTGCTCCAGGCAGCGACCGCGGAAGTACGCGCGGGTGTCCTCAGGCGGCTTCGTGCGGGCCCGCTCGACCTCGTTGTCGTCCAGCAGCCGCTTGATCCGGCCGCGGGCCGCCAGCCGGTTGTAGAGCCCCTTGTCGGGGCGTACGTCGGCGTACTGGAGGTCGACCAGGTGCAGCCGGGCGGCGTCCCAGTCGAGGTCGTCCCGGCGCCGGTAGCCCTCCATGAGCTCCCGCTTGGCGACCCAGTCCAGTTCGCCGGCCAGGCTCATCGGGTCGTTCTCCAGACGGTTGAGGGTGTCCTCCCAGCGGGACAGGACGTCCTTGGTCTGGTCGTCGGCGTCCGCGCCGAACCGGTCCTCCACGTACTTGCGCGACAGCTCGTAGTACTCCATCTGCAACTGGACCGCGGTGAGTGTCCGGCCGCTGCGGAGGGTGACCAGGCGCTGGAGGCTCGGGTCGTGGGAGACCTGGTGGAGGGTGCGAACGGGCTGGTCCACGGCCAGGTCGACGGCGATGAAGCCGTCCTCGATCATGGACAGGACGAGCGCTGTGGTGCCGAGTTTCAGGTAGGTCGAGATCTCCGAGAGGTTCGCGTCGCCGATGATCACGTGCAGGCGGCGGTGCTTCTCGGCATCGGCGTGCGGTTCGTCCCGGGTGTTGATGATGGGGCGCTTGAGGGTGGTTTCGAGGCCCACCTCGACCTCGAAGTAGTCGGCGCGCTGGCTGAGCTGGAAGCCGTGCTCGTGCCCGTCCTGGCCGATGCCGACTCGGCCCGCTCCGGCGAAGACCTGGCGGGAGACGAAGAACGGCGTGAGGTGGCGCACGATGTCCGAGAAGGGGGTTTCCCGCTTCATCAGGTAGTTCTCGTGCGTGCCGTAGGAGGCGCCCTTGTTGTCGGTGTTGTTCTTGTAGAGGTGGATCGGCTGGGCGCCGGGGAGCTGGGCGGCCCGTTCCGCGGCTTCGGCCATGATGCGTTCGCCGGCCTTGTCCCAGAGGACGGCGTCCCGGGGGTTGGTGACCTCGGGCGCGCTGTATTCGGGGTGTGCGTGGTCGACGTAGAGCCGTGCGCCGTTGGTGAGGATCACGTTGGCGAGGCCGATGTCCTCGTCGGTGAGCTGGCTGGAGTCGGCGGCCTCGCGGGCGAGGTCGAAGCCTCGCGCGTCCCGTAGCGGGTTCTCCTCCTCGAAGTCCCAGCGGGCCCGTCGGGCCCGGTGCATCGCCGCCGCGTAGGCGTTGACGATCTGGGATGAGGTGAGCATGGCATTGGCGTTGGGGTGGCCGGGGACGGAGATCCCGTACTCCGTCTCGATGCCCATTACTCGCCGTACGGTCATGCGGCCCTCCTTGCCCGGCGGCGTCCTCGGTCGGGAACGCCGCTCAAGTACCGCTGGCGCTCCGGTGCGTGTGCGGTGCCCGTCCCCGCACTTCGCGACTCGGCGGTATGGAAGAGCCTAGAACGCCTCTGCGCTGGTGGGGAGATCATTTGCGTCATTGCCTTGCACGCCTCTTGTTAAGGCCGTGGCCTGGAAAACAGTCGGCTGCGGGTACCCGGTGTGGGCACCCGCAGCCGCCCTGTGTTTTACAGGTACTGACCGGTGTTTGCCACCGTGTCGATGGAGCGTCCGGTGTCTGCGCCCTGCTTTCCGGTGATCAGGGTGCGGATGTAGACGATCCGTTCGCCCTTCTTGCCGGAGATGCGGGCCCAGTCGTCCGGGTTGGTGGTGTTCGGCAGGTCCTCGTTCTCCTTGAACTCGTCCACGCAGGCCTGGAGGAGGTGGGAGACGCGGAGGCCCTTCTGGCTGTGTTCCAGGAAGTCCTTGATCGCCATTTTCTTGGCGCGGCCCACGATGTTCTCGATCATGGCGCCGGAGTTGAAGTCCTTGAAGTAGAGGACTTCCTTGTCGCCGTTGGCGTAGGTGACTTCCAGGAAGCGGTTTTCCTCGGATTCGGCGTACATGTGTTCCACGGCCGTCTGGATCATGCTTCCGACGGTGGTGGCCTTGCTGCCGCCGTGCTCTCCGAGGTCGTCGGAGTGCAGTGGGAGGCGCTCGGTGAGGTACTTGCCGAAGATGTCCTTGGCCGCTTCGGCGTCCGGACGTTCGATTTTGATCTTCACGTCGAGCCGGCCGGGCCGCAGGATGGCGGGGTCGATCATGTCCTCCCGGTTGGAGGCGCCGATCACGACCACGTTCTGCAGGCCCTCCACGCCGTCGATCTCGGCGAGCAGCTGCGGGACGATGGTGTTCTCCACGTCCGAGCTGACACCTGAGCCTCGGGTGCGGAAGAGGGATTCCATCTCGTCGAAGAAGACGATGACGGGGGTGCCCTCGCTGGCTTTCTCACGAGCACGCTGGAAGACGAGGCGGATCTGCCGCTCGGTCTCGCCGACGTACTTGTTCAGGAGTTCGGGGCCCTTGATGTTGAGGAAGAAGCTCTTGCCCTGGGCCTGGCCGGTGACCTCGGCGACCTTCTTGGCCAGCGAGTTGGCGACGGCTTTGGCGATGAGTGTCTTGCCGCATCCGGGCGGTCCGTACAGGAGGACGCCCTTGGGTGGGCGCAGTTCGTGCTCCTTGAACAGGTCCGGGTACAGGTACGGGAGCTCGACCGCGTCGCGGATGGCCTCGATCTGGCCGCCGAGGCCGCCGATCTGCTCGTAGCCGATGTCCGGTACCTCTTCGAGGACGAGTTCTTCGACCTCGCTCTTCGGTACGACCTCGTAGACGTAGCCGGAGCGGGGTTCGAGCAGCAGGGCGTCGCCGGGGCGGATGGTGATGTCCAGCAGCGGCTCGGCGAGCCGCACCACCCGTTCCTCGTCGGTGTGCCCCACTACGAGGGCGCGCTCGCCGTCCTCGAGGATCTCCTTGAGGGTGACGATGTCGCCGACGCTCTCGTATTCCATGGCCTCGACCACGTTGAGAGCTTCGTTGAGCATCACTTCCTGGCCGCGTCGG
This sequence comes from Streptomyces sp. NPDC005263, assembly GCF_042872365.1. Lineage (NCBI taxonomy): Bacteria > Bacillati > Actinomycetota > Actinomycetes > Kitasatosporales > Streptomycetaceae > Streptomyces > Streptomyces sp. NPDC005263. Next base: position 29,007 of record NZ_JBIAKJ010000010.1, on the reverse strand, counting down.
AGCTCGTCGAGTTCCACGCTAGGGCTGACGTTCACCCGCAGCTTGCGGCCGCCGGTGAAGATGTCCGCCGTGCCGTCCTCGTTCGCCGTGAGGAAGACACCGAAGCCGGCCGGTGGCTGTGCGAGCCGGTCGACCTCCTCCTTGAGGGCCACGATCTGGTCGCGGGCCTCACGGAGCGTGTTGGCGAGTCGCTCGTTCTGGGCGGACACGCCGGCCAGATTGGTCTGCAGCTCGACGATCCGCTCTTCGAGAATCCTCGTGTGTCGCGGAGAGTCGGCGAGCTTGCGTCGCAGGACGGCGATCTCCTGCTCAAGGTAGGCAATCTGCCCGGCGGGGTCTTCGGACCCTCGTCCCGGGCGGATGCCGCGGTTCATGTCGTCGTCGTGGGCTGCCACGGTCCTCACCTCCTCCAAGGGGAGCTGGACGCTTCCAGACCCTACCTGGGTGGGTGTCGATTGAAACCCCTAGATCACAAAGACGGTCGGGGTGTGTCCGATCTTCACCCTTGCGCTCTCCCTCACGCCAGGGGAATACCCACCGAACATGATTGGGAAGCCGCCGGAGGTAGGGTCGAAGTGTTCAACACCCGTCAGAGCTGGCCGGATTCCCGGCCGGATCGACGCAGAAACGGCAGGAGAGATGGACGTGCAGCAGGAGGCCGGGTCCGGCGGCGAGGGGCTGGAGGTCTGGATCGATCAGGATCTCTGTACCGGTGACGGGATCTGTGTCCAGTACGCGCCGGAGGTGTTCGAGCTGGACATCGACGGGCTCGCCTATGTCAAGGGTACGGGTGAGGAGCTGCTGCAGGACAAGGGCGCCACAACGCCCGTACCGCTGCCGCTTCTCACGGATGTCGTGGAGTCCGTGAAGGACTGTCCGGGCGAGTGCATCCATGTGCGTCGGGTTTCGGACCTGGTCGAGGTGTACGGTCCCGACGCGGAGTGACCGTACTGACACCTGTTGTGATCACTGTCTGATTTCTCACACACGCTGGTGACGTGGGTCAGACGGTGTGTGAGCCGGCGGGTGTCGAGCGGACGAACGCGCCGTCCTTCCACTGCCACTTCGCGCTGTCCTTCACGTCGGGGCAGCAACTGGGCACGTCGGCGGTGGAGTAGCCGAGGAGTGTGGCGACGACGGCGTGGTCCCGCAGGGCGAAGTCGGTCACGGTCCGGCGGTCCTTGGGGTTGACCAGGGTGGCGACCACGCGGGGCTTGCCGGTGTCCGCGGACCGGGTGAGGACGTACACGCCGTCGGGTGGGGTGCCCATGGGTGCGTCGCAGTGCACCACGGCGACGGTTTCGGGCCTGCCGTCGCCGTCGAGGTCTCCGGCGGCCTTCTTGACCACGATGGCCTTGACCGGTCCGCACTCGATCGGGAAGTGGACGTCCGCGGGGTCGGGGGCCGTGAGGGCGGTGGGCGCGGACTTCGTCCGGGGGGCGGCCGCCTGGGCGGCGGTGGCCGGGTTCGGTTGCAGGACCGAGGAGAGGGCCACCACGCCGGCGACCGCCGTCGCGGTGGCGACCCAGTGGATGGGTCGGGTGTGGGTGTGTGCCAGTTCCGGGACGGCGGATTGCTGCACTAGGAGCGTCCTCCTGGGGGCTGTGCCGGTGGGGGTGGCCTGCATGGTGCCACACGTCACAGCCAGGGGGGAACGGCGGGGTGGGGTTCGGCCGGACTGGGGCGTTACGGATTCTGGCGCCCTGTCAACACGGGTGTGGCGTGGCCCAGTTCCCGGGGTTGGCAGGGAACTGGGCCAGGGTGTTCGCGCGTTGACGCGGCGCCGGTCGCCTCAGCGGGTGGCGCCGCCGTCGGCGTTGGGGCCTGAGTAGTCCTCGCCGTAGGCGCCCTTGGCGGGGCGGCGGCGGCGCATGGGGGGTTCGACTCCGTCGGCGAGGCGGCGGGCGGTGAGCAGGAAGCCGGTGTGGCCGATCATCCGGTGGTCGGGGCGGACGGCGAGGCCCTCGACGTGCCAGTTGCGGATCATCGACTCCCAGGAGGTCGGCTCGTTGAAGCTGCCGATCTCTCGGATGGACTCGACGGTCCGGGCGAGCTGCGTGGTGGTGGCCACGTAGCAGCAGAGGATGCCGCCGGGCACGAGGGCCTTGGAGACGGCTTCGAGGCATTCCCAGGGGGCGAGCATGTCGAGGATGACGCGGTCGACGTCGGTGTCGGACAGGTTGTCCTGGAGGTCACCGACGGTGAGCTGCCAGGCGGGGTGGGGGCCGCCGAAGTAGCGTTCCACGTTCTGCCGGGCGATGTCGGCGAAGTCCTCGCGGCGCTCGTAGGAGTGCAGCATGCCCTGGTCGCCGATGGCGCGCAGCAGGAAGCTGCTGAGCGAGCCGGAGCCGACGCCGGCCTCGACGACGCGGGCGCCGGGGAAGATGTCGGCGAAGGCGAGGATCTGCCCCGCGTCCTTGGGGTAGACCACGGCGGCGCCGCGGGGCATGGACAGGACGTAGTCGGGGAGCAGGGGGCGCAGCGCGAGGTAGGCGACGTTCCCGGTGGTGCGGACAACGCTGCCCTCGGGAGCACCGATCAGTTCGTCGTGCGGGAAGGAACCCTTGTGGGTGTGGAAGTTCTTCCCGGCTTCGAGCGTGAACGTGTAGTGGCGGCCCTTGGGGTCGGTCAGCTGAACCTGGTCCCCGACCTTGAAGGGCCCGCGTCGGCGGGCGGCACCGGTCGGTTCGGACATGTGAACAGACTACCGGTCTCCGCGGGGGCCGCGGACCATGGGCGGGCGCTAGGAGGGCCTGGCCATCGCCTTCACGAAGGCGCGTTCCACGTCGGCGGCGGAGAGGACTCCGTAGATCTCGCCGGTCTCCTCGACGACGAGGTACTCGGTGGCGGGGGTGGTGCGCAGGGCGTCCAGGAGGTCTTCTCCGGCGAGTTCCGCGGAGACCCGCATGCCGTCGGTGAGGTCCTGGGCGAGGCCGCTGACGGCGACCCAGGGCCGGCGGTGTTCGGGGACGCCGACGATGGCGGCCTCGCGGACGAGGGAGAGGGGGTGTCCGTCGGTGTCGACGACGACGAGGGCGCGGGCTCCGGCGGCGTTGGCGCGGCGCAGGGCCTCCGAGAGGGGGGTGTGGGTCTCCACGGGGACGGCGCGGCGGGTGAGGGTGCGGGCGCGCAGTTCGGGCAGGTGTTCGCGCAGTCGGGCGACGCGCAGGCTGTTGCCGGCGCCGGTCCAGATGATCGCGGCGAGGATGGCGGCGAGCAGGGCGTCCATGACGGTGTCCATGCCGACGTTGTCCTCGGCGTTGGTGCCGAGTGCCCCGGACTGGGTGAGCAGGGGCAGGCCGATGAGGACGGAGACGGCGAGCAGGCGGCCGACCCAGGCGGCGGCGACGGTGCCGGTCATGGGCCTGCCGGTGATCTTCCAGACGACCGCGCGGAGCATCCGGCCGCCGTCGAGGGGCAGGCCGGGAAGCAGGTTGAAGGCGGCGACGATCAGGTTGGAGATCATCAGGCCGGCCAGCAGGACGCCGGGGACGGTGCCGGGTTCGACGGGCTGCATGGCCAGGTAGAACAAGCCGGCGAGGACGAGGGAGAGCAGGGGGCCGACGAAGGCCAGGACGAACTCGCGGCCCGGGGTCTCGGCCTCCTTCTCGATCTCGGAGACGCCGCCGAAGAACTGGAGCTGGATGCGGCGGACCGGGAGTTTGAAGCGGAGGGCCGCGACGGTGTGGGCGAGTTCGTGGACCAGGACGGAGGCGTAGAAGGCGATCGCGAAGAAGAGCGAGACCAGGTAGCGCAGGCCGCCGAGTTCGGGCAGGACGCGGTCGAGTTGTCCGCCGAACACCCAGGTGATCAGGGCGGCGACGAGGAACCAGCTGGGCGCGACGTAGACGGGTACGCCGAAGGGGCGCCCCATCAGCAGTCCGCCTCCGGGGCCACGTTCGCGGCGGGGCGGGCGGCCCTTGGTGACACCGGCGTGGGCGAGGGTGCGGTCGTCGCCGGGGTGGGTGTGGGGGTGCTCGGGGGTGCCGGGGGGTGCTTCGGGGTTCGCGTCTTCGTCGTCCGCGTTCGGGTTCTCGGTCTTGTTCGCGGCGTCCTGGGCGGCCTGGTTCCCGGTGGCCTCGGGCTCGGTGGCCTCGGGCCCGGTGACGTCGTCCTCGGTGGGCCGGTCGGTGGAGCCGTCGTGGTGCGGGGGCTGCTGCGGGGGGTCCGATCGGCGTACCACCATGGTGGGTTCGTCGGGCGGTGCCTGGCCGGTGTCGGTGCCCGGGGTGGGCTGGCCGGGGCGTGCGGGGCCGGTGGCCGGGGTCGCAGGTGCTGCGGGGTGCTGGGTCGGCTCGTCGTTGCCGGACCGCGGCTGCCCGCTCCCGCCGCTCTCGTCCACGATGTCCCCTCGTTCGAAGCGTCTCCCGCGCCTGCCGGACGGGATGGTCTCGGGTCGATGGTATGCGGCCGTCGCGATGCGTTCCGCCCGGCACCCCCTGTGTCTTCCCGGTCGTCGCGCCGGTCACGGCCGGGGCTGGGTCACTGTCAGTGGCGGGCCGTATGGTCTGTGGTCATGGAGACGAGCACGGAGGGCGTGGCGGAGACCGCCGACGGGAGTGACGCGCAGGAGGGCCCACCGGTCCCGACCGGGTCGGCGACGACCGCGAGGGTGACCGGGCCGGACGAGGACGCGGCGGCGGAGCAGGCGGCGGGTGCGGTGGCGGGGCCCGATGTGGTCGTCGCGGCGGACCCGGCTACGGCGGTGATCACGGCGACCACGGACGGGGCGACGGGGGCGGACGAGGCGGCCCCGGTCGGGCGGGCCGCTGCGGCGCCGTCCTCTCTCTCCCCGTCACGGGCCGGCGACTTCATGCAGTGCCCCCTGCTGTACCGGTTCCGGGTGATCGACCGGCTGCCCGAGAAGCCGAGCGAGGCGGCGACCCGCGGCACGCTGGTGCACGCGGTCCTGGAGCGGCTCTTCGACGCGCCGGCGGCCGAACGGACGGCGCCCCGTGCCACGTCGCTGGTCCCCGGTCAGTGGGACCGGCTGCGGGAGACCCGGCCGGAGGTCGACGAGTTGTTCGCCGACGATCCGGAGGGCGAGCGGCTGACGCGCTGGCTGGGCGAGGCGGAGCGGCTCGTGGAGCGGTGGTTCACGCTGGAGGACCCGACGCGGCTGGAACCGGTCGAGCGTGAGCTGTTCGTGGAGACGGAGCTGGAGTCGGGGCTGAGACTGCGCGGGATCATCGACCGGGTCGATGTGGCGCCCACCGGGGAGGTGCGGATCGTCGACTACAAGACGGGAAAGGCGCCCCGCCCCGAGTACGCCGAGGGCGCGCTGTTCCAGATGAAGTTCTACGCCCTGGTGGTGTGGCGGCTGAAGAACGTCGTCCCGCGTCGGCTGCAGCTGGTCTATCTGGGCAGCGGCGACGTCCTGACGTACGACCCCGTCGTCGCCGACCTGGAGCGGGTCGAGCGCAAGCTGCACGCGTTGTGGGAGGCGATCCGGCAGGCCACGGACTCCGGTGACTGGCGGCCGCGTCGGACCAAGTTGTGCGGCTGGTGCGACCACCAGGCGCATTGTCCGGAGTTCGGCGGTACTCCCCCGCCGTATCCGCTGCCCGTGAGGGTGGCCGAGTCCGAGGCTGGGGCGCAGGGCAGAATGGGCCCGGACTAGCGAAGGAGACTTACGTGGCCATCCGTGTCCTATTGGTCGACGACCAGCCCCTGCTGCGCACCGGCTTCCGGATGATCCTGGAGGCGGAGCAGGACCTCGCGGTCGTCGGCGAGGCCGGAGACGGCCTCCAGGCGCTGGACCAGGTGCGGGCGTTGCAGCCCGACGTGGTCCTGATGGACATCCGGATGCCCCGGATGGACGGTGTGGAGGCGACCCGGCAGATCACCGGGCCGGGTCGGGACGGCCCGGCCAAGGTGCTGGTGCTGACCACCTTCGACCTCGACGAGTACGTGGTGGAGGCTCTGCGGGCGGGTGCCAGTGGCTTTCTGCTGAAGGACGCCCCGGCCAACGAGCTGGTGCAGGCCATCCGTGTGGTGGCGGCCGGTGAGGCGATGCTCGCGCCGAGCATCACGCGTCGCCTGCTCGACAAGTACGCCACCCATCTGCCGTCCGGGGACGAGCCGGTTCCGGACACCCTGCACACGCTCACGGATCGTGAGGTGGAGGTGCTGAAGCTGGTGGCGCGGGGGCTGTCGAACGCCGAGATCGCGGCGGATCTGTTCGTCAGCGAGACCACCGTGAAGACGCACGTCGGCCACGTCCTCACCAAGCTGGGGCTGCGCGACCGGGTGCAGGCCGCGGTGTACGCGTACGAGAGCGGGCTGGTGCGCCCCGGCGCGCAGTAGGTGAGGTGCGGCCGCGGTCCGCGGTCCTACGACGTGGCGGGCGCCCCCTGCGAACGGGGGCGCCCGCCTCGTGTGTGCGGCCGTGGAGGTGCGGGCGGGTCAGTCCTTGCTGAGTTCCCAGAAGCGGAACACGGTCGAGGCGTCGAGGCAGTACTCCAGGCCGTAGACGCCCTCGCGTTTGACGGCGTACTGCTTGCCCTGCCAGATCGGGAGCACAGGCAGTTCGTCGGCGACGATGTCCTGGAGCTTGCCGTAGTCCGAGTCGGTGGCGGCGCGGTCGCTCTGGGCGGCGGTCTGCGGGATGAGCGTGCCGGTGATGGTGCTGTTGCCGTAGTTGTTGTCCAGCACGTTGCCCTTGCCGAAGAAGGGGGCGGTGAAGTTGTCGGCGTCCGGGTAGTCGGGAACCCAGCCCTTCACGTAGACGCCGTACTTGCCGGCCTTGATGTCCTTCTCGTACTGCCCGAAGGCGACGGACCGGACGTCGGCCTTGAACAGGCCGCTGGCGTTGAGCTGGGCGGCGATCGCCTTCAGCAGGGAGTCGGTGGCCGGGCCGTAGCGGGACGGGGTCGACCACAGGGTCAGCTTCACCTTGCCGCTGATGCCGTCGGCCTTCAGCGCGGCGGTGGCCTCGGCCTTGGAGGGGTGGTCACCGTAGGTGTCGAAGAAGGCCGTGTTGTGGCCGGCGATACCGGCCGGGATGATCGAGTACAGCGGGGTGGCGGTGCCCTGGTACACGTCGTTGATGAGCGCGTCGCGGTCGATCAGGTAGGCCATCGCCTTGCGTACGCCGAGCTGTCCGGCGACCGGGTCGTTCATGTTGAAGACCAGGTGCTGGACCTCCGCGCTGGTGCCCTCGACGAGTTCGACTCCCGCGTCGTCGCCCTGCTCGATGTCCGCGATGTCGCTCGCGCCGAGGCCTCGGTAGGCGATGTCGATCTTGTTGTCGAGCAGGGCCTTCTTGAGCGCGGTCTGGTCGCCGTGGAAGAGCCTCAGGGTGACGCCGTCGTTCTTCACGTCGGCGGTGCCCTGGTAGTTCTCGTTGACCGAGAGGACGGCCTCGTCCTTGCTGAAGGAGTCCAGCTTGTAGGGGCCGGAGCCGACCGCTTCGCCGTCCTCGCGCAGTCCGTCGGCGTCGTACTGGGTGTGGTCGACGAGGGAACCGGCGCCCGATGCGATCTTGCTGGGGAAGGTGGCGTCGGGTGTGTTGAGGCGGAAGACCACGGTCTTCTCGTCCGGCGTCTCGACCTTGGAGAGCATGGGGAACATGATCGCCGGGCCCGCGTCGTCGTTGATCTTCAGCATGCGGTCGAAGGAGAACTTCACGTCCTTCGAGGTGAGCGCGTCACCGTTGCTGAACTTGAGGCCGTCCTTCAGCGTGCACTCGTAGACCTTGGTCTCCGCGTCCGTGAAGCCGCAGCTCTTGGCGGCCTCCGGCTGTGGCTCGGTGCTCCCCTTGGGGAAGCTGAGCAGCGACTGGAAAACGTTGTTGAACAACAGCCAGGAGCCGGGGTCGTAGCCGGAGGCGGGGTCGGTGGCCAGGACGTCGTCGGACGTTCCCATGACCACGGACGAGCCGCTGCCCCCCGAGCCGCCGGTCTCCGTTCCGCATCCGGTCAACAGGCCGGAGGCCAGCCCTGCCACTATGGGCAGGACCGGCCACTGGTTGCGCAGGTTCACGTAGTGCCTTGTCGTTGTTGTCGGGCCCGGGGCCGCCCTCCCGGGCCCCGGACAGGGTTGGCTGTGTGTCAGCCGCTCACGCCGCGGCCGAGCTCCCACAGCTGCAGCGTCGAGGAGGAGTTGAGCACGTACGCGGTCCCTGTGACGTCGTCGCGGGCGGCGACGTACTGCTTGCCCTGCCACAGCGGCAGGACGGGGACGTCGTCGGCGACGATGTCCTGGATGTCGGTCAGGCTGGTGGCGGCGGCGAGCCGGTCGGACTCACGGCGGGACTCCGGGATCAGCGTGTTACGGATGACGCTGTTCGCGTAGGGCGAGCCGATGGTGTTGTCCTTGTCGAGGAACGGCGCCAGGTAGTTGTCCGCGTCCGGGAAGTCGGGGAACCAGCCCATGCCGTAGACGTCGTACTGGCCCTCCTGCTCGGCCGGGCGGTAGGTGTCCCAGGGGGTGCCCTTGATGTTGACGTCGAACAGGCCGGTGTCGTTGAGCTGCTTCTGCAGCACCTCGAACTCCTGCTTGGTGGCCGGACCGTAGTGGTCGGTCGTGTAGTGCAGGGTCAGCTTCACCGGGGTGGTGATGTTCGCCCGGCTCAGCGCGGCCTTCGCCTTGGCGGTGCTCGGTTCGCCGTAGGTGTTGAAGAACGAGTTGGAGTGGCCGGTGATGCTGGCCGGAACCATCGAGAACAGCGGCTCCGCCTGTGAGCCGTACACCTTGGCGACGAGTTCGCTGCGGTTGACGACCTGGGCCATCGCCTCACGGACCGCCTTCGACTTCACGGACGGCGCGTTGGTGTTGAAGCCGAGGTAGCGGATCTCCAGGCCGGGCAGCTCGACCAGGTCGATGTTGCTGTCCGTACCGCCGGCGAGCTTGGTGATCTGCTCCGGCGACATGGTGCGGGTCATCAGGTCGAGATCGCCCTTGTCGAGCGCGGCGCCCATGGCGTCGGCGTCCGCGTAGGAGCGCATCTCCACCTTCTCGTTGTTCACCTTCAGCGTCCCCTTGTAGTTGGGGTTCTTGGTGAACACGGCGTTGACGAGCACGTTGTCCTTGACGTCGGCCTGCAGCGTGTACGGGCCGGAGCCGTCCACGTCGAAGCCGTCGCGCAGCTTGCCCTCGGCGTAGTCGGCGGGGTTGACGATGCCCGCGACCGGGGTGGACAGCTTGTACGGGAAGGTGGCGTCGGCCGTCTTGAGGTGGAAGATCACCTCACGGTCGCCCTGGGTCTCGACGGTGTCGACCGTGGACAGCAGGGCGAAGACACCGCTGTCGGCCTTCAGCGCGCGGGCGCGGTCGATGGAGAACTTCACGTCCTTCGCGGTGATGGCGTCGCCGTTGGCGAACTTGAGGCCGTCGCGCAGGGTGCACGCGTAGCGTTCGTTGCCGCTGTCGGTGAAGCCGCACTTCTCGGCGGCCTCCGGCACCGGGTCGCCGTCGCCCTTCGGCATGATCATCAGCGTCTGCACGGTCTGGCGCAGGATGTTCCAGGTGCCGACGTCGTAGGCGTAGGCGGGGTCGAGCGGCGCCGGGGCCTTCTTCGTGGCGGTGAACCGGTCCGTGGTGCCGACGGCGATCGCGCCATCACTGTCGCTCCCGCTGCCTGAGCCACCGCAGGCTGCGAGCACCGGCGCCAGCAGACCGATCACGGCCGGCAGCGCCAAAGTCTTGCGGTTCATGCTCGAAGTTCTCCAGAGCTGTCGAGTCCGTGTACCCGGCATGCAGGGGTGTCGATGCGGAGCACGGGGTAAGGGCGATGTTCTCGTGAGGAGATTAGTCCGGACCGGCACGAGGGTTCGCGGCGACCGGAGTTGAGGGCCCATCACGCTGCGAAACCAGCTGTGGACGGACCGAAAACCCGAGGGGGGAAGGATTCGTGCAGGCTCTCACCAATCGGGACACAAAGGCGCGTCCGCCCCTCTCCACCGGGGGTGAGCTGCATACCTCCACCACCCTGTCGAGCCCCGGCGGCGTGGGGAACGTCACATACCCAGCGGTGTGGAGTGGCGCCGGAATTCAGCCATCCGGCGCGGTTCGAATTCCCTCGGACACAGTCCGTGGAATTCCCCCGCTATCGGCACCGCACGCTGCGTGAACACCCGGCGCATTTTTCCCGTCAAGGCCGTCAAAGCGGCATCAGACCGCGCAGAAATGCCAGGTCCACCTCTTCGAGGGAGGTCACGACGGTACGCCGGGCGGCCGGGGCGATGGGCGCGACGGACGGCACCGCCACGACCTGGCAGCCGGCCGCCTCGGCCGCGGCGACGCCGGTCGCGGTGTCCTCGACGACCGCGCACCTGGCGGGTTCCGCGCCGAGTCCGGCGGCGGCGAACAGGTACGGGTCGGGGTGCGGCTTGGTGCGCCCCACCTCGTCGCCGGCGACGGTGAGCGCGAAGTACTGGGGGCCGAGCGAGGTGAGGACCCGGTCGATGATGCGCCGGTGCGAGGCGGAGACCAGCGCCGTGGGGATCTCGTGCGCGGCCAGTTCGGCCAGCAGCCGGGCGGCTCCCGGCATGATCGGCAGTGCCCGGTCGATGCGGTCCTCGAAGCCCTGGTTGAGCAGCACCGTGAGCTCGGCGAGGGTGATGTCGGCGCCGGTGGCCTCGATCAGGAAGCCGGCGCTGCGGGTCATGGGGCCGCCGACGACGACATGGCGCCAGGACTCGTCGAGGGTGTGCCCCAGACGCGCGAAGACCTCGGCCTCGACGTCCCACCAGAACCCCTCGGTGTCCACCAGGGTGCCATCCATGTCGAGGAGCACGGCCTGCAGGGCGGAGCCTTCGGCCGTACGGGTCACTGGTGCGGGAACCGTGCTGGTCATCCACGTACCTCCTTGAGGGACGAGCAGGCCGGTTCCCCCGGGGGAACCGGCCTGCAGTGGACCGACCAGTGTACGACTTATCCGATCAGCGCGCCGGGTGAGACGCACCGCACGGGACGGAAGCGTGGGTGAGGTGGTGGCTCGCGCCTCACCGGGCGTTGAAGTACTTCGCCTCCGGGTGGTGGATCACGATGGCGTCGGTGGACTGCTCCGGGTGCAGCTGGAACTCCTCGGACAGCTGGACGCCGATGCGCTCGGGCTGGAGCAGGTCGGCGATCTTGGCGCGGTCCTCGAGGTTCGGGCAGGCGCCGTAGCCGAGGGAGAAGCGGGCGCCCCGGTACTTCAGGGCGAACATGTCCTCGATGTCGTTCGGGTCCTCGCCGGCGTAGCCCAGCTCCGAACGCACGCGTGCGTGCCAGTACTCGGCGAGCGCCTCCGCCAACTGGACGGACAGGCCGTGCAGTTCGAGGTAGTCGCGGTAGGAGTTGGCCTCGAAGAGCTTCGCGGTCTCCTCGCCGATCCGGGAGCCGACGGTGACGACCTGGAGGCCGACCACGTCCGTCTCGCCGGACTCCTCAGGACGGAAGAAGTCGGCCAGACACAGCCGACGGCCGCGGCGCTGGCGCGGGAAGGTGAAGCGGGTGCGCTCATTGCCCTGCTCGTCCAGGATGATCAGGTCGTCGTCCTTGGACACGCACGGGAAGTAGCCGTAGACGACGGCCGCCTCCAGCAGGTTCTCCGTCTGCAGCCTGTCCAGCAGGCCGCGCAGCCGGGGCCGGCCGTCGGTCTCGACCAGTTCCTCGTACGACGGTCCCTCGCCGGTGCGGGCCTGCTTGAGGCCCCACTGGCCCTTGAACAGGGCGCCCTCGTCGAGCCAGGAGGCGTACTCCTTGAGCTGGATGCCCTTGATGACGCGGGTGTCCCAGAACGGCGGGGTGGGGATCGGGTTGTCGACGGCGACGTCGGAGCGGACGTGGCCCTCCTCCGGGCGCTCCTCGACCTCCGCGGAGGCCGTGGCCCGCACCCGGCGCTGCTTCAGCTCCGGCAGCTTCGCGCCCGGCACGCCCCGCTTGACCCCGATCAGCGCGTCCATCAGGCGCAGGCCCTCGAACGCGTCGCGGGCGTAGCGGACCTCGCCCTGGTAGATCTCGTGCAGGTCCTGCTCGACGTACGCCCGGGTCAGGGCCGCGCCGCCGAGGATGACCGGGTAGTCGACGGCCAGGCCGCGCTGGTTGAGCTCCTCCAGGTTCTCCTTCATGATCACGGTGGACTTGACCAGGAGGCCGGACATGCCGATGACGTCGGCGCGGTGCTCGGCGGCGGCGTCCAGGATCGCCGAGACCGGCTGCTTGATGCCGAGGTTGACGACGTTGTAGCCGTTGTTCGACAGGATGATGTCGACGAGGTTCTTGCCGATGTCGTGCACGTCGCCGCGGACGGTGGCCAGCACGATGGTGCCCTTGCCGTCGTCGTCGCTCTTCTCCATGTGCGGTTCGAGGTAGGCGACGGCGGACTTCATGACCTCGGCGGACTGCAGCACGAACGGCAGTTGCATCTGGCCGGAGCCGAACAGTTCGCCGACGACCTTCATGCCGTCCAGGAGGGTCTCGTTGACGATGTCGAGGGCGGGGCGTTCCTCCAGCGCCGCGGCCAGGTCGGTCTCCAGGCCGTTCTTCTCGCCGTCGATGATGCGGCGCTTGAGGCGCTCGTCCAGCGGCAGTGCGGCCAGTTCCTCGGCCTTGCCGGCCTTCAGGGACTTGGCGGTGGCGCCCTCGAACAGCTGCATGAGCTTCTGCAGGGGGTCGTAGCCCTCCGCCCGGCGGTCGTGGACGAGGTCGAGAGCGGTCTGGACCTCCTCCTCGGTGAAGCGAGCGATCGGCAGGATCTTCGACGCGTGCACGATCGCCGAGTCGAGGCCCGCCTTCACGCACTCGTCCAGGAAGACGGAGTTGAGCAGGATGCGGGCGGCCGGGTTGAGGCCGAAGGAGATGTTCGACAGGCCCAGCGTGGTCTGTACGTCGGGGTGGCGGCGCTTGAGTTCGCGGATCGCCTCGATGGTGGCGATGCCGTCCCCCCGGGACTCCTCCTGGCCGGTGCAGATGGTGAAGGTCAGGGTGTCGATGAGGATGTCCGACTCGTGGATGCCCCAGTTGCCGGTCAGGTCGTCGATGAGCCGTTCGGCGATCTCGACCTTCTTCTCGGGGGTGCGGGCCTGGCCCTCCTCGTCGATGGTCAGCGCGATCAGCGCGGCGCCGTGCTCCCGCGCCAGCGCGGTGACCTTCGCGAACCGGGACTCGGGGCCGTCGCCGTCCTCGTAGTTGACCGAGTTGATGACCGCGCGGCCGCCGAGCTTCTCCAGGCCGGCCTCGATGACGTCGACCTCGGTGGAGTCCAGGACGATCGGCAGGGTGGAGGCGGTGGCGAAACGGCCCGCCAGCTCCTTCATGTCGGCGACGCCGTCACGGCCGACGTAGTCCACACACAGGTCCAGCATGTGGGCGCCCTCGCGGATCTGGTCGCGCGCCATCTCCACGCAGTCGTCCCAGCGGCCCTCCAGCATGGCCTCGCGGAACTTCTTCGACCCGTTGGCGTTGGTGCGCTCACCGATCGCGAGGTACGAGGTGTCCTGGCGGAACGGGACCGTCTGGTAGAGGGAGGCCGCGCCCGGCTCCGGGCGGGGGTCGCGCTCGCCGGGGGTCAGGTCGCGGACGCGTTCGACGACCTGACGCAGGTGCTCGGGGGTGGTGCCGCAGCAGCCGCCGATCAGGGACAGGCCGTAGTCGCGGACGAAGTTCTCCTGCGCGTCGGCCAGGCCCTCGGGGTCGAGCGGGAAGTGCGCGCCGTCCTTGGTGAGGATCGGCAGGCCCGCGTTCGGCATGCACAGCAGCGGGATGCGGGAGTGCCGGGTGAGGTAGCGCAGGTGCTCGCTCATCTCCGCCGGGCCGGTGGAGCAGTTCAGGCCGATCATGTCGACGCCGAGGGGTTCCAGCGCGGTCAGGGCGGCGCCGATCTCGGAGCCCAGGAGCATCGTGCCGGTCGTCTCGAACGCCATCGAGACCACCAGCGGCACCTCGACGCCGGTCGCCTCCATGGCGCGCCGGGCGCCCAGGACGGAGGCCTTCGTCTGGAGCAGGTCCTGGGTGGTCTCGACGATCAGGGTGTCGGCGCCGCCGGCCAGCAGTCCCTCGGCGTTGGCCTGGTAGCCGTCGCGGATGGTGGCGAAGTCGATGTGGCCGAGGGTGGGCAGCTTGGTGCCGGGGCCGACGGAGCCGAGGACCCAGCGGGGGCGGCCGTCACGGGCCGCGTACTCGTCCGCCACCTCTCGGGCGATGCGCGCGCCCGCCTCGGACAGTTCGTGCACGCGGTCGGCGATGTCGTACTCCGTCGCGGCCGTGTGGTTGGCCCCGAAGGTGTTGGTCTCCACGCAGTCGACGCCGACGGCGAAGTACGCGTCGTGGACGGAGCGGACGATGTCGGGGCGGGTCAGGTTGAGGATCTCGTTGCAGCCTTCGAGGTTCTCGAAGTCCTCCAGGGTCGGATCCTGAGCCTGGAGCATCGTGCCCATCGCTCCGTCGGCCACCACCACACGGGTGGCGAGCGCCTCGCGGAGCGCGGACACACGGGCCCGGCTGTCGGCGGAAGGGGTCGGTGGCAACGAGGCCATGTAGGGGCTCCCTTAGGTGCGACGGCTGTCGGCTTTGTGCGGCGCCCACGCGACGGTCCGCGCTCGGCGCACCACGCCAGAGTAACCGGGACCCGCCGCCGATGGTCAGGACGTCCACGGGGCGGACCCCGGTGGCGGACACATCTCCTCCGGGACACGGGCGGGGCAACAGATGTGGGCTGAGTATTGGCGGGAGGTCGGCATGGACCGGTAGTGTTCGACATTGCCGAACGGTGGCAGCGGCCTCGCGGGTCGACGGTCGTAGGGGACGGAGGCAGGACGGCGATGGCACGGAACATCCAGTCGCTGGAACGCGCGGCCGCGATGCTGCGGCTCCTCGCGGGCGGCGAGCGGAGACTCGGCCTGTCCGACATCGCCTCGTCCCTGGGCCTCGCCAAGGGCACCGCGCACGGCATCCTGCGCACCCTCCAGCAGGAGGGCTTCGTCGAGCAGGACGACGCCTCCGGGCGCTATCAGCTGGGCGCCGAACTGCTGCGCCTGGGCACCACCTATCTCGACGTGCACGAGCTCAGGGCACGCGCCCTGGTGTGGACCGACGACCTGGCCCGCTCCAGCGGGGAGAGCGTCCACCTGGGTGTCCTGCACCAGCAGGGCGTGCTGATCGTGCACCACGTCTTCCGGCCCGACGACAGCCGGCAGGTCCTGGAGATCGGGGCCATGCAGCCGCTGCACTCCACGGCCCTGGGCAAGGTGCTGTCGGCGTACGACCCGGTGGCGCACAGCGAGGCCCTGGAGAGCGACCGCAAGGCGTTCACCGACCGGACCGTCTGCGACCTCGACGCTTTCGAACACGTCCTCGACATCACCCGCGCGCGCGGGTACGCCGCCGACGTCGAGGAGACCTGGGAGGGCGTCGCGTCCATCGCCGCGCCCATCCACGACCGGCGTCGCATGCCGGTGGGCGCGGTCGGCGTCACCGGGGCCGTGGAGCGGCTGGGCCGGGACGGCGAGCTGCGCCCCGAACTGATCGCGGCGGTGCGGGACTGCGCCCGCGCGGTGTCGCGGGACCTGGGCGCGGGCCGCTTCTGAGGGACGCGGGACGCGAGGTGACCGGGAGGCCGCGGGGCCGTTCCGGTGGTCGCTGTACGCGGACATGGCCGAGTTCTCGGCCGAGCGCAAGATCGGTAGCACACAGCAATCAATAACGATCCTGTTTTCGAGAACAGAACCCTTGACGTGCCCGTAACCCCGGAGCAAGACTCCCGTCCATCGGTCGACATTGTCGAACACCGACCGGCAATAGGCGTTACAGTGATACGACGCCAAGGGCCGGCAGCTCTCCCCCTGGACGAAGGACAAAGGAGTCGCGGGTGTCCAGCTCCGACATCTTCATCGGCGAGACCATCGGTACCGCCATACTCATCCTGCTCGGCGGCGGCGTGTGCGCCGCCGTCACGCTGAAGGCCTCCAAGGCCCGCAACGCCGGCTGGCTCGCCATCACCTTCGGGTGGGGTTTCGCCGTTCTGACGGCCGTGTACACCTCCGCGCCGCTCTCCGGCGCCCACCTCAACCCGGCAGTGACGCTCGCGCTCGCCATCAAGGACGACGACTGGAGCAACGTCCCGGTCTACTGGGGCGGTCAGATGCTCGGCGCCGCGATCGGCGCGGCACTGGTCTGGGTGGCCTACTACGGCCAGTTCCACGCGCACCTCACCGACAAGGAGATCGTCGGCGGTCCGGGCGCGCAGGACACGAAGGTCAAGGCCGTCGAGGCTCAGGAGAAGGGCGCCGGCCCGGTCCTGGGCATCTTCTCCACCGGTCCCGAGATCCGGGTCGTGTGGCAGAACCTCGCCACGGAGGTCATCGGCACGGTCGTGCTGGTGCTCGCCATCCTCACGCAGGGCCTCAACGACAGCGGCAAGGGCCTCGGCACCCTCGGCGCCCTGATCACCGCGCTCGTGGTCGTCTCCATCGGTCTGTCGCTCGGCGGTCCGACCGGCTACGCGATCAACCCGGCCCGTGACCTCGGCCCGCGCATCGTGCACGCCCTCCTGCCCCTGCCCAACAAGGGCGGCTCCGACTGGGGCTACGCCTGGATCCCGGTGGTGGGCCCGCTTCTCGGCGGCGCCATCGCGGCCGGCATCTACAACGTCGCTTTTGCTTAGAAACCGCACTTCGAAGCACTGAGCAGCAGTAGACCAGTCCCACACCCACGGAACCTCCCAGGAGCACACAGTGACCGACGCCCACACCGCCGGCCCCTTCATCGCCGCGATCGACCAGGGCACCACCTCCAGCCGCTGCATCGTCTTCGACCGGGACGGCCGTATCGTCTCCGTCGACCAGAAGGAACACGAGCAGATCTTCCCCAAGCCGGGCTGGGTCGAGCACAACGCCACCGAGATCTGGACCAACGTCGAGGAAGTCGTCGCCGGCGCCATACAGAAGGCCGGCATCACCCGCGACGACATCAAGGCCATCGGCATCACCAACCAGCGCGAGACGACGCTGCTGTGGGACCGGCACACCGGTGAGCCCGTCCACAACGCCATCGTCTGGCAGGACACCCGCACCGACGCGCTCTGCAAGGAACTCGGCCGCAACGTCGGCCAGGACCGCTTCCGCCGCGAGACCGGCCTGCCGCTGGCGAGCTACTTCGCCGGTCCCAAGGCCCGCTGGCTGCTGGACAACGTCGAGGGCCTGCGCGAGCGCGCCGAGGCCGGCGACATCCTCTTCGGCACCATGGACAGCTGGGTCATCTGGAACCTGACCGGCGGGGTCAACGGCGGCAAGCACGTCACCGACGTCACCAACGCCTCCCGCACCCTCCTTATGAACCTGCACACCATGGAGTGGGACGCGAAGATCGCCGAGTCGATCGGTGTGCCGCTGGCGATGCTGCCGGAGATCCGTTCCTCCGCCGAGGTGTACGGCGCGGTCACCGGCGGCAAGCTCGGTGACGTCCTCGGCGGCATTCCCGTCGCGTCCGCGCTCGGCGACCAGCAGGCGGCCCTGTTCGGCCAGACCTGTTTCGCGGAGGGCGAGGCCAAGTCGACGTACGGCACCGGCACCTTCCTGCTGATGAACACCGGCGAGAAGCCGGTCAACTCGTACAACGGCCTGCTGACCACGGTCGGCTACCGCATCGGCGACGACAAGCCGGTCTACGCCCTGGAGGGCTCGATCGCCGTCACCGGTTCGCTGGTGCAGTGGATGCGCGACCAGATGGGCCTGATCTCCACCGCCGCCGAGATCGAGACGCTCGCGCTCACGGTCGAGGACAACGGTGGCGCGTACTTCGTGCCGGCCTTCTCCGGCCTGTTCGCCCCGTACTGGCGTTCGGACGCCCGGGGTGTCATCGCCGGTCTGACCCGGTACGTCACCAAGGCGCACCTCGCGCGCGCCGTCCTGGAGGCCACGGCCTGGCAGACCCGTGAGATCACCGACGCCATGACCAAGGACTCCGGCGTCGAGCTCGCGGCGATCAAGGTCGACGGCGGTATGACCTCCAACAACCTGCTGATGCAGACCCTGTCGAACTTCGTGGACGCCCCCGTGGTGCGCCCGATGGTCGCCGAGACGACCTGCCTCGGTGCCGCCTACGCCGCCGGCCTCGCCGTCGGCTTCTGGACCAGCACCGACGACCTGCGCGCCAACTGGCGCCGGGCCGCCGAGTGGACCCCCCGCATGGACGCGGACGCCCGCGACCGTGAGTACAAGAGCTGGCTCAAGGCCGTGGAGCGGACCATGGGCTGGATCGAAGACGAGAACTGACGAGGAGCACGACCCCACATGACCAGCCAGCCCACCCTGCAGTCCGTACCTGCCCTGGGGACGCGCCCGGCGTCCGGCTCGAACCCGAGCCGAGCCGAGACCCGGGAGCAGCTCTCCAAGGCGTCGTACGACCTTCTCGTGATCGGCGGTGGCATCCTGGGCATCTCCACCGCCTGGCATGCCGCGCAGTCCGGCCTGCGGGTGGCCCTGGTCGACGCCGGCGACTTCGCCGGTGCCACCTCTTCCGCCTCCTCCAAGCTGCTCCACGGCGGTCTGCGCTACCTGCAGACCGGCGCGGTGAAGCTGGTGGCGGAGAACCACTTCGAGCGCCGTGCGGTCTCCCGCCAGGTGGCTCCCCACCTGGCGAACCCGCTCACGTTCTACCTCCCCGTGTACAAGGGCGGGCCGCACGGCGCGGCGAAGCTCGGAGCCGGTGTCTTCGCGTACTCGATGCTGTCGGCGTTCGGTGACGGGGTGGGGCACCTGCTGTCCCCGGCGAAGGCGCAGCGGGACGTGCCCGAGCTGCGCACCGACAACCTCAAGGCCGTGGCCGTGTACGGCGACGACCAGATGAACGACGCGCGCATGGCGCTGATGACGGTCCGCGGGGCCGTCGAGGCGGGCGCGGTGGTCCTGAACCACGCCGAGGTCACCGGCCTGCGCTTCACCAAGGGCCGGGTGACGGGCGCGGACCTGCGCGATCGGACCTCGGGTGACGAGTTCGGCGTGAACGCCCGGCTGGTGCTGAACGCGACCGGTCCGTGGGTCGACCACCTGCGCAGGATGGAGGACCCGAACGCGGCTCCGTCCATCCGCCTGTCCAAGGGCGCGCACCTGGTCCTCAAGCGCACCGCCCCGTGGAAGGCCGCGCTGGCCACGCCCATCGACAAGTACCGCATCACCTTCGCCCTCCCCTGGGAGGACATGCTGCTGCTCGGCACGACCGACGAGGAGTTCGAGGGCGACCCGGCGGATGTCGCGGTCACCGAGAAGGACACCGCCCAGATACTCGACGAGGCCGCGTTCTCCATTCGCGACCAGCAGCTCGACCGTGACCTGATCACCTACTCGTTCGCGGGTCTGCGGGTGCTGCCGGGCGGACCCGGCAGCACCGCGAAGGCCAAGCGGGAGACGGTGGTGACCGAGGGCAGGGGCGGCATGCTGTCCGTCGCGGGCGGCAAGTGGACGACGTTCCGGCACATCGGCCGTACGGTCATGGAGAAGCTGGAGGCGCTGCCGGGGCACCCGCTGGGCGACGGCTTCGAGCCGATCTCCGCGCTGCCGAAGAAGCTGCCGCTGCCCGGTGTCGCGAACCCGCGCGCGGTCGCGCACCGTCTGCTGGTCGACCACGCGGCGTCCGGCCCGCAGATGACCGCCGACACCGCCAGGCACCTGGCCACGCACTACGGTTCGCTGGCCTTCGACATCGCCCGGCTGGCCAACGAGAACCCGCAGCTCGGTGAGCGGGTCCACCCGGACGCCCCGGAGATCTGGGCGCAGGTCGTCTACGCCCGGGACAACGAGTGGGCCCAGACGCCGGACGACGTGCTGCGCCGCCGTACCACGCTGACGATCCGGGGCCTGGCCACGGACGACGTCCGCGCGAGGGTGCAGGACCTGCTCGACGAGAAGTAGCGCCCACGGTCCCGTCCCCGGCCTCCCCGGGGGCGGGACCGTCGACGCTCGTCGACACGCGCGGCCACCTGCTGACATGTCGATGAGTCAAAGGTGATCGCCGATCTGGAAGCGCTCGTCTGAACTGGCCCCATAATGTGCTGAGACATCCGATGTCTCGGCACCGTACGAGTACGACAGGGAGGCCAGGTCATGGCAGTCACCGACGAGGCGATCGAGAAGATCAAGGGCATGATCGTCTCCGGCGCGCTGCGCCCCGGCGACCGGCTCCCCAAGGAGAGCGAACTCGCCGCCGAGCTGGGTCTGTCCCGCAATTCGCTGCGGGAGGCCGTGCGCGCCCTGTCCCTCATCCGGATCCTGGACGTACGCCAGGGCGACGGCACGTACGTCACCAGCCTGGACCCCCAGCTGCTGCTGGAGGCGCTCAGCTTCGTCGTGGACTTCCACCGCGACGACACGGTCCTGGAGTTCCTCGCGGTGCGTCGCATACTCGAGCCGGCCGCGACCGCGATGGCGGCCCTGCGCATCAGCGAGCAACAGCTGAACGCGCTCTCCGCCCAGCTGGACAAGCTCGGTGACAGCCCGTCGGTGGAGGAGCTCGTCGCCTGCGATCTGGACTTCCACCGCGGCATCGTGCAGAGCTCCGGCAACGGTGTGCTGTGTTCCCTCCTCGACGGCCTGTCCGGCCCCACCACCCGGGCCCGGATCTGGCGCGGACTGACCCAGGAGGACGCGGTCGTCGGCACCCTGCGCGAGCACCGGGCGATCCTGGCGGCGCTGCGCGACCGGGACGCGGAGGCGGCCCGGTCCTGGGCGACCGTGCACATCGCGAGCGTGGAGCAGTGGCTGCGGTCGAGCCTGTGAGGACGGCAGGGCGGGGTGTCCGGGGGCGACGAACGGGGCAGTGATCCGTTCACTCCCCCGCGCAAGGGGGCTGCGGGCGCCCCCGCGTCACGCCGTAAGGTTGGGTCGTTAAGCGAGGGCACGTCGGAAGGAGGCGCTGGGTGATCGAGCTCGAGGGGGTTCCCGAGCTGATCGACCCGGTCATGGTGGCCGCGTTCGAGGGCTGGAACGACGCCGGCGACGCCGCCTCCACCGCGGTCGCGCACCTGGACAGGGAGTGGAAGGGCGAGGTGTTCGCGGCGCTGGACGCCGAGGACTACTACGACTTCCAGGTGAACCGACCCACGGTGTGGCTGGACGATGGCGTACGGAAGATCACGTGGCCGACGACCCGATTGTCGGTGGTCCGGGTCGGTGGTGACAAGCCCCGCGACCTGGTTCTCGTCCGGGGTATCGAACCGTCGATGCGGTGGCGTTCGTTCTGCAATGAGTTGCTGGGCTTCGCCCACGAGCTGGGCGTGGAGCTGGTGGTGGTCCTAGGCGCCCTGCTCGGCGACACCCCGCACACCCGTCCGGTCCCGGTCAGCGGGGTCACGTCCGACCCGGACCTGGCCCGGCGCATGGATCTGGAGGAGACCAAGTACGAGGGCCCCACGGGCATCGTCGGCATCCTCCAGGAGGCGTGCACGCACGCGGGTGTCCCGGCGGTGTCGCTGTGGGCGGCCGTACCGCACTACGTGTCGCAGCCGCCGAACCCGAAGGCGACGCTGGCTCTCCTGAACCGTCTGGAGGACCTGATCGACGTCCGCATCCCGCTGGGCGAGCTGCCGGAGGACGCGCGCGCCTGGCAGGTGGGCGTGGACCAGCTGGCCGCCGAGGACAGCGAGGTCGCCGAGTACGTCCAGACGCTGGAGGAGGCCCGGGACACCGCTGAGCTGCCGGAGGCGTCGGGCGAGGCGATCGCCCGCGAGTTCGAGCGGTATCTGCGGCGCCGGGACGGATCCGGTCCGGGCGGCTCCGGCGGGCACGCCACGGCGGACGGCAGCGACAGCACGCCGTATCTGCGGGACAACCCCGGGGGGCGTACGAAGCCGCCGAAGCCGCCGAAACCTGAGGCGGGCGACGAGGATTCGTCCTCGGAGGACTGATCGCGGTCCGGATTGAGGGTCGCGGTTCGCGGTTCGCGGTTCGCGGCACGCCGTGGACCGCGGTCCGGGCCGGCGGTCGCGGTTCGCCAGGGCGGTTCGCCGGGGCGGTTCGCTGTGAGAACGAGAGGGGCGCTTCCCCTGCGGGAGGAAGCGCCCCTTTGTCATGTACTGCGGTCGGTTACAGCGCCACGCCCAGGAGCGCGTCCACCGCCCGCGAGACGACGCCGGGCGCGCCCTCGTCCGTACCGCCCCGCTCTTCCTGGAGCGCCGCCCACCGGTCCACGGCGGCCAGCGCGGCCGGGGCGTCCAGGTCGGCCGCGAGGGCCTCGCGCATCTCCTCGACGAGCGCCTCGGCAGGCGGGCCGTCCGGGCGGGACACGGCGGCACGCCAGCGGCCGAGCCGGTCGACGGCGTCCTCAAGGACCTGGTCGGTCCACTCCCAGTCGGCCCGGTAGTGGTGGGCGAGCAGCGCCAGCCGAATGGCGGCCGGGTCGACGCCGTCGCGCCGCAGCACAGACACGAAGACCAGGTTGCCCTTGGACTTGGACATCTTCTCGCCGTCGAGAGCGACCATGCCGGCGTGCACGTACGCCTTGGCCATGGGGAACTCGCCGGTCAGGGCCTGGGCGTGCGAGGCGCCCATCTCGTGGTGCGGGAAGGCGAGGTCGGAGCCGCCGCCCTGCACGTCGAAGCCCATCCCCAGGTGGTCCAGGGCGATGGCCACGCACTCGATGTGCCAGCCGGGGCGACCGCGTCCGAGCGAGCCGCCGTCCCAGCTGGGCTCGCCCTCACGGGCGGCCATCCACAGCATCGGGTCGAGCGGGTTCTTCTTGCCCGGCCGGTCGGGGTCGCCGCCGCGCTCGGCGGACAGCAGCCGCATGGCGGCGGAGTCCAGGTTGGACACCTTGCCGAAATTCGGGTCGGACTCGACCGAGAAGTACACGTCGCCCTCGAGTTCGTAGGCGGCGCCGGCGTCCCGCAGCCGTTCGACGAGCGGCACGATGCCGGGTATCGCCTCGACCGCGCCTATGAAGTCCCGCGGGGGCAGCATGCGCAGGGCGGTCATGTCCTCGCGGAAGAGGGTGGTCTCCTTCTCGGCCAGGGCGGCCCAGTCGATGCCGTCCCGCTGTGCGCGCTCCAGCAGCGGGTCGTCGACATCGGTGACGTTCTGGACGTAGTGGACCTGCCGCTTGGTGTCGAGCCACACGCGCTGGACGAGGTCGAACGCGTTGTAGGTCGCCGCGTGACCTATGTGGGTGGCGTCGTAGGGCGTGATGCCACAGACGTAGATACGGGCGACGGGACCGGGGGCGAGGGTGACCAGGCCGCCGGTCGCGGTGTCGTGGATCCTCAGGTCGCGACCCTGACCAGGCAGGGCGGGGACCTCGGAAGCGGGCCAGGCATGCATGTCTTGAGCCTAACCGGACGGATGTTCCGCATACGAACCGGACCGGGCGGATGGCCGGTAACGCGTTCTTGCGCGTCACCGGCCGTTGTGCCGCGCCCGAGTCGACGGGGCGACAGACGCGCCGTTCCGGAGCAGGTGGGGAGGTATTCAGACAGGAGGCCAGGGGATCGCCGGCCACTCCCCGCTCGGCTCCGGGTGCTTCCCGGACGTCAGCAGGGCGTCGACCCGTGCGCGGACGGCGTCGATCTCGGCGGCGGTGATCAGCGCGGTCAGTCTCCCGGTCAGCGCGCCGGACTCCCCGAGCGACTCCTTGAGCCCTTTGAGGACGTCGACCGCCTCACCCGTCAGGGGCTCGCCCGCCCAACCCCACAGCAGCGTCCGCAGTTTGTTCTCGGCGTTGAAGGTGACCCCGTGGTCGATGCCGTACAGCCGGCCCTCGGCGGTCGGCAGCAGATGACCGCCCTTGCGGTCGGCGTTGTTGATCACGGCGTCGAGCACGGCCAGCCGACGCAACCGCTCGTCGTCGGCGTGTACGAGCAGCGCGGTCCGTCCCTCACCGACCTCGGCGAGGCCGATCGCCTTCCAGCCGGGCTCCGGTTCCTCCGCGTCGACGAGAGCGAGCAGCTCGCTCTCGGACGTCACCTCGATCCACAGCTGGCACATGCCCTCGCCGTACGGCCCGTCGCGCAGCACGGTGGGCGGCACGAGCCCCCAGCCGGTCGCCTCGGAGACCTCGTACGCGGCGACCTCGCGCTGGGCGAGGGTCCCGTCGGGGAAGTCCCACAGGGGCCGCTCCCCGGCGACCGGCTTGTAGATGCAGTCGGCCTCCCGGCCCTGGTGCGAGACCGTGCAGTACAGCGCCGCGTTGGACGCCTCCCGGATGCGGCCGCGCACGGTCAGCTCGCCCTCGGCGAGCAGTTCGGCCGACATCGCCCCGGTGGTCACGCGTCGCGTCGGTATCCGTTCTGGCGCGGACATACGTGTCCTTCCGGATCGAGCGGGAGGCTGCACAGCGGACACGGCGGCCGCCCGGCGTTGACGACGTCCAGGGCCCGCTTGGCGAAGGCTCTCGCCTGCGAGCCGGTGAGTCTGACCCGCAGCATCGGCGGACCGTTCTCCTCGTCCTGGAGCAACCGCTCCTCGGCCTCGGCGAGGTCCTCCTCGGAGTCGGCGTCGAGCTCCACGAGGGCCTGCGCCTCGACGATCATGCGCTGCTCGTCGCCGTCCCAGGCGAGGGCCATGGTGCCGACCCGGAACTCCTCCTCGACGGGGGTGTCCAGAGGGTCGGTGTCGGCGACTTCGGTGGGCGGCACGGCCGGGACGGCGGCGCTGCCGCCACTACGGCGTACCACCTCGTCCAGCAGCTCTTCCATCCGCTCGGCGAGCGCGGCGACCTGGGTCTTCTCCAGAGCCACGCTGGTCACCCGGGGGCCGGCCGTGGCCTGGAGGAAGAACGTACGGCGTCCGGGCAGTCCGACCGTACCGGCCACGAAGCGGTCCGGGGGGTCGTAGAGGAACACCTGACGGGACACGTCCTGTCTCCATTGAATCGTGAGTACGTAGTCGTGAGTACGGGGTGGGTGCGGGGTTGTGAGTGTGGC
Source organism: Streptomyces sp. NPDC005263 (assembly GCF_042872365.1). Lineage (NCBI taxonomy): Bacteria > Bacillati > Actinomycetota > Actinomycetes > Kitasatosporales > Streptomycetaceae > Streptomyces > Streptomyces sp. NPDC005263. Next base: position 4,175 of record NZ_JBIAKJ010000010.1, on the reverse strand, counting down.
GTGTGGGGGACGTCCGTGTGCGTGGACCGCTTCACCCTACTGCGCCCGACGATCACGGTGCGCCCGCACCACCCCCCACCGGGGCGTCGTCGGCCGGAGGTTCCTCGCGCGGCGCCAGCGACGCGAAGTCGCCGGTGTCGCCGAGGCGGAGGAGAAAAGGCCTCAGACGGGTGTAACGGATCGCGGTGATGGAACACGGTTCAACAGAAATCCGCTGGAAGAGGTCGAGATGAAGTCCGAGTGCGTCCGCGACGAGCGATTTGATCACATCACCGTGAGAGCACATCAGATAGACGGCGTCGGCTCCGTGATCGCGCTCCACGCGCGCGTTCCACTCGCGCACCGCCTCGGCGGCGCGGGTCTGCATCGCCCGCATCGACTCACCGCCGGGGAACGCGGCCGCCGACGGGTGCGCCTGCACGACCTCCATCAGCGGCTCCCCGCTGAGCTCGGCCAGCTTGCGTCCGGACCAGTCGCCGTAGTGGCACTCCCCGATCCGTTCGTCGGTGTGCGCCGTGAGACCGGACCTGGCCTGAAGCAGCGGCCGGATCGTCTCCTGGCAGCGCTGCAGCGGGCTGGTGACGACCTCGGAGAGCGGCAGCTCGGCGAGCCGCCCGGGCAGCGCGGCGGCCTGCGTGGCACCCCGCTCGTCCAGGGCGACGCCGGGCGTCCAGCCGGCGAGCAGGCCCTCGGTGTTGGCGGTGGATCGTCCGTGCCGGACGAGGATCAGCGTGGGCATGCCGTCCAGCGTAGGCATACGCCCGCCTGTGGCGGACCACGGACGACGGGAGAATACGCTCAGTGATCGTCGACTGCGCCATCTACCGGGACGGGCACCGGACGGAAGGGCCCGAGGACCTGTCCGACGCCCTCGCCGAGGCCCGGTCCGCGCACGGGTTCGTCTGGATCGGCCTGCACGAACCGTCCGAGGAGGAGTTCGACCACGTCACCCGGGAGTTCGGACTGCACCCGCTGGCGGTCGAGGACGCCCTGAAGGCCCACCAGCGGCCCAAGTTGGAGGTCTACGACGACTCGCTCTTCGTGGTCCTCAAGCCCGTGGTGTACGAACCTGAGAGCGACGCCGTCTCGACCGGCGAGGTGATGCTCTTCCTCGGTGACTCCTTCGTGGTGACCGTCCGGCACGGTGAGGGCTCCCCGCTGGGCGTCGTACGGCGGCGGCTGGAGCAGGAGCCCGAGCTGCTCGGCAAGGGACCCACGGCTGTGCTGTACGCGGTCGCCGACGCCGTCGTCGACCACTACCTCGACGTGGCCACCGAGTTGCAGACCGACCTGGAGGAGCTGGAGGCGGAGGTGTTCTCGCCGGACGGCGGGGGTTCGCGGCACACCGCCTCCCGGATCTACACCTTCAAGCGGCAGGTCCTGGAGTTCCGCCGGGCCTGCGGCCCGCTGGCGGTACCGCTGACCCGGCTCGCGGGGGTCGGGCAGATCGGCGGCGCGGTGCCCTTCGTCAACGAGAAGGCGCGGCCCTTCTTCCGTGACGTCAACGACCACCTCACGCGCGTGAACGAGTCCGTGGAGGGCCTCGACCGGCTGGTCTCCGACATCCTGTCCGCGCATCTCGCGCAGATGAGCGTCCGGCAGAACGACGACATGCGGAAGATCTCCGCGTGGGCGGCCATGGCCGCGATCCCCACGATGATCGCGGGCATCTACGGCATGAACTTCGAGCACATGCCGGAGTTGCGGTGGGTGTGGTCGTATCCGGCGGTGATCGCGTTGATGGCGGGCCTGGAGGTTGTGCTGTATCGGCTGTTCAAACGCCGGGGGTGGTTGTAGTTCAGGCGAATTCCGGGGCCGGGGTCGCGGGGCCGCCGAGGGCGTCTCGGTGGTCCGGCATTCTCAGGGACACCATGCGGCGCCAGCCGATCAGGCGCTCGTACGCGTACATCGCGTGGATGCCCATCGTCAGGAGCGCCGACTTGGCCCTCGACCAGCCGAGGATGCGGCCCATGTGGGCCATGACCGCCAGGCTGACGTCCCGGTAGACGCGGATCTCGGCGAGGGCGCACTCGCGCAGCGTGCGCTGGATGAACCGGCCGTGCCCCGCGGCGGCGAAGCGCAGCAGTTCCTCGTGGGTGTAGGCGAGATGGTTGTCCTCGTCGTGGGAGATCATCCGGACCGCCTTGCCGACCTCGGGGTGGTCGCCGAAGTGCTTCCGCAGCATCACCATCTGGTCGGACGCGCGCTGTTCGGTGACCCGGCTGTGCGACAGGTACGTGATGACGTCGGCCACCATGAGCGGCTGGTCGGCCTTGAGCCTCTCGTGGGCCAGACCGATGCCCTGCTTCTCCAGGAGCATCGTGTAGTCGGTCTCGAACGGGACGACGACGGGCTGCAGGCCGCGCTTGCTCAGCAGCGCGTTGAAGATGCGCCCGTGTTTGTCCTCGTCCGCTCCGTGCCGGGTGATCTTGGGAGCGAGGGCGCGCTCGCTCTCCGGCACGAGCGCGGCGATGCGGCCGTTCTCCCAACCGCCCTGTGACTCCCCGCTGGCCGCGATGGAGCAGAAGAGCTGGAACGACTCGTCGTTGTCGACGATCTCCTGGAACAGACTCTTGGCCGAAAGCATCTGAGGCACCTCTCTGCAGGGTTCCCGCAAGGAACGAGTCAAATGCGGTGCGAGAGGTGCGGCAACAGGTGTGTCCTGCGACTGCGCCGAACGGAGGACCCGGGCGTCGGGGGCATACCGCGGGGGCCTGCGGTGCGTTTTTGACGCCCGGGTTGTTGTTAGGCGAGTCCGGCCTGCTCCAGGGCCTCGGTGCCGGCGCGGAGCGAGGCGAGCCGCTCGTCGAGTGAGAAGCCCGCGGGAGCGAGGGTGAGGGTGGTGACACCGGCCTCGGCGTAGGCCTTCATCCGGTCCGCGATGCGGTCCACGGAGCCCAGCAGGGTCGTCTTGTCGATCAGGTCGTGCGGGACCGCGGCCGCGGCGCCCTGCTTGTCGCCGGCCAGGTACTTGTCCTGGATCTCGGCGGCCTCCTTCTCGTAGCCCATGCGCTGGGCGAGCTGGTTGTAGAAGTTCTGCTTACGGCTGCCCATGCCGCCCACGTACAGCGCGGTGTACGGGCGGAAGGTGTCGGCGAGCGTGCTGACGTCCTTGTCGTCGCCGAGGGCGAGCGGCAGGGTCGGGCACACGTCGAAGCCGTCGAGGGTCTTCCCGGCCTTCTCGCGGCCGGCCCGCAGGTACTTGATCGCCGTATCCTCGAGGTGGTCGGCGGAGGGGAAGATGAGCAGGGCGCCGTCGGCGATCTCGCCGGTCTGTTCGAGGTTCTTGGGGCCGATGGCGGCGATGTAGAGCGGGATGTGCTCGCGCTCCGGGTGCACGGTGAGCTTGATGGGCTTGCCGGGGCCGCCCGGCAGGGGCAGGGTCCAGTGCTCCCCGTCGTGGGTGAGGCGCTCGCGGGTCATCGCCTTACGGACGATCTCCACGTACTCGCGGGTGCGGGAGAGCGGCTTGTCGAACTTGACGCCGTACCAGCCCTCGGAGACCTGCGGGCCGGAGACACCGAGGCCCAGGCGGAAGCGGCCGCCGGAGAGGGAGTCGAGGGTGGCGGCGGTCATCGCGGTCATCGCCGGCTGGCGGGCCGGGATCTGGAAGATGGCCGAGCCGACGTCGATACGGTCGGTCTGGGCGGCGACCCAGGTGAGGACGGTGGCCGCGTCGGAGCCGTAGGCCTCGGCGGCCCAGCAGACGGCGTATCCGAGGCGGTCGGCCTCCTTGGCCACCGCGAGGTTGTCCGCGTCCATGCCGGCACCCCAGTAGCCGAGGTTGATGCCTAGCTGCATGCCGAATCCCCTTACCGATCAGTAACGTGCCTTGGGGAGACCATAGCGTGTGGCTTGGGCGGTGCCTGCGGCGCCTGTGCGGGGGCCGTGGGGGTGCGGTTGCGCCTGCGGTTCGGTGGGGGGTCGGGGGCGGGGGGGGGGGGGGGGGGGGGGGGGGGGGGGGGGGGGGGGGGGGGGGGGGGGGGGGGGGGGGGGGGGGGGGGGCGCCGGGCGGGGCCCCCCCCCCCCCCCCCCGCCCCCGCCCCCCACCCCCCCCCCCCCCCCCCCCCCCCCCCCGCCCGCCCCCCCCCCCCCCCCCCCCCCCCCCCCCCCCCGGCCCCGACCCCCACCAAACCGCATGGCGCTACAGCCACCCCCACCGAACCCGCACAGGC
>NZ_JBIAKJ010000009.1:111205-408019 GCF_042872365.1 Streptomyces sp. NPDC005263 | reverse complement strand
AAACGCCCGGTTACATTTCGAACCCGGAAGCTAAGCCTTACAGCGCCGATGGTACTGCAGGGGGGACCCTGTGGGAGAGTAGGACGCCGCCGAACTCCTTTTAGAGCTCTGGCTCTTGGGCACACAAGCCCAAGAGCCAGAGCTTTTTTGCGTTGGGGTAAGGTCAGGGAGCATCGTTGGCACATTTCCCACAGGAGGCCCCCGGGTGGAGGTCCAGGAGACCCGCGTACAGACCGACCGGGTCCTCACCATCCCCAACATCCTCAGCATGGCGCGTCTCGCCGGCGTGCCGCTGTTCCTGTGGCTGATTCTCAGGCCTGAGTTCGGTGGTCCCGAGAGTGACGGTTGGGCACTCCTGGTGCTGGCTCTGAGCGGCGTGAGCGACTACCTGGACGGGAAGCTGGCCAGGCGATGGAACCAGATCAGCAGCCTCGGCCGGCTCCTCGACCCCGCGGCCGACCGGCTCTACATTCTCTCGACTCTGGTCGGACTCACCTGGCGCGAGATCCTGCCTATTTGGTTGACTGCTGCACTTCTGGCGCGAGAGCTGGTCCTGTTGGTGATGGTGGGTATCCTCAGGCGCCACGGCTATCCGCCGCCGCAGGTGAACTTCCTGGGCAAGGCCGCCACCTTCAACTTGATGTACGCGTTCCCGCTGCTTCTGCTCAGTGACGGAAGTGGCTGGCTCCCGTCACTCGCTGCTATTTTCGGATGGGCGTTCGCCGGATGGGGTACAACGCTGTACTGGTGGGCAGGAGTCCTCTACGTGGTACAGGTCCGCCGCCTGGTTCGTGCGGACGCCATGGTCGACTGAACTCGCCCGTAGCCGCGGCCGTATCGGCCCGATGGCCCGCGGTGGAAAAGTGCGGGACAATCTGGACGGGTGAAGTCGGCTAGACCGTCATCTCTTGGAGGAGGACGCTTCCGACATGAAGGCCGTCGTGATGGCCGGAGGCGAAGGCACACGCCTTCGCCCTATGACCTCAAGCATGCCCAAGCCGCTCCTGCCGGTGGCCAACCGGCCGATCATGGAGCACGTTCTGCGGCTGCTCAAAAGGCATGGGCTCAACGAGACCGTCGTCACCGTCCAGTTCCTGGCCTCATTGGTCAAGAACTACTTCGGTGACGGTGAGGAGCTCGGTATGGAGCTCACCTATGCCAATGAGGAGAAGCCACTCGGTACCGCCGGAAGCGTCAAGAACGCCGAAGAGGCGTTGAAGGACGATGCTTTCCTCGTCATCTCCGGTGATGCCCTGACCGACTTCGATCTCACCGAGCTCGTCAATTTCCACAAGGAGAAGGGTGCGCTGGTCACAGTCTGTCTGACGCGCGTGCCCAACCCCCTGGAATTCGGCATCACCATCGTCGACGAGGAAGGGAAGGTCGAGCGCTTCCTCGAGAAGCCGACCTGGGGGCAGGTTTTCTCCGACACGGTGAACACCGGTATCTACGTGATGGAGCCCGAGGTCTTCGACTACGTCGAGCCCGATGTGCCCGTCGACTGGTCCGGCGATGTCTTCCCGCAGCTGATGAAGGAGGGCAAGCCGGTCTACGGCTACATCGCGGAGGGCTACTGGGAGGACGTCGGTACTCACGAGAGCTATGTGAAGGCGCAGGCCGACGTCCTGGAGGGCAAGGTCGACGTCGAAATCGACGGCTTCGAGATCTCCCCGGGCGTCTGGGTGGCCGAGGGTGCCGAGGTGCATCCCGAGGCCGATCTGCGTGGCCCCCTCTATATCGGGGACTACGCCAAGGTCGAAGCCGGCGCGGAAATCCGTGAGCACACCGTCGTCGGTTCGAACGTCGTCGTGAAGAGCGGGGCCTTTCTGCACAAGGCTGTCGTCCACGACAACGTGTACATCGGGCAGCACAGCAACCTACGGGGCTGTGTCGTCGGAAAGAACACCGACATCATGCGTGCGGCCCGGATCGAGGACGGCGCGGTCATCGGGGACGAGTGCCTGATCGGCGAGGAGTCGATCGTTCAGGGCAACGTACGGGTCTACCCGTTCAAGACCATCGAGGCCGGTGCGTTCGTCAACACCTCTGTCATCTGGGAATCCAGAGGACAGGCCCACCTCTTCGGTGCGCGCGGTGTCTCCGGGATCCTCAACGTGGAGATCACCCCGGAGCTGGCGGTTCGTATCGCCGGCGCCTACGCCACCACCCTCAAGAAGGGCTCGACCGTCACCACGGCTCGAGACCACTCCCGTGGTGCCCGTGCACTCAAGCGGGCCGTCATCTCCGCCCTGCAGGCCAGCGCCATCGACGTACGGGACCTGGAGAACGTACCGCTGCCGGTCGCGCGGCAGCAGACCGCGCGGGGCAGTGCCGGCGGGATCATGATCCGGACCACACCCGGGGTGCCGGACTCGGTGGACATCATGTTCTTCGACGGACGCGGGGCCGACCTCTCGCAGGGCAGCCAGCGGAAGTTGGACCGGGTGTTCGCACGCCAGGAGTACCGGCGGGCGTTCCCGGGTGAGATCGGGGACCTGCACTTCCCGGCGAGTGTCTTCGACTCGTACACCGGTTCGCTGCTGCGGAATGTCGACACGACGGGCATCGCCGAGTCGGGACTCAAGGTCGTCGTCGACGCATCGAACGGCAGCGCGGGACTTGTGCTTCCCAGCCTGCTGGGCAAGCTCGGAGTGGATTCGCTGACCGTCAATCCCGGTCTCGACGAGTCCAGGCCGACGGAGACGGCGGACATGCGTCGCTCGGGGCTGGTCCGTCTCGGGGAGATCGTGGCGTCCTCGCGTGCCGCGTTCGGAGTGCGCTTCGACCCGGTCGGCGAGCGGCTGTCCCTGGTGGACGAGAAGGGCCGCATCATCGAGGACGACAGGGCGCTGCTGGTCCTGCTCGACCTCGTGGCCGCGGAGCGGCGCAGCGGCCGGGTGGCCCTGCCGGTGACCACCACCAGGATCGCCGAGCAGGTGGCGGCGTATCACGGTACGCAGGTGGAGTGGACGACGACCTCACCCGACGATCTGACCCGGGTCGGGCGCGACGACTCGACGATCTTCGGTGGTGACGGCAAGGGCGGCTTCATCGTCCCCGAGTTCAGCAGTGTCTTCGACGGAACGGCGGCTTTCGTACGGCTGATCGGCCTGGTGGGGCGGACGCAGCTGACACTGAGCCAGATCGATGCGCGGATCCCACGGGCGCACGTCCTCAAGCGGGATCTGGCGACTCCGTGGGCCGTCAAGGGACTTGTGATGCGGCGGGTCGTCGAGGCGGCGGGAGATCGTTTCGTGGACACCACCGACGGGGTGCGGGTGGTGGAGACCGACGGTCGTTGGGTGATGGTGCTGCCCGACCCGGCCGAGGCCGTCACGCATCTGTGGGCGGAGGGCCCTGACGACGCCTCCGCGCAGGCCCTGCTCGACGAGTGGGCGGCGGTCGTGGACAGCGCAGGGCGCTGAGACGCATAACACACCCGCGTGCCGGACAAGTGTCCCCAAGGGGGCCTGTCCGGCACGCCGGTGGGGCCATTCGGAGGTAGTGGTCGCGACGTGCGACTATGTGCGGCATGCCGCAGCAGCCCCCCGTTCGGAGCACTCCCACGCGCGCGTCGCGTCCGGACGCGTCCATGTCGCTGCTCACCAACGTCATGGATCACAGCCTCGACGACGGGTACGCCGAGGCCGCGGCGCGCAAGAAGGCCGAGGGTACGGGTGGCATGCCCAAGACCCTTCGGGCGAAGCTCGGGCTCGCTGTGGGCCTGGTGCTCGCGGCCCTGGTCGTGACCGTCGGAGCGGCGCAGGCGCGGGTGGCGGCGCCCGTGGTCGCCAAGGAGCGTGAGGAACTGGTCGACCGGATCGACCGGGAGACCGAGGCCGCGGACAAGCTTGAGGACAAAGTCGACAAGCTGCGCGGGGACGTGAGCACGCGGCAGCGTGAAGCGCTCAAGAAGAGCGGCGAGAGCGACCAGGCCGAACTCATGGGCCTCCTGTCGGGAGCCACCGAGGTTCACGGTCCGGGCGTCAAACTGGTCGTGGACGACGCCAAGGAAGCCACCACGGGAGGCGACGGCGACCCCCGCGAGACCACGGGGTTCTCCGACACCGGGCGCGTGCGTGACCGTGACATGCAGCGCGTGGTCAACGGGCTGTGGGCGTCGGGCGCCGAGGCCGTCTCCATCAACGGACAGCGGCTGACCGCCCTGTCGGCGATCCGTGCCGCGGGTGACGCGATACTGGTCGACAACAAGCCGCTCGTGCCTCCGTATACGGTGCTTGCCGTGGGGGACGGGAAACGGTTGAGCAGCAGGTTCCAGAACAGCCCCGACGGGCTGTATCTGCACGCCCTGCAGGAGAACTTCGGCATCCGGACCGCCATCTCCGTGGAGGAGGACCTCCGGCTGCCCGCCGCACCGAGTGTGATCGTACGTACCGCACAGCCGAGAACTGAGAAGGGCACATCGTGATCGCCGTACTGGGCCTCGTCGTGGGAGTCGTGGCCGGCCTGTTGGTCCGGCCCGAGGTTCCGGCGGTCGTCGAGCCTTATCTGCCGATCGCCGTCGTGGCGGCACTGGACGCCGTCTTCGGCGGCCTGCGGGCCATGCTCGACGGGATCTTCGACGACAAGGTCTTCGTCGTGTCGTTCCTGTCGAACGTGGTCGTGGCCGCGCTGATCGTGTTCCTGGGCGACAAGTTGGGTGTGGGTGCCCAACTGTCGACCGGTGTCGTCGTCGTGCTCGGGATCCGTATCTTCTCGAACGCCGCGGCGATCCGCAGGCACGTCTTCCGGGCGTGAGGCCGATGAGCGACGAGGACGAGACCCCCGACAACCCGCTGCGCAAGGAACTCCCCGAGGAAACGCCCGCCGGGAGCGTGCCGACGGCGGCCGAAGAAGACGCTCAGGGGCAGCAGCGGCTGACCGGCCGCCAGCGACTGGCGAACGGGCTGTGGCCGCCGCGCGTCACCCGGGCCCAACTCATCGTGGCCGTCCTGCTGTTCGGGCTGGGCTTCGGCCTGGCCGTTCAGGTCGCGTCGAACAGTGACAGCGACAGCGCGCTGCGGGGCGCCCGCCAGGAAGATCTTGTGCGCATCCTTGATGAACTGGACGACCGTACTCAGCGTCTTGAAGACGAGAAGCAGGGCCTTGAGAACCAGCGTGACGAGCTGGAGAACAGCTCGGACCAGGCCGAGGAGGCCCGCAAGCAGACGATCGAGAAGGAGAGGGAGCTCGGGATCCTCGCGGGTACGGTGGCCGCGCAGGGGCCGGGCATCACGATGACCATCGATGACACGAAGGGGACGGTCGAGGCGGACATGCTGCTCGACGCGATCCAGGAGCTGCGCGCGGCCGGCGCGGAGGCGATCCAGGTGAACGGCGTGCGAGTCGTCGCGGGGACGTATCTGACGAATTCCGGCAAGGGCGTGAGCGTCGACGGGAACAAGATCAACGCTCCTTTTCGTTTCAAGGTCATCGGCAAGCCGCAGGACCTCGAACCGGCGCTCAACATTCCAGGAGGCGTGGTGCAGACTCTGGAGAAGGAGCAGGCCACCGCGACCGTCGAGCGGTCGGACAAGATCGTCGTGGACGCCTTGCGAGCCGCGAAGCGGCCTGACTACGCTCGGTCGTCCTCGCAGTGAACCGCAGGTGCATGGGGGACGTCCGGCCAGGGCATGAGGTTGCGGGGGGTCGGCGCACCGAATGGGTGGTGCGTGGTGGAAACTGTCAGGTGGATACGGACGTTGTGAGGGTGTCCGGGTCGACCGGTGTGTTCAATCAGGGTTCGTCCTGCCCCACGGGCGGGTCTGTTTCGGTCAAGGGGAATCGCCCGTGAAGTTGTTTGCGAAGTTGTTCGGCAAGAGCGCGCGAGAGGGCAGCAGCGAGAATGCGACCGCCCGCCATCGCGCACAGCCTGACGCGGAGGGCCAGCGCCCCCTGTACCGGGACCAGGTCGGTGGCCCCGGCGGTGACGTTCGCGGTGGTCAGGGCGCGCCGTCTGTTGACCCTGCCCAGGCCGGAGGCATAGGTTTCGGACAACCGTCGACCTCAAGTACGGGTGGAGGGTTTTCCGGCGACCCGTACGCTTCCCATGCCCCTGGGGGGCAGCCGCGGCAGGAGGATCCGTCCATGTCGGCCCTGGTGTGTACGAGGTGCGGTAACCGCAACGCGGAGAACAGCCGCTTCTGCTCCAACTGCGGTGCTCCGCTGCGGCCCGGTGCGACGCCCGAGCGGCCCTCCGAGACCACGTCCACGATCTCCATCTCCGGGCTCGAGGCCTACGACTCCGAGGCCACCGGCCAGACGCAGATGCCCATGCTCTCCCCGGAGGCACAGGCGGCCGTAGACGCGCTGCCGCTCGGCTCCGCGCTGCTGGTGGTACGCCGTGGCCCGAACTCGGGCAGTCGCTTCCTGCTGGACGGCGACCTGACCACGGCCGGCCGTCATCCGCAGAGCGACATCTTCCTGGACGACGTGACGGTCTCCCGTCGGCATGTCGAGTTCCGCCGTGGCCCGGACGGTTCGTTCACGGTGGCCGACGTGGGCAGCCTGAACGGCACGTATGTGAACCGCGAGCGGATCGACCAGGTCGCTCTGAACAACGGTGACGAGGTGCAGATCGGCAAGTACCGGCTGGTCTTCTACGCGAGCCAGCGGGGCTACTGACCCTCCTCCGGACGTTGTCCGGGGGGACCCCCAGGGAAGGTCCATGCTTCATACACGGAGCGGCGGTGCCGGGCACGGTACCGCCGCCACGGACAGTGGGCTGATGAGCATCGGCACGGTGCTGACCGTGCTGCGCGACGAGTTTCCCGAAGTGACCATCTCCAAGATCCGTTTCCTGGAGTCGGAGGGGCTCATCGAGCCGCAGCGGACACCCTCGGGGTATCGCAAGTTCACCGCCGACGACGTCGAGCGTCTGGGCCGGGTCCTGAGGATGCAGCGGGACCACTATCTGCCGCTCAAGGTCATCAAGGACCACCTGGACGCCGTGGAGCGCGGTGAGACCGTACAGCTGCCGGTTCTGGGGCGTCCACGGGACGGTGAGGCCGCCCCTGACGCCTTCGAGGCGCCCACGGCGGCCCGTGTCGGACGGGCCGAGCTGCTCGCCGCTGCGGAGATCGGTGAGCAGGACCTGCACGAGTGGGAGTCGTACGGGCTCATCGCCCCGATGCAGGACGGGGCGTACGACGCCGAGGCCGTCACGGTCGCCTCGCTCGTCGCCGAACTGGGCCGGTTCGGGATCGAGCCGCGACACCTGCGGGTGATGAAGGCCGCCGCCGACCGCGAGGCCGGCCTGGTGGACCAGGTGGTGGCCCCGCTGAAACGCCATCGCAACCCGCAGACCAGGGCACACGCCGAAGCCCGCGCGAAGGAACTGGCGGGACTCACGGTGAAGCTGCACGCGGCGTTGGTGCAGATCGCCCTCGGGGTGCGGCTGCCCTGAAGTGGGCTGCTCGGCGGAGGCCGGATCGGCCACCCGTTTCCTGCCCGACTACCCAAACGTCCCGGGCACGGCCTAGGGTTGCTGTGTGAACGAGCTCGATGTCGTAGGTGTCCGGGTGGAAATGCCCTCCAACCAACCGATCGTGCTCCTGCGCGAAGTGGGAGGCGACCGCTACCTCCCCATCTGGATCGGGCCGGGGGAGGCAACGGCGATCGCCTTCGCGCAGCAGGGCATGGCCCCCGCTCGACCGCTGACCCACGACCTGTTCAAGGACGTGCTGGAGGCCGTCGGCCAGGAGCTCACCGAGGTGCGCATCACGGATCTGCGTGAGGGCGTCTTCTACGCGGAGCTGGTGTTCGCCAGCGGGGTGGAGGTGAGTGCTCGGCCGTCCGACGCCATAGCGCTGGCCCTGCGCACCGGCACGCCGATCTACGGCAGCGACGGGGTGCTCGACGACGCGGGGATCGCGATTCCCGACGAGCAGGAGGACGAAGTGGAGAAGTTCCGCGAGTTCCTCGACCAGATCTCGCCCGAGGACTTCGGCACCAGCAGCCAGTGAACAACGACGGGCCCGGCGGATGAGCACTCCCGCCGGGCCCGCGCATGACCACCGACGCCTCAAATGCCGCCAATTGCCTACGGCCGGCGCAGCGTCCCACGGCCCGCTCCGAGCGCATTCGGCTAGCCTTTCCCCGCGGCGGGGCACGGGAAACCACTCTTAGGGTGATTATCACTCGGCGTGCCGAGTGTGGCGATCGTTGACGCGCCCCTGGTGACTGCCTACCGTCGAGAGGGCAGGTCAAGGACGGAGGTCGGCGTGAGAAGCAGCGGCGACGGTATGGCTGGGGGTGCCCCCGGACGGAGTCTCGGGGCGAGCGGTCCGTACCCGCTTCACAGCAAGGCGGCCGATCACGCTCCGCAGCGACCGACGGCCGTGCCGAGCAGCGGAGGGACGACGTCCATGGCGTCCGAGCAGATCGGCTATCGCGGTCCGACGGCCTGTGCGGCCGCCGGTATCACCTACCGGCAACTGGACTACTGGGCCCGCACCGGTCTCGTGGAGCCGAGCGTGCGGCCCGCCTACGGGTCCGGGACGCAGCGTCTGTACAGCTTCCGGGACGTCGTCATCCTGAAGATCGTCAAGCGCTTCCTGGACACCGGTGTGTCGCTGCAGAACATCCGCACGGCGGTCCAGCATCTGCGCGAGCGCGGATTTCGCGATCTGGAGCGCATGACCCTGATGAGCGACGGCGCCACGGTCTACGAGTGCACCACGCCGGACGAGGTCCACGCACTGCTCCAGGGCGGCCAGGGTGTCTTCGGGATCGCGGTCGGTGTGGTGTGGCGGGACGTGGAGAGTGCCCTCTCACAGCTGCACGGCGAGCGGGTGGACACCGGGGAGACGCTGGTCGGGCACAACCCCGCGGACGAGCTGGCACGGCGCCGCAACCGGGCGGTCTGAGCGCCGTCCCCGCTCTCGGGGTGGGGCATTGTCAGTGGCGTAGGGCAGCATCGGAGATGTGAGAACCGCGCCCACGATCCTGCATCTCGACATGGATGCCTTCTTCGCCTCGGCGGAGCAGGCCTCCAAGCCGAGTCTGAGGGGAAAGGCCGTCGTGGTGGGCGGGCTGGGGCCGCGTGGGGTGGTGGCCACGGCGTCGTACGAGGCACGGATCTTCGGCGTGCACTCGGCGCTGCCCATGGCCCAGGCGAGACGGCTCGCGCCGAACGCCGCGTATCTCGTGCCGCGCTTCGCGTTCTACCGGTCGATCAGCGATCAGGTGATGGAACTGCTGAGAGCGCTGTCGCCGTTGGTGGAGCCGCTGAGCCTGGATGAGGCGTTCGTGGATCTGGAGGCCGGGGGAGCGGCCTGGGACGAGGCGTCGGCGCGGCTGGCCGGGGTGAAGCTCAGGGCGGACATACGGGCTGTGACGGGGCTGACGGGATCGGTGGGGCTCGCCGCCTCCAAGATGCTGGCGAAGATCGCCTCGGAGCAGGCCAAGCCGGACGGACTGGTGCTGATCAAGCCGGGGACCGAGCGGGCGCTGCTCGGGCCGATGCCGGTGCGGACGCTGCCGGGGGTGGGCCCTGCGACGGGGGACCACCTGCGGCGGGTGGGGATCCACACCGTGGAGGAGATCGCCGAGGCGGGTGAGGACGAGCTGGTGCGGCTGCTGGGCAAGGCACACGGGCACTCGCTGTACGCGATGGCGCTGGCGCTCGACGAGCGGCCCGTGGTGGCGGAGCGGGAGACGAAGTCGGTGTCGGTGGAGGACACGTACGACGTCGACATCCATGACCGGGTCCGGGTGGGGACGGAGGTGCAGCGGCTGGCGGAGCGGTGTGTGCGGAGGCTGCGGGAGGCGGGGCTCTCCGGCCGGACCATCGTGCTCAAGGTGCGACGGTTCGACTTCTCCACGCTCACCCGGTCCGAGACGTTGCGGGGGCCGACGGACGATCCGGGGGTGGTGCGGGAGGCGGCCGCGCGGCTGCTGGAGTCCGTGGACACGACCGGGGGTGTGCGGTTGCTCGGGGTGGGGGTCAGTGGGTTGGCCGACTACACACAGGAGGATCTGTTCGCGCAGGTGGCGGGAGAGCGGATGGACTCCGGTGCGGTCGAGGAAGCGGATGACACGCCCGTCGAGGCACCGAAGGCGCCGGCTGAGCGGCGGTGGCCCTCGGGACACGATGTGCGGCACACCGTGTACGGACACGGGTGGGTGCAGGGAAGCGGCCTCGGACGGGTGACCGTGCGGTTCGAGACGCCCGACTCCGGGCCGGGGCGGGTGCGGACGTTCCGGATCGAGGATCCCGATCTGGAGCCGGCGGAGCCGTTGCCGTTGGTGCGGGCGCGTTCCGAGGCGGGTGAGGCTCAGGTGGGCGGGGCTTCGGTGAGTGGGGCAACGGGGTCGGGGTGAGCGCGGGGGCGCATGCGGGGGTGGCGGGTCTGGGTGGAGTGTGGGTGGGGTGTGTGCTGGTTTCGGGCGGGCGGGGACGGGCTGGCGAGCCAAGCGGGACCGGCTACCTGGTGCTGCGGGCCTGGCTGTGTGCGCTGGGCTGATCGGGTGCGGTCGTGAGGGTGGCGTGCTGGGCGGATCGACTGGGCCTGGGCCGGACGTGCGGGCCGCCGGGGTCGGTCATCCGGATGGGGGAGGTGCCGGCGAGGAGAGTGCGGACCGCGTGGAGGTCAGGACTCGTCCGTGTTCGCCAGCCTGCCGAAGTCGTGGTCCGGGAGCGGAGGAGGGGCGGACAGGTCGAGACCGTAGTGGTGGTAGAGCTGCAGTTCCTGCTCGGGGGAGAGGTGGCGGCCCACGCCGAAGTCCGGGGCGTCCTTGATCAGGGCCCGGTCGAAGGGGACGCGCAAGGTGCCCTCGATCAGTTCGCTGGGCTCCAGGGGGACGAAGGCGTCCCTGCTGAACAGACCTGTGCGTATGGCCGCCCACTCCGGTACGCCGGTCGCGTCGTCGAGGTAGATCTCGTCGATCGTGCCGATCTTCGTGCCGTTGCGGTCGAACGCCTTGCGGCCGATCAGGTTGCGCGGATCGATGTCGGTCTGCACGGGTCCTCCATTTGGTCGCAACTCATCCGTAAGCACCACAAAAGAGCACAATCAGGGAGGCGGCCACTCGAACGCTCAAGCGCTGATCGCGCTGGTACGCTGGCAAACGGCTGCTGACCCCGTGCGGGAGAGTCCTTCGGACGACATCCGGAGGCGCCGAAGGAGCAAATCCTCCCCGGAATCTCTCAGGCCCCCGTACCGCATGGGCGAGGTCACTCTGGAAAGCAGGGCGGGTGTCGACGGCTTCCGCTCTCACCGACGGTGAAAGCCGGCCACCCTCGGGTGGTCCGGTGAAGCTCTCAGGTTGAGATGACAGAGGGGGAGGCCGTTCGGGTACCCGTGCCGTGGTGCCCCACGAAGGTCGTGTCGGACCAGGAGGCCTCCGCAATGATCGCTCACCGCCGTCCGCTCTCCGAACTGGAGCAGGGGATTCCGTTCGAACAGCGTCACATCGGGCCTGACCAGGAAGCGCGGGCGAAGATGCTCGCCCACGTCGGGTACGGCTCGCTGGACGAGCTCACCGCCGCCGCTGTGCCGGACGTGATCAAGAACGCCGACGCGCTCGATCTGCCGGGTGCGCGTACCGAGGCCGAGGTGCTGGCCGAGCTGCGTTCGCTGGCCGACCGGAACCAGGTTCTCGACTCCATGGTCGGCCTCGGGTACTACGGGACGTTCACGCCGCCCGTGATCCTGCGCAACGTGATGGAGAACCCGGCCTGGTACACGGCGTACACGCCCTACCAGCCCGAGATCTCCCAGGGGCGCCTGGAGGCGCTGCTGAACTTCCAGACCATGGTCGCCGAGCTCACCGGCCTGCCGACCTCGGGTGCCTCGCTGCTCGACGAGGGCACCGCGGCGGCCGAGGCGCTGGCGCTGTCGCGGCGCATGGGCAGGAACAAGAAGGGTCTCTTCCTGGTCGACGCGGACACGTTGCCGCAGACCGTCGCCGTGATCCGGACGCGGGCCGAGCCGACCGGCGTCGAGGTCGTGGTCGCGGACCTCGGTGACGGCATTCCGGCCGAGATCGCCGGGCGCGAGATCAACGGTGTGCTGCTCCAGTACCCGGGCGCCTCCGGTGCCGTACGCGACATCAAGCCGCTGATCGAGCAGGCCCACGAACTCGGCGCGCTGGTGACGGTCGCCGCCGATCTGCTGGCGCTGACGCTGCTGAAGTCCCCGGGTGAGCTCGGTGCGGACATCGCCGTCGGGACGACCCAGCGGTTCGGGGTACCGATGGGCTTCGGCGGGCCGCACGCCGGATACATGGCGGTGCGCGAGAAGTTCGCACGCAGCCTGCCGGGGCGGCTCGTGGGCGTGTCCGTCGACGCCGACGGGAACAAGGCCTACCGGCTCGCCCTGCAGACGCGGGAGCAGCACATCCGGCGCGAGAAGGCGACCAGCAACATCTGCACCGCGCAGGTGCTGCTCGCCGTGATGGCGGGCATGTACGCCGTCTACCACGGGCCGGAGGGCCTGAGGGGCATCGCGCGGCGCACCCACCGGTACGCCACGATTCTCGCCGCGGGGCTGACGGCCGGCGGGATCGAGGTCGTGCACGGCTCCTACTTCGACACCCTGACCGCCCGGGTGCCGTCACGGGCAGCCGAGGTCGTCGCGGCCGCGCGCGAGAACGGCGTCAACCTGTGGCTCGTCGACGACGACCTGGTGTCGATCGCGTGCGACGAGACCACCTCGCGGACGCAACTGGCTGCCGTGTGGGCCGCGTTCGGGGTCGAGGGGGACATCGAGGCGCTGGACGCGGCCGCCGAGGACTCCCTTCCGGCCGCGCTGAGGCGTACCGACGCGTACCTCACGCACCCCGTCTTCCACCAGTACCGCTCCGAGACCGCGATGCTTCGCTACCTGCGTCGGCTGGCCGACCGGGACTACGCGCTCGACCGCGGCATGATCCCGCTGGGCTCCTGCACCATGAAGCTCAACGCGACCACCGAGATGGAGCCGGTCACCTGGCCCGAGTTCGGTCAGCTGCATCCCTTCGCGCCCGCCGAGCAGGCCGAGGGCTATCTCGTCCTCATCCGCGAGCTGGAGGAGCGTCTCGCCGAGGTCACCGGCTACGACACGGTGTCGCTGCAGCCCAACGCGGGTTCGCAGGGCGAACTCGCGGGACTGCTCGCCGTACGCGGATATCACCGGGCCAACGGGGACGAGCAGCGGACCGTGTGTCTGATCCCGTCGTCGGCGCACGGCACCAACGCCGCCAGTGCCGTGATGGCCGGGATGAAGGTCGTCGTGGTGAAGACCGCCGAGGACGGCGAGATCGACGTCGAGGACCTGCGGGCGAAGATCGAGCAGCACCGGGACGAACTGGCGGTGCTGATGATCACGTACCCCTCGACGCACGGTGTGTTCGAGGAGCACGTCGCGGACATCTGCGCGCAGGTGCACGAGGCCGGCGGCCAGGTGTACGTCGACGGCGCCAACCTCAACGCCCTGGTGGGGCTGGCCAAGCCGGGACACTTCGGCGGAGACGTCTCGCACCTGAACCTGCACAAGACCTTCTGCATCCCGCACGGCGGCGGCGGTCCGGGCGTCGGCCCGGTCGGGGTGCGCGCCCACCTGGCGCCCTACCTGCCGAACCACCCCCTGCAGCCCGCGGCCGGTCCGGAGACCGGTGTGGGGCCCGTCTCGGCCGCGCCCTGGGGCTCCGCCGGGATCCTGCCGATCTCGTGGGCGTATGTGCGGCTCATGGGCGGTGAGGGGCTCAAGCGGGCCACGCAGGTGGCCGTGCTCTCCGCGAACTACATCGCCAAGCGGCTGGAACCGCACTTCCCGGTGCTCTACACCGGTCCGGGCGGCCTGGTCGCGCACGAGTGCATCATCGACCTGCGGCCCCTGACCAAGGCGACCGGTGTGAGTGTCGACGACGTCGCCAAGCGGCTCATCGACTACGGGTTCCACGCGCCGACGATGTCCTTCCCGGTGGCCGGGACGCTGATGATCGAGCCGACCGAGTCCGAGGACCTGAACGAACTCGACCGATTCTGCGAGGCGATGATCGCCATTCGTGCGGAGATCGAGAAGGTCGGCTCGGGCGAGTGGTCCGCGGACGACAATCCGCTGCGGAACGCGCCGCACACCGCGGGCGCGCTCGGCGGGGCCTGGGAGCACGCGTACACGCGTGAGGAGGCCGTCTTCCCGTCCGGTGTGTCGGTGGCGGACAAGTACTGGCCGCCGGTGCGCCGTATCGACCAGGCCTACGGCGACCGGAACCTGGTCTGCTCCTGCCCGCCGCTGGACGCGTACGAGGACTGATCTGACGTAGGTGGGAAGGGCTCCGACCGGTCGTGCACCGGGCGGAGCCCTTTCGCGTCAGGTGAGCCCTTGCGCCTCCCGGGGCGTGCGGTGCGACGCGGTGAGGTCACACCGTCGCCAGGGAGACCTCGGTCGACTTGATCAGGGCGACGACCGGGATGCCGGTCGTGAGGCCGAGGTCGGTGACGGCGTCGTTGGTGATCACCGCGGTCAGGTCGGCGCCCTCGACGCTGATCCGGACGGCGGCCATGGCGCCGCCGGTCGCGATGTCACTGATCATGCCGGGCAGCTGGTTGCGGATGGACAGGCCGTCGACCGGCGCGGTGGCCAGGGAGACTTCCGTCGACTTCACCAGGGCGTGTACGGCCGTTCCCGCGGCGAGCCCCAGCTCCTCGGCGGCTTCCCGGGTGATCGCGGCGGTGAGGTTCTGACCGCCGGTGAGGCGGATCTTGACCGTGGCCATCACCTCTCCCGGGGTGCTGGCGGTGACGGTGCCGGAGAGCTGGTTGCGGATGGACAGGCTCATGGGAGGCCTCACTGGATGCGGTGGGGTGGGGATGGGTCCGGGGAATCCCACCGTAGCCGTCTGGAGGTCTTATGCCGGGTATGCGTGTGTCTGGGTTGCCTTGACGGTCGCCCAGACCGATGCGCCGGGGTGCAGGTCGAGTTCGGCCGCGGCGACCGTGGTGAGGTCGGCGGTGAGGGGGAGTTCGCCGGTGAGGTCCGCTCGGATCTGATCGCCGTGGGTCTCCAGGCCGACCACGTCGCAGCGCCAGAGGTTGCGTGCGCTGGAGCCTGTGGGCTTGTCCCGGTAGAGGGTGACGGCGCTCGGTGGGAACGCCACGAACACCGGCCCGGCGAGGTCCTCGGTGGTGGTGAGGGCGGAGCCGGTGTCGAGACGGACCGTGTGGCCTTCGGCGTGGCCCTTGTAGAGGTTCAGGCCGACCAGTTGCGCGATGTAGTGCGTACGGGGGTGGCGGGCGATGTCGGCGGGAGCGCCCTCCTGGACGACCTGGCCGTGTTCGATGACGACGAGTCGGTCCGCGAGCACCATGGCGTCCAGCGGGTCGTGCGTGACCAGTACGGCGACCGCCTCGAACTCGGCCAGGTGACGGCGGAGTTGGGCGCGTACTTCCAGGCGGGTGCGGGCATCCAGGGCGGCGAGCGGCTCGTCGAGGAGGAGCAGGCGCGGGTGGGTGGCCAGGGCGCGGGCGACGGCGACGCGCTGGGCCTGGCCGCCGGAGAGCAGGCGGGGCTTGGCGGCGGCCTGTTCGGCCAGGCCCATGCGCTCCAGCCACTCCGCGGCCTCCGCGCGGGACTCCGATTTGGTGGCGCCCTGACAGCGTGGGCCGAAGGCCACGTTGTCGAGGGCGGACAGGTGCGGGAAGAGCAGGTAGTCCTGGAAGACCACGCCGACCGGACGGGACTCGGGTGGCGTACGGTCCATCGCGGCACCGTCGAGGCGCAGATGGCCGCCCGTGAGGGGGACGAGACCGGCGAGTGCACGCAGGGCGGTGGTCTTGCCGGCACCGTTCGGACCGAGCAGGGCGACCACGTCACCGGGGGCGGCGTTGAGGGCGACGTCCAGGCGGAAGGTGCCGCGTTCCACGACGAGACGGGAGTCGAGGCCCGCGTCGTGTCCGTCCTCGGTGACGGGGTCGGCTGTGGTGGCGTCGGTCATGAGGGGGCGTCCAGCTCGGTCTTGGGGGGCATCGGCTCAGGAGGTGGTCATCCAGCGGTCCCGCAGGCCCGCCAGTACGGCGATGGAGACGGCCAGCAGGACCAGGCTGAGGGCGATCGCGGCCGCCGGGTCGTTCTGCAGGGCCAGGTAGACCGCGAGCGGCATGGTCTGGGTACGGCCCGGGAAGTTGCCGGCGAAGGTGATGGTCGCCCCGAACTCACCCAGTGCCCGCGCCCAGGCCAGGACCGAGCCCGCGGCGATGCCCGGCGCGATCAGTGGGAGCGTGACCCGGCGGAACGCGGTGAAGCGGGAGGCGCCCAGGGTGGTGGCCGCCTCCTCGTAGCGCGGGTCGGCGGCGCGCAGGGTGCCCTCGACGCTGATCACGAGGAACGGCATCGCCACGAACGTCTCCGCGAGGACGACACCCGTCGTGGTGAAGGGGAGCGTGATGCCGAACCAGGCGTCCAGCCACTGGCCCACGACTCCGTTGCGGCCGAGGGCGAGCAGCAGGGCCACACCGCCGACCACCGGGGGCAGCACCAGGGGCAGGGTGACCAGGGCACGGACCAGACCGCGGCCGGGGAAGTCGGTGCGGGCCAGCAGCCAGGCCAGTGGGACGCCGATGACCAGGCTCAGCGCGGTCGCACTCGTGGCGCACAGCAGTGACAGGCGCAGAGCCTGCCAGACGTCGGCGCTGGTCAGCTGGTCGGGGAGGCTGCGCCACGGGGCTCGGACCAGCAGGGCGACGAGGGGGAGGAGCAGGAACGCCAGACCCGCCAGGGCGGGGAGCAGTAGGGGCAGCGGGACGCCGCGGCCTCGTCGGTGACGCCGGGACGCGTCGTGGCCTTTTCCGGCCCGGTCGGCACCTCGGCGCCGTGGGCCGCTCCGCGGAGTGACGGTCGCGGGGGTGGTCGGGGTCCTGCCGGGTTCGGTGGGGCGGGAGGGGGAGGTCCCGGACCCGGCGGGATCGGGCGTCGCCTGGTCCTGGTCGGTCATGGCTTCAGGAACCCGGCCCCGGTCAGGACCTTCTGCCCTTCGGCGGAGCTGACCAGATCGATGAACGCCTTCGCCGTTTCGGGGTTCTGGGCGTTCTTGAGGAGGGTGATCGGGTAGTCGTTGATGGCCTCGGCCGACTCGGGGAAGTCCACCCCCCGCACCTTGTCGCCCGCCGCATGTACGTCGGTCTTGTAGACGACGGCGGCGTCGGCCTCCTTCAGCTCGACCTTGGTCAGGGCGGCCTTCACGTCCTGCTCGTAGGAGACCGGGGTGACCTTCAGCTTGGCGGCGTCCAGTGCCTTCTGGGCGGCGGCGCCGCACGGCACCTCCTTGTCGCACAGGACGACCTTCAGCTTCGTGTCGGTGAGGTCCTTCAGGGTGGCGATCTTGTCGGGGTTGCCCGGCAGGGTGGCGATCTCCAGCTGGTTGCGGACGAAGGTGCTCGGGGTGCCGGCGGCGTCCTTCGCGCCGGTGACGACGGCCATCGTCTTCGGGCTGGCGGAGGCGAAGACGTCGGCCGGTGCGCCGCTGGTGATGCTCGCGGCGAGGCTGTCGCTGCCGCCGAAGTTGAAGGTGACCTTCGTGCCCGGGTGATCCTTCTCGAACTGCCTGCCCAGCGTCGTGAAGCTCTCCTTGAGCGAGGCGGCGGCGAAGACGGTCACCTCGCCGGACAGCTTCGCCGACGAGGAGGCCGAGGAGCCGGAGCCCGAGGCGCCCGCGTCCGCGTCCGAATCCGAGTCGGACGAGGAGCAGGCGGACAGCGTCAGCAGCGCGGCGATTCCCGCACCGGCCACCTGCAGCGTACGGCGGGTCCGGCGTACGGAACGGGTCATCACGGGTCCACTCCCTGGGTCTGCCTGGAGAAGAGTCGGCGGACCCTTCCGATGCGCAGATCATACTTCCGCATGTGCGAGGGGGTGTTCCCTGGTGCATCGCAGGTGCTGGCTCAAGTGGGGATCGAGGTACGCATATGCGTTTCTGCGGATTCCGCTGTTCGGCGACTCAGACGCGGTCGATGTGCACGTTCGTCGACTTCACGCGGGCGGTGGCCTCCATGCCGATCTCCAGACCGAGTTCCTCGACGGCCTCCCGGGTCAGGAGGGAGACGAGTCGGTGCGGGCCGGCCTGGATCTCGACCTGGGCGGCGACATCGCCGAGCTTGATGGCGGTGACGATGCCGGGGAAGGCGTTGCGGGCGGACGTGTACGGCGTGTCCTCCTCGCTGCTCCCGGCCTTGGCGAGTTCCACCGAGAAGGCGGCCAGGTCCCGCCCGTCGACGAGCCGCCTGCCGCTGTCGTCGCGGTGGGTGGCCACCCGGCCGGCGTCCGCCCAGCGTCGCGCGGTGTCGGGGCTCACGCCGAGCAGCCGTGCTGCCTGGCCGATTGTGTAGGACTGCATGCCGGTCACGATAGGGCGCCGGTGGGGAACCGCGGGTGGGGGGTTGGCCGTTGGGTATAACGCGATATAGCTTTAGTGCGACCTTTGGTGCGACGAGGGAGGGGTGGGGGCGCATGACAGGTGGGTCATCTCAGGAGAGCGGGGATCCTGGTGTCGTCGCGGAGCTCGGGCTGAGGGCCTCGCACGAGGACCGGGACCAGGTCGTGGACGTGCTGCGGGTCGCCGCGGGGGACGGGCGGCTGACCGCGGAGGAACTCGATGAGCGGGTGGGTGCCGCGCTGACCTCCCGCACGATGGGAGAACTGGCCGTACTGACGGTGGATCTGCCGACGGCGGTCACCGCGCGTCGGGGCTCGGCCGAGGTCAAGGACGTCGTGCGGATCGAACAGGAGGGTGCCTCGACGCGGCGGGGCGCGGGCTGGGTGGTACCGCGGCGGATGGAGATCCGTTCGGCTTGGGGCGAGGTGGTACTCGATTTCACCGATGCCGTGATCACATACGACACGCTGCGCCTCGACGTCGACATCCGCGGCGGCTCCCTGAAGCTGCTCACCCGGCCTGGCGTCGTGGTGGACACGGACGCCCTGGTGACTAACTACGCCAAGATCAAGGCGCGGCGGTCGGCTGAGCCGAAGACATCTGTGGTGCTGCGTGTGGAGGTGGCCGGTGAGCTGACCTTCGGGCAGGTCGTGGTACGTCCGCCGGGGAGGTTCGGGAGATAGCCGGGGAGGTCCGGGAGGTAGCCGGAGGTGGCGGAGGCGAGGACTTCGCCCCGTACCTCTGCCGCCGTACCTGGCCCCGGTGTCCCAGCTCGGACACCAGCCGCAAACCAGCCGGGTGATCACGCGCCCGCCGCCGTGGAGCACCCGTCGGCTGATCAGCGGTGGGGCCGGGGGGCGGGCCGGCGCCGGGTGGCGTGGATGGAACCGAGCAGATTGAGGGACTGGGCACTGGGGCTGCCTGGTTCGGCGTGGTAGATGACGAGCTGCTGGCCGGGGGCGTCGCGTACGTCGAAAGCCTGGTAGGTGAGGGTGAGGGGGCCGACGTCCGGGTGGAGGAGGTGTTTGGCGTCCTGGGTCTTGCCGCGCACGGTGTGGGCGTTCCAGAGGCGGGTGAAGTCCGCGCTGTGCTCAGTGAGAGTGCGGACGAGTTCGCGCAGCCGTGGGTTGTCCGGGTCGAATCCGGTTGCCTCGCGAAGGTTGGCGACGGTGGCCTGGGCTGCCCGGTCCCAGTCCGTGTAGAAGGTGCGGCCCGCGGCGTCGAGGAAGGTCATGCGGGCCAAGTTGTCCGCCGGCTCGAACGGGGCGTAGAGGGCATCGGCCAGGGCGTTGACGGCGAGGAGGTCCAGGGTCCGGCTCATGACGAACGCTGGAGTGTTCGGGTAGCCGTCCATCAGCTGTCGCAGCGAAGGGCTGACCCGCTCGGCGGCGTGGACGGAGGGCTGGTCGTTCGGCGTGACCCCGGCCAGCCGGTACAAGTGCGCGCGTGCGTCCGCGTCGAGGCGCAGCGCGCGGCTGAGCGCGTCGACCACCTGGGGTGAGGGGTTGCGCTCGCGGCCTTGTTCCAGGCGGGTGTAGTAGTCGGCGTTCACTCCGGCCAGGACGGCGACCTCCTCGCGTCGTAGTCCGGCGACTCTGCGGGCCCCGTAGCTCGCCATGCCGACGTCCTCCGGCCGCAGGCCGGCGCGGCGTGCGCGCAGGAAGTCTCCCAGGTGGTTGTCATCCATATGTGCAGGCTAGGCGCCGGCCCGGTGTGCTGCCTGGGTGTGCCGCACCCAGGCAGCACGCGTCCTGGTTGATGGCCGCTGACCTGCCCAGACTCGGTGGAGCGAGAGGGACCACACCATCCGAGGAGAGGAGTCCGCCATGGCCGGGACCGTTGAGGGCGACCACGTCGACGTGGTCGGGATGTGGGTGACCGCGGATGGTCACATCCGTCAGGAGCTGCTGCCGGACGGCCGCTACGACGAAGCCCGCGGCGAGCGGCGCAGCGCGTACACGGGTCGGTACACGGTGACCGGCAGCCACCTGGACTACGTCGACGACACCGGGTTCACCGCCACGGGCGACATCCGGGACGGAGTGCTCTATCACGAGCACCTCGTGCTCTACCGGGAGCAGAAGTCGTCGTAGAGGAGGCCGGGCCACGGCCGCCCTGGCGCCGGGGGCGAATCCGCCGTCGGCGGACCAAGAAGTCCCGACACAGCAGCCAGTCAGTCAGCAGCAACGAGAATCAAGGACCATATCCATGCCAGGACAACGACTTGACGGCAAGGTCGCGCTGATCACGGGCGCGACCGGCGGCCTCGGCACAGCGACCGCCGAACTCTTCGCCCGCGAAGGCGCCCGGCTAGTGATCACCGACATCGCCGAAGGCCCCCTGCGGGACCTGTCCCACCGGATCGGGGCAGGCGGCGCGGACGTCGTCGCTGCCCGCCTCGATGTCTCCTCCGCGCGGGAGTGGGACGAAGTGATCACCGTCGTACGCGACCGGTTCGGAACGCTGGACGTGCTCGTGAACGTCGCCGGCATCCTGGACTGGCCAGGTATCGAGGACACGCGGGAAGAGGCGTGGGACCGCGTCATCGACGTGAACCAGAAAGGCACATGGCTCGGCATGAAGGCGGCGATGCCGCTCCTGCGCGCGAGCGGCAACGCGTCGGTGATCAATACGTCGTCAGTACTCGGCCTGGTAGGAAGCGGTGCGGCTGCGGCCTACCAGGCGTCCAAGGGGGCCGTGCGCCTGTTGAGCAAGACCGCCGCAGTCGAGTACGCCCGGCAGGGAGTACGGATCAACTCGGTGCATCCCGGGGTGATCGCCACACCGATGATCCAGGACCTCCTGGACGACCAGGGCGACCAGCAGCCTGACATCCAACGCACCCCCATGCGCCGAGCCGGCCGCGCGGACGAGATCGCACCCGCGATCCTCTTCCTGGCCTGCGACGACTCCTCGTTCGTCACCGGCGCGGAGCTGGTGGTCGACGGCGGGCTCACCGCGCACTGAACCACCCGGCCGTACGACGTCCACGTGGGCCTGCCGTGAATGCGTCAACGGCGCGGCCCACCCGGTCCGCGCACCGCACCCCTGCACAGCACTTCAGCTGCCCTGCACCGGCGCCCGCACTCACCTTCTCCAGGGACCGCACCATGACACCTGCAACCGCATCCGCCGCAACATCCGAATCCACCGAGTTCGCTGGGAAGATCGCCCTCGTCACTGGAGCCGCGCGAGGGGTGGGCCGGGAGACCGTGGCGCTCCTCCACGCCCGCGGCGCCCGGGTCGTCGCCCTCGACCTCCGCGCCGACGTCACGAACCTGGCGGAAGAGTTTCCCGGCGTCATCGCGACAATCGGTGACATCACCCAGGAGGAGACCGCCCACCGTGCGGTGGCAACGGCCCTGGACGCCTTCGGCGGACTGGACATCCTCGTGAACAATGCCGGGCGCACCCAGAACAAACCCGTCACCGAAACCACGGCCGAGGACTGGGACACCGTGATGGCGGTCAACGCCCGCGGCTCCTTCTTCTGCGCCCGCGAGGCGTTCCGGGCCATGAAGAGCCGCGGCGGCGGCGCCATCGTCAGCACCGGCTCGTATGCCGCCACCGTCGCCCTGCCCGAAGGCGTCGCCTACAGTGCGTCGAAGGGCGCTCTGGCCCAACTGACCAAGGTGCTCGCCGTCGAGGGCGGCCCGCTGGGCATCCGCGCCAACCTCGTGGCCGCGGGCGTCATCGAGACGGACTTCCTCGACACGATCCGCCCCGACAGCCGCGCCTACCTGGCGTCCTTCGCCGCCGCGCAGCCCCTGGGACGTGTCGCGCAGCCCGAGGAGATCGCCGAGGCCCTGTGCTTCCTCGTCTCGCCCCGCTCCAGTTTCGTCACGGGAGCCGTGGTCGCCGCTGACGGCGGTTTCACCGCAATCTAGCGACGCATTCTTCTCGGAGAAGCGGGGTGTCTGCCTCAGCCGGTGTGGACCCGTGGCCGTCGCGCACGGTCCGGTTCGGCCCCGCGGAGGACCTCTCGGGTGACCGGGGCGACCTCGCCCTGGCCGAAGAGGAAGAAGCGCAGGAAGTTGGCGAAGGGGTTGCCCTCGGTCCACTCGAAGTAGATGTGCGGGGTGCACCTGGTCGTGTCCCGGACGTGCAGGAGCAGGGCGGCCAGGGCGTTCGGTATGGAGGAGGACTCCAGGGTCAGGACGCGGTACCGGCTGTGCAGGACCTCGCCGCGCACCGTCAGGCCGGCCTCGAACTCGGACGGGTCGAGGACCGTGACCTCGACGAAGACGAAGTCCTCACCGGGGATGTCGTTGTCCTGCTGGATCTGCTCGATCTTGTCGCGGTACTCGGCCTTGTCCCGCTGGTCCGGCTCGTTGGCGATGAACCGTATCTTGCGGCTGGCCATGTCGCGGATGAAACGTTCCGCCATGTCGTCGAGCGTCACGCTGGTCACGCGGAGCTCGAAGGCGCGGGCCAGCCGGGACAACAGCGACACCAGGATGATGCCGGCGATGAAGCAGGCGCCGATCTTGACGCCGTCGGGGCGCTCGATGACGTTCATGACGGTCGTGTAGAGGAAGATCGCCGAGATGATCGCGAAGCCGACGGTCCAGTTGCGCTGGCCGGCCTTGCGGGCGGCGATGGTCACGGCGATCGCCGCCGAGCTGATGAGGACCAGCACGCCGGTGGCGTAGGCGCCGCCCTGTGCGTCGACGTCCGCGTCGAAGATCCAGGTGACCAGGAAGGCGATCAGGGTGAAGACGATGACCATGGGGCGCACGGCGCGGGCCCAGTGCGGGGCCATGCCGTAGCGGGGCAGATAGCGGGGCATCAGGTTGAGCAGCCCGGCCATCGCGGAGGCGCCGGCGAACCAGAGGATGGCGATGGTCGAGACGTCGTAGACCGTGCCGAAGGCGTTGCCCAGGTAGTTGTGCGCGAGGTAGGCGAGTGCGCGTCCGTTGGCGTCGCCGCCCGGCTCGAACTCCTTCTCCGGGATCAGCAGGGTGGTGATGAAGCTGGTGGCGATCAGGAAGCCGCTCATGACCAGCGCGGCGGTGGTGAGCAGCTTCTTCGTGTCCCGGATGCGCCCGGTCGGCCGTGCGTCGGTGTCGTCCGGGTCGCCCTGGACGTGCGGCATGACGGCGACGCCGGTCTCGAAGCCGGAGAGGCCGAGGGCGAGCTTGGGGAAGACGAGCAGGGCCACGCCGACCATGGCGAAGATGTTGCCGTGCTCGACGGTCAGGGCGCCGGCCCAGTCGGTGACCACATGGCCCGCCGTGATCACGTGCCACAGACCGACGAACACGACGACGAGGTTCAGGGTGAGGTAGATGCCCACGAGGGCGACCGCGACCCCGATCGCCTCCAGGAAGCCCTTCAGGAACACCGCGCCGAGCAGCGCCACGAGGGCGAGGGTGATCAGCATCTTCTGGTCGTGCAGGGTGCTCGTCAGGTGCGGGTTCTCGATCAGGTGGGTCGAGGCATCCGCCGCGGAGAGGGTGATGGTGATCAGGAAGTCGGTGGCGGCGAAGCCGAGCAGGGTGAGGACGAACAGCTTGCCCTGCCAGAAGGACAGCAGCCGCTCCAGCATCGCGATCGAGCCCTCGCCGCGCGGGCTCTCCTCGGCCACTCGCCGGTACACGGGCAGAGCGCCGGCGAGCGTGACGATCACCAGCACGATGGTCGCTACGGGTGACAGCAGGCCGGCCGCCAGGGCCGCGATGCCTGGCTGGTAGCCGAGGGTGGAGAAGTAGTCGACCCCGGTCAGGCACATGACCCGCCACCAGCGCTGGCCCTTGTGCGCGGGTTCCGGTTCGGCATGGGGTCCCTGGTGGCCGCCGCCCTTTCCCATGTCGGACAGCCCCTCCAGCATCCAGGTCCGCAGACGAGTGGGAGGAGGGTGTTCGGTGGTGGCCATCGAGGATGCTCCTGAGGTGCGGCTCAGCGTGTGGATCCGGCCATCACGCGTACGGCGGGACCAGCGTAAGCAGAGAGTGACACCCGGCCCCGCGGATCAGGACGCCGCGGGCGTCAAGCTTCCGTTAAGACTGACGGAGTGAGCGGCGGGTTTCGATCTTGTCCGGGGGCAGCTGACCTCGTCCTTCGTGCCCCTCGACATGTCTCGCCCCGTTCGTGGAGGCCGGCCGTCCCGCGGTTCCGTAACGTTCGCCAGATCATCCGAAACTTTCGCGATCAAACGCTCAGCTGCTCGCCGGAGGCGGTACCGTGCGCGGTCGCACGTCGGCCCTGGTGCGCGAACGACCGGGCGCCGACGGCCCGGCAGGTTCGCCGACGACCCGTCGCTCGGTGAACCAATGGCTCCCCGGGGCGAGTTGCAGGGAGCTTCCGCCGCGATTCCCCGTGTACAAGGGGTTGCCACCGTTTGGCAGCTGTCTCTAGGGTGCGGCAACGACGAACCTTTCTGGAATATCTCCGAAACTTTCGGTCCAACGGACGGGCGTGGATGCGCCCTCCCGTACCCAAGGAGCGCATGATGGGCGACCCGGCACTGTCCCGCCGCGGCTTCCTGGCGGCCTCCGCCGCGGCCGGTCTGAGCATGACGGCACTGAGCGGCTGCGGCGGCGACTCGGACGGAGGGTCGTCCGGGACGACCACCATCGAGTGGTGGAACATCTCCACCACCCAACCGGCGAAAAGCGTCTGGGCGTCTTTGGCCAAGAAGTTCGAGGCACAGAACCCCAAGGTCAAGATAAAGATCGTCCAGTTGGAGAACGACGCCTACAAGTCGAAGATGACGGCGCTGACCGCTTCCGGGAAGCTGCCCGACGTCTTCCACACCTGGGGCGGCGGCGTCCTGAAGCAGCAGGTCGACGCCGGGCTGGTCGAGGACCTCACCGACAGGACCAAGCCGTGGGCCGACGGTCTGCTGAAGGCCGCGAAGGCGCCGTACCTGCTCGACGACAAGGTGTACGGCATTCCGTTCGACATCGGCATGATCGGCTTCTGGTACAACAAGGCGCTGTTCAAGCAGGCCGGGGTCAGCACACCCCCGACCACCTGGAGCGACTTCCTCGCCGCTGTGGGCAAGCTCAAGGCCAAGGGCATCACCCCCATCGGTCTCGCGGGCAAGGAGAAGTGGCCCGGTATGTACTACTGGGCGTACCTCGCCATGCGCACGGCCGGCGCGGACTCGCTGCAGAAGGCGTACGCCGACAAGGACTTCACCGGAGCCGACTTCGTCGCGGCCGGCGAACACCTCAAGGAACTCGTGAACCTGCAGCCCTTCCAGAAAGGGTTCCTCAACGCCGCCTACAACAGTCCCACCGGCCAGGCCGCGGCCGTCGGCAACGGCAAGGCGGCGATGGAACTCATGGGCCAGTGGGCCCCGTCGGTGCAGGCCGACGCGGGCAAGGGCCTCGGGGGCGACCTCGGCTTCTTCCCCTTCCCCGCCGTGGAGGGCGGCAAGGGCACCATCACCGAGGTTTTCGGCGGTGGTGGCGGGCACGCGCTGCGCAGGGGCGCCCCACAGGCTGCCGTCGACTTCCTGAAGTTCTTCGCATCCGAGGCGACCGACCTGGAACTGGTCAAGAAGACCAACACGCTGCCAGTGATCCCTGGAGCCGAGAGCGCCATCACCGACCCCAACTTCAAGGCCGTACAGGCGCAGTTGAACGGCGCCACCGGATTTCAGCTCTACCTCGACCAGGCGTACGCCCCCGCTGTCGGCCAGGAGGTCAACGACAGCGTGGCCGCGCTCATCGCCGGCTCCAAGTCCCCCGAGCAGGTCACCCAGTCGATCACGCAGGCCACGAAGGAAGAGCAGTAGCCGGCGATGACCTCCACGTTCCTTCCGGACAAGCGGACCGGCCCTGACGTCGATCTCCCGCCTCCGGCCGCGGCCGCGGCCCGGGAGAGAACCCGGCGGCGCGTGCTCCACTGGCTCACCGCGACGGCCTTCCAACTGCCCGCCCTGGTGCTGTTCATCGGGCTCGTGCTGCTGCCGATGCTGTTCGCCCTGTACGCGGCCTTCTTCCGGTGGGGCGGCTTCGGCATGCCCTCCGACTACGTCGGCGTCGACAACTTCGACCGGCTCTTCGACGACCCGGTGTTCCTGGGCGACCTGTGGCGCTGTCTGGTCCTGGTCCTGCTGTCGCTGGCTCTCCAACTGCCGTTCGCGCTCGGCATGGCGGTGTTGTTGAACCAGCGAGTGCGGGGCCGGGCGGTCTACCGGATGCTGTTCTTCGCGCCGTACATCCTGTCGGAGGCCATCACCGGCGTGCTGTTCAGCATGATCTTCGCCCCGGACGACGGTCTCGCCGACCAGGTCCTGGGCAGCGTGGGCCTGGACGGGCTCGGCAGCACCTGGTTCGCCGACCCCTCCACCGTGATGGCGACCCTCTTCCTCGTCATGACCTGGAAGTTCTTCGGCTTCCACATGATGCTCTACCTGGCCGGACTGCAGTCCATCCCGGCCGAGTTGACCGAGGCGGCGCTCATCGACGGCGCGAACGCCTGGCAGCGTTTCCGCAACGTCACCCTGCCGCTGCTCGCACCGACCCTGCGGATCAGCGTGTTCCTGTCCGTCATCGGCTCGATCCAGCTGTTCGACCTGGTGTGGGTGATCACGCAGGGCGGCCCCGACCACCACTCCGAGACCATGGCCGTGACCATGTTCCAGTACGGCTTCAAGCGCTACCAGGTCGGCTACGCCAGCGCGGTCAGCGTGGTCATGTTCGGCATCAGCCTCGTCTTCGCCCTCGCCTACCAGCGGTTCGTGCTCCGCCGCGACCTCGAAGGGGCCACCACGACCATGCGAGGAGGCGGGAAGTGACCCTCACCCAGAAGGCACCGGCACCCGATGCGCCGACGCGGAAGGCGTCCAGCAGGACGTCCCGCGGCAAGACGCTCCCCATCCATGTCGTCCTCGTCACGGTCGGCGCGGTGATGGCCGTACCCCTGCTCTACGCGGTCCTCTCCGGCTTCAAGTCCACCGACCAGCTCTCCCGCAACCCGATCGGGCTGCCCGACCCGTGGGTGACCTCCAACTACACCGGCATCCTCGGCTCGGGCTCGTTCTGGCAGCTGGTCGGCAGCAGCACGGTCATCGCGATCGGGACGACCGTCATCGTCGTCGCGGCCTCCGCGCTCGCCGCCTTCTCCTTCGCCCGGTTCGCCTTCCGGGGCCGGGAGGTGCTGTTCACGCTGTTCACGCTGGGGCTGATGTTCCCCTTCGCGGTGGCTGCCCTGCCGCTGTTCCTGCTGCTGCGGTCGCTGGGCCTGCTGGACAACCCGCTGGGCGTGATCCTTCCGCAGGCCGCGTTCGGACTGCCGATGACGATCATCATCCTGCGCGGGTTCTTCCAGCAGATCCCCGGCGAGCTGGAGGAGGCGGCCACGCTCGACGGATGCGGCCCGTTCGGGTTCTTCTGGCGGGTCCTGCTGCCCATGGCCCGGCCCGCGCTCGGCACCGTCTCCGTCCTCGCCGTGGTCGCCAGCTGGAACAACTTCTTCCTGCCGCTGCTGGTGTTCACCGACTCCACGTGGTGGACCATCCCGATCGGCGTGCAGCAGTTCCAGGGTCAGTACTCCGCGGAGTACGCCAAGGTCTTCGCCTATCTGGTGCTGGCCATGGTCCCCGCCCTCGCCTTCTACTCGGTCGCCGAGCGTCAACTCGTCGGCGGCCTCACCGCGGGCGCCACGAAGGGATGAGCGGCACCCGCGACCGTACGGCTCACCCTCCCCGGCCCCGGACTTCGGCCCGGCCGGGGGCACCCCGTCCGCACGTGAGGAGTCGCACCATGCGCAGTACGACCACTCGCTCCCGCACCCGGCTCAGATTCGCCGGCGCCCTCGCGGCCCTCCTGGTCGCCGCGGGTGTCGCCACCGGCCCGGCGGCCCAGGCCGGCGAACAGCACGGCAGGCAGCACGGCAAGCAGCCGACCCTCGCCGACCTCGCCCAGCGCCACGGCCGCTACTTCGGCAGCGCCACCGACAACCCCGAACTCACCGACGAGCCGTACAAGGCCGTCCTCGGCAGCGAGTTCGACATGATCACACCCGGCAACGGCATGAAGTGGTACGCCACCGAACCCCAGCAGGGGGTCTTCGACTGGTCCAAGGGCGACGAGATCGTGAACCTCGCCCGCGCCAACCACCAGCGGGTGCGCGGCCACACCCTGGTCTGGCACAGCCAGCTGCCCGGCTGGCTCACCGGCCGCACCTGGACGGCGCCCGAGCTGCGGGCCGTACTGAAGAAGCACATCCAGACGGAGGTCCGCCACTACCGGGGCAAGGTCTACGCCTGGGACGTGGTCAACGAGGCCTTCAACGAGGACGGCACGTACCGCGAGACCGTCTTCTACAACACGCTCGGCCCCGGCTACATCGCCGACGCCCTGCGCTGGGCCCACCAGGCCGACCCGAGGGCCAAGCTCTACCTCAACGACTACAACATCGAGGCGATCGGCCCGAAGAGCGACGCCTACTACAAGCTGGCCCAGGACCTCAAGGCCCAGGGCGTCCCGCTGGACGGCATCGGTCTCCAGGCGCACCTGGCCCTCCAGTACGGGTATCCGACCACCCTGGAGGACAACCTCCGCCGCTTCTCACGGCTCCGTCTGGACACCGCGCTCACCGAGGTCGATGTCCGCATGTTCGTGCCCGCGGACGAGGCGAAGCTGGCCACGCAGGCCGAGTGGTACCGGGACCTGACGCAGGCGTGCCTCGCGGTGCGCCGCTGCGTGGGCATCACGCTGTGGGACTACACGGACAAGTACTCCTGGATCCCGGCGTTCTTCGAGGGCCAGGGCGCGGCGCTGCCGTGGGACGAGCAACTGGCGCCGAAGCCGGCGTACTTCGCGATCCGGACGGCGCTGAGGTAGGGCGACCGCCGGCTCAGAACCCGTTCCCGGGCGCTTACGAGGGGGGCGCCCGGGAACGTCATCACTACGCTTCGGCCATCGGCGCCGTGCTGGACCTGACCACCAGCTCGGTGCCGAGCTCGACCCTCGGGGAATCCGGCTGTTCGTCGCGGGTCATCCGTAGCACCGTACGGACCGCCAACTTGCCCATGTCGGCGAGCGGTTGGCGCACGGTGGTCAGCGGCGGAGCCGACCACCGGACTTCCGGAAGATCGTCGAAACCGACCACACTCATGTCCTCCGGTACCCGCAGCCCCCGCCGTCGCAGCGCCTCGATCGCGCCGAGGGCCATCTGGTCGCTGGCCGCGAACACGGCGGTCGGCGGCTCGGGCAGATCCAGCAGGACGTTGCAGCCGGTGAACCCGGACTCCGGGTGGAAGTCGCCGGGGACGACGAGCGAGTCGTCCACCGTGAGGCCCGCGCCCTCCAGCGCGGCACGGTAGCCGTCGAAGCGGGCCCGGGAGCACAGCAGCCGGGGCGGGCCGGCGATCAGAGCGATCCTGCGGTGCCCCAGCGACAACAGGTGCTCGGTGGCCGCCATGCCGCCCGACCAGTTGGCGGCGCCGACGGTCGGCACATCGAGGGCGGGGGAGCCCGCCGGGTCGACGACCACCAGCGGGACGCCGAGGATGCGCAGTTCCGCGTGCAGCACCGGCTCCAGCGCCGAGGTGACCAGGATGACGCCGTCGGAGGCGCGGGCCCGCAGATTGCGCAGCCACTCCCGGGCGTCGCCGGTGCGTCCATGGATCGCGGACACCACGGTGCCGACCCCGGCCGCGTGGGCGACCTCCTCGACGCCCCGGATGATCTCCACCGCCCAGGGGCTGTCGAGGTCGTCGAAGACGAGGTCCAGCAGGGCCGCCCGGGTGCCGGGGGCGGCGGGGCGCCTGCGGTAGCCGTGCTCTCGCAGCAGGTCCTCGACCCGGGCCCGGGTCCGCGGCGAGACGTCGGACCGGCCGTTCACCACGCGCGACACGGTCGGCACCGAGACCCCGGCCTGTCGGGCGATCTCCGTGATCGTGACCTTGCCCCGCGCCTGCGGCGCCGTTCCGGCGTCGGCCTCCCCTGCTGTCACTTCCCACCTCCGTCGACGGTGGCCCCGTCGGCCCTCAGCGCACCGGACGGACCCACGAAACTTCCAGAAGTCTTCCGGAAGGAGGTGGACCGTGGGAAGAGTTCGCCCCGGAACGGGCGTGGACGGCGTCCGCGGGATCGCAGCACGCACGAGAGGCTACGGGGAGTGACCGGCCCCGGACATGGGTCGGGGCCGGCGCAGTCAGGCTGCGAGCCGGCCCCTCACGTACTCCGGGCGGCGCGGTGGACCGCCCGGTCAGGCTCAGGCGACGTTCAGTACCTGGCCGGCCAGTGGACGGTGCGGGGCGATGACCCGGCCGTCCGGCAGGAGCTCACCGGTGTCCTCGAAGAGCAGGACGCCGTTGCACAGCAGACTCCATCCCTGTTCCGGGTGGTGCGCCGCGAGGCGGGCGGATTCCCGGTCGGCGGAGTCGGCTGTCGGGCACGGCGGCTGGTGCTGGCACATTGATGGGATCTTTCGCTCTGTCGTGACGGATGAGATGGACGTCGTGTCAGTCTCGCGGCTTGAAGTGTCGTTCATGGCCGCCCCCCGTTGGATAAGTCGGTCCGAACCCAGTGTTGCCCCACGGGCGTCAATCCGCAGGGATTTAGCGGCACCGCTTCTCACAGGTTGATGACGCATCACTCGCCCGGACGGTTCACTCCAACTGCACTGTCACTTCAGGTGATTCACCGTAGTCGGATGGGACGGGGCCGGACGGGGCCACCCGCCGGCCAGGCTCTTACGAGGCGCAAAGTGCTCGCATGAGCGAAGAGGCTTGTGTGAATCCCCGCACAAGCGTAAGGGCGCCGGAAACGGCCTCGTGCCCCGCCACGCGGAATTCGGGGCGGGGCACAGAGATCGCCGGGGCGCGGAATGTCAGGCCGGAGAGCTGAGCAGAGGCGCGGGAGTCACCCGATGGGTGAGCACCGGGAGCAGGTCGGCCACCCGGTATGGGCGGTGGGCCGCGATGCCGGGCGGGGCGGGAGCCAGCGGGACCAGCAGATCGGTGCCGGCGGGGTGACCGGTCGCGCCGTCGGCGGCGCAGTCGCCGTGCAGCCAGAGCGTCAGCATGTAGAGGCCGGGGATCGACAGCAGGCGCGCCTGGCAGGGCTGCTGGATGGTCTCCGCCTGGCGCAGCGCCTGTTCGGTGGAGGCGATGTACGGGCCCTCGAAGAAGTGGGAGAACGCCCATCCGTCGGGCGTCAGCATGGTCTCGGCCGCCGCGACCGCGCGGTCGCCGCAGCGGATCAGGAAACGCCAGCCGGCCAGCCGGGTGACGGGGACGCCGACCGCGTCGATCCCGTCCAGGACGTGCACGGGCAACGGCAGCTCGGGCGTGGCCGGGCCCTGGGCGTTCAGCAAGGAGGGGGTGTGGGCCTCGCGGACCGCGGTGGGAGAACCGAGGGCGGTGAGGACGGTACGCAGGGCCGGTGCGGGAGCCGGGGGGACATGCAGGGGCATGGTGGGTCGCCTCTCATTCGACAGGCACAGTGGCGCGAGGGCGGGGCGGGGCGTGGCGGACGGCGGTGTCAGCTCGCGAGGCAAGAGAGGCGGGGGTCCTGTCCGGTGAAACCGGGGCTGAGGCCTGCCGTATGTCACCTGACGGCAGTCGAGGGCCGTGGGCGCCAGCCTTCTACCTTGTTCGCGAGTTTATACGACATATGTTCCTACGGTGTTTCATCTAACCGTTTCCCGCGAGTACGGCAAGGTTTCATTCGGTCGGCGATTCGCGGGAAACATCCCGATTCCCGGATGGCCGCACGACGGTGACCTCGGGGAATGCCCGGGCGACGGACGGCTCATTGCCGTCGGCGTTTTTTACGAGTTCCTCAGGGAACTCGAAACCGCACCGTGCACCATGCCCGGCGAATGTGCCACCGGTCACATCCGCAAGAGTAGCGGCTGCCAGGACCGTCCGGGACGTTATCGATCGTCTCGGCGGGGCATCATCCCACCTGACCCGGACATCGGCGGCCGGCTCGTCGGCCCGCCCAATCGAGGAGGACGCTCCGATGGGGGAGAAGGTCGTGGCAGGCCAGTTCGACCTGTCCGATCGCCAGCGCTACCGCGACAAGCTCCGACAGTGCCTGACGGGGCTCGAGCGACTCCTGGCCGAGAAGCGGTTCGATCGGCCCAAGAACCTCATGGGGCTGGAGATCGAATTGAATCTCACCGGTTCGGACGG
The DNA here is from genome assembly GCF_042872365.1 of Streptomyces sp. NPDC005263. Lineage (NCBI taxonomy): Bacteria > Bacillati > Actinomycetota > Actinomycetes > Kitasatosporales > Streptomycetaceae > Streptomyces > Streptomyces sp. NPDC005263. Next base: position 375,567 of record NZ_JBIAKJ010000009.1, on the reverse strand, counting down.
CATGCCGAAAATGCTGAACGCGCAGGTGCTTGAACGCATCGCAAGTCGAGATTTCCAAACAGAACTCGCCATGTTCAACCTGGAAGTCAACATTGCCCCACACCGTTTGGGTGGGCGGGTATTCGACCGGCTCGCCGAGGAACTCCGCACCTCTCTGGCATATGCCGACCGAAAAGCGGGCGAGCTCGACGCGGGAATCGTGATGATCGGCATTCTGCCGACTCTGGACCGGGACGACCTGGTCTCCTCCAACCTCTCCGACGTCGACCGCTACGCCCTGCTCAACGACCAGATCGTGGCCGCCCGCGGTGAGGACTTCACCCTCGACATCGACGGTGTGGAGCGTCTGACCTGCACCTCCAAGTCCATCGCGCCCGAAGCCGCCTGCACCTCCGTGCAGCTTCACCTGCAGGTCACCCCGGACCGTTTCGCCGATGTGTGGAACGCCGCCCAGGCCGTCGCCGCCGCGCAGATCGCCGTGGGCGCCAACTCGCCCTTCCTGTTCGGCCGCGAACTGTGGCGCGAGTCCCGCCCGCCGCTGTTCCAGCAGTCCACCGACACCCGGCCGCCCGAACTCCAGGCCCAGGGCGTACGCCCCCGCACCTGGTTCGGTGAGCGCTGGATCTCCTCCGCCCACGACCTCTTCGAGGAGAACCTGCGCTACTACCCGGCCCTGCTGCCGATCTGCGACGAGGAGGACCCGCTCGCCGTCCTGGACGCGGGAGGTGTCCCGAAACTCGCCGAACTCGTCCTGCACAACGGCACCGTCTACCGCTGGAACCGCCCGGTCTACGGCATCGCCGACGGGGTCCCGCACCTGCGCGTCGAGAACCGCGTGCTGCCCGCCGGCCCCTCCATCACCGACGTCATCGCCAACGCGGCCTTCTACTACGGCGTGGTCCGCGCCCTCGCCGAGGAGTCCCGGCCGGTGTGGACCAGGCTGCCGTTCGAGGCCGCCGCCGCCAACTTCGACGCCGCCTGTCGGCACGGCATCGACGCCCGCTTCACCTGGCCCCGACGCGGTCGCTACAGCGGTACGGCCGAGATCGACGCGGTGAGCCTCGTACGCGACGAACTGCTGCCGCTCGCCGAGGCCGGGCTGGAGGCGTGGGGAGTCGAACCCGCCGACCGCGACCTGTATCTCGGGGTGATCGAGGAGCGGTGCCGGCGTCGGGTCAACGGTGCGTCCTGGCAGTCCGCGACGTTCCACCGGGCCCTGGAGGGCGGGCTGTCGAGGGAGGCCGCGCTGGCCGCGACGACCCGTCGGTACCGTGAGCTGATGCATGAAGGCGAGCCGGTGCACACCTGGCCGGTGGGCCTGCCGGAACCGGCGCCGCTGGGCTGAGGACGAGACGCCGGGCCGAGGGACTTCAGCCCTGACATCTCGGCCCGGGGACCGGCCGACGGCGCCCACGGGTGTGAGTCCGGCGTTCCTCCCCCGTCCGTCCGCTTCTCGCCCGCCTCCAGCGAGCCCCGTGACCTTGCACGCCTCCGGCTGCCTCCCCGGCGGCGCGTGGCCGGGGGGTGCTGCCGCCCGCCCCATACTGATCGGGCAAGCTGTGACGTCCCACGATGGTGGCGCCTCTCCCTGTCGCCTTGCTGAAGGACGTGCCCGACTGAGTAACGTGCCGGGATCCGGCCGTACGGCAGGCAGGAAGGCGAGCCCTGGCCGAGCGGCGGTGGGGATGCGGCGGGATGACTCAACTGGAGGCAGGCGTGCAGTCGGAGGCGGGCCCGGTGGCCGATTCCTTTCCCCCGGAGCGGCTCTCGCGACGGATCTTCCGCGATGAGACCCTGCTCGTTCTGGGACTCTCGCTCGGTGCGAGTGGCGTGTCCGCCCTGATCAGCTTTGTCGGATCGGTCACCAAACCGGGGGGTCTGAAGGATCAGGCGGCCACCCTCAACGCCTCGGCCGCGCCGGGCCGCCCCTGGCTCGATCTCGCCTGGCAGTTGTTCGGGATCACCTCGGCGCTGATTCCCGTGGCGCTGGTCGCGCACCTCCTGCTGCGTGAGGGGCACAGCCTCAGAACGCTCGGCTTCGACCGCACGCGGCCCTGGCCGGACCTGGGCCGGGGCGCCGCGGTCGCGGCGGTGATCGGCGGCAGTGGTATCGCGTTCTACCTGGCCGCACGCGGTCTCGGCTTCAACCTCACGGTGGTGCCGGAGGCGCTTCCCGACGTGTGGTGGAAGTACCCGGTGCTGATCCTTTCGGCGTTGCAGAACGCGATCCTCGAAGAGGTCATCGTCGTCGGCTATCTCCTGCGGCGCCTGGGCCAGCTGGGCTGGACGCCGGGCACGGCCCTGGTGGCCAGTTCCGTGCTCCGCGGCTCCTACCACCTCTACCAGGGCATCGGCGGCTTCATCGGCAACATGGTGATGGGCGTGGTGTTCGTCTACCTGTACCGCCGCTGGGGCCGGGTGGGTCCCCTGGTGGTGGCGCACTCCCTGCTCGACATCGGCGCGTTCGTCGGCTACGCCCTGCTGGCCGGGAAGGTGGGCTGGCTGCCGACGGGGTGAGGCGCTCAGGCGAGCAGGTCCCCCTCGATGACGGTGACCGCGGGGCCGCTCAGCAAGGTGCGGTCACCGCGCAGTTCGGTGCGGACGCGGCCGGAGCGGGGCGAGGCCTGCAGGCCGGTGAGTTCAGCGCGGCCGAGGCGCTGGGACCAGTACGGGGCGAGGGCGGTGTGCGCGCTTCCGGTGACCGGGTCCTCGTCGATGCCGACGTTCGGGAAGAAGCAGCGGGAGACGAAGTCGTAGCCCCGAGTGGGGTCTTCGGCACCCGCGGTGGCGATGACGCCGCGCGCGGAGAAGGCGCCCAGTGACCTGATGTCCGGCGTCAGGGCACGGACCGTCTCCTCATCGGCGACCTCGACCAGCAGGTCGCCGATGTCCGGGCCGGTGTCGAAGACGGCGAGCGGCTCGGCGCCCAAGGCCTCGGCCACTCGGTCCGGGATCTCTACGGGAGTGAGCGACGCGGTCGGGAAGTCCAGGGTGATCGAGCCGTCCTCGCGGGGCGTGGCGATCAGGACGCCGCTGCGGGTGGCGAACCGTACCGGGCCCTGGTGGGCGCCGGTGGTGTGCAGGACGTGAGCCGTGGCGAGCGTGGCATGGCCGCACATGTTGACCTCGGTGGCCGGGGTGAACCAGCGCAGCGCCCAGTCGGCCCGACCGCCCTCGGGCAGCCGGTGGGCGAACGCGGTCTCGGCGTGATTGACCTCCAGGGCCACCTGCTGGAGCCGTTCGTCGTCCGGGAACGCGTCGAGGAGCATGACTCCGGCCGGGTTGCCGGTGAAGGGGCGGTCGGTGAAGGTGTCGACGATTCGGATGCGCATCCCTCGACGCTAGAGGTGCGGCGAGGCCCCGGCACAAGGCCAATTCCCGGACGGTGGCCCGATTTCCACGGCCGGCCTCCGCCTGTCCCGTCGCACGCCGGCTGCCCTGTACTGGTCTGGCCTTCAAGCTCTGGCGCTGGCAGTTGTGTCAGCAGGCCGCGCTGTGCCGACTCCGCCGAGCCCGCTAACGCGGCTGCGCGTTCCGCTGCTGGTCGCCCGCCTGCTCCAAGGCGGACTCGTAGGCGTGCAGGGCGGTGATGACTGTGGCGCGTTCCGCGGGGTCGAGACCGCGCATGACGCATTCCCAGGCAGAGGCGCTGCCAGAAAGCCATTCGCCGATCGGTGCGGCGTACGCGGGGGCGATGGCGATGATGCGGCGCCGACGGTCGGCGGGATCGGCAGTGCGCTGCAGCGGTAGTAGGGGTGGAACGGGCTCCACCGTGTCTCCGGGTCGGCGGTCCTGGGTTCGCTGAGGCAGAAGCCCGAACGACTCGGTTCGTTGAGACGGGCGCCCGAATGACTCGGTTGAGTGAGGCCGGTCAGGTCCTCGCCGCCGAGGGGGTTGTCATCGAAACGCTTCCGATATATCGTTGAGGCATCGCGACAGATCAACGATGGAATGGAGTGATTGCGATGCGTACCCACGGATTCGAGCACGGATTCGAGCGTGGACATGGACGTCGACAGGGTGGTCCGGGCCGTCGTGGCCGGGACGGCTTCGACGGGCGGCGGGCCGCTTTCGGGCCCTTCGGGCCGGGTGGACCCGGCGGCCCCGGCTTCGGTGGACCCGGCTTCGGGCCGGGACCCTGGGGGCCGAGGGGGCGGGGAGGGCCACGAGGGAGGGCCCGGCGCGGTGATGTGCGCGCGTCGATCCTCGCCCTGCTGAAGGACCGGCCGATGCACGGTTACGAGATGATCCAGGAGATCGCCGAGCGCAGCGGCGGGGCGTGGAAGCCCAGTCCGGGCTCGGTGTATCCCACCCTCCAGCTGCTGGAGGACGAGGGGCTGATCGTCAGCGAGTCGGAGGGCGGCAAGAAGCTGTTCGCCCTCACCGACGCCGGTCGCACCGCGGCCGACGAGGGACCCGACGCGCCCTGGGAGGAAGCCTCCCGCGGCGTCGACTGGGAAGCACTCGGTGAGATCCGCCAGGCCGGTTTCGGCCTGATGGAGGCCTTCGGACAGGTCTGGAAGACGGGCAGCAAGGAGCAGCGCGAGAAGGCGCTCGCCGTCATCAACGAGTCCCGCAAGAAGCTGTACCTGATCCTCGCCGACGAGGACTGACCGTCGTACGGCGGAGCGGGGCGCCCCGTGGAGAAATTCCGCGGGGCGCCTTCGTGTCCCCGGCAGGCGCCGCCGTCAGGTCACCAGGCCTGCCAGTTTGCGCAGTGACTCGTTCAGGGCGGCCGTGGCCGAGTCCTTCAGCTTGCCCGCCATCAGGGAGACCGCGGCACCGGTGAACTCGCCGTCGATGCGTACGGTCGTGGCGTCGCCCTCGGGCGTCAGGGTGTAGCGGTTGGCGACGGTCACCGCCATCGGGCCCTTGCCGCGGACGGCGAACAGCCGAGCCGGCTCCAGCTCCTCGATGGTCCACTCGATCTCGGCCGGGAACCCCATGAGCTTCATGTTCTCCTGAAAGGTCCCGCCCACGGCGAAGGTCTCCGGGCCGCCCTTGGGGAAGCTGGTGTGGGTCGCGTTCCACTCGCCGTACGCGGACCAGTCGGTCAGCCGGGCCCAGACCTTCTCCGCGGGTGCCTCGATACGTGCCTCCGCGCTGACTTCGGCCATGCGACCACCTCTTCGTGTCGGGCTACGGTGTCGCGGAACGTAGCCGCGGGGCCCGCAATATTCAATACTGATGAACCGTCAGGAAATTGCGCGGCGGGTCGGGTCGGCGTTCGGGGTGCGATGCAAGGCGGCGCGCGCAGTAGGGGAAGAACGGCGCGATCTCATCCGTGAGGAGGAGATGCCGGCGTGCCGGGTCCCCTTCCCGTGGGACGTGAAGATGCTTCCTTTCGCGGATGCCCCGAAGGGGAGGGGCTGATGGGATGGCGGATGTGCAACCCCGTATCCCCGGGCAGTCGGCCCACGAGCCCGACGGTCGGCCCCGGGTCCCTCCGGACGACGATGTCAGGCTCAGTGCCGAGCTGGCAGCGGTGGTCTCCGGTGCTCGCCGCAGGGCGGTCAGGGACGGGGACCGGCAGATCGACACCGCCCATCTGCTGCACTCGCTCCTGGAGTCGGACCCCGAGGTGCGGTCCGTCTTCGACGGTGAACCACGCCTCGCCCGTCTGATGGGCTACCTCGTACAGCGCAGCATCGGCTACGGGCTGCGCTGGCAGGGCAGCGTCGAGGACTCCGGTGCCGTACCCGCGGTGACCGGCGTGGAGGGCTACTCGCCGCTGGCAGGCGGAGCGATGGAGGACGCCTGCGCGCGGGCCGGCCGCCGCGGCGGCCCCGTCCTCGGTATCGACCTGCTCGCCGCGATCCTCGTCGACCCCGAGGCGCGGGCCGTCGAGGTACTGGACCGCGCCGGGATCGACGCCAACCTGGTGTTCGTCCGGGCCGACAGTCACTTCCGGCCGGCCGTCTGAACGGATCGCTCGCGCGACCAGGGGGACCGTGGCAGGTGTCGTTCCAGTCGGTGAGACAGGTGTGAATGCGGGTGACGCTCATGTCATCGGCTGCCATCATGTGCCGGTGCATACGTCTGGGAGCAGTCAGGGCCACCGGGGCAGGGGCGTCGGTCTCGGTCTCGCGGTGGCGTCCGCGGTCGCCTTCGGCGGGTCCGGCGTCGCGGCCAAACCGTTGATCGAGGCGGGACTCGACCCGCTCGACGTGGTGTGGCTGCGAGTGGCGGGCGCCGCCCTGCTGATGCTGCCGGTCGCCGTCCGCCACCGCGCGCTGCCGCGTAGCCGTCCCGCCCTGCTCGCCGGGTTCGGTCTGCTCGCCGTGGCCGGTGTCCAGGCCTGCTACTTCGCCGCGCTGTCCCGGATCCCCGTCGGGGTCGCGCTGCTCGTCGAGTACCTCGCGCCGGCGCTCGTGCTCGGCTGGGTGCGGTTCGTGCAGCGGCGGCCGGTGACGCGGGCCGCCGCGCTCGGGGTGGTCCTCGCGGTCGGCGGGCTCGCCTGTGTCGTCGAGGTCTGGTCCGGCCTGAGCTTCGATGTTCTCGGCCTGCTGCTCGCACTCGGGGCCGCGTGCTGCCAGGTCGGCTACTTCGTGCTGTCCGACCAGGGCAGTGATTCCGACGGCCGGGCACCCGACCCGCTGGGGGTCGTCGCGTACGGCCTCCTGGTCGGCACCGCCGTGCTGACCGTCGTCGCGCGCCCTTGGGGCATGGACTGGTCCGTCCTCGGGCGCACCACGGACATGGACGGCACTCCGGTCGCGGCCGGTGTACTACTGGGCTGGATCGTGCTCGTCGCCACCGTCCTCGCGTACGTCACCGGCGTGCTGGCGGTGCGGCGGCTCTCCCCGCAGGTCGCCGTCGTCGTGGCCTGCCTCGAAGCGGTCGTCGCGACCGTGTTCGCCTGGATCCTGCTCGGCGAGCACCTCTCGGCGCCGCAGATCGTCGGTGGTGTGGTCGTGCTGGTCGGCGCGTTCATCGCGCAGTCGTCCGCACCCGTCGAGAACTCCGCCGAACCGGTGGCCGGCGGTGGCGGCGAAAAGGAATTGCCGGCCACCAGGACAGCTGCCTAGGCTGCCGATCATGCATTCCCGCGCACTCGTTCTGCCGCCGCCCGCCGCCTGAGGCGGGCCTCCGAAACGCACGCCCGGCGTACTGCCGGGCGTCACGGTGCTGCCCGCGGACGAGGTCCGTGGACCCCGCCGAGAGAGCGGGCGTCCTTCCCGAACTTGTGCGCACGGGCCACCGCGCTCGGGCGCGTCTGCGGAGAGAACGCGTGTCGAATGCCGTTGTCGGCCTGCCCGTCGGGCGAGGCCTTTCCTATCTGATCGTCGCCGGTGTCGCCTGGGGCACCGCGGGAGCGGCCGGCTCCCTGGCCTACCGGGCCAGTGACATCGGTCCGCTCGCCCTGTCCTTCTGGCGCTGCGCGGCCGGGCTCGTCCTGCTGGCGGTCGCCCGTCTGCTGCGTCCGCGTGCCCGGACCGACGTGGCCGAACCGCTGGGACGCAGGGCGCTCCGGGCCGGTGTCACGGGTGTCGGGCTTGCCGTGTTCCAGACGGCCTACTTCGCGGCCGTCGCCGCCACCGGACTCGCCGTGGCCACCGTCGTCTCCCTCGGCGCGGGGCCTGTCCTCATCGCACTGGGCGCCCGCCTGACTCTGGGGGAGCGGCTCGGACGGGGCGGGATCATCGCCGTCGCCGGGGCGCTCGCCGGCCTCGGAGTGCTCACCCTCGGCGCCGGTGGTGCGACCGTACGGCCGTCCGGGGTCCTGCTGGGGCTGCTGTCGGCTGCCGGGTACTGCCTGACGACCCTGCTCACCCGCCGATGGGGTCGCGACGGGCGGGTGGACGCCGCCGGTACGTCCGTGGCGGCGTTCGCCGTCACCAGCCTGTGCCTGCTGCCGTTCGCCCTGGCCGAGGGCATGGTGCCGCACACCGCCGACCTCGGTCGGCTGCTGTGGCTGCTGGCGTACCTCGCGGCCGTTCCCACGGCCCTCGCCTACGCCCTCTACTTCGCTGCCGCCGCCGTTGTCCGGCCCGCCACCGTGTCCGTGATCATGCTGCTGGAACCGGTGAGCGCGGCGGTGCTGGCCGTGGCCCTGCTGGGGGAGCGGCTCACCCTCGGGACCCTCGTCGGCACCCTGTTGATGCTCGCCTCGGTCGCGGGGCTCGCGGTGGCGGAGACGCGGGGGACGGTGGATACGCGAGGGACGGTGGAGACGCGGGGCGCGGCGGATGAGGAGGCCGCGCGCGTCTGACGGCAAGAGGTGCTTCCCGCATGCGCACGCCAGGCATCCGGGTCACTCGGGCCTGGTCCGCGGCCTCGCCCGGGTGAGTGCCGCGCCCGCCAGCACGATCGCCGCGCCGACCGGCGTCGACCAGTTCAGCGACTCGCCGAGGATCGCGACACCGGCGGCCGTGGCGATGACCGGGATGAAGTACGTGACCATCTGCGCGGTCGTCGGGCCGACCTCGGCGACCAGGCCGTACTGGACGAGCATGGCGAGTCCCGTGCCGAGGGCGCCCAACGCGGCCGTCGCCAGCAGGGGGACGACCGGGAAGCGGCTCGGTGCGCTGGTGAACAGGGGGGTGACGACCGCCAGTTGCAGCGTGGCGAGCAGCAACTGGGCGCCGGTCAGCGACAGGTTCGAGTGGCTGGAGCCGGCCAGGGTGCGACGGACGTAGATCCAGCCGATCGGGTAGCTGAGGGAGGCCGCCAGGGCCATCGCCGTGCCCGCGGCGTCCAGGCCGTGGAAGCCCTGCCAGGCGCCGAGCACGGTCAGGACGCCCAGGAACCCGAGGCCGAGACCCGCCACCCGGGTCCTGGTCGGCCGGTCCTCGGAGAGGGCGACCAGGGAGAGCGCCATGCCCCACAGCGGTGAGGTGGCGTTGCAGATGCCCGCGAGGGTGGACGGGATCGTCAGCTCCGCGTAGGCGAACAGGGAGAACGGCAGCGCGTTGAGGAGGAAGGCGGCGACTGTCAGATGCATCCACGTGCGTGCGCCCCGTGGAAGCCGCTGCCGCCTGACCGCCATCGCCGCGGCGAGCACCGCCGTGCCGAACACCAGACGGCCGAGCGTGACCTGGAAGGGGGCGTAGCCCTCCGTGCCGACCTTGATGAGCAGGAAACTGAAACCCCAGATCAGCGAGAGGGCGCCGAAGCGCAGCCGCCAGTCCAGGGCGGGGCGGGGGCGGGAGACGGCCGGGGCGGGCGTCGAAGTGGGGGTGACGGTGGTCATGGCTGCAACGATGGCGTGCGTGATCTCGTAGCACAAGCAAGATATTCAGCGAGGTACCTCGTAGTATTGCTTACATGTTGAACCTGGAGCGCCTGCGCACCCTCGACGCCCTCGCCCGGCACGGCTCGGTCAGCGGGGCGGCCGAGGGCCTGCACATCACGACCTCCGCCGTCTCGCAGCAGATGTCCAAGCTGGAGCGCGAGATCGGCCAGCAGCTGCTGGCCAAGAACGGCCGGGGGGTGCGGCTCACGGACGCCGGCCGGCTGCTCGCCGAGCACGCGGCGCGCATCCTGTCGCAGGTCGAACTCGCCCAGTCCGATCTGGAGGCCCAGCGCGGACAGGTCGTCGGTGAGCTGCGGATGGTGGCGTTCCCCACCGCACTGCGGGGGCTGTTCCCCGAGGCGCTCGCCGCGCTGCGCACCGACCATCCGGCGCTGCGAGTGCGATCGCGGGAACTGGAACCGGAGGCGGGGGTGAACGCAGTGCTCCGCGGCGACGCCGACCTGGCGGTCGTCCTGGACTGGTACAACAAACCGCTGCCCATGCCCCAGGGACTCGCCAAGGCGTCGATCCTCGACGATCCCGTGGAGATCGCCGTGGCCGAGGGGCACCCGCTCGCCGACCGGGACGAGATCGACCTGGAGGACTTCGCGGAGGACGAGTGGGTCGCCTGGCCCGAGGGCGAGTTCTGTCACGAGTGGCTGCTCTACACGCTGCGCGCCAAGGGCATCGAGCCCCTGATCGCCCACAGCGCCGAGGAGCACCACACCCAACTCGCCCTGGTCGCCGCCGGGCTGGGCGTCTGCGTGGCGCCCCGCCTCGGCCGCGACCCGATGCCGGAGGGGGTGCGGGTGGTGCGGCTGCGGCATCGCGTCCATCGGTACATCTACGCGGTGTGGCGCGCGGACGCCGACCGCCGCCCGTCCATCCGGGCGGGGGTCGAGGCGCTGCGGACGGCGGCTTCGACCATCGACTGAGGAACCCCGCCGAACGGGGGGCGCCTCGCCGAACGGGCCGAAGGAGACGCCCAGCCGACCGGTCCGAAGGGGACGCGCCCTGCCGGCCTACGCCGGGCCCCGCAGGACTACGCCGGGCCCAGCTTCCGGAAATCCCAGGAGACGATCTTCTCCGGCGTCAGCCGCACCCATGCGTGCCGGCCGTCGTGCGGCATCTCCTCCAGGCGGAAGTTCTTACGGGCGAACAAGGTCTCCGGGAGGTCGAGCTCCGCGCACAACTCCCCGATGCGCGGTGCCTCGCCGACGAAGTCCACCGCCCCGGACAGCTCCACGCCGCGCAGCTCGTCATACTCCTCACCCGTGTCGACCACTATCGCGACCCGCGGATCGCGCCGCAGATCGGTCCACCGCTTGCTGCGCACCACCGAGTAGAGCCACATCGAGGTGCCGTCCCAGGCGAACCAGAGCGTGCTCACGTGCGGGGCGCCGTCCACGGACACGGTGGCCACCCGGCAGGTGCGCTGACTGGTCAGGAACTCGTCCAGCTCCCCCGGCGTCATCATGATCTTCCGGCCCCTGCGCTGAGTGACGGTCATCTCGGCCCCCTCTTTCTCCCACGTCGTGTCAGAGGAGATCCTCTGACATCACGTCAGAAAAGGATGGGTCGTCTTCCGTCCCCGCGCAATGGTGGCTAGTCTCGCCCGCCCGCACCGTCGGCCACCAGGGGGAGCCGTGCCGTCGTACGACCAGCTCAGCGAACTCCTCGATCCCGCGACCACGGTCCTGCTCACCGTCGAGTGCCAGCAGGGCGTCGTCGGACCCGACAGTGCCCTGCCGGAACTCGCCGAGGAGGCACGCTCCTCGGGCGCCCTCGCCAACGTCGCCCTGCTGGTCGCCGCCGCGCACGAGAGCGGCGTCCAGGTGATCCACGCGATCGCCGAACGCCGCCCGGACGGCCGGGGCGCGAGCCGCAACGCCCGCCTCTTCCGCGCCGCCGAACGACTGCCCGTCCAGCAGTTGTCGGGCACCCCGGCGGTCCGGGTGGCGGCCCCGATCGAGGTCACCGAGCAGGACCTCCTCGTACGACGGCTGCACGGGCTGTCACCGATCCAGGGCACCGACGCCGACGCGCTGCTGCGCAACCTGGGCTGCCGGACGCTGGTCGTGACCGGCGTGTCGGCCAACGTGGCCATACCCAACACCGTCTTCGACGCCGTCAATCGCGGCTACACCGCCGTCGTGCCGACGGACGGCATCGCCGGGGTGCCCTCCGACTACACCCCGGCGATGATCCGCCACACCCTCGCGTTGGTCGCCACGCTCACCAGTACGGACGAGGTGCTGTCCTGCTGGAGACGCCGCCCCCGGATCAGGCCAGCTTGATCGAGTCCCCGTCCACGCTGATCTGCTTGGCGGCCAGCGGCTCGGTCGCGGGGCCCTTCTTCACGCTGCCGTCGGTGACGGAGAACTGGCTGCCGTGGCAGGCACAGGACAGCACGTCGCCCTTGAGATCCGTCATCGGGCAGTCGCGGTGGGTGCAGATGGTCGAGAACGCCTTGTAGTCGCCCGCCTTGGGCTGCGAGACGACCACCTTCTCGTCGCTGAAGACCTTGCCGCCGCCCTCCGGTATGTCGGAGGTCTTCGCGAGCGCGGCACCGCCCGCTGCTCCGGAACCGGCGGCGGTGCCTCCGTTGTCGGCGGGGGCGCTCTGCTCGGTGGACGAGCCGGACGCGTCGTCGTCCGACCCGCAGGCGGTCAGCGCGACGGCGAGCCCCGCCGCGCCCAGACTCGCCACGACGGTACGGCGGCTGGGGGCCGGGACGGGGGTGTGCGATTCGCTGGCCATGCTGACGATCCCTTCAACGAATACTCGTGAACTGCCCACAGGTACGGGCCCGGACCGCCGGTTGTTCAGTCACACCCCGGCAACCTGCGGCGATGCTCAAGGGAGCCACCGCGCACGGGCGGGAAGCCGAGTCCGCCGACGAAGCGCGCCGCACACGCCCCGCGTCCGAGTTCTTTGGGCCGCACTCTCACAACTCGCGGTCGCGCGGGATGGTGGACGGGGACATTCGGTGGGTACTAGGTGCATACCGGGATATATGCACCATGCATCCTCGAAGCAGGAGGAGATCATGACCGACCAGACTCATAGAGCTATGGAGTCACACCCGGACATTCTGGAGATGCGGGAGCGCCACGCCCGGGCCGAGCGAGCGGTGACGACCCAGCAGGGACAGGCCGTCGAGGCGCTGGCCCTGATCACCGGGGTGTACCTGTCCGCATCCCCCTGGATCGCCGGCTTCAACGGCTTCAGCACCCTGGCCGTGAACAACCTGATCACCGGCATCGCGTACGCGCTGCTCCTGGGCGGCTTCGGACTGGCCTACGAGCGCACTCATGCCCGCGCGTGGGCCGCCGCGATGATCGGCGTCTGGACCATCATCTCGCCATGGGTGGTGGCCGGGAACGTGGACACCACACGCACCATGGTCAACAACATCATTGTCGGAGCCGTCGCCCTGCTGCTCGCACTCGTGACCAGCGCGACGGCGGGCGCCACAGACAGGGGTGAACGTGGCCGCTCGACCCGGATGGCTCGCTGACCGGGTGCTCGCAGCGAAGACATCGCGACGCTCGGAGCGAAGAAGGAGTCGACAAGGACGGCGACCGTGGATCACGCGGTCGCCGTCCTCCCGTGTAATCGGGTACCCGGCGGTCACGTGTGGGAGAGGGCGAAGGAAACGAGGAAGCCGCTCACGGTGATCAGTCCGATGGCGAGGTGGGCGTCCTCGAACGCCTCGGGGATCATCGTGTCGGCGATCATGGCGAGGATCGCCCCGGCCGCCACCGCGGTCACCGCGGCGATCACGGAGGGGGAGAAGGAACCGACCACCGTGTAACCGAGGACGGCCGACACCGTGCTCGCGGCGGCGATCGCCGCCCAGACGCCGAACACGTACCCCTTGGCGCGGCCGGCCTTCTTCATCCCCGCCGAACTGGACAGCCCCTCGGGAACGTTGCTGATGAACACCGCGGCCACCGTCACCAGGCTGACCGCGCCGCCGTCGAGAAGGCTGACGCCGATGACCGCGGACTCCGGCACCCCGTCGAGCAGCGCGCCCAGCGCGAGCGCCGCCCCGGACCCGCCCTGCTCGGCCTCCGAGGGCTGTGCCTCGGCATCCCGGTGACCGGAGCGCTTGCGGTGGCGCGCGCCCCGGCGGGCCAGCCACACGTTGCCCGCCGTGTAGGCCGAGGCACCGATGAGGGTGCCGACTACGGCGGGAGCGAGCCCGGCCTCCTCGTACGCCTCGCCGACCAGTTCGAAGGACACCGCCGACAACAGCACGCCGGCGCCGAAGGCCATCACCGTCGCGATCACCTTCTGCGGCACCCGCAGCCCGTACCCCAACGCGGCACCGAGCAGAAGCGCCGAACCCGCCACCAATCCCCACAGTCCAGCCTGTACGACCTCAGCCATGCCGACCCGTCTACCCACTGCGGATGTGGATCAACGGACGACCGGCAACCGGCGACTCGGTGCAGGGGTGTCGCGTCACGGTGCCCCTCCTCGGTCGGCTGTCACGCTCGGTTACTATGCTCACTTCATGCCGGAGGCTGGGAGCGCCTGGGAAAATGCTGACTGAAGTCACCGCCACCCGCTACATCACCCCGCTGCGTGAGGGCGGCTCGCTGCCGGGGCTCGTCGAGGCCGACGACCACGGGACCTACGTCATGAAGTTCACCGGCGCCGGGCAGGGCCGCAAGACGCTGGTCGCCGAGGTGGTGTGCGGCGAACTCGCCCGACGCCTCGGCTTCCGGGTGCCCCGGCTGGTGACGGTCGACCTCGACCCGGACCTCGGCCTCGGTGAACCCGACCCGGAGGTGCAGGGTCTGCTCAAGTCCAGCGGCGGCACCAACCTCGGCATGGACTTCCTCTCCGGCGCCCTCGGCTACGACCCCCTCGCCTTCACGGTGAGCCCCGAGGAGGCCGGGCGGATCGTGTGGTTCGACGCCCTGGTGAACAACGTCGACCGCTCCTGGCGCAACCCCAACCTGCTGCGGTGGCAGGGCGAGGTGTGGCTCATCGACCACGGCGCGACCATGATCTGGCACCACAACTGGCCCGGCGCCGAAGCCTCCGCGGCCCGTCCGTACGACGCCACGGACCACGTGCTGAGCTCCTTCTCGCCGGATGTCGCCGGGGCCGCCGCCGCGCTGGCGCCGCTGGTCACCGAGGAACTCCTCGCCGAGGTCACCGCTCAGATCCCGGACGTGTGGCTCACGGACGAGCCCGGTTTCGCCACGCCGGACGACCTCCGGCGGGCCTACGCGCGCCCCCTTCTCGCGCGGGCCGCCGCCGTCCACGAGCGCGTCGAGGTCACCGGAGGATCCAAGTGAACGAACGCCACATCATCAAGGGGGGACGCCGCGGCGACCGCGAGGTCTTCGAGTACGCGTTGCTGCGGATCGTGCCCCGCGTCGAGCGCGGGGAGTGCGTCAACGCCGGGGTGCTCGTGTACTGCCGGGCCAAGGCGTACGTCGGCGTGCGCACCCACCTCGACGAGGCGAGGGTGCTGGCGCTCGACCCGGACGTGGACGTGCCCGGCGTCCGGGCCGCACTGCGCGCCGTCGAGGGGATCTGCGCGGGCGGGCAGGCCGCGGGGCAGGCCGCGTCCGACGACGCCGGCCGCCGCTTCCGCTGGCTGATCGCTCCCCGGTCGACGATCGTCCAGCCCGGTCCGGTGCACACCGGCCTGACCGTCGACCCGGCCGCGGAGGCCGACCGACTCCTCGGCCTGCTGGTGCGGTGACAAGCCCGCGACACCCCCCTCGGCCCGTGACACAGCCCTCAGCCCCGGCGCCGCCTCACCACGATGCCGGCCGCGAGGACCCCGCCGGCCACGAAGGCCAGCCCGATCCCGGTGTCCCAGCCGCTCGGCCCGGAACCGGAGCCACCTCCCAGGCCGCCGCGCACGCCACCCGTCGGGGTGACGGCCGTCGGGGTCGCGGAACCGCGCGGGCGGCTGGTCGAGGAGATGACGGGCGCGCCGCGGCGGGGCAGCGCCTCGCAGGCGATGCCGTCGTCGTCCTCGTCCAGCCGGTTCGGGTCACTGGGGTCCGTGTTGAGGACTGCCTGGGCTTCCTCCTGGAAGGTGAAGTCGGGGCAGTCCAGATCCTGGGCGTGAGCGGTGTCGGCCGACGGCACGATCGCGGCGAGCGCGATCAGCGTGCCTATGGCACCGGTACGACGACGCATGGAGCGCCTCCTTTCCGGCCACGAGTGGCCCGCGGCTTCGACGCTATGGGCCACCTGGCGCACCGGCGTGCGGTGCGGGCCCGAACGGGTGCTTCCGGGGGCGTCGGTGCGGGACGATGGGGGGCGCGCGGGGCCCGTCGAGGGGCTGGCCACGCGGGTGATGGATCACACGTGACCGAACTGCCGTTGACACCGCGTGCCAGGGCTTCTAGCGTCACGTCTGCTGAAGGTACTAAGCGGTCGCTCACTTGATGGGCGTCCTTCTCGAGGGCGAGGAGAACCAGCAATGTCCACCACTGAGCAGCGGGTCGCCGTGGTCACCGGCGGAGCGCGCGGCATCGGTGCCGCCACCGCCGTACGACTGGCCGCCGAGGGTCGCGCGGTCGCCGTGATCGACCTCGACGAGGCGGCCTGCAAGGACACCGTCGAGAAGATCACCGCGGCGGGAGGCAGGGCGATCGCGGTCGGCGCGGACGTCTCCGACGAGGCTCAGGTCGAGGCGGCCGTCGCGCGCGTCGCCGCGGAGCTCGGCGCCCCGACGATCCTGGTCAACAACGCGGGCGTGCTCCGCGACAACCTGCTGTTCAAGATGAGCGTCTCCGACTGGGACACCGTCCTGAACGTGCACCTGCGCGGCTCCTTCCTGATGACCAAGGCCGTGCAGAAGCACATGGTGGACGCGGGCTTCGGCCGGGTGGTCAACCTGTCCTCGTCCTCCGCGCTCGGCAACCGGGGCCAGGCCAACTACTCCGCCGCCAAGGCCGGTCTGCAGGGCTTCACCAAGACCCTGGCCATCGAGCTCGGCAAGTTCGGCATCACCGCCAACGCCGTCGCGCCCGGTTTCATCGCCACCGACATGACCGCCGCGACCGCCGCCCGGGTCGGCATGGACTTCGAGGAGTTCAAGGCCGCGGCCGCCACCCAGATCCCGGTGGCCCGTGTCGGCGAGCCCGACGACATCGCCAACGCCATCGCCTTCTTCACGAACGAGGCCGCCGGCTTCGTCTCCGGCCAGGTGCTGTACGTGGCCGGCGGACCGCTCGACTAGGGGCTCGGGAACATGACTTCGGTGGAACTCTCCGGCAAGGTCGCGCTCGTCACGGGCGCCAGCCGCGGCATAGGCTACGGCGTCGCGGAGGCGCTCGTCGCGCGCGGCGACCGCGTCTGCATCACCGGGCGCAACGAGGACGCCCTCAAGGAGGCCGTCGAGCAGCTCGGCGCCGACCGGGTCATCGGCGTCGCGGGCAAGGCGCACGACCTGGACCACCAGGCGGCCGCCGTCGAGCGCACGATGGAGGCCTTCGGCCGCGTCGACTTCCTGGTCAACAACGCCGGTACGAACCCGGTGTTCGGGCCGATCGCCGACCTCGACCTGGACGTCGCCCGCAAGGTGTTCGAGACCAACGTGGTCTCGGCCCTCGGCTTCGCGCAGAAGACCTGGCACGCCTGGCAGAAGGACAACGGTGGCGCGATCGTCAACGTCGCCTCCGTCGCGGGCGTCTCCGCCTCGCCCTTCATCGGCGCCTACGGCATCAGCAAGGCCGCGATGATCAACCTGACCCTCCAGCTGGCGCACGAGTACGCGCCCAAGGTGCGAGTCAACGCGATCGCCCCGGCCGTCGTGAAGACCCAGTTCGCGAAGGCCCTGTACGAGGGCCGGGAGGCGGAGGCCGCCGCGGCCTACCCCCTGGGCCGGCTCGGGGTGCCCTCCGACATCGGCGGCACCGCCGCCTTCCTCACCTCGGACCAGTCGGACTGGATCACCGGCCAGACCCTCGTCGTCGACGGCGGCATCTTCCTGAACGCCGGTGTGAGCTGACCTTCGGCACACCGTGACACGGGCGCCCGTCGACGCGGACGGCGCCCGTGTCGACGTACCGGAACCTCACCGGACGATGACAACGTCGTCATCGAATCAGCGGTAGAGAAGAGGTTTGACGAGGAGGTTCAGCGGGCGGAACGCTGCGGTATGGTCTGCCGACCCTTGGTACGGCAGATCGAGGAGCGTGCGCGTGTTCAACCGGAACCGAGGCCTGCGGCAGGTGGCGGCCATCGCATCCATATCGTCCCTGGCCGGCGGTTGCGGTGTCCTGTCGTCCGACTCCTCCGACGACGCCGGGCCGATCGTGGTGGGCACCACCAGCACACCCAGCACCCTGGACCCCGCCGCTTCCTGGGACGGCTCCTGGGAACTCTTCCGCAACATCTACCAGACGCTGCTGGCCTACCCGAACGGCGCCACCACGCCCCAGCCGGACGCCGCCGAGAGCTGCGCGTTCACCGACGGATCCAACCAGACGTACCGCTGCGAGCTGCGCGCGGACCTGGAGTTCTCCGACGGGCACCCGCTGGACGCCCGGGCGGTGAAGTACTCGATCGACCGCATCAAGGCCATCAAGGCACCCGGCGGCCCCGCCGGACTCCTGGGCAGCCTGGACCGGGTGCAGGCGCTGGGGGAGCGCGAGGTCGTCTTCCACCTCGACAAGCCCGACGCCACCTTCCCGTTCGTGCTCGCCACCCCGGCCATGTCGATCGTCGACCCCGAGGACTACCCGGCCAGATCCCTCCGTGAGGACGGCGAGGTGTCCGGGTCCGGCCCGTACGCCCTCACGTCGTACGAGGAGGGCGAGAAGGCCGAGCTGGTCGGCAACAAGAGCTACCAGGGCTTCGCGAAGCGCGAGAACGACGCGGTGACGATCCGCTACTTCCAGGACTCGTCGTCCATGGTCAAGGCGCTGCGGGACCAGCGGATCGACGTCACCTACCGCGGCCTCGCCGCCGACGACGTCGTCTCCCTCGAGAGCGACAAGGACGAGGACCTCCAGCTGGTCGAGGGATCCGGCACCGACATCAGCTACCTGGTGTTCAACCCGAAGGACCCGTGGGCGAACAAGCGCGCCGTACGCAGGGCCGTCGCCCAGCTCGTCGACCGGGCCGCGATCGCGCACAAGGTCTACAAGGACACCGTGGACCCGCTGTACTCGATGGTCCCCAAGGGCCTCACCGGCCACACCACCGGCTTCTTCGACGACTTCGGCAACCCCAGCACCTCCAAGGCCCGCCAGATCCTCTCCGAGGCCGGCATCACCGAACGCGTCCCGCTCACCCTCTGGTACACGACCGACCGCTACGGCTCCGAGACCGCCCTGCAGTTCCAGGAGCTCAAGCGGCAGCTGGACGATTCGGGCCTCTTCACGATCACCCTGAAGAGCCGTCCCTGGAAGACCTACCGCGGGGGCTACGAGAAGGGCGAGTACCCGGTGTTCGGGCGCGGCTGGTTCCCCGACTTCCCCGACGCGGACAACTTCATCGCCCCGTTCGTGGGGAAGGAGAACGCGCTCGGCACGCCCTACCCGGCGCCCAGGATCACCGACGTGCTGCTGCCCCGCTCGCGCGGCGAGAGCAACCGGGCCGACGTGGAGAAGGACTTCGAGGAGGCCCAGCAGATCCTCGTCGACGACGCGCGGCTGCTGCCGCTGTGGCAGGGCCGGCAGTACGTGGCGGCCAGCGCGGACATCTCGGGGGCGGAGCGGGCGCTGGACCCGTCGACGATCATGACCGTGTGGCACCTGTACCGGAAGACCAGCTGGTAGGGGCGGTTTCGTCGCCCCAGACGGCGATTGTCAGTGCGCGCCTGTAGGTTCGGTGGCCTGGACGTGACCGCACGTCGTAGTGACCGCACACCGTAAGGACGTTGACGTGACCGACACCGCCATGCTGCCCGAGTCCTGGCGCGGGGTTCTGGGCGACGAGCTGCAGCAGCCCTACTTCAAGGAGCTGACGGAGTTCGTCGAGGAGGAGCGGGGGCGGGGCCCGGTGTACCCGCCGCGCGAAGAGGTCTTCGCCGCGCTGGACGCGACGCCGTACGAGCGGGTGAAGGTCCTGATCCTCGGCCAGGACCCCTACCACGGCGAGGGCCAGGGACACGGCCTGTGCTTCTCGGTTCGGCCCGGAGTGAAGACCCCGCCGTCGCTGCGCAACATCTACAAGGAGATGCAGGCGGAGCTGGGTCTGCCCGTTCCGGACAACGGCTATCTGATGCCCTGGGCCCAGCAGGGTGTGCTGCTGCTCAACGCGGTGCTCACGGTCCGTGCCGGGGAGGCGAACTCGCACAAGGGCAAGGGGTGGGAGAAGTTCACGGACGCGGTGATCCGCGCGGTGGCCGACCGGCCCGACCCGGCGGTCTTCGTGCTGTGGGGCAACTACGCGCAGAAGAAGCTTCCACTGATCGACGAGACCCGGCACGTGGTGGTCAAGGGCGCGCATCCCTCCCCGCTGTCGGCGAAGAAGTTCTTCGGCTCCCAGCCGTTCACGCAGATCAACGAGGCGGTGGCCCGGCAGGGGCACGAGGCGATCGACTGGCGCGTCCCGAACCTGGGCTGACCGAGACGGGCGGTCGCTCATCTCCGAAGCGATCTTCTCCGGACCTGCCGTCGCGGCCGCCGGGCCGGTAGCGGCCGGTTCCGGCCCGGTGCCGCCTGACGGGGATTGTCGGTGCCTGCGGTTAGCGTCGGGAGGGACACCCGACGAGTGGGCGGAGGACGTGATGGCGGAGCGACGGGGACAGGCGGCCGCGGACGCCGTGATGACCCGGATCGGGCAGGTCGTCATCCTGCATCACGCGGGCGATCGCGAGGAGGCCCGGCACCGCTTCCTGGATCTGTGGGCGGAGATCGGGGAGGACGGCGACCCGCTGCACCGCTGCACCCTGGCGCACTACCTGGCCGACACCCAGGACGATCCGTTCGACGAACTCGCCTGGGACCTGCGGGCATTGACGGCCGCCGAGGAGTTGACGGACGACCGGCTCGCCGACCACGAGGGGGCGCTCGCGGTGCGGGCGCTCTACCCCTCGCTGCACCTGAACCTGGCGGCGGACTACCTGAAACTCGGCCGCTCCGAAACTGCCCGCACCCATCTGCGCCGGGCCCGAAGAGCGTCCGAGGCACTGGCCGACGACAGCTACGGCGACGGGGTGCGGGCGGCGATCAGCCGACTGGAGCTGCGGTTGGGGGAGGGGGACCCGGGCGGAGGGGGAACCTGGGGGCCGCCGCGGCAGCGGCCCTGAGCAAGATGCCGACGGGATGCTCAACGCCCGTAGGTCTGTCGGCAGATCGTCGCCTCCGGACTGCCCGGCTGCCAGCCGCCGTACTTCTTTCCGAGGGCGCAGACGTCCTGCGGGCCCTGCGGGACCGTCCGGGGCACGTCGGGGATCTCCACGCGCGGTGCCCGCGGTTGCCCGACGGCAGGGTGGCGCGGGTGGAGGCGGCCGGGATCGGGGCGGCGCGGTTCGGGGCGCGCGGGGCGGACCGGTTGGGTGCGGGGCGGCTGCTCCTGCCGTGTCCGTGCCGGGGCCGCCGACGGGGGCGCGGCGGGTTCCGGGCGGCGGGACGGGCCGATCATCTCCAGGGCCTCCCGGGCCGGCGCCTGCACGACCTGCGGCTTCTCCCGGCCGTCGGGCCGGGGCGCCGACGGCCGGGCGGGCGCCGCCGGGGGACCGGACACGGGCGGACGCTGGACCGTCACACAACCCGCGAGGGCCGAGACAGCCACGGTGACCAGGAGCGTTGCGGTGGTCGTCGTCGTTCGATGCACGCGCGCCACTCTGCTGGGTCCGGCGGCCTTTGGACAGCGGACAAGCGGAGGATGCCCCGCACGGGTGATCTCCGGCCCCATAAGGCGGGGTTCGAGCCCGCCGCCGCTGACTTCCGCGGACGGAGCGCGGCGCCCTGCGCGTCAGTCTCCCGTCGCGCCGTCGAGGCGCTCGCGGACCAGGTCGGCGTGGCCGTTGTGGCGGGCGTACTCCTCGATCATGTGGGTGTAGATCCAGCGGAGGTTGAAGGGCTCGTCGGTGGAGCGGCTCTTGCCCCGGGAGAGATCGTCCAGGGCGAAACCGGCCGCGTTGCGGCGGGCGATCTCGATCTCGGCCTGCCAGGTGGCGTGGGCCTCTTCCCAGGTGTCCGCCTCGGTGAGATGGAACTCGCCGTCCGGGTCCTCGTCGGTGAAGTAGATGGGGCCGGGCTCGTCGCCGACGAGTACCTTGCGGAACCAGCCGCGCTCGACCTCCGCCATGTGCCGCACCAGCCCCATCAGGGACAGCTCGGACGGGGCCACCGAAGCGGTCCGCAACTGGGCGTCGGTCAGACCCTCGCACTTCCACGCCAGGGTCTGCCGGTGGTAGTCCAGCCAGCCCTCCAGCATGGTGCGTTCGTCGGCGTTCTGGGCGGGCTCACTGCGCGGTGTCGTCATGCACGCATCATCACCCGATCCGCCTGCTCCCACCACGTGTTTTCGGGGCCACTCGTGTCCTGAAGGCCGGTCCCGAGCGCCCGCCGCGCGTTTTCGACGGCATCGCCGGCCGGCCCCCGCAGCCGGCGCCCGTATGCTGCCCGGGAGGCACGCGCAGGCGAGCAGTGAGGGAGTCCCCGTGAAGGTCGGCTGCATCGGACTGGGCGACATCGCGCAGAAGGCCTACCTGCCCGTGCTCGGCGGGCAGCCAGAGGTCGAACTGCACCTGCAGACCCGTACCCCCGCGACGCTCGCCCGGGTCGCCGACGGCCTCCACGTCCCCGCGGCCCGGCGCCACGCCGACCTGGACTCCCTGCTCGCCCAGGATCTCGACGCCGCCTTCGTGCACGCGCCGACCGCCGTGCACCCCGAGATCGTGACGCGGCTGCTGGCGGCGGGTGTGCCGACGTACGTCGACAAGCCGCTGGCGTACGAACTCGCCGACTCCCAGCGGCTGGTGGCCCTCGCGGAGGAACGGAACGTCGGCCTGGCCGTCGGGTTCAACCGGCGCCACGCCCCCGGATACGCGCAGTGCGCCGATCATCCGCGCGAGCTGATCCTCATGCAGAAGAACCGGATCGGGCTCCCGGAGGAGCCGCGCGCGATGATCCTCGACGACTTCATCCACGTCGTGGACACGCTCCGCTTCCTGGTGCCCGGCCCGGTCGACGACGTCACCGTCCGCGCCCGGGTCGAGGACGGGCTGCTGCACCACGTCGTGCTCCAGCTCGCCGGGGACGGATTCACCGCGCTCGGGGTGATGAACCGGCTCAGCGGCTCGGCCGAGGAGATCCTCGAGGTGTCCGGTCAGGACACCAAGCGTCAGGTGGTCAACCTCGCCGAGGTGATCGACCACAAGGGCCAGCCGACCGTGCGGCGGCGCGGGGACTGGGTACCGGTGGCCCGGCAGCGCGGCATCGAGCAGGCGGCGCTCACCTTCCTCGACGCCGTCCGGGCGGGCCAGGCACTCAGTGCCCGGGACGCGCTGGCGACTCATGAGCTGTGCGAGCGGGTGGTACACGCGGTTCAGGAGCGGGGCGCCTGATCCGCAGCGTCCGCACCCCCTCGGTGACGGCCCACACGGCGAGCACCACCAGCGCCCCGTGCACCGGCCAGTCGCCGAGACGGACGTACGGGGTGACGCCCTTCGCCAGCGGTACGTCGTACACCTGGGCGGCGCTGCTGTCGGTCCCGAGCCACGAGCCGACAGGCCGGCCGTTCGCGTCGTAGACGGCGGACACGCCCGTCAGCGTCGCGTGCACCATGGGGCGCCCCGTCTCGGCGGCGCGCAGCGCGGCCAGCGAGGCGTGCTGCTTCGGGGCCCAGCTGTGCTGGAACGACGACGTCGACGACTGGCCGACCAGTACGTCGGCGCCGTCCTTGGCGAGATGACGGGTCATGTCGGGGAAGGCGGTCTCGAAGCACACCATCGGGCCGATCCGCAGCCCGTGCCCGACGTTCATCACCACCTGCCGGGACCCCTGCCTGCGGTCCTCGCCCGCCGCCTTGCCGACGGAGGTCACCCAGCCGAGCAGCTTGCGCGCCGGGATGTACTCGCCGAAGGGGACGAGCCGCATCTTGTCGTAGCGGTCGCCGGTGAGCCCGTCCGCACCGACGACGACCGAACTCTTGTAGATGCCGGGTTTGTCGGAGCGCCGGGCGTCCACGTTGACCAGGATGTCGGCGCCGGTCTCACGGGAGAGGGCGGCGATCCGCCGGGCGAGGTCGGGACGGTCGTCCAGGTCGTAACCGACGCTGCTCTCGCCCCACACGATCAGGTCGACGTCCTGCCCGACCAGCCGCCGGGTCAGCCGTTCCTCCAGGTCGAACCTGCGGTCGGCGCTCTTGGCGCCGTCCACGACGCCCGCCTGGACGACCGCGATCCTGGACCGGCCGTCGGTGTCGGGGCGCGGTGACCAGACCCAGGCCGCCGACGCCGCGGCGGCCGTGGCCACGAGCCCGGCCAGGGCAGGCAGCCGCGACTCACGGATCACGAGGAGAACGGCGACCGCCACATTGACGGCCACCAGCAGGAAGCTGAGCAGCCACACCCCGCCCACCGAGGCCAGCCGCAGCGCGGGGGACACCTCCCACTGACTGGCGCCGAGCACGCCCCACGGGCCGCCCAGCCCCTGCCAGGAGCGCACCAACTCGATCCCGAGCCACCCCGACGGCAGGACCAGGAGGGCGGCCGCGATCCTGCCCCGCGAGGGCGTCCCGGCCAGGAAGCGGTGCACCAGCCAGCCCCAGGGCGCCCACAGCGCGCCCAGCAGGGCGGCGAGGACGAACGTGAACACGTTCAGGCTCGGCACCAGCCAGTGGTGCATCGCCAGCATGAAACCGAACCCGCCGCACCAGCCGTCGTACGCCGCCCGTTTCCCGGTCGGCGCCGAGCGGACCAGCACGATCAAGGGGACGACGGCGACGTAGGCCAACCACCACAGCGACGGGGCGGGGAACGCGAGCACGGGCAGGGCACCGGCCAGCGCGGCGGCGACCGAGCGCCGCCACGGGGAGGCGAGCCATTGGCCGAACGAAGTCATACGGCGCCTTCTACCCTGTATGGCTCAGTTGATCACAGACGCCGGGGCCCGGCCGGGCAGGCGCCGCCACTTCTCCCGGACGACCACCTCGCGCAGCCGCCAGCCGTCGTCCGTGCGCAGCAGCCCGAAGTCGTACCGGCCGCCGCACACGAAGTCGGGAGTGCCCGGGCCGGCGCCGTCACCTTCCTCGGCGAGGCGCATGGGATTGACGTAGTCGGCCTGGACCTGGGCCGTGTCCCCGGTGTCCTGGTTCAGGACGCCGAAACGCAGCCGACGGTTGACGATCAGATGCTGGCGCATCGCGAACACCCGCATGCTCTCCGCGAGCCAGGTGGCGACGTGCCCGGCGTCCCCCTCGATCCCACCGGCAGAGCGGTAGTCCGCCCGCCCGTCGGAAGTGAACAGACCGCGGTACGTCGGCCAGTCACCGTCGTCCACGGCCACCGCGTAGTCGGTGATCAGCCCGTCGACAGCCAGTCGGTCCATCACGGCGGCAAGCTCCACACGCTGCGTCATCGGCTCAGTGTTGGGCATGGAGGGGGCGGCGCCAAGGGGGCGCGGAGGAAACCACCCACCCGCCGACCGCCGTCAGGAACTCAGGGGCGATGGTGTGGGTGTCAGGCCGCCTCGACGATCTCGCCGCGCATCGCGGCCGCCCACTCGACCACCAGCAGCTCGTACTCCGCGCGCTCCTGGGTCGACAGGATGCCGCCCGCGCGCATCCAGAGGGCCCGGATCTGCTCGTTCAACTCGGCAGCAGACCGCACGGAACCAGGAGCCACGGTATTGGGGGACATGCGCACAAGCCTAGGGGCAAGCACTGACAGTCCGCTACGGAATGGCTACCGATCCCGTATGTGCTTGGTCACTGATTTTTCGGCCCGGCCGCTGGAACAGGCGGGCGGGCGAAGCGAGTTGGCGGGTCCCAGCCCGAGGTCTCAGCCTGCGGACTCAGCCGCGTGCGGGCTCAGTGCACCCACGCTGACCAGCACGATCACCGCTATGCCCAGGGCCACCCGGTAGTACACGAACGGCATGAACGACTTGGTCGAGATGAACTTCATGAACCAGGCGATGACCGCGTAGCCGGTGCCGAAGGCGATCACCGTGGCGAAGATCGTCGGGCCCCAGGATATGTGGTCGCTCTCCATCGCGTCCTTGACCTCGAACAGGCCCGAGGCGAGCACCGCCGGGATGGCGAGGAGGAAGGAGTAGCGGGCCGCGGCCTCGCGGGTGTAGCCCATGAACAGGCCGCCGCTGATGGTGGCCCCGGAGCGGGAGACACCCGGGATTAGGGCGCAGGCCTGGCACAGGCCGTAGATCAGGCCGTCCTTGACGCTCAGGTCCTTGATGGTCTTGCGCTGCTTGGGCGCCCGGTGCCGGCCGCCGTTCTCGTCGCGGGCCGCCAGCCGGTCGGCGATGCCGATGACCACGCCCACCACGATCAGCATCGTCGCGGTGATCCGCAGATCGCGGAACGGCCCCTCGATCTGGTCCTTCAGCGTCACCCCGAGCACGCCGATCGGGATCGAGCCGACGATGACGAGCCAGCCCATCTGCGCGTCGTGGTCGGCGCGCATCTCCTTCTTGGCGAGCGAACGCGTCCACGCGGAGATGATCCGCCCGATGTCCTTGCGGAAGTAGATCAGCACCGCGGCCTCGGTGCCGATCTGGGTGATCGCGGTGAAGGCCGCGCCGGGGTCCTTCCAGCCCGAGAAGGCCGCCGTCAGGCGCAGGTGCGCGCTGGAGGAGACGGGGAGGAACTCGGTCAGCCCCTGGACGAGTCCGAGGATGAGGGATTCAAACCAAGACATGAAGTTACGGAGTCCAAGCGCTGATCGTGGTGAGGAGCGACGGGCACACCGAGCCGCCGGGCGCGGCGATCAGATGTGTTGAGGGGCAGCGTAGCGTCCTGAAGTGACCGTCCTGGCACAGGGGTTTGGAAGTGAGGGCGTGCGCTGCGGGGCTGTTGGGCCCGTCATCGTCCAGCCCCGGCGGCTGCGGGTGGGCCGCCGGATCCTGGTGGCGGACCGGTGACCCGGTTACCGGATCCCGCGCAACTGGTGCCGCTTGCGCCAGGCTATCGCCGCGCCCACCAGCGCCGGCAGCGCGATGCAGGCCATCGCGATCAGGAAGGCCGGTGACGTCGGCGTCGAGGCGCGGGCGCCCGCGACGACATAGGCGGCGGTGTTCGGGATCGAGCCGAGCCCGGTGGCGACCAGGAACGGGACGTAGCCCATGCGGGAGACGGCCGCGCAGTAGTTGGCGGCCCAGAACGGCACTCCGGGGAACAGCCGCGCCGCCAGCATCGAGCGGAAGCCGTGCCTGCTGAGCTGCCCGTCCGCGGCCTTCAGCCATCGCCCCCGCAGCAGCGGGCGCAACGCGTCCTGGCCGAGGATGCGGCCCAGGCCGAAGGAGATGCCGGCGCCGAGGACCGTGCCCGCGAGAGCCGAGGCGATCCCGAACTGGGAGCCGAAGAGCGCGCCCGCCGCCAGGTTCAGCAGGGGGCGGGGCACGAAGGCGACGGTGCACAACCCGTACGCGACCGCGAAGACCAGGGCCGCAGCGGCTCCTCCGAGCTGTGGTGGCCAGCCGTCCGCCAGCAGCCGCTGAGGCTCGAACAGCAGCACCGTCGAGGCGGCGCCGGCGAGCAGCGCGACGAGCAGGGACAGGCGCGACCACGGCGACAACAGCACTCTCGAACAGCGTGCGGTGAATCCGACCGGCGCGGCGGTGGGGGTGACGAACTCCGTGGCGAGGGCGAGCTCCGTGACGGTGGCCCGGGGAGAGGCCGTTGCGGTGCCCCCAGAGCGGGTGGTGGCATCGAGCATCCTGCGACGGTAACCGACAGACATGTGTGATCGCCGTATGGATCCTGACCGTTGTACCTTTTGTCCCCGCGGAAAACCATTCGACGTGGGACGACGCGTCGGCAATGATCTGCGTCATGTTCCGGTACGCCTTCCTCCTCGCAGCATCCGCAGTCGCGGATGCGCCGAAGGCTGCCGTTCCTTTCTTCGCGGCTGCTGTCGACGGCGCTCGAAGCTGACCCTCTCCGGAACGTCCGGCGGACCCCGCAGGGGGAGGGTCGGCAAGTCCTCGGGGTCCCATCACCTACGCAGAGGCTTCGAGGTACCGCCATGTCCAAGACCGCGTACGTCCGCACCAAACCGCATCTCAACATCGGCACGATGGGTCATGTGGACCACGGCAAGACCACTCTGACCGCCGCCATCACCAAGGTCCTGGCCGACCGCGGATCCGGCGGCGGCACCCACTACGTGCCGTTCGACCGCATCGACCGGGCGCCGGAGGAGGCCGCGCGCGGCATCACCATCAACATCGCGCACGTCGAGTACGAGACCGACACCCGCCACTACGCGCACGTGGACATGCCGGGCCACGCCGACTACGTCAAGAACATGGTCACCGGCGCCGCGCAGCTCGACGGGGCGATCCTGGTCGTCTCCGCGCTCGACGGGATCATGCCGCAGACCGCCGA
Organism: Streptomyces sp. NPDC005263; assembly: GCF_042872365.1. Lineage (NCBI taxonomy): Bacteria > Bacillati > Actinomycetota > Actinomycetes > Kitasatosporales > Streptomycetaceae > Streptomyces > Streptomyces sp. NPDC005263. Next base: position 347,825 of record NZ_JBIAKJ010000009.1, on the reverse strand, counting down.
ACACGTGCTGCTGGCCCGGCAGGTGGGCGTGAACCACGTCGTCGTCGCCCTCAACAAGGCCGACGCGGGCGACGAGGAGCTCATCGACCTCGTCGAGCTGGAGGTGCGCGACCTGCTCACCGCGCACGGCTACGGCGGCGACGCGGCGCCCGTCGTACGGGTCTCGGGGCTCAGGGCCCTGGAAGGGGACCCGCGCTGGACGGCCTCCATCGAGGCGCTGCTCGACGCGGTCGACACGTATGTGCCGATGCCCGAGCGGTACCTGGACGCGCCGTTCCTGATGCCGGTGGAGAACGTGCTGACCATCACCGGTCGGGGGACGGTCGTCACCGGAGCGGTCGAGCGGGGCAGGGTGCGCGTCGGGGACCGGGTCGAGGTGCTCGGGGCCGCCGTGGAGACGGTGGTCACGGGACTGGAGACCTTCGGCAAGCCGATGGAGGAGGCGGAGGCCGGGGACAACGTGGCGCTGCTCCTGCGGGGAGTGCCGCGGGACGCGGTGCGCCGGGGGCATGTGGTGGCGGTGCCGGGGAGTGTGGTGCCACGGAGTCGTTTCTCGGCGCAGGTGTACGTGCTCTCGACGCGTGAGGGTGGCCGTTCGACGCCGGTCGCCACGGGGTACCGGCCGCAGTTCTACATTCGCACCGCGGATGTGGTCGGTTCCGTGGACCTGGGGGAGATCGCCGTCGCCCGGCCCGGGGAGACGGTCGCCATGACCGTCGAGCTGGGGCGTGAGGTGCCGCTCGAGGCGGGGCTCGGGTTCGCCATCCGTGAGGGCGGGCGGACCGTGGGGGCGGGGACCGTGACCGCCGTCGAGTGAGAGGACGGCCCGGGTGCGGGGGACCGCGGGATCGGTGTGACCGGTCGCGCGGTTCCCCGCACCCCTTCGGGGCGGGTCCGCGCGGGCGGCTCAGCGGGGTTCCACCGGCACAATGGATCTCGTGAACGAATCCGTCCCCGTCATCCGTGCCGTCGATCACGGCACCGCCAAGCTCATGCCCGACGTCGATCGGGAACGCGCCTGGCTGCTCACCGTCGACGGGGCGCCGCAGTCGTACGTCGACCTGGACGAGCCGGAACACCTGGAGTTCGAGTACGCGCGGCGGCTCGGGCACGTCCTGGACACCGTCGCCGAGGCGGGGCGCCCGCTGGACGCGCTGCATCTCGGCGGGGGCGCGCTCACCCTGCCCCGGTATCTGGCCGCGACCCGGCCAGGCTCCCGGCAGGACGTCGTCGAGGCCGACGGCGCCCTGCTGGACCTGGTCGTGGAGCAACTGCCGTTGCCCGAGGGCGCGGATGTCGCCGTGCACGCGGCGGACGCCCGGGCCTGGCTGGAGGCGGCCCCGGCGGACTCGGCCGACGTCCTGGTCGCCGACGTCTTCGGCGGCTCGCGGGTGCCGGCCCACCTGACGTCCGTCCCCTACGCCCGCGCGGCCGCCCGGGTCCTGCGCGGTCACGGCGTCTATCTGGCCAACCTGGCCGACGCGGCGCCCTTCGCCTTCCTGCGCTCACAACTCGCCACCTTCGCGACGGTGTTCGCGGAGCTGGTGCTGATCGCCGAGCCGGGCGTGCTGCGCGGGCGCCGCTTCGGCAACGCGGTGATCGTCGCCGCGCACCACCCCGTGGACACGGTCGCGCTGGCCCGGCTCACGGCCTCGGACGCCTTCCCCGCGCGAGTCGAACACGGGGCCGCCCTGCGGGACTTCATCGGCGCCGCACGGCCGGTCCGGGACGAGGACGCCGTACCGTCGCCCGAACCCCCGGACGGGGCGTTCGGCATCGGGTGACCCGGGCAGGCGTCCCGCGTCGTGCCGGGCGGCTCAGTCGGTCGGATCCCCGTGCAGCCGTACCGTGCTGAGGATCTTCATGATGGTCTTCTCGGGAACCTCTTCCTTGACGCCCTTGGCGCCGTAGAAGTTCCACGACACGAAGTCGCCGGCCGAGTTCTTGAAGCCGAAGGTGATCGCCTTGCCGTCGGTGACGCACTTGCCCTTCGCCGGAGTGTCGGTCGACGAGGCCCAGGAGTAGCTGCCCTTGACGCCGGACGCGGTGGTGTAGGGCGTGGCCTTCTTCGCGACGGTGATGCTCTTCTTGTCCGGCTGGGTGTACCCGCCGTAGACCCACCAGGCGGGGTTGTTCAGCGCGATCTCGTCGGTGTCCTTGGCGCCGTTGGCGCCCTTGGTGCCGGTCGCGGCCAGGGACATGGTGTCCATCCGGCCGTCCTTGTCGTCGTCGGACTCGCACCAGTTGGACTTGAGGAACGCGGGCGCCGACATCGTGATGAGCGGCTTGGCGTCGTCGGACTTCTCGTCCTCGAAGGCGACCACGGAGCCCGGGGACCGCACCTCCCAGTCCGCCGGCACGTCGAAGGCGGTGCCCCACTTGGGATTGACGACGATCTTCCAGCCCGCCACGGTCGCCTTCTCGGCGTCACCGCCGCGCGGGTCCTCCTCGGACGGGGAGGTGGACGCGCTCGGCTCGGTGGACGTGCTGGTCGACGGCTTGGTGTCCTTGCCGCCGTCCGCCTCGTCGTCCTTGTCCCCGCCCAGCACCAGGAAACCGGTCACGCCGGCCGCCACGACCACCGCCAGGGCCGCCACGATCGCGACCACCTTGGTCCGGTTTCCGCCACCACCGGACGGCGGCTGGGGGGAGCCCACCGGCGCCGGAGCGCCCCACTGCGGCTGTTGCGCATAGGGGTTGGGTTGCTGGAATCCGGGCTGCTGATACGGATTCGGCTGCTGGTAACCCGGCTGCTGGTACGGGTTGTTCTGCTGCTGCGGGTTCTGCTCGCCCCCGGGCGGCTGCTGTTCTGGCCACATATCAGCCACCCTAGTGCCGAGAGGGAAACGATTCGGTCACTGCCAGTTGTCAGGGACGTAGCGATCAAGGCTCGTCCGTGGTTCGTGGACACGGAGGGGTGGCGATCGAGGAACAGCCCTGGTCACCGATGACTACTCGTGGGTAACATGCGGGTATGAGCGCAGATCAGATGTCGATCGGCGAGTTGCTCGCCGCCACGGTGCCGATGGTTCGGACCCTGAACCTGGAGTATCTGGAGACCACTCCGGAGAAGGCGGTGCTGGCCCTTCCGGACCAGAGCGAGTACCGCAATCACGTGGGCGGGCCGCACGCCGGAGCGATGTTCACGCTGGGGGAGTCGGCCAGTGGGGCGATCGTGCTGGCCGCCTTCGGGGACCAGCTCTCCCGGGCCGTGCCGCTTCCGGTGACCGCCGAGATCGCGTTCAGGAAGATCGCCCTGGGGCCGGTCACCGCGACCGCGACGCTCGGTCGTCCCGCCGCCGAGGTCGTCGCCGAACTCGACCAGGGCAAGCGCCCGGAGTTCCCGGTGACCGTCGCCATCCAGCGCGAGGACGGGGCCGTGACCAGCGAGATGACGGTGACCTGGACGCTGCGGCCCAACGGCTGAGCGGCCGGCGTCCGACCATGCGCGGCCCCCGGGTCGGTGTCTGACCGGCCCGGGGCCGCGCGCGTCGTCCGGCGCGGCGTCGCCGCCTCGTCGCCGCGTCAGGCCACGAGCCGACGGCCGTCCGGGGTCCCGCCGCTCTCCAGGCTCGTGACGAACTCCTTGAGCCAGGCCGTGAACTCGGGACCGAGATCCGGGCGGTCGCAGGCCAGCCGGACCACCGTGCGCAGGTAGTCCGCCTTGTCGCCGGTGTCGTAGCGCAGTCCGTCGAAGACCACTGCGTGCACCGTGCCGCCCGCGGCGAGTTCCTGAAGGGCGTCGGTCAGCTGGATCTCTCCGCCGCGGCCGGGCGGGGTGCGCTCCAGGGCGTCGAAGACGCCGGGGTCGAGGACATAACGGCCGATCACCGCGTACGCGCTGGGCGCGTCCTGCGGCGAGGGCTTCTCGACCAGGCCGGTCACCCGGACGACGTCGTCCTCCCCGGTCGGTTCCACGGCCGCGCAGCCGTAGAGGTGGATCTGCTCGCGGGGCACCTTCATGAGGGCGACCACGCTTCCGGCGTACTGGTCGCGGACGTCGAGCATCCGGCCGAGCAGGGTCTCTCGCGGGTCGATCAGGTCGTCGCCGAGGAGGACCGCGAACGGCCGGTCACCGACATGGCGGCGGGCGCAGAGCACCGCGTGGCCCAGGCCCAGGGGCTCGCCCTGCCGGATGTGGTGGATGTCGGCCAGTCGTGCCGGGTCGCGCACCGCGTCCAGGCGTACCGCGTCGCCCTTGGCGGCGAGTGCCTGTTCCAGCTCGAAGGCCTGGTCGAAGTGGTCCTCGATGGCCCGCTTGTGCCGACCGGTGACCATCAGTACGTCATCGAGTCCGGCCGCGGCGGCCTCCTCCACAACGTACTGGATGGCCGGTTTGTCGACGACCGGCAGCATCTCCTTCGGCGTCGCCTTCGTCGCGGGGAGGAAGCGGGTGCCGAGGCCGGCGGCCGGGATCACCGCCTTGCGGACCGTGCGGGCGGCGGGGGCAGGGGTCGGGTGGGGGACGATCATGGGGCACAGGGTGGCGTACGGGGATGGGAGTACCCCGGGAGAGAGCCCTGAGTCCGCTGTGGACCGGTTCCCGGAAGTTGGAGATCTCGTGTGCCAACGGGCATGCGTCGCACACAACTTGGCGGACCTTTGGTGAAGTCATTCGAATGCGGGTGCTGATACCTTCGGTAACTTTTCTGAAGTCACCGCTTTTTGAACATGGGTCACTCCACCTTCTTGTTTCCTGTGTGGCGATTATGCAATCGTGAGCCGCCCCTGCGGTCCGACCAGTCGGTTTTCGAGCTGCCCCATCCGCACCCGCTGCAACACAGGTATGCACCAATCAGGCACCTGCTTTCCGGCGGACGCACATTCGCTGTGCGTCCTGCGGCTTGGAAGGAAATGGTTCAGTGCAATCCCCACACCCGCCCCGTCCCCCTTACCCGCCACGGCCCGGGTCCGGCTCAGGGGGCTCCGACCGTGAACTCGTCGCCCGGCTGGGCGGGACCACCCCGGACGCGCACGCCGTCGCGCTGCTGATGGCCCGGCACTGGCGGGCCGCGCACGACTACGCGGCCATCTGCCTGGCCTCCTCGGCTGATTCGGCGTCCATGGCGGCCGCCGCCGCGTTCCACCGGGTGTTGGAACGGGCGGGTGCCGGTGCCGTACGGCCGCAACTCCTCGCGGCCGTACGGGACACCGTGAAGGAGTGGGCCGCGGACGACGTCATCACCGTCGTCCTGCCGGAACTCCGCAAACCGACCGGCGGTCGTGGTCTGCGCGCGGCGAGGTCGCTCACCCCTGAAAGGCGGCAGCTCGCCGAGCGCGCGTTCCGGGCTCTTCCCGGGGCCTCCCAATGCCTGCTGTGGCACACCGAGGTGGAGGCCGAGACCCTGTCCGTCACGGGCGCTCTGCTCGGGGTGGACGCGACCACGGCGGCGGCCGCGCTGGAGCGGGCCCGTGAGGAATTCCGGACGGGCTGTGTACGGGCCCACCGGGAACTCGCGCCCACCCGCGAATGCCGTTTCTACAACCGTCTTCTCGACATCCCGATTCGCCGCGGCGGAGACCTGCTGCCCGATGTCCAACGGCATATGGCGGTCTGCCGCCACTGCCGTCACGCCGCCGAACAGCTCAGCCATTTCGACGGCGGCCTGGAAGTGCTGCTCGCGGAGACCGTGCTGGGCTGGGGCGCCCGCCGCTATCTCGACTCGCGGCCCGGCCGCGCCCACGACCACGAGACGCGACCCGCACGGCCGACCGCACGACCCAGGTCCGGCGGCCGGCACCGCCCCGGGCCGACCGGTCCGCTCGCCCCGGCCCGCAGGCGCACCAAGGCCGTACTCGTGGGCGCGAGTGTCACGGCCCTGGCGCTGCTCGCGACCGTGCTCGTCACCCGGAGCTGGTCCGAGGGCGACGGCGAACCCGGGCCCGACACCAGCTGGGGAATGGTGAGCGGCAACTCCGTCTCGCCGGGATCCCCCGACGGCTCGTCCGCCCCCGGACCCCCGCCCTCCGCCACCGCCGACGATCCCGTCGAGGTGGGGCGCGGCAGGCTCCGCAACACGGGCGCCGACCTCTGCCTCGACCTGCGTGGCGGCCGCCCCGATGAGGGCATCCGGACCGTCCTGGCCCGGTGCGCCTCGGCCGGTTCCCAGCAGTGGTCGTACAAGGACGACGGGCTGCTGCGCTCCGTCACGTACCCGACCCGCTGCCTCGATGCCGACGCCGACAACGACGCCGTCGTCCTGGCCGACTGCGTGGTGCACGCCGGCGAGGTGCGCTACGACCTCACCGTGCGCGGCGAACTGCTGCTGCGCCGGGGCGGCGGGCTGCTCGTCGCCCGGGGACCGGAGCGGACCGTGGTCGTCGCCGACCGGAACGGATCCGCCGGACAGCGCTGGGTGCTGGAAACAGGCAGCGGCCGCCACGGGTCCACCCGCGAGGAGGTGCTGCCGGGCATCGGCCTCAAGGGCGGTGGCCCGCCCCCGCCGTCGGAGCAGCCGAAGTCCGCCCCGGCGTCAGCAGCCGCGAACTCTCCGCGCGGGGCCACCGCCGCGCCCGAGAGCGATCAGTCACCGCCCGCTGGACCGAGGGCCCCGGCGGGGCACTCCGAGACCCGGTTCGCCCAGGTCGGCGGCTGTGCCAAGACGGCGTCCGCGTGCGGGCCGGGGGCTGCACGGCCGACGGTGAGCGTGCTCGGCGTCGGCTTGGGCGGGGCTGCCGTGCGCCCGGCAGGACCCCGGGGGTTGCCGGTGACCCGGTAGGCTTTCCGGGGTGCGTCCGGCCTGGGCGCACGCCGGGAATGCGCCGAGGCGCACGCCGGGGGGAATGCAGGACGCGATTGGGGAGGAACCGGCGTTGCACGTCCAGGACTGGCTCGACACGGTGCCCGCGGCAGCCGTCTACGCCCTCGTGGGACTGGTCATCGGCCTGGAGAGCCTGGGCATCCCGCTCCCCGGCGAGATCATCCTGGTGTCCGCCGCGCTGATGTCCTCACAGCACGCCGGCATCGACCCGGTGATCCTCGGTGCCTGCGCCAGCCTCGGCGCGGTCATCGGCGACTCCATCGGCTACGCCATCGGCCGCCGGGGCGGACGTCCGCTGCTGGCCTGGCTCGGCAAGAAGTTCCCCAAGCACTTCAGCGAGGGGCACATCGCCACCGCCGAGCGGTCCTTCGAGAAGTGGGGCATGTGGGCCGTCTTCTTCGGCCGTTTCGTCGCCCTGCTGCGGATCTTCGCGGGACCGCTGGCGGGCGTGCTGCGGATGCCGTACTGGAAGTTCCTGATCGCCAACGTGCTCGGCGGCGTGCTGTGGGCGGGCGGCACGACCGCCGTCATCTACTACGTCGGGATCGTCGCGGAGTCGTGGCTGAAGCGGTTCTCGTGGCTGGGCCTGGTGGCCGCGGTGCTGGTGGGGCTCACATCGATGCTGGTGCTCAAGCGCAGGGCCGCGAAGGTGCAGGCCGGTCCGCGGGACGCCGAGGTGGAGACGGTGCCCGCCGCCGACTGATGCCGGGGTGGGCCGCCGCTTGTGGCTGGTCGCGCCCGCGGGGCGAAGCGGCGCGTCGACACCGCCGCGCGCCTCGGGCGGACCGGACTACTCGTGGATTTCCCGGTGCGCCTTCGCCAGGTCCGCGTACAGCGTTCCGTTCAGGGTGACGCCCTGGCGCTCCTCCTCCGACAGCTCACGCCGTACCTTCGCCGGGACGCCGGCCACCAGTGACCCCGGCGGCACCTCCATCCCCTGCGGTACCAGCGCCTGCGCCGCGACCAGCGAACCCGCCCCGATCACAGCGCCGTTGAGCACGGTCGCGCCCATCCCGATCAGACAGTCGTCCCCGACCGTCGCCCCGTGGACCACGGCATTGTGACCGACCGAGACCCGCTCGCCGATGCTCACCGGGAAACCGGGGTCGGCGTGCAGCGTGCAATTGTCCTGGACGTTGCTCCGTGCTCCGACGGAGATCCGCTCGACGTCGCCGCGCACCACCGCGCCGTACCAGACGCTCGCGCCCGCCTCCAGTGTCACGTCCCCGATCACGGAGGCCGTGGGGGCCACGAACGACTCCTCGTGGATCTTCGGTTCCCGGCCGCCGATGCCCGTGATCAACGCCTTGTGCGCCATAGCTTTCTCCTCGTCGTCGCCGTCCGGGGGCACCGTAGCCCACCCGGTGGGGCGAAGATCACAGCCCCTCGACGTCCTGCGCGTACGTCACGCTGAGTACGGTGAGCGGGTGCCGAAGCGCAAGAACACGTTCTCATCATGGCGCCGTCGTGCCGTGCAGCGGGCCGTGCACACCGGGTGGGCCTGGGTGCAGCGCACCGGCTCCGTCACCGCCGAGCGCCCGGGCCGCTTCCGCTTCGGTGCCCTCGGTACGGGCACCCGGCTCGCCTTCCCCCTCGGCACGGTTTTCGGGGAACCCTGGATCCAGTTGGGCGCCCACTGCATCGTCGGCGAACAGGTCACCCTCACCGCCGGGATGATGCCCGACCTCGACCTGGGCCCGGACCCGATCCTGCGCATAGGGGACGGGGTCGTCCTCGGCCGGGGCAGCCATGTCATCGCGGACACGACGGTCACCATCGGCAGCGACTGCTACTTCGGTCCGTACGTCTACGTCACCTCCACCAACCACTCCTACGACGATCCCCAGGAGCCCATCGGCAAGCAGTGGCCGCGGATGGAGTCGGTCGAGATCGGGCCGGGCTGCTGGATCGGAACCGGTGCGGTGATCCTGCCGGGCGCACGGATCGGGCGGAACGTCGTGGTGGCGGCCGGTGCCGTGGTGCGCGGTGCGGTGCCCGACCACGCCGTGGTGGCGGGCGCCCCGGCGCGGGTGGTGCGGCGCTGGACCCCCGCCGACGGTTGGCAGCCGCCGCTGCGGACACCGCCCCCGGTGCCGATCCCCGCGGGCGTCACCCCCGAGCAGCTGCTGGCGCTCGCCGAGCTGGACGAGACGGACGTGGCCCGGCTCGCGGAGCTGGACGCGGAGGCGTAGCGGCCGTCCGGACCCGGGCCCGGTCCGCCGACGGCGGCAGCGTGCGCTGCCAGGGGGCGCCTCGCAGTACAGTTCGGTGCACGATCTGGTGCACCACATCGCAGTACCTTGCAAGAGACTCTGTCATTCATCATCTTGGACGGAATGTGTCGGACCTCGACCTGCTGACCCAGTCCTTGGCGCGCACCGTCAAGCACTGGCGCTCGGTGCGTGGCTTCACCCTGGACGTGCTCGCCGCCCGGGCCGGAGTCAGTCGCGGCATGCTCATCCAGATCGAGCAGGCCCGGACCAACCCGAGCCTCGGCACCGTCGTGAAGATCGGTGACGCGCTCGGCGTCAGCATCACCACCCTGCTCGACTACGAGCAGGGCCCCAAGGTCCGCGTGGTCCCCGCCGACCGGGCGGTACGGCTCTGGTCCACCGACGCCGGCAGCTACAACCGGCTGCTCGCGGGCACCGAGGCCCCGGGCCCGCTGGAACTGTGGGACTGGCGGCTGATGCCCGGAGAGAGCAGCCAGTCGGACCCGCACCCCACCGGCACCGTCGAACTGGTCCACGTCACGGCGGGCGACCTGACGCTGACCGTCGACGGAGTGGAGCACCGCGTCCCGACGGGCGCGAGCGCCACCTTCGAGGCCAACACCCCGCACACCTACGGCAACCAGGGCGACGTCCCGATGGAGATGGTCCTGGCCGTCTCGGTCCCGCCCGTGCGCTGAACCAGCCCAGGACGGCACTGTCAGCGTGCCGTCATGGACGCACCCAAGGGCCCTCGCCGCGTGTGTCGTGCTGTCCACCACCCGGGTCGACGTCAACGGCGTCGTCCGTTCCCGGGAAAGGCGTTCGCCCACCTGCCGGGCGCGTTGGTGGTGGAAGGGCTGGTGGTCGCCTGACCTCTCAGGTCAGGCCGTGGCGTGGTGCGCCAGCGGCAGATGCGGATCCGTCTCCCCCGCCACCGGCGCCGGATCGGCGTGCACCAGCGCGGCCGTGAGCCGTGGCATCGCGTGCAGCAGGGCGTGCTCGGCGTCGACGGCGACGGCGTGCGCCTGACGTACCGTCGTATCGCCGTCCACCACGATCGCCACCTCGGCACGCAGCCGGTGCCCGATCCAGCGCAGCCGCAACTCGCCCACCTCGCGCACCCCTTCGACCTCCCGTACGGCCCGCTCGGCCCGGTCCACCAGGGCCGGATCGACGGCGTCCAGGACCCGCCGGAACACCTCGCGCGCCGCGTCCCGCAGGACCAGCGCGATCGCGGCGGTGATCGCCAACCCCACGATCGGGTCGGCCAGTCGCCAGCCCAGGGCGGAGCCACCGGCACCCACCAGCACGGCCAGGGACGTGAACCCGTCCGTGCGGGCGTGCAGCCCGTCGGCGATCAAGGCGGCCGAGCCGATGGAACGGCCGACCCGGATCCGGTAGCGGGCCACCCACTCGTTGCCCGCGAAGCCGACCAGCGCGGCCACCGCGACCGCCGGGAGGTGCGTGAGGGGGCGCGGGTCGAGCAGCCGGTCGATCGCCATCCAGCCCGCGAAGGCCGCGGACGCGGCGATCGTCAGCACGATCGCGATGCCCGCCAGGTCCTCCGCCCGGCCGTAGCCGTACGTGAAGCGCCGGGTCGCCGCCCGCCGGCCCAGCATGAAGGCGATGGCGAGCGGTACGGCGGTCAACGCGTCCGCGGCGTTGTGCACCGTGTCACCGAGCAGCGCCACCGACCCGGAGACGGCCACCACGGCCGCCTGCGCCAGGGCCGTCACGCCGAGCACCGACAGCGAGATCCACAGGGCGCGCATACCGCGGGCCGAGGACTCCAGCGCGGAGTCCACTTTGTCGGCGGTCTCGTGGGAGTGGGGCGCGAGCAGGTGGGTCAGGTGGTGGCGAAGGCGGGAGAGTCGGGAGGGCGCGCGGTCGTGCGGGTGCGGGTGGCCGTGTCCTCGTGACTGGTCGTGCGCGTGCGAGTGGGCGCGTCCGTGGTCGTGCCCGTGCTGGTGTCCGTGGTCATGTCCGTGGTCGTGCCGGTCGCTCACGTGGATCCCCTTCCGGTGGGCGGGAGTGGACGCGGGACGCCCACCTTGCCATTATGTGCGTATGAGCGCACGCATGCACCTGTCACCTGCGCACCATGCGCATCCGCGTACCCCGGGCGAGGAGCAGTTCGCGCTGGCCGCGGAGTTGCTGGCGCTGCTCGGCGACCGCACCCGGCTCACCCTGCTGCACGCCCTGAGCACGGGTGAGGCCGATGTCACGACGCTCACCGAGGCGTGCGGGGCGGCGCGGCCCGCCGTCAGCCAGCATCTGGCCCGGCTGCGGCTGGCCGGCCTGGTCCACACCCGCAAGGAGGGGCGCCGGGTGGTCTACGCGCTGCGCGACGGCCATCTGCGCCGTCTCCTGGACGAGGCCCTGAACGTGGCCGACCACCGCATCAAGGACCGGCCGCCGCACGACTGACCCACGCGCGGGAGGCGACTCAGTAGGCGGGTGCCGTGCCCAGGTACTGCTCGGCGAAGGCCGCCGCGGCGGCGGGGGAGGTGAACAGGCGCCGGAGCCGGGCGAAGGTGGTGCCCGCACGGTACGCGTCGCCCGACGAGGTGCCGTGGTACACCTCGGACAGCCACTGCGAGAACTCCTGGTAGTCCCACACCCGTCGCAGACACGCCTCCGAATAGCCGTCCAGGCCGGTCTCCTCGCCCTCCGTGAGGTACCCGACGAGCGCGTCACCGAGCAGGAAGGCGTCGTGCAGGGCGAGGTTCATGCCCTTCGCCGCGATCGGCGCGGTCAGGTGGGCGGCGTCACCGGCGAGGAAGAGCCGGCCGAACACCATCGGTTCCACGACGTGACTGTGCATGTCGAGAACGCGTTTCTCGATCAGCCGCCCCTCGGTCAGCGGCCCGGTGTCCGTCGCCGCGAGGCGCTCCTGGAGCTCGGACCAGACGCGCGCGTGGGACCAGTTCTCCGGGTCGTCGCCCGGCGGGCACTCCAGGTAGTAGCGCGTCACCTCGGGGCTGCGGGCCATGTGCCCGGCGAAACCGTTCGGATGGATGCCGAACACGACGCAGTCGTGGGACGGCGGCGCCTCGGCCAGCAGCGCCAGCCAGCCCGTGCCGTAGTCGTGCCGGGAGATCCGCGCCGAGTCGGGCAGGGCGCCCCGCGTCACCCCGCGTGCCCCGTCGCAGCCCGCGACGAAGTCGCACCGGACCTCCTCGCGCAGCCCTGTCTCCGCGTCGAGGTACGACACCGAGGGCCGGTCCGTGTCCAGGTCGTGCAGCCGCACGTCCCGCACACCGAACCGGATCTGCCCGCCCCGCTCGTCCGCGTACGCGCGCACCAGGTCGGTCACCAGCAACGGCTGTGGATAGACGTAGTGGTGATGCCCCGTCAATTCGACGTAGGAGAAGCGGAATCGCTCGCCCGCGAACCGGAACTCGCACTCGGTGTGCAGGTCCGCCCGCTCCAACAGGGTGTCGGCGAGGCCGCGTCGCTGAAGACCGCGCACCGCCCACTCCTCCAGCACCCCGGCCCGGGGCCGCCGCTCGATGAACTCGCGCGTCTCCGTCTCCAGCACGAGACAGTCGACGGAGGCCGCCCGCAGGATGTTGGCGACGGTGAGACCGGCGGGGCCGGCGCCCACGATGACGACCGGGACGTGTCGAGGGCCGGCGCTGTCGGGGCGGGGGGTGGGTGACGTCACCCGGACATTATGTCGACGGCCCGCGGGCGGGACTCAGCCCAGGCGGGGAATCTCGATGGCGGGGCAGCGGTCCATGACCATGTCCAGACCGGCCTCCCGGGTGCGTTCGAACGCGGCCTCGTCGATGACACCGAGCTGGAACCACAGAGCGTCGGCGCCCTTCGCCACCGCCTCGTCGGCGACCGCCCCGGCGAGCTCGCTGTTCACGAACACGTCGACGACGTCCACGTCGAAGGGGATGTCCGCGAGCGAGGCGTAGCCCTGCTCGCCGTGCACGGTCTCCGCCTTCGGGTGGACCGGGACGACACGCTTGCCGTAGCGCTGCAACACCTCGGCCACGCCGTACGCGGCGCGCTGCCGGTTCGAGGACAGGCCCACCACGGCCCAGGTGTCACCCAGCTCGGTGAGAATCTTGCGGACCGTTGCCTCGTCGCCGTACACGGTGAATCTCCTCGGACTCGCGGGCGGACTGGTGTAGGGGGCAACAGCGCACGGTCCCGTGTGATTCCCGGCCGGGACGGCTCCCCGGACCCGATCCGACCGGTCCCTGGTTTGAACGTCTGTTCGGTTGCACGGTGGCGCGCTGCGGCCCGCGCGCCTACGCTCGGCCCGTGCTGCGCATCATCGACGCCCGAACCGGCGAGCCCGTCGACGCCGCCCCCGCCCGCCGCGGTCTGACCCGGGTCGTGGCCCACGCGGTGGGCCACGACACGACCGCCCTGCGGGTGCTGCTGGTCGCCGACGTTCTCGTCCGCGCCCTGGAAATGGGCGGTACACCCGTCTGGGCGCTGCTGGGCGGTCGAGGGGAGCAGCCGGAACTCACGGCGGCGGCCGCGGCTCTCGGCATCCGGCCCTTCGAGGACAGCTGGGTGTCCGGCACCGGTCCGGGCGAGGCGCAGGTGCTCAGTGTGGTGGGCGAGACCACTCAGGGCCCGGCGGGCAGCGGGACGGAACCCGACCCGGAGCTGCTGCCGAGCGGTGTCCGTGTCCTGGTCGCCCCCGCCGACCCGGCGGCCACCGTGATCCCCGAGGACACCGACCCCACCGTCGTCCGTCTGGCGCTGCTGACCCGGCGCCGGACCCTGCCGGTGCGGCTCGACGCGGACGCCCTGGACGAGGCGCGGGGCACGCTCGTACGGTGGCGTCGCGCGGTCGCCGACTGGGCCAGGCAGCCGTCACGGGCCATCCCGGAGGACGTGCGCGGACAGCTCCGTGCCGCCTGGGAGAACGACCTGGACATGCCCGGTGTGCTCCGGGTCCTGCACCGGGTGGAGACCTCCGAGCTGCCGGAGGGTGCCCGCTTCGAGACGTTCGCCTACGCCGACCGGCTGCTCGGCCTCGAACTCACCCGCGACCTGGGATCCGCGGCGTGACCGGCCCGGCGGGTACGGGCCCGCTGCGTCACCTGGTCGTGCTGCGGCACGCCAAGTCCGCCTGGCCCGAAGGCGTACCCGACCACGAACGCCCCCTGGCGCCGCGTGGCCGCCGGGACGCCCCGGCCGCCGGCCGCGCGCTCGCCGAGGCGGGCCTGCTGCCCGATCTCGCCCTGTGCTCCACCGCCGTACGGGCCCGACAGACCTGGGAACTGGCCTGCGCGCAGTGGGACACACCGCCGCCGGTCCGGTTCGAGCCGGAGGTGTACGCGGCCGACGTACCCGACCTGCTCGACGCCGTGCGGTCCGCGCCCGCCGAGGTCGGCACGCTGCTGCTGGTCGGGCACAACCCCGGACTGGAGGACCTGGTCCTCGATCTCGCCGGGGACGGCCTCGACGACACGCTGGACCAGGTCGGCGTGAAATTCCCGACCTCGGCGATCGCCGTGCTGGCCTGGCGCGGCACGCACTGGCACGACCTCACCCCGGGGACGGCCCTGCTGACGAAGGTGATCGTGGCCCGGGGCGGCGGCTGAGGAGGGTACGCCTAGGCTGGCCCGATGCAGGACGAGTACCGCACCGTCGCCCGCGCGGGTGTGCACGAGACCGAGGTCAACCGCTCCCGTTTTCTGTGCTCCCTGGCCCCGGCGGCCACCGAGCAGGAGGCCCAGGACTTCGTCGCGGGCGTGCGGAGGGAACACGCGGACGCCACCCACAACTGCTTCGCGTACGTCATCGGCGCCGACGCCGCGATCCAGCGGGCGAGCGACGACGGCGAACCCGGCGGCACCGCCGGCGTCCCCATGCTCCAGATGCTGCTGCGCCGCGACATGCGGTACGTCGTGGCCGTCGTCACCCGCTACTACGGCGGCGTCAAGCTCGGTGCGGGCGGCCTCATCAGGGCGTACGGCGGAGCGGTCGGCGAGGCGCTCGACACCCTCGGCACCCTCACCCGCCGCCGGTTCCGGCTCGCCACGGTGACCGTCGACCATCAGCGGGCGGGCAAGGTGCACAACGACCTGCGGGCCACCGGACGTGAGGTGCGGGACGTGCGCTACGGAGAGGCGGTCACGATCGAGATCGGGCTGCCGGACGCCGACGTGGCGGCCTTCCGGGCCTGGCTGGCCGACGCCACCGCCGGGACGGCCGGGTTCGAACTGGGGGGAGAGGCGTACGGGGACGCGTGAAAGCGCGGGTGCCTTCACAGCGACCGCTCCCGAGGCATGCGCCGGTAGTGGTCGATCCCTTGACAAAGGGTGCAGGACAGTCGTCCTGGGCAAGGGTCATGACGGGTCGATACGGGAGTAACCGCCCGTGCTGTCAGACCCGGCCGTTAGTCTCGAGGATCATGAGGCTGCTGCACACTTCCGACTGGCATCTGGGCCGGGCGTTCCACCGGGTGAACATGCTCGACGCCCAGGCCGAGTTCATCGGCCATGTCGTCACCACCGTGCGGGAGCAGCGCGTTGACGCGGTCCTCGTGTCGGGAGACGTGTACGACCGGGCCGTGCCGCCGCTGGCCGCGGTCGAGTTGTTCGACGACGCCCTGCACCGCCTCGCCGACCTCGGCGTGCCCACGGTCATGATCTCCGGCAACCACGACTCGGCCCGCCGTCTCGGTGTGGGCGCGGGCCTCATCGACCGCGCCGGCATCCACCTGCGCACCGAGCCGTCGGCGTGCGGGATCCCGGTGGTGCTGTCCGACGCCCACGGCGACGTGGCCTTCTACGGCCTGCCCTATCTGGAACCCGCCCTGGTGAAGGACGAGTTCGCGGTGGCCAGGG
This sequence comes from Streptomyces sp. NPDC005263, assembly GCF_042872365.1. NCBI lineage: Bacteria > Bacillati > Actinomycetota > Actinomycetes > Kitasatosporales > Streptomycetaceae > Streptomyces > Streptomyces sp. NPDC005263. Next base: position 332,027 of record NZ_JBIAKJ010000009.1, on the reverse strand, counting down.
CCGGACACGAATCGGTGCTCGCCGCCGCCATGGAGCGTGTCCGCGCCGACCTCGCCACCCGCGCGCCCGGCGCGCGTTCCGTCGTCCTCGCGCACGCCTTCGTCACCGGCGGCGAGGCCAGCGACAGCGAACGGGACATCACCGTCGGAGGGGTGGCCGCGGTGCCCGCCGGCGTCTTCGACGGAGTCGACTACACGGCGCTCGGGCATCTGCACGGCAGCCAGACCATCACCGAGCGGGTGCGCTACTCCGGCTCCCCGCTGCCGTACTCCTTCTCCGAGTCCGAGCACCGCAAGAGCATGTGGCTCGTCGACCTGGACGCCGAGGGCGCGGTGACCGCCGAACGCGTCGACTGCCCGGTGCCCCGCGCCCTGGCCCGCATCCGCGGCACCCTGGAGGACCTGCTCGCGGATCCGGGACTCGCCCGGCACGAGGAGGCGTGGGTCGAGGCGACACTCACCGACCCGGTCCGGCCCGCCGACCCCATGGCCCGGCTCGCCGAACGTTTCCCGCACACGCTCAGCCTCGTCTTCGACCCGGAGCGGGCGCCGGACGACCCGGCCGTGTCGTACGCCAGGCGGCTGGCCGGGCGCAGCGACCAGCAGATCGCGGAGGACTTCGTGGCCCATGTGCGCGGCGCCGGACCCGACGCGCGCGAACAGGTGGTGCTGCGGGACGCGTTCGACACGGTCCGCGCGGACGCGACGGTGCGCGAGGTGGCGCGGTGAGGCTGCACCGACTGGAGATCACCGCGTTCGGCCCCTTCGGCGGCTCCCAGACCGTCGACTTCGACGCGCTGTCGGCGGCCGGACTCTTCCTCCTGCACGGACCGACGGGGGCCGGGAAGACCTCCGTCCTCGACGCGGTGTGCTACGCGCTGTACGGATCGGTGCCGGGGGCCCGTCAGAGCGGTCAGGGCATGGCCCTGCGCAGCGACCACGCCGCGGCGGGCGTACGCACGGAAGTCAGTCTCGAACTGACCGTCGCGGGGCGCCGGTTGGAGGTCACCCGGCAGCCGCCCTGGGAACGCCCGAAGAAGAAGGGCCGCCCGGGCACCACGGTCGACAAGGCCCAGAGCTGGCTTCGCGGGTACGACGCGACGGCCGGCGTCTGGAAGGACCTCAGCCGCTCCCACCAGGAGATCGGCGAGGAGATCACCCAACTGCTCGGTATGAGCCGGGAGCAGTTCTGCCAGGTGGTGCTGTTGCCGCAGGGCGACTTCGCGCGTTTCCTGCGTGCCGACGCGGAGGCCCGCGGCCGGCTGCTCGGACGGCTCTTCGACACCCAGCGCTTCGCCGAGGTCGAGAAACGGCTCGCCGAGCGCAGGCGGGCGGCCGAGGCCCAGGTACGCGACGGGGACGCCGCGTTGCTGGCCGACGCCCACCGCATGCAGCAGGCGGCCGGCAGCGTCATGGAGCTGCCCGAACTGACGCCCGGTGAACCGGGCCTCGCCGACGCCGTGCTGAGCGCGGCGGCCGTCGCCCGCAGCACCGCCCGCGAGCAGCTCACCGTCGCCCACTGCCGGCTCACGGCCGCCGAGTCCGCCCAGGCGGCGGCCGACCGCGACCTCTCCGACGTGCGTGAACTGGCCCGACTCCAGAGCCGGTACGCCGAGGCGCGGGAGCGGGCCGCACGCCTGGAGGGGGGCGCCGACGCCTACCGCGAGGCTCAGGCGCGGATGGAGCGGGGCCGCAAGGCGGAGATGGTGGCGCCGGCCTTGGAGCTGCGCGAGGCGGCCGACAGTGAACACCGGCGGGCCGCGGCGGCGGAGGCACACGCGCGCGACCTGCTGCGTGACGCCCTCGACGGCGACCCCGGCCACGTCCTCGGCGACCTGGAGACGGACCTGCGGCGCGCCGGCGCCTTCGGGGAGGGAGCGGACGCCGGGACGGAGGAGGCCCCCGCCGACGCCTACGCGCCGTTCACGGCCCAGGCCGCTTTCGCCGACGCCGGTGCCGTCTCACTCGCCGCTGCCGCCCGGCGGGCCGCGGAGGAACTGGGCGGCCTGGAGTCGGCTCGCCGGGCCGAGCGACGGCTGGCCGACCTGGTGGCCGAGCGTGCCGACCTGGACCGGCAGGAGCGGGCCGACGAGGAGGTCCGGCAGGACGCGCGGGCCTGGCTCGCCGAATGGGAGACCACCCGGACCGCGCTGCGGAGCCGTATCGAGTCCGCGCAGGAGGCGGCGACCCGGGCCGAACAGCTCTCCGTGCAGCGCGAGCCCGCACAGAAGCGGCTGAGCGCCGCACGGATGCGGGACCAGCTGACCGGCGACACGGAAACGGCCGCCGAGCAGGCCCGCCACACCCAGGAGCGGGCGCTGACGGCCAAGGCGCACTGGCTCGACGTCAAGGAACAACGCCTGAACGGCATCGCCGCCGAACTCGCCGCGCACCTGTCGGAAGGCGACCCCTGCGCCGTCTGCGGTGCCACCGAACACCCCGCCCCCGCGCGCAAGGACGCCGGGCACGTGGACCGGGAGGCGGAGGAGCGGGCGCTGGCCGCCTACCAGCAGGCAGAGGAGCTGCACACGAAGGAACAACGGCACCTGGGCGTCGCACGGGAGGCCCTGGCCGCCGCGACCGCCGAGGCCGGCGACATACCCACGGATCAACTCGCCGCAGAGGCAGAAGAGTTGGAGCGCCAGTACGCGCGGGCGCGCGCGGACGCCTCCGCGCTGCACCCCGCGCGCGAGGAGCTGCGGCGGGCCGAGGGCGAGCACGAACAACGCACCGCCGCCCAGCAGCAGGCCGCCGTGCGGGCCGCCGCGCGGGTCGGACATCGCGAGCGGCTGGACCGTGAGAAGAGCGCCCTGGAGGGCGAGTTGGCCCAGGCGCGTGGAAACGCCGAAAGCGTCGCCGCGCGGGCAGCGCAGTTGGAGCGCGGGGTCGCGCTGCTCGGCGACGCCGCCGAGTGCGCGCGGGCCGCCGAGGACTCCGCCCAGCGCCTCAAGGACGCCGACGCCCGCCTCGCCGACGCGGCCTTCCGGTCCGGCTTCGACACCCCGCAGGCCGCGGCCGCGGCCCTGCTGGACGACACGGCCCACCGTGAACTCCAACGACGCCTGGACGCCTGGCAGTCGGAGGAGGCCGCCGTACGGTCCGTCCTCGCCGAGGCCGACACCGCGGCCGCCGCCCAGCGCCCGTCCGCCGACCTCACCGGGGCGGAGCGGACCGCGGCCACCGCCGCCCAGCGGCTGCGGGACGCCGCCTCCGGCCGCGACGCGGCGGCCCGGCGCTGCACCGAACTGGACCGGCTCTCCGCGCGTGCCGTCGCCGGCGTGCGACGGCTGGCCCCGCTGCGGGAGGAGTACGAGCGCGTGGCCCGCCTCGCCGGCCTCGCCGCGGGCACCTCGGCGGACAACGACCGCAGGATGCGCCTGGAGTCGTATGTGCTGGCGGCCCGGCTGGAACAGGTGGCCGCCGCCGCGACCGTACGGTTGCAGCGCATGTCCTCGGGCCGCTACACCCTGGTCCACTCCGACGACCGCACCGGCCGCGGCCGCAGCGGGCTCGGGCTGCACGTCGTCGACGCCTGGACCGGACGTGAGCGGGACACGGCCACGCTGTCCGGCGGGGAGACCTTCTTCGCCTCGCTCGCCCTCGCCCTGGGCCTCGCGGACGTCGTCACCGACGAGGCCGGCGGGGTGCGGCTGGACACCCTCTTCATCGACGAGGGCTTCGGCAGCCTCGACGACCAGACCCTCGACGAGGTCCTCGACGTCCTCGACTCCCTGCGCGAACGTGACCGCAGCGTGGGCATCGTCAGTCACGTCCCGGATCTGCGGCGGCGCATCCACGCGCAGTTGGAGGTCGTGAAGGGACGAGCCGGGTCGACGCTGCGGCAGCGGGGCGTCTGAGGCTCGGCGAGCCGCTCGGTGGGCGCGGAACTACAGGTCCTGAGGTCGGAGTTCGCTGGAATTTGCGACCGTGTAGGTTCTGGCGCATGGTGCGATACGCGGAGCCGGGCGTGGCGGAGTGGGTGGAATCGGGCGGTGGCCCGCTCATAGTGGTGCCGGAGACGGTCCTGCCGTTCTGGGCGGGTGCCGACGGGGACGAGACGGCCTCGGACTACGACCGGGCGTGCGAGGTCGACGGCTTCGTCGGACTGCTTCCGGTGGGTGACTCCGCGGCGCTGGTCCTCGGGGACGAACCGGCCTCGACCGCGTTTCTGCCCGAGCACGCCGTCTTCGTCCGCTGGGGCGCCGCGGACGGTGAGGACGAACTGCTCGCCGAAGTACCGGCCGCCCTCGCCACCGCGGCCTGGGAGGACGAGGTGCGCTGGACGGTGCCCGGACCGGTCGTCCTGTTCGACGCGGCCTGGCCGGGCCACGACTGTGCCCGTACCGACAACCTGCGGGTCGCCCTGGAGCCGGGCAGCTACGCGGTCCGCGCGGCCCAGGTCAGCCCCGGCCCCGAGACCTGGCTCGGCCTCGTACAGCTACGACGGCTGTGACCCTCTCCGCCTTCCCGTCCGTCTCCTCGCGCGGGCGGCCCACGCGAGGAGACGGGCAAGGAGCGCCGGGCAGCTGACCGACCCGGCGGGGCCGGGCCGGTGGCCCCGCCCCGCGGGCGGCTACAGCTGCGACAGCTCGTCCACCAGGTCGTCCAGGCCCAGCGAGCCCTGCGACAGGGCCGCCATGTGCCAGGCCTTGAGGTCGAAGGCGTCGCCGCGCCGCTCGCGGGCCTTCTCCCGGCCCAGCAGCCAGGCCCGCTCGCCGAGCTTGTAGCCGATCGCCTGCCCCGGAATCGTCAGATAGCGGGTCAGCTCGCTCTCCACGAAGTCCGCCGGGCGGCTGCTGTGAGCGCCGAAGAACTCCTGCGCCAGCTCCGGCGTCCAGCGCTCGCCGGGGTGGAACGGCGAGTCGGCCGGGATCTCCAGCTCCAGATGCATGCCGATGTCGACGATGACCCGGGCCGCCCGCATCATCTGCGCGTCGAGGTAGCCGAGCCGCTGCTCCGCGTCCGTGAGGAAGCCCAGCTCGTCCATCAGCCGCTCCGCGTACAGCGCCCAGCCCTCCGCGTTGGCGCTGACCATGCCGATCGAGGCCTGGTAGCGGGAGAGGCTCCCGGCGACGTGCGCCCACTGGGCGAGTTGCAGGTGATGGCCCGGGACACCCTCGTGGTACCAGGTCGAGACGAGGTCGTAGACCGGGAAGCGGGTCTGGCCCATCGTCGGCAGCCAGGTGCAGCCCGGACGCGAGAAGTCCTCCGACGGGGGCGTGTAGTACGGAGCCGCCGCGCCGCCGGGCGGGGCGATGCGGGACTCCACCTTCCGCACCCGCTCGGCGAGTTCGAAGTGGGTGCCGTCCAGCGCGTCGATCGCCTGGTCCATCAGGCCCTGCAGCCAGTCGCGGACCTCGTCGACGCCCTCGATGTGCCTGCCGTGCTCGTCGAGGTGGGCCAGCGCCACCCACGGCGTCTCGGCGCCGGGCAGGATCTTCTCGGCCTCCTGCTTCATCTCGGCCAGCAGACGGTGGTACTCGGCCCAGCCGTAGGCGTACGCCTCGTCGAGGTCGAGGTCGGTGCCGTTGAAGTAACGCGACCAGCGGGCGTAGCGCTCCCGGCCCACCGTGTTCGGGGCACCCTCGATCGCGGGCGTGTACACCTCGCGCATCCAGTCCCGCAGCTCGGCCACGGCCGCGGTCGCCGCGCGGGCCGCCTCGTCGAGCTCCGGGCGCAGCGCCTTTGGGCCCGCCGCGGCGAAGTCCTCGAACCAGCCGGTGCCCTTGCCGTCGGTGTCCGCCCACTCGGTGAGCTGGCCGACGAAGGTGGCGGTCGGGCGCGGACCGGCGTACAGCTTGCGTTCCAGGCCCAGCGCGAGGGACTCGCGGTAACCCGCCAACGCGGTCGGCACCGCCCGCAGCCGCTCCGCGATCGCCGCCCAGTCCTCGTCGGTCGTGGCCGGAGTGACGGTGAAGATGTCGCGCACGGAGTGCGCCGGCGTTCCCAGGTTGCCGACCGCGCGCAGACCCTCGTCGGCCTCGTGCACCTGGAGCTCGGCGGTCAGCCGCTCGCGCAGCAGACGCGCGCACCGGCGCTCGATGTCGCTGTCCGCGCCGGGTTGCCGTTCGGCCTCGTCGAGCCGCGCGAGGGTCCCGCGGGCCAGGTCCGCGAGCGCCTGCTGGCCCGCGGGTGAGAGGTCGGGCAGGCGGCGCGAACTCTCCGGTACGCCGAGGTACGTACCGGTCACCGGGTCGAGGGCGATGAGCTCGTCGACATAGGCGTCGGCGACCTCGCGGGGAAGCGGGCTCTTGGTCTCTGACATGCGGTCCATCCTCGTACGACGGACCGTCGCGCGTCACTCCGATTGTGCCGAGGACGCGGTCCGGCCCGCCCGTCCGGCCCCGCACGTCAGTCCCGCACGGCCTCCTCGGAGAACTCCCGCTCCCGTTCACGCGACGACCGCGCGGTGACCGGCGCCATGTCCAGGCGGGCGGTGATCACCAGGGTGCCCTCCTCGACCTGGTAGTCGAGGGGGAGCCCGAGCCCGCGCATCGCGGCGACCATGCCGGTGTTGGACGACCGGGTCACCGCGTACACGCTCGCGCACCCGGCCTCGACGGCCATCGCCACCAGCCGGTTGAGGAGTTCGGCGCCGATGCCGCGCCGCTGCCAGGCGTCCTCGACGAGCAGCGCGACCTCCGTCTCGTCCCCGTCCCACAGCAGGTGCCCGAGGCCGACGACGCGGCCGGAGGCGGTCTGCACGGCGAGGGTCCGGCCGAAGCGCGGGCTGAGCAGGTGCCCCAGATAGCGGTCGGCGTCACCGACCGGCCCGTGGTAGCGCATCCCGAGCGTCCGCGCGGAGCACCGCTCGTGCATCGCGGTCGCGGCCTCCAGATCGCCGGCGTCGGCCCGGCGCACGGTGATCGCGTTGCCCGCGGGCAGTGTCAGCACGTCCTGGCCGCGCGGCACCCGCGGGCCGAGGTGCGCGTCCAGCTCCACCAGGGCGCGCGCCCGCGCGAACTCGGTCGGGGTGAACGGCAGATACGGCCGCTCCACGGTGATCACTCCGCCTTCCGGCGCCCGCAGCCGCATCACCGTGTCCTCCAGCACCCCTTCCACCGGCACGGCCGCAGGCCCTCGGCCGGTTCCGGACGCGGACGTGGCGGGCAGGTGACGGATGGTGCAGCGACCCAGCAACTGCCGTAGCGCCAGCGGCAGTTCAGCGGCGTCCAGGGCGGTCCGGGCGGCCAGACCGAGGATCCGGGTCGGCGCGTCCACCAGGTCGTGGGCGTCGGCCCGCTCGATCCAGGTGTCGGCACCGCCGGCCGTCGTCACCGCCCGGGTGATGTCGGAACCGGCGACGTCGGCGGGGGCGCGCAGCAGGAACTCGTCCACCGTGCCCTCGGCCAGCGGGTGCGCCTGCAGGCTCAGGATGTCGACCCGGTGCCCGGCGAGAGCCGCGCACAGGGCGGCCAGCGAGCCCGGTTCGTCCCGCACCGTCGTCCGCATCCGCCACAGCGTGTTCTCCCCGGCCCGCTCCTCCCCGGGCAGCTCTTCCTCGGGTAGTGGGCGGGCGCCGGTATCACTCGTCGGTGGGGCGTGACCGTGGCGGCGTGACAACCATGTGCGGAAGGCCGCCGAGACGATCCCCCAGGGGTGTACGGGACGCGCGTCCCCGGTACCTGTCACAACAGAGATATTCGGAGTCATGCAACCACTGTGGAGGAATGGTGTTGCGTGATCACGAACGCCTTGTGACTGCTGGGTAAAGTGTGCTTCCCCGTACCGTTCGTCGCTCTTTGTACCGCAATTGCCGCGCACCGGGAGATGACGCCGGTGCGCGGCATGCCTTCGAGTTTACGGGAGTTGGGGGTACGGGAATTACTGGCCGACCCGGCCCGGCTGCAGCACCTGGGTGAACAGCACGGTGCCGTCCTGCTCGCGCAGCCGCACGGTCAGCTCCCCGCTGTCACCGTCGATGTCGACCTCGCCGAAGAACTGGTAGCCGCCCGCGGGCGACACGTTCGACGCGGTCGGCGCCTTCACGAACACCCGCTCCGGGCCGAAGGTGTTGTCCAGCGCGCTGGCCGGGAAGGCGCCCGCGTTGAGCGGCCCGGACACGAACTCCCAGAACGGCTCGAAGTCCGTGAAGGCCGCCCGCGAGGGCTGGTAGTGCTGTGCCGAGGTGTGGTGCACGTCGGCCGTCAGCCACACCGTGCCGGTGATCCGGCGGTGCTTGACGTACCGCAGCAGCTCGGCGATCTGCAGCTCACGCCCGAGCGGCGCACCCGGGTCGCCCTGCGCCACCGCCTCGATGTTCTGCTTGCCCTCGGTGGTGTCCGGCACGACCAGCCCCAGCGGCATGTCGGAGGCGATCACCTTCCACACCGCGCGGGACCGCGACAGCTCCCGCTTGAGCCACTCGAGCTGTTCCCGGCCGAGGATGCCCTGCGGGTCCACGGCCTGGTCGTCGGCCGAGTTGGCGTTGCGGTACGTCCGCATGTCCAGCACGAACACGTCCAGCAGCGGACCCTGCCGCAGCACCCGGTACACCCGGCCGTCACGCGCGCCCGGTGTCAGCGTGGAGATCGGGAAGTACTCGCTGAACGCCCGTCGGGCCCGCGCCGCGAGGACGTCCACGTTCTTCTCGGTGTAGCGGGTGTCGGTGGCCGCGATCGTCTCGCCCGGGTACCAGTTGTTGCGGACCTCGTGGTCGTCCCACTGGATGATCGACGGCACCTGCGCGTTGAACCTCTTCAGGTTCTCGTCCAGCAGGTTGTAGCGGAAGTTGCCGCGGAACTCGGCCAGGGTCTCGGCGACCTTGGACTTCTCCTCGGTGGTGATGTTCCGCCAGGTGCTGCCGTCGGGCAGGGCCGCGGTCGCCGTGATCGGGCCGTCGGCGTAGATGTTGTCGCCGCTGCAGAGGAAGAAGTCGGGGTCGAGCCCGGCCATCGCCCGGTAGATCGTGTAGCCGCCGAAGTCGGGGTTGATGCCCCAGCCCTGCCCGGCCAGATCACCGGACCACAGGAAACGCACCCCGTTGCGCCTGCGCGGCGACACGGTGCGGAAGGTGCCGGTGACCGGCTCGCCGGTGCGGCGCGGATCATCCGGGTCGGCCAGCAGGACGCGGTAGTTGATCTGCTCGCCGGACGGCAGCCCCCGCAGCCGGGTCGTGCCGGTGAAGTCGGTGTCCGCGCCGAGCAGCGGACCATGCCATCTGCGGGGGTTGCGGAACGACTCGGTCGCGGACGTCTCGACGATCATCCGGGCCGGCCGGTCGGAGCGCACCCACACCAGTCCGGAGTCGGCGGTCACGTCTCCCGTCTGCACGCCCCAGCCGGCCTTCGGACGTCCGGACAGGGCGAAGGCCGGTGCCGCGCCGAGGGCGGTGGGCAGGGCCAGGGCCGCCGAAGCGGCCAGGGAGCCGCGCAGGACGCTGCGGCGACCGGGGAGCGGATGGTGTGACATGGATACGCCTCCAGCGACGGGATCCGGCCAGTGTGCAGTGCCACAACTACTGGGGCGCCGCAGCGCGCACGGAAACCGCAAGTGAACAACTGGTCGCGGGAACAAGGGAACCTGTGTGCGATTCGCTGGGGCGATTCACCGTGGTGGTGCGTGGTGCGTGGTGCGTCGTGCGTCGTGCGCGGCGCGGAGTGCGCGCCGGTCAGTGGGTGACCGCCGCGGCCATCATCCGTACACCGTCACGGATCCGTGCGGGGGAGAGGTGGGCGTAACCCAGGACAAGGCGGATGTCCCCCTTGCCGACGGACTGGCACTCGGTCCCGCCCCCGGCCTCATCCGCTGCCGCTGCCTCCGCCTCGGTGCCCGGGTGCCGGCAGTCCGACAGTGGGCGTACGGCCACCCCGGCCGAGGCCACCTCCGCCAGGAACCGTTCCTGCGGGCCGTAGCGCTCCGGCAGGGCGGCGATGACGTGCAGTCCCGCGGCGATCCCGGACACCTCGGTGCCGGGGAAGTGCTCCCGCAGCGCGTCGAGCAGGGCGTCCCGGCGTTCCCGGTAGGCGCGTCGGCAGCGGCGCAACTGGCGGTCGTAGTCGCCGCGCTCCACGAACCGGGCGAACAGCGCCTGGTCGAGCGCGGGATGCCCCAGGTCCAGGGTCCGCTTGCGGGCGACGACCTCCTCGACGAGCCGCTCCGGGACCAGCAGCCAACCCAGCCGCAACCCCGGTGCGAGCGACTTGCTGGCCGAGCCCGCGTAGGCCACGTGGTCCGGGTCGAGCCCCTGCAACGCTCCCACGGGGGCACGGTCGTAACGGAAGTCGCCGTCGTAGTCGTCCTCCAGGACGAGACCGTCCACGGACCGCGCCCAGTCGAGCAGCTCCGCGCGTCGGCGAGCGGAGTAGGCGACCCCGGTGGGGAACTGGTGGGCGGGGGTGGTCACCACCGCCCGTACGCCCGAGGACCGCAGTGCGCCCACGGCGAGCCCCTCGTCGTCCAGCGGGACGGGCACCGTGGTGACACCGGCCGCCGCGTACAGCTCGGCGTGCTGGGGGCTGCCGGGGTCCTCGACGCCGACGGCGCGGACACCGCGCGCGTGCAGGACGAAACCGAGGAGGGTGGTCGCCTGGGTCACCCCGGAGACCACCACGATCCGCTCCGGGTCCGCGACCACACCGCGGCGGCGCGCGAGCAGTTCGGCCAGCGCGGTACGCAGCCGGGGCAGTCCCCGCGGATCGGGATAGCCGAGGTCCGGGTGCGCCAGTTCGGCCAGGACGGCGCGCTGGGCGGCGGACCACGAGGCCCTCGGGAAAAGTGACAGGTCCGGCGTCCCGGGGACGAAGTCGGCCCGCGCGCCGACGGGGCGTGGAGCGAGGTCGCGCGCGGGAGGGCGCGTGGCCCGTACCGCGTCCCCCACCCAGGTCCCGGCCCCGCGGCCGCTGCGCAGATAGCCCTCCGCCGTCAACTGCTCGTACGCCTCCGTGACCAGGCCCCTCGACACGCCGAGGTCGGCCGCGAGGTCGCGGCTCGACGGCAGCCGGGTGCCCACCGCGAGCCGCCCCGAGCGGACCGCCTCACGCAGGGCCGCCTGAAGGGCCCGACCACGCGAGCGGGCCGGTGCCGACGCGGCCTGGAGCAGCAACTCGGACGTCATGCGACGGGACCCTAGTCCGAGGACGCCGGAACCGCCTTCGCTCGTGCGAGGGGTCGCACCCGCTCGCGCGTAACCAGGGGTGAAAGGAGCGCCTGTGGACGCCAAGAACAGATTCGAGACGAAAACTACCTTCGCGCTCTGCCGACTGGAATGGCTGGCCGTTCTGGTCGTGTCACTGGTGCTCGCCTTCCAGCACCTTTCGGAGATTCGCTGGGGCGTGTTCATCGCCTTGTTCGCGGTGATCGACGTCATCGGCTATCTCCCTGGGGCGCTCGCCTTCCGGAGCGGGGGCGGCCGACGGATCGCCCGGGGCTACTACGTCGCCTACAACGTGATGCACAGCCTGGTCACGGCCGGGGCACTGGCCGGAGCGTGGGCCTGGTTCGTCCGGCCGGAATGGGCGCTGCTCGCCCTCCCCATCCACCTCATGGGCGACCGCGCGCTCTTCGGCAACTCCCTGAAAACGTTCAGTGTCCCTTTCGAGCCGAAGGATTCCCTGGAGGGCCCGTATGCCGTCCGTGCTTGACACACTCGCCGAGCACAGCGACAACCCCAGCGCATTCCTCGCCCTCAACAGCGGGAACGAGTACTTCCGTGACGGCCGATCCGAGGGCACCTGCGCCTATCGCCGATCAGGGCGCCATGTTCTGCAGTTCGGCGGCCCGTTCGCGGCGCCGGAACACCGCGAGCGGCTGCTCGATGCCTTCCTGGCCGAGACCGGGCCCCGGCTGGTCGCCGTGCAACTCCAGCGTGCGGACGCCGAGTTGTATGCCAGGCGCGGCTTCACGGTCAACCAGCTGGGCGCCTCGTACGCCGTCGAGCTGTCCCGTTTCACCCTGCGTGGCTCCCGGTTCGTGCGGCTGCGCAACAAGATCTCGCGGGCCCGGCGGGCGGGCCTCGAGGTGACCGAGGTCCAGCACGACGACTGCCGGGAGCTGGACCTGCTCGACGACCGCTGGCTGCGGGACAAGGGCCGGCACGTCAAGGAACTGCGCTTCCTCGTCGGCCAGCGGACCGGGCCCCTGCAGGGCCACCGCCGGCTGTTCGTGGGCCGGATCGCCGGCCAGGCCGTCGGATACATCAACTACTCGCCCGTCTACGGCAGTCGGCCCGGCTGGCTGCACGACCTCAGCAGACGCCGTCCCGACGCGCCTCCCGGCGTGATGGAGGCACTCAACGCCACCGTCATGGAGCGTTTCCTCGCCGACGGCGCCGGTTGGCTCCACTTCGGGTTCACCCCGTTCGCCGGGCTCGGCGAGGAGCACGAAGTTCCCGGCGCCAGCCGGGTGTTCGCCCGGTTCGCCCGTCTGCTGGCAGAGCGCGGCAAGGCGATCTACCCCGCGGCCTCCCAGCTGGAATACAAGGAGAAGTGGGCCCCGCACGCGGTCCTCCCGGAGTACATCGCCTTCTTCGGCAGGCCCCGCGTCGGCGCCGTATGGCAGCTGCTGCGCGCCACCAACGCCGTATGACCCAACGGGTGTGCCGCCCCGCCTCATCCAGGTGTGGTGCCCGCCCCGCCCTGTCCGAGCATGCCCGCCCCGCCCTGTCCGCACGTGTCCACCCCGTCCTGGAGGTCCACACGTCCATGCGATTCCTCGAATGTGAACGCGCCACCCTGGCCAAGCTGCTGCCGGACCTGGATGCCGCCCTGAGCGAGACACCGCTCATGGAGCTGGAGCGGCCGAGCAGCCCCGGTGTCCGGCTCTTCCGGGACAGCGGTGGACCGGGTCTCCTGGTGCCCCAGGCCCACCAGGGCCGCGGCGCCACCGCCCTGGACGCGCTGCGGGTGCAGCGGGCCATCGGCAGCCGCTCGCCGTCGCTGGCCGTGGGAACCACCATGCACCACTTCTCGATGGCCACCCTGGTCGGCCTCGGTGACCTCGGCGGGCAGCCCGACGGCCTGGAATGGATGCTGATCGAGGGTGTGGCCTCCACCAACCGGATCATCGCCTCCGGCTTCGCCGAGGGACGGGGCGGCGCCGGCATCCTGCAACCGTCGATGACCGCCACGCTCACCGAGGACGGGGTACGGATCAACGGGGTCAAACGCCCGTGCAGCCTGGCCCGCTCCATGGACGTGCTGACCGCGAGCGTCATGGTCCCCCGCGAGGACGGACAGGGCGAGGAACTCGCGGTGGCACTGGTACCCGCCGAGAGCGAGGGACTGAGCGTCAGCGGCTTCTGGTCCAGCGCCTTCCTCGCCGGAGCGGAGAGCGAACAGGTCACCCTCACGGACGTCCTCGTCCCGCCGGAACTCCTGCTGCGCACCGCCACGCCCGCCGGGCGGGGACAGGGACTCGACGAGCTCCAGACGGCCGGTCTGATCTGGTTCCAGGCACTGATGACGGGCAGCTACCTCGGCGTCGCGAGCGCCCTGGTGGAACGCGTCCTGCTCAACGACCGGATCCCCGAACACGAGCGGGTGCGCCTGTTCGTCGAGACCGAGGCCGCCATGGCCGCCGCCGAGGGCATCGCCCGCAGGGTGGACAGCGGAGACCTCGGCGAGTCCGCGCTCGCCCAGGCCCTCTGCGTCCGCTACGGGGTCCAGGACACCCTCGCCCGCATCGTGCCCCGCGCGGTCGAACTCCTCGGCGGCCTCAACTTCATGACGTCCGACGAGGTCGGCCACCTGGCCGCCTGCGCCAACGGACTGTCCCTGCACCCGCCTTCCCGGTCCCGCATGACCGAACCGATCGCCGGCTATCTCGCCGACCGGCCGCTCGCCATCGCCTGACACCCAGGCCCTCGTACGGCCGTCCGGATCGCAGCCTGCCCACTCCAGCCGAGTCCCGTTGGGGGAGTACGCCCATGCCGCCGCACGTACCGCACCACCCTCCGAGTCCGACCGACCGGCCCACGCTGCTGCTGACCGGCGGCTCCGGAGTGCTCGGGAGGGCCCTGATCGACGAGCTGTCCGCCGACTTCGACCTGGTCTGCCTGCGTCGGAACAGGCCCCTGCACGACCCACGGGTACGCGAGCTCCAGGGCGACCTGCTCGCACCCCGCCTGGGCCTGCCGGAGCGGGCCTGGAACCGGCTCGCCGACGAGGTGGACGTCGTCCTGCACTCCGCCGCCGAGACCAACTGGCGCACCGCGCCCGAGAACATCCTGCGCACCAACACGTCCGGAACCCGGGCCGTCCTCGATCTGGCCGCTCGCGCCGACGCGCCCCTGCACCTGGTGAGCACCGCGTTCGTGGCGAGCGCGCCGGCCGCCGAGGACCGGCGGCGCTTCCCGGGCGCCGCCGCCTACCTGGTCTCCAAGACGGCGGCCGAGCAGATGGTGCGGGACGCCGGCCTGCCCGGCGTGATCGTGCGGCCGTCGGTCGTGATGGGTGACTCCGTCACCGGGCGGATCGCGGGACAGCAGGGCCTGACCAAGACGCTCGGTTCGATGGTCCTGGGGCAGGTGCCGGTGCTGCCGGGAGCCCCCGAGGCCCGGATCGACATGGTCCCGCAGGACTTCGTCACCCGGGCCGTCGGCGACCTGATCCGGGGCGAGGTGCGCCACGGGGAGTACTGGCTGACGGCCGGCCGGGAGGCCCCGCCGCTGCGGGAGATCTCCGAGGTCTGCGCCAAGTTCGCCGTGGACCACGGCCTGCCCGAGCCCCAGCGCCCCCGGCTCATCCCCGTCGAGGCGGTGCACCGACTGCTGCTGCCCATGCTGCAGGGCACCGCCATGCCCGAGTCGCTGCGCCGGCGCCTTGAGCACTACGCCGAACTCCTGCTGGTGTTCCAACGCGAGTTGCCGTTCGCCTCCTCGCTCGGAGACCCCGGCTGCGGAACCCGGCTGACCCGCACCGGCATCCGCGCCGCCCTCGTACGCAACCTGGAGAGCTGGGCCGCGGACCGGGCCGGGCTGCTCAGGCGACACCGCGCCCGTCCGGCCGCCGTGACGATCCCGAGGGAGGCGGCATCATGACGGTCTCGTCCTCCGCGCCGCCCCCCGCCCCACCGTCCGCCTCCCCTTCCGCGGCACCACCCGCCGTCCCCCGCGCGGCCCCGGCCCTGGCACACCCCGTCTCACCGGCCGCACCCCTGCCCGGCGGTACCGAACTCGTGGAGCTGTACCGGCGGCACATCGGCTCCGGACGGGCGGTCATGGGCCGGGTGCTGGGAGGGATGGCCGAGGTCCGGTCCGAGGGCCCGTGGATCCACACCGACGACGGCCGCCGCTTCCTGGACTTCGGCGGCTACGGCGTCTTCATCCTGGGCCACCGGCACCCGGCCGTCGTCGAGGCGGTGCACCGGCAGATCGACACCCACCCGCTGGCCAGCCGGGTCTTCCTCGAACCGGTCGCCGCGCGGGCCGCCCAGGCGCTGGCCGCGCACACCCCGCCGGGCCTCGACCACGTCCACTTCGTCAACTCCGGCGCCGAGGCGACGGAAGCCGCCCTGAAACTGGCCCGCGCCCACGGTCGTCACGAACTGATCACCACCCGCGGCGGCTTCCACGGCAAGACCCTCGGCGCCCTCAGCGTCACCGCCAACGCCACCTACCAGACACCGTTCCAGCCCCTCCTCCCCGACACCACACAGGTGCCCTTCGGCGACCCGGGCGGGCTCAGGCAGGCGCTGGCCGCCCGCCGGGACCGGGCTTGCGTCATTCTCGAACCGGTGCAGGGCGAGGGCGGGGTGCGCATCCCGGAACACGGGTATCTCCGTGAAGTGGCCGCGCTGTGCAAGGAGTTCGGCGCGCTGCTCGTCATGGACGAGATCCAGACCGGGATGGGACGACTGGGCACCTGGTGGGGAGTGAACGCCGAGGACGTCCGCCCCGACCTGCTCCTGGCGGGCAAGGGGCTCAGCGGGGGAGTGGTGCCGATCGCCGCGATGGTCGCCACCGAGCAGGCGTACGCCCCCTTCAGCCGCGACCCCTACCTGCACACCTCCACCTTCGGTGCCTCCCCGATCGCCTGCGCGGCCGCCCTCGCCACCGTCGAGACCATGGAACGGGAGGACACCGTCGCCCGGGCGGCGACCCTCGGCGCGCGCATCCTGGCCGCCGTACGGGAGGTGTGCGCGCCCTACCAGGATGTGCTGGTCGACCAGGTGCGGGGCCGGGGCCTGCTGATCGGGATCGAGTTCGGCGAGGAGCGCGCGGTCGGCGAGCTGCTGCTGGAGCTCATCGCGCGGGACGTCCTGGTCAACCACTCCCTCAACGCGACCCGGGTGCTGCGGCTGACGCCACCCGCGGTGCTCTCGGACGAGGCGCTCGACCTGTTCTTCACCACACTCGCCGAGGCCCTGCGGACCACTGCTCTGCGCATGACGCGGTGACGCGATGACGCCCCGCAAGTCCGCCCGGCCAACGAAAGGAAACGAGACCATGCGCCACGTGGCCCTGCACGCTGTCGCCGACGACCTCGCACCGGCCGACGTCTACCGACGCATCACCGACTTCCGCCGCTACCCCGAACTCACCGACACCGTCCGCGAGGTCCGCGTGGACGCCCCGCTGTCCGACGGCTCGGTCGTGTCGGATTGGACGGTCACGTTCCGGGGCGGGTTGATGCGGTGGCGGGAACGCGATGTGTTCTCGCCCACGACGCTGTCCCTCACCTTCGAGCAACTCAGCGGCGACTTCCAGACGTTCGAGGGCAGCTGGCGCTGCGAACCGCGCGACGGCGGCACCCTCGTCGTCTTCACCGCCTCCTTCGACCTCGGCATTCCGACCCTCGCGGACATCCTCGATCCGGTGGCCGAATCGACCCTGCGGACCAACATCGCCCGCATCCTCTTCGGCCTGGTGGGTGCGGAGGTGATCGATGACCGCGCCACCGCGGCTCGCGGCTGAACGGGCGGGCGGAGAGAGCGGGGCCCTCTCGTACGGGGATCGGCTGCGCGACGAGCCGGGCCCGGGGGCCGCCCGCTGTCTGGGGCTGTACGCCAAGCTGGCCGCCGGGGTGACCGTGGTGACGGCGCGTGGCGAGGACGGCCCGCTCGGTATGACCGTCTCGGCGGTGACCTCCCTGTCGGCCCGGCCGCCGCTGCTCCTGGTCTGTCTGCGCGAGGGCTCCCGCACGCTCGCCGCGGTCCGGGCCCGCGGGGTCTTCGCGGTCCACCTGCTGCGCGAGGACCAGCACGACCTGGCCGGCCGGTTCGCCCACCCGACGACCACCGCGGCCCAGCGGTTCGCCGGCACCCCGGCCCGTCAGGTGCTCGGCGTCCCGGTGATCGATGGAGCGCTTGCCTGGTCCGTGTGCCTGGTCGAGGACGTACGCCGCTACGGCGACCACCATCTCGTCGTCGGCCGGGTCGCGGCGGTCCACGTCGGCGGCGGGCGCCCCCTGCTCTGGCACGACCGCCGCTTCGGGAGAATCACGGACGCGTCTGATCCCGGCGCGGTGTCCGCGCCAGCGCCCGCCCCCGGACCGGACGGCTCCGGATGACCCGGCCGCTCGCCGGAGCGCCCGCCTGGGAGCCGGCCGACGTGCCTGCCCAGCCGCCGCTGCACGGTGTGGTCACCGCGGACGTGGCGGTGGTGGGTGCCGGTCTGGCGGGACTCGCCTGCGCGTACCATCTCGCGGACCGCGCCCCCGGGCTCGACATCGCCGTCGTCGACGCGGAACGCCCCGCCGCCGGGGCCAGCGGCCGTGGCACCGGACTGCTCGGTCCCCGGGCCGGACCGGCGATCGACCGCGCGGTACGCCGCTTCGGGCCGGTGACCGCCCGCCGGATGCACCTGGCCAGCGTGCACGCGGTGGACCAGGTCCTCGACCTGTGCGCCCTGCTCGACGTGCGCTGCGGACTGCGGACCGGCGCGCAGGTCGTGGCGACCCGCTCGCCCGGACACCTGGCGGCCCTCACCCGGCAGGCCAAGGCCTACCAGGCGCTCGACCTCGACGTGCCGGTCCTGTCCGGGGCCGCGATCCGCACCAGGATCGGCGTGCCGTACACCGCCGGGCTCCTCCACCGCGTCGCGGCCACCCTGGACCCCGCCGCCCTGACCTGCGCTCTCGCCCGTGCGTGCGCGGCCAAGGGCGTGCGCTTCTACGGGCACAGCCCCCTGCGGGCCGTGCACCCCGGAGATCTGGTCGGAGCCGAACTGGTCTTCCCGCACGGCAGGCTCCACGCCGGGCAGGCGGTCCTGGCCGTCAACTCCGCCGCGCGGGAGGTGGGTCTGCCGGTCGGCACGGTCCTGCCGCTGGAGGTGTACGCCGTGGCGACCGCACCCGTGGGTGCCGAGGCGTACGCGGCCCTCGGCGGGCGCGCCGGGGACGCCTTCGTGGACGCGGCGCCGATGGCGCCGTACTTCAGGCTGCTGCCGGACGGGGGACTGGTGGCCGGTGGCGGTACGGTCACCGCCCCGGCCGGACTGGACGCGGTCCGGTTGGATGCCGTCCGCGAGCGGGCCTGGAGCTGGTTGGGGCGCTGGGTGCGTCGCCTGCACCCGGACCTGTCCGACGTACGCGTCGTCCACCGCTGGTCGGGCCGGGTCGGCATGACCTTCGACGGCCTGCCGGTGGTGGGCCCGGTCCACGGTCTGCCCGACGTCTGGTACATCGGCGGCTGCTGCGGCCACGGCCTCGCGATGTCGGTGGCCCACGGCGCCCACGTGGCCGGCGCCCTGCTCGGCGAGCCGGAACCCGGCGGCCCACTGCCCTGGCATCGGTCCCAGGCCCCCCGGGTGCCCGTCGACGGTCCGGGCCGCCTTCTCCTGCGGGGATACGTGAACACGCTGGGCCGGGCCGCACGACGCAGGTGCTGAGGGGCCTGCGAGAACCCGCAGCCCGCGCGGCCGTGCCGACGTGAACCCCCGTCCCGCCACACCCCGCACGTCAGAAAGGAAGGCCCCGCTGATGCGCCTCCACCCCGTCGCCGACGGCAGCCTGCCGGCCACCCTGCCCATGGGAACCCCGGACGCCGCCTATCACCTGGCGACGCACGGCAGGCCCCTGCCCGTCGGTCTGCTCTTCCGGTACGACGGACCGGCCCCGGCCCTGGACGTCGTACGCGCACGGGTGGCCGAGCGCGCCCACCGGATCCCGGCGTTGCGCTACCGCGTCGCGTCCGACGGCAAGGTCTTCCGGCGCGTCGACCGGATCGAGGTGGAGCAGCACGTGCGCGAGGTCCGGCTGCCCGAGGACGGCCCCGACGGTTCGGGAGCCGGCCGGCTGATGCTGACGCGGCCCATGAGCACGGCCGAGCGGCCACCCTGGGAGGTGTGGCTGGTGCACGGGGCGGGAGGCGGTCACACCCTGTGCTACCGCACCGACCACACCCTCCAGGACGGTGTCGGAGCCGCCCACACCGTCCGGGCGCTCCTCGACGACCGTCCCGAGGGCGGCCCGGCACCGCACCACCGTTCCCGGCCCACCGCCCGGGGCCTGGCCGCCGCCCTCGGTGACGTGGCGGCCTCCTTCGGCCCGCCGACCGCCAAGCCGGCCTTCGACCTGCCGGGCTGCGGACGGACGGCCGTGTGCCACGTGGACACCCCGCTGGTGAGGCTGCGCGGTATCGGCCGAGCCCACGGGGGCACGGTGAACGACGTCTATCTCGCGGCCCTCTCCCACGCCTTCCGCACCTGGCACCTGAAGGCCACGGGCTCCCCGCATCCTCCCGGGCCGCTGCCCGTGGCGGTGCCGATGTCGGTGCGGGCACCGGGCGAGGAGTGCGCGCCCGGCAACCGGATGGTCGTCGCCCGGCTGCTGCTGCCCTGTGACGAACCGTCACCGCTGCGGGCCCTCGCCCGTGTCACGGCCCGCACCTCCCGGATGCGCGTGAGCCGTCAGCGTGACGTGCTCAGTCTGCTGCTGGCAGCGACCCCGCGGGCGGTCGGCGCCCGGGTGGGAACGCGGATGGTGAACGGCGCGGTTGTCGCCGCGCCGACGAGCAGCGTGAACTTCGGCCCGGCTCTCGTCCACCAGGGAGCCGTGGCCCGCCGCGCCGCCCTGCTGACCGGCCTCGCGGCCGGCATCCGGTGCATGACGACCCTGACGAGTCAGCACGACGTGGCCTGCCTGACGATCGTCCACGACGAGGCCCTGGCGACCGCCGACGCCCTGCCCGACCTGTGGCTGACGGCACTGCGGGAGCTGGAGCGGGCCTGAGAGGGTGCTCGTGCGCACGAGACACGCACGAGAAGGGAGCCCGGAGCGACGCGTCCCCGGGCTCCCTTCTCGCGTGCACGGCTGCCGCTCGTACGGTCAGCTCCGCAGCGTTCCGGTGGTCAGGAACACGCACGTCGCGGCGGCCTCGGTGAGCAGCGGCAGGTAGGGGGAGAGGCGCTGGACGGCGTACGGCAGGGTGAACAGGTCGGCGGGCCGGGCCTCCCAGCCCCGCTCGGCCCACCACGTCCGGGGCTCGGCGAGCTGCCATCGCCAGGCGATGCCGGTGGCCGACAGGGCGTCGAGGAAGGGGGCGACGAACGAGGAGGAGACCGACTCGGCGTTCACACACTCGGCGCCGAAGGTGCTGCCGGGGGCGGAGAGCTCCGTCATGGTGGAGACGACCGTTTCGACCACGCTCGGCGGGAGGTGGTAGAGCAGGGTCTCGCCGAGCCACGCGGTGGGCCGTCGGGGGTCGAACCCGGCGGCCAGCAGTGCCTCCCCCCAGGAACCGGACGCCGGGTCGACGCCGACGACGCTACGGCGTCCGCAGGTGGGCGGGGTCCAGCCCAGCACGTGGTCCTTGAAGGCGAGGACCGCGGGGTCCTCGACCTCGAAGACATGCACGGGGGCCGGCCAGTTCAGGCGGAGGGCGCGGGTGTCGAGCCCGGCCCCCAGCAGCACGACTTGGAGGCAGCCCGAGCGGGCCGCCTCGATGAGGTGCTCGTCGAAGAAGCGGGTGCGCACCACCGCCCAGTCGGGCAGCAGCCGTTGCAGGGGGCCGTCACCCGGGGGGCCTCCGGTGAATCCGGCCGTGCGCAGGAAGTCACCGGCCCAGGGATCGAGGACGTACGGCACGTCACGACGGGACTCCGCGGCATGCGCGGCCGCCGTCCAGAGCGCCACAAGCGGAAGTGTGCCGGCCAGGGTGCCGTCCGGCACGCCGAGGCCGGGCGTGGACGGCGAGGGCGGCCCTGTGTAGTCGGACATGGTGAAACTCCCTGTGTGCGTGCTGAGTCGGGCGAGGGCGAGGGCATGGTCGATCGGTGCGGTCAGCGGGGGCGGCGACGGCCGAGCAGGAACGCCAGCGCTCCGAGGGCCAGCAGAGGGCCGGAGGGTCGGGTCGGGCGCTGCCCGCCCATCGCCGCGGAGGTACGCGGTTCATGGATGTTGAGGGCGAACTGCCGGTTGGCCACGTCACCGAGCACTCCGCGCAGCTGCTCGGGGCCGGTGACGGCGGCGAGCAGCAACTCCATGGAGTTCCTGGCGATTTGGTGACGGCCCAGGAACTCCCGGCCCAGCGCCAGAAGGATCTTCGGGACCTCGCCCTGGAACACCTCGGGGAGTGTGATCTCGGGTGCGAGGCAGCGCACCGACCCGTCGAGGTTCGCGAACGACTTGCCCAGCAGGGACACCGCGGGCGGTGAACCGATGCCCCGCTTGGTCGCCTTCGCCAGCACGGTGGTCAGTGAGACACCGAAGTTCATCTCGTCCAGGGAGAGATGAGAGACCTTGGGCACGAACGCCGCCATGTCCGCCGCGAACGCGGGCATGTTGGACCACGCCGTCATCCGTCCCATCTCCGCCCAGTGATGCGCCAGACCCGACCCGTCGTTCTGCGCCAACGTCATGAACAGCGGCAGCAGTTGGAGACTGGTCCGGCGGTCCAGCCGGCCGACCATGCCCCAGTCGATCAGTGTCGCCGGGCCGCCGGGCACCGCGAAGACGTTGCCCGCGTGCGGGTCGGCGTGGAACACCCGGTGCACGAAGTAGCCGTGGTACATGAAGCGCAGCAGGTCCTTGCCGATCTCGATGCGCTCGTCGTCGGTGAAGTGGGCGCGGTCGATGTGCCGTACCGACGTCCCCGGGGCCAGCGACTGGACCAGGACCCGGGGTCCGGCGTGCAGGACCCGGGGGACCTCCAGGGTGCGGAAGGGGCGGATGTTCTCCCGGGCCTCGTCCATGGCACGGGCCTCGCCGGTGAAGTCCAGCTCCGGCTCCATCGCGTCGAAGACCGAGCCGAGCATTGCCTCGATGTCGATGACCTCGTTGAACCGGGGCGCGACCCGGGCCACGAGCCGGGAGGCTCTGCGCATCAGGGCCATGTCCGCCAGCACTCCCTCGCGGATGCCGGGCCGCTGGATCTTGACCACGGCCGGCCGTCCGCCGGGCAGGGTCACCCGGTAGACCTGGGCGAGGGAGGCCGCGCCGAGCGGGGCGACGGTGTCGACGTCGTCGAAGCGCAGTTTCCAGTCCGGCCCGAGATCGCCCGCCAGCACAGGCTCGAAGACGGAGAAGGGCTGCACATCGACCTGGTCGTGCAGGTTCTGCAGCTCGTCCCGGATGGACTGCGGCACCATGTCGGGCCGTGTGGAGAGGATCTGGCCGAGCTTCACATAGAAGGGGCCGAGACTCTCCAACGCGTGCCGCACCGCTTTCGCGCGCCGCTGTTCGGCCCCGGCGGAGACGTCGGCCGCCTCCGCCGGAGCCCA
The DNA here is from genome assembly GCF_042872365.1 of Streptomyces sp. NPDC005263. Classification (NCBI taxonomy): domain Bacteria; kingdom Bacillati; phylum Actinomycetota; class Actinomycetes; order Kitasatosporales; family Streptomycetaceae; genus Streptomyces; species Streptomyces sp. NPDC005263. The sequence goes on along the minus strand of NZ_JBIAKJ010000009.1, from coordinate 309,431 downwards.
TGCGCCCCGTTTCGTCTGTCTGCGCAGCCGGGTGGCCTGTCCGACCTCGTCGGCGACGAGGCTCCCCAGGACCTTGACCACGAGACGCAACCGATCGCCGACGACAGACGCCATCGTGTGTGACCTCCTCAGGCCCCAGGACCACTCCGGGGACGGCAGTCGGGGCGCCCGGCACGGCGGGCCCAGCAGGACGCGGTCGAGCGGTGAACCGGCGTGCGAGGGCTCAGCCCTTGGCGGCGCTCAGCCCTTGGCGGCCCTGCCGCCGCCGGACTGTCCGCCGCCGGCCTGTCCTTGCAGTGCCTGGATGAGTTTCGGGAGCAGGTCCAGCAGCTGGGCGAGCTGCGCCGGCAGGGAGAGCAGATCGCCCAGGCCCTCGGCGGCATGCCCGACCCCGCCTGCCAGTTGCCCCACGCCTCCGGCCAGCTGCCCGGCCCCGCCCAGGGCGTTCGCCGCACCGCTGAGCGCGGCGAGCGGACTGGCGGCACCGCCGAGGGCCGCCAGCGGGTTGGCCGCTCCGGTGAGCGCCGCCAGCGGATTACCAGCGGCCCCGGCGGTCCCCGCGAGCGCGGCGAGCGGATTGCCCCCACCCCCGGCGGCGGCCGCCAGCGGGTTGGCGGCCTGGGCGAGGGCCGCGAGCGGGACGCCCGCTTGGGCTGCGCCGATGAGCGCGGCGAGCGGGTTGCCCCCGCCGGTGAAGCCGCCCTGCTGATTGCCCCCGCCGCTCGCGAGTGCGGCCAGCGGATTGCCCCCACCCCCCACGAGCGCGGCCAGCGGATTCGCCGCGCCCGCCAGCGCCGCGGCCGGGTTCACGACACCGGCGAGGGTGCCCAGGGCGTTCGCGGGCAGACCGGCCAGCGCCTCGACGGCGTTGCCGGACGACGACTTGCCCGGCCGGTTGAGAATGTCGTCGAAGGCCTCCTTGCTGCTGTCGGCCATATTTCCCATCAGATCCTTGAGGATGTCCTGCATGTTCTTGTTGTTGGACATGCGTTTTCCTTTCGGGGTGCGTGATGCGTGGCGCCCTGTTCAGGCGTTATCCCATATGGTCTTCCATGGCCTTCGCGCACACCGTTTTCAGGCGTGCTCGGCCCCGGGTGAAAGCGGCTTCGGCCGCTTTTACGGAGATGTTGTGCGTGCGGGCGAATTCTGCGGTGGACATTCCCGCGGCGCGGGCCAGTATCACTTCCTGTTCACGGCCGCGCAGGTGCCGGACCTGGTCCAGGAGCCATCTGCCGAAGTCCTCGTCACAGACGTCCTCCTCGGTGGTCCCGGGATGGTTCAGCAGGGCCGCACGCTGTAACAGGCGGCTGCGGCGCTCCAGTTCGCGATAGAAGTCGATGCAGAGCCGAAGCGCCACGGAGGTCAGGAAGGGACCCAGTCGACTCCGGTCCAGCGCGGCGTGCGCGGCCGCGCGGGTCATCGTCTCCTGGACGCAGTCCTCCGCGTCCTGATAGCTCGGGAGTCTTCGGCGAACCAGCCGCATAAGACGGTCCTGGTGCTGGGAAATCTCTTCCCAGGAGCAGGAGGCGGGCGATGGGCAGATGGAATTGTGCGCCATTTTTTATTGCAGCCCGTTGTCTCTCGATCAAGCAGGGGGAATCGAGCCGGATTTAATTCTCGGCCACGTTGTTTTCCTACCCGAGGCAATCTGACGGCAAACCGGGACTTGCTTTTCCGGGGGGCGCAGGAATGATTTTTCTGTCTGTGGATCTGCGGCTGGATCTGCGACCGGATCTACCGCTGGATCGACCGCTGGATCCCGTGACCCGGCGTCTGCGCGCGCGGACCCGGCCGGCGCGTCCAGTCCCGGTTCCAGTTGACCCACATGTCCCGTGCCGTCTGGTGCACCAGCGAGGCGCCGCGCCGCAACTCGGCGCCGTAGACCTGGAACGCCTCGCCACCCACGAGTCGCGCACCGCCCGTGAAGTAGGCCCCACGGACGTGCCGCGGCGATCGGTACCTGCCCCACAGGAGGATCTTCATCAGCGGCCAGAGGGTGAACACGCCCGAGGGGCAGCGGTCTTCGGGGTCGAGCGTGCCCCAGACCGCCGGACACAGTTCGCTCTCACGCAGCAGCTCGTAAATGCGGGCAATTGCCTGATCCTTCGTCAGATTACCGGCCCCATAAGCCAGTACGGCGTCGCGTGCCTGGTTGAAAAGGCGCTCGACCCAGGGATTGTCGACCCCTTGGAGACCGCGATAGGGCGGCGTCTCCAACACGTCGAAACAGGCTGGGTCCCCTGTCTTCTCGAAGGTCACGGCCGCCTGGTTCTGGGCGTTGGTCCCGTAGAGCGTGGTGATGGTCCACACACGGTTCCAGGCGTTCCACAGGTCGAAGTCGTCGAAGGACAGATAACTGCAGGACACCAGGTCGTCGTAGAACCGGAACATCCGCTTGATCCAGTACTCCAGATAGGAGAACCGGGCCGTGTCGAAGTCGTCCTGGCGCACCGCTTCGATGAGCCGGTGGCTCAGCGCGTTCAGTGCCATCACGGTCACCGCGAGTCCACTGGAGAACAGGGGGTCGATGAAGTCGCTGGCGTGCGGCAGCAGACACCACCGGTCGCCGACCACCGTCCGTGAGGCGAACTGGGTGCGGTCGGTCGACACATACGGCCTCACCGACCTCGCGCCCTCGAACTGCCGGGCCACGCTGGGGAAGCGCCGCACATGACTCCAGAACTCGTCCTGAGCGGACACCCCTTCGGGACGCGGATGACGGTCCAGGTCGAGATTGACACCCACGCTGCACAGTTCGCTGGTGCTCGCCGTGTGGTTGTCGAAGGGGATGACCCAGAACCAGCCGCCCTGGAACAGGTGGTGGAGGGTGCCCTGGCTGAACGGGCTGGGCATCCGGTGCTGTTCCCGCGGCGGCGCCACGGTGTCGAAGGGCCGCACGTCGACCATGTGCGTGAAGATCGTGCGCGACCGGGTGCGGTAGGGCGGATCCTCCCTGAGCCCCAGCCGTTCCGGGAGCAGCGCCCGCATGCCACCCGCGTCGACCACGTACGACGCGTGGAACGTGCCCCTCTCCCGGGTGACCAGGGTGGCCCCGTCCTCGTCGAACTTCACGTCCTCAACGACGGTGTGGGTGTGGGCGGTCGCGCCGTACGAGACCGCCACATGGAACATGTAGGCGTCCACGTCCTGCCGGAGGTAGTGCGAGTCGGGGCCGAGCGGTGGCCCCCAGGTCGGGTACTGGGTGCACTCCTCGGCGCGGGTGGGCTCTCCCTCGCGGTGGTAGACGAAGCTGAAGTTGCGCTTGACCCCACAGTTCGAGGACACATGACGGCGCAGCGCCCCGTTGGTGGCGAGATGCTCGATCTCCGGGACGTCGTAGCGGCGGGCCAGTACCCGCAGTCCGAAGGTGGTCTCGGGGACGGTGGACTCCCCGATGGCGAACCGGGGATGACCGCTTCCTTCCAGAAGCAGCACCCGCACGCCGTGGCGCGCGAGGATCGCCGCCAACATGGTCCCGCCGATGCCGCCTCCGACAATGGCGACATCGTAAACACGCTGGTCCTCTTGCATGTCTGCGCTCCTTTCAGGACGGGAAGAGCGAGTGGCCGGGCCGGGGTTCAGCGGGTGGCCGAGGACGCCGGCAGTACCCGGCGCACCCCGTGTCCGGCCAGCCGGGCGGAGAACGAGAGGGCGAACCAAGGCGTGCCGGCCATCGCGGCCAACCGCCGCCGTTCTCCCGGAACTTGGCGGCTTCCGCGGCCGGTGACGTCCAGCCAGGCGCCGAAGTGCAGCAGCCGCTCCTCAGGTCCGGCGTCGCGGGCGGGGAACGGCCGCATGTGCTCGCGGACGGCGCGGGTCAGCGCCGCTCGCCGCGTCACGTCCACCCCGTGACCGGCCAGGAAGCGGTCCAGCAACTCGGCGGAACGGGACGGGAATCCGCCGCGCGGCGCCGGAGCGCTCCCGGTCAGCCCGGTGTCGTGGAACACCGCGGCGGCCAGCAGTCCGGTCCGGTCGTAGTCGATGCCCCGGGCCCGGGCGCGGGCGTCGGCCAGCAGGAACGCCCGCAAGGAGTGGGCCGCGACGGAGGGGGGAACCAGGCGGGGCAGCTCCGACAGGGCCGCGTCCACGAGCGGGTCGCCGCGCAGCCCGGCCAACGGCGGTTGGGTGAGCAGCGGTTGCCACGGCCCCGATGACGACCCGGGTGGAACGCCGCGTGCTGCGTCCATATGTGCTGCCCCCTCGTGTATGCGCCTGACCGATCCGCCGGGCCCGTGGCGCCATCTCACCTCTCTTTACGCTCGGGCCGCACTTCCCCCCTCCGCGTGTCGGCGGGTCGCCTCGACTTGGCTGATCCTCGCCCCCTGGTGCCCGTCGAACGGGGAGCGGTAAGACCAAGGGGCGTCTGTGGAACAGCAGTTGAGGCCATGCCCGGCCGCCGAGTCGTAGCGGCGTTTATCGGTCAGCACGGGCGCGAAGCCCGGCGCGCGGCACGCGGCAGTGCTCCGGGCGCACTCTGCGGTGCCCCTTTCGAGGGAGTTCTCCGAGGGGGCGGCCCGGGCAGTCAGCACACCGTGATCGCTGTGCTGAACGTCCACCAACGCACGCTCCCCGCCGCGGCCGGGGCCGTCGGCGCGTTGATCGACTCCCTGGGCGGGGAGCGGGATCGCCTCTGGCCGTCCGACTGGCCTCCCATCCGCTTCGAACGACCGCTGGCCGTCGGCCTGTCCGGCGGCCACGGTCCGGTGCGGTACGTGGTCAGCCACTACGTACCGGGCCAGTGGGTGCGTTTCCGCTTCACCGGCCCGAGAGGGTTCCACGGCTTTCACGAGTTCACCGTCGAGCCCCTCGGGCCCGCGCGTGCCGTCCTGCGCCACACCCTGGTGCTGCGTCCGCGAGGGGTGCGCTGGCTGGGCTGGCTCCTGTTCTTCCGCCCACTGCACAACGCGGCCTTCCGGCACAGCCTCGACTGCGCCGAGCTCGCCCTGACCGGCCGGGTCGCCCACCCGGTCCGGTGGAGCCGTCGCGTACGCCTGCTGCGGGCGGCGGCGGCCCGCCTGGCACCGCGATGGGCCGCATGACCGTGCCGTCGCCTGCCGTTCGTGCTCGGACGGGACGCGGGAGATCCTGCCGGCTGCTCCCCGGCACATGCCCGAAGCCCGACGCCGCCCAGCGGTCGGTCGTGCCCGGCGACCGCACCGCGCACGCGGCCGTGTCGTACGGCCCGACGGTCCTGTCGGAGGTGCTGACGGCCCTCAGCGGCTGCCGTCGAGGATGACGCGCGCGACCAGTGCGGGATCGTCGTTCATCGGGCAGTGGCCGCAACCTGGCAGTCGCACCAGCCGAGCCCGGGGGATGATCCGCTTGGCCCGTACTCCCTGCCGCGGCACCAGCAGCCAGTCCCGTGAACCCCAGGCCAGGGTGACCGGTATGCCGGGGACGTCGTCGGTGAACTGGACGGTGGCGCCGGACCGGAGTGTGTCGGCGAACCCGGTGGCCCCTGCCAGCGCCAGCGTCTCCGCCACCACGGCCTCGGGTGAACGCAGGCCCGGGCGGGCGTAGATGGTGCTGGTCAGGGCGGCGCGACCGACGGCCGTGCGGGAGAGCCGTTCGACCAGGGGGAGGGGTATCCGCTCGGCTATTCGCCGCATCGTGAGGAGCACACCGAAGGCGTAGCGCCGCTCGGCCTGCGTCCAGAAACCGGCCGGGGACAGGGCCGTGACCGACCGTACGAGCTTCTCCCGGCCGAGTTCCAGGGCGAGCAGGCCACCGAGGGAGTTGCCCGCCACGTGCGGCCGGTCGAGTTCCAGCGCCTCGCAGAGGGCACCGAACACCGACGTCGTCGTTCGCAGGTCGTACGCCAGGCCGTCCGGCAGGCCGGGGGAGGCGCCGAACCCGGGCAGGTCGACGGTGATGACGTCGCGCTCGGCCGCGAGGATGTCCACCACCGGGTCCCACGCCTGCCGGTGGTGCCCGATCCCGTGCAGCAGGAGCAGGGGGTCTCCGCTGCCCGCGCGCGTGTACGAGACGGTGACGGCCCGGGGTCCCTGAGGGGAGGGCACTTCGAAGGAAAGGGTGGACGCGGACATGCGGATGCTCCTCGGCGGGGAGTCACTGACGGCCATGGGGTAGACAGCTTGTCAGCAATCATTACCGGCCGGTAGCCCCAGATTCCCCGAATTCCCCTGACGGCCCTGACACCCCAGGCGCCCTCGACGTACCTGATGCCGACCGGTGCAGCTGATGCTCCCGAGACGACGCGCCCGGCAATCGCCTGGACACGGCCGTGCGACTCGGCTGGGATGGAGAGGTGAGCGCCGACACCGCGACCGACGTCTTCGAAGAACACCGCCCCGTCCTCCAGGGCGTCGCCTACCGCATGCTCGGGCGGGTGGCCGACGCCGAGGACGTCGTGCAGGAGGCCTGGCTGCGCTGGTCGGCCGCCGACCGGAGAGAGGTGCGCGAACCGCGCCGTTACCTGGTGCGCGTCGCCACCCGCCTGGCCATCGACCGGCTGCGCCAGGTCAAGGCGCGGGGCGAGACCTATGTCGGCCCGTGGCTGCCCGAGCCGTACCTCACCGACTTCGCGGACACCGTGCCCGACGTCGCGGAACAGGCGGTCCTCGCCGACACCGTCTCCCTCGCCGTTCTCGTCGTCATGGAGTCGCTGTCACCCCTGGAACGCGCGGTGTTCGTCCTCAGGGAGGCGTTCGGCTACCCGTACGCCGAGATCGGGGCCATGCTCGACCGGGGCGAGCCCGCCGTACGTCAACTCGCCGGACGGGCTCGTCGGCACGTCGAGGAGCGACGGCCCCGCTACGAGGTCGACCCGGCCGAACGGCGCGACCTGACCGAACGGTTCCTGGCCGCCACCGCGGAGGGCGACCTGGAGGGGCTGATGTCCCTGCTCGCCCCCGATGTCCGGCTGGTCGGCGACAGCGGCGGCAAGTCCAAGGCGCCGCTGCGGGTCCTCGAGACGGCCGACAACGTGGGCCGCTTCCTCGTCGGTGTGGCCCGGAAGGGGATCCCGGACGTGTCCGTCCGCGTCCTGGAGCTCAACGGCGGGCCCGCGGTCCTCGTCCTGTCCGGCGACAAGCCCGACTCCGTCTTCCAGCTGGACGTCCTGGACGGACGCATCCAGTCCGTCTACGTCATCCGCAACCCCGACAAGCTGCGAGCGCTGGCCACCGTCTGAGGTCCGGCCTTGACGTCGTGTCACGCACGCGCCGGGCCGCGGACGCCGCGTGAACGCTTCGCCGCGATCCGTCCGGATTTCGCCCCGGGGGTCGAGGATTGGTCTTGACCAAGGGTGGGGCCCGACCTATGGTCGCAGAGAAGTGCAACAACCTTTAATAAACAAGGGCGCTAAAACGCCGCGGACCACGGCGATTGCGGAGGACAGGGTGGGGACCACGCAGCTCGAAACGGTGCCGGAACCGAAGTACTGGCATCTCAAGACGGTGCTCAGTGAAGCACTGGACTCGGAGTTCTCCGTGGGTGAGATCCTGCCCAACGAGCGCGACCTCGCCGCCCGCTACGGTGTCGCCCGCGCCACGCTCCGCCAGGCGTTGGAGCAACTCGAACTGGAAGGCAGGCTGCAGCGCCGCCGCGGTGTCGGTACGACCGTCGCCCCGCCCCGTGTGGGGGTCGCCGTCGGCATGGAGCAGCAGGAGTGGCAGGGCACGGCCGGGGATGTCTGGCAGCCCGTCGACTCCACCCTGGAGGTACCGCCCGCGGCCGTCGCCGCCGCACTGGAGACCGGCGACGGCCGGCCCGTGCACACGGTGCGCCGCTCCCGTACGACGCACGGTCAGCCCGTCGCCGCCGAACTGCTGTACGTCGCGGAGTCGGCGGTGCCGGAACTCTCCGCGATCGACGCGCCGTCCGGGGCGGCACGCGCGCGTGGCGTGCTGCGTGAGCTTCAGCGGCTGGAGCTGGAGGGCCAGGAGAGCGCCGTCGAACTCGGGTCCGCGCGCGCCGACGACGCCAAGGAGCTGGACCGGCTCCCCGGGGCGCCCGTCCTCGTCGTCACCACCCGCTACTTCGCCGGCGGCCGCACCGCCGCCGTCTCCGTGGCCACCTACCGCGCGGACACCTGCCGGCTGACCTTCGGGGACTCGGGCGGGGTGGAGATCGACCAGCGCCCACAACGCCAGGCGTCCTGACCCACCCCGCCACAGCGTCAGCGCCCCGGGAACACCCCGGGGCGCTCCTGTGTCACCGGCGGGCCGTCACCGTGCCCTCCACCGCGAAGAGTTGCTCCTCCACATGGTCGAGGGCCAGCCGCAACGCACCCGTCGCCACGGCGGCCTCGCCCAGAAGGGACAGGGAGACCTTCGGGGGCCGCAGACAGTACCGGTCCAACTCCCGGCGCAGCGGCTCCAGTACGCCGTCCAGGCCGGCCGCCCAGCCGCCGACCACGACCAGTTCCGGGTCGAGGGCCAGCACCAGCGCCGCCACATCGTGCACCAGCCGCTGGATGAAACGGTCCACCGCCGCACGGGCCCGCCGGTCGCCCTCACGGGCCTGGGCGAAGACAGCGGCGACCGCCTGCTCGTCGAGCGGGTGCAGGGGCTCGTCCGTGGTGGACAGCAGCGTCTCCGGGGTCGCCTCCCGGCCCAGCAGGTGCAGCGCGCCGATCTCGCCGGCGGCCCCGCCGTAGCCCCGGTGCAGCCGTCCGCCGATCAGCGAACCGGCGCCCGGGCTCAGCCCGGCCAGGACGAACACCACGTCGTCCGACTCGGTCGCGGCGCCCTTCCAGTGCTCGGCGACCGCGGCGGCGTTGGCGTCGTTCTCCACCAGGACCGGGCACTTGAAGGAGCGGCTGAGCCGTTCGCCCAGGTGCAGCCCCGTCCACTCGGGCAGCGCGGTGCCCAGCCGTACCGTGCCGTCCGCCTCGATGATCCCCGGCGTGCCGACCCCGACGGCGCGCAGGGAGCCGCGCGCGACCCCGGCCCGGCGCAGCAGATCGGCCACCGCGGTCCGCAGCCGTTCCAGGCGCTCGTCCGCGGACGCCGTCTCGTCGACCTCCTTGGCCTGCGCGCCGATCACCTTGCCGTCCAGGTCGGACAGGAGCACGGCGACGCGGTGCGCGCCGATCTCCAGTCCCAGCAGGTGACCGGCCTCGGCCCGGAACCGGAAGCGCCGCGCCGGGCGCCCCTGCCGTCGGACCACGCTCTCGTCGGCCGCCTTCTCGACGACGTACCCGGCCTCGATGAGCCCCTCGACGACACCCTCGACCGTCGGCCGGGACAGACCCGTCACCCGGGTGATCTCGGTCAGGGTCGCGGAGTCAGTGGCGCGCAGCGCGTGCAGCACCACCGCGGAGTTGATCCTCCGCAGCAGCGAGGGATCCCCGCCGGTCAGCCGACCCAACGTCCGTCCTCCCAGCTTGTGCCCGTGTTGGCCGGATCGTACTCGGCGCGGTGGACCCCGGCGAGTCGCGGGAGGCAGGAGACGCCACGGCGACCCCGGATGCGCCCCAGCGGGATGCCGGTCACCCGGGCGCGACGAACCCCGACTCGTACGCCGTGATCACGGCCTGCGTACGGTCCCGTGCCCCCAGCTTCGCCAGAACGGCGCTCACATGCGACTTCACCGTCTCCGTTCCGACGACCAGGCGGGCGGCGATCTCCGCGTTCGACAGTCCCCGCGTCATCAGCCGCAGCACCTCCGCCTCTCGCTCGGTCAGCCGGGCCCGCTTCAGCACGTCCCGCGCCGCGCGGTTTCCGCCGTCCTCCCCGTACTCGGCGGCCAGACGCCGCACCGACGCCGGGAACAGCAGCGACTCGCCCGCGGCGACCAGCCGTACCGCGTGCACGATCTCGGCCGGCCGGGCCCGCTTCAACAGGAATCCGTCCGCGCCGGCCCGCAGCGCCTCGTACACGTACTCGTCGTTCTCGAACGTCGTCACGACGACGATCTTCGGCGGGTCGTCGACCGTCCGCAGCACCGCGCGGGTGGCCTCGATCCCGTCCAGCAGCGGCATCCGTACGTCCATGGCGACCACGTCCGGCCGCAGCCGCCGCACCAGCGGAATCACCGCCGCCCCGTCCGCCGCCTCCCCGACGACCTCGATGTCGGGCTGCGCCTCCAACACGGCCCGCAGACCGGCGCGGACCAGGGGCTCGTCGTCGACGAGGAGAACGGTGACCGGCATGCGGCCAGCGTAGATCAGCGCAACGGCAGTTCTACATGTACCTGCCAGTCGCCCTCGTCCGGTCCGGTCCGCGCGCGTCCCCCGAGCAGGGCCGCGCGCTCGCGTATCCCACGCAGCCCGCTGCCCCGCCCGGGGCCCGGTATCCCGGCGCTGAGCGGGTTGCGCACCAGCAGGTCGAGCCTGCCGTCGCCGACCGTGACCCGCACCCGGACGGGTACCGCCCCCGCGTGCCGCAGCACGTTCGTCAGGGACTCCTGCAGGATCCGGTAGCCCTCGCGGGAGACCGGACCGGGCACCGTGTCCAACGGACCGGTCAACTCGGCGTCGACCTTCGCGCCGGAGACCCGGGCGGACTCCAGCAGCCGGTCGGCGTCGGTCAGCGTCGGCCGGCTGCTCACCGGGCGCTGTGACTCCCGCAGGACGCCGAGCACCCGCTCCAGATCCTCCAGCGCGGTCCGGCCGGTCTCCTCGATGGCCTCCAACGCCCGGTCGGTGAACGCCGGATCACCGGCCGCCCGCGCCGCACCCGCCTGCACGACCGCCACCGTCAGGGCGTGCCCGATGGAGTCGTGCAGCTCCCGGGCGATGCGGGTGCGTTCCATGAGTTGTTCGGTGCGTTCTTCGAGAGCGGCGAGCCGTTCCGCCGGAGAGGGCCCGAGGAGCCGGTGCGCGAGCATGGTGATCAACTCACCGAGGCCGACCACGAGTCCGTAGAACGCCACCAGCGGGATCGGCACCAGCAACGCGAACGCCCAGTGCGGAGGTGCCTCGTCGAGGACCGGAACGCCCTCGCGCACTCTCCCGTACGCCAGTTCCCCCAGCGTGTACGACAGCGCCGGCAGCCAGACGGTCGCCACCGCCGCCACGCCGCCCAGCACCATGCGCGCTTCCAGCCACAGCACGGTCCGCAGCCGGTCCCGCCAGGTCGACGACGGTTCCACGGAGATCTCCGGGCCCTGCTCGCCCGGGGTCAGCAGTAACCGCGCCTGCACTCCCTCGCCCCGGCGCACCGCCGGGATCAGGCCGACCGGGATCAGTATCAGCGCGGGCACCCACGGCATGGACATCTCGACCCACAACCACACGCTGACGACCAGCATCGGCACCCACAGGTGCAGAAAGCGCGTGTACGTCGTCCCGCGGAAGAGCGGGCGCAGGAAGCGGGCCATGGAGTCATCGTGGCAGCCGGCACTGACAATCGGCCTCCCCCGCACGGGGGAGCGGATCTCCACCCACGGGGGAGGCACAGACCCGGCGCGGACGGCCAGGCTTGCCGACATGACCAGCATCGACGTCCAAGCCCTCACCAAGGAGTACGGCACCCGGCGCGCCGTGGACGCCCTCACCTTCCGTGTCCTGCCCGGCCGGGTCACCGGTTTCCTCGGCCCCAACGGCGCCGGCAAGTCGACCACCATGCGGCTCGTCCTCGGCCTCGACCGGCCCACCTCGGGAACCGCCACGATCGGCGGCCGCCCCTACGCCACACTCGACGAACCCCTGCGCCATGTGGGCGCGTTGCTCGACGCCGAGGCCGCGCACGGCTCCCGCACGGGCCGCGACCACCTCCGTGCCCTGGCGGCGAGCAACCGCATCGCTCTCACCAGGGTCGACGAGGTGCTGGCGGAGACCGGCCTGGCGTCGGTGGCGCACCGCCGGGTTCGCACGTACTCGCTGGGAATGCGGCAGCGCCTCGGCATCGCCGCCGCCCTGCTCGGTGACCCCGGGGTGGTCATGCTCGACGAGCCGTCCAACGGTCTCGACCCCGAGGGCATCATCTGGATCCGCGAGTTGCTGCGCCGGCTGGCGGCAGAGGGACGCACGGTGCTGGTCTCCAGCCACCTGATGAACGAGACCGCCTCCTTCGCCGACCATCTCGTCGTCCTGGGCAAGGGACGGCTGTTGGCCGACACGCCGATGCGGGAGTTCATCCACGCACGGGTGCGGCCCCGGGTGCGGATCCGTACGACCGACGGTGCGGCGCTCACCAGTGTCCTCACCGCCCACGGTCACGAGGCCGTGCGGCAGGAGGACGGGCACTGGACCGTGCCGGAGGCGCGCGTGGACGACATCGGCCGCCTCGTCTCGGCCGCCGGCGTCCCGATCCTCGAACTCGCCTCGGAGGAGGCCACGTTGGAACAGGCCTATCTCGATCTGACGGCGACGTCGACGGAGTTCACCGCAGCGCACCAGGAGGTCTGACCATGGCGTTCTCTTCCGTGCTCCACTCGGAGTGGATCAAGATCCGCACCCTGCGGTCACTCGTCGCGACACTGTGCGCCTTGCTGCTCGTGACGACCGCCTTCTCCGCGCTCGGCTCGCTGGACACCGCCGACGAGGACTTCGACCCGCTGTTCTCCACGTTCTTCGGGTTCAACTTCGGACAGATGGCGGCGATCGCGTTCGGTACGACGGCCGTCTCGTCCGACTTCCAGGGCGGCGCCCTGCGGGTCGCGTTCACGGCGGTGCCCCGGCGGGGCCGGTGGTTCGCGGCCAAAGCGGTCGCGATCGCCGTCCCGACGCTGGCCGTCGGTCTGCTCACGGGCGCCGCGAGCCTGGCCGTGGGCAGGGCGGTTCTCGGGGCCGACGCACGCGGGATGAGCTGGGCCGACGGTGTGCGAGGTGTGGTCGGCTGCGGGGTCTACTTCACCCTCATGGCCCTGCTCGCCGCCGGTCTCACCGCCGTGTGGCGCAGTGGGGTCACCACGCTGAGCATCCTCATCCCGTTCCTGCTGATCGTCTCCTTCGTGGTCGGGGACGTGTCGGGAGGCGTCGCCGACTACCTGCCCGACCGCGCGGGCCAAGTGGTCTTCCACCAGAGCTGGGACGGCTCCCTCGGCCCCTGGACGGGTCTCGCGGTGACCGCGCTGTGGGCGGCGGCCGCGCTGCTGGTGGGGGCGTGGAGCGTACGGCGTCGGGACACCTGAGCCGGGAAGCGCCTGGCGGACCCTCGATTGTCAGTGCCGCCCGCTTTACTGGATCACATGGACAGCGCGAAATACCTCGACAGGATCGACTCGCTGTGCACCGGGGACCTCACCGTGCAGCACAGCGAGTCGGACGTGCTCATGGAGGGACCCGGTTACCGCATCGTGTCGTTGGAGGCGACCCACGGGACGTGGACGGGCGACGGGGCGCGTCGGGAGCGGACCGTGGAGGACTTCCACGCCCTCAAGGAGCACATATCCCTTCTGCTGGACGACCGTTGGGGTGCGCAGCAGCCACCGTGGTGGATGGGCACGCTCGTGGTGCGCATCGACCGGGGCGAGCCGATACCGGAGCCCTGGGCGACGGCCAGCACCCTGGTGGACGAGCTGAACCTGTGGCAACCGGACGGCACCTGCCGCTGGGTCGCCGTCGGCGTGGCGGACGCGGACCTGGGCGACGGGATCCACCTCCTCGTCCTGGTCACCGAGACCGACCCGCCGTGACCGGCCGGCCAGGCCTCAGTCCGCTTCGGCAGCCACCCGCAGCCGTGCGAACTCCTCCGCCATCGTCTGCGCGGTCCAGTGCGCGTTCAACCCGCTGGGGTTGGTCAGCACCCACACCCGCGTGTCGCCGATCGTCCGCTCCTGAGGCCCCACCCGGGCCTTGCGGTCGTCGAAGGCGGCCCGGTAGGCGGTGACCCCGACCACGGCCAGCCGGCGGGGCCGCAGCCGCGCCACCTTCAGCGCCAGCAGGCGCCCGCCCTCCCGGTACTCCTGCGCACTCAGCTCGTCGGCCCGCGCGGTCGCCCGCGCCACCACATTGGTGATACCGAGCCCGTACGACAGCAACTCCTCCTGCTCCGACGGCTTCAGGAGCCTCGGGGTGAACCCGGACAGCCGCAGCACCGGCCAGAACCGGTTCCCGGGACGGGCGAAGTGGTGGCCCGTCGCGGCCGTCATCAGGCCGGGGTTGATACCGCAGAACAGCACCCGCAGACCGTCCGCGACGACGTCCGGCACAAGACGGTCGCGGGCGGCCTCCAGCTCCTCGGGCGTGAAGCGGGTCAGAGGATCGCTCCAGGGGTGTAACCGGCGGCCTGAGGATGCTGCTTCGCGATCTCCTCGATGCGGCCGACGACGACGCCCACCTGGTCGGCGGCGGCGCCCGTGAAGGACAGCTTGTCGGCCATCAGCGCGTCCAGCTCGGCGCGGCCCAGCGGAATGCGCTCGTCGGCGGCCAGCTTGTCGAGGAGCTCGTTGCGCTCGGCGCCCTGCTCGCGCATCGCGAGCGCGGAGGCGACGGCGTTCTCCTTGATCGCCTCGTGTGCGACCTCACGGCCCACACCCGCGCGCACCGCGCCCATCAGCACCTTGGTGGTGGCGAGGAACGGCAGGTAGCGGTCCAGCTCCCGCGCCACCACCGCCGGGAAGGCGCCGAACTCGTCGAGCACCGTCAGGAACGTCTCCAGCAGGCCGTCCAGGGCGAAGAACGCGTCCGGCAGCGCCACTCGGCGCACCACCGAGCAGGACACGTCCCCCTCGTTCCACTGGTCACCCGCCAGCTCGCCGGTCATGGACGCGTAACCACGCAGGATGACCATCAGGCCGTTGACGCGTTCGCAGGAGCGGGTGTTCATCTTGTGCGGCATCGCGGAGGAACCGACCTGGCCCGGCTTGAAGCCCTCGGTCACCAGCTCGTGCCCGGCCATCAGCCGGATCGTCTTCGCCAGCGACGACGGCGCCGCCGCCAGCTGCACCAGCGCGGTCACGACCTCGTAGTCCAGCGAGCGCGGATAGACCTGGCCGACGGACGTGAAGGCCTGCGAGAAGCCCAGGTGCCCGGCGATCCGCTGCTCCAGCTCCGCGAGCTTGTCCGCGTCACCGCCCAGCAGATCCAGCATGTCCTGAGCCGTGCCGACCGGGCCCTTGATACCGCGCAGCGGGTAGCGGCCCAGCAGCTCCTCCACCCTGCCGAAGGCGACGAGCAGCTCGTCGGCCGCCGTCGCAAAACGCTTGCCGAGGGTGGTGGCCTGCGCGGCCACGTTGTGCGAGCGGCCGGCCATGACCAGCTCGCCGTACTCACCGGCCAGCTTGCCCAGCCGGGCGAGCACGGCCACCGTACGGTCGCGCGTCAGCTCCAGCGACAGCCGGATCTGCAGCTGCTCGACGTTCTCGGTGAGGTCGCGGGACGTCATCCCCTTGTGCACGTGCTCGTGCCCGGCGAGGTCGTTGAACTCCTCGATCCGTGCCTTCACATCGTGCCGGGTGACCTTCTCCCGTTCGGCGATGGAGCCCAGGTCGACCTGGTCGAGGACGCGCTCGTAGTCGGCGATCGCCGCGTCCGGCACCTCGATCCCGAGGTCCTTCTGGGCCTTCAGCACGGCGAGCCAGAGCTGACGCTCCAGCCTCACCTTCTGCTCGGGCGACCAGAGCGTGGCGAGCTCGGCGGAGGCGTAGCGTCCGGCGAGGACGTTCGGGATGCGGGGCTTGGCGGGAGCGGAAGTCACGTGTACGGATTCTACTGGCGATTCCTGCAGGCCAGCCCCGCGGGTGTCTTCGTGGGAACCTACGAGAGCGTCTCGGCGAGGTCGGCCAGCACCTGGGCGTGGCACGGCTCCGGCACGCACCAGCAGGCCAGCGTCCTGCCACGCAGGGCCGGCACCAGGGCCAGCAGCTCCGGCCGCTCCAGCAGATGGGCCCGGTACCGGGCCATCACCTCGGCCCGCGTCCCGTCCCGTTTCCTCGTCGGGGTGTCGTAGGCGAACGGGTTGTACAGCGGATGCCGGGGCAGGTCCCAGCCGCCCATCGTCCAGCGGCGTCCGACGTAGACGAGGTCGGCGGGGGCGCGTTCCAGCCGGGGCCCGTACTCGTGGATACGGCCCCGGAGGCTGATCACCCGCGTCGCTGCCACGGATCAGTCCAGGGGACGCTCGTACGGGAGCAGGTCGGGCCGTTTCGGCATCAGGCCGTCACCCGACGAGCGGCCGGTCAGCCGACGGCCGATCCACGGCAGCAGGTGCTGCCGGGCGAAGCGGACGTCCGCGACCCGGCGCATGGCCCACCCCGGCGGGGGCGTGAGGGGCAGCGGCGTGCGCCACTCGGTGTCCTCGGGCTCGTACCCGAGCCCCTGCCACACCGCCTCCGCGACCCTGCGATGGCCCTCGGCCGTCAGATGCAGCCGGTCCACGTCCCACAGCCGCGGGTCGGAGAGCGACGGGGCCCCGTACAGGTCGACGACCAGCGCGCCGTGCTTCTCGGCGAGCTCCTCGACGCAGACGAACAGCTCCTCCATGCGCGGGCGGAAACGTTCGAGGACCGGACCCTGGCGGCCCGGACTGCGCATCAGCACCAGCTGCTCGCAGGCCGGGGCGAGCCGCTCCACGGCCTGAGTCAGCAGGTCACGCACCCGCCCCATGTCGCACGCGGGCCGCAGGGTGTCGTTGAGCCCGCCCACCAGGGTGATCACGTCGGGCCGCATGGCCGCCGCCACATCGACCTGCTCAGCGACGATCTGCCCGATCAGCTTGCCCCGCACCGCGAGGTTCGCGTAGCGGAAGCCGGGGGAGTGGGCCGCCATCCGTCCGGCGAGCAGGTCGGCCCAGCCGCGGTAGGTGCCGTCCGGCAGCAGGTCCGACATGCCCTCGGTGAAGGAGTCGCCGACCGCGACCAGGCTGGTGTGTTCGGGGTTCTTGTGTTCGGGGTTCATCTGCATGGCGACAGAGATGGTAACCCGGTTCCATACCCGCCGGTCGGTCGGCCCGGGCGCCCGTTCCCGGCGGGCCGTGCGGCCGTGCTGCCGCTCAGGTCCGTTGACCGAACAGCTCCCGCAGCACGTCCTCCATGGTCACCAGCCCGGTCAGCCTCCCGTCCGTGCCCAGCACGGCCGCCAGGTGGGTACGGCTGCCCCGCATCGCGGTGAGGACGTCGTCCAGCGGTGTGCTCTCCCGCACCCGGGCGATGGGCCGCATGTCCCGCTGCTCGAACGGCAGGTCGCGCCGCGCCTTGTCCAGCGCGTCCTTGACGTGGAGATAGCCGATGATGCGGCGCGACTCGTCCACCACGGGGAAGCGGGAGTAGCCGGTCTGCGCCGACAGCGTCTCCAGCCGCTCGGGCGTGACCCCCAGGTACACGTAGGCCACGCGGTCCAGCGGAAGCACCACGTCCCGCACCGGCCGGCGTCCCAGCTCCAGCGCGTCCCGCAGCCGCTCCTGCGCCCGGTCGTCGATCAGGCCCGCCTCGCCGGAGTCCCGCACGATCCGGACCAGCTCGGCGTCCGAGAAGGTGGCCGCGACCTCGTTCCTGGTCTCGACCCTGAGCAGCTTCAGCAGGGCGTTCGCGAAGGCGTTGATCGCGAAGATCACCGGGCGCAGCGCACGGGCCAGGGCGACCAGCGGCGGCCCCAGCAACAGCGCGCTGCGCACCGGCTCGGCGAGGGCGATGTTCTTCGGCACCATCTCGCCGAGCAGCATGTGCAGATACGTCGCCGCCGTCAGCGCGATGACGAAGGAGACCGCGTGTCCGGCGCCCTCGGGCACACCCAGGGCATGGAACACCGGCTCCAGCAGATGCGCGATCGCGGGCTCCGCGACCACACCGAGCACCAGGGTGCACAGCGTGATGCCGAGCTGCGCGGCCGCCATCAGCGCCGACACGTGCTCCAGACCCCACAGCACGCTCTTCGCGCGCCGGTCGCCCTCCGTCCCCGTTTCGACGGACTGCTCGATCTGGCTGCGGCGCACGGAGATCAGCGCGAACTCGGCGCCGACGAAGAACGCGTTGACGACGAGGGTCGCCAGACCGATCAGCAACTGGACGGCGGTCACCTGCCCCCCACCTCCGTCCCCTCCTCGGCCGGCGGCGCGTGCAGCAGCAGCCGTGCGGCCCTGCGCCCCGACGCGTCGACCACGTCCAGCCGCCAGCCCGCGACCTCTACCCGGTCACCGACGGCGGGAATCCGGCCGAGCTCCGTCGCGACCAGGCCGGCCAGTGTCTCGTACGGCCCCTCGGGTGCCCGCAGGCCGACCCGCGCGAGCTGGTCGAGACGGGCGGAGCCGTCGGCGGAGTAGAGGGTGCGCCCCTCCTCGTCGTGGCCGGCGGGGGCCAGATCGGGCGTCTCGTGCGGGTCGTGCTCGTCCCGCACCTCGCCGACGACCTCCTCGACGATGTCCTCCAGCGTGGCCACGCCCGCCGTGCCGCCGTACTCGTCGATCACGACTGCCATGGTCCGCTTGCCGGACAGCCGGTCCAGCAGCCGGTCGACGGTGAGGGACTCCGGTACCAGGAGCGGCTCGCGCGTGATCTCGGAGACCCCGACCAGGGGGCGGCGGTGGGCGGGTACCGTCAGGACGTCCTTGATGTGGGCGATGCCCACGACCGAGTCCAGGCTGCCCCGGTAGACCGGGAACCGGGACAGGCCCGTCGCCCGGGTCACGTTCGCGACGTCCTCGCAGGTCGCCTGGACGTCGAGGGCGATGACCTGGACGCGCGGTGTCATCACGTTCTCCGCGGTCAGGTCGGCCAGGTTCAGGGTCCGCACGAACAGCTCGGCGGTGTCCGCCTCCAGGGCGCCCTCCCGGGCCGAGTGCCGGGCCAGCGCGGCAAGCTCCTGCGGACCGCGCGCCGAGGCCAGCTCCTCGGCGGGCTCCAGACCGAAGACACGCACCGCCCGGTTGGCGGTGTTGTTGAGGTGAGTGATGAAGGGACGGAAGGCGGCGCTGAACCAGCGCTGCCCGTTGCCCACCCGCCTGGCCACGGCCAGCGGCGAGGAGATCGCCCAGTTCTTTGGCACCAGCTCGCCGACGACCATCAGGAACACCGTCGACAGGGCCGTACCCAGTACCAGGGCGAGCGATTCCGCCGTGGACCGGGAGGCGCCCAGCGACTCCAGGGGGCCCGCGATCAGCGCGGCGATCGACGGTTCGGAGAGCATGCCGACCACCAGGTTGGTGACCGTGATGCCGAGCTGTGCGCCGGAGAGCTGGAAGGTCAGATTCCGTACGGCCTTCAAGGCGCCGGCGGCACCCCGCTCGCCGCGCTCCACCGCGCGTTCCAGCTCGCTGCGTTCGACGGTGGTCAGTGAGAACTCGGCGGCGACGAAGGCACCACAGGCCAGCGACAGCAAGATCGCCACCAGGAGGAGGAGCACTTCGGTCATCGGTTCACCTCCGTCCCATGGTCGGACAGGGCGCGGAGGAGCGCGATCGCGCGATGTCGCGTACCGGGAGGCTCGCCCATGGGCGGACGCTCACACCTTTCATGGAGGACCGAGTGCCCTCCCACCGTAAAGGATGGCCAAAAGCGTGATGGTCGGCCGCCGCGTCAGCCGCTGAGGCGGCCCGTGCCTACAGCGGCTTGACCCAGCGCCGCCAGTGGTCCTCGCGATGGTAGCCAGTCGAGGCCCATGTGTGGTGGGCCTGTTCGTTGGCTTCGAGGACCATGGCGTCGACGCGTCGCCCGCCCAGGGCGGCGAATCGTTGTTCGGCTGCTTCCAGCAGGGCGGTGGCGATGCCCTGGCGGCGGTGGTCGGGGTGCACGGCGAGTCGGTACGCGGAGCATCGCCATCCGTCGAAGCCGGCTATGACGGTTCCGGTGAGGGCGCCGTCGCGCTCGGCGAGCAGCAGGGCGTCGGGGTCTCGCGTGATGAGGCGGGCGACTCCGTCGTGGTCGTCGCTGATGCTCGTCCCTTCCGCGGCTTCGCGCCAGAACCGCAGCACGGTGTCGATGTCCGAGAGGGTGGCACTGCGGATGTGGAGATCGCTCATGGGGCGAGCGAAGCAGAGCGCCGGTCCGCCTGGCAAACGGTTTCCCGCCGATGGCGGACCTCACGGGTCGCGCAACGCCATCGGCAGGGTCAGAGGGAGCCGTCGTCCCTGCTGACCCTGCCGATGGCATGCGCCCTGCGGGCTCCGGAGATGACCGTCAGACCGGCAGGTGGAACTGCTGGTTGGTGGTGCCGGTGCAGGACCAGATCTGCAGGCGGGCGTTGTTCTCCGTCGACATCTCGGTGACGTCCAGGCACTTGCCCGACGCCGGGTTCATCAGCGTGTCGCCGTCGCCGCGCTGCCACACCTGGGCGGCGATGCCGTTGCAGTGGAACAACTGGACCTTGGACCCGTCCGCGGTGCCCGCGGAGGCGACGTCGAGGCACTTGCCGAGCGCGCGGAGCGTGCCGTCGCCGCCCACGGTCCACTGCTGGGCGTCGGTGCCGTTGCAGTCGTACATCTGGACCGCGGTGTTGTCGGCGCTGTTGGCCTCGGCGATGTCCACGCACTTGCCTCCGAGACCGGTGATCGGCCCGGTGGGCAGCTGGGTGTCGGGCTGCACCGGGTTGTTCGCGTTGGTCAGCGTCTCCCAGGCGACGAACAGGTAGTTCGTGCCCGCCGGCCGGCTGCGTTCGGTCAGCGCCTGGGTGTTGGCCATGACGATCCCCTGCCGGGTGTGCAGGGCGTTGAAACCGGTCTCGGTTACCGGGCCGAGACCGCGCTCGAGCGGCCCTTTGCCGCACAGGTCCGCCGGCTCCGGAGCCGCGCGCACCTCCTGGGTGGACTGCCACCCGAGTGCCTGCCGGAGCCGCTCACCCACCTGCGGATAGAGATCCGTGCCCTGCATGAGCGCCGTCTCGGCGATGTGCGACATGGAGGCGATGCTGTAGCCGGTGTGCACGAAGTCCCGGCACGTCTCCTGCGTCATCCCGGTGATGTACCGTTTCGCCGTCTCCCAGTTGAACGTGCCGTCCGGGCTCCGGTGCGGTGTCGGCCCGTCGGACTCGAGGTAGACGAAGGCGGGAACGCGTGCCAGGTACTGGTTGACGGCCTTGTCGAAGGTGACCCCGTCGTTGGTGAAGACGGAGATCCCGATCGAGGCCTCGGCCTCGGTGAGGTCCCAGTTGCTGGTCCTGTCGTCGCCGTTCACGACGACGGGCAGGTAGACCGAACGCAGCATGTTCGCGAAGCGACCAGCGTTCGGCCAGTTGTGGTACTGGTACTTGATGAGTTCGGCGGCCTTGACCCAGGAGGCGGCCGACCACGCCGTCTGGATGCCGGTGTTGGCGCCCGTGTGGCTCGTGATCGTGGACGACCAGGCGTCCATGATCTGGATCGCCTTCTGCGCGTACCGTTCGTCGCCGTTGATGGCCCATGCCAGCGCGTCGGTGTACGCGGCGATGGCGTCCTGCCGTTCGTCGGTGCATCCGTTGTTCGGATTGCTGCTCTGACCGCAGTTGACGACAGGCCGGGGTGCCGGTGTCCGGGAGAGCGAGGCAAGCGGATCGCCGACCATGTCGTCGTAGGCGGCCTTCCAGGGAGCGGCGCCCTGCTGGACCTTGGTCCGCACGAACTCCAGTTGCGTCGAGGTGATGTTGACACCCGGGTGCGCGAAGGTCTGCGGAGCGAAGCGCTGAGCGGTCGGCGCCGTCGGCGCCGCCGACGCGGTGGTCGTCGAAGCGACCGAGAGAGACAGAAGTCCCGACGCTGTCGCGAGGGCACAGCGTCTCAGGATCGTGTTCATCGTGCGTGATTCCCCGTCTGTCGAGGTCGAGGTCGAGTGCCGAAGTCGAATGTCGAGGTCGAGGTCGAATGTCGAGGTCGCCAGGAATTCGAAGTCCGGCCGTGAGAAGGGAGGGGCCTCAGCAGGAGAGGTTGTTGCCGGGGACGACTCCGAGGATCCCGGTGAACTTCTGGTAGGCGCTCACCCGGCTCTGCACCTGCCCGGGGTTCTTCCCGTCGCATTCGACAGAGCCGTTGATGGCGCGGATGGTCTGGCCGAAGCCTGCCTGGTTCACCATCGCGTTGTGCGGTGTCATCGTGCCGGCGCCGGTCGAGGTGTTCCAGAACCACAGGCCGGTGCGCCAGGCCACGGCGGAATCGTTCTGAACCAGCCAGGGGTTGTGAAGCAGGTCGATCCCGAGCGCGTCGCCCGCCGCCTTGTAGTTGAAGTTCCAGCTGAGCTGGAGGGGGCCGCGCCCGTAGTAGGCGGACTGACCGGCCGGGCAGCCGTAGGACTGGCTGAGGTCGCAGTAGTGCGAGTAGTTGGCGGTGTTCTGCTCCACCACGTAGACCAGGTGACCGGTCTCGTGGTCCACGTTGGCGAGGAAGGCAGCGGCCTCCTGCTTCCTGACCGTGTCACTGCCGGTGTTCGCGAACCCGGGGTAGGAGCTCAGTGCCTGCACCAGCCCGCTGTAGGTGTAGAAGCTGCTCCGGTTCGGGAACATCTGGTTGAACTGGGCCTCGCTGACCACGAAGCCGGAAGGGGTCGAACCGCCGCCGCTCGCGGGGGCCGTCCACTTCTGGTTGGCCTTGCCGGTGCAGGTCCAGATCTGCAGCCGAGTGGCGTTGGTGGGGTCGTTCTCACGGACGTCCAGGCACTTGTCGGCCGCGGGGTTGACGATGTCGCGCGCCGTGGTGACCACCCACTGCTGGTTGGCGTTGCCCGTGCAGTCCCACAGCTGGACGGATGCGCCGTCGGCCGTGCTGTGATCGACGACGTCGAGGCACTTGCCGAGGGCTCGGAGGGTGCCGTCACCCGGGTTCGACCAGATCTGGGCATTGGTCCCGTTGCAGTCGTAGATCTGGA
The DNA here is from genome assembly GCF_042872365.1 of Streptomyces sp. NPDC005263. Classification (NCBI taxonomy): domain Bacteria; kingdom Bacillati; phylum Actinomycetota; class Actinomycetes; order Kitasatosporales; family Streptomycetaceae; genus Streptomyces; species Streptomyces sp. NPDC005263. The sequence goes on along the minus strand of NZ_JBIAKJ010000009.1, from coordinate 286,820 downwards.
CGGCGGTTCCGTTGACGCTGCTCGCTCCGGCGATGTCGACACACTTGCCGGCCAGCCCGGTGATCCGCCCGTCGGCCGCCGAGGCGGTCGGAGCGGACACGAACAGAGCGATGACCAGCGCGGTGAGCACGGTGAACACCGTGGTCCTGCCCAAGAGGGCCTGCTTTTCGGGCAGCTGTCTGAAAAGGGGTAAGGGCATGGGGAACTACTCCTTGTCGTTGTCCGGTCAGGTGAGCCCGCGGCCCGAAAGACGAGGGCCGCTCGCGACGGGCTACGTGCCGGCCTTCTCCAGCAGATGGATCAGTCCGAGGGCGGCCGGCCGGGAGGAGGCCGGGTTCCTCGCGATATCGATGAGACGGAGAGGGGCAGCCGTTGCCCGCCTGACCAAGACAACCGCCAGGGCGTCTACAGCCCGTTGACAGCCGCTCCATGGAGGGTTGACATCCGGTTCGGTGCGCGGCTCGCGTCACACGGTGTGGACAGACGAGCCGCGTCCGGGGTGAGGGCGTGGTACGACCAGGAGAAGACAGCGCCAGCAGCAGCACGGCCAACACCGCCCGTTGCTAACCCAACCGACGCCCCGAGCGCGCGCACGTGAAGCTCAGCGTCGTCCGCGGGCTCGGCGGCAAGCCGCACAGGCAACCGCGGCAGGTGGTCCGGCAAGCCGAGCAGCCGTCATTCGTGGGCGATGGCCGCCAGCACGTTCATCCGGGACGCACGCAGCGCGGGCAGCAGCGCCGCCACCACCCCCACCACCGCCGAGCCGACCACCACCGCCACGACCGTGGTCCAGGGAATGGCCAGTGCGGTCAGGCCCTGCAACGCCAGGACCTGCTGGATGCACACGCCCCACACCAGCCCCAACACGAGCCCCAGTACCGCGCCGAACACCGCGATCACCACCGACTCCAGCCGGATCATCCGGCGCAACTGGCGCCGGGCCAGCCCGATCGCCCGCAGCAGCCCGATCTCCCGGGTGCGCTCCACGACGGACAGGGCGAGGGTGTTGACCACCCCGAGCACCGCGATGACGATCGCCAGGCCGAGCAGCGCGTACACCAGGTAGAGCAGGACCGAGATCTGATCGTGGATCAGTTTCTTGTAGTCGGCCAGGTCGCGCACCTGCACCTGCGGATAGGGGTCGAGTGTCCGTTCCAGGTTCGCGCGCAACTCGTCGTCACTGGTCCCCGAGGCGGCGTTCACATACAGCGCCGAGTCCTGCCCGCCCGGCGCGAACCGCTCCAGGGTGGCCAGGCCGAAGTACAGTCCGCCCTGGGTGCCGAACCCGTCGGCGGTCTCCTGGTCGGTGAGGGCGCCCACGGTCAGTTCGGTGGAGCGTCCGCCCTGGAACTCGACGGGGATCGCGCTGCCGACCCGTACGTCGTGATCGCGTGCGAAGTCCACATCCATGGCGATGCGACCGGTCGCCAGCGCCGCCGCGGTGTCGCCCTGTGCGTAGGTGATGTGGGCGACCTTGTCGAGCTGGGGGTCGTAGGCCGCGGCGGTCGTCTCCACCCGGTCGCCGTCCGGCAGGCGCACCGCGACCGGAGTCAACCGCGACCGTACGACCAGCCCGGCGCCCGGGGTCTCGCGCACCGCGTCGGTGAGCTCCCGCGGGAAGGGCAGGAAGTTGCCGTTCTGGATCACATAGTCGGCGCCCAGTGTCTTGTCGATCTGCTGGTCGAAGGACTTGGTCATCGACGCGCTCGCCACCGACATCCCGCCGACCAGGGCCAGACCGACCATCAGGGCGGCCGCGGTGGCGCCGGTGCGGCGGGGGTTGCGCAGCGCGTTGCGCTGGCTCATCCGGCCGACGGACCCGAACAGCGCGGGGAAGGCGCCGCCGAGCACCCGGATCACCGGGCGTACCAGCAACGGGCCCGCGATGACGGTGGCCAGCAGGGTCAGGACGACGCCGAGGCCCAGCAGGGAGGCCGCCGAAGCGGTCCTCGTCGCTGCGACGCAGCCCACGAGCGCGGCCACGCCCGCCGCCCCGACCGCCCCGCCCACGATCGCGCGGGTCCTGAGCGGCCTGCCGATGCCGGCGATCTCGGCGTCCGCGAGGGCCGCCATCGGCGAGATGCCCGCCGCCCGCCGGGCCGGCAGATACGCGGCGACGAAGGTGACGCCGACACCGACGACGTACGCGGCGACGGGTGTGCCCCAGCCGATCACCATCTCGCTCGACTTGATGTTCATGCCGAGCGTGTTCATGAGCGCGATCAGCCCGGCCGCGAGTCCGATGCCCGTGGCCAGACCCAGCGTGGAGCCGACCAGTCCGAGCAGCAGCGCCTCGGTGAGGACCGAGCGGCGGACCTGACGCCGGTCGGCGCCGAGTGCGCGCAGCAGGCCCAGTTCGCGGGTGCGCTGCGCGATCAGCATGGAGAAGGTGTTGACGATCAGGAACACACCGACCAGCACGGCGATTCCGGCGAAGCCGAGCATGACGTACTTGATGACGTCGAGGAAGCCGCCCAACTGCTCGACGTCGGACTTGGCCTGCTCGTCGGCGGTCCGGAACTCGTAGCGGTTCGCCCCGAGCGCGGCGGTCACCCGCTGCTTCAGCTGGGTGTCGCTCACGCCCTCGTCGGCGTCGACCGAGATGCTCGTGGCGGCCTTCGGGTCACCGAGCAGCTTCGTCTGCGCGGTCGGGGTGTCGAGGAAGACCAGCGCGGCGCCGGGGTTGGTGGTGGTGAAGGTGGCGATCCCGACGACCTTGACCTTGAACGAACCCGGTCCCGCGATCACGGTGAGCGTGTCCCCGATCCGCACGCCCTTGCGGTCGGCGGACTCCGAGTCGAGCAGTGCCTCGGCCGGCCCTCGCGGCGCGTGGCCGGAGGTGAGCTCGACGGGGCTGCGCTGGTCGGGGCTCCAGTCGGTGCCGATGGTGGGGGCGCCGGTGGTCGGTCCGACGGACTCGTTCTCGCTGTCCACGACGGTGATGTTCTGCACCTCGGCGTCCGCGCGCGCCGCGGCCACCCCGTCGACCTGGGCCACCCGCCGCGCGAGCGCCGCCGGCAGGGTGGCCGTCATGCCGGACGGCACCGCCTCGTCGAGGTTCTCCTTCGGACTGACGGTGACGTCGGGCGCGGTCGAGGCGAAGAGCCGGTCGAAGGTCCGGCTGAGCGTGTCGGAGAAGATCAGACTGCCCGCGACGAACGCCACGGACAGGACGACGGCCAGCGCCGAGAGCAGCAGGCGCCCCTTGTGGGCGAGGAAGCTGCGGAGCGTCGCCTTCAGCACGAGGTCAGGCCTCCTTGTGGAAGGGATCCTGGCCCTCGGCCTCGGGGGCCGGGTCGAACGGGGCGCGGGTCACGTCGAAGCGCTTCATGCGTTCCAGGACCGCGTCCGCCGTCGGATGCTCCGTCTCGTCGACGATCCGTCCGTCCGCCAGGAAGAGCACCAGGTCGGAGTGGGCGGCCGCCCCCGGGTCGTGGGTGACCATCACCACCGTCTGCCCGAGCTGGTCCACCGCCTCGCGCAGGAACCCGAGGACCTCCAGCCCCGCCCGCGAGTCCAGGTTGCCGGTCGGTTCGTCCGCGAAGATCAGCTCGGGCCGGGAGGCCAGCGCCCGCGCGCACGCGACCCGCTGCTGCTGGCCGCCGGAGAGCTGGGACGGCCGATGCCGCAGCCGGTCGCGCAGCCCGAGCGTGTCGATGACCTGGTCGAGCCACTTCTCGTCGGGTTTCTTGCCCGCGATGTCCATGGGCAGGGTGATGTTCTCGGCCGCGTTCAGCGTCGGGATGAGATTGAACGACTGGAACATGAATCCGATCCGGTCCCGGCGCAGCCGGGTCAGCTCGCGGTCCCTCAGCCCCGTGATCTCGGTGTCGCCGAGCCACACCTGTCCGGCCGACACGGTGTCGAGCCCCGCCAGGCAGTGCATCAGCGTGGACTTCCCGGAGCCCGACGGCCCCATGACCGCCGTGAACCGGCCACGCGCGATGTCCACGTCCACCGAGTCCAGGGCCAGCACCGTCGTCTCGCCCGATCCGTACGCCTTGGTCAGACCGCGGGCACGGGCCGCGACCCCGTCGGCCGACGCCCGGCCCGGTACATGCTGAGCAGCAGGGGTGGACAAGACTGCCTCCTCGCTTCTGGACGTGGACTCTGCTTCAGGGTGACTGTGAGGTGGGACTTTCCCGGCGCTTTCGGGACGTACGACGTGTTCGTCCGGCCGAGCCTAATGTGACCCGGCCCACAGTCGGTATCCCCCGTGGGTCCCGGGTGTTCTCCACCCCAGGTCGGGCCCCTGGTATCGGTGTAAGGGGCACTCTCCACCTCTGGGGGGAGCACTTGCCGGTGCTAGCGATTCGGCGCTAGCTTCTGAGTATGGCGAAGACCCAGCTGAACGTGCGCGTGGACGAGGGCACGGCCCGCGCGGCCCGTGAGCGTGCCCTGGCCCGTGGCCTGAGCGTCAACCGCTACATCGAGGAACTGGTCAAACAGGACACCGGCGAGGTGGGCCACACCTTCGTGGAAGCCGCCGCCGACTTCATGAAGCAGTACGAGTCCGTCTTCGCCGAGGAGTTCGGCTCGGAGCGCGAGGGCCGTTGAGCGATCTGAGCATCGACCTCGCCTGGCTCCTGATGCTCGCCGAGCAGAAGACGCCGGGGGACCCCCAGGTCACCGACTGGGGCGCCCTCGTCGCCGCCGTGGCGCGCCACGAGGCCGAGATCTTCGAGGTCCCGGTCTACGACAGCCCGCACGCGCGTGCCGCCGCGCTGCTCCAACTCCTCATTCACGTCCCCGCGTTGGAGCGCTCCAACGCCCTCTTCGCGGTCGCGGTCGCCTACGCCTACCTGGTGGCCGGCGGACTCAAGGTCACGACCTCACCCGAGCGGGTCCGCGACCTCGCCCGGCTGGTCAAGGGCGGGGAGGCCTCGGTCCACGAGATCGCGGACGAACTGCGCCGGTGGACCCGCTGATCACCGCCCGTCGGCGGGCGCCTCGGTCGCCGGACGCCACGCGGTGCCCAGCACGCAGTACGACACGGGCAGCCTCGGACCGTTCTCCGGCATCGACATCCGCCGGTAGGGGCCGAGTTCGAACCCGGCGTCGCGCAGCGCGGCGACCGGGTCGCGGGCCAGATGACAGCCGCCGCTCAGCGCCGGCCACACCGTGCGGTCGAGCGCCCGCTGGGTGAACCGCATGGCCGGCCCGCCGCCCCTGCCGTGCTCGAAGAACCGCACCTCGCCACCGGGTCGCAGCACCCGGCGCGTCTCCGCGAGGGCACGTGGCAGATCCCGGACACTGCACAGCACCAGCGAGATCACCACCGCGTCGAAGGCCTCGCTCTTGACCGGCAGCGCCTCCGCCGTGCCCGGCACCACGTCGACGGGCATCTCGCAGCGCCGGGCGGACTCCACCGCCAACCGTCGCAGCAGGCGCTCCGGTTCGATCGCCACGACCTCCGAGACGGCGCGCGGATAGTGCGCGAAGTTCAGGCCGTTGCCCGCGCCGATCTCGATCACCCGCCCCGACAGCCCGGCGAGCATCCGCGCGCGGATCCGGCCCATGCCCATCCTGGTCTCGGCGCTCACACTGGCCCGGGCGTAGTACCGGGCGAACAGCGGGTGGTGGACGGGATCCGGGGACACCTTGCCGGAGCCGGTGGGCCGAAGCTGTGGCGGCATGGCGACCTCCCTCGCGAGCGGGCCTCACCACGATTCTCCCCCGGACGGGCCCGCCGCACCCCCGCGCCACCCGGAGCGACCGCCGATCGCCCGGACGGGCCACCGAGGGCTGCCCTCCACGCACGCACCTGACGCCGCGCGGCCACCCTTCGGGCGACGACGGGAACGGTCAGACAGGACCTACGGAGCCTCACGCCCCCCAAACGCCTCCGCGTCCCAGGTGCCGTCCAGCCGCGGCGCCAGCCACCCCGGCGCCGCCGCGCGGAAGTCGGCGGGGGTGAGGCCGCCGGCCCCGGCGGGCAGGGCGCCGAGCAGGGGTGCGCCGGACACCTCCGGCAGGTCCGCCAGATTGCAGCGCGCGGCCAGATCAGGCACCTCGGGCCAGCTGCCGATCACGAGTCCGGCCAGCTCGAGGCCGCGCCCCCGGAGCTCACGTGCCGTCAGTTCCGAGGTGTTCAGCGTGCCCAGGCCCGCCGACACCACCACCAGCACCGGCGCCGCCAGCAGCTCGGCCGCGTCGGCCAGCGTCCCGCCCGCCGCGTCGAACCGGACGAGCAGCCCGCCCGCCCCCTCGACCAGCACCAGATCGTGCTCGGTGGCCAGCTTGGCGGCGGCCTCGGCGATGTCCTGCGGGCGCACCGGAGCCCGCCCGGCCCGGCGGGCCGCCGTCGCGGGCGCCAACGGGTCGGGATACCGGGCGAGTTCGGCCGACGTGACGGTACCCGCGAGCCGGGTCACCTCCTCGGCGTCTCCCGGTTCGCCCGGCCGTAGGCCCGTCTGCGCGGCCTTCAGCACGGCCACCGACCGCCCGGCCGCGAGACCCGCCGCGGCGACGGCGGCGGTCGTGACCGTCTTGCCGATCTCCGTACCCGTGCCCGTGATCACCAGGACCGGCATGCCATCACTCCCACTCACCCGTGCCGTTCAACGCACCCATCCCACGTCCGCGGCTCAACGCGCCCACGCCACCCGCACCACACCAGGCCCCCACGCCACGCAACCCCGTTCACCCCTCTCGCGCCGCCGCGCACACCGCCCGAGCGATCCGAGCCAGGTCCGCGTCGCCCGTGACGTACGGCGGCATCGTGTAGACGAGGTCGCGGAACGGGCGCAGCCACACGCCCTCACGCACGGCGGCCGCCGTGGCCGCCGCCATGTCGACGGCGTGGTCGAGCTGGACGACACCGATCGCGCCGAGGACCCGGACGTCCTTCACCCCCGGCAGCTCGGACGCCGCGGCCAGCTGGTCCCGCAGCCCCGCCTCGATCCGTTTGACCTCCGACAGCCAGTCCTGGCCCAGCAGGAGCTCGATGGAGGCGCAGGCGACGGAGGCCGCCAGCGGGTTGCCCATGAAGGTGGGGCCGTGGGCGAGCACCGGGACCTCGCCGCGCGAGATGCCCTCGGCCACCCGCGCGGTGCACAGCGTCGCCGCCAGCGTCAGATAGCCGCCGGTCAGCGCCTTGCCCACGCACATCACATCCGGAGTGACCGCCGCGTGCTCCGCCGCGAACAGCGCGCCCGTGCGCCCGAACCCGGTCGCGATCTCGTCGAACACCAGCAGTACGTCGTGCGCGTCGCACGACTCGCGCAGCACCCGCAGATACGCGGGGGAGTGGAACCGCATCCCCCCGGCGCCCTGCACCACCGGCTCGACGATCACCGCGGCCAGCTCGTCGGCGTGACGCGCGATCGTGGAGCGCAGCAGCTCGGCGTACGACTCCTCGTATGCGGCGGGCGGCGCGTCCACGAAGACCTGCCGGGGCAGCACCCCGCTCCACAGCTCGTGCATCCCGCCCTCGGGATCGCACACCGACATCGGCTGCCAGGTGTCGCCGTGGTAGCCACCGCGCCAGGTCAACAGCCGTCGCTTCGCGGGGCGGCCGAGCGAGCGCCAGTACTGCAGGCACATCTTGACCGCGACCTCGACCGACACCGAACCGGAGTCGGCGAGGAAGACATGCTCCAGACCGTCGGGCGACATGTCGACAAGGAGCTTGGCCAGTCGTACGGCGGGCTCGTGGGTGAGCCCGCCGAACATCACATGGCTCATCCGCCCGAGCTGCGCACGCGCGGCCTCGTTCAGCACAGGGTGGTTGTAGCCGTGGATCGCCGACCACCAGGACGACATCCCGTCGACGACCTCGGCATCCGCTCCGTCGGCCGCCCGGATGCGCAGTCGCACCCCGCTCGCCGACTCCACGACGAGCGGTTCCTGCCGCCCGGGCATGGGGCCGTACGGATGCCAGACGTGTCGCCGGTCCAGCTCCAGCAGCTCCGGCACGGTCAGCCCGGCCACCGGCAGGTCAGGCATTGGGCGCGAGGTCCGTTCCGGCACCACGACGGCGTACGGCGACCAGATCCGTCCGGGGCTCGCCCGAGGTGGCCGCGGGGGCGGTACCGCACACTCCGCCGCCTCCGTGCGAGCCGCAGCCCGCCTCCTCGTGGGACCCGCACCCGGCGCCGTCGGTGTCGTGCGACCCGCAGCCGCCCCGGGCCGTCACCCGGTGCTCGGGGAGGGTGACCTGGTCGGCGCCCTCCACCTCGAAGCCGGCGTCCGCGATCATCTCCAGGTCGGCCTTGCCCGCCTGACCCTCGGTGGTGAGGTAGTCGCCGAGGAAGATCGAGTTGGCCAGGTTGAGAGCGAGCGGCTGCATGGTGCGCAGATGGACCTCGCGGCCGCCGGCGATGCGGACCTCGACGTCCGGGCAGACGAACCGGACCATGGCCAGGATCCTGAGGCAGCGCTGCGGGGAGAGGTTCCACTCCTTGGCCAGCGGGGTGCCCTCGACCGGGATCAGGAAGTTGACCGGAACCGAGTCCGGGTCCAGCTCGCGCAGCGAGAACACCACGTCCACCAGGTCCTCGTCCGACTCGCCCATACCGGCGATCAGACCCGAGCAGGCCGACAGGCCGGCCGCGTGCGCCTTGGTGACCGTGTCCACCCGATCGGCATAGGTGTGGGTGGTCGTGATGTCCCCGTACGTCGCCTCGGACGTGTTCAGGTTGTGGTTGTAGGCGTCGGCGCCCGCCTCACGCAGCCGCTCCGCCTGACCGTCGGAGAGCAGCCCGAGACAGGCGCACACCTCGACGCCCTCGTTCTGTTCCTTGATGGTCCTGATGGTGCCCGCGACCCGCTCCACGTCCCGGTCGGTGGGCCCGCGGCCGGACGCCACCAGGCACACCCGTTTGGCGCCTCCCGCCAACCCGGCCGCGGCCGCCTCGGAGGCCTGATCGGGCTTGAGCCAGGTGTACTTGAGGATGCCGGCGGTGGAGCCGAGCCGCTGGGAACAGTAGGAGCAGTCCTCCGGGCACAGGCCCGACTTCAGGTTGACGAGGTAGTTGAGTTTCACCCGTCGGCCGAACCAGTGCCGGCGTACCTTGCCGGCCGCGGCCACCACATCGAGCAGGTCGTCGTCGGAAGTGGCGAGGACGGCGAGTGCCTCCTCGCGGCTCGGCACCTCGCGCCGCAGCCCCTTTTCCACCAGCGTGTTCAGCAGGTCCATGAAAGCCGATCCTGTCCTAAGGAGCCGTCCGGGGCCAAGGAGAGTTCGCACAACGAAGGCGCTCGGCGGTGTGGGTATCGCCACATAGGGGGTGCCCGGTTGTCCCGCTAGTGTCTGTGCACTGCCTACAAATACGGTCTGTGCACTGGCCTGCCCAGCACTGCCCTGCACCGCACTGCCTACACAAGCCAAAAGCCCTGGAGGACCGATGGCGTTCGGCTGGATCGACGAGGAGGCGGACCGGCGCCGCCGCGCCGGGCTCGTACGGACGCTGCGGCCCCGCCCCGCCGACTCGCCGGTCCTCGACCTCGCGAGCAACGACTACCTGGGCCTGGCCCGTCATCCGGAGGTCACCGAGGGCGCGGCCCGGGCCGCCCGGACCTGGGGCGGCGGCGCGACCGGCTCCCGGCTGGTCACCGGGACCACCGCGCTCCACGCCGAACTGGAACGCGAGCTGGCCGACCACTGCGGCTTCGAGGCAGCCCTCGTCTTCTCGTCGGGCTACGCCGCGAACCTGGCCGCGGTCACCGCGCTGGCCCCGCACGGCTCGCTGATCGTCTCCGACGCGGGCAACCACGCCTCGTTGATCGACGGTTGCCGGCTGGCCCGGGGTACCACCCAGGTCGTCGGGCACGCGGACCCGGACGCCGTGGGCAAGGCCCTGCGCACGCACGAGGGCCCCGCGGTGGTGGTGTCCGACACGGTCTTCTCGGTGGACGGCGACGCGGCCCCGCTGGCCGCCCTGGCCGCGGCGTGCCGGGAGCGCGGCGCGGGGCTGGTGGTCGACGACGCCCATGGACTCGGCGTCCTGGGCGACGGCGGCCGCGGCGCCCCGCACGCGGCCGGTCTCGCGGGCGCCGACGACGTCGTCGTGACGGTCACGCTGTCCAAGTCGCTCGGCAGCCAGGGCGGCGCCGTGCTCGGCCCCGCCCGAGTGATCGACCACCTGGTCAACGCGGCCCGGACGTTCATCTTCGACACCGGCCTCGCCCCCGCGGCGACCGGCGCGGCCCTGGCGGCGCTGCGGCTGCTGCGCCGGGAGGCGCACCGGGCGGCGCGGGCACGCGAGGTCGCGGGTGAACTGCACGCACGCCTGACCGCCGCGGGGCTTGAGGCGGTACGCCCGGACGCCGCGGTGGTCTCGGTGCGCGCGCCGTCCCCGGAGACGGCGGTCGGCTGGGCGGCCGACTGCCGTACCGCCGGGCTGGCCGTGGGCTGCTTCCGACCTCCTTCCGTGCCCGACGGCATCTCACGGCTGAGACTGACCGCCCGCGCGGACCTCTCCGCGGGGCAGATAGAACGCGCTGTACGGGTGATCGACGAGACACGACCATGAGTCGGCGTGACACGGCCGTGCGCCGCGCCCCGATGGACGGGGCGGTCTGATCAGGACTGGATCGCGGCCGTGAATCCCGCCCAGCTCCCGGGGGAGAAGAGCAGCGCGGGTCCGGCCGGGTCCTTGGAATCGCGTACGGCGAGCAGACCGGCCCAGCGGCCGGTCTGCGGCCGGGCCGTCTCGACGCAGTTGTTCGCTCCGGTGCTGTAGCTGCTGCGCAGCCACCGCACGTCGGGCAGATCGGTAGTGGAAGGTACGTGCCGAGGCAGTGCGGTCATGGTGCCTCCTTACGCGCCGTCACCTATCGCGGCGATGTAATCCAACGAGTCCTCGGGCGAAAGGGCGTGGAACTGAAGGGCGTTGAAGGCCTCGGTGTAGGCCTGAAGGTCTTCTTTCCCCTCGAGATAGAGGCTACTCGTCAAGTGGTCGAGAACAGCCACATCCAGATCAGATGTGCTCGAAAATGAGAAGATAACGAAAGGCCCGGTGACACCGATGTGAGCTCCGGCCGCGAACGGAAGGACCTGCAACCGCACTTGGGGCAGTCGCGCCGCCTCCAGGAGGCGCTCCAGCTGCCGCTCCATCACCTCGGGGCCGCCCACCTCGCGCCGTAGCACCGCCTCGTCCAGCACGGCGTCCAGCTCCAGCGGCGGTTGCGATCGCAGCACGTCCTGCCTGGCCAACCGCACCTCCACCAGGGCGTCCACCCGCTCCTCGTCCAGCCCGTCGACCGCCGCCCTGGTCACCGCCCGGGCGTACTCCGCCGTCTGCAACAGACCCGGCACCACCGAGGTCTCCAGCGTGCGCATCGCGCTCGCCTGCGACTCCAGGCTGATGAAGTCCCGGTAGGTGGGCGGCAGCACCCCGCGGTACGCGTGCCACCAGTGATGCCGCCCCGCGCTGTCGTCGGACCCCGCCAACACCAGCAGCAACTCCCGTAGTTGGGCGTCCCGCACCCCGTAGGCGTCCAGCAGTAATCGCACGTCGGCCGGTTTCACCCCACTGGCGCCGGTCTCGATCCGGCTCACCTTCGACTGGTGCCAGCCCACCAACCGGGCCGCCTCACCACTCGTGAGCCCGGTACCGCCGCGCAGGGAACGCAGTTCCGCCCCCAGTTTCCGGCGGCGCACCGCAGGACCGTGCTGCATGGGTTACTCCTTACTCCGACCGAGGCACCCAAATATGCTCTGTCGTCATAGAGTTCACCGCTTCGAGCGACAGATATATGCATTACTTGGCCGATCGCCTCCCGTGACCGCCGCGGTAATGGCAGTCTGGCGACGAAGCACCAGTCCGGGACCGTACTCGAACCATCCGCTCCGTGTCGGACTGCGGGCCCCTGGGAAAGGGACGACGTCGCCATGGCAGACCATCTGGAAGCATCCATCACTCTGCCGAGCGTTCCCGCCTCGGTCTCCGCGGCCCGCACCTATGTGCTCAGCACCCTGGCGGAGTGGGGACTCGCGGCGGACACCGACATCGCCGACAGCATCCGGCTGATCGTCTCCGAACTCACCACCAACGCCGTACAGCACACCTTCGGACAGTCACCCACCTTCACGGTGGACCTCGAGCTCGACCGAGACGAACACCTGCGCATCGGTGTCACCGACAGCCACCCGCGATTCCCCAAACGACTGCCGGCCGCCGTCCAGCAGGACAACGGCCGGGGCATGGTGATCATCCGTTGGCTGGCCGCCGAGTGCGGCGGCAAACTGAGAGTCAGACCCACCCGAGAGGGCGGCAAGACGGTCTCCATCGAACTGCCGTGGTCCGTTCCGGCCGCGCCGGTATCGGCGGCGGGACAACAGGAGCCGTAGCGGACCCCTGTCGCGGGACGGACGCGCGGGGCGACGGCGGGTCAGCTCGCCGTCGCCCCGCGCGGAAGGTCACTTGACCCGGCCGTACCAGACGCTCTTCGTCCAGATCTTCTGCAGCTTGACGACGTCCCCGGTCTTCGGGGAGTGCCAGAGCTTGCCCTTCCCGGCGTAGATGCCGACGTGGTACACGTTCGAGCCCGAGTGGAAGAAGACCAGGTCTCCCGCCTTGCGGCTCTTGGAGGAGATGTGGCGCGTCTTGTTGTACTGCTGGGCGGCCGTGCGGGGCAGTTTCTTGCCGGCCTTCTTGAACGAGTACATCGTCAGCCCGGAGCAGTCGAACCTCTTCGGCCCGGTCGCCCCGTACTTGTACGGGGAGCCCTTCTTGGAGGCCGCGACCTGAAGTGCCTTCGTCGCCGGTGTGGCGGCCGCGGCGTCGGAGGCGACCCCCGGGACCACGATCGAACCGCCGACGGCGGCGATGGCGAAGGCCGAGGCCGTACCGGCCCGGACCATGAGCGACGGGACACGATTGAGCGCAGTCATGCGCAACCCTTCGTCAGCCGCCTGTGAAGGATGACCTGTCGGATTCGGGCTGACAAAGTTGCCCGGCCGCTGACGCGGCTTCACCCCAAGGGCTGCTCGACCCGGCGCCTCCTGTACGGAGACGGCCGTTCCGGCGACCCGTCGTGCTTGGGTCCTCCACTCCTGCCGATCCACTCCTGTCGACCGGTCATCCGAGCGGCGGCAGGACTCGGCGCCCGCCCGGATCGCCCCGCCGCTGTGGCGGGGTCTTGTCGTCAGTCAGGGATCTTGGCTCACGGATGTCCGAAAAACCCAATGGAACCGGGGGTTTGTGTTGTTACTCACCACTCACCCGTTCGGGTGGACACCCTCCTGTTCGATGAACTGTCGAGGGGCCCAAGGGGGCCCGGACCAGCATCGGAACGTCCTATTTCGTTCCCCGGCTACGCGCGTTGCGCAACCGGAACGGGACGATAAAAGCAGCTGTGTCTAGTCCGAACAGCGGTACCCCGTTTGGTCCGTTTCGGCTCCGGCCCGGACGCTCGGCGGTTCGCGCCGCGTCCGGACCGGCTGGGAGAGCGTCAACTGTCGGAGCGCGGCGGCACGGTGACGCGGGCCGTGCGACGCTCCCCGTCCAGCACGCGCAACGCACGCGCCAGCGTGTCGGCGTGCAGTTCGGTCTCGCCCCGACGGTGCATCAGCTCCAGCGCGTCCCGCAGGGCGGCCGCCTTGCCGACCAGTGCCTGCGCGGCACGCAGTCCTTGGTACGTGTCCCCGTGCTGTGCCGGATTGATCCGGCCGAGCAGGTCGACCACGTCGAGGTAACGGTCGATCACCTCACCCTCGGCGCGGGTGAGGGCGGGCAGCGGAGGCAGATCGGGCAGCATCGCGGCTCACCTCGCGCCGGGTGCCGGACGCGAGGCCTTGCGGCTCGGGACGAGCCGGTCCACCAGCCCGTACTCCACGGCTTCCTGGGCGGTGAGGATCTTGTCCCGCTCGATGTCCGCGTGCACCTGCTCCGCGGTCCGCCCGGTGTGCCGGACGAGCAGCTCCTCCATGCGGCTGCGTACCCGCGTCAACTCGTCCGCCTGGATGGCCAGATCGCTGGCCTGCCCCTGGACCGGCTCGATGATCGCGGGCTGGTGGATCACCATCCGCGCGCCCGGCAGCGCGGAGCGCTTGCCCGGCGTGCCCGCGGCGAGCAGCACCGCGGCCGACGAGCCGGCCTGGCCCAGGCAGAACGTCTCCACGTCGCACGTGACGTACTGCAACGTGTCGTAGATCGCCGACATCGCGGTGAACGAGCCGCCGGGGGAGTTGATGTACAGCGAGATGTCCCGGTCCGGGTCCTGGTGTTCGAGGTACATCAACTGGGCCATCACGTCGTTCGCCGAGATGTCGTCGATCGGCGTCCCCAGGAAGACGATCCGCCCCTCCAGGAGCTTCGAGTACGGGTCCATCGTCCGGTACCCGGAGCTGGTGCGTTCGGTGAACTCGGGCAGGACGTGGCGGGCGGACGGTCGGGTCATCGGTACCCCTCCTTCGGCGTCTGTAAAGAATGTACAGGACGTACGTGACGTTATGATGGGGACGGATTCTAGTGATCAAGGTAAATGCCCAGCTCAGAGGCGCTTTTTTGCTCCTTGTGGGGATCGTGTCTCACATTCCTGTCACTGATTGCCGGGGGGCGTCGTCGCCCTCACCTCCGGGACCTCCCCGGTTGTCCCCCCCCGATGTCGCTGGCCACCCTGATCTGCGAGCTTGTCGCGACTCGCCGCGGTAGGAGTGTCCGTCAATGAATGTGGGCGGCCCGGCTCTTCACCGTCGTGCGTCAGTCGACCAACTGGATCCGCAAGGAAGGCCTCCAGAGGGCCGATTGGAATGCCTGAGCCTTAACGGGCCCGTTGCTGCATGGTGGTCGTCGGAGATCGGGTGGGTACCCCCGATCCTGAGAGCCCTACCGTGCCCCCGGTGGCAGCACGACGAGCGTCGGCACACGACGCTGCAGCCACGGTGTTCTCCGATCGTTTCCCCGCCGCAGAGGCCTCCGCTCCGGCCGCCGAGCCGACTGTGGTGCTTCGGGCTCGCGCCGTCTCTCCTGGCGCGGCGCCCCCCAGGGACCAGGCAAGGGGGAAAGATCGCGCAGCGGATCGTCCCCCACACCCTGCGGCCTGATGCGCTGCGCGGAGATCTCGTCGAGCTCGGGGATGCGTTTCGTGCTTATCAGCAGCGCACGGAACCTGACCTCTTGCTTCTCGCCACACTGCACGAGCGCAAGGCCCGCGCTTTCGCCCAGTGGGCCGACGTCGTAGGAGCAGGCCAGCGCGGCCATCCGCTTGCGGCAGTTCTTCTCCTCGGACGCGAGGCGAGTGCGGAAGACGCCCCGTCCGCGCTTCTTGCCCGCCGCCGTTTTCGCGGTGTCCGGCCGCAGCGCGTCCGGTCTCATCACGATGCCTTTGGCGTCGGCGGAGAGCACCAGCAGCACCTCACTCGTGGACGGCACCCGGGTGCGCGCCGTAGAGAAGGCGGCCACGTCCACCGCGGCGGCCCTGACCAGTTCCTTCAGCTGCCGCTTGCCGGCCACCTGCCCGCACCGCGCTCTATGGCCCGGTGCGCGTCGTCGTAGGAGCCGCGAGCCGCCTCGAGAACCGCCAGGCGGCGAAGGCCGAGGCTGTGCCGGGTGAGCGGGAGCGCCAGGGCGTCATCGGCCGGGTAGATGTTCGGCTTCCCCGAGCCCTGAAGGCCAGGCGGCGCACGGTGACCGGGCCCACCACCGTGGCCAGGGCCCGCCCGTGGCCCCGTTCGACGCGCGACCGCCCGGCCGCCACCGCAGCGGCGGCATGATCGGCTTCCTCCCACAGGGCACGCAGGTCGAGGTGGTCCTGCAGCAACCGCCGCATCAGCTGTCTGTCGCGCTCGGTGAGCAGGTCTTCCAACTCGTCGTGGGTGAGCCGGCCCGCCCCCAGGGAGCCGAGCTCTCCGGTTAACTCCTCAAAGAGATCGTCGCGCGGGCAAAGGGGCCAGCTGCCAGAGCAGAGGCTCTTCTTCCGGGCGCATCGATTGGTCGCACTTTTGATGCCCGCCTGCCACGGCCGCACCGTCAGCACCCCGATCGGCGAGCCGGCGGCGGCCCCGGACTCCTGCCCGACCTGAGCCGACGATTCTCCCGCATCAGCGCCTTCGACCGGGGCCGGGCCGAAGATCTCCGTGACCGTCTCCCGAGTGATCACAAGACGCGACAGCGTCGCTTCCTCGTACTCGATCGCCTGCGTCAACTCGACGACCTGACACCGCAGTTCCTCGATCCGTGCACGGGATGCGGCCTCCCGCGCGTCCAGTTCCTCGAACAATGAACCCATCGCCGCCCCCAAGGTCGTGGCCACACCGTAGAAGCAGCATTCCCAAGACCGCAGCTCCAGCGCCGAACTCCCAGCTCACCCCCTCCCTACAGAAGAGCCGCACCCAATCCGGATCCGAAGCCCAGCCCTTGGGTCAGGTACTCCCACTGGATGCCGGTGTGCAGCAGGAACAGGATCCCGCACAGCGCCTGCCGGTCCGGGACCCGCGGTCTGCCCTCGACTCGTTTCGGACCTGGCTTGGACAACAACGGCTCGATGAGCGACCAGAGTTCGTCCGAGACGATCCACAGCCGTGACTCCCTCTTCCCCACGACAAGACCAACGGGCAAAAACCAGGCCGACAGTCACATGATCATCAAGGACGCCGTCGTCGACACCGTCAGCTCACGGGCCCGTGTCAGGCCGCGCCGCACGGCGGGCGACGGACGGCTTGCGGGGCCGTACCTGTAGGTGAGGCGGCCGAAGTGGCCCAGTCAAGCACGAGCGCGCGGCCCCGCCCCATGTAATCCATGTCACTATGCGTTCACTTTGGATCACTCGGGGGATCGTAGTTAGAGATGCATCAGCGCGTGATCGATTCCCAACTGGGCGCCAAAAGTGCCGGATTGATGAAACTGGGCACTGTGATAGACATGAACGGAGCTGCGAAGCAGAAGGCTGACCCAACCGCATACAGGGCACCCCACCGCCACTGACTCGGTGACCCGTCTCCTTCGAACCGGGTGACACCACCGTTTCGACCCCTGGTGACACGACCGTCTCAACCGGGGCCAGGACGGGCACCCCGAGCCTTGCCCCCCTCCTCGACGACAGGCGCGCGCACGCACGCCCATGCCGCGAACCATCCCCACCCACCGACATCATCGACAGTGAGGGAAGCAACGTGCCGGCACACCAGAAGCTCTACCTCCGCCCGTCCGTGGTCGCCCAGCCCCTGCTGCACCGCTGGTACGCGTGGCCCTATCTCCTGGCTCCCCACACCGGTGCGCTCAATCTGCGGGACCGTCTTCTGCCCATCGTGGACAGCTACTTGAAGGCCCCGCACATCCATGACTCGGTCACCGCGGACCCTCACCGCTACGGCGCCCCGTTCCTCGACCCTCAGGGCGCCGGCCAGGACGAGGTCCAGGCCGCCCGCGAAACCATGGCTAAGGACGGCCGGGCCAAGCTCCAGCTCGCCGACGACATCGACCAACTCCGGTCCCTGCTGCGGGAGAAGGCGCTCGGAGGAGCGATGGAGCCCCTCTACCCCCAGGTCCCGGCATCGCTCCGCGGCCGCGTCGAGCTCGTCTACGACACTGCCCACCGGCCGACCTTCCGGTTCTTCGAGTCGCTGATGTACTCGTCGCCGGCCTTCGAGCGGCACGGGCAGTGCGTGTCCCTGATCGCCGCGCCGAAACCCCAGCCGTTCGTGTACAGCAGCCCCGTGCTGCCCAGCGCCGACCGCTTGGACATCGACGTACCGTTCGACTCCCCGCTGTGGGACGAGCTGTTCGCGGCGCGCCTCGCCCCCGTCGACGTCCCGGACCTGGCGGAGCGCCTCGGCATCGACGACGCCGATCTCCCCGCCTTCACCGCCCTGTTCCACGCGACCCCGCCGCCGGCCCACACCCCGCCCCCGGCCGGAGACGTCCGGGTGCGCTACCTCAACCACGCCTCCGTGCTCATCGAGACGGGCAGCACCTCCGTGCTCCTGGACCCGCTCATCGGGTACACCGAGGACGGGCACGAGCACTTCACGATCGAGGACCTTCCGCAGCGCATCGACACCGTTGTCATCAGCCACTTCCACTCGGACCACTTCTCGCTGGAGACGCTGCTCCAACTGCGCACCCGCATCGGCACGATCCTCGTCCCGCGCGCCTCCGGCGGCTCGCTCGCGGATCCCAGCCTCAAGACCATGCTCGAAGCGCTCGGCTTCCCGAACGTCCAGGAGCTCGCCGAGATGGACACCCGCGCAGCGGGCGAAGTCGAGGTGACCGCCCTCCCCTTCGTCGGCGAACACGCCGACCTCGACATCCGCACCAAGATGGTCCCGCTCGTCCGGGCGGGCGGCCGCAGGTTCCTCTTCGCGACCGACATCACACCGCTCGAACCCGCCCTCTACGACAACGTCCCCGGGCTGACCGAGACACCGCTCGACGCCCTCTTCATCGGCCTTGAGTGCGTCGGAGCACCCCTGGGCTGGCTGTACGGGCCGCTGCTGGAGGGGAAGCTCTCCCGCGAGCACAACAAGGGCCGCCGGCTCAAGGGCAGCGACGCCGCGCAGGCCGACCAGCTCGCCCGGCAGCTCAACGCTCGCCACGTCTACGCCTACGCCATGGGCCTGGAACCTTGGCTCAAGCACCTCACCGGCTCCGAGTACGAGGCGGACGCCGAGCCGGTCCAGCAGGCCGCAGTCCTCAGCGGGCTCACTGCCGAACGCGGCGTCACCTCCGAGCTCCTGCGTGACCGGGCCGAGCGCACCTGGCCCACGGTCGCCCCGACGGACCAGTAGGCGCCGAGCGGTACCCCGTCTCGCTGTGCCCGTCGTAGAACCTTTTGGGTGGTGCGTACATGCAGAGCAACGCCGGGCAGGGCGGCGCGCCGCTGCGCCGCTTCGGTCCGCCGCCTTCGCCTCCGGTCGGTCCGCCGGCCCCGCCTCCGACGTCGACTCCGGATCCGGGCACGGCCGATGCCGACCGTGCCACGCTGGTCTGCTTCCCGTGCGCGGGCGGGGGAGCGACCGGCTTCGCGCCCTGGCGGCGCCTGCTGCCCGAACACCTCGCCCTCTACGGCCACGTGGGCCCCGGCCGTGAGGAGCGCGGCGGAGAGGCGCCGCTGTCATCCGTGGACGAGCTGATCGCCGACGTACTGCCGGGTGTCCTCGCGCTCCCGGACCCGCTGGTCCTGGTCGGACACAGCTTCGGGGCCGCCCTGGCCTACGAACTGACGCACCGTCTGACACTGTCCGGGCGACCGCCGCTGCACCTCGTCGTCCTCGCGGCGGTCGCGCCGGGGGTGACGGCCCTGGAGCCGCCCGGCGACGACCACGAGATCGAACTGCTCTGGAAGCGGCTCGGCGCGAGCACCGCGGGCCTGAGCCGGCCCGGTTTTCGCGAGTGGCTCTTCCCGGTGCTGCGCGCGGACTTCACCGCGCAGGCGGCCTACCGTCCGCCGTCCGCGCGCTCGCACGTCACCACCGCGGTCACGGTGATGTACGGCGACGAGGACCCGGTGGTGACAGCCGACGAGGCGGCGAGCTGGCGGGCGCTGTGCGCGGGGCCGTTCGAGGTCGTGTCCGTGCCGGGGGGCCACTTCTTTCCGCAGACGGCACGGGCCGAAACGACCGGCGCACTCCTCCGATCCCTGGAACGTTAGGCCGCACGACCGCCGAACCGGTCTTTCGTGGCCGGGTGTTTCGGCATACGTCCGGCCCCGAAATGACAAACCGGCCTAGTTCGCCGCGGCGGCTACAGAAGCGCTAATTGGCCCCCTTGATCACCCGATCGGCGGCGGCTAGGCTACTCGAACTGAGGATTCAAGTTAATTCTGCAGGGGGATGTTTGTCGACGAACCGAGACGACCCGAAGACCCTGACTTCCCTTTTCGAGGAACGCGTACGAGCGGCCCCTGAAAGTGTCGCCCTGGAATTCGAAGACGAGTTATTGGCCTACGGCGAACTCAATCGCAAGGCCAACAAACTGGCCCACCACCTGCGCGACAACTGCGGAATACGCCCCGACGACCGGGTTGCAATCCTGGTCAGGCGCCCGCCGGACATGATTGTCGCCATGCTCGCCGCCCTCAAGGCCGGGGGCGCCTATGTCCCCCTGGACCCCGACAATCCGCCCGGTGTGACCCAGCGGATCATTGAGGACGTGGCACCCGCAGCCATGGTGATCGAGTCATCTACGGCCGCGGGCGCGGTGTTCTTCGGCGGCGAACTGTTCGTGCTCGACGTCATGGGCCCGGGTCTGGCCACACCGGAGTCCGACCCGGCGCCGGTGGCCACGCCCACCGACCTCGCGTACGTGGTGTACACGTCGGGCACCACCGGAGCCCCCAAGGGCATCGCCGTCGAGCACCGTTCGATCGTCAACACGTTGACCTGGCGCAACGCCTACTACGGATTCGGCCACGACGACGTGACCCTGGCGATGCCGCGGCCGTCGTTCGACAGCGCCGTCGCGGACACTTTCTGCGCCCTCACGTCCGGCGCACGCCTGCTCCTGCCGCGCTGGGACCGGATCACCGACCGGTCGTACCTCACCGGCCTGATGGAACACCGTGGTGTCTCCCACTTCCTGATCACACCCGCGCTGTACCGGCGCCTCCTGGGCGGGATGGCGGCGCAGCGGCTGAAATCCCTGCGCAGCGTCACGATCGCCGGAGAATGGTTCACGACGAAGGTGATCCAGGAACACTTCCTGCGGCTTCCGGACGTGCTTCTGTTCAACGAGTACGGCCCCGCGGAGAACGCCGTCTGCTCCACCGTGCACGCCCTCGCGGCCACCGACAAGAGCGTGCTCATCGGCAAGCCGATCGACAACACTGAGGCATTCGTCCTGGACGAGGACGGCGCTCCCGTGGCACCCGGCGGGATCGGCGAACTCCATCTCGCTGGAGTGGGCCTGGCCCGCGGCTACCTGGGCAACCCGGAGCTGACCGCGGAACGGTTCTTCACGCCGGCCACGGAGCCGGCCGCGGGCAAGCGCCTCTACCGCACCGGGGACATCGTCCGGCAGTTCGAGGGCGGTGACCTGCAGTTCGTCGAGCGGCGGGACGGGCAGGTCAAGATCCGTGGCCGCCGCGTGGAGCTGGGCCATGTGGTCCAGGTCCTCTCGAAGGAGGACGGGGTCCGCCACGTCCACCTCCTGCGCCGAGACTCGGATGCCGGCACACCGCTCCTGATCGCCTTCGTGGAGGGTCCCGCGGCCCATGACGTCGACCGGCTGCGGGCGTTCGCCCAGGACAATCTGCCCGGGTACATGGTGCCTTCGGCGGTCATCCCGGTCGACTACCTGCCGCTCACCGCTCACGGCAAGGTCGACGAGGTGGCGCTGGGCGTCCGCTACGGGGAGTTCGTCGGCCGCACCGGCCCCGGTTCCGAGCCCGCGACGCGGGTGGAAACCGTCGTCCTGGAGATCTGGCAGAAGCTCTTCGCCCCCCACGGCATCGGCCTCGACGACGACTTCTTCGACCTCGGCGGCGACTCCCTCAGCGTGATGGACCTCGTCGCCGGAGTCGAGGAGCGGCTCGGCGTCCAGCTGGACAACTCGGCTGTCTACACGGACCGGACCATCCGGAGTCTGGCCCGAACCATCGAGAACCGACACAGCGACAAGGCGGGTACATGTTGAGCGGAAAACGCGGTACAGGATCCATGTTCACCGGTGTCGACTACGACGTGGTCGTCGCGGGCGGCGGACTGGCCGGGCTCTGCCTGGCCAAGCAGCTCAAGGACGCGCACCCATCGCTCTCGGTCCTCGTGTGCGAGCGCGAGCGCTCGCCGATCCCGCTGTCGGCGTTCAAGGTCGGCGAGTCGTCCGTCGAGGTGGGCGCGTACTACTTCGACACCGTCATCGGCCTGCGCGACTACCTCGACGAACACCAACTGGAGAAGCTGGGCCTGCGGTACTTCTACGGGGACGGCGAAGGGCTGCACCAGGAGACGGAGTTAGGCGTCAACCGGTTCCTGCCCGCGAAGTCCTACCAGCTCAACCGCGGCTCCCTGGAGGAGCACCTCAGGGTGGTGGCCGAGGACGCCGGAGCCGTCCTGGAGCAGGGCGTCAAGGTCCTCGACATCGAACTCGGCGAGCAGGACACACCGCACCGGGTCACCTACCAGTCCGACGGCGAGGGCGAGCCCACCACTGTCACCTGCCGCTGGGCGGTCGACGCGACCGGGCGGCACCGGCTGCTGCAGCGCAAGCTCGGCCTGACCAAGCGCTATCCCAGGCCGCACAACTCGGTCTGGTTCCGCCTCGAGGGCCGCCTCGACACCGACGAGGCGGTCGGCGCCGAGCACACCGACTGGCACGACCGGATCACCGAGCCGCGCTGGCACTCCACCAACCACTTCATGTTCAAGGGCGGTTGGGTCTGGGCGATCCCGCTGGCCCCCGACCACACCAGCGTGGGCATCGTCGTCTCCGACGACCTGCACCCCGTGACGAAGTTCAACCGCATCGAGAAGGCCATCGACTTCGTGGTCGAGCGGGTCCCGGGCTTCGCCCCGGCCATCCGTGAGCTGCCCGTCCTGGACTTCCGTGTGCTGAAGAACTACAGCCACTCCTCGCACCAGGTGTTCTCGCAGGCCCGCTGGGCGTGCGTCGGCGACGCCGGAGTCTTCGCCGACCCGTACTACTCGGTCGGCTCCAACCTGATCGGCTACGCGAACAGCTTCGTGACCGAGATGGTCGGACGCGACGCGAAGGGCGCCTTCGACGAGGGCTTCGTGCGCTACGCCAACCGCTGGTTCCTCTCGCTCGCCGAGGGGCTCACCAACAACATCCAAGGCTCGTACGTCTTCCACGACAACGCCGTGATCATGTCGCTGAAGACGATCTGGGACTACTACGTCGGATGGTCCTTCTCCGACCCGCAGTTCTACGGGAAGACCTTCCTGGACGAGTCGGCGAGTACGACGCTCAGCTCCCTCGGGGCGCACGCGATCGCGACCCAGGGCAACATCATGAACCTCTTCCAGAGCTGGGCCCGCACCTACCGCGGTGTCTTCGAGTTCGACTACATCGACTACTTCGACGACGTGCCGACACTCGCCCGGCTCTTCGTGCAGAACCTGCCTGGCGCCGCAACGCCCGACTACGGCACGGTCCTCACGAGCGTGCGCGAGGGCCTGGAGCGCATCGAGGAACTGGCCCACGTCATCTTCTACCTCGCGCTGGAGGACGCCCTGCCCGAGCGTCTGGAGGAGGTCAGGGCCCGCGGCTGGCTCAACGTCGCGGTGCTGAGCCTCGAGCCGGAGCGCTGGGAGAAGGACGGCCTCTTCGCGCCGAAGAGCCGCCCGCGCCTGGACCAGGTCAAGGCCCTGGAGGAGGAGATGCGGGCGCTGTACCGCACTCCATCGTCTGCGAAGGGCTGACGCACAGCAGGAACGGCGGAGGCGGACATCCCCTTCGCCCTGTTGTGCTGCCCCGCAGGTCAGGCTGGCTTGTGGCCGGCGCCCACGGTCATCTCGGCGTCGCCCGGGGCGCCGCCGGCGTCCTGGCTCCCGGCTGTGTCGTCCTTCTTCCAGACGCGTTGCACCAGGACCAGCAACGGCTGGGTCAGGAGCGTGGTGGTGATGGCCATCAGCACCAGCACGGTGTAGAGCGGACCGCTCAACAGACCGGCCTCGTAACCCGCGTTGAGAGCGATCAGCTCGGTCAGGCCCCGGGTGCTGAGCAGGACCCCGATCGTCATCGACGTCCGGTTGTCCAGCTTGGACATCCGGGCCGCCAGCGCGCTGGGCACCACCTTGACGAAGACCGCGAGCACCGTGACCGCCATGAGGACGGCGATCGCGGTGCCGTCCAGGGATCCGACGGAGACGCTCCGGCCCGAGATCACGAAGAAGAACGGCAACAGCAGGGACCCGATGCCGTCCAGCGAGCGCACCAGGTCCGGGCTGAGCGTGCCGTCCGGCTCCCGCGGCGTCACTACCCCGGCGAGCAGCGCGCCGAAGATGACGTGCAGTCCGAGGGCGCTGGTCGCCCAGGCCGCGGCGAACGCGAACCCGACCAGTACCGAGAGGCGGGCCGCCGAGGACACGCCGGGCGAGCGCATGAGCAGGCGCAGCAGCAGACGCGCGGGCCAGACCATCACCACGACCAGCACGGCGAGCAGGACCAGACGCACCGAGAGCGACATGCCCGGGCCGTCGCTGTCGTCCATGACGGTGCCCAGCAGGACCGACCAGCCCACCACGTCGATCAGACCGGCGGACGACACGGCGACGACGCCGGGCACGGTACCGGCCAGGCCGTTCTCCCGCACCACGACGATCAGCACCGGAACGGCCGTGATGGACAGGGAGACGGCGAGGAAGACCACCGAGCGCGCCGACATGTCCTCGGGGAGCCCGAGCTCGTGCAGGGTCCCGCGGAAGAGCATCGCGGCGCCCGCGCCCACCACCATCGGCACCAGGAAGCCCGCCATCGCGACGGACAGCGTGGACCGGGAGCGGCCGTGCAGCAGGCCCAGATCCAGCTCGTAGCCGACGAAGTAGAGGAAGAGGACGAGCGACAACTGGCCCAGGGCGGTCAGCATCGGTGCGATCTCGGCCGGGAAGAGGGTGTTGCCAACGGAGGACGGGAGTTGGGACAGCAGGCTCGGCCCCAGGGCAATTCCGACTATCAACTGGCCTATTATGGAGGGTTGTCCGAGTTTACGTGCCAGCATGCCCGCCCCGTGGGCGGCCGCCAGGATCACGGCAATCGCGCCCATGAGATGGGTGATGGTCTCGTCCGGGCTCACAGAAATCCCCCTGATATCGGTTTACGCAGGAGTGGAGTTGAGTCGGGATCGTGGGACGGGACGCCCGGTGGTCGTTGGTGGGATCGGGACGTTCGCACTGATGTGGGTGATTGCCCTCGGCTGGATGGAACTCGACGCGCGTGCAACGGGAATGGCGCACACTCTATCCGAGGATGATCTCCGATGGCGGGAACTTGCCCTCTTTAACGAGAAGTTCAAGCCGTTCACCATTGAGTGTGTTGCGGGTCGCTCGGGCCTGTCGTAGCGTCGACGGCATTACATGTCTGGTGCGTCGGAGTCGGACAAGGCCGGGGCGGCCATTTGCCGCCACCGCCATTGCGGCGTCCCTGCAAAGTAGCCCACCCCTCCGTCTCCTTGTCCAGCCGCCGATGCAATCCCGACTTGCGTCCACCCGGCCAAGAACGCCTCCCGAAGGGCTCATCGCGTTGCGTCACTCATCTTCTTCGGCCGAAGTGAACTACCCGCGGCCGCTGGAGGCCTACGGATGGTCCCCTGAGCTCGACGACCACTTCACGTCCGTGGCGGACGCCTCGTGGGTGCCGGGCCGGGTCGTCCGCGTCGACCGCGGCCGCTGCGACGTCATGATCGCCGACGGCGACTCCGAGGTGACCGTGGTGCACGCCGACACCGGTCCGGTGTCGGACCCCGACCCGATGAAAATGCCCTGTACGGGCGACTGGGCGGCAGTCTCGGTCAGCGCAGCCGGCACCTATGTCCAGGCGCTGATGCCGCGGCGCACGGCCATGGTCCGCTCCAGTGCCTCCCAACGCTCTGAGGGCCAGGTACTCGCCTCCAACGTCGACACCGTGGGCGTCGTCGTGCCGCTCGACACCGAGCCGGACCTCGGCAGGATCGAGCGGTTCCTCGCCCTCGCCTGGGAGAGCGGCGCCCAGCCCCTGATGATCCTCACCAAGTCCGACCTCGCGGAGAACGCGGAAGCCGTCCGCGAGACGGTCGAGCAGGCATCGCCCGGAGTGGACGTGCTGGTCGTCAGCGCCACCACCGACGACGGGATGGACATCCTCTCGGCACTCCTGACCGGGACGAGCGTCCTGGTCGGCCAGTCGGGCGCCGGCAAGTCCACCATCGCCAACGTGCTGCTCGGCCGGTCCGCGATGGAGACCCGGCAGACCCGCCGCGATGGCAAGGGCCGCCATACCACGACCACCCGCGAGCTGATGCCGCTGCCCGGCGGCGGCGTGCTCATCGACACCCCCGGTATCCGCGGCGTCGGCATGTATGACGCCACCGACGGTCTGCAGCAGACGTTCTCGGAGATCGAGGCGCTCGCCGAGGAGTGCCGGTTCCGCGACTGCGAGCACGTCGCCGAGCCCGGCTGCGCGGTGATCGCGGCCACCGAGGACGGCCTGCTGCCCCAGCGACGCCTGGACAGCTACCGCAAACTGCTCCGCGAGAACGAGTGGATCGCCTCGCGCAGCGACGCGCGCCTGCGTCAGGACCGCCTCAAGGCACTGAAGGCGCATGGCAAGGAAGGCATGGCCAACATGAATGCCAAGCGCGCCTGACGCGAGGCAGGAACCCGCGTGCCGTCCCGGTGAGGGGGGCGCCCGCACGCGCCCGGCGCGGCATCCACAGCCGATCACGGCGGACGCGTCACGAGACCCATGGCGGCGCGCCGTGCGCCGAACGCCGCCGTGTCGACAGGCAGTTGTCTTGATCGATCCCAGAGCAAGGGAATGCGCCAGTGACATCTGACTTTGCTGTGCCCGCCACCACGATCCGCCCGCGACGCCGGGGCGCCCCGCAGCCCGCGCGGGCCCATGCCAGGCTCCCGCTGACCGCCGGTGCGGCCGACGGCCTCGCCAGGGTGTCCGGCGGACGCCCCCTGGAGGAACTGGTCGCCCTCACCGCGGCAAGCACGGTCGTGGTTGGTTCGGCGGAACACACCGACGAGCCCGCGGTGGCCGTGTCGGGACCGGCCGGCCCGGTGCTGTGCGGCGTCGGCCTGACCGCGCTGCCCACCGTCGCGCACCTGGTCCGCGCCGTGGACGCCGCGCTGCGCTCGGCGTCCACCCCGGCCGACGTGACGGCGGCCCTCGGCGGAGTCCTTCTGGTCCGCTCCGCCCGGGTCGGCGAGACCCCCGCCGAGCAGGCGCCCGAGCGGGACACCATTGAACTGACCCTGACCGCGCCCGCCGCCGACGGCAGCCGTGAACTCGTTGCCGAAGCCGGCCCGGAGCGCGCCGAGGCATGGTTCCTGGAGATCCTGCTGCGGTCCGTCTCCCAGACGCTGACCGGTTTCACCGAGCCGCACGGCGCCGTCGCGGAACTGGCACCGGCCGCTCCCGACGACATCGCGACGGCGATCGGATTCGGCCGCAGGACCTTCGTGCCGGTCGGCGTCACCACGACGCTCACCGCGCCGATCGAGGAGGCCGTCCGCGCGCATGCGGACCGCCCGGCGGTCGTCGCGGGTTCCGACACCCTCACGTACCGGGCGTTCTGGCAGGCCACCCAGGCGGTGGCCGCCCGGCTGCACGCGTCCGGCATCGGCCGGGGCGACCGGGTCGCGGTACTCACCGGCAAATCGGTCCACGCCGTATGCGCGATCACCGGCACGCTGCTCGCCGGCGCGGCCTACGTGCCGCTCGACCCCCGCTCTCCGGCGCCTCGGCTCGCCGAGATCCTCGACGACGCCGCGTGCTCGGCGGTGCTCGCCGCACCCGAGCTGCGCGCGATGCTGCCCGCCGGACTCACCGCCCCGGTCGTCGACATCGGCGCCGCGGCCGACTCCCAGGCCGACGCCACCGTGCCGGCGACGACCAGGCCGCGCCCGGACGATCTCGCGTACGTCGTCTACACGTCGGGTTCGACCGGCAAGCCCAAGGGGGTGGAGGTCCGGCACCGTGCCATCGCGAGCTATGTGCACTGGAAGGTGGGCAACCACCGGTTCGACGCCGACACCCGCCTGCTGCAGTTGCCGTCGCTGGCCTTCGACAGCTCGGTGGCCGACCTCTTCCCGGTGCTCGCCTCCGGCGGCCGACTCGTTCTCGCGGACACCCACAAGCTGCTGCCGCGACAGCTCGCCGAGCTGGCCGAGCAGCACCGCGTCACCCATCTGACGACCGTCCCCAGCCTGTACCGGGTGCTCCTGGACGACCTCGCGGGCGCCGCCGGCTCGCTCCACGCCATCACCGTCGCGGGCGAGGCCACCACGGCCGACCTGGTGCGGCGTCACCACGAGAGGCTGCCCGGCGTCCGGCTCATCAACGAGTACGGCCCGACCGAGAGCTCGGTGGGCGCCACCGCCTTCGACCACGGCACGGACGCGGGCCCCGGCCTGCCCATCGGCCACGTCATCGGCAACACCGTCGCCACCGTGACCGGCGCCGACGGCCGCGCCCTGCCGGTCGGCTTCGTCGGGGAGCTGAGGCTGGCGGGCCATGGCCTGGCCGACGGATACCGCAACCGTCCGGAGCTGACCGCCGAAGCGTTCGTCGCCGACTCCGAGGCGCCCGGCGGGCGCAGCTACCGCACCGGCGACCTGGTCTGGTGGCGGCCGGACGGCATGCTTGAGTTCGCCGGCCGGGCCGACGACCAGGTGAAGATCCGTGGCCACCGGGTGGAGCCGGGCGAGGTGGAGAGCGTGCTGGCGCTGCTGCCGGGGGTCTCGCAGGCGGCGGTCGCCGTGGTGCCGGGCCCCGACGGCGCCCCGTCGCTCGCGGCTTGGCTGACCGTCCTGGACACCACGGTGGAGGAGATCAGGGCCGGTGCCGTCGCCGCGCTGCCGCCCGCGATGGTGCCCAGCTCCCTCACCCTGATCGACGACCTGCCCCGGATGGTCAGCGGGAAGATCGACAGGGGAGCGCTGGTCCGGCTCGCTGGGACGGCGGTGCCCGCGCAGCGGTACGCCGAGCCGGTCACCGGATCCCCGGCAGGGACACCCGCCCCGGCGGCGTCCGGCGGCGACGAGGTGACGGCGACGGTCGCGGCCATCTTCGAGGAGGTCCTCGCCGCCGGGCCCGTCGGTCCTGACGCCGACTTCTTCGACGAGGGCGGCCACAGCCTGCTCGCCATCTCCGTCCTGGACGCCATCGAGAAGCAGCTGGGGGCCGGTGTGAACCTCGACGACTTCTTCCGTACGCCCACGATCCGCGAGGTCACCGAGCTGGTCCGCAAAGCCGCGCCGGTCCCGCAGGAGTAACCCGCTGTGGACCGCGCACGGCGGTGGCGGCCCGCTAGCCGATGAGGCGGGAGCTGGGGGACCGGCGCATGGCACCGGACTTGCGCAGGTCGTGGGTGACGTTGACGCGCTTCAGCCAGCGGTCCGTCCCGTCGTAGCGCGCCTCGAAGGCGGTACGGCTGTGAACCACCCGGTGGTTGTTCATGAAGACGCAACTGCCCGGCTCCAGCGCGCAGTCGGTGAGGTGGGCGTCCAGCAGCTCGGCGGCGGCCGCGAAGGCCCGCACGGCCTCGGCGTCCTCCGGCGGCGCCGACATGTGCGTCGCGTCGAAGCACAGCAGCGGACGGGACCGCGAGCCGGACAGCACCGGCACCAGGCCGAGACCGCCGACGAGCCGCGCGATGTTCTCGAACACCAGCCGGTCCTCTTCGGTGCGCACGGTGTTGTTCTCCGGCAGGTGCGAGGTGTCGGGGACGATGCGGAAGCGGCTCTGGAACAGCACGTCGACGACGTCGTCGGGCAGCATCGAGAAGTCCGCCTCGGCCACGGTCACCGGCACGGAGTCCGGGTTGCGCAGCGACGACAGCAGGATGTAGTCGGCGCGGTAGGGGTGGAAGGCGTCCTCGGTGTGCAGGGTCAGCGGCGTCCTGCTGCCGGTGCCGAGCAGCGCGCGCTCGTACTCGCGTATCGGGAAGACGTCGTTGACCAGGTGCCCGTCCTGCTGGGTGGCCCAGCCGAACGGCTCGCCGAGCAGCGAACCGTAGAGCAGGACGAGGATCTCCTCGGGCAGCTCGTGGTGGATCCGCCGCTCGTCCTTCCAGTGCGCGGGGGTCGCGCCGATACGCTCGTCGTCCACGAGGTGCCCGCTGACCGTGCAGAAGCCGCAGGCCTGGTCCAGTGAGAAGGCGCGCAGGAACCGCCGGACCCGTTCGGGCAGGTCGCCGGTGTGCAACGGCAGGTCCTGCAGCAGCCGTTCGTCATCGGCCGCGGGATACTTCTCGGCCAGGCGCAGGGTCAGTTCGGACACCTGCCGGGCCTCGTCCTCGGTCAGCCGCAGCTCGGTCACGGTCCCGGTATCAGGGGTGATGGACGTGGTCATGGTCGTTCTCCTCTGGTGCGGGGCTCGGGTGCCGGGGCCGGATCAGGCGTCGAACTGGAAGCCGCTGAAGGTCTGTTGCGTGGGCTCCGCCTCGAGCACGGGCTCCGCGGGGTCCCGCAGCAGGCGTGCCACCTCGTCGACGAGTCGCTGGACCATCCGCTCCGCCGTGTCGGGGGCGTAGCGCAGGGTGTCGTATTGGAGCACCAGCCGCATCCCGTCCGCGTGCTCCACGAACTGGAACGACAGCTCGAACATGCCGACGCGCAGCGGCGTCGGCCCACCGCTCAGGGTGATGCCGTCCGGCGGACGCGGGCCGGTGTCGATGTGCGGGTACAGCGCCACCCAGACGTCGAAGAACGGCGGGCGCCCGGGGGACCGGGGCGGGTCGAGCGCCGCCACGAGGGTGTCGAAGGCCACCTCGCTGTGGTCCACCGCGTCCATGGTGCGCTGCGCGACGTGGCGGACCAGGTCGTCCGCGGACATCCCGTCCCGGACGTCGAGCCGCAGCGGGACCGTCGCGACGTGGAAGCCGACCGCGTCCTCGGCGCCGAGCAGCGCCCTGCGATCCACGGGCGTGCCCAGACAGATGTCCGTGCTGCCGGTGATATCGGCCAGGGTGCGCGCGACGGCGGCGGTCAGCGGCGCGAAGGGACCCGCGTGATGTTGTCTGCCCAGGTGCGTCAGCCGGCGCAGGATGTCCGGGCCGATCTCCCGGGCGGCGATGGCGGTGGTCGCGCCGGCCGGTTCGACGCGCGGTCCGCGCACCGGCAGGGGCAGCGGCGCCGGGGGCGGCAGGAGGACACCCTGCCAGTGGGCGAGCGCGACCTCGGGATCCCTGGGCCGGACCGCGGACGGTCCCTGCGGCACCGCGTCGCCGCGCCGCAGGACGCCCGAGGACGACGGGTCCGCGTAGGCCGTCACGAGCTGCCTCGCGAGGATCTCCAGGCTGCGTCCGTCGCACACCAGGTGGTCCGCGAGCAGCAGCAGCAACCAGCGTTCCCCGGTGCGCAGGAACAGCGTGGCCCGGATGAGCGGGCCCGTCGCCGGGTCGAACCCCACCGCGATCCGGTCGTCGACCAGCGCGTCGAACCGGGCCTCGCTCAGCTGCCGCGCGCCCAGGTCCACCACCTCCAAGGGTGGCTCGTCGTCGGTGAGCACCGCCCGCGGCTCGCCCCGGGCCTCGACGAAACGCGTCCGCAGCGCCGGATGACGCCGGGCCAGGGTGGCCAGCGCGGCCGCCAGCCGGTCGGGGTCGACGAGGCCCTCGCCGTGCAGCAGGCAGGGCACCGTGTACGCGCCGAAGTCGCCCTCGCCGCGCTGCCGTTCGAGCCACAGCCAGCGCGTGCCGTCGGCGACCGGGGTACCGGGCAGCGAGGAGTCGGGCGTCGGGGCGTCCCGCGGCGCGGCTGCGGGCCGCTGCACGGGAGCGGAGGTCCCCGCCGCGTCGGGGGAGAGTTCCGCCAGCCGGGCGGCGAGGAGCTCCGGGGTGCCCGCCTCGAAGACGTCCCGCACGCGGACGCGTACGCCGAAGGACTCCTCCGCGGAGACGGCGAGGGCCAGCGCGGACAGGCTGTGCCCGCCGGCCAGGAAGAAGTCGGTGTCCGGGGTGACGTGGTCGAGTTCGAGCGCCTCGGCGAACAGCGTGCACAGGCGCCGCGTCGGGTCCAGGTCAGCCACGGCGGCCCCGTCCCGGGCCCATGCGGGCGATGTCAGAAGTCATAGTGTGTGTCGCTCCAAACAGGGCCGGGTGCCGACGGGTTCGGGCTCGCGGACGGTGGCGGGGGGCCGGGCGGCGACGCGGCGCGGCCGGTGGTCAGAGCACGTAGCGCGTCGACGACGTGATCGGCGTAGCCGCCTGCCTCCGCAGCGTCGAGCAAGTGGTCGTCGTAGGTGAGGTCGAGGTGCAGGTCGTCGCCCTTGATACGGGCGTACAGCCACAGGTCGCTGGTGGCGGGCAGATGGTCGGCCAGCAGGTCCTCGACGATCTGGCTCTCGGCGCGCAGGCCCGCGTTCTCCCAGCTCACCCCCAGGTTGAGCAGCAGGCTGCGGCCCGGGGCGGCGCGCAGGGCGAGCCGCTCGGCCAGCACGTCGAAGGGCAGTCGGGAGTGCTCGTACGCCTCGACGATCCCGCTCTGCACCCGGGGGAGGAGATCCTTGCCGGTCATCGTGTCGTCGAAGGTGATCCGCAGTGGCACCGCGTTGACCAGGTAGCCGATCAGCGCGTCGGCCTCGGGCCGGTGCCGCAGGCCTGCGGCGAAGCCGATGACGAGGTCGGTGGCCCGGGTGTGCTGGTGCAGCGTGACCGAGAACGCGGTCACGACCTGCGCGAACGGCGTGGCGGTGGCCGCGCCGAGCAGGGCCGCGGGCACGGACCGGTGGACCAGCCCTGTCCGGCCGCGGCGGCTGCGTCGGCGGGCGGGGTCCACGGGGTCGGGGCCGTCGGTGACGCCGCGCAGCCGCTCCCGCCAGAACGCCACCTCGCGCTCGGCCTCGGGCCCGGCCAGCCACTCCTGCTCCTCGCGGATCCACTCCTGGTAGGTGTAGGCCAGCGGGGGCAGTGCGGGCGGCGCGCCCGCCATGACCTGGTCGTACGCGGTGAACAGGTCGCGCAGCAGCACGTCGACGCTCGCGCCGTCGTAGATCAGGTGGTGGGCCGTGACGGTGAGCAGATCACCGCCGGCGGGCCCCGCGAGCAGCCGCACCTCGAACAGTGGAGCCCGCGTCAGGTCGAAGCCGACCTGCCGGGCGTCCCGCAGCGCGGCGGCCACCTCCGGGCCCGCGGGGTCCGCGCCGGGCAGGTCCACGACGACCAGCGGGGGCCCCGCCGGCAACCGGTCGAGGACGGTCAGCTCCGCCTCCGCACCCCGGGGCAGGACCTGGGCCCGCAGCATGTCCTGCCGCGAGACGACGGCCACGAGGGCGGTGTGCAGCGCGTCGGCGTCGATCCGGCAGCCCAGCCGTACGAGGTCGGAGATGAGGAAGGTGTCCGACCCCGCCCAGCGCGAGGTCAGCCAGACGCGGCGCTGCGCGTGCGACAGCGGCAGGAACCCGCTCGGCGGGGGCGTGCCGACGGCCGGGCGTCGCGCGGCGGCGCTGCTCGCCGGCCGGTCGGCCCGCCTGGTCCGCTCGGCCAGCGCCGCGGTGAGCGTGGCCACGGTCTGGTACGTGAAGACGGTGGCCACCTTGACGCCGAGGGCGTGCGCGATGCGCGCGGCGGCCAGACTGTGGCCGCCCAGCTCGAACAGGTTCGCGTCCGGGTCGGTGACCGGACGTTCGAGCACCTGCGCCCACACCTTGGCGACGGGCCGCTCGGCCGCCGTGAAGGGACGTGCCGGGGCCGGGGAGTCGACGCCGGCCAGCGCCTCCTCGGGAGAGGGCAGCGCCCGCCGGTCGAGCTTGCCGCCCGCGGCCACGGGAAGCGCGGACAGGTACACGAACGCCGCGGGCATCATGTACGCGGGCAGCCGTCCGGTCAGGTGCCCGCGCAGCGCCGCCCGGTCCGCCTCGCCCACCACGTAGGCGACGAGCCGGTGTTCGCCGTCCGGCCCCGGTGCGGGAAGTACGGCGGCCGTGCGCAGGCCGGGGTGTTCGGCGAGGACCGCGGCCACCTCGCCCGGCTCGACCCGGTTGCCCCGGATCTTGAGCTGGTCGTCGGTGCGCCCCAGGAACTCCAGGCGCCCGTCGGGCAGTCGGCGGGCGCGGTCGCCGGTCCGGTAGGTGCGTTCTCCGGGCCGGACCCGGCTGGACACGAAGCGGGCCGCGGTCAGCTCCGCGTCGCCCAGGTACCCGCGGGCCAGGCCCGCCCCGCCGACGCAGAGTTCACCCGGGGCGCCGAGCGGCACCAGCTCGCCGTGCGCGTCGACCAGGTCCACCCACTTGCCGGGCAGCGGACGACCGATCGACGCGTCGCCGGACGCCGTGTCCGGCGCACCGGGCGCGGGCGCGGGGACCACCTGCTCCACAGTGGTCAGCACGCTGTCCTCGGCGGGACCGTACTCGTTGAACAGCTGCACACCGGGCAGGAGATCGGCGTGCCGGGCGGCCAGTGCGCGGGTCACCCGCTCGCCGCCGAGTACGACTTCGCGGACCGCGCGGAACGCCGGTCCAACCTCGTCGAGCAGCACCTGGTAGAGGCTCGGCACGAGCAGCACGTGCCGGATCGGGTGCCGGCGGATGGCCGCGGCGACGTCGGCCGGGGTGAGCAGTTCGTCGCGGGAGACGATCACCATGGGCGCGCCCGACCCGAGCGCGCTGAACACGTCGACGATGCCCGCGTCGGCATGGATCGGGTCGACCTGGAGGACGGCGCCCTCGGCGTCCAGTCCGTAGTGACCGATGCGGAACAGCACGGAGTTGACGATGCTGCCGTGCTCCACCATCACGCCCTTCGGCGTTCCGGTGGAGCCGGAGGTGTAGACGACGTACGCGAGGTCGGCGGGGCCCGTGGTGGGCGGCTCCGCGTCTGATTCCGGGGCCGGCTCCGGCGTGCCCCCGTCGCCGAGGACTACCGCGGGCAGGCCCGCGTCCGCCGCCGTGCCGGTGAATCGCGCCGACGTCACGGCGGCCACCGAGCCGCTGTCGCCGAGCACGGCCGCAAGCCGGGTCGGCGACTGCTGCGGATCGAGGGGCAGAAACGCCGAACCCGTCTTGAGCACGGCCAGCAGCGCCACCGGCATCCACTCGGAGCGGTCGCAGAGCACCGCGACGACGCGGTCGGGCCCGGTCGGCGCTGCGGTCGCGATCCGGGTGGCCAGGGCGTCGGCCCGGCGGTCGAGCTCGCGGTAGGTCAGGACGCGGTCCCCGCAGACGACGGCCCGGCCACCGGGCGCGCGCCGCACCTGGGCGAGAACGACGTCGAGCAGGGTGCCCGCCGGGTGCGGGGCGGGCAGAGCCGGCCCGGTGCCCGCCGCGATGAGCGCGTCGCGCTGGTCGGCGGGCAGCGCCGGGACCGTGCCGACGGGTGCCGACGTGTCGGCCACGAGGGCGGTCAGGAGGTGGACGAACTGTCCGGCGATCCGCTCCGCGGTCGCCGCGTCGAAGACGTCCTCGCGACATGTGACGGCCACCTCGATCGGGCGGCCGGGGCCGGGCTCGGTGAAACTGAGGGAGAGGTCGAAGCCTTCCGCGCCGCTGTCCAGCCGGATGTGCTCGGCCGCCGGGCCCTCCTCGGTGCCCAGCGGGTCGATGCCGGAGACGGCGGCCTCGACCAGCACGTCGAACAGTGGGTTTCGCCCGGTGATCCGCTCGAGGCCCAGCGTCTCCACGAGGTTCTCGAAGGGGAACTCCTCGTGGGCACGGACCTCTCGGGCGTGCCCGGCTACCGCCGCCACCAGGTCGGCGAAACCGCGCTCGGGGTCGACCGCGGTGCGCAGCGCCACCGTGTTGACGAACAGCCCGACCGAGTCCGCCAGTTCGGGCCGGTCGCGGCCCGAAACGACGGTGCCGAGCACCACGTCGTCGGCTCCGCTCCAGCGCAGCAGCAGGACCCGGACGGCGGCCACCATCGCCGTGAAGGAGGTGGTGCCGAGGTCTCGGCACAGGTGCTGTACGGCCCGGCTGGTGTCCGCGCCGACCGTGCGGCGGACCGTGCACGCGGCCGAACTGCGTTCCGCGGGACGGGCGCGGTCCAGCGGCAGGTCCGTGCCGGGCGCGTCTTCCAGGGTGCGCCGCCAGAACGTGATGGTCTCCGGGGCGTCCGGGAGGCCGTGCCGCGCGAGGGTGTACGCGCCGTACTGCGTGGGTTCCGGCAGTTCACGGGTGCCCTTCAGGAACCGCTGGAGGTCGCGCAGGATCACGGCGAACGACCAGCCGTCGCAGACGCTGTGATGGACGGAGAGGAGGAGCGTGCCGCCGGAGCCGGAGCCCTCACCCGTGGCTGCGTCGTCGGCGAGCCAGTGGGCGCGCAGCAAGGGGCCTTCGGCGGGGTCGAAGACGTGGCGCTGCTCCGCCGCGGCGATCCGCCGCAGAGTTGCGTCCGTGCCCTCGGGCCCGACCCGGTGGATCTGGAGTTCGGGCCGGGCCCGGTCGGGCGTGCGCACGACCTGCCGCAGACCGTCGGGTTCCGCGCGGAACACGGTGCGCAGGGCCTGGTGGCGCCGGACCACCTGCTCGAGCGCGGTCGTGACGTCGGCCGCCGTGGGGGAGCCGGGCAGCCGGAAGGCCTCCACCATGTTGTACGGGCGCAGCTCACCGCCCTCGTACTGTTCGAGGAACCACATCCGGCGCTGGGCGTTGGACGCGTGGACCGGGTCCGGGGTCTCGGGCCAGGGGGCCTGCCCGGCGGGGGCGGTCGGCCCGTCGGCCGCGGCGCGGCGCAGCAGAGCGCACAGCCCCTCGGGGGTACGGGCGGTGAACACGTCGCGGACGGTGATCTCACCGCCGCCGTCTGCGGCCCGGCCGAGCCGGCCCGCGAGGACGGCGGCGGTGAGGCTGTGGCCGCCCGCGGCGAAGAGGTCCTCGTCCCCGGCGCGCGGCGGTGCGCCCAGCACGTCGGCCCAGATGCGGGCGACGGTCCGACCGGTCGCGTCGGTCGGCTGCCAGCCCTGTCCGTCCCGGCCCACAAGGTGCGCGAGGAGGGCAACGCGGTCGACCTTGCCGTGCAGGGTGACGGGCAGTTCGTCCAGGCGCAGGATGCGGCCCGGGACCATGTACTCGGGCAGTCCGAGCTGCAACTGGCCGCGCACGTCGTCCGGTTCGGTGCCTTCGTCCGAGGTGTAGACGGCCGCGAGCGCGGGCGGCCCCGAGGTGTCGGTGAGGGGCAGGACCGTGGCGGCGACGACGCCGGGCACCGCGCTGAGGGCGGCTTCCACCTCGCCGAGTTCGACCCGGTTGCCGTGGATCTGGATCTGGTTGTCGCGGCGGCCGAGGAAGACCAGCTCGCCCTGGTGGTTCCAGCGGCCGAAGTCGCCGGTGCGGAAGGCCCGGACGCCGGGGTGCGCGGGCAGTTCGCAGAACCGGCCGGGTCCGGTCGGTTCGTCGTCGAGATAGCCGCGGGCCACGCCGGGGCTCAGTATGTGGATTTCGCCGGGGACGCCGGGCGGCGCGTGGTCCCCGTGCGGGGTCAGGACGAGAACGCCGAAGCCATCCGAGGGCCTGCCGACCGGGACCGTGGTCAGCTCGGGGAAGGCGGATCCGGGGCAGGTGAAGGTGGTCGCCTCGATGGTGGCCTCGGTGGGCCCGTACAGGTTGGCGAAGGTGCCCACGCGCAGCCGGTCCGCGAGCCGGGGAAGCAGCCCCGCCGGGATCTCGTCGCCGCCGAGCAGCAGGATGCGCACGTCCTCGGCGGCGCCCGCGGGCAGCCCCTCGGCCATCACGGCGAGCAGGGAGGGCACGCAGTTGAGGACGTTCACGCGCAGGCGCCGCGTCGTGGCCCAGAACTGCACGGGCGAGAGCGCCTGCGGGGAGCCCATGGGCACGACGCAGCCGCCGGCCGCGATGGTGGTGAACACCTGGTACGTCAAGGCGTCCGAGGTCACCGCCGAGAGCAGGGCGCACCGGACGTCCTCGTCGAACCCGACGAGGCGCCCCGAGGCGAGCGCCTTGTACGCGAGTTGGCGGTGGGTGAGGGCGACGGGGCGGGGGAGCCCGGTGGATCCGGAGGTGAAGAAGAGGATCGCCTCGTCGTCGGGGCCGGGCGCGGTCGTGACGACGTCGGCCGCGTCGGGGGCGGCGGCGAGCGTCTGCGGGGAGAGCACCGGGAGGTCCACGTCACCGGGGAGTTCGGCAGACGCGGAGATGACGCACGAGGCCCCGCTCAGGCGCAGTTGACGGGCGACCCGCACCGGCGGGTGCGACGGGTCGAGGGGGACGAACGAGGCGCCCGTGCGTAGCACCGCCAGGATGGCAAGGACCAGGTCCGGTCCCTTGGGCAGCAGCAGCGCGACCCGATGGCCCGGCCCCAGCCCGTGGTCCCGGGCGAGGGACCGGGCGAGGGACCGGGCCGCGCGCCCCGAGCGCACGGCGAGTTCGCGGTGGCTCCAGGTCACGGTGCCGTCGGCGACCGCCTCGTGGTCCGGGAAGCGGGCTGCGGCGTCGTCGACGATGCCGGTGAGGGTCGCGGCGGGGAAGTCGGACGGGACCGGCAGGCCCGACCACCGCTCCAACTCGGCGCGCTGCGCGGGGCCGAGGACGTCGAGGGCGCCGGCCGGCTGTCGGGGCGCGTGGCCCAGGCTCGCGAGGGCCGCCGCCGTGCAGCGCACGAGGGCCGTCGCGGCCACCGGCGGTTCGCCGCCCGCTTCGGCGGTCAGCACCAGCCGGTCGCCGGTCCGCCGCAGGGTCAGGCACAGGTCGACGGGATCGAGAAGCTTGCCGCCCGCCTCTTCGCAGACGACGCCGAGCCGGGACAGGGCACGGCCCGCGGGCAGTCCGGCGAGCCGCAGGCGCGTTGCGACCGTCTCCCGGTCGGGCCAGGCGAGGGGCAGCGCGGATTCGAGTTCGGTGTGCAGCGCCGTCAGGAAGGCGGCGGCGGGCGCCTCGCGGTCGAGGGGGGCGCAGAGGGCGAGTTCCCCCGGTGCGGTGTCCGTCGCGGCGCTGTCGCCGTTCCCGCTTGTGAGGGTGGGGGCGGGTACCAGGACGATGTGCCGGGACGCGTCGTCGAGGGCGGCCAGGGCGAGCCGCGCCGCGGCGACGGTCAGCAGCAGCAGGCCGGTCGCGTCGCCTCCCGTCAGGGCGTCGAGCCGCTCGGTGGCCGCAGGCTCGATGGGGCACTCCGGGGTCCCGTTCGCCGGGGACACGACGTCCAGGAAGGGGACTCCGTGGCCGGCCGCCAACCGGGGGAGCCAGGATTCACTCAGGGCATTGCCAATCAGCATTTCTCCCTCTCACCCAATCCATCGAAGATTCTGACGAACATGACGGCACCGTAAGATCCTGCGCAAGAGAAATAGTTCTTGTCAATCATTCGTCCGGGACGCGAAGTCGATCGTTGCCCTTCTGCTTGTCAACCGTTACGATTGCCGATCATCGGCGTCCGGTGCCCTGTGCACCCATCAATCGACGGGATCCCGCATGCTCAAGTCGCAAAGGCTTGCCACGCTTCCGATCGACTCCTACGATTTGAGTGAAGAGCTTTCGATCATCGATTCGAACGACGCCGGGGGCGAATACGACGCGTTTACCTTCGGGTCCTGGTCCGCGCATATTCTTGCCAATTCTGGGGGCAGTGACGAGGACACCTCGTTCCGGCCTTACGAGGGGCATCTCACCCAGACTGAGCTGGGGCTTAGGCTTCCCGGGGTCATGTCGATCGTCACCGACAACTTCCCGCTCGAAAGGTTGCAGTGGGTTCGTGTCTTCAGTCTCAGTGATGGAATTCTCGCCCCGCATGTCGATTTCCTCGAATTCTCCGAGCCGGGTACGCGACTTCAGATTCCGCTGCGCACGGACGAGGATTCTCTGCACTCCGAGGAAGACATTGTGTATCACCTCCGTCGCGGTGAAGTCTGGAAAATACACACGACTGTTCCGCACTCGGCCCAAAGTGTCTCGCCTTTCCCTAGGCTCTCGCTGTGTCTCGATTTCTCCGGAGCCGATGAGCCGATCGAAATCATGAACTCAATCCCGGCCGATTCACCCGTCCGTCTTATGGAGCGCCCGCCGGTCTCGGACGCCGAGGTGGAGGAACTGCTGTCCTCTTCGGCCGAGCTGACCGCGACCACCCTGCGCGCCGCCTTCCGGCGCTTCGCGGCAGTCCACTTCACGCGGCAGGCCCACGCCACGGCGGCCTTCGACTGGTTCGTCGAGGCCGCCGCGCGCACCGGGGACGACGCGCTGGTCGACAAGGCCAGGGCGTTCCGTACGTACTGCATCGACAAGCGCGGTTACCGCGAGGCGTTCGAGTGGTGAGGGACGAGGGACAAGGGCTGCGCGTCGGGCCCGGGCAGGGCCTTGCGGTCCAGCTTTCCGTTGGGTGACACCGGCAGGTCCTCCGCGAACCACCAGCGCACCGGCACCATGTAGTCGGGCAGCACGGCGAGCAGCGCGCGGCGCAGTTCGGGGGCCGACGGCGGATCACCGGTGAGCACCGTGTGCAGCTCCACCGCCCCGTCGGCCCGCACCACTGGGAACGCCGCCGCGTCCCGCACCCCCGGGAAGTCCGTGAGACGCGCCTCGACCTCCCGGGGCTCCACGGCGTTGCCCCGGATCTTGATCAGGTCGTCCATCCGACCCAGCAGCTGCAGGGTCTGGTCCTCCCGCCACACCCCGCGGTCGCGGGTGCGGTACAGGCGGGCGCCGGGGCGGAACGGATCGGGCACGAACGCGGTACGGCTCAGCTCGCCGTCCGTGTAGCCGATGGCCACGCCCACGCCGCCGATGAAGATCTCGCCCACCTCCCCGTCCGCAACGGGCTCGCCGTGTTCGTCCAGCAGGTAGACGTAGGTGTTCCACACCAAGGACCCGACCGGCGGCCGCGGTTCCAGGTTCCCCGCCGCACCGCTCACCGAGTGGCTGGCCACCATGTGGTTCTCGGCGGGGCCGTAGTGGTTGTGCAGGGTGATCTCCGGCCGGCGGGTGAGGAGCTCCTCCAGGGCCCCGGTCACCCGTACCGTCTCGCCCGCGCTGATGATGTGGCGCAGCTCCGTCGCGTGCTCGAAGTTCGTCGGCAGCGACATGACCACGTCGATGAGCGACTGCGGGAAGTCCACGACCTCGATGTGCTCGTCGACCACATAGTCGATCAGATCCCGCGGATCGCGCCGCACATGCGGCTCCGGCACATACAGGCACCCGCCCGACGCAAGGGTGTAGAAGATCTCCTGCACCGATACGTCGAAGGTGAGGGGAGCCACCTGGAGCACCCGGCGCCCGTGTCCGAGACCGGAGCCCTCCACCTGCCAGGAGATGAAGTTGGCCAGGCATCGGTGCGTCTGGACGATGCCCTTGGGGACGCCCGTGGACCCGGACGAGAAGATGACGTACGCGGGATCCTCCGGCGCGGGCAGGGCGCGGGCGCCGGAC
Source organism: Streptomyces sp. NPDC005263 (assembly GCF_042872365.1). Taxonomy (NCBI): domain Bacteria; kingdom Bacillati; phylum Actinomycetota; class Actinomycetes; order Kitasatosporales; family Streptomycetaceae; genus Streptomyces; species Streptomyces sp. NPDC005263. The sequence continues at coordinate 245,964 of NZ_JBIAKJ010000009.1, read as the reverse complement.
CCGGCGGGAGTGCCCGCCGGGTCCGGCGCCACCAGATCCGCGAGACCCGTCGTCCGCGCCGCCGGCGACCCGGTGCCCGCCGCCCCGGCGTCGGCCGTCACCAGCAGCGCCGCGCTGCTCGCGCGCATAATCTGCGCGACACGCTCGGGCGGGTACGTCGTGTCCACCGGCAGATACGCGGCTCCGGCGCGCAGCGTGCCCAGGAGCGCTACGGTGAAGTCGGCCCCCGCCTGCGCGGCGATGAGCACGACGTCACCGCGGCCGATCCCGAACTCCCGCCCGAGCCGGCCGGCGACGGTGTCCGCGAGCCGGTCCAGTTCCGCGTACGCCACCATGCGGCCCGGCTCGCGCACCGCCGGGGCCTGCGGATGCGCGGCCACCTCGCGGTCGATCAGCTCCAGGACCGTGGTGACACCGATGTCCACCACCGGCCCCGCGTGTCCCGGCGGCGCCGCGGCTGTCATCGCCGCGCCCCGGACTTCTCGGCCAGGGACCGGGTGACCTCCGGGGGCAGGAACGAGTACGGGTCCTGCGGGTCTTCGGCCGTCGCCTCGACGCAGATGCGGTGTCCGACGCCGAGGTCGCGCGCCAACTCCTCGAACACCTCGACCATGACGAGATCCTGGAGCGCGAGGCCCGTCGAGTCGTACACGGTGGTGACCGGCGACAGCCTGCGGTGCGCGTCCGGGTCATGCAGCAGGTCGGGGAGCGGGGCCCCGATCTCCTCGGGGGCGAGCTGCTGGCATTCCCCCTCGGCCCGTGCCTGCTCCACGTGGTCGGGGCAGACGACCGCCGCGCGCAGCAGCTCCAGCGGCAGCTCCGTCTTGCCCGGCATGTCGGAGCCGATGGTGTTGATGTGCACCCAGGGCTTGAGCGACGTGCCCCGGATGACCGGCCCCTCGTGGGGGCCGACCGAGGTGGCGGTGCACAGTACGTCGGCCCGCTCCTCCACCTCCGAGAGCGGCGCGACCCGCACCAGCCCCTTGGGCATCCGGGCCCGCGCCGCGAAGGAGTTCTCCGCCCGCGCGTCCTTGTCGCAAACGAGCACCTCGGAGAACGAGAAGACCCGCGCCAGGGCGTGTAACTGTGTCACGGCCTGGGCACCGCAGCCCACCAGGCCGAGCACGGCGGAGTCCGGGTGTGCGAGCACCCGGCTGGCCAGCGCGGACGCCGCGCCCGTACGGACGGCGGTGGCGAACGTGCCGTCGACGACCGCTCGCAGGTGGCCGCTGTCCGTGTCGAAGGCGCACAGCGTCGACAGGATGGTGGGCAGTTGGTTCTTGACCGGATTGTGCGGGTTGTAGGCGACCATCTTGATGGAGACCGTGGCGCCCTGGCGGACCGCCGGCATCCACTCGAGCAGGCCTAACTGCGGTGTCTCCAGCAGGAAACCGTCCCGCTGCCTCATCTCCACCGGCGCGCCGGATTCACCGGCGAGAACGGCCTCCATGCGGGCGATGGTCAGATCGTAGAGTTGCCCCAGTCCCACCTTCGTGACGATGGTGGCGATGGCTTCGGCGTCGACGATGTGCGTGCGCTCAGCTTGCAAGGGTCTCTCCCGGCGCTCAGTGTTCAGGCTGGTTCAACGGGGTCGAAGAGGCAGCGGACTTCGAGGAGGTCGAGGGGCCGCGTCCGTGCCAGGACTCCCACAGGCCGGCATAGGTGCCGTCGGCCGAGACGAGCTCCGTGTGCGGGCCCTGCTCGGTGATGCGGCCCTCCTCCATCACGACCACACGGTCCGCGTCGTGTGCGGTGTGCAGCCGGTGGGCGATGGCGATGACGGTGCGTCCGCGCAGCACGCCCGCGAGCGAACGCTCCAGGTCGCGCGCGGCCCGCGGGTCCAGGAGGGAGGTGGCCTCGTCCAGCACCAGGGTGTGCGGATCGGCCAGTACGAGTCGGGCCAGGGCCAGTTGCTGGGCCTGAGCGGGTGAGACCGGCATCTCGTCGGTGCCCAGCTGGGTGTCGACGCCGTCGGGCAGTGCCTGGACCCACTCGTCGGCCGCCACGGCCGCCAGGGCCGCCGTCACTTCGGCGTCGGTGGCGTCCGGCGCGGCCAGCACGACGTTGTCGCGCACAGACCCGAGGAACACGTGGTGCTCCTGCGTGACGAGCGCGACATGGCGGCGCAGCTCCTCCAGCGGCAGTTCGTGGACCGGCACTCCGCCGAGCGTGACCGAGCCGGTGCGCGGCTCGTCGATGCCGGCGAGGATCCGGCCGAGCGTGGACTTGCCGGCGCCCGAGGGGCCGACGATGGCGACGCGCTCACCGGCGCCGGTGCTCAGGTGCACGTCCTTGATCACATCATGGCCGGGCCGGTAGGCGTAGGCGACGCCCTCCGCGGTGAGCCGGTCGTCGGCAGGGCGGCGGTCGGTGGTCTTCTCCGGTCCCGCCGCCGACTCCACGCCGATCAGACGGGCCAGCGAGGCGTCGCCCACCTGCAACTCGTCGAGCCAGCCGAGGAGTTCGTCCAGCGGGTCGATCACGGCCCTGGTGTACAGGGTCGCGGCGGTCACCTCGCCGAGGCTCACCCAGCCCTCGATGTAGAACAGACCGCCGAACAGCAGGGTCGCGGCGACCGGCAGGATGTAGCCGAAGTCCATCAGCGGGAACCAGACACTGCGCAGGAACAGCGTGCGCCGCTCCGCGCCGTTGGCTCGCTCGATGTCCTCGTCCGTGCGGCGCACGCGCGGACCGGACCGGCGCAGCGACTCCACGGTGCGGGCGCCGGACACGGTCTCGTTGAGCCCCTGGGTCAGGTCGGAGTAGCTCGCCGCTTCGGCGAGGTAGGCATCCCGGGCCCGCTTCAGGTACCAGCGGGTCGACCAGACGATGACTGGGACGGCGACCAGGCAGGGGAGAACCATGATCGGACTGGTGACGATCAGCGCCACCAACGTCAGCGCCACCGAGAGGCTCGCGACCAGGATCGAGGGCGCGCCCATGCGCACGGCGCGGGACAGCGAGTCCACGTCGCGGGTGCTGCGGGTCAGCAGGTCACCGCCGCCGGCCTTTTCCACGGTGTGCAGTGGCAGCGTCAGGACCCGGCGGATGAACCCCTCGCGGATGTCGGCGAGGATCAGCTCGCCGAGGCGGGCGCCTTCCAGACGGGCGGTGCGGGTGAACACGCCCTGGAGGATCAGGAGTCCGGCGATCACCAGCACGGTGACGTCGACCCGGGTGGTGGTGATGCCCTTCTCCACCTGCTCGACCAGATCACCCAGCAGGGCGGGGACGACCAGGCCGCAGGCGGTGGCGAGGACGAACCAGAGCACGGTGCGGGTCAGCAGGCCGGTGTGGCTGCGCACCAGACCGCGTACGTGACGGCGCACCGTCTTCGCGTCGGCTACCGGAAGACTCACTGTGCACTCCTTGGTGGGCGGCTGTCGGAAGGAACGGGGACGATGACGTTCACGTCTCCTCCCGCATCACCACGGCGGCGTACTGGGACGCGCCGGAGGCGAGTTCACGATGCGTTCCGGTCATGACGACCTTGCCGTCCTCCACGAAGGCCACCTCGTCGGCCCGGTCGAGCAGCAGCGGGCTGTTGCTCACGACCACTGTGGTCAGCTCCGACCTGGAGGCGTGGAGTCGTTCGGCGATGACGGACTCGGTGTGCGCGTCGACAGCGCTGGTGGGGTCGACGAGGACGAGCACCGGGGGCTGCGCGGCCAGAGCGCGCGCGAGCCGCAGCCGCTGCTGCTGGCCGCCCGAGAAGCTGGCTCCCCCTTCGGAGACGACGGTGTCCAGGCCGTCGGGCAGCGCCTCGACGATGTCTTCGGCGTTGGCGTCGTGCAGGGCCCGCGCCCGTACCTGCTCGGAGCGTCCGCCCAGGTCCTCGGCGAGGACGCCCGAGAAGAGGGAGTCGTCGTTGCGGGCCACCAGGACGAGGTCGCGCACCTGCTCCAGCGGCAGGGTCTCCAGCGGCACGCCGCCGACGGTCACCTGGCCCTGGGCGTACCGGCCGAGCCGTTCGGCGATCTCGGCGCCCTCCTCCGGGGTGGCGGCGGCGATCGCCGTCATCACGCCCGGCCGCACCCGCAGCCCCGATGTCGCGTCGTACAGGTCGGGCGCCTCGGAGATGTCGGCCATCGCGGTGTCGGCGGTGGGGTCGGGCTCCAGGGACAGGACGCGTACGACCCGCTTGGCCGCCACGTCGGCGCCGACGAACGACTGGACCGCCGAGGTCGCCGTACGCATCGGCAGCATGAGGAAGGCGGCGTAGCCGTAGGCCGCGACGAGGTCACCGGCGGTGAGGTCGCCGCTGACGGCCAGGCGGGCACCGATCCAGATGACCGCCACCACGAAAATGCCGGGCAGCAGCACCTCGGCGGCGGGCAGCACCGACTCGATCTTCGCCACGTGGACGCCCGCGTGCCGCACGCGCTGCGAGTCCTTGCGGTAGCGCTCGCCGAACGTGGCCTCGCCGCCGATGCCGCGCAGGACGCGCAGGCCGGACACGATGTCGCCGGCCCTGTTGGTCAAGTCTCCTTGCAGGTCACGGTAGTTGCCGATCCGCTTGTGCAGGGGGCTGAGCAGTGGGCCGGTTCCCGCGAGCAGGGCGGGGACACCGATGAGGACGAGCAGGCCGAGGGTGACCGACGTGGAGAGCAGCACCACGGCGACGAGCACGACGGTGACCACGCTGCCGATGCCGCGGGCGAGGGCCCCGGGCAGCGCGCCGATGCGGGTGATGTCGGCCGTGCCGATGGCGACCACCTCGCCCGTGGAGACGCGCTTGGGCAGCGTGGCGCCGAGGCGGGTGGCGTGCGAGGCAACGAGGCGGAACGTCATGTAGTTGGCCTTGAGCCGGCCGATGGTGTCACAGCGGTGCCGCAGCACACTGCCGACGGTGGTGACCAGGGCGAGCCCGATGATGACGCCGGTCCAGGCCCACAGACGGCCGGTGTCCTTGTCCGACACGGCGTCGATGGCCCGGCCGATGGCGAAGGGGGTCAGACCCATGCTGGCCATCCACAGGCAGCCCCAGAACACCCCGAGGAACAGTGTGCTCGACTGCCTGCCGATCAGCCATCGGAGATAGCTCCTGGGCGAGCGGAGATCCGGGTCTCCCAGCTCGGGCAGCGGATTGTTGCTTGGCAATGCGGGTTCCTTCGGGGTCGTCCCGCCCCGGACGGCCGGGGCGGTCAGGGAGACTGAGAGGTTCTGCGGGTGCGGGCGGTGCGCGGTGCAGGTCGTGAGGGCAACCGGGGTAGCCCGTCAGTTGCGCGTGGGCAGCAGGTCCGTGACGAACGTCCTCAACGCGGCCGTCACCTGACGGGGAGCGTCCAGGTGGTAGAAGTGGTTGCCCGGGAACGTCCGTACGGTGCTGGGGCAGGTGGACCACTCGCCCCACTTGCGGATGTGTCCGTCGGTCACACCCTTGTCGTCCTGCCCCCGCCACGCGCCGAGCGGGCAGGGCAGGAGAGGGTCCGTGCGGGGCGGGGTGTATGTGTCGCAGATGGCGCTGTCGCCGCGCAGGGGTCGCGTCACCGCGGCGGCAAGACGGCTGTTGGCGCCGACGGCCGTCGGCACGACGCCGTCCGCGACGAGTTCGGCCACGAGCTGCTCGTCGGTAAGCCGCTCGGTGCCCGACGGTTCGCCCTGGTCGTCCGGTGCCCGGCAAGCCGAGACGACGAACCCGCGGGGCCAGCTCCCCTGTTGACGTCCCAGGCGGCGGGCGAGTTCGTACCCGATCAGCCCTCCCATGCTGTGGCCGAACACGTAGTAGGGGAGGTCGAGGCGGGCCGAGAGCCGCGGGGCCAGTTCGTCGAGCACCTCGGCCATGCCAGTGGCGGGTTCCTCGCGCCAGCGGTTCTCCCGGCCCGGCAGCTGTACGGCGAGGAGCGCGATGTCCGGGCCGAGCATCTCCTGCCAAGGGCGGAACTGAAAGGCACCGGAACCGGCGTGGGGGAGGCACACCAGCAGCGCCGTCGCCGTGCGTGGCGGGTCCCACTCCACCAGGGGGCCCGCGGTCATGGGCGCCAATCTACGACGGGCGGGTGAAGGTGACGCTTCTGGAGGGCAGACACACTGTTTCCCTTGTCAGTCGAAGGTGACGTTCAGAGGTAGGGAACGGGCCGTGCTCGGCGGCCGGATATGGCAAAAACGGCGGACGCGGTATCGGAAGTTGAGGGTTGGGGGCGGGCCCTGCTCGACGGGTGCGACGTCAATCGTAAATACGCATGCCTCCAGCACGTTACCAACATTCCTATCACGGAAGGGACTTGGAATGGCAAGGGCAAATATCGCCCGTCCGTTGTGTCCGTGTCCTGGCCCAACGGGAGGATGCTCCCGTTGGGTGATGGTGTATCAAGCTGTGTTGTACGTCACATAGTTGAGCGGGTGTCGGCACGTGCTTCACTGGCTAGGAATTTACGGGTCAGTGGTCAATCCGACCTGGTGCCTTGCCGGCGGGGGATGCTCGACGTAAGGAGGCGTACCTCCGGTCGGCCAGCGTGCACGGAGACCCCAATGCCGCTGAACAGGTGTCCGGAACCCTGCCCCCGACCAGGGCGCTGGGTGAACGCGTCAAATCCTCGTGCCAATACAGCGCGACGGGGACGAGGGGATGTGTGCATGACGCAGGACGAACGTGGCGTAGCCGTGGTTTCGGGTGCTTCGTCGGGATTCGGCGAGAGAATTGCACAAGTGCTGTCCCGACAGGGCTACTTGGTTGTTGCACTGGCACGCAGGGCGGATCGGCTGAAGGCTCTGGCGGAGCAGGACCCCACCGGCGCGATATTACCGGTGGTCGCCGACGTCCGGGACCGCGAGGGTCTGGGCCGGGCCCTGGATGAGTTGCCCGAGGACTTTCGTGACATCTCGGTGCTCGTCAACAACGCCGGCCACTCCCGAGGGTTCGGACCGCTTCAGTCGGGGCGGGACGACGCCTGGCGCGAAATGATCGACACGAACATCACCGGTCTGCTCAACATGAGCGGCCTGGTCCTTCCCCGGATCGTCGCCCGCGGATCGGGCCATGTGGTGAACATAGGCTCGATCGCGGCGAGTTACCCCTACCTTGGTGGCAACGTGTACGCCGCCACCAAGGCATTCGTGCATCAGCTCTCGCTGAACATGCGCGTCGACCTCCAGGGCACGGGCGTCCGGGTGAGCTGTGTGGCGCCCGGCATGGCGAAGACCGAGTTCGCCAGGGTGCGTTACGACGGTGACGAGAAGCAGGCGGACGCGCTCTACGCGGGACTGGAACCGCTCACCGCCGAGGACGTGGCGGAGGCGGTGTCGTGGTGCCTGGCGCAGCCCGCCCGCGTCAACGTCAACATGATCGAACTGATGCCGTCCGAGCAGCACTTCGGACTCGGCTTCGCGGGGAGCTCGCCCGCCTCGCCCGGCGGCACGGATGGCGCCTGAGTCGGTACGGACCGCTCCCCGGCGCGTGAGCACACGGGACGGCCTCGGCGCACGACCGGCACGCCCCGGGGAAGCGGAACAGATCGCGTCGCTCTCTGCCCCCTTCGTCGAGAAGAGGCTGCTGATACACCGCACGACGGCCGAACTGGCCCAGAAAATCGAGGAATTCGTAGTCGTCTGCGAAGGAGACCGGCTGGTCGGGTGCGCCGGGATGGCGCCGGTCGGCGCGAGCTTGGTCGTCTACAACCTCTGCATCGCGGCCGATTGCCAGGGCAGAGGAATCGGCCGGCAATTGGTCGGCCTGGCCGCGAGTATCGGCAAAGAGCAGGGGTATCAATCTCTGCTGGCTCTGACCCGATACGGCGGAGAATGGTTCGGGAGGCTGGGGTTCTCGAATGTCCCGGCAAGCGAGACCCGTGATGAATGGCGCACTCTATTCCGTCCCGGCCGCAGGTCGAGCCTCTATCGGTTGAGACTTGCCTCCGACTCGTTCCGTGGCTGAAGCATGCCCGATGCCTGCTCAAGCAGACCTAGGAGTGACATAGTTGATAATCTGCGGGTTGAAACTCACGCATGACGGTGCCGTCGCCCTGCTCGACGACGACCGCCTGATTTTCAGTGTCGAGATGGAGAAGCTGGGAAACGGTCTGCGCTACAGCACCATCGCCGACTTCAGCCTGATCCCCGGAATCCTCTCCGACTTCGGCTACAAGCCCGAGGACGTCGACGAATGGGTGGTCGACGGCTGGGACGGCGACGTGTCCGGCACGGTCTCCCTGCTCGACCAGGGTGCGCCCACCGAGATCGTGGTCGGCCCCTACCGTGAGTCGGCGGCCTGCCCGGCGCTGGACGTGCCGAGCGTCTCGGGCACCTTTCCCATGGACGGCGCGGCCTACTCGTACACCAGCTTCCCGCACGCGGCGGGACACGTGTCGAGCGCCTATGTCTCCAGCCCCTTCGCCCGGTGCGGCGAGGCATCGTTCGTCCTCGTCTGGGACGGCGGACTCTTCCCACGCCTCTACTGGGTCGACCCGCGCGAGGGCGTGCAGAACCTGGGCGAGCTCTTCCCGGTCCTCGGTCACGCGTACGCCATCGCGGGACACCACTTCGGCCCCTTCCGCAAGACGGTGCAGTCGCTCACCGTCGACGACCTCTCGGTGGCCGGCAAACTCATGGCGTACATCGCGATGGGGCAGCCGGACGACGCCGTGATCGCCGTGCTGCGCGAGGAGTTCCACCGCGTCTTCGAGAGCGACGAACCGGCTGCGGTGGAGTACCGGGCGACGGTCGGCGGGTACGGCAGCCTCTTCGAGCAGTCCGTGCCGCCGGTGCACGAGTTCTTCTCCGCGGTGCGCGCCCGGGTGTCGGGGAACGGCGTGAGCGACGAGGACGTGCTCGCCGCCGTGCATGTCTTCTTCGAGGAGCTCCTCGTCGAGCGGATCACTGCCAAGGTCCTCGCCGCCAAGGGCGAAGGCCCGTGGAACCTCTGCTTCGCCGGCGGCTGTGCGCTCAACATCAAGTGGAACAGCGCGCTGCGCGCGGCGCCCGCCTTCCGCGACGTGTGGGTCCCGCCCTTCCCCAACGACTCGGGATCCGCCATCGGCGCGGCCGTCCTCGGTCGGGCGCAGCACGCCGGTCTGACGGCGCTCGACTGGAATCCGCGGCTCGGCCCGGAGCTGACCCCGTCACCCGAGCTGCCAGCCGGCTGGTCGACATCGGCCTGCACCCCGGAGGAACTCGCCGGGATCCTCCACGAGACCGGGGAGCCCGTCGTCGTCCTGCACGGCCGCGCCGAACTCGGCCCCCGCGCGCTGGGCGGCCGCAGCATCCTGGCGGCGCCGGTCAGCACATCGATGAAGGACGAGCTGAACCGCGTCAAGGACCGTGAGCCCTACCGGCCCGTCGCTCCCATCTGCCTGGAGGCGGAGGCGCCGAAGATCTTCTCGCCCGGCACGCCAGACCCGCACATGCTCTTCGACCACGACGTACGGCCGGACTGGGCGGAGCGCATCCCCGCGGCCGTCCACCTCGACGGGACCGCGCGGCTTCAGACGGTCGGCCGGGGCGACGACGACTTGCTCTTCACCGTGCTGTCCGCCTACCACCGACGCAGCGGGGTCCCGGTGCTCTGCAACACCAGCGCCAACTTCAACGGGCACGGCTTCTTCCCCGATGTGGCGTCCGCCGCGCGGTGGGGCAGGGTCTCCCGGATCTGGAGCGACGGGACGCTGTACCGGCGGACCGACGGTCGCACGGAGGCGTGAGACCCCGGGAATGCTCGGCGGCCGCCGCCCACGGCACGGCCGCGTCTCTCGTCGCCACGCTGCCCCGGCTCAGGGAACTCCACGGCCGGACGGTGGTCGTGGTGGCGGGCGACCACGTCCTGGCCGACAAGAAGCTGCGGCACGCGTTCTGCGGCGACATCGGGTTCCTGCGGTATAGCGGGGTGCGCCCGCCCGACGACCCGGCCGCGCTGCGCAGGCACGTCGCGGGACACGTGCAGCGCGGGCTGGTCGGCAGCCTGGGCGACCACACCACGCTGGCGGTCGGCATCACGGGGGAGGACGGCCGCACCCTGGTGCTGCGCGGCGAGGCGGACGTGCAGGTCGATCCGGGGGTGGTCCGGCTGTTCCTCGACACCGGCCGCATCCCCATAGTGTCGAGCGTCGCATACGACTCCGGCGGGGGCATCCAGCTCCTCAGTGCGGTTCTCGCGGCCGTCGCACTCGCCGCCACGCTGCAGGCCGACCTGGTGCTCCCGACGGGAACCGAGGGCACGTTCCCCGCGACCGCGGCTGTCGTCGACATGTCGGTTCCGCACGCCGTGCTGAGGCATCTCTACCGCCTGGACGACGCCGGCGAGTCCGGCCTCGGGACGGCGCTCGGCGGGTGACGCGGACGCGATCGGCCCGCCTCACGCGGTGCGCCGGTCCCGCAGCTCCGGGGGCCGGCCCACCGGCCCGTCCTCGTCGACCTACGACGGGCTGGGGGTCGGCAGGTCCCGCGAGACCGCGTAGGGCGGCCCGGGCTCCCTGCCCAGGAGGAGGGTGACGAACCCGAGCGTGCCCCGGTAGCCGTGGAGCCAGGCGGCGCGGTGCGCGGCCGCGGCATTGAGGGCCTGGACGTGGTCCGGGTCTCCGGGGTGATCCAGGGCCCACCGGGAGAGGGAGCCGGTCCAGGACCACTCGTAGTCGTCCCACTCCTGGAGGGTGCTCACGTGTCCGTACAGAGGCACCCAGCCCTCGGCCACCACCCGGTCGACGGTCGTCGCGAGGTCGTCGTACTCGTCCGCGGCGAAACCGGAGTCGAGGGTGCCGCGGTCGGGCTCGTGCTCCCAGAAGCAGTCGCCGACCAGAACTCTGCCGCCAGGGACGAGGTGGCTCTCGGCTGCCTTCAAGGTGGGGAGCATGCCGCCGAAGGCGTGGCTGGCACCGATGCTCAAGACCAGGTCGTAGCGGTGCGGTGAGCTGAACCCGGCGGCGTCCTGCGCGTAGAAGGCGACCCGGTCGCCGAGTCCGGCCGCGTCGGCCGCGGCACGGGCCGCCACGAGGGCGTCGGCGTCGTTGTCGACACCGTCGGCACGCAGGTCCGGGCGACCGGCCTGCGCGCGCAGCAGCCAGGTGCCCGATCCGCAGCCGAGATCGAGGAGCCGGGCTTCGCCGTCGGGGACGGCCCGGTCGAGCAGCGTCCGCACGGACGCGGCGCTCAGCGGCGCGGCGATGGGGTGCAGGGTGTGGGCGATGGAACTGATCTGTCGGCGGTGCATGGAGGCATCCTGCCTGCCGCCCGCCCCCGGGCTGCTGAGGCGCCCCGCGGACGAGCGTCGGTCGACCCGATGGTGTGCGGTGCGGTCATCGCTGTTCGCAGACGAGCGGGATGTGCCGCGGCCGGCTCCGGTGCCGGCCGCCCGCAAGGCGGTCAGGGCTCGCCAAGCCGAGGAGAGGCTCGCAACCGTGAGCGACTGTCTCAACCGAATCCGTCCGAGCGACTACTACAGCATCACTGGCACGAACATCGCCACCGGATCACAGACCAAGGTTGAGCAGCACCACCACAACAACGCCTTTGACCCCACGGCGAGCCGCGCGGCTTCGAGGTGGTCCGCGGCGGTGTCGCTGCCCGCGTTCCCGGGCCGCAGCGGTCCGGCCACCGGCGCCCCGGACCCGCCCCGGCCGTGGTCGGCGAACCCCATCAGCGGGTGGTGCCCGAAGGTCTTCTTCCAGGCCCGGCGGCCGCATCCTGCTTCTCGGAATGCGCGGCCTGTGGACGACCCGGCCGGCCCGACGGCCATCTCGCCCGTGCCATCGCACGGCGGCGCCAAGCTGCCCGCCCCACCTCCCAGTCCCAGGAGCACCCGTGACCATCCCGACCGGCCCCGACAGCCATCTGCGCACCCGCATCATCGGCAGCCGGCAACTGGTCGCCCTGATCGAAGAACTCACCGAGGCGCAAAAGGCGCTGGACGAGGCCCGGACCCCCAGCGCCGCCCACGTCGGCGAAACCGCGGCCGCGCTGCAGGAACAGCTGACACTGCTCGCCCAGCAGAGGGCAGGAGCAGAGATCAACCGTGGCACGCCCAGCGTGACGTCCGCAACCACGCAGACCAACTCCGCAAAGCCGAGCAGGGACAGGCAGGACTCGTCGGAGAGGTCCTTCACGCGCTGGCCGCCGAGGAAGACGTCACCGGCGTCGGCCTGCTCGACCAGATCGACCTCGACGACCAGACCCGAGACAGGTGGGAAGCCGCCCCCCTTCACCCGTGGCGCGACGCCGTCTGCATAGCGCATACCGATCTGCCCGTCGCTCTCACCGCACTGAACGCTCTGCCCGGCGCAGTCCTGATCGCCGAGGACCCGGACCGGACCGCAGCCACCACCTCGCCCACCGGCCGCGAGACCGCGTGGCCGGCGGGGATCCGCTCGGCGCCAGAACCGGCACGCCAGTTCCTGCACGCCCTCGCCGCCCAGACCGAATGGACCCAGGCAGCCCCCGCACTCCAGCGTCGACGTTCTCGGCGTCCACATCGTCGGATCCTTCCCCAACCCGACCGTCGGGCGGGCCGCCTTGTGCGCCCACCCGTGCGCCCGCCACGACGAGGCCCTGCTCAGCCAGCAGAAAGCGGAGAAACTCCTCGAGCATCTCGCACGCCGTACCACTCTCGCCGAGGCCGAACTCAAACGGGCCCAGGCCTTCGAAGCCCTACCGCAACTGCTGCAAGGCCACCGCGAAGCAACCGACCGCCTCACCCACAGGCGCCCCACACTTCCCCGGGTTACAACTGGTGGAGCGGGGCGTTCCGCCGCGCCGGAGACCCGCCAGGGCCGCACCTTGTCTCACATTTTTCTCACAGACGAGAGCGCACGGGAGCACGCGAGAGCCCCTGACCTGCACATTTGACGTCGTCACAGACCACGGTGAACCAGATGGACGCCCCGTAAGCTAGGGATATGGCCTACGAGATTCCGGTGACGCAAGCGAGGGCTGAACTCGCCGACCTGATCAACAAGGTGGTGTACGGCGGGGAGAGGGTGGTCGTGACCCGGCACGGCAAGCCCCTCGTCGCCCTGGTGTCCGCCGCCGACCTCGAACGGCTGGAGCAACTCCAGGAACCCGCGGAGGAGCAGGTGGTCAGCGCGGTCTCCAGCGTCCGCGAGGTCGCTTCCGCTCCGCGCGAACAGCAGCGCTTCGGGATCGCGGCGCATCACCGGGGGGCCGGGCCCGGCTGACGAAGTGGCGGCGGGGGCGCTCGGCGACGTCGGGGGCGGCGGGGCAAGGACCCTTCGAGGCCACCTACGCCCCACGCCCCCACGCCCCTGCGCCGACGAGGCCGCCGCGCGGGACGCCGTGCAGGAGCGGACCGTATACGGCGAGGGCCTCGTCACCGCCGAGGGTCCCGAACCACTGACCGCGCCCGGCTCGCGACCTCGCCGCTCGCGCCGAATCCGGGGTGGACTCCTCGGACCCTTCGGAGCCGGGACGGTCCGTCCTCGCCCTGGCTCCCGCCTGCGCTCTTGCCCTCGTCCTCTTCCTTGTCCTCGCCCTCGCCCCTCGGCCGGCTGGTGGGTGCTGTCCTGAGCCGGGCCTTCGCCCCGCGCGGTTAACGTGGTGGAAACCCAGCCCAACTAGCCTGCACCCTCCACGCCACCAGGGTCTTTGCCCCGGGGCAGCGGCAACCGGACCCCGCACGGTCCGGAGCGAGGACTGTGAGGTGGGACGTGCAACTGACCCCGCACGAGCAAGAGCGACTGCTCATCCACGTGGCGGCCGAAGTGGCCGAGAAACGCCGGGCCCGCGGACTCAAGCTGAACCACCCCGAGGTCGTCGCGCTCATCACGTCGCACATCCTCGAAGGCGCCCGTGACGGTCGTACGGTCGCCGAACTCATGGCGTCCGGGCGCAAGCTGCTCACCCGGGACGACGTCATGGAGGGCATCCCCGAGATGATCCACGACGTCCAGGTCGAGGCGACCTTCCCGGACGGCACCAAACTCGTCACCGTCCACGACCCGATCGTCTGAACGGAGCGGCCGCCATGATTCCCGGAGAGATCCTGTTCGCGGACGACGCGATCGTCTACAACGAGGGCCGCGAGGTCACCCGGCTGACCGTCCTCAACGCCGCCGACCGGCCCGTCCAGGTCGGCTCCCACTACCACTTCGCCGAGGCCAACCCCGGGCTGGACTTCGACCGCGGTGCCGCCCGAGGCAAGCGCCTCGACATCGCCGCCGGCACCGCGGTGCGCTTCGAGCCCGGTATCCCCGTCGAGGTCGGACTCGTCCCGCTGGCCGGCGCCCGTGTGGTGCCCGGCCTGCGCGGGGAGACCGGAGGTGCCCTCGATGCCTGAGATCTCTCGTGCCGCGTACGCCGACCTGTTCGGCCCGACGACCGGCGACCGTATCCGGCTGGCCGACACCGATCTGCTGATCGAGATCGAGGAGGACCGTTCCGGCGGGCCGGGGCTGGCAGGTGACGAGGCCGTCTTCGGCGGCGGCAAGGTCATCCGCGAGTCCATGGGCCAGTCGCGGGCCACCCGCGCGGAGGGCACTCCCGACACCGTCATCACCGGTGCCGTGATCGTCGACCACTGGGGCATAGTCAAGGCCGACATCGGCATCCGCGACGGGCGGATCACCGGGATCGGCAAGGCGGGCAACCCCGACACCATGGACGGGGTGCACCCCGACCTGGTCATCGGTCCGGAGACCGAGATCATCGCGGGCAACGGGCGGATCCTGACCGCGGGCGCGGTCGACGCGCACGTCCACTTCATCTGTCCGCAGATCGCCGACGAGGCGCTGTCCGCGGGCGTCACCACACTGGTCGGCGGCGGTACCGGACCTGCCGAGGGATCCAAGGCGACCACCGTCACGCCCGGTCCGTGGCATCTGGCCCGGATGCTGGAGGCGATGGAGCAGTACCCCCTGAACATCGGCTTCCTCGGCAAGGGCAACACCGTCTCCCACGAGGCGATGCTGTCCCAGATCCGCGGCGGCGCGCTCGGTCTGAAACTGCACGAGGACTGGGGCTCCACCCCGGCTGTCATCGACGCCTCGCTGACCGTCGCCGACCGGACCGGCATCCAGGTCGCGATCCACACGGACACCCTGAACGAGGCCGGGTTCGTGGGTGACACCCTCGCGGCGATCGCCGGCCGCGGGATCCACGCGTACCACACCGAGGGCGCCGGCGGCGGGCACGCGCCGGACATCATGACCGTGGTCTCCGAGCCGCACGTGCTGCCGAGCTCGACCAACCCGACCAGGCCGTTCACCGTCAACACCGCCGAGGAACACCTCGACATGCTGATGGTGTGCCACCACCTCAACCCGGCCGTACCGGAGGACCTCGCCTTCGCCGAGTCCCGTATCCGGCCCTCCACCATCGGCGCGGAGGACATCCTCCACGACCTCGGCGCCATCTCGATCATCTCCTCCGACGCGCAGGCCATGGGGCGGGTCGGCGAGGTCGTCCTGCGGACCTGGCAGACCGCGCATGTGATGAAGCGACGACGGGGGGCGCTGCCGGGTGACGGGCGCGCGGACAACCACCGGGTACGGCGGTACGTGGCCAAGTACACGATCAACCCCGCCCTCGCCCAGGGCCTCGCCCGCGAGATCGGCTCCGTCGAGTCCGGCAAGCTCGCCGACCTGGTGCTGTGGGAGCCCGCGTTCTTCGGCGTCAAGCCGCACCTCGTGATCAAGGGCGGGCAGATCGCGTACGCGCAGATGGGCGACGCGAACGCCTCCATCCCGACTCCGCAGCCGATCCTGCCGCGTCCGATGTACGGGGCGATCGGGCGGGCGCCCGCCGCCAACTCGTTCAACTTCGTTGCACCGCTCGCGATCGACGACGGACTGCCGGAGCGGTTGAACCTGGGCAAGCGCTTCGTCGCCATCGAGTCGACGCGGGGCGTGACCAAGGCGGACATGCGCGAGAACGACGCCCGGCCCCTGGTCCGGGTCGATCCCGACAGCTTCGCCGTGCACATCGACGGGGAACTCGTCGAGGCGACTCCGGCCGCCGAACTGCCCATGGCTCAGCGTTACTTCCTCTTCTGAGACGCGGATCCCATGTCACGAGCAGCACTTCTGGTCCTGGCCGACGGCCGCTTTCCCGCCGGGGGACATGCGCACTCCGGCGGGGCCGAGGCGGCCGTCAAGGCGGGTCGGGTCACCGGGGCGGCGAGCCTGGAGGACTTCTGCCGGGGGCGGTTGCAGACGACGGGGCGGGTCGCCGCAGCGCTGGCCGCGGCCGCCGTACTGGGCGCGGATCCCGTGGAGTTGGACGCGGCGGCGGACGCGCGGACGCCGTCGCCCGCCTTGCGGGGCGCCGCGCGGAAGCTGGGCCGCCAGCTGATGCGGGCCGCGCGGGCGACCTGGCCGTCCGAGGAACTCGACGCGCTGGCAAGGGAGTTCCCCAAGGGGGCGCATCAGCCGGTGGTGCTGGGGCTCGCGGCTCGGGCGGCGGGGCTGGGGCCTGTTGATGCGGCGTACTGCGCGGCGTACGAGAGTGTGAGCGGGCCGGCGTCGGCGACGGTGCGGCTGCTGAGTCTGGATCCCTTTGACGCGACGGGGGTGTTGGCTCGGTTGGCACCGGAGGTGGATCGCGTCGCGGATGCGGCGGTGGAGGCGGCGCGGTCGGTTCTCGACGCAGGGGTCGAGGCGTTGCCCGCGGGGTCGGCGCCGTTGCTGGAGATCTCGGCTGAGGTGCATGCGGCGTGGCCGGTACGCCTGTTCGCCTCCTAGGAGGGTTTCGCCCCCGCCGCCCCTACCCGTCCCATCCCCAGGGGCTCAGCCCGGGCAGGGACTACGCCCGCACCACCCCCCAGGGCTGGTACCACCACACCACTTGTAGAGGAGCCGTACATGCATCTCGACCACTCCCACGACAGCCACGCCGCCGTCAGTGCTGATGCTCGTCGTCCTGATGGCAGGCGGCGGGCCCTGCGGATTGGGCTCGGGGGGCCCGTCGGGTCGGGTAAGACCGCTACCGTTGCCGCGCTCTGCCGGGTGCTGCGGGACGAGTTGTCGCTGGCCGTGGTGACCAACGACATCTACACGCGGGAGGACGCCGAGTTCCTGCTGCGGGAGGCCGTGCTGCCGCCCGAGCGGATCACCGCCGTGGAGACGGGAGCGTGCCCGCACACCGCCATCCGGGACGACATCTCCGCCAACCTGGAAGCTGTGGAGGACCTGGAGGACGAGGTCGGGCCGCTGGATCTGATCCTCGTCGAGTCGGGTGGGGACAACCTCACGGCGACCTTCTCCAAGGGGCTCGTCGACGCGCAGATCTTCGTCATCGACGTGGCCGGCGGAGACGACATTCCGCGCAAGGGCGGTCCCGGTGTCACCACCGCGGACCTGCTCGTCGTCAACAAGACCGACCTCGCCCCCTACGTCGGCTCCGACCTCGGGCGGATGGCAGCGGACGCCAAGGCGCAGCGGGCCGAACTGCCAGTCGTGTTCCAGTCGCTGAGGAGTGGACCCGGCGTGACGGACGTCGCCGACTGGGTGCGGGCGCGGCTCGCCGCGTGGACGGCATGACCGCGGGCGGGACCGGAGTGCGGGCGACCGCGCGGATCCTCGCGCGGGGCGACGGCCGGGGCGGGACGTCCCTGCCGGTACTGCAGGGCGACGGGCCGCTGGCCCTGCGGCGGACCCGGGGGAGCGGCGACGAGGCGCGGGTCATGCTCGTCGGCGCGATGAGCGGGCCGCTCGGCGGCGACCACTTCACCGTGGAGGCCGCCGTGGAGAGCGGGGCCCGGCTGCGCGTCGGATCGGCCGCCGCCACCATCGCCCTGCCGGGCCAGGCCAAGGGCGAGGCCCGCTACGACGTCCGGATCACCGTCGCCGACGGCGGTGAACTGCACTGGCTTCCCGAGCAGTTGATCTCGGCCGGGGGCAGCGACCTGTCCGTCACGACCCGTGTCGACCTCGGGGCCACGGCCCGGCTCGTGCTGCGTGAGGAGCAGGTGCTCGGGCGGGCCGGGGAGGAGCCCGGGCGGCTGGGCAGCCGGCTGACCCTGCGTGTCGCGGGACGGACCGTGCTCGACCAGGAGCTGGCCTGCGGCCCCGGCGCCCCGGGCGGCTGGGACGGCCCCGCCGTCCTCGCCGGTCATCGGGCCGCCGGGCAGATCGTCGTGGTACGGCCGGAGTTCGCGAGTGAGCCCGTCCCGGCGCGGGTACTGGGGGACGGCGCCGCGGTCCTGCCGCTCGCCGGGCCCGCCGCCCTGGTGACCGCCGTGGCGCCGGACGCGCTCAGACTGCGGCGACTGCTGGACGAGGCCATGAAGGACCTCGGCCGCAACTGAGAGTCCGCCGAGCGAACGGTGTCGTCCGCTTATCGGATTGGCAAAGAAAGTCCGGCCACCCCTGTTCTCAGGCGCCTCACAGCCGAGAGGATCCCCGTACTCATCAACAACGTACGGGGAGGGCCCCCTTGAGGGACAAGAGAGTGACGCGGCGCACGGCAGCGTTCGGTTCCGCCGGAGTGCTCGTCACGGCGACGCTGATAGCCGGCGCCGTGGCCGCGCCCACGGCGAGCGCCAGCGGGGAAGCGGGCCACGGCGGTCAGGACCGTGCGGCCCGCGGCGCGGCGATCGCCGCCGCCAAGGCCGAGAAGGCCGGTATCGACTGGCAGGACTGCCCGGCCGACTGGGGCCTGGAGAAGCCCATCCAGTGCGGCTATGTCACCGTGCCGCTCGACTACGCCAAGCCGTACGGCAAGCAGATCAAGCTCGCCGTCGACCGCATCGGCAACACCGGTACCAAGAAGGAGCGTCAGGGCGCGCTCATCTACAACCCCGGCGGGCCGGGCGGCTCGGGCCTGCGGTTCCCGCGCCGGGTCACCACCAAGGCCCCCGTGTGGGCCAACACGGCCAAGGCGTACGACTTCGTGGGCTTCGACCCGCGCGGCGTCGGCCACTCCGCGCCCATCTCCTGCGTCGACCCGCAGGAGTTCGTGAAGGCGCCCAAGCTGGACCCGGTGCCGGACTCCGAGGCCGACAAGCGCGCTCAGCGCAAGCTCGCCCGGGAGTACGCCGAGGGCTGCTACGAGCGCAGCGGCGAGATGCTGCCGCACATGACCACGCCGAACACCGCGCGCGACCTGGACGTGATCCGCGCCGCGCTCGGCGAGAAGAAGCTCAACTACCTGGGCGTCTCCTACGGCACCTACCTCGGCGCCGTCTACGGCACGCTGTTCCCGGGCCATGTCCGCCGGATGGTCGTCGACAGCGTCGTCAACCCGTCCCGGGACAAGATCTGGTACGAGGCCAACCTCGACCAGGACGTCGCCTTCGAGGGCCGCTGGAAGGACTGGGAGGACTGGGTCGCCGCCAACGACGCCACCTTCCACCTCGGCGACACCCGCGCCGAAGTCCAGGCGCAGTGGCTGGAGTTGCGGGCCACCGCGAAGAAGAGCCCGATCGGCGGGGTCGTCGGACCGGCCGAACTGCTCAGCTTCTTCCAGGGCGCCCCGTACTACGACTCCTCGTGGGTCCCGGTCGCCACGGTCTTCAGCAAGTACGTCGCAGGGGACACCCAGGCGCTCGTCGACGCGGCCGCCCCGGACATGTCGGACACCGCGGGCAACATCGCCTCGGAGAACGGCAACGCCGTCTACACGGCCGTGGAGTGCACCGACGCGAAGTGGCCCACCAGTTGGAAGAAGTGGGACCGGGACAACACCCGGCTGCACCAGAGCCACCCCTTCCTGACCTGGTCCAACGCCTGGATGAACCTGCCCTGTGCGACCTGGCCGGTCAAGCAGCAGACCCCGGTGAACGTGAAGACCGGCAAGGGGCTGCCGGGCGTGCTGATCGTGCAGTCCGAGCGTGACGCCGCCACGCCGTACGACGGCGCCGTCGAACTGCACAAGCGGTTCAAGGGCTCCCGCCTGATCACCGAGAAGAACGCGGGCTCGCACGGCGTGACCAGCCTGGTCAACCCGTGCATCAACCCGCGGGTGGACTCGTACCTGCTCACCGGCAAGCTGGACCGCGCCGACGTCACCTGCGCGCCGCACGCGACGCCCAAGCCGTAAGGACCCCCTGAGTCCCATGACGGCGGGGAGGGGGCGGTCGTCGGCCGCCCCCTCCCTTCGTGTTCATGCGCCGAGCGTGTCGAGGAACGCGTCCTCCGCCGCGTAGTCGAAGAGGTCGCCGTACGTCCGGAACATCTTCGGGTACGCCTCCCGCCAGTCCCGCCCGGCCAGCTGCCGTTCGATCCAGGCGACCGTGTCCGGCAGCGTCTCGGCGTACCGGACGACCGGGCGGTAGCCCAACTCCCGCTCGGCGGCGCCCATGTCGCAGACCACCGGCACCGGCACCGTCCACGGCGTGTCCCCCACGGTGGGGGCGGGCGGCGGACCGTCCACCAGGACGTCCTCCCGTTCGACGCCCATCACCGTGTCGATCGCCCGGGCGATCTCCGCCACCGTCGGCGCGTCCGGGTCCACGGCGTTGAGGGCGCGGGTGCCCGGTCGCGCGGCGGACAGCCGGATCAGCTCGGCGATGGTGTGGACACTCGCCGGATGGAACCGGCTCTCGCCGCGGTACGGGAGGATCCGCCGGGGTCGGCCGTCCAGGTTGCGCTTGACGAAGTAGAGCTCGCGCGGGGTCATGCAGTGCGGGCCGTGGACCGCGCCGGCCCGCAGCAGCGTGGTGGGCAACGCGTCGCCCGCGGCGAGGAGTTCGTGCTCCAGTCCGGCCTTGCGGGTGCTGTACGAGGCGTCACCCGGCCGAACGGTCCGCTGGTCCTCCGCGATCGGCAGCGGGTACTCGGGAAAGCCGTCCGGCTCGCCCTGGGTGTCGAAGCTGCGGCCCTTGTCGTCCTCGTACACGGAGACGCTGGAGATCACCACGGCCGAGCCCACCCGGTCGGCCAGCGAGGTCAACTGCCGTGCGTGCCCGGGGCCGTACGCCACCATGTCGACCAGCACGTCGCAGTCGTCGCCGACCACCTCGGCCAGCGCCGCCGTGTCCTCCCGGTCGGCGCGCGCGACCCGCACGTCCCCGGGCCAGCCCTCATCACGTCCGCCGCCCCGCGAGAGGGCCGTCACCTCCCAGCCGTCCCGGGCCAGCGCGCCCACGGCCACCCGCCCGATCTGTCCCGTCGCTCCGATCACCACAGCACGTCTCATGCCATGACCGTACGGTCCGGGCGGCCCCCGTCCCAGGGCTGTCTGCCGACAGCAGAGATCAACTCAGCGGCAGTTTGCGGAACCTGCGCTCCTTGTCGGAACTCGCGGCGGTGTCCTCCGCCTTCGCCACGGCCGCGTACTTGTCGACGTACTCCTGCTCGGACAGCGTCAGGATCGCGTACATGATCTCGTCGGTGATCGCACGCAGGACGGCCTTCTCGTTCTCCATCCCGGCGTAGCGGGAGAAGTCGAGGGGCTTGCCGAAACGGATCACCACCGGGTGCAGGTTCGGGACGACCTTGCCGGGTGGCTGCGCCTCGAACGTGCCGATCATCGCGCACGGGATCACCGGCACCCCGGCCCTGAGCGCCATCACCGCGACGCCGACCTTGCCCTTGTAGAGCCGCCCGTCGTGGGAGCGCGTGCCCTCGGGGTAGATGCCGAGCAGCTCGTCCTTGCTCAGCACACCGAGTCCCTCGCGGATCGCGGCCTGACCCGCCTCCTTGCCCGAGCGGTCCACCGGGATCTGCCCGGCGCTGCGGAAGAAGGCCGCGGTCAGACGCCCCTTCAGGCCGGGGCCGGTGAAGTACTCCGCCTTGGCGAGGAAGGTGATGCGCCGCTTCAGGACAGCGGGCATCAGGAAGTGGTCGGAGAACGACAGATGGTTGCCGGCGATGATCGCGGCACCCGTGTCCGGTACGTGTTCCAGGCCCTCGATACGGGGCCGGAAGACAAGTCTCAGCAGGGGGCCCAGCAACACGTACTTGAGCACGTAGTAGAACAACGGGTCGCTCCTCACTCCGGCGGCGGGCCGGGCCGCCGTGTTCCAGCAGGTCAACCGGCGTGCTGTGGGGGTGTCAAGTGTAGGGGCAGGACGGGAGGGGCGAAACCGCGTCCGGCCGGCCACCCCGCCCCGGACGAGGGCCCGTTGGGGGGTGCCCGTACGACCCGGCCCGCCGGGCTTCCCCGTCCGGCCCCGGGTTCGTGCCCTCACAGCCGCACCACGATGAGCGCCGTGTCGTCGGTGGCGCCTCCCTGGGGCAGCAGTTCCAGCAGGACGGAGTCCGCGAGGACCTCGGGGTCCGCCCCGCGATGCCGGGTGAGCGAGGAGGCGAGCCGGGCGAGGCTGGTGTCGATGTCCTCATGGCGCCGCTCGATCAGGCCGTCCGTGTACAGCACGAGGGTGGCGCCGTCGGTGAACGCCGTTCCGGCCTGGGGTCTGGGGGCCGGGTCGGGACGCGCGTCCAGCGGCGGGTCGGTGGCCCGGTCGAGGAACTCCGTCCGGCCGTCCGGATGCACCAGCACCGGCGGTGGATGCCCGGCGCTGCTGTAGGCGATGGTGTGCCGGTCGAAATCGATGAACGTGGTGACGGCGGTGGCCGATTCGGCACCGTCGACCACGTGCGCGTAGCGCCCCAGCACGTCCAGCGCCTCGGCGGGACCCTCGGCCACCCGGGAGGCGGCGCTGAGGGCGCTGCGCAACTGGCCCATGACGCCGGCGGCCTCCAGCCCGTGGCCGACCACGTCGCCCACGGACACCCCGAGCCGATGGCCGCCCACCAGGTCGATCAGGTCGTACCAGTCGCCGCACACGTTCAGCGCGCCGACCGCGGGCCGGTAGCGCACCGCCGCCCGGTGGTCGCTCACCTGGCGGCCGGCCGGCAGCATCGCCTCCTGCAACGCCAGGGCCACCTCGCGCTCACGGGCGTGCGCGCGCCGCAGGCGCTCGTTGAGCTCCTGGAGCTCACGGGCGCGGGTGTAGAGCTCGGCCTCCAACACCTGGGCCTTGCCGGTGTGCCGGCCGCCGCGGGCCTGGACCAGCTCGGTGACCTCCTCGACCCGGAGCACCAGAAGCACCACCTCGCCGTCCGGGCCGAGGACCGGCGCGTTGACCGGGCTCCAGTACCGCTCCTGCCAGTGCCCGGGCCGCTCCGGGTCCTCGACGTCATAGCGCTGAAGTGCCATCGTGTCGCGCTCACCGGTGGTCAGCACGCGCCGCAGGGAGGCCTCCAGATTGCGCGTGCCCGTCGCCCCGGGGTCGTTGGGATTGTCCGGGAAGACGTCGAACAGATGGTGCCCGATCAATTGTTCCCGTTTCCGGCCGGCCGTGCGCAGGAACTCCTCGTTGACGCCCACGTACACCAGGTCGGGCGTGAGCAGGGCCACCATTCCGGGCAGGGCCTGGAACGCCGCCGCGTAGTCGACCGCCGAATCGTTCATGGCTCCCGCTCTCGCCACCGAGATCACCCTATTTTCGCATGATATGCACGGTTCTACGTCATGCCGATGGGTCCGTCAGGGGCTGCTCCGCCCAGATGATCTTCCCTTCGGGGGCGAAGCGGGTCCCCCACCGCTGGGTGAACTGGGAGACCAGCAGCAGTCCGCGCCCGCCCTCGTCCGTGGTGCGCGGATGACGCAGGTGCGGTGCGGTGGCGCCGCCGTCGAGCACCTCGCAGATCAGCGCCCGCTCCTTGATCAGACGCAGCCGGATGGGTCCGTTGGCGTGCCGGATGGCGTTGGTGACCAGTTCGCTGACGACCAGCTCCGTGGTGAACGCCAGCTCCTCGAGACGCCACTCGGTGAGTTGCCGGGTGGCCGCCTTGCGCGCCTCGGCCACCACGGCCGGGTCACCGGGCAGGTCCCAGTCCGCGACCTGGTCGGCGCCGAGGAGCCGGGTCCGCGCCAACAGCAGGGCCACGTCGTCGTCCGGATGCTCCGGCGCCAGCGCGTCGACCACGCTCTGGCAGCGCACGTCCAGCGAGGTCGCCTCCCGCTCCAGGGCCCGTCGCAGCCGGTCCCGGTCCGAGTCCACGGTCCGCTTCGGCCCATGGGCCAGCAGACCGTCGGTGTGCAGGGCCAGCGTGCTGCCCTCCGCCAGCGCCAGCTCGACCGCCTCATAGGGCGGCCCGCCCACGCCGAGCGGCGCCCCCTGCGGAAGATCGACGAAGGTGATCGTCCCGTCGGGCAGCACGACAGCGGGCGCGGGATGCCCCGCGGCGGCCATCGAGCACTGCCCGTCGGCGGGGTCGTAGACGACGTAGACACACCCGGAGCCCACCGCCTGGGTGCTGTCCGCGCCCAGCGGATCCACCTCGACGCCCTCCTCGCGGGCGGTCCGCGCCACCAGGTCGTCCAGGTGGGCGAGCACCTCCTCGGGCGGCAGCTCCAGCGCCGCGAGGGTCCGTACGGCGGTCCGCAGACGTCCCATCGCGGCCGCGGCCCCGATGCCGTGCCCAGGCACCTCGCCCACCACGAGGGCGACCCGCGCGCCCGACAGCGGGATCAGGTCGTACCAGTCGCCGCCCAGGCCGGTCAGCTCGTCGGCCGGCCGGTAGCGGGCGGCGACCTCCACCGCGAACTGGTCGGGCAGCCGGTGCGGCAGCAGGTTGCGCTGCAGGACCAGGGCGGCGTCCCGTTCGCGGGTGTAGCGGCGGGCGTTGTCCACGCACACGGCCGCCCGCGAGACGAGATCCTCGGCCAGATGCAGGTCGTCCTCGTCGAAGGGCTCCTGGTGGCCCCGCCGGACGAACGTGCTGACCCCCAGGGTGACTCCCCGCGCCCGGACCGGCACCACCAGGACGCTGTGCGGGCCCGGCTCCGAGGCGTCGGGGCCCCTGAGGAAGTCGGTGCCCCACTCCGGGGCGAACGCGTCGAGCCGCTCCCGGAGCCAGGACCGGCCGGTGATCAGACAGTGGATCGGTGGCGACCCGGGAGGGTGGACGACGTCCTCGCCGATGCCGACGGCCCAGGCGACCAGGGAGTCCGCCGACCGCCGTCCGGCTCGTCGCAGCCGCACCGGAGCGACCCCGTCCAACGGGCCGGGAGCCGGTTCCGCGCCCCGCATCACCGACTCCAGCAGGTCCACGAAGACATGGTCGGCGAAGGCCGGGACCGCCACGTCGGCCAGCTCCTGCGCGGTCCGCACGATGTCCAGACCGCGACCGATCCGCTCACCCGCCCGGTCCAGCAGGGCCAGCCGCTGCCGGGTGCGATGGTGCGCGGTGATGTCCACGACGGTGTAGTAGACGCCCATCGGGTGACCGCGCTCGTCGTCGAGCCGGGTGAACGACAGCATCTGCGCGGTTTCCCGGTGCGGTGACGACCGCAGGCTGCCGAGCTGCTCGTATCCGATGACCGACTCCCCGGTCGCCAGGACGTGGCGCATGTGCGCCTCCGCCTCGTCGGTGTCCAGGCCCGGCTGTACGTCCCGCAGCCGCAGTCCCAGCCGCTGCTCGGGCGGCCCGCCACCGAACCGGGCCATCGCGTCGTTCGACCAGACGAACCGCAGCTCCGTGTCGACGATGGCGATCCCGATCGGCGAGCGGGCGACCATCTGCTCCAGCACCGTGCGGTGCATGTCCCACCCCGAGGCCCCCGCCAGTTCCGACAGCAGCATCAGCCACCGCGAGGGTCCCCGGGCCTCCTCGGTGGAGGTGACCCGCGCCATGACTCTGACCGGCCCTCCGTCGCCGCGCCGGACCGTCAGCAGCCCCGCCCAGCCGCCGTCCCGGTGCCACCGCTCGATCAGGCCCGGCACCCGGTCGGCGTCCTCGGCGGACACCAGCTCGGCCAGGTTCGTGCCCACCGCCTCGGCGGCGGGGTGGTCCAGCAGCCGCTGCGCCTGGGCGCTCCAGCTCGTCACCACCCCCGCGGAGTCGAGCAGCAGGGGTGCGGCATCCGCCACGTCGAACCGCCGACGGGCAGTGTCACGCTCCTCGTCTGTGCCCACGGCCGACCTCTCTGTAGCCGAGGGGGGTCTACCACCCCGTGACTCAATCTTGCCCCTTTCGGTAGAGATCGCGCGGTCGGCCGGCGCCCGCCCGGGCGGGACCGAGGAGCAGACGGCGCCTCACCGGCCGACCGCCCGGGTCACCCCCTGCCCAGCACCCTCTCCAGCGCTCCCAGCGCCATGGCGAGCTCCTCCTCGGTGATCGTCAGCGGCGGCGCCAGGCGGATGGTCGAGCCGTGGGTGTCCTTGACCAGGACGCCCTCCCGCAGCAGCCGCTCGCCGATCTCACGACCGGTGCCCACGGCCGGGTCCACGTCGACGCCCGCCCACAGTCCGCGCGCACGGAAACCGACCACGCCGCTGCCGACCAGAGCCGTGAGCCCGTCACGGAGCACCGTGCCGAGATCGGCGGCACGGCGCTGGAACTCGCCCGTCTCCAGCAGCTCCACCACCGCCGTGCCGACCGCTGCGGAGAGCGGGTTGCCGCCGAACGTCGACCCGTGCTGGCCCGGCCGCAGCACGCCGAGCACATCCCGGCGGGCCACGACCGCGGACACCGGGACGATGCCGCCGCCCAGCGCCTTGCCCAGCAGCAGCACGTCCGGCACCACACCCTCGTGCTCCACGGCGAGCGTGCGGCCCGTGCGGCCGAGCCCCGACTGGATCTCGTCGGCGACGAAGAGACAGCCCCGGCGCCGGGTCAGCTCCCGTACGCCGGTCAGATAACCCTCGTCCGGGACGACCACGCCTGCCTCGCCCTGGACGGGCTCGATCAGCACCGCCGCGGTCGTCTCGTCGACGGCCGCCTCCAGAGCGGCCAGGTCGTTGTACGGCACCACCCGGAAGCCCGGTGTGAAGGGGCCGAAGCCCGCCCGGGCCGTCTCGTCCGTCGAGAACGACACGATCGTCGTCGTACGGCCGTGGAAGTTGTCCGCCGCCACCACGATCGTCGCCCGGTCCGCCGGGACGCCCTTCACCTCGTACGCCCACTTGCGGGCCACCTTGATCGCGCTCTCCACCGCCTCGGCGCCGGTGTTCATCGGCAGCACCATGTCGAGCCCGGTCAACTCCGCCAGCCGCTCGGCGAATTCGGCGAGCCGGTCGTTGTGGAAGGCGCGCGAGGTGAGCGTCAGCCGGTCCAGCTGGCGGTGCGCCGCCTCGATCAGCGCGGGGTGCCGGTGACCGAAGTTGAGAGCCGAGTAGCCGGCCAGCAGGTCGAGGTAGCGGCGGCCCTCCACGTCCTCCACCCAGGTGCCCTCCGCGCGGGCCACGACCACGGGCAGCGGATGGTAGTTGTGCGCCAGCACCGGCCCCTCGGCGTCGATCAGGTCGGCGGACGAACGCGTGCGGACGGGAGCGGTCATGAGCGGATCTCCTGAGTGCAGCACTTGATGCCGCCGCCGGCCTTCTGGAACTCCGAGAGGTCGACGGGGACGGGGACATAACCGCGGTCGGCGAGGCGGGTGGCCAGCGCCTCGGCCTGCGGTGCGATGAAGACGTTGCGGCCGTCGGAGACGGAGTTCAGCCCGAACGTCATCGCGTCGTCGCGGGTGGCGAGCACCGCGTCCGGGTACAGCCGCGCGAGGACCTCGCGACTGCCGTGGGAGAAGGCCTGCGGGTAGTACACGATGTTGCCGTCGTGCCCGCCGTCCAGGACGAACAGGGCCGTGTCCAGGTGGTAGAAGTACGGGTCCACCAGCGTCAGGCTGATGACCGGGTGCCCGAAGAACTCCTGCACCTCGCGGTGCGCCTCGCGGGTCGTGCGGAAGCCGGTGCCGGCCAGCAGGTACCGGCCCGTCCACACCAGGTCCCCCTCGCCCTCGCAGACGGAGGTGGGGCGGTGGACGTCGTAGCCCGCCGTCTTGAACCAGGTGTCGTAGTGCGTGGACTCGGGACGGCGCTCCGGCGCGTGGAAGAGCGAGCCGAAGACCCGGCCGCCGACCACGAGCGCCGAGTTGGCGGCGAAGACCATGTCCGGGAGACCCGGGACCGGCTCCAGGGTGTCGACCTCGTGGCCATGGGCCCGGTAGGCGCGGATCAGCTCCTGCCACTGCTCGTGCGCCAGAT
This sequence comes from Streptomyces sp. NPDC005263, assembly GCF_042872365.1. Classification (NCBI taxonomy): domain Bacteria; kingdom Bacillati; phylum Actinomycetota; class Actinomycetes; order Kitasatosporales; family Streptomycetaceae; genus Streptomyces; species Streptomyces sp. NPDC005263. The sequence continues at coordinate 218,156 of NZ_JBIAKJ010000009.1, read as the reverse complement.
CGGTGTCGACTCGGGTGTCGGGATGCATCCAGGGGTTGATCGCGTACTGCACGGCGAAGTGTCTGGGTTCGCAGACGAGGAAGCGCCGTCGGCGCGGCACACGGGTATCGGTCACAGAGGGGTTCCTCCGCTTCCTGCGGTGTCGACTGAGGGTTGACACCAAGGTAGAAAGAGGTGCATACACCCGACAAGAAACAAGAAGTGCGCGCTTGCGCAGGATTGCTGCGTCTTTAGCCGGTTCAGCGCACGTCTGTTGCGTAGCCCGGGTTTTCCTCCGGCGCGGGCTGGCTGGCACCCGCCTCCGGGCTCTCCGGGAGCAGGTGGGACAGCACCATCACACTGATCGTCTTCCGGATGAACGGCTCCGTCCGGATCCGCTCCAGCACCTCCTCGAAGTGGTCCACGTCCCGCGCCCGCACATGCAGCAGCGCGTCCGCCCCGCCCGTCACCGTCATCGCCGCGGTGATCTCCGGATGGTGGCGGACCATCTCCGCGAGCCGCCGGGGCGGGGCCGCGCCCTCGCAGTACACCTCGACGTAGGCCTCCGTGAGCCAGCCCAGCGCCGACGGCCGTACCGTCGCCGTGAACCCGGTGATCACACCCGTCTCACGCAGCCGGTCCACCCGCCGCTTCACCGCCGTCGCGGACAGTCCGACCACCGCGCCGATCTCGGCGAAACTGGTCCTGGCGTTCGCCATCAGCGCGGTCAGGATCTTCCGGTCGAGCTCGTCGAACGGTGTGGGCCTGCTGTTCATGCGGGCACTGTATCCAGTGCCCCCGGGGCACCCCCTCCGGCGCGCACCTCCCCACGCAGGCACATGTCCAGTCGTACGAATTGCTCCTACACTCCACCTTCATGCTGCGCGCCCTGGCTGTCGACGACGAACACCCCTCACTGGAGGAACTGCTCTACCTCCTGAACGCCGACCCCCGCATCGGCAGTGCGGAGGGCGCCGGTGACGCGACCGAGGCGCTGCGCCGGATCAACAGAGCCCTGGAGTCCGGGCCGCACGGGCCGGAGGCGATCGACGTGGTCTTCCTCGACATCAACATGCCCGGCCTCGACGGGCTGGACCTGGCCCGCCTGCTGACCGGGTTCGCCGAACCGCCGCTCGTGGTGTTCGTCACCGCGCACGAGGACTTCGCCGTCCAGGCCTTCGACCTCAAGGCCGTCGACTACGTCCTCAAACCCGTCCGCAAGGAACGCCTCGCGGAGGCCGTCCGCCGGGCCGCCGAGCGCAGCGACCTGAGCCCCCGCATCCCCGTGCACGAACCCGACCCGGACCACATACCCGTGGAGCTCGGCGGCGTGACCCGCTTCGTCGCCGTCGACGACATCACGCATGTCGAGGCGCAGGGCGACTACGCCCGGCTGCACACCGACAGGGGCAGCCACCTCGTACGGATCCCGCTGTCCACCCTGGAGGAACGCTGGCGCTCCCGCGGCTTCGTCCGCATCCACCGCCGCCACCTGGTCGCACTGCGCCACATCGGCGAACTCCGCCTGGACGCGGGTACGGTGAGTGTCCTGGTCGGCGCGGAAGAACTCCAGGTCAGCCGCCGCCACACCCGTGAGCTGCGGGACCTGTTGATGAGGAGGCCCTGACGGTGCCCCAGCACCCCACCGAACGCCGGGTCGTCGTCACCGGCCCGCCCCGACGGGAACGCCGCGTCCTCGGCTACTACCGGCCGCGCACCGAGATCGACGAACAGACCACCCTCGGCCACACCTACGTCCGCTCCCTGATGCGCAGTCAACTACGCGCCGCACTCACCGTGTTCGCCGTCCTCGGCCTGCTGGTGGGCCCGCTGCCGCTGCTCTTCGCGGCGATGCCGGACGCCCGCCGCCTGGAATGGGCCGTCCTCGGCTTCGGCCTCTACGCCCCCCTGGTGCTGCTCGCCCGCTGGTACGTGCGGCGCGCCGAACGCAACGAGCGGGACTTCGTGCGCCTCGTCGAAGACCGCTGAACAGACCGCGGATGAACTCGAACTACGCCGTCCCCGCCGTCGCCCTCGTCGTCGTAGCGACCGTCCTCGTCGGCGCCTTCGGCCTGCGCATCTCCCGCACCACCTCCGACTTCTACGTGGCCTCCCGCACCGTCGGCCCCCGCCTGAACGCGACCGCCATCAGCGGCGAGTACCTCTCCGCCGCCTCCTTCCTCGGCATCGCCGGACTGGTCCTGGTCCAGGGCCCCGACATGCTCTGGTACCCCGTCGGCTACACCGCCGGCTATCTGGTCCTGCTCCTGTTCGTCGCCGCCCCGCTGCGCCGCTCCGGCGCCTACACGCTGCCCGACTTCGCCGAGGCCAGGCTCGCCTCCCAGGCCGTACGGCGACTGGCGGGCGCCTTCGTCGTCGGGGTCGGCTGGCTGTACCTGCTGCCGCAACTCCAGGGCGCCGGGCTGACGTTGACCGTGCTGACGGGGGCGCCCGAGTGGCTCGGCGGAGTGATCGTCGCGGTCGTGGTGGTGGCCACCGTCGCCGCCGGCGGCATGCGCAGCATCACCTTCGTGCAGGCCTTCCAGTACTGGCTCAAGCTCACCGCCCTGCTGGTCCCCGCCCTCTTCCTGTTCCTCGCCTGGCAGGGCGACGGAGCACCCCGGCACGCCTTCGAGGAACCGGTGACCCTCCGCGAGCAGCGCGTCGTCCGGGTCGACGACAGCCTCGACCTCAAGCTCGACGGGCCCCTGACCGTCACCGTCACCGGCACGGTCGACGGCCGCCCGCACGAGGGGCAGCGCCTCCGTCTCCCGGCCGGCACCCACCGCATCGAGCAGGGCACCCGGCTCACCTTCGCCAAGGGCGCCACCGTCCCGGCCGCCGACCGCGGCACCAACGGCGGCATGTCGACCTCGCTGGCCGCGAGCCGTGAGGAACGCCCGCTGTACGCCACGTACGGACTGATCCTCGCCACCTTCCTCGGCACCATGGGCCTGCCGCACGTCGTCGTCCGCTTCTACACCAGCCCGCACGGCGTCGCCGCCCGGCGCACCACGGTGGCCGTGCTCGCGCTGATCGGCGTCTTCTACCTGCTGCCACCGGTCTACGGCGCCCTCGGCAGGCTCTACACCCCCGAACTCACCCTCACCGGCAACACGGACGCCGCCGTCCTGCTGCTGCCCGACCGCATGATCGGCGGCGTCGGCGGAGACCTCCTCGGCGCGCTGGTGGCGGGCGGTGCCTTCGCCGCGTTCCTGTCCACGGCCTCCGGGCTGACCATGGCCGTCGCCGGCGTCCTCACCCAGGACGTCCTGCCCGCGCGCGGCGTACGGCACTTCCGGCTCGGCACGGCCCTCGCCATGGCGGTGCCGCTCGCCGCGAGTGTCCTGGCCGGCGGACTGCCCGTCGCGGACGCGGTGGGCCTGGCCTTCGCCGTGTCGGCGTCGTCGTTCTGCCCGCTGCTCGTCCTCGGCATCTGGTGGCGCAGGCTGACCCCGCCCGGCGCGGCCACCGGGATGCTGGTCGGCGGCGGCTCCGCGTTCGTGGCCGTGGCCGCGACCATGGCGGGCTTCCCGGGCACCGGCCCGCTGCACTCCCTGCTCGCCTGGCCGGCGCTCTGGTCGGTGCCGCTGGGCTTCCTCACCATGGTGCTGGTGTCCCTGGCGACTGCGGGACGGGTACCGGCGGGGACGGCGGCGATCCTGGCGCGTTTCCATCTGCCGGAGGAACTGCGGGCGGAGGTCAAGGCATGAGCGTGCCTCACCGGGCGGCGGCGACACCATGAGCGGATTCCTCGCCGGGCTGTGCGTGGCGATCCTGCCCCTGCTGGCCGCCGGTTTCTGGCTCGGCCGGCGCACCGCGCGCCCCCAGAACCTCGGCGGCCTCGGCACCCCCGTCGAACACGCCACCTTCGAGACCCTGCACACCGCCTCCCTCGCCGCACCCCCGCTGCGGGCCGGCCTGACCGAGGAGACCGCCCGCAAGTCGGCCCGACGGCTGCGCACCCTGCTCGGCACGGACGCGCTGTGCCTGACCGACCAGCGGCAGGTCCTGGTCTGGGACGGCGTGGGCGGCCACCACCGCTCCGAGATCATGGAGCGTCTGGCGGGCCCCTTGGAGACCGGCCGCGGGGAGGCGTTCCGGCTCAGGTGCGACGCCCCCGACTGCCCGGTGCGCTGGGCGGTCGTCGCCCCCCTCACCGTCGACGACCGGGTCCACGGCGCCCTGGTCGCCTGCGCACCCCGCGAGTCCGCCGTCCTGGTCAGGGCCGCCGGAGAGGTCGCGCGCTGGGTCTCCGTACAGCTGGAACTCGCCGACCTCGACCAGTCCCGCACCCGCCTCATCGAGGCCGAGATCAAGGCGCTGCGCGCCCAGATATCCCCGCACTTCATCTTCAACTCGCTCGCGGTGATCGCCTCGTTCGTCCGCACCGACCCCGAGCGGGCCCGCGAACTGCTCCTGGAGTTCGCCGACTTCACCCGCTACTCGTTCCGCAGACACGGCGACTTCACCACCCTGGCCGACGAACTGCACGCCATCGACCACTACTTGGCGCTCGTCCGGGCCCGCTTCGGCGACCGCCTCTCGGTGACCCTGCAGATCGCCCCCGAGGTGCTGCCGGTCGCCCTGCCGTTCCTGTGCCTGCAACCCCTCGTCGAGAACGCCGTCAAGCACGGCCTGGAGGGGAAGGCCGCGTCCGGCAAGAGCCACATCACCATCACCGCACAGGACTCCGGCGCCGAGGCCCTGGTCGTCATCGAGGACGACGGCGCCGGAATGGACCCCGCCCTGCTGCGCCGCATCCTCGCGGGTGAGATCAGCCCGTCCGGCGGCATCGGCCTGTCCAACGTGGACGACCGGCTCCGCCAGGTCTACGGCGACGCCTACGGCCTGGTCATCGAGACCGCCGTGGGAGCGGGCATGAAGATCACCGCCCGGCTGCCGAAATACCAGCCGGGGGTGCACTCCGCGAGCCGCCTCAGTGGCGGCTGACGGTCAGGTGCTGCGCGTGGCCACCATCCCGAGGGTGATCAGGCCCAGCACGACCCAGCCGAACCACAGCCAGCCGTTACTGCCGAGAGCCACCGTGTAGGCGGTCACCGCGACGAGTCCGCCCACGGTGAGCACCCCCATCGTTCTGATCGAGCCGTCCGGGGAACCGGGCATCGCAACACCCTCCTCATGGTTCGTCTCCCTCCATGGTGCCCCCGTTCTGCCTCCGAACGGTGCAGACGACGAAATGTGTGCCACGCTTCCAGGGCCCCTGGCTGGTCCAGGAGCCCGCCGTGTAGACAGAAGGGTCGAATCCGTAGTCGCCGGGCGGGACCTCCCGCCCGCACGCCAGGTCCGACTCGGTGCGCGCCTCGGCGAGCGTGACCTCGGCGCCGAGCCGGGTGAACCCGAGCACCTGCTCGTCGTGCGGTCCGCCGCAGGGCGCCAGCCGGGCGTCCCGGTTGGACCGGACGTCCAGACAGTCCCGCTTCTGCATGGTCGCCGTGTCCGCGAAGGCCGAACCGGGCCCGCGGTGGCCGCCCAACGGCCCGTACACGGGCCCGTGCGCGCCCAGCACCAGACAGGCGCTGCGCCGTCCGGCGGTCCGGAAACCGTCCGGCGACGGCACGACGGCGAGAGCGCGCACATCGGCCAGCTTGTCCCGGATCTCCCGCGTCCGCTCCTCACACCGGGCCGGCCCCAGCCGCCGCGCCTCGTCCGCCGACGCCGCCGGTACGAGGGCCAGCACCTGTCCGTCCGGGGCCGCGGTGCTCCCGCAGGTGGTGTCCACGGTCAGCCGGGGCACGCCCTGGAACCGGGCGCCCGCCCACTGTGTGAGGACACAGTCGCCCTCCCGCAGCGGCCCGGTCAGCCCGACGGCCTCGCCGTACGGCGGTCCGGTCCCGGTGTCCAGGCCGCCACCCGCTCGGTCGGCCAGGGCGTACCAGACACCGCCCAGCGCGAGCGCCAGCCCCAGAGCGCAGGCGACCGCGGCCCGCCGGAGGTGCGAGCGCTCACGCCGCCGCCGAGGCGCCGCGGGCCGGGGAACAGCTTGCCGCGGATCTGTCGGCGGTGCGGGCGGCCCCGCCCACGGTGGCTGCGACCCCAGGTCGGTCCGGGTGCGGGCGTACGCCTCCGCCTGCGGGGTGACGATCCGCGACAGCGCCGCCTCGGTCTCCGGCGCCGTCAGCCGCTGGTCCGGGTCCTTGGCGAGCAGGGCCCGCAGCACCGGCGCCAGCGCCCCGGCCCGCACGGCCGGCCGGGGCTCCTCCATGACCACCGCGGTGATCTCCGCGAGATGCGACCCGCGTTCGAACGGCCCCTCGCCCTCCACGGCGTGGTAGAGCGTGCACCCCAGCGAGAACAGGTCGGCGGCCGGGGTGGGCGCCTCGCCCGTGGCCCGCTCGGGCGCCAGATAGCCGGCCGTGCCCACGAGCACGGACGCCAGCGTGTACCGCGTCTCATCGGTGTCCGGCCGCACGGAGATGCCGTAGTCCATGAGCAGGACTCGTCCGTACGGGGCTCCGGAGCGATCCGGCGCCAGCAGGATGTTCGCCGGTTTCACGTCCCGGTGCAGTACGCCCTGTTCGTGTCCTGCGGTCAGCGCGTCGAGCACGGCCAGGCCGATCCGGGCGCACTCGGCGGGGGCGAGCGGCCCCTGTGTCGCGACCAGGTCGCGCAGATCGACGGCGCCCGCCACGAACTCCATGACGATCCACGGCAGCCCGTCGTGCTCCAGCACGTCGTGCACGGTCACCACATGCGGATGGCCGCGCAGCCCGGCCGCGTACCGGGCCTCGGCGCGAGCCCGCGCGACCCGCGTCTCCCGTTCGTGATCCGCTTCGGCCGGGTCACGGAACACGATCTCCTTGAGCGCGACCTCGCAGGCGAGTCTCTGGTCGTGGGCGAGCCACACATGGCCCATGCCACCACTGCCCAGCCGGTTCAGCAGCACATAGCGGCCGGCGATGACCCGGCCCACTCCCGACGTCGATGATCCTTGGGACATCCGGTGACTCCCGGGTTCTACGAGGTGCCAGGTGAACGCGTCGAGGTCGGCTCGCCGCCCGCCGGTTCGCCGGTGGCGCTTGTCGGGGGCGGAGCGCTGGTGGTCACCGGGGTGCTGGACGGGGGCGGGGCGCCGGGCGGGGGCCCGCTCGTCAGCTCGGGCGGCGAAGGGACCGGAGGAACGGACGCGGGTGGCGCACCCGACCGGGGCGAGGCCGCGGGCTCGGAAGCCGGCGCGGGAGGCGGGTCCGACGACGGTGGCCCGGATCCGGGCGGCGGGGCGGACGGCGGAGACGGCGGCCCGAGTGAGGCACCGGGTGGACCAGAGGTTCCGGACGTGCCGGGAGTGCCGGGAGTGCCGGGAGAGGGAGTCTGCGGCTCGCCGCTGGACGGGGGAGTGGTCGTCCCACCGGGCGGGACACCGGGCGGCACCCTGGGCAGGCCACCGGGCAGGCCACCGGACGTGCCCTCCGACCCGCCGACGGAGGGTTCCTCGGCCGGGTCCCCCCGCCCGCCTCCGGACCCGCCCCCGGCCACGCTCAGCGTCACATACTCCCCGAACCGCAGCTCGGTCCCCGCGGGCGGATCGGTGGCCGTGACCCTGGCGGTGTCCCGCGGCAGCCCCCGCCCGTCGTAGCCGGCCGCCAGCCCCGTGTCGGCCAGCCGGCGGCTCGCCTGCCCGAACGTCGTCCCGGCGAGGTCCGGCACCGCGCGTCGCTCCCGGGTGTCGAAGGCGGAGTCGTCCTCGCCCGTCGTGCCGACCGGCCGGTTGATGCCCCGCGTCGGCGTGTGGACGTCGACGAGGGCGACCCGGTCCAGCGTCCGGGAGGCCGGCCGTACCGCCACCACCGACGAAGGCTCGTACCCCCGCCATTTCCTGTTGCCGTCCTCGAACCTGACGGAGATCCGGCTCGTGTCGCCCTGGAAAGGCCGCAGTGGATTTCCGCACGAGCACTTCACCGCGGGAAGCCCCCGCTGATCGACGAGAATCGAGATTCCCGCCTGAAGCAGGGAGTCGTAGGGGACGGCCTTTCCCTCTTTGTAGTCGTGGTTCTTCACGAGAGTGTCGTGACGCAACAGAACGGGTGTGAGTCGTTCCAGATAATCCGGGATCTCCTCCCTGGGGATCCCCAACACCCGTGCCCACACCCGCGACTTTTGTTCGTTCGCGGGATCCGTGAGGAACTGTTCGAGCCGTTCGACATCACAGACCGTCGGCTGTTTCGAGCCCCCGTACAGTCCGGGTGTGTCGCCCTGCTGCAACCCGCCGTGTGCGGGAAGCGACCTGACCTGGGCGTCCTGGCCGAGCCCGCTGTCCTCATCGAAGAACGGCGCCAGGGAGGGCACTCCCGCGGCGACCGCCTTCACCACCGACAAGGACGTGTCTCTGCCACATCCGCTCAGAAAAAGAACAAGAACGAAAACGAGAAGGAGAACGCGTGGACACGCAATCCTTTTCGTGGGCCTGTGCATGAACGCGCGAAATGTCATCACCGCTCCCCCTGGCGGTTCCCCCGTCGCGCCTCATGCTACTGAAAGAGTGGCCCTTCAACGCCCGCGTGAGTTCAATGAGGCCAAATAGGCGTTGTACGCCTCGAGTTCCTTGTCGCCGTCCCGGTCGGCGGCCCGGTCCTGGCGCTTGGCCTGCCGCTGCTCGGACCCGTACCACTGGAACAGCAGTGCGATCAGCACGAGTACGGACGGAATCTCACTGAACGCCCACGCGATTCCACCGGCCGCGTTCTGGTCCGACAGCGCGTCGATACCGAGCGAGGCCGGCGGGTTCTCGAACGTCTTGACCATCGGCGTGGACGCCATCATGAGCGCGATGCCGAAGAAGGCGTGGAAGGGCATGCCCGCGAACAGCTCCAGCATCCGCATCAGATAGCCGGGGCGGTTCGGGCCCGGATCCACTCCCATGATCGGCCAGAAGAAGACCACGCCGACGGCGAGGAAGTGCACCATCATCGCGATGTGCCCGGTCCTGGACCCCATCAGGAAGTCGAAGATCGGGGTGAAGTACAGCGCGTAGAGGCTCGCGATGAACAGCGGGATGGTGAACGCGGGGTGCGTGATGATCCGCATGTAGCGGCTGTGCAGGAACATCAGCAGCAGTTCCCGCGGACCCTTGCGGCCGCGCCCCGCCGGCGGCAGCGCGCGCAGGGCCAGTGTGATCGGGGCGCCGAGCAGGATCAGGATCGGCGACAGCATGCTGATCACCATGTGCTGCACCATGTGCACGCTGAACATGACCATGCCGTAGTCGTTCAGCCGGGTGCACATCACGAACGCGATGGTCAGGACACCCGCCACGTACGCGACCGTCCGTCCGACCGGCCAGGCGTCCCCACGCCGCCGCAGCCGCACGACCCCCCACCCGTACAGGGCGAGGCCCACCAGGCAGGCCACCAGGAAGAACGGGTCAGCCGACCACTGAAGACCCCGCCCCAGCGTGAACGGCGGCAGATCCATGGTCATGCCGTGCCCGCTGTGATCCATTCCGCCGGCTCCTGATTCGTGGGGGTTGTACGGTTTCGGTCCGCCCCAAGACTAGAACCGCCCCCGGCCACTGATGTGACCGGGGGCGGGACAACCGGCTCGACCGCACGCACCGAGCTGTCATCGGCACGTCACAACACGCACTCCGCCTCCGCGTACCGCTCCGCCGGGACCGTCTTCAACGTCTCCACGGCCTCCGCCAGCGGCACCATCACGATGTCCGTCCCCTGCAGGGCCGTCATCTTCCCGAACTCCCCCCGGTGCACCGCCTCCACCGCGTGCCACCCGAAGCGGGTCGCCAGCACCCGGTCGTACGCGGTGGGCGTGCCACCCCGCTGCACATGCCCGAGGATCACCGGTCGCGCCTCCTTGCCCAGCCGCTGCTCCAGCTCGATCGACAGCTGCCGCGCGATCCCCGCGAACCGCTCGTGCCCGTAGATGTCCTTGCCGCCCTCGTCGAAGGGCATGGTGCCCGGCGCCGGCTTGGCGCCCTCCGCCGCGACGACGATCGCGAACCGCTTGCCCGCCTCGAACCGCTCGCCGACCCTGCGGGCCAACTCCTCGATGTCGAAGGGCCGTTCCGGTACGACGATGGCGTGGGCGCCGGCCGCCATACCGGACTGCAGCGCTATCCAGCCGGTGTGCCGGCCCATGACCTCGACGACCAGGACACGCTGGTGGGACTCGGCGGTGGTCTTGAGCCGGTCGAGGGCGTCCGTCGCGACGCCCACGGCCGTGTCGAAGCCGAAGGTGACGTCGGTGACCGCGATGTCGTTGTCGATCGTCTTCGGCACGCCCACGATGGGCAGACCGCCGTCCGACATCAGCCGGGCCGCCTTGAGCGTGCCCTCGCCGCCGATCGGGATGACCGCGTCGAGGCCGAGCTCCTCGAGATGGCCCCGGGCCCGCTCCACACCGTCCCGCAGATGCGAGGGCTGGACCCGGGAGGAGCCGAGGATCGTGCCGCCGCGAGCGAGGATGCCGCTCACCGCGTCGAGGTCGAGTTTGAGGTAGTCGCACTCCAGGAGGCCCTTCCAGCCGTCCCGGAAACCGATGACCTCGTCGCCGTGGTCGGCGACGGCACGGTGCACGACGGACCGGATGACCGCGTTCAGTCCGGGGCAGTCGCCGCCGGACGTCAGGACACCAATGCGCATAGCCCGAAATACCTTCTCCACGTGGGCCGGGTCCGGACCACGTCGTCCGGCTGGATTCCGGCCACCTTATCGGCGTCTGGGGGTGGCTCCGTAGCAGGCGTCCGCCTGATGGACGCAGCCGCACAAGTGAGCGGATGACGCGTCAGGCGGGCTCGACGACGACGATGCCGGAAGGTACCAGCGGCCGCCTGGAGTTCCCCTGGAACGCACGACGGGCGCGCCCGAGGTCTCCCTCGTACGCGCCCGTGGCGAAACCGGCCCGAAGCTCACGCGGGCCGCCGTGCCGTTCTCACGCGGGCTGCTGCGCGGCAGTGATGCGCTCGTTGCGCAGCGCCTCGTACCACCGCTCGTCGGTCGGCGGCAGCGCGTTCACGTCGAGCGCCAGCTTCAGCAGCAGGTCGGCGATGAGCGGATTGCGCGCCAGCACCGGGCCGTGCATGTACGTGCCGAAGACCGTGTCGTTGTACGCGCCCTCGGTGCCGTCGCCGGTGCCGTTGCCGTTGCCGAAGCGGACCTGGGCCAGCGGGCGGGCCGTGGGGCCGAGGTGCGTGACGCCCTGGTGGTTCTCGAAGCCGGTCAGCGGGGGCAGCCCCAGGCGCGAGTCGATGTCCCCGAGGACGTCACCCACACACCGGTCGCCCTCGCCGCGCACCGACACCACGTCGAGCAGACCGAGGCCGGGCTCGCGCTGACCGAGGTCGTTGATGAACTCGTGGCCGAGGATCTGGTAGCCGGCGCACACCGAGAACACGATGGCCCCGTTCTCCACCGCCCGCTGCAGACCGCCGTCCCGGCGCAGCCGCTCGGCGGCGAGCCGCTGCGGGCGGTCCTCGCCGCCGCCGATCAGGTAGATGTCGCCTGAGGTCGGGATCGGCTGGTCGCTGCGCACGTCCAGACGGGCCACGTCGAGGCGGCGCTGCCGGGCCCGGCGCTCCACCACGAGGACGTTGCCCTGGTCGCCGTAGGTGCTGAGCAGGTCGGGATAGATCCAGACGACCCGCAGTTGGTTGTCGCTCACAAAAGTCCCCTGAAGTCCGGTGCTCAGTTGCCGACCCGGCGGCGCAGGTCCTGGAAGGCGGTGTAGTTGGCGATGACCTCGATGCGGCCCGGCGGGCTCATCTGCACCGCCTGGTCGAGGTTCTCGCACACCTGGAAGTGCTGGTTGGCCACCTCCAGACGCACCGCGAGGTCCAGCTTCCGGTCCCCGATCACGCAGATGGGGTGGCCGGTCAGGCGCGTGTAGTCGACGTCCCACAGCCAGGAGGTGTCGGTGCCGTCGGCGCCGCGCGCGTTCACCGAGAGGATCACCGGGGTCGGCGGCGGGTCGATCAGGCTGAACGTCTCCAGCCAGCCGGCCGGGTTCTTCGCGAGCAGCAGACGCAGGTCGCGCTCCATGAACTGGACCACGTCGTACCGTCCGGCCACCGCCTGCACCTGGTACATGCGCTCCAGCGCGACCTGCGGCGGCACCCCGAAGACGGCGGCGACGGCCGCCGAGGAGGCGGCGTTGGCCTTGTTGGCGCGGCCCGGCAGCTGGAGGTGGATCGGCCAGGCGGACCCGTGCGGATCGAGGACGTGGTCCCCGGACAGGGCCCAGCTGGGCGTCGGCCGCCGGAATCCGCACTCGCCGCAGAACCAGTCGTCGCCCGGCCGCTGCATCACGCCACCGCAGGACGGGCAGGACCAGGCGTCGTCCTTCCACATCTGTCCGGCGGCGACCCAGATCACATTGGGGGAGGAGGACGCGGCCCACACGACCAGCGGGTCGTCCGCGTTGGCCACGATCACGGCCTTGGAACCGGCCAGGCCCTCCCGCCAGTTCTCGGCGAGCATCCGGGTCTCGGCGGCGCGGTCGAGCTGGTCGCGGGAGAGGTTGAGCAGCGCGATGCACTTCGGGTCGGTGTCCTTGGCGACACCGGCCAGGTACTTCTCGTCGACCTCGATGACGCCGTAGCGGGCGTCCGAGCTGCCCGCCAGCGCCGAGGTGATGCCGGCCGGCATGTTGGCGCCGAGCGCGTTGGAGACGACCGGGCCGGCCGCCCGCAGTGCCTCGGCGATCAGCCGGGTCGTCGTGGTCTTGCCGTTGGTCGCCGACACCAGCACGACGTCCAGGTGCTGGGCGAGCCGGGCGAGCAGGTCGGGGTCGAGTTTGAGCGCCACCCGGCCGCCGATCACGGAACCGCTGCCGCGTCCGGCGGCGCGCGACGCCGCCGCGACCGCCTTGCCCGCGGTCACGGCGATCTTGGCCCGCGGCGAAAGCGGGTCCGAGTTGCCTGCCATCAGTTCTCGATCCTCCTTGCGTACGCGCCGCGCTCCTGCCTCCGGCAACGTGGTGTGGACCTCAGCCTATCGAGATCCATTCGCACTCCCGAATCGCGGCGCCCGTACGACCTTCGCGTGACACAGAGGACCGTACCCTTGCCGCCATGCGAAACGGCTCCATCCCGGGCTCCCGAGGGCGTGTGAGGCCCCTCGCCCTGCTCGGCGACCCGGCACTGCACGCCCCCTGCGAGGAGGTCACCGACTTCGGCCCCGAACTGGGGCGTCTCGTCGAGGACTTGTTCGCGACGATGTACGCGGCCCAGGGCGTGGGCCTCGCCGCCAACCAGATCGGCGAGCCGCTGCGGGTGTTCGTCTACGACTGCCCGGACGACGAGGAGGTCCGTCACCTGGGCCACGTGGTGAATCCGCGCCTGGTGGACGCGGACGGGGTGGTGCTGCGGGGCCCCGAGGGCTGCCTGTCCCTGCCGGGTCTGGAAGCCGGAACCGAACGCTACGACCACGCGGTGGTCGAGGGCTTCACGGTGACGGGGGAGCCGGTCACCGTGCACGGGACGGGCTTCTTCGCCCGATGCCTGCAGCACGAACACGACCACCTGGACGGCAGGGTCTACGCGGACCGCTTGGCGGGCTGGCGTCGCAGCAGGCTGATGCGACAAGCAAGACGAGCCTCTTGGAGCAGGGAGACTGATCCCACATAGGGGCGCGGGGAACCGCGCGACCGGCCACCCACAACCCGCGGTCGTCCCACGACCGTCAGAACCCCGGACTGCCGATCTTGTCCGCCGCCGCGGCCAGCCGCCCCCACAGCAGATCCGCCAGGCTCCGCACCAACTCGGCCCGTGAGCACGGTCGTTCCTGCAACCACCAGTCACCGGCCGCGTGCATCATCCCGACGATCCCGTGGCCCCACACCCGGGCCAACTGCTGCCCCCCGGGCCCGAGATCCAGCCGGTCCTCGATGACCTGGGCCAACTCCTCGCCCATTCGCCGCAACAGCGGGATGGAGTGCTTGCCGACATCGAACGCCGGGTCCCCGGCCTGCCCCCCGTCGGCATGGCCGCCGTCCGCCGGGTGCATCAGGAACCGGTACACCTGGGGCCGGGCCTCGATCGCCGCGAGATACGTGTCCAAGGTGGCCTCGACCCGTTCCCGCCGCTCCGCGGGAGCGTCGAGCGCCGCCCGCAGCGAATTGAGCAGGGCGTCGGTGTGCCGCTTGGCCAACGCGGCGTAAAGTCCGCCCTTGTCGCCGAAGTGGCGGTAGAGAATCGGCTTCGTGATGCCTGCTTCCGCAGCGATCGCGTTCATCGAGGCCTGAGGTCCGTCGCGCAGCACCACTCGGTCCGCGGCCTCCAGTAGCTCGCGTCGGCGGCGGTCGGCGGACCGTTGCTGATCGGTCCGCTGCGTGGTGTCCATGTGCTCTCCCCACCCGTGGTTTAGGTAACGCCTGCGCAAACTAACACCAAGGATGCACCGCACATCGAACGGGCGGTCGGGCGGTCACCAGGACTTGACTTTGCCGATCAAGAGTTGACTTTTCCTACCCGCGAGTAACAGACTCGGTGTTACCTTAAGTAACACGCACGTGCTTCGCCGCTGGAGGGGACATGGCCGAGTTCACCATGGAGCTCAATGACGAGCAGAAGGAGGTCAGGGACTGGCTGCACGGCTTCGCGGCCGACGTCATCCGCCCCGCGGCAGCCGAATGGGACGAGCGTGAGGAGACTCCCTGGCCGGTGATCCAGGAGGCCGCCAAGGTCGGGATCTACTCCCTCGACTTCTACGCCCAGCAGTACTTCGACCCCACCGGCCTCGGCATCCCGATGGCCATGGAGGAACTGTTCTGGGGCGACGCGGGCATCGCCCTGTCCATCGTCGGCACCGGCCTCGCCGCCGTGGGCGTCCTCGCCAACGGCACCGAGGAGCAGATCGGCACCTGGATCCCGCAGATGTACGGCGATGCCAACGATGTCAAGGTCGCCGCGTTCTGCTCCTCCGAGCCCGACGCCGGCTCGGACGTCTCCTCGATGCGTACCCGCGCCGTGTACGACGAGGCCACGGACGAGTGGGTGCTCAACGGCACGAAGACCTGGGCGACCAACGGCGGTATCGCCAACGTTCATGTCGTCGTCGCGGTCGTCGACGCGGACCTGGGCTCCAAGGGCCACGCCTCCTTCATCGTCCCGCCGGGCACGCCGGGTCTCGCGCAGGGCCAGAAGTTCAAGAAGCACGGGATCCGTGCCTCGCACACCGCCGAGGTCGTCCTCGACAACGTGCGCGTCCCCGGCTCCTGCCTGCTCGGCGGCAAGGAGAAGCTGGACGAGCGGCTGGCTCGGGCCCGGGAGCGGGCGAGGACCGGTGGCGAGCGAGTGAAGAACGCGGCGATGGCCACCTTCGAGGCCTCCCGTCCGGCCGTTGGCGCGATGGCCGTCGGTACCGCCCGTGCCGCGTACGAGGAGGCCCTCGACTACGCCAGGACGCGTGAGCAGTTCGGCCGGCCCATCATCGACAACCAGGGGGTGGCCTTCCAGCTCGCGGACATGCGCACCTCCATCGACGCGGCCCGTCTGCTGGTGTGGCGGGCGTCCTGGATGGCGGTCAACGGCAAGCAGTTCACGGCCGCCGAGGGATCGATGTCGAAGCTGTTCGCGAGCGAGACGGCGAAGAAGGTGACGGCACAGGCGGTCCAGATCCTGGGCGGGAACGGCTACACGCGGGAGTACCCGGTGGAGCGGATGCACCGGGACGCGGCGATCTACACCATTTTCGAGGGGACGAGCGAGATCCAGCGGCTGGTGATCGCCCGGACCCTGTCGGGGATGCCGATCCGGTAGCGCCCGTCAGGGGTGTGGGTCCGTCGCGGTCCGACGGCCGTCCGCGGCCGGTGCGCCCACGCGCACGGCTCAGCCGTGCTGCGGCACGGCCCCACACCCGCCCCCGTCACCGCGAATCCCACCGGTGCGAGGGGTGCCGCCTACGGCGTGGTCCCGCTGCTGTGCGCGATGCACGCCACGTCGATCCGGTCGGCGAGCTTCGCGAGCTCGATCGTCAGGGCCGCCACCGTGTCCTCGTCGAGCCCGTCCTCCCCGGCCTCGACGAGGTGCAGCCAGCGACCACCCACCGTCCGCAACAACTTGCTGACTTCGGCGGCAGCCACCTGCAAGGTCCCGCGGTCGTCGACGATCAGAGGCAGAGTCACTTCGCGGTTCACAAAGGGGATCGTAGCCGCGGAAGCGTCACGCTCCGTGCCATACCGTGGTGATGTTGCAGAACTCCCGGATTCCGTGCCCGGACAGCTCACGTCCGTACCCGGACCTCTTGACTCCGCCGAACGGGAACGCCGGGTGCGACGCGGTCATCCCGTTCACGTACACCCCGCCTGCCTCCAGGTCCCGTACGAACCGGTCGACGTCCGTCTCGTCCCGCGTCCACACATTCGAACTCAGGCCGAAAGGCGAGTCGTTGGCGATGAGTACCGCCCCGTCCAGGTCGGCCGCGCGGTACAGCGTGGCGACCGGCCCGAAGGCCTCCTCCCGGTGGATGCGCATCTCGCGGGTGATGCCGGCCAGGACGGTCGGCGGGTAGTACCAGCCGTCCCCGTCGGGCCGTTCGCCCCCGCACAGCACGCTCGCGCCGCCGCGCCTCGCGTCGTCGACGAGTTCCTCCAGGTCGGCCCGCCCCTGCTCGCTGGACAGGGGCCCGATCTCGGTGTCCTCCTCCAGCGGATCGCCGACCTTCAGCGCCTCCATGCCCGCGACGAACCGCTCGGCGAACGCGTCGTAGACGTCCGTGTGGACGATGAACCGCTTGGCGGCGATACAGGACTGCCCGTTGTTCTGCACCCGCGCGGTCACCGCCACCTGGGCGGCCCGGTCGATGTCGGCGGAGGGCATCACGACGTAGGGGTCGCTGCCGCCCAGCTCCAGCACCGTCTTCTTGATCATCTCGCCGGCGGTGGACGCGACCGCCCGGCCCGCGGGCTCGCTGCCGGTGAGGGTGGCTGCCTTGACCCGGTCGTCCCGCAGGATCTCGTCGACCGCGCCGGATCCGATCAGCAGGGTCTGGAAGGTGCCCTCGGTGAAGCCCGCGCGGTGGAAGAGGTCCTCCAGGTACAGCGCGGTCTGCGGGACGTTGGAGGCGTGCTTGAGCAGGCCCACGTTGCCCGCCATCAGGGCCGGAGCCGCGAAGCGGACCACCTGCCACAGCGGGAAGTTCCACGGCATCACCGCGAGCACCGGGCCCAGCGGCCGGTAGCGGACCAGGGCGCGGGAGGCGCCGGAGTCCTTCACGTCGGCGGCGGCGGGTTCCTCGTCGGCGAGCAGTTCCTCGGCGTGGTCGGCGTACCAGCGCATCGCCCTGGCACACTTCGCGGCCTCGGCGCGGGCCTGCTTGACCGGCTTGCCCATCTCCGTCGTCATCACACGGGCGATGTCCCGCTGGTCCTCGTCGAGGAGATCGGCGGCCCGGTGCAGCAGGCGGGCGCGCTCGGCGAAGCTCGTCGTCCGGTACGTGCGGAACGTGGCCTCCGCGAGCTGGAGCCTGCGCTCGATCTCCTCCTCGCCCATGGCTTCATACGTCTTGAACGTCTCGCCGTTCGCCGGGTTGACGGTTGCGATGGGCATGGCTGGCCTCCCTGGGACGGCTGTGTCTCCGACCTTCCCGCGCGGCGGTGCGGGCCGCAACGCGGGTGCGTCTGCCTAGGAGGGTGCTGTAGATCTTGGCCGGATCAGTGAGCCGGGGGCCCGGACAAGATCTTCAGCGCCCTCCTAGACCGAGTGCTCCGTCAGCCGGTCGAGAAACGCGGCCTGTGCCTTCACGATCACCGCGCGGGCGGCGTCGAGGCCGAACCACGCCACCCGGTCCAGTTCGGGGAACTCCTGGGTCTGTCCGGACTTCGGCGGCCACTCCATGCGGAACGTGCCCGGCGTGATCGTCGCCGGGTCGAGGTCCGCCGCCACCGCCCACGCCGTGACGATCTTGCCGTTGGTCTGCCGGACCTCGCCCAGCGGCACCGCCTCGCCGTCGGGCGGTGCCAGCCCCAGCTCCTCCTGGAACTCGCGCCGGGCCGCGTCGAAGGCGGGCTCGTCGGGTTCGTACTCGCCCTTGGGCACCGTCCAGGCCCCGGCCTCGCGCCGCGCGAAGAAGGGGCCGCCCATATGCCCGAGCAACACCTCCAGCCCGTGATCGGTGTGCCGGAACAACAGCAGGCCCGCGCTGCGTTTCACGGCCTCACCTCGGGATGGGCGGCGAGGAGCATCTCGACCGTGTCGGCGTCCTCGGGGCGTTTGTCCTCGCGGTAGCGGACCACGCGGGCGAAGCGGAGGGTGACGCCGGCCGGGTAGCGGGTGGACCTCTGCAGACCGTCGTAGGCGATCTCGACGACGAGCTCAGGACGTACGCTCACCACGTACCCGTCGCTGTCCACGGCCAGTTCCTGGAGCCGTTCGGTCTGCCAGGCCAGCATCGCGTCGGTCATGCCCTTGAAGGTCTTGCCGAGCATCGCGAACGAACCGTCCGCGGTGCGAGCCCCCAGGTGCAGGTTGGACAGCTTCCCGGTGCGGCGACCGTGGCCCCACTCGGCGGCCAGGACCACCAGGTCGAGCGTGTGCACGGGCTTGACCTTCAGCCAGGAGGCACCCCGCCGGCCCGCGCTGTAGGAGGCGTCGAGGGATTTGGCGACCACGCCCTCGTGGCCGCGCTTCAGGGTCTCGGCGAGGAACTCCTCGGCCGCCCCCACCCCCCGCGGGCCGGACACCAGGGTCCGCCGTACCCGCATCGGTTCCGGCACCAGCCGGGCCAGCTCCGCGTGCCGCTCGGCGAACGGCAGGTCCAGCAGGTCACGGTCGTCGACGGACAGCACGTCGAAGAAGACGGGGGAGACGGGGACCGCCCGGGCGGCTGTGGTCACGTCCACCCGGGAGCCGACCCGCCCGGCGGTCTCCTGGAAGGAGCGGGGGCGTCCGGCGGCGTCGAAGGCGATCACCTCGCCGTCCAGGATGAACCTCTCGCCCCGCAACTCCAGTGCCGCCGAGGTCAGTTCGGGCAGCCGGTCGGTGATGTCGTCGAGGGTGCGGGTGTACAGCCGTACGGAGTCGCCGTCCCGGTGCACCTGGACGCGGATGCCGTCCAGCTTCTCCTCCACCGCGCACGCGCCGAGCTTGTCGACCGCCTCGGACACCGAGGAGGCGCTGTGCGCCAGCATCGGCAGGACAGGGCGGCCGACGGTGAGCCGGAAGCGGTCGAGGGCTCCGGGACCGTCCGAGAGCAGGGCCTCGGCCACCGTCTGCAGCGAGCCCGCGAGCATCACGGCCCGCCGTACGTCCGCCGCCGGCGCCCGGGTGGCCTGGGCGAGGCCCTCGATCGCGACGGCGTCCAGCGCGCCCTGCCGTACCTCGCCGCTGATCAGTCCGAGCAGGAACCGCTGCTCGTGCTCGGTGGCCGCGCCCATCAGCTCGCCGACCAGGCGGGTCCGCTCGGCCTGCGATCCGGCGCCCGAGACCTCGCCGAGCGCGCTCAGCAGGTCGTGCGTGTCGCGCACGGTCAGGCTCGGCTCGGCGGCCGGGGCGACGGGCCGGCTCAGCACCTTCCAGCCGACGCCGAGCCGCCCCTGGGGCAGCCGGCCGGCGAGGTAGGGGATGACGATCGGCACGTCCTCCGCCTCGGCCTCCCGGAACAGCTCGGCGAGGAGCGCGATCTTCCGGGAGCGCGCCGAGGTGGCGGCCACCTCCTGGGACACCTGGGCCAGCCGGGTCAGCAGCATGCAGCCATGGTGCACCGCGGACCGGCGGTCTACACCCCGACGGCCGCGTCGAGGTCCGCCATCAGCAGGTCCCCGTTGATGGTCGCGGCCGCCCGGTAACCGCCGGCCGCCGCGTTGACGACCTGTTCCGCGAAGCCCATCACGTTGCCCGCCGACCAGACGCCGGACACGGTCGTCAGCCCTGTCTCGTCGACCACGGGATACGCGCCGAACGGGGTCTCCCGCAGCTCTGCCCCCAGCCGCCGGAGCAGACCGGTCCGCGGGACGGCCCGGGGTGCCACGAACAGCGCCTCGCACCCGTGGACCGCGCCCCCGGCGAGCCGGACCCCGGTGAGCCGGTCATCGGCCAGGACCAGTTCAAAGACCTCGCCGGGCACCACCGCGACCCCGGCCGCGGCCAGCCTGCGCAGGTCCTCGTCGGACAGCTCCTCCTCGGCGAGCCGGTGGAGGAAGAACGTCACGTCCTTGGACCACTGGGAGACCATCAGCGCCTGGTGCACACTCATCGGGGTCGTCGCGAGGACGCCGAAGGCCTGGTCCCGCACCTCCCAGCCGTGGCAGTACGGGCAGTGCAGCACATCCCGCCCGAAGCGTGCGGCGAGGCCGGTGACGTCCGGCAGTTCGTCCCTGAGGCCGGTGGCGATCACCAGGCGCCGGGCGCGCACCGTCCGGCCGCCCGCCAGAGCCACGGCGAAGTCCCCGTCCCGGGTCACGTCGAGGGCCCGGTCCCGGACCAGCTCCACCCCGTAGCGCGCGATCTCCTCGCGGCCCTTCGCCAGGAAGGCGGCGGGTGACATACCGTCCCGGGTCAGATAGCCCTGCATGTGCGCGGCGGGCGCGTTGCGCGGCTCGCCCGCGTCGACGACCAGCGTCCGGCGCCGCGCTCTTCCCAGGATCAGCGCGGCGGACAGTCCAGCCGCGCCGCCTCCGACGACGACCACCTCGTAGGTGTCGTTGTCCTTCTCGGTCATGGTGACCACCTCCACTCCGACCGTCGCTCGTCCCTGCCACATTGACAAACTGGTTTGCCGAAACTGCAATGGTCGGCATGAGTGACGACGGTATGGACGAGGTGCTCGCGGAGGTCGGCCCGCGACTGCGTCGGATCCGCAAGGAGCGCGGCGCGACGCTGGCCGGGCTGTCCGGGGCGACCGGTATCTCGGTGAGCACGCTCTCCCGGCTGGAATCGGGTCTGCGCAGGCCCAGCCTGGAGTTGCTGCTGCCGATCGCGCGGGCGCACGAGGTGGCGCTCGACGAACTGGTGGGCACCCCCTCGGTGCGCGACCCGCGGGTGCGGACCGCGCCGATCTCCCGGCACGGGCGCACCTACTGGCCGCTCACCCGCCAGCCCGGCGGACTCCAGGCCTTCAAGGTGCTGGTTCCGCAGGGGAACGAGGAACCGGAGCCGCGGACCCACGAGGGTTACGAGTGGCTCTACGTGCTGTCCGGACGGCTCCGGCTCGTGCTCGGCGGGCACGACGCGGTCCTGACGGCCGGGGAGGCCGTGGAGTTCGACACCCGGGTGCCGCACTGGTTCGGGTCGACGGGGGAGGGGCCGGCGGAGTTCCTCAGCCTCTTCGGGCCGCAGGGGGAGCGGATGCACGTGCGGGCGCGGCCGAAGCGGTCGAAAAGGACGGCCCGCGAGGGCGACGAGGACCACTGACGTACCACCGAAGCCGACGGGCGGGAAGTGTTCCCTGATCAGCAAGCGACCGCTTAGTATGCGAGGGACCCCGGTCAGACGAAGCAGTCCTGTGGAGGCCCCGCATGCAGGCATGGCAAGTGCACGAGAACGGCGAGCCGGGCGAGGTGATGCGCCTGGCGGACGTGGCGCGGCCCACGCCCGGTGACGGCCAGGTCCTGCTGAAGGTGCGCGCCGCGAACATCAACTTCCCGGACGTGCTGATGGCCCGGGGTCACTACCAGGTCAGGCCGCCGCTGCCGTTCACGCCCGGCGTGGAGATCTGCGGCGAGACGGAGGACGGGCGCCGGGTCGTCGCCAACCCGGCCCTGCCGTACGGCGGTTTCGCGGAGTACGCCGTCGCGGACGCCGCCGCTGTCCTGCCCGCCCCCGAAGCGCTGGACGACGCCGAGGCGGCCGCCCTGCACATCGGGTACCAGACCGGCTGGTTCGGCCTGCACCGCAGGGCCGGGCTGGAAGCCGGCGAGACGCTGCTCGTCCACGCTGCCGCAGGAGGGGTCGGCAGTGCGGCCGTGCAGCTCGGCAAGGCTGCCGGAGCGACGGTGATCGGAGTCGTCGGCGGCGCCGACAAGGTCTCCGTCGCCCGGCAGCTGGGCTGTGACGTGGTGATCGACCGGCGCGGCGAGGACGTCATCGCCGCCGTGAAGGAGGCCACCGGCGGCCGGGGCGCCGACGTGATCTACGACCCCGTCGGCGGCGACGCCTTCACCCAGTCGACCAAGGTCGCCGCCTTCGAGGGCCGGATCGTCGTCGTCGGCTTCGCGAGCGGCACCATCCCCAGCCCGTCGCTCAACCACGCCCTGGTGAAGAACTACACGATCCTCGGCCTGCACTGGGGCCTGTACGGCACCAAGAACCCGAAGCTGGTCCAGCACTGCCACGAGCAGCTCACCGACCTGGCCGCCCGGGGCGCGATCAAGCCGCTGGTCAGCGAGCGGGTGCCGCTCAGCGGTGCCGCGGCCGCTGTGCAGCGGGTCGGGGACGGTGTGACGACCGGACGGGTCGTGGTCGTCCCCGCCCTGACGGAAGGAACGGCGGCATGACCGACGCAGCCGAACTCAGGCGCCGCACAGCGGAGTTGCTGGCCGCCCATCCGCCCGCCGACACCGACCGGCTCGACTTCCTCAAGGCCCGGTTCGACGCCGGACTCGCCTGGGTGCACTACCCCGAGGGCCTCGGCGGCCTCGGAGCCCCGCGCTCCCTCCAGGCCGTCGTGGACGCGGAGCTGGCCGCCGCCGGAGCCCCCGACAACGACCCACGGCGCATCGGCATCGGCCTCGGGATGGCCGCGCCGACGATCCTCAAGTACGGCACCGACGAGCAGAAGCAGCTGCTGCGGCCGCTGTGGGTGGGCGAGGAGGTCTGGTGCCAGCTCTTCAGCGAGCCCGGCGCCGGGTCCGACCTGGCCGCCCTGCGTACCCGGGCCGTCCGTGAGAGTGGGGGAGAGTGGGTCGTCAACGGGCAGAAGGTGTGGACGTCCAGCGCGCACCTCGCCCGCTGGGCCATCCTCATCGCGCGCACCGACCCGGACGTGCCCAAGCACCGGGGCATCACGTACTTCATCTGCGACATGACCGACCCCGGGGTCGAGGTCCGGCCGCTGCGCCAGATCACCGGCGAGGCCGAGTTCAACGAGGTCTTCCTCACCGACGTCCGCATCCCCGACTCCCGGCGCCTCGGTGAGGTCGGTGACGGCTGGCGGGTCGCCCAGACCACACTGAACAACGAACGCGTCGCCATCGGCGGCATGCGGCTGCCCCGCGAGGGCGGCATGATCGGCCCGGTCTCCCGGACCTGGCGGGAACGCCCCGACCTGCGCACCCACGACCTGCACCAGCGCCTGCTGAAGCTGTGGGTGGAGGCCGAGGTCGCCCGTCTCACCGGCGAACGCCTGCGCCAGCAGATGGCCGTCGGCCAGCCCGGCCCGGAGGGCGCCGGCATGAAGCTGGCGTTCGCCCGCCTCAACCAGGAGATCAGCGGCCTCGAGGTCGAACTCCTCGGTGAGGAGGGCCTGTTGTACGACGACTGGACCATGCGCCGACCGGAGCTGGTCGACTTCACCGGCCGCGACGCCGGCTACCGCTACCTCCGCTCCAAGGGCAACAGCATCGAGGGCGGGACCAGCGAGGTCCTGCTGAACATCGTCGCCGAGCGCGTCCTGGGCCTGCCCAGCGAACCGCGCACCGACAAGGACGTCGCCTGGAAGGACCTCGCCCGATGAGCACCGAGCCGGACCTGCTGTACTCGGAGGAGGAAGAGGCGCTGCGCGCCGCCGTCCGCGACCTGCTCACCGACCACTGCGACCCGGCGGGCGTGATCGCGCGGACCGAGTCGGCCACGCCCCACGACCGCGAGACATGGAAGGCCCTCACCGAGGGCATGGGCCTCGCCGGGCTGCTGGTGCCCGAGGCGCACGGCGGCCAGGGCGCGACCCACCGCGAAGTCGCCGTCGTCCTGGAGGAGTTGGGGCGGGCCGTGGCGCCCGTGCCCTACCTGACCAGTGCCGTCGTCGCCACCGAGGCGCTGCTGGAGTGCGCGGCCGACGACCTGCTCGCCCTGCTGGCGTCGGGCCGGACGATCGCCGCCCTCGCCGTCGCGCTGCACACGGCACCGGACGCGGCCTTCACGTCCGTACGGCTGGAGAACGGCACCCTGCACGGGGAGCTGACCGGGATCGCGGACGCGGCTGTCGCCGATGTGCTGCTCGTCCCGGCCGAGGACGGCGGGCTGTACGCCGTCGACGCGGACGCCGTGACCGTCACCCCGCAGGTGCCGCTGGACCTGACCCGGCCGCTCGCCACCGTCACCCTGGACGGTGCGTCCGCCCGCCGGATCGGTGACGCCGGGCCCGCCGTACGGCGCGCGCTGCGCACCGCGGCCGGGCTGCTGGCCTCCGAGCAACTCGGCCTGGCGGAGTGGTCGTTGACCGAGACGGTCCGCTACCTCAAGGAACGCAAGCAGTTCAACCGACCCGTCGGCGGATTCCAGGCGCTCAAGCACCGGCTCGCCCAGCTCTGGCTGGAGGTCGTCAACCTGCGGGCGGCGGCCCGGGGCGCGGCGGACGCGCTCGCGACCGGCGAGGACGTCGACGTGGCGGTCGCCGTCGCGCAGGCCTACGCGGCCCCCGTCGCGGTCCGCGCCGCCGAGGAGGCCCTGCAACTGCACGCCGGCATCGGTATGACCTGGGAACACCCGATCCATCTGAATCTGAAGCGGGCCAAGGCCGACTCGATCGCCTACGGCACCGCGGGCGCCCACCGCGCGACCCTGGCCGAACTGGTCGACCTCCAGGCACCCTGACGTTCACGAGGCAAAGCCCGCCCGCCCGGCGAATCTCCAGCGGGCGGGCTTTTCCGTGTGCCCTGCGCGGATGAGATGAACGGACAGCGGCAGTCCGGCCAACTCCTGTTCCGGCTCTGCACCTCGGGGTCGTACGGATCGCATACTCACCCCCAGTCCCGCATTCGCTCGACCGGGGGACAGGGAACCCCCCATCGATCCCGTACGGCCCACCAGGGAGGCAGAGTATGGCCCTCACCACCCGACGCAGAGCCCTCACCACCCTCGGCGCCGCCCTTGCGGGCGCGGTCGCCCTGCCCGCTGCGGACGCCTTCGCAGCCGAACACCGGCACCGGCCGCGCCCGTTGTGGCGTGCCCACGCGCACAACGACTACGAGCATCCGCGGCCCCTCCTCGACGCCCTCGACCACCGCTTCGGCAGCGTCGAGGCCGACATCTACCTCGTGGGCGACCAGCTTCTCGTCGCCCACGACCCCGTCGACCTCGACCCGACCCGCACCCTCGAATCCCTCTACCTCGACCCGCTGGCCGCCCGGGTCCGGGCCAACCACGGCTCCGTGTACCGGGGTTGCCGCGAGCCGCTGCAACTGCTGATCGACATCAAGACGGAGGGGTCGTCGACCTACCTCGAACTCGACCGTCATCTGCGGCGCCACCAGCACCTCTTCACGACCTACGCCCACGGCCGGGTGCGCCCGGGCGCGGTCACGGCGGTCATCTCCGGGGACCGTGCGGCGCGTACCCCGATGGAGGCCCAGACCGTCCGCCGGGCCTTCTACGACGGCCGGCTCGCCGACCTCGGCAGCACGGCACCCGCCTCCCTCATCCCGCTGATCAGTGACAACTGGATGCTCAACTTCACCTGGACGGGTGTCGGCGCCTTCCCCGACGCCGAACGGCAGAAGCTGCGCGGCATCGTCCGGGCGGCTCACCAGCGCGGTCAGAGGGTGCGGCTGTGGGCCACGCCGGACCTGGCCGGCCCGGCGCGGGACGCCGTGTGGGCCGAACTGCTCGCCGCCGGCGTCGACCACATCAACACCGACGACCTGGCGGGACTGGAGGCGTTCCTCGACGCCCACCAGGCGACGTAGCCACCAGGCGACGTAGCCACCAGCCCGACGTGACCACCACCCGCCGGACACCACCTGTTCGGCGGACAGGTCAGCCGCCCGGACGAACCCTCCGCTACGCCACACTTGCGGCCGAACGCCGCGAACCAGACATGGCGGCGTGGCGGAGGAGGTTGACGATGGCGATTTCCATCTCTGTGGTGCTGCTGCTGGTGATCCTGGCGACGGTCTTCCTGCGCAGTGGCGGGCTGAAGGTCTCCCACGCGCTGGTGTGCCTGCTGCTCGGCTTCTACCTGGCCGGCACGGACATCGCACCCAGCATCAACAGCGGTCTGATGGCGACGGCGGACATCGTCAGCGGCCTCAGACCGTGAGCGTCAGCGGGTCGTGAAGACCCCGATGCCGTTGGGGACGGGCCGCTCCGCGCCCCCGGAGGGATGGTTGCGTACGGTGACGGTGCTCGCGCCGGGCACCCGGGCGGCCAGGGTCGTGGAACCGCCGCCGTCCAGGCTGAAAGCGTCGACCGACCCCAACTCCCGCATGATTCCGGCGACTTCGGCGATGGTGAGCCCGCTGCGGTACTGGGGTGCGCCGTCCAGCGCGAGCAGCAGCAGGCGCCGCCCGCCGTTCGCGACCCCCACGGCGGTCCGCACGGCCGAGGTCGTGTTGTCGAGGCCGGGCAGCGGCAGCTCGCCCCGCAGGACGGGGTAGCCGCCGAGCGCGAAGCGGTACCGGACCCGGGTCGAGGACGACACCAGGCGGTGCCGCACCGTCACCCTCTCGCCCCGGGAGAACGTCCGCAGCTGCCGCGCGCCCGCCTCCCGGCCCACCAGCACGGTGGTCCCCGCGGTGATGGGGCCACTGCCGGGAGTGTCGGACACCGACACGACCCGATGGTGACGGACGGTCACCTCGTAGGTGTCCTTGCTGCACGGAGCGGCCCGGTCCACGTCGGTGCCGCAGGTGGCGCGCACCCGGGAGGCGCTGCCCCAGTCGGAGGTGAACGCGCCGACGGAGCCCTCCGGCAACGCGTACTGGTTCAGCCCGCCGAGCGGCAGTCGCCCCACCGGCGTGCGGATCGAACCGTCCAGGGCGAGGGCGTCCAGCCGGGCCCGTCGGTCCACCCCCACGCCGAACACCTCCTCGGTGCCGGTGCCGGGCGGCAGCGCCGGGCCGAAGCGCTGGCCGTCGGGCACCGCCGCCTTGAGAACGTGGCCCCGTGTGATCGCCGGGCCCACGGTCGCGCCCGTCGCCTCGACACCCGGGTGCTGGGTCTCGCTGATGTTGAAGAAGTCGCCGTTGACACCCGCCACGGCCCCGGCCGCGTCCGCCATGCCGGAGACGGGGGCACGCGCGGCCACCGCCCCCGGATACAGCAGGTCCAGGCGGACGTGAGGATCGCGCAGGTCGACGGTGAGCACATGGGCGTGCGCCACCCCCTTTGCCGCCGGGACGTCGAACTCCCGGTACCCGACCCCGGGCGCGAGCGCCGTCCCGTCCGCTACCGCGCCGGCCGGTGCCGCCCCCACCAGGGCCGCACCGGCCAGGGTGCCGAGCGCCGCGAGCAACGCCAGTACGTTTCTGCCCGCCCCGAACCGTCTCTGACGACGCGTCACAGTCACAGTCCCCCCACTGATGTCTCGTCCCGTCCTGATGTCCCGTCAACTGTTCCAGGACCCAGGGGAAGTGCACCAGACGACCGGGAGCGGAGCGGTGTCTATGCGCCGACGACCCGCGAACGGATGAGGAATCGCACCCCCTCGGGTGCCTCCAGCGAGAAGCCGCTGCCGCGGCCCTCGACGACGTCGACGATCAACCGGGTGTGGCTCCACACCTCGTACTGGCTGCGGGACATCCAGAACGCCACCGGCTCCTCGACCCCCTCCACCACCAGCTCGGCGAGCAGCACGTCCGAGCCGCCGGTACGGAACTCGCCCGCCGCGAAGCACATCGGCGCGCTGCCGTCGCAACAGCCGCCGGACTGGTGGAACATCAGCGGGCCGTGCGTCTCGCGCAGTCGCCGCAGCAGGTCGGCGGCCGCGTCCGTCAGCTCGACGCGGGGGGTCTCGTCGTACCCGGCGCGTGCGGATTCCTCGTCCATGGTCCCCGAGTGCAGCACGGGCAAGGTTGCGAGAGGGTTGCACGCGCCCGCGCGGTCATCGGGCGTACGGGGTGAAGTGGGCGGGGGTGTGGTCGACCGGCAGGTCGGGGCGCCATGCGGTGAGTCCCTGGGCACTGCACACGAACAGGTTCTCCGGCAGCCGGTCCAGGGCGAACCAGCGCCAGTCGCCGACGCGTTCGCCGGGCTGGTCGGCCGGCTCGCCCCGCCACGCCGCCACCAGGGCGGGCACCGTCACCCGTACGACGTCGCCGACATGGTCGAGGAGCGTGCCCAGGAGGTGTACGTCGGCGGGGCCCGCCTCGATCCCCGTCTCCTCGGCGAGTTCGCGCACCACCGTCTCCTGGAGCGACTCACCGGGTTCCACCGTGCCGCCGGGCAGCTCCCAGGTGCCCCTGCGGTGCCGCCCCAGCAGCAGGCCCCGCGGGCCGTACAGGATGGCGCCGACACCGAGGGCGCCGTGCGGGACCGGCGGCCCGGCGCCGCGGGGACGGGAGGAGACCCGCAGGGGGCGGGTGACGCGGAGGATCCGGTGGGAGGCTCGGTCCGGCGCGTCGAGGACCTCGACGTGTTCGACACGCAGCCCGTGCTCGCCGAGCAGGTCGGTCCAGAGCTCCGGCGTGAGCACCCACCTTCGGGCGCCGTCCGCGCCGCGAGGCTCGACCGACGACGAGGGGCCGTCGCCGCGGGAGTCCGTGTGCGGCACGCCGAAGCACAGCGTCCCGCCGGGGCGGAGCGCCGAGGCGAGGGCGGGCAGCAGGCGGCGGGGATCGACGGACGCGACGGCGTCGACGGAGTAGATGACGTCGTACGGCTCCGCGCTGCTCAGGTACTCCACCGCTTCGGCCCGCACCAGGCGCAGTCCCGGCAGCGAGCCGTGCTCGGCGCCCGCCCGCTCGCAGGGCCCCGAGTCGACCGCGTCCACCGAGGCGCCGTACGCGCGGACGAGGTGGGCGGCGTGCCGACCGGTGCCGCAGCCGAGGTCGAGCACTCGCCGCCCCGAGATGTCGCCGAGGATCCCGGTCCCCGGGCCGGCGCCCGGGAAGCCCCAGTCGAACGGCGCCGCGGCGTCGTCGGGACGGAAGGTCTGTGACGGCAAGCTGCCTCCTGGTGACGAGGGGTCAAGGGATCCTGTGGCCTCCCCATGATGACCGAGCGGCCGCCGATGTCCTCAGAGTGTCCGGGGCCGCGGGAAGGTCTCCAGCGCCTCGGCCAGGCCCGCCGGGTCGGTGCCGACCTTGCGGTACACGGAGGACAGCAGCTGTCGCACCCCCTGTTCCTTGAGGCGGAGATCCTTCGCGACCACGGCTGCCGGGTGGCCCTGAGCCGTCATCTCGGCCGCTTTGCGTTCGTGGGCCGTGAGGGTGTCGGTCTGCGGGTACCGCAGCGGCAGCGGGCGCAGGCCGGCCGCGGAGAGTTCCGCCCTGGCCCGGGCGGCCAGCGCGTCGGCACCGCAGTGCACCGCTCCTTCCAGGCCCTGGTAGAGCCGGTCCGCGGCGTCGTGGAGCTGACCGTACCGGGCCAGCGAGGCACCGTGACCGACCAGCGCGCGGGCCAGCTCGTAGGCGGCGGGCGACCGTTCCAGATGCTCCACGGCGGCGGCGTGCAGAGCGAGCGCCGCCCGCCCGCCGGTCACCTCCGCCAAGGTGTGCGTCGCCTGTCCGATCGCGGACGCCGCGCCGAAGTCCCGGGCACGCTCAAGGGCCTCCTCGGCGTACCGCACGGCTCGGTCGGGGGCGGAGCGCGCCACGGCGGACGCGAGATGCAGCTGCCACGGGCACCAGGCGGGGTTGCGCCAGTCCCGTCCGTCCAGCCAGTTCCCGACCTCGGTCAACAGGCACTCCGCCTCGGCGAGGCGTCCCTCCGCCAGCAGCAACTCGGCATACACCGTGCGGGGATCGGGGTAGATGACGGCATTCGGGACGTCCCCGCCGTAGTCGTGGCGGTCGGCGATCCGGCGCGCGTCTCGGGTGCGCCCGCGGGCCAGCAGCGTCTGGATGAGGATGCCGACGGCGAACCACTGCGCGGGCACCGCCCCTTCGACCCGCTGCGCCGTGCGCAGGCCCTCACGCACCCAGTGCTCCGCCTCCGCCAGACACCCCCGGCGGTGCCGGATGTAGGCGAACAGGGCCTGGCCGACGGCCAGATGAGAGCCCCGCCACCCCTTGGTCTCGCACTCCGCCATCCCCTTGGTGAACAGTTCCTCGGCCCGGCGCGGCCGGTCGCAGTACATGTAGGCGAGGGCCACGGAGACGGGGACCTCGAAGCCCCGGTTCTCGTCGGTCCAGCTCATTCCGCCGCGCAGGGCGTCCTCGGCGTGTTCGAGGACGGTCCGTCGTGGCTCGCCACGCAGCAGGGCGTCCCACGAGCGCAGGCCCAGAATGCAGCGTTCCTCGAGGCCGCGGTCGGCCGGCCGCCCCCGGTCCGTCAGCCGTGCGGCCAGCCGGGTCAGCGTGCGGGAGCGGGCGGACGAGTCGGGTTCGTCGGTGCGGTTCATGCTCCAGACGAAGTGATCGGCCTGCATCCGCAACCGGACCCGGGCGTTGGTGGTCAGCCGTGCCTCCTCGGCGGCCACCTGCGCGGCCTCGGCCAACCGGTCCGTGTGGGCGAGTGCCTGGGTGAGCCGGTAGACGATGGAGGCGCGCAGTTCGGGGTCGATCCCGGGCTCCGTCAGAGCCGCCCTCAGATGTCTCACGGTGGCCGTGGGTTCGATGAGGAAGGTCGAGCCCGCGAGTTCGTGCAGGAGGGCGGCGCGCTCCTCCGGCAGACAGGGCTCCTGCAACGCCCGGGTCAGCAGGCGGCGGGCCGCTTCCGGAGAGCCCGCCCGCAGGGATTCACGGGCGGCTTCCCGGAGACAGTCCACCGCTTCGGGTTTGCCGTCGCAGGGGACCTCGAGCAGGTGCCGGGCGGACGCGGTCGGGCCGAACCCGGCCGCGCGCAGCGCCTCGGCGGCCGCGTTGTGCATGCCGACCCGCAGACCCGACGGGATGGACTGGTAGATCGTGGTGGCGATCAGCGGATGGACGAACCCCAGGTCGCCGCCGGGCCCGTCGGTGTCGGTCAGGATGCGGGCGGCGCGCAGCTTCTCGGTCGCCTCGGCGGCGG
The DNA here is from genome assembly GCF_042872365.1 of Streptomyces sp. NPDC005263. NCBI lineage: Bacteria > Bacillati > Actinomycetota > Actinomycetes > Kitasatosporales > Streptomycetaceae > Streptomyces > Streptomyces sp. NPDC005263. The sequence goes on along the minus strand of NZ_JBIAKJ010000009.1, from coordinate 187,225 downwards.
CCTCGCGGCCGATCGCCGCGATGGTGGCGGCGAGGTCGGGCGAGAACGGCGCACCCAGGACGGCTCCCGCGTACGTGAAGCGGACGGTGTTCGTGCCGAGCCGCCGCAGCCGCTCGACCAGCCCGGGTCCCTTTACCGCGGAGGCCAGGGCCCGCATCGTCGGCAGCTCGTCCTGGCTGCCCCGCAGACCGCGCTGGCCGAGGCGGATGGCGAGTTCCACGGTCTCGAACGGGTTGCCGCCGGTGACGGTGCGGCACTCCTCGCAGAACTCGTCCTCGGCGCGTCGGCCCACCTGCTCCCGCACGATCCGCGCCACGCCCGCGGCGGTGAGCGGTGCGAGTGGGTGGGGGCGGCTGCCGTGACCGTCGACCAGGGCGCGGAACGCGGCGGCCTCGTGCGGCAGTTCGTCGGGCCGGTAGGCGACCACGATCAGCAGCGGCAGGTCCGCGGCCCGGGGCGCGAAGGAGGCGAGCCAGCCGAGGGACTCGATGTCGGCCCAGTGCAGGTCGTCCAGGAGCAGCACGACGGGCGCCTTCTTCGTCACCGTCAGGCGGGTCATGACCCAGTCGAGTCCGTCGCGTACGCCCGCCGGGTCCGGTACGTGCGAGGTGTCCGCCGCCTCCAGGCCGAGCGTGGCGGCGATGATGGCGTACCAACTGCCCAGGAACGCCTCCCGTTCCGTCTCGTCCATGGTGGCCAGCGCGGGTTGGACGAGCTGGCGGACCACATGGAACGCCAGCTCCTGGTCCGCCTCACCGCCCCTGCCCGAGAGCACCCTGAAGCCCGCGGCCGTGGCGCGGGCGCGGGCTTCGGTCATGAGTGCCGTCTTGCCCAGCCCCGCCGGGCCGGTGAAGGCGAGCAGCCCGGTGTGCCGGGTGCACGGGCCGCCGTCGGCGACGGCCCGCAGATCCGACAGCGCCGCGTCGAGCGCACCGAGCTCCTGTGCGCGTTCGAGCAACTGCCGGGACGAGCTGCTCGGTTGCCGTGACCCATGCGCCATGTGCCGTACCGCTTCCTGTCGTTCGACCACCGGGAGGCAGGCAGGAGCGTACGCCCCACGACATGCGGTATGGGCGAATTCGCGAACGAATGTGCCAAGTATGGATGAATCACCCGCCCTCGTGGCTTGGCGGGTCCGTCTCGTGGGTACGGTCGACCGAATGTGCCGCCCTCGAAAGCACCGTGACGGAAGGTCTCACGACGCGGGCTCCGTCGCCGTGTCCGCGTAGCGCGGCACCGTACGGGACCAGTGGTAGCACCCGCCGATCCAGCCGGCCATGCCCTCCACGCAGTCGAGTCCCGCGGGACTCAGGACCGGTTCGATCTGCGCGCGGAGCCTCTCGAACTCGTCGATGGCGCTGTTGATCTGCCGGATGGCCAGGGTGATGGCGACCGGCAGGGAGCACCCCCGGGCGCGCTGGTGGGCCAGGGCCAGATTGATCAGACCTCCCGCTCGTTGTTCCTTCACCGCGGAGAACAGGTCCGCGGTCCACACGGCCGCGTCGACCGACAGGCGCCGCATGCGCCGCATGACCGGATGGTGAATCTCCTCGGGGGCGGACTCGCCGCGCCGCGCGGCCTCGTACAACGGGTAGAAGGGCTCGACGCCCGCGGTCAGCGAACGTACGGAGGTGCACAGACCGGTCCGCAGCGGGAAGGCGCCGTTCTGGGCCACGGATTCGTACAGCAGCCCATGGACGTACTCCCGGCTCGTCCAGGCCCAGCGAGCCGCCTGTGCCGGGGTGCAGCGCTCCTGGACCTGGCGGTACAGGTCGGCCAGGGCCGCCCCGAGGGCCGTGGTGGGCGGCTGGCCGTCGCGCAGGATCGCCACGCTCTCGCAGAGCATCGGCAGCAACCGGTCCGGCCACCGACGGCCGACCTCCTCCGCCCGGTCGTCGAAGACGAACTGATAGGCGATCTGGTTCGCCACGATCTGGAGGATGTCCGCGTCCACACCCGGACTGGTGCGGGACGCCAGCTCGGCGGGGCGGGTGCGGCGGAGCATCTCCGGTACGCCCGGTTCGCGGTTCAGTCCCTGCGCGCGGAGCCACTCCTCGACGCCCGCCACGGCCAGCGACTCGTGGGGGTTCCTGAGGAGCGCGTAGGGCATGTGGAGGTGGGTGTCGACCAGTTCCTTGAGGGTGGAGGCGTGCGGTGAGCCGTGCGGGGTGGTCATGCTCTCCTCATGCGTCGTCGACACCGGTGTCACCTGCCGTTCGGGCGTCCGTGGCTCGCAGGGCGGCATCGGCAGCTCGAAGGGCGACATCGGCCCGGAGCGCGGCCGCGTCCTGCTGGGCCGGTATGTCCGTCGTACGGCGGACCCGGGGTTCACAGGTCATCACCAGCGACCTCGGACCCAGCGTCACCACCGGGCGCTGCGGCCCGACCGGGCCGGGCAGGTGCCGCAGCCGCCAGCGGCCCGCGACGACCGCGACGACCGCGATCGCCTCCGTCATGGCGAACGTGTCGCCCAGGCACTTGCGGGTCCCCGCGGCGAACGGGAGCAGCGCACTCTGCGATCGGGGTGCCGGTGCGGGCAGCCAGCGACCGGGCAGGAAGCGGTCGGGTTCGGGGAACGACGCGGGGTCGTGATGCAGGAGGTAGGGGCTGTACAGAACGGTTGATCCCTTGGCGAGACGGTGCCCGGCGAGTGTCGTGTCCCGGGTCGTGACGCGGGTGAAGAGCCAGCCCGGCGGGGAGTGGCGCAGCGTCTCGGTGATGACGGCGCGGGTCTGTGCGAGGCGCGGGAGATCCTCGGGGGCCAGGCGGGGGCGCCCGGCGAGCACGGTGTCGATCTCGCTGTGGAGACGTTCCTCCGCCTCCGGATTGCGGGCCAGCAGGCCGAAGGCCGAGGCCAGGCACAGGGCGGTGGTCTCCACCCCGGTCAGCAGCAGGGTGATGAGCTGGTCGTGGATCTCCTGCTCACTGACCGCCGGCCCTCCGTCGCCGTCGCCCCGCGCGGCTTCCAGCAGCGTCTCCAGCAGATCGTCGTGAGGGGCGCCCGCGGTGCGTCGGCGACGCTCGGCGATCACACCGTCGATGATCGTGTGCAGCCGGGCGACCGCGTGCCGATAGCGGCGGTTCGCGGGCGTGGGCAGACGGAAGACGGCGTCGACGGAGACGACCGTGCGCAGGAACAGGCCCCGCACGAACTCTTCGAGACAGTGCCGCACCTCGGCGGTCGTCGCCGCGTCGAGGGAGTCGGAGAAGAGGATGCGGCTGATCACCCGGGTGGTCATGGCCATCATGGCCGCGCTCACGTCGACCTGCCGGCCGGGGCGCCACTCACGGCACACCAACTCGGCCTCGTCCAGCATCAGTCGGGTGTGCTCGGCGACCCGTGACGGGCGGAACGCGGGCTGGACCAGCCTGCGTTGCCTGCGGTGTTCCGCGTGCGGGCAGGTGACGACGCCGTCCCCCATCAGCAGCCGCAGCCGGTCGTACTGCGTGCCTCCCCTGTCGTAGGTACGGGTCTCCCTGAGCATCTCGTGGACCAGGTCCGGGTGGCACACCACCCAGGCGCGCAGGGGACCCAGCCGTATCTGCACCAGGTCTCCGTGTGCGGGCAAAGAATTCAGAAACTCCAGCGGGCGTCGGAACAAGGCGATACCGTGAGCGATGGAGGGGAATATGCTGGGAGCAGTACCCACTCTCCACTTTCGCTCCGGCTCGGGGACAAAGGTGTTCATCGAATACCACCGTCTCGGCCAGAATGCGGAATGCGGAATTCAGTGATGTGTCGCCGACGTGGTGCTTGAACCGTGTCCTGCCCAGTCCACCTGCCGCCCGACGTGCCGACACCTTGCCTCAAGGGGGCGCACGGGAGCGCGCGGGAGCATTTCGCAAAAACGCGATTCGCTCGTACGCCCAGAATGTCGGTGTACTTCCGCCCCTGGGGTGTCTTCCGTCGTCTCCCGCGACCCTTTTCCGCGTGCAACGATCTGGTTCGGATGCCTGAACGTGCGGAATTCAGCCGGAATGGGATCGTCCGCGGGTGCGGTATCCGATAAGGAGGTTCACAGACGGATGACGATCAGCGCCGTGTCGTCGGTGGTGCCGCTGGAGGGGAGGAGGTCGGTCAGGAGGGCGTCGGACAGGGGCTCGACTTCGGCATGCCGATGGCGGCTCAGGGAGTCGGCGAGGCGGGCCAGGCCGGTGTCGATGTCCTCGTCGCGGCGTTCGATGAGGCCGTCGGTGTACAGGACCAGCGTGGACCCCTCGGCGAAGGAGGCACGGGCCTGGGGGCGGGGAAGGTGTTCCGGGCGGGTGGCGAGCGGGGGATCGGTGGCCTGGTCCAGGAAGGTCACGTTGCCCTCGGGGTCCACCAGGGCGGGCGGCGGATGGCCGGCGCAGCTGTAGGTGACGGTGTGACTGTCCCAGTCGATGAAGGTCGTCACGACGGTGGTCGCCTCGGCGCCCTCGACGAAACGGGCGTACAGGCCGAGCGCCTCCAGGGCCCGGGCCGGGCCGTCGGCGACGCGGCAGGCCGCGCTCAGCGCGCTGCGCAGCTGTCCCATGGTGCAGGCGGCCCCGAGGCCGTGGCCGACGACGTCGCCGACCGCGACCGCGAGGTTGTCGCCGGGCAGGTCCACCAGGTCGTACCAGTCGCCGCACACGTTCAGGGCGCCGATGGCGGGCCGGTAGCGCACGGCCGCCTCGTGCGGACCGATCGGGCCGGGCGCGGGCAGCATCGCCGCCTGCAGCGCCAGCGCGACCTCGCGCTCCCGGGCGTGCGCCTGGCGCAGCCGTTCATTGACGTCCTGCAGTTCCCGGGCGCGGGTGTACAGCTCGGCCTCCAGCACGCGGGCCCGGTCCTCGTCGCCGACCGGTCCGCCACGGGCACGGATGAGTTCCGTGACCTCTTCCACCCGGTGGACGACCAGGGCCACCCTTCCGTCGGGGTCGAGGACGGGTGCGTTGACCGGGCTCCAGTAGTGCTCCCGCCAGTACCCCGGGCGCGCGGGATCCTCGATGTCGTAGCGGATCAGTGCCATCGTGTCGCGCTCGCCGGTCTCCACCACCCGCAGCATCGACGCCTGCGTCTCCTGCATGCCCGCCGCGGCCGGGTCGTTCGGGTTCTCGGGGAAGACATCGAAGATGTAGCGACCCAGCAGCTGCTCACGGGTGCGGCGGGCCAGCCGCAGGAAGTCCTCGTTGGCGTCGGCGTACACCAGCTCGGGGGTGAGCAGTGCCACCATGCCGGGCAGGGCCCGGAAGACCGCCGCGTAGTCGATCTGCGGTTTCCTCATGTGCTGTCTGCCTCGACAGGGGTCGTCATTGCCTGATTTTCCACGATAGACGGAATGAGCCACCGACGAGGGGCGGACCGGGTGGGGCTTGGGCTGCTCGGCGGTGTGCCGTGGCCGGCCGGAGCCGCCGCCGGTCGCCTCGACCCGGGCCGTCGGGCCCGCGTGGCTCAGCAGTGCAGTCGGGGGGCGAGTCCGTCGGTCCTGGGAGCGCGGTCGCGGTAGGTGTCGGTGACGAAGCCGAGGAAGGTGTCGACGTCGGCCTGGTTGGAGGACAGACCGAGGGACACCCGGACCGCGCCGCCGGAGGGGAGGCCGAGGCCGGCGAGGTAGTCGTCGACGGTGCCGTCGGGACTGAGGCTCACACCGCGCAGGGCCGACGGGCCGACGCCGAAGGCGGCCTCGCCGGCGCCCGGGTTGCAGAAGCAGCCGGTGCGCAGGGAGATCCCGCGGGCGGTGCTGTCCCGGCTGACCGCGCGTTCGTCGATGACCTGCCCCCGAGGGTCCAGGAGGTTCAGGCTGATGGTCGCGCCGCGCAGGTCCGTGCCGAGGGGGCCGTAGAGGCGGGCCAGGGGCTCGCCGTTCGCGTGTCGCAGGGCGCGCAGGCCGTCGAGGAGGGAGCGGGTCAGGCCGGTGACGTGGGCGTGGACGGTGTCGATGCCTATCGAGCGGATCCAGTCCAGTCCCACCTCGACGTCGGGGATGGACAGGAAGTCGAGGGTGCCGTCCTCGAAGGCGGTCTCGTCGTCGGCCATGCGGTGCCACCGGCCCCCCGCGCTGGCGACCCGGATCGTCCCGCCGGAGAACCAGGGGCGGCGAAGCCCTGCCAGGGCCGCACGGCGGGCGACGAGGGCGCCGACGCCGGTGGGGTAGCCGAAGACCTTGTACCAGCTGAGCGCGGTGAAGTCGGGCCGTGTCACGCTCAGGTCCAGCCGGTTGGCGGGCGCGAAGGCGGCGGCGTCGAGCAGGACCTGGTAGCCGTGGGCCCGGGCGCGTTCGATCCACGCCAACGGGTGCTGGACCCCGGAGAAGTTGCTCTGCGCGGGGAACGCGAACAGACCGCCGCTGCCGACGTCGGCGGTGAGCGCCTGGTCGAGCGTGTCGTCGGACATCCTCAGCTCGGGCCCGTCCAGCGGTATGTAGTGCGTGTCGGCCCCGCGTGAACGGGCGTACTCGCGAAGCCCGTTGACGGAGTTGTGGTTGTCGGCGGTGAGCAGCAGACGGCTGTCCCCGGAGAACGGGTACGCCTCCCCGACCAGACGTATGGCGCCGGTCGCGTTGGGCGTGAAGACGACGGCGTATTCGCGCGGGTCGGCGTTGAGGAAGCGCAGCACGGCCTGCCTCGCGCTGCGTACCAGGGCCTCGGACGCCGCCGCTGTGGGATTCTCCGAGTGCGGGTTGCCGAAGGCGTTCGCGGTGATCCGGTCGGCGTGGGCGCGCAGTTGTCGCCTGGCGGGCAGAGCGGCGCCCGTGTGGTCGAGGTAGACATGCTTGTTCTCGTCCAGGTAGCCGTACTCGGTCGTGCGTAAGTCGGACGGCGAAGATGCGTCGAACATCTGTACAGCTTAGGCACTTCGCGTGGAAGCGCGGGCCTCGTGGGACGGTGACGGCGGCTCCGTGTCCCGCGCGCTCAGCGGCCGGGCCCGCCGAACGCCTTCAGGATGCGCTCCGCGGCCAGCGTCGCCGTCAACTCACCGTCGCGCACCTGCTGTTCGAGACCGGGCGCGATCTCCCGCACGGCCGGGTCGGCGTGCAGCCGGCCGAGCAACTCGTCGCGGACCATGGACCACGCCCAGTCGACCTGCTGTTCGCTGCGCTTGGCGGCCAGCCGCCCGGTGGAGTCCAGCAGGGTGCGGTGCTGCTCCAGGCGCTCCCAGACGGTGTCCAGGCCGGTCGACTCCCGGGCGCTGCAACTGAGCACCGGCGGGGTCCAGGCGGCGTCCTTGCCGTGCATGAGGCGCAGCGCGCCCGTCAACTCCCGTGCCGCCGCGCGGGCGTCGCGCTCGTGCGGGCCGTCCGCCTTGTTCACGGCGATGACGTCGGCCAGCTCCAGGACGCCCTTCTTGATGCCCTGCAGCTGGTCCCCGGTGCGGGCCAGGGTGAGCAGGAGGAACGAGTCGACCATGTCGGCGACGGCGGTCTCCGACTGGCCGACACCGACCGTCTCGACCAGGATCACGTCGTACCCGGCCGCCTCCATCACCACGATCGACTCGCGGGTGGCCTTGGCGACCCCGCCGAGAGTGCCCGCGCTGGGGGAGGGGCGGACGAAGGCCGCGGGGTCGACGGACAGCCGCTCCATGCGGGTCTTGTCGCCGAGGATCGAGCCGCCGGTCCGGGTGGAGGACGGGTCGACCGCCAGCACGGCCACCCGGTGGCCCAGCGAGGTCAGCATGGTGCCGAACGCGTCGATGAAGGTCGACTTGCCCACCCCCGGCACCCCGCTGATCCCGATCCGCCGGGCCCGCCCGCTGTGCGGGAGCAGCTCGGTCAGCAACTCCTGTGCCAGCGCCCGGTGTTGAGGCCGGGTGGACTCGACGAGCGTGATGGCGCGGGCCACGATCGCCCGTTTCCCGTCGAGCACGCCCTTCACATACGCGTCGAGATCGATCACCGCGGATGCCCGAGGCCGGCCGCCAGCCGTGTCACCAGGTCGTGGGCCGCGTCCGGGATCACCGTCCCGGGCGGGAACACGGCCGCGGCGCCCATCTCCAGCAGGGTCGGCACGTCCTGCGGCGGGATGACACCCCCGACGACGATCATGATGTCCTCGCGGCCCTCCTCGGCGAGCTGCTCGCGCAGCGCCGGTACGAGGGTCAGATGGCCCGCGGCCAGCGAGGAGACCCCGACGATGTGCACGTCCGCCTCGACGGCCTGGCGGGCCACCTCGGCCGGGGTCTGGAACAGCGGACCGACGTCCACGTCGAAACCGAGGTCGGCGAAGGCGGTGGCGATCACCTTCTGGCCGCGGTCGTGACCGTCCTGGCCCATCTTGGCGACCAGGATGCGCGGCCGCCGCCCCTCGTCCTCGGCGAAGGCGTCCACCAGGGCCCGGGTGCGGTCCACGGACGGGGACTCGCCTGCTTCGTTTCGGTACACGCCGGAGATGGTACGGATCTGGCTCGCGTGCCGGCCGTACACCTTCTCCAGGGCGTCGGAGATCTCCCCGACGGTGGCCTTCGCGCGGGCCGCGCGCACCGCCAGCTCCAGCAGGTTGCCGTCGCCCCCGGCCGCCCGGGTGAGGGCGTCGAGAGAGTCCTGGCAGGCCCGTTCGTCGCGCTCCGCCCGCAGCCGCCGCAGCTTCTCGATCTGCTGGGTACGCACCGAGGAGTTGTCGACCTTCAGTACGTCGATCTTCTCGTCGGTCTCGACGCGGTACTTGTTCACGCCGATCACCGGCTGACGGCCGGAGTCGATGCGGGCCTGGGTGCGGGCCGCGGCCTCCTCGATGCGCAGCTTGGGGATGCCGGCGTCGATGGCCTTGGCCATGCCGCCCGCCGCCTCGACCTCCTCGATGTGCTGCCAGGCCCGGCGGGCGAGGTCGTAGGTCAGCTTCTCCACGTACGCGCTGCCGCCCCACGGGTCGATGACCCGGTTGGTGCCGGACTCCTGCTGGAGCAGCAGCTGCGTGTTGCGGGCGATGCGCGCCGAGAAGTCAGTGGGCAGCGCGAGGGCCTCGTCGAGGGCGTTGGTGTGCAGCGACTGGGTGTGGCCCTGGGTCGCGGCCATCGCCTCCACACACGTACGCGTCACGTTGTTGAACACGTCCTGCGCGGTCAGCGACCAGCCCGAGGTCTGCGAATGGGTGCGCAGGGAAAGGGACTTGGCGTTCTGCGGGCCGAACTGCTTGACCAGCTTGGCCCACAGCAGCCGGGCCGCCCGCAACTTGGCGATCTCCATGAAGAAGTTCATGCCGATCGCCCAGAAGAAGGAGAGCCGGGGCGCGAACGCGTCCACGTCCAGGCCGACCTCACGGCCCGCGCGGATGTACTCCACACCGTCCGCGAGCGTGTACGCCAGCTCCAGGTCGGCCGTCGCACCCGCCTCCTGGATGTGGTAGCCCGAGATGGAGATGGAGTTGTAGCGCGGCATCCGCTGCGAGGTGAACGCGAAGATGTCGGAGATGATCCGCATCGACGGCTTCGGCGGATAGATGTACGTGTTGCGGACCATGAACTCCTTGAGGATGTCGTTCTGGATGGTCCCCGCCAACTTCTCGGGCGGTACGCCCTGTTCCTCCGCCGCCACGATGTACAGCGCCAGCACCGGCAGCACCGCGCCGTTCATCGTCATCGACACGGACATCTTGTCCAGCGGGATGCCGTCGAAGAGCTGCCGCATGTCGTAGATCGAGTCGATCGCCACGCCCGCCATGCCGACGTCGCCGGTCACCCGCGGGTGGTCGCTGTCGTAGCCGCGGTGGGTGGGCAGGTCGAAGGCGACCGACAGGCCCTTCTGGCCGGCCGCGAGGTTGCGGCGGTAGAAGGCGTTGGACTCCTCGGCGGTGGAGAAACCCGCGTACTGGCGGATCGTCCACGGCTGGTTGACATACATCGTCGGATAGGGGCCGCGCAGGTACGGGGCGACGCCCGGGTAGGTGCCCAGGAAGTCCAGGCCCTCCAGGTCACGGCCGGTGTACAGCGGTTTGACCGCGATGCCTTCCGGGGTCTCCCAGAACGACTCGTCCCCGCCCCTCGCCGTATCGACGGCCTTGCGCCACTCGTCGGCGCCGCCGTCGGCGGTGGGCGTCCCCAGTTCGATCCCGGTGAAGTCGGGGATTCCCATCAGGACACTCCCATGCGGTCGAGGGTGGCGGAGAGCACGGCGACGGCGTCACAGCCCGCGAAGACATAGGCGTCGACACCCGTGTACTGCCCGGGACGGCCGGCCAGGAACACATGGCGGGCACCGGCTGCCCTCAGAGCCCGCGCGGTGCTCTCGGCCTGCTCCTCGTACAGCGTGTCGCTGGAGCACAGGCAGACCTCGGTGGCGCCGCTGTCCTCGAAGGCGCCGTCCGTGACGGGCTCGATGCCGCCGGCCTGGAACAGGTTGGCGGCGAAGGTCGTGCGCGCGGTGTGCGCGGCCGCCGGGCCGATCGCGGCCAGGTAGACGCGCGGCCGGGATCCGGTGGCGGCGAGATGGGCGTCGGAGCGCGCCCGCAGGGCCTCGTACGCCTCGTCGCGCCGCACCCGCGGCAGCCCGCCGGACGGCGGCTCGGGAGCCGGTGCACGTTCCACGGGACGTTCGGCGAGGTACGGGAACTCGCTGACACCGGTGATGGGTTCGCGGCGCTCGGCCAGCTTCGCGCTGCGCGCCTCCCAGGTGTCCGCCAGGTCCTGGGCGAGACGGCCGGAGCGCAGGGCGGCGGCCTGACCGCCGACGCCCTCGATCCGCTGGAAGAACTCCCAGCCCGCGTGGGCGAGTTCGTCCGTGAGCCGCTCCACGTACCAGGAGCCGCCCGCCGGGTCGGTCACCCGGGACAGGTGGGACTCCTCGACCAGGATCGTCGAGGTGTTGCGGGCGATACGGCGTGCGAACGCGTCCGGCAGGCCCACGGCGTGGTCGAAGGGCAGCACGGTGACGGCGTCGGCGCCGCCGACCCCGGCGGCGAGCGTGGCGATGGTCGTGCGCAGCATGTTCACCCACGGGTCGCGGCGCGTCATCATCACCGGCGACGTCACGGCGTGCTGCACCTGCGCCCCCGCGCCCGGAGCCCCGCACACCTCGGCGACCCGCGCCCACAGCCGTCGGGCCGCGCGCAGCTTGGCGATGGTGAGGAACTGGTCGGCGGTGGCCGCGTACCGGAACTCCAGCTGAGCACAGGCCTGTTCGACACTGAGCCCCGCCTCGGTCAGCTCACGCAGGTAGGCGACGCCGGTCGCCAGGGAGGCGCCCAGTTCCTGCGCGGCCGAACCGCCGGCCTCGTGGTACGGCAGCGCGTCCACGGTCAGGGCCCGCAGCCCCGGGTATCTGTCGGCGCACAGCCGCGCGAGAGCGGCCGCCGGCGCGAAGTCCGACGCGTCGCCCGTACGGGCCTGGTGGGCCAGCGGATCGGCGCCCAGGTTGCCGATCGCCGCGTGGTCGGCGACGCCCCGCTCCTCGTACAGGCCCAGCAACTCCCGTGCGGCGGCGTCGAATGCGCTGCCCGCGTCCAGGACGACGGGCGCGAGGTCGAGGTGGACGCCGTCGAGGACCCGGCCGAGGGAGCCGAGCGGCAGGCCGCCCGTTCCGACGACCAGCCACAGCGAGGTGACGCCGTTCTCCAGATCCCCGAGCACCGCGTCGCCGCCGGTCGCGGCGTGCCGTTGCCGGACGTCCCAGCCGCCGGTGACGCTTCCCTCGGCCCGGCCGCCCCGTACGAACGGGGGGAACCCGGGGAAGCCGGGCTCGGGCGTCACATCGTTCGCGGTGTACAGGGGGCGGGTGCGCAACCCGTCCTCCAACGCGGTGGACAGGGCGTCTTCCGCTGCTTCCCCCGAGACTTCCTTTCCCGACTTGCGCAGGACGCCCGCCACCAGGCGTTGCCACTGCTCGTGCGTCGCGTCAGGGAACTCGGCGGCCAGCGAGAGCCCGTCGTCAGGCAGGACCGTCATGCTCGGATGCTAGGTCAGACCGCCAAAGGAGCGGCAGAGGACACCGCTGTGACCTTGCACTCCCTGTCACTGTGACCTGCGTTGCCCTGCTGGGCGCGGCCACGTGCCGCAGGGACGACGGCCCGGCCCCGCACTGCCCCTCGGACCGGTGTGACAACGTGATAATTTGCCCAAGCCAGTCAAGGGAATCCGGTGCGAATCCGGAACTGACGCGCAGCGGTGAGGGTGACGAGCGGGGCAACGCGAGCCACTGGACGACGGTCACATGTGACCAGGGTCCGGGAAGGCGCTCCGGCCGGGTGATCCCGAGTCCGAAGACCTGCTGGCGACCCGTACGAACGGGCCCCGCGACCGGGCCCTCGACGCCAGAGGATGTTGTGTGCCCGTCACCCCTGCTGTTCGCCGCTCCGCCCTGCTCCTTTCCGGGGCGCTCCTCCTGACGGCCTGCGGCGGCTCGTCCACCGGGCCCCCCGGCTCACCCACCACCGCGACGGGCCGCACCCTGGTCAACTGCGGGCAGCGGATCCGGATCCCGTCGCCGCCGAAGCGAGCGGTGTCCCTGAACCAGGGCACCACCGAGATCATGCTCTCCCTCGGCCTCGCGGACCGGATGGCGGGCACCGCCACCTGGACCGACCCCGTCCTGAAGGGCCTCGCGAAGGACAACACCCGGGTGCCCAGGCTCTCCGACAACCAGCCCTCCTTCGAGAAGGTCCTGGACACCGAACCCGACTTCGTCGCCGCCTCCTTCGCCTCCACCCTCAGGCAGGGCGGCGTGGCCCCGCGCGAGAAGTTCGAGGAGCTGGGCGTGCCGACCTACCTCTCTCCCGCCGACTGCGAGGGCAAGGACAACAGCGGTGACGGCGACGGCGCCCGCACCCAGCCGCTGACCATGGAATCGGTCTACCGAGAGATACGGGACCTGGCGAAGATCTTCGGCGTCGAAGCGCGGGGCGCGAAGCTCGTCGCCTCACTGAAGAGCCGCGTCGCCAGAGCCACCTCCGGGATCGACGCCTCCGACACCTCGGTCCTGTACTGGTTCGCCAACCAGGAGTCCCCCTACATGGCGGGCTGCTGCGGCGCCCCCGGCATCATCACCGACGCGCTCGGCGCGAAGAACGTCTTCGACGACACGAAGCAGGAATGGCCGCAGATCAACTGGGAGACCGTCGCGGACCGCAACCCCGACGTCCTGGTCATCGGTGATCTCACCCGCGACTCGCAGACCGCCGAGACGGCCGCCCGGAAGATCGCCTTCCTGGAGTCCGATCCGGCGACCAAAACCATGGACGCGGTGAAGCACAAGAGGTACGTCACGCTCAGCGGCCAGGCCATGAACCCCACGATCCGCACCGTCGACGGCATCGAGAAGGTGGCCGCGGCGCTGCGCGCCGACGGGCTCGCCGGGTGACGACCTCGTCCGTCACGGCCACGGCGTTGCGGACGGTGGCCGGCCTCGTGACCCTGGCGGGGTCCCTCGCCGTGGCCGTCACCATCGGCCCGGCGGACATCGGCGTCGGCGACGTCTGGTCGGCGGTGGCCGCCCATCTCGGCGGGGGACCCTCGCGGCTCAGCCCGATCCGGGACGGCATCGTGTGGAACCTGCGACTGCCCCGCACCCTGCTCGCCGCGGTCTGCGGCGCCGGGCTCGCCGTGTGCGGAGCGGTCATGCAGTCCCTGCTGCGCAACCCGCTCGCCGACCCCTTCGTCCTCGGCGTCTCCTCCGGAGCCTCCACCGGCGCGGTCGTGGTGGTGGTCCTCGGCGCGGGCGGCGGCGCGCTGTCCGTCTCCGGCGGCGCCTTCGTCGGAGCCGTCTGCTCCTTCGCCCTGGTGCTGCTGCTCAGCCACACCCTCGGTGCCACGACGGACCGGGTCGTGCTGGCCGGAGTCGCCGCCATGCAGCTGTTCTCGGCGCTCACCTCCTTCGTCGTCCTGACGGCCGCCGACGCCCAGACCACCCAGGGAGTCCTGTTCTGGCTGCTCGGCTCACTCGGCGGCGCCGACTGGAACGACGTGTGGCTGTGTCTGACCGCGCTGGCGACCGCCCTCGTCGTGTGCCTCGGATCCGCGCGGACGCTGGACGCCTTCGCCTTCGGGCAGGACGCGGCGGCCTCGCTCGGGGTCTCCGTCGCCCGGACCCGGCTGGTGTTGCTCTGCGTCACGGCCCTGCTGACCGCCGCTCTGGTCAGCTCGGCGGGCGCCATCGGTTTCGTCGGGCTGGTCCTGCCGCACGCCGCCCGTGCCCTCACCGGCCCCGGGCACGCCCGGCTGCTGCCGGTGACCGCGCTCACCGGGGCGGTGTTCCTGGTGTGGGTCGACACCCTGGCCCGTACCGCCCTCGACCCGCAGGAGATACCGGTCGGCGTCGTCACCTCCCTGATCGGCGTACCGGCGTTCGTCCTCGTCCTGTACCGCACCCGGAGGGCGCACCGATGACGCTCATCGCCGACCGCGTCTCCCGTACCGCCGCCGGACAGCTGATCCTTGACGGCGTCAGCCTCACCGCGGCCCCCGGATCCGTCACCGGCCTGCTCGGCCCCAACGGCTCCGGCAAGTCCACACTCCTGCGCCTGCTCTCCGGCGTTGTCACCCCCACCTCCGGCGTCGTCACCCTCGACGGCCAGCCGTTGCGCGAGTACAGCCGCCGAGCGGTCGCCCGCCGGCTGGCGGTCGTCGAACAACAGGCGGACACCCAGACCGAGTTGACCGTCCTGGAGGTCGTACGGCTCGGCCGGGTCCCACACCGTCGCGCCTGGACCCCCACCACCCCGGCCGACGAGCAGGCCGTACGCGCCGCCCTGGACCGCACCGGCCTCACCGAGCGGGCCGGCCGCCTCTGGCACACCCTGTCCGGCGGCGAACGCCAACGGGTCCAGATCGCCCGCGCACTCGCCCAGGAACCACGCGAACTCCTCCTCGACGAACCCACCAACCACCTCGACATCCAGCATCAGCTCGACCTCCTGACGCTGGTCACGCAACTCCCCGTCACCACCGTCATCGCCCTGCACGACCTGAACCTGGCGGCGATGTACTGCGACCATCTCGTCGTGCTGAACGAGGGCCGGGTGGCCGCCGCGGGCGGCCCGGCAGAGGTGCTCACCGAGGACCTCATCGCTCAGGTGTACGGCGTGCGCGCCACCGTCACCCCCGACGCTCCGGGAGACCGGCCCCATGTACGGTTCCTCGGCACGCTCCCACGAGACGCCGTGCGGTCGCCATGACCGTACGGCCGCCACGGCGGCGTCCAGCCCCCCGGCGTTAGTGTCGGCACATGACCCAGGACTCCCTGCGCTCCGTCACCGTCGAGCGCGTCAGCACCGGCCACTTCGTCGCGACGAACGCTCGCGGCGCCACGATCAGCTTCGGTACGAGTTCCGGTGCGCACGGGGACAGCGCGTTCACCCCGGTCGAGTTGTTGCTCGCCGCGATCGGAGGGTGTTCGGCGGCGGACGTCGACGTCGCCACCAGTCGCCACGCGGAACCCACCACGTTCTCCGTCGCGGTGACCGGTGACAAGGTCAGTGATGAGCTCGGCAACCGGATGACCGACCTCAGGGTCGCCTTCTCCGTCACCTTCCCGAAGGGCGAGGGTGAGGGCGCGGACCGGGCCAGGACGATCCTTCCGCGAGCGGTCAGGACCTCCCACGACCGGCTGTGCACGGTGAGCCGCACGGTCGAGATCGGTACGCCCGTCACCGTGACGATCGAGGACGACTGACCGGGGCCGCTCGTCCACACCCGACGCCGTCGGCATGGACACGGCACGCCACCGTACGTCGGCGGCAACCGCGGCAGAGGTCCTCAGAGCCGCGCCGATCCGGGCTCTGAGGACGTGCTCGCGTGGTGTCACAGCCCACCGAGGTTCTCCGCGGGCTCCAGCTTTCTCCGGGTGAGCCCCGGGACGGACTCTTCCCCGGTGCCACGGTCCGGAACGAGGACGCGGCCCACGATCACGGCGTAGAACAGGCCGGAGGCCAGCACCAGCGCGAAGTCGGGCGCGTACAGGGTGAGCATGCGCCAGACCGCGATGCCCACCCACAGCAGGGCCGTACCGCCGCTCCAGAGCCGGACGCCGATCACAAAGCGCCGGTGGGTGTTCCGGCCGGCGGACGCCGAGCCGGTGGGCCGCCACGCCTGGCGTCTGCCGCGTGCGATGTCCCAGATGGCGAACAGATGCGCCCAGCCGTACAGCAGGCGCACGGCCCATGCTTCGATCCGGTAGGGGCACTTGTGCCACAACGGGAAGATCAACACCGTGTAGACGACGCTGGGAAGGACCAGCAGCATGTACTCGACCTTGAGTTTTTCGGGCATGGCCACCAGCAGGACGATCGGGAGCAGTGGTGCCACGAAGGTGAAGAGCGCGGTGTGGAGGTAGTAGAAAAAGCCGGAGAAGTAGCAGAGCCGGGTGGTGAGTCTGAGCTTTGTGCTCCAGAACTTCTTGCTTCCCAGCAGGCTCATGGAACCCGAGCACCAACGGTATTGCTGGTGGTAGAACGCGCTCACGTTGTCGGGACAGTTGCCGGTGGCGAGGGGAATCGGCACATAGCGCAGACTCCAGCCCAGACGACCCAGGTCGAAGCCCGTGTGCACGTCCTCCGAATGCTCGATCAGAGTGGTGCCGCCGTTGGCCTCCAGGGCTGCCCGCCGGTACACGGCGCAACTGCCCACACAGATGGCGCCGCCATGGCGCTGACGAGAAACCTGGATCGCCCGGTAGAACAGTTCCTGGACGGAACCCGCGCCCCGCTCGATCCACGTCTGCCGGTCGGTCACCCGGAAATACTGCGGTGACTGGACGATGCCGGTTTTCGGGTCTCTCTCCATGTACGGCAGCAGTTCCTCCAGCAGATCCGCCCGCGGGGCGAAGTCGGCGTCGAGGATGAGGATGTACTCCTCGTCGGAGATGCTCAGCCCGTAGTGCAGGTTGCCGGCTTTCTTGAACCAGCCGGGGCGGGGCCGGGTCCCGTAGACGAAACCGAGATCCTCGGCCATGGCGGCGAGTTCCGGATTCGCGGAGTCGTCGAGTACGTATGCGGTGGCCTTGCCGGGATAACGGTCGGCGAGCCGGCGAACGTGCCTCCAGGTGTTCTCCAGAATGTCGACGGGTTCGCCGCACACCGGCAGGAAGACGGCGACCGTCGGGTACTTCTCGGGGCGCCAGTTCTGGACCAGCCGGCGGTGGCCCTGGAGATCAAAATCGGTGGTGAACGCGTTCACACGCAGTGAGGCGATGTAATACAGGACGCTGAAGCCCAGGCACGGCAGCAGGACGAACAGCCACGGTGACGACTGGATCAGCCGGAACTGGCTGAAGACGAGACAGCCCATGCTGATGAGCGAGGCCACCGTGAGTACCCAGAGATGACGCCTTGCGTAGGAGTACTTCTCCTCGTCATCCGGTGGCTGGGGGAGTACGCACGTGGCCGCCTGCTCGGACCGAGGGGGCTCCTTGAATGTAGTGGTCACCTCCAAACCACTAGCCAGACCGCGCGTGCCGTGTGCGTCCGGCTGGGCTGATTGCTGTACGGGTCGCTCGAAGGAAGGATTCTTCGGAGTGGCACCACCGCAGAGTCGAGCGGTGGTTGAGGTACGGCGACGTTCTCCCCGCCGCGGTACCTCCGGATGGCCGCCCGTGCCCCCACAGAGGTGAACATTCCTGCCGCGCGGACGAATCGCGGTGGCGCCGACCCACCGGTGACGAGTCAGTTCGTCATATTTGCTCATCGGCACCCTCTCCAAGGAACTGGAGGCAGAAATGCATTCACTGAATTCCCGCAGCCGTCGCGCGGCCTGGACCTCATTGGCCCTCGCGGGGACGCTGGGCCTCATTCCCGTGACCCAGGCGCACGCGGCGGACAGCGCGCCGAAGCCCAAGGCCAAGACGCCGGTGCAGACATACGGCCAGCTCCACGTCTGCGGCACGAAACTGTGCTCGCAGTCCAACAAGCCGGTCCAGCTGCGGGGCATGAGTACGCACGGCACGCAGTGGTATCCGCAATGCCTGACCGCCGCGGCACTGGACGCCCAGGCCTACGACTGGAAGGCGAGCGTCCTGCGCGTCTCGACGTACGCACGGGAGGGCGCGTACCTCAAGGATCCGAAGAAGTACACCGAACTGGCGAGCCGGCTCGTCGACATGGCGAGCGCCCGCGGAATGTACGTCATCGTCGACTGGCACACGATCCACCCGGGCGACCCGCACCAGGACCTCGACAACGCGCGCGCCTTCTTCAAGCAGATCGCCGAGCGCCACAAGAACAAGAAGAACGTGATCTACGAGATCGCCAACGAGCCCAACGGCGTGAGCTGGGCGACGATCAAGGACTACTCGGAGAAGATCATTCCGGTGATCCGCTCCCGCGCTCCGGAGAGCGTGGTCCTGGTCCCGACGAGAGGCTGGGCCACGCTCGGCCTGGCCGAAGCGTCCAAGGAGCAGGAGATCGTCGATGCTCCGGTACGCGCCAAGAACGTCATGTACACGTACCACTTCTACGCGACCGCGGGGAAGGAGCAGTTCCTGAAGCGCCTGGACCGAGCCTCGGACAAGCTCCCGATCTTTGTCTCGGAGTGGGCCGTCGCCTCCTGGAACGGCTGGGGCCTGGACTTCGCCATGGCGCAGAAGTTCACCGACCTCATGGCCAAGAAGAAGATCGGCTGGACGAACTGGAGCCTCTCCGACAACCACAAGGACATCTCGGTCTTCAAGAAGGGCGCCTGCAGCGCCGGCAAGTTCACCGGCACCGCCCCCCTCACCGCCAACGGTGTCTGGGTCAGGCAGAAGACGAGGGGCTGAGCGCCTGACCGCTCCGCACGCCGGACGTCGTCACCGCCTCCCGTTCCCCAGGCCGACGTCCCCTCGGGCAACACGACCGTGTCCCGCGGGTCGCCCTCCGAGGGGACGTGAGCCGACCGCCGTCCGGCCGGCGAGCGTGTGTGAGTCCTGGAATGAACATGTGGGGATGGCTGACGCGGTGGCAGCGACATCCTCGAAAGGCGTCTGACGGGTATCTATCCAGGTCAGTCGCCTTTTTCGTGCGCCCGTGCGCTGCTGTCACACCGACCTTCGGCGCGTCGGGAGGGACTCCGCCGCCTGAAAGGGACGAGGTCGTCCCGGCCCTCGGTGCGGCGACCGCCGTGGGCCGCCGTCGCGAGGGCGGCCGGATGAACGGCGCGGGCCGCGGCGTCGGCGCGCGGTCATCCTCCGCCGCCCGGCGGTTCAGGGTGCGGCACCTGCGATCATCTACCAGTCGTTCCCAAGCCCTGCCGCAGCGAGTTCCGGGCTCCATGGCGCGAATGGGAGCCAGTTCCGTCGAGCAACCCGTTCAAGGAGGCCCCCGGTGCGTAACCCGACCGTGGCACAGCAACTGATCGATGTCCTGCGACAAGCAGGGGTGGAGCGCATCTACGGCGTCGTCGGTGACAGCCTCAATCCCGTCGTGGACGCTATCCGGCGTACCGACGGCATCGAGTGGATTCATGTGCGCAACGAGGAGGCGGCGGCGTTGGCCGCCGCGGCCGAGGCGCAGCTGACCGGACGGCTCGCGGTGTGCGCGGGCAGTTGCGGTCCGGGGAACACCCATCTGATCCAGGGACTGTACGACGCGAACCGCTCCGGCGCCCCGGTGCTCGCGATCGCCTCCCACATCCCGTCGAAGCAGATCGGCACCGGGTTCTTCCAGGAGACGCATCCGGAGCGGCTGCTCACCGAGTGCAGCCAGTACTGCGAAATGGTGAGCCAGCCGTCGCAGATGCCGCGGATGGTGCGGATCGCCGTACAGCGCGCGCTGGCCGACAACGGGGTGTCGGTGCTCGTCGTGCCCGGTGACCTGTCCCACGCGCCCGCCACCAACCCCACCGGATCGAGTAACTTCGTCACTGCCCGTGGCCGGGTCGTACCTCCGCCCGAGCAGGTGCGGGAACTCGCGGCCAAGCTCAACGCGGCACAGAAGGTGATGCTCTTCTGCGGCGCCGGCGTACAAGACGCTCACGCCGAGGTGATGGAGCTCGCAGGCCGGGTGCACGCGCCTGTCGGGCACACGCTGCGAGGCAAGGAGTGGATCCAGTTCGACAACCCGTACGACGTCGGTATGAGCGGGTTGCTCGGCTACGGCGCCTGCTACGACGCGATGCACGAGGCCGACCTCGTGGTACTGCTCGGCACCGACTTCCCGTACGACGACTTCCTGCCGCAGGCCCGCACCGTACAGGTCGACCACGATGCGGGGAGGATCGGGCGGCGGACCACGCTGGAGCTGGGCGTGCACGGCGATGTCGGAGAGACGCTGCGCGCGGCGCTGCCGCTGGTCGAGACGAAGCGCGATCGCTCGTACCTGGACCGGACTCTGCACCACCACGCCAGGTCGCTGGAGAACGTGGTCTCCGCCTACACCCGTGACGTCGAGCACCAGGTGCCGATCCACCCCGAATACCCGGCGTCACTTCTCGACGAACTCGCCGACGACGACGCGGTGTTCACCGTCGACACCGGTATGTGCAACGTGTGGGCGGCCCGCTACATCACGCCCAACGGCCGCCGTCGCGTGATCGGTTCATTCCTGCACGGCACCATGGCCAACGCTCTCCCGCACGCCATCGGTGCCCAGTTCGCCTATCCGGGTCGCCAGGTGATCTCCATGTCGGGCGACGGCGGACTCGGCATGCTCATGGGCGAGCTGCTCACCGTCAAACTGCACAACCTGCCGGTGAAGACGATCGTCTTCAACAACTCCTCCCTCGGCATGGTGAAGCTGGAGATGATGGTCGACGGCCTGCCCGACTATCAGACGGACCACGAGCCGGTGGACTACGCCGCCATCGCCGCGGGGGCCGGAATCCATTCGATCCGCATCGAGGATCCCCGCCGGATCCGCGAAGGCCTGCGGGAGGCGCTGTCGCACGACGGGCCGTGCCTGGTGGACCTGGTCACCGACCCCAACGCACTGTCGATCCCGCCGCACATCTCGGGCGAACAGGTGAAGGGATTCGCCTTCTCGGCAGGCAGGACGGTCCTCAACGGGGGCGTGGGCAAGATGCTCGACCTGGCCAGGGCCAATCTGCGCAACGTTCCCAGGCCGTGAACCCGCCCGCCGCGACGCTGCGCAAGCCGGGCACAGCACGGTCTGCTCGCCCGCGATCTCCTCAAGACCGGTCGCCGCGGAAGCGCGCAACCTGAGCCTTCCAGAGTCTTGGGGCCAGCCGCTCAGAACCGCGCCCCGACATCCGCGCCGCTGCTGGGGCGCAGGAACGTGGCGGACGGGATGGCGCCGTCGGCGCCCGGGGTTCCGTCAATAGACGTGTACGTGAATCCTGTTTGTGTGCATGAAACTGTTCGGTGCTGTCGCGACGCGTCGGCAACAGGGATGCGAAGGGGTGAGCGTCGGGGGTGCGGGGCGAGCCGATCCCCGGTCGCCCGGCGGTCGCGGTGCGGCCTGGCAGGCGCGAGCACATCGTAGGCTCTGCTCCGCGGCCTCCCCTTGCCGTGGACCTGCGCTGCCAGGCGGCGCCCCTCCAGGAGAGGCTCCGCGACCTTGAGACGTGCGGCGTGTGGTGCCGCGACACCGCCGTTGGTTCATCTACATGAACAAATTGCACGCACTGCTATTGACGTGGCCAGGGCGAGTACTTACGGTCCGAGAAAGCGCTTTCCCCGTCTGTGTCGGCCGTGTCAACCCCTCAGCACGCGGAGTCGCAACAGGGGATCAGCTCGAGAACCAGCTCATGCACTGCTGTTCTGTCGCCGGACCCAGGGCCCAGGGCCAACTGCCGCCCCACCCCGCCCCGACGACACGGACCACAGCCCTCGTACCCCCACAACCGAGGAATCTGGAGACAGGCGATGCAATCGAGAGCCGCACTAGCATCGGTCAGCCTGCTGGCCGGCGCCGCCCTCCTCACACTGTCCGGCCACACGGCACAGGCCGTTTCCGTTCGTGACGACCACAGTGACACCGTGCCCACAGCGGGCGTCGACGTGAGGGCGGCGAGCACCGTCCTCTACGTGGCGCCGAGTGGCAAGGACAGCGCGGCCGGAACACAGGCCGACCCGACGACGCTCACCTCGGCGATCAGCCGCATCGCCCCCGGTGGCACGATCTACTTACGCGGCGGCACCTACAACTACTCCTCGACGGTCACCATCCCGATCGGCAGCAACGGCACCTCCAGTGCCCGCACCACCCTCTCCGCCTACTCGGGTGAGAAGCCGGTGCTGGACTTCTCGGCGCAGAGCGAGAGTTCGTCCAACCGGGGCATCCAGCTGAACGCCAACTACTGGCGCCTGTACGGCCTGACCGTGCAACACGCGGGCGACAACGGCATCGCCGTCGGGGGCAGCAACAACGTCATCGAGCGTGTGGTGACGGCGTACAACCGCGACACGGGCCTGCAGCTCGGCCGGATCGCTTCCAGTACCCCCAAAGCCCAGTGGCCGGCCGACAACCTGATCGTCAGCTCGGAGTCACACGACAACTCCGACTCCGATGGAGAGGACGCCGACGGCTTCGCCGCGAAGCTCACCACCGGCACGGGCAACGTCTTCCGCTACGACGTCTCCCACAACAACATCGACGACGGCTGGGACCTCTACACCAAGACCGACACCGGCGCCATCGGCCCGGTGACCATCGAGAACTCCCTGTCCTACAACAACGGCACGCTGAGCAACGGCACCCAGAACAAGAACGGCGACCGCAACGGCTACAAGCTCGGCGGCGAGGACATCAAGGTCAACCACGTCGTCCGCAACAGCATCGCCTACCACAACGGCAAGCACGGGTTCACCTACAACAGCAACCCGGGCACGCTGACGATGTCGAACAACGTCAGCATCGACAACGGCACCCGCAACTTCTCGTTCGACGAGGGCACCTCGGTGTTCAAGAACGACACCTCATGCCAATTCAGCAGCGGCGGATCGAACGACAAGGTGGTCGGTGACGCCGACAGCTCGAACCAGTTCTGGTCCGGCTCGAACGGGTCCCGGTGCTCCTCGTACTCCGGCGCCCTGAAGTGGTCCTTCGCCTCGAACGGAAGCCTCGTCGTGACCTTCGGCGGCTAGGGCCTGTCGTTTGGATCACGCCGCAGACGCGGAGTCTGGCACGCCTCCCCCCCTCTCTGCGTCGCTCGAGCGGGAGGTACCCCCACCGGCGTTGTCGTCGGTTGCCGACTCCCCCACGCTCGGCTGCGCTCGCGCGGGGGGACCCCCATCGCGTCGACGCCCTCCTCCGCCTTGCAGCCGCACGCGCCAGACCCCGCTCACCGGCATCGACCAGCCCCGTCAGTTTCCTGCGGCCTGATCCAAACGACAGGCCCTAGGTCCGGGTGGTGAATCCGGGAGCGACCCCGCCGCCCGGACGCGGTGAGGACGGGGGCCTGTCCGGTTCGGATGGGTCCCGGTCGGCGGCGGGGCGGACAACCGTCGCTGATCCCCCGAGCCCCCGATGCCCCAGGGGCTCGGCGAAAGCAACCCCCGGCACTCTAAGACGAACGAGGAGACGAGGATGGCGAACGAGAAGCCACGCATGCGGAGGCCAGTCGCACTGCGACTCCGTGCGGCGCTGGCCACGATGGCTCTCGCGTCCGCGGCGGGCGCGGTTCTGTCGATGCCCGAGGCGTCGGCGGCGACCAGCGGTGCCACCGGCTACGCGACCCAGAACGGCGGCACTACGGGAGGCGCGGGCGGGCAGACGGTCCGGGCCACCACGGGGACCGCGATCCACGCGGCCCTGTGCGGCAGGGCCGACAGCAGCACCCCGCTCACCATCGAGGTCCAGGGGACCATCAACCACGGCAACACCAAGAAGGTGTCGGGCAAGAGCTGCAGCACCGCCGACGGCGTGATCGAGCTCAAGAAGGTCAGCAACGTCACGATCATCGGGGTCGGCAGCGGCGCTGTCTTCGACCAGGTGGGCATTCACGTCCGCGAGGCCGCCAACATCATCATCCAGAACGTCACCGTCCGGAACGTCAAGAAGTCCGGTTCCCCCACGTCCAACGGCGGAGACGCCATCGGCATGGAGCGCGACGTCCACAACGTCTGGGTCGACCACACCACACTCGAGGCGTCGGGCGGGGAGTCGGAGGGCTACGACAGTCTCTTCGACCTGAAGGACAACACCCAGTACGTGACCTTGTCGTACAGCATCCTGCGCAACTCCGGCCGCGGAGGCCTCGTGGGGCACAGCGACACCGACCTCTCGAGCACCTTCGTGACCTACCACCACAACCTGTACGAGAACCTCGACTCCCGTGCGCCCCTGCTGCGTGGCGGCACGGCTCACATCTACAACAACTCCTACGTGCACCTCAACGAGTCCGGCATCAACTCCCGGGCCGGAGCCCACGCCAAGGTGGACAACAACTACTTCAAGGACAGCAAGGACGTCCTGGGCACCTTCTACACCGACAAGGCCGGCTACTGGCAGGTCAGCGGCAACGTCTTCGACAACGTGACCTGGTCCGCCCCCGGCAGTGAGAACCGCCCCGCAGGCCCCGACCCGAAGTCCAACACCACGGTCGGCATCCCCTACTCCTACAGCCTCGACGCGGCCAGTTGCGTGCCGAGCATCGTGACCCGGACGGCAGGCGCCGACAAGGGTCTGCGGGTGTCGGACGGCAGCTGCTCGCCGTAGACATGCGGCGTGGATGGACCGGGCCACGGGAGTCCTGGATCAGTAACCGTAGATCATCTTGTAGGCGACCTCGGGGAGGAACTGCCCTGCCGAGGAGCCGGCTCCGACACCGCAGTTGCCGTCGGACTCGCCTGGGGTCTTGATCCACAAAAGCATCTCGGCGCCTCCGCCCAGCCGGGTGGGGGCGCCGATGCGGCGGCCTGAGGGATTGCACCACTGACCGTTGGAGCCGTTGCCGTTGCGGCTGGTGTCCACGACGAACGGCTTGGTGTAGCCGTAACGGGCCGCCAGTTGGCTGTTCACGGCGTTGCCGTAGGCGGTGTTCTCGGCCGTGGTGAAGTAGTTGGAGATGTTGAGCGAGAAGCCGTGGGCCCCTCGGAGGCCCGCTTCGTCAAGACGCTGGGCCATGGTCGCCGGGCTTTCCCAGCCCGGGTTACCGGCATCGAGGTAGACCCAGGTGTTGGGGGCCTGGCGGCCGAACTGGGCGAGGGCGCCGGTGAGCATGCCCTGGCGTTCGCTGATCTGAGCCCGCGTCATGCAGCCGTAGTCCCCGAGTGAGTCCGGCTCGAGGAGCACGACGGCCGGTCGGTTGGCGATCCCGCCGGCGAACTGGGAGATCCAGGTCGCGTAGGCGGAGGGTGAGGCGGCTCCGCCGGAGGAGTGTCCGCCGCAGTAGTCGCGGTTGTAGATGTTGTAGGCGACGAGGACGGGCAGCTTGTCCACGGAGTCCGCCGCCCCG
This sequence comes from Streptomyces sp. NPDC005263, assembly GCF_042872365.1. Classification (NCBI taxonomy): domain Bacteria; kingdom Bacillati; phylum Actinomycetota; class Actinomycetes; order Kitasatosporales; family Streptomycetaceae; genus Streptomyces; species Streptomyces sp. NPDC005263. The sequence continues at coordinate 162,012 of NZ_JBIAKJ010000009.1, read as the reverse complement.
GCGTACCCGCCCGTGGCGGTGCCGATGGTGCCGCTCCAGGAGCCGAACCAGCGGGCCATCGCAGTGTTGGCGACGGAGGCGTTGATCGCGGGCGCCCGGCCGTCGCCGGGGTTGGCGGCGACCCACCTCTTCGCGCTGGAGTCGGGGTCCGCGTAGAACCCGTTGGTCATGGTGGTCGGGTCGGCGGCGTGGGCGGACGGTGCGACGGCTAGCGCCAGCGGCAGAGCGACGAGCGTTGCCATGAAGGTGCGGAGTCTGCGGCGCATGACGGTACCTCGGTTTCCTGGCAGGGATGCGTCGCCCGCTCTCGTCCTGAGCGCGCGACGCGCTGAGGTGGTGCGGCGGAATGTTCGACCCGCCTCCAGGCTGGACCGGGCCCCCGGACCGTGCCGGGGGCCCGGAGGCGGTCAGCAGGTCGAGTTGGTCTGCGTGAGCAGGCCGAGCCGCCACGGGAGGAGGTTGTAGTCACCGCCCGCGTTGGGGTTCATGCCCTGGTAGAGGTATTGGAGCCGGCAGGCTGGAATGGTGAGTGTCTGGTCGTAGCCGGCACGGATCATCTCGCCGTGGCTGATGTCCCGGCTCCAGGCACCCGAGGGGAAGGTGACGTTGTTGGCTCGCGCGAACGGGTTGCTCTCGGACGCGGCCAGGGGCGTCCATGAGCCGCCGAGGCTGCCTGAGGTCCAGGAGCGGAAGTAGCGCCGGCCGTCCGATCCGATGGCCTCGACGAGGAGCAGGTACTGGTTACTGCCCTGCACCTTGTAGACGTTGCTCGCTTCGAAGAGGGCGTATTTGTTGGAGTCCTGCGCCACGATCGCGGTGTTGGTGAACCCGTTCGGGAACTGGCCGACGGTCGTCTGGGAGCGGTACAGGTGCCCGTTGTCGTCGGAGGAGAAGAGGTAGCAGTTGGCGCTGTCGCAGATCACCCACATGTCGACCCAGTAGCCGTTGCCGATGTTCTGCCGGATGACGTCCGGCATGGACGAGTAGAAGTTGCGCGGCGCGCTCCACCCGTTGGGATTGCTGATGTCGGGGTTGGTGGAGTACGAGGCGTTGCCGGTCTGGTAGACGAGGTACCACAGGCGCTGCGGCGCGTAGTAGAAGACCTGCGGCGCGGCCCGGTACCCGGTGCCGATGGCGGTGCGGTCCAGGTAGTGGTGCGTCGCCGAACCGGCCTGCGACCAGTCACTGAAGTTCAGGTACACCAGGTTGTATCCGGACGAGCTCGCGGTGCTGGCGAACACGTGGTACTTGCCGTTGTACTGGACGACCGTCGGATCCTTGATGCCGGCGATGTTGTGGGTGGCGTCCGGCTTCGGTGAGATCAGCGTTCCGCTGGAGCTCCAGGAGAACCGGGAGGGCAGCGCGGCGGCGGACCGGGGCGAACGGGCCGCGGATTTCTGGGACATCACGGCCGCGCCGCCTGCCGACGCCCTGCCCCCCATCGTGGTGAGGACCGACTGGTAGGCCGGTTTCTTGTTGCCGTTCCGGTCGAACAGCAGCGGGTTGTCCCCGCTGCGCCAGGAGTCGCTGTCGCGGATTCCCCAGACGGTGACGCCGTTGCAGCGTGCCACGTTCAGGCAGGCCCGCACGGTGTTCGCGTAGGCCGTCGTGGGCGCCTGGGCGATGTCCAGTTCGGTGATCTGGACATCGACGCCGAGGGCGGCGAAGTTGGCCAGTGTGGTCTGGAAGCTCGACGGCGGGCCACCGGCACCGAAGTGGGACTGGAAGCCGACGCAGTCGATGGGCACCCCGCGCGCCTTGAAGTCGCGCACCATGCGGTAGACGCCCTGGGTCTTCGCGTCGCTCCAGTTCTCGATGTTGTAGTCGTTGTAGCAGAGTTTGGCCGCCGGGTCGGCCGACCGTGCGGTGCGGAAGGCCTGTTCGATGAAGCCGTCGCCGAGCAGGTTCTGGAACACCGAGGAACGGTGCTGGCCACTGCCGCCGTCGGCGAAGGCCTCGTTGACCACGTCCCAGGCGAAGACCTTGCCCTTGTAGTGGTTCATCACGGAGGTGATGTGGTTGTTCATGACGCCGCGCAGCGTGTTCGCGTCCCCGATGGAGCTGACCCAGCCGGGCAGTTGGGAGTGCCACACCAGGGTGTGGCCCCGTACGCGCTGACCGCGAGCCGTGGCGCGGTTGACGATCTGGTCGGCGGGGCCGAAGTTGAACGAGCCGCGGGACCGCTCGGTCGTGTCCCACTTCATCTCGTTCTCGGGTGTGACCGAGTTGAACTCGCGGTCCAGGATCCCGGAGTACGTGCCGTCGCCGAGCCGTCCGGCGGCCACGGCGGTCCCGAAGTACCGGCCGGACTGGGCCGCTTGGGCTCCGAGGGTGGAGGCCCGGACGTTGTCGGGTGCGGCGGTCGCGGCGCCGGGCGTCACCAGGGCGGCGACGGCCAGCAGGGATAACACCGAGGCTCGGCGACGGCCGAGCCGCGTCAGCGGGTTCATGGTTTTCCTCTACGGTTGGCGGGGGGTTGGGTGGTGCGGTCGGTGGGGTCGGGTCAGGGCGTGGACAGCTCGAACCGCGTGACGCGGACCGCGCCGCCGAGTGCCTGCGTGGCATGGTTGAAGAGGGCGAATCGGTAGCCCATGAAGAACCGCCAGTCATTGCCCATGGAGAAGGCGGGCCCGAGGCGGGTGAAGCTGGTGCCGTCGGTGCTGTAGGAGAAGGTGCCGGGGCGTGCCGCGCCGGGACGGATGTCCGCGCTCGCGCGCAGCCAGACGCGGCCACCGGGGGCGGCGGCGCTCGCGACCTCGGTGCCGGTGCCGGTGGTGTTCCAGTTGCCGTCCATGGTCAGCCCGCTGACCATCGCCAGCCTCGTCACGCCACCGTCGCGTTTGACGCCGATCCAGGCCGAGGAGTCACGCAGCAGAGCGAGTCCGGCCCGGTCGCCGTCCCGCATCGCCGCGTGGTCGAGCTGGACGGTGGCTGTGGAGGTGGGGCCCTGAATGCGGTGCGTGAGGGTGTTGCGGGCCCCGTACAGGTCGTTGGTGACGGTGGCGGTCCGCAGAGTCAGTCCGTTGCTGACCGACCACTTGGTGTTGTCCGGGTTGTGGTTCCACTCCCACCTCGGCTTGAGGCTCGTGCCGTCGAAGGTGTCGACGCCGGTCATGGGGGTGACCTGGCGGGGCGGAGTGGGGACGACGGGGCTGGGATACGAGGCGCCCCATGCGCCGTTCACGAGCTGCACGACGGGCCAGCCGTCCGGAGTCCAGGTGACCGGCGCGAGGACAGGCATCCGGCCGCCGGGGTACGCGTCGACGAAGGCCATGTAGTACCAGGCACCGCTCTGCGTCTGGACCAGCCCGCCCTGGTGCGGGACACCACCGCCGGCGATCGGCCCGCGCAGGTCGAGGAGGACCTGGCGCATCGTGTAAGGACCGAAGGGGCCGCTCGACGACTTCAGGATGTACTGGCCGTTCGCGGGGCGGGTCAGGAAGATGTAGTACTGCCCGTTGATCTTGTAGAAGCGGGAGCCCTCGAGGGTGCCGACACTCGAGGGAGCGGTGAAGACCTGCTGCGTGCGGACCTGGTTGCGCCCGTCGGGCGAGAGCTGGGCCACGCTGATGGTGGTGTTCCCGTACGCCACGTACAGGGTGTCGTCGCTGTCCACGAGCAGCCCCGCGTCATAGTAGGGCGTGCTGATCGTCGTGAGTCTGCTCCACGGCCCCTCGGCAGCGGTGGCGGTGTAGATGTACGTCCTGGCGAAGTCGATCTGGCCGAGCCAGTAGAAGGTCGCGTTGCTCGGACGGTAGGCCAGCGACGACGCCCAGATGCCGCGGACGTAGCCACGGGCGCCGTTCAGGTCGTACTTGGCGCCGAAGTCGAGGACGGGCACCGAGTGACCGGCGATCTCCCAGTTCACCAGGTCGTACGAGCGCAGGACGGGTGCGCCCGGCGAGTAGTGCATCGTCGAGGCGGAGGCGTAGTAGGTGGCGCCGACGCGGATGACGTCGACATCCGCGAAGTCCTGCCAGATGACCGGGTTCGGGTACGCCGGAGCGGCCGCGAGGTTCGCCTCCCGGGCGGAAGCGGCCGCGGCGGTCCGGAAGGCTCCGGCCGGAGGCAGGAAGGCGCCGGTGACCAGGCCGGTGGCGGCGGCCAGCGCACGGCGGCGGCCCCATGATTGATGAGAGCATGACATATCCATGTGTCGTTCTCTCTGCGAGGAGGCGCTTCATGGGCGGGTGGTTCTCGCGATGTTCGAGATCGCGAACACTCACGACTCACTGAGCATCCTGGATGATAGGAAAACGAGAGCTCCCGTCAATACGTCTCGCATGATTCGTTGTTTGCTTCGAAATGTTTCGCCCATCGGGGCTTGCATGGATCACCGATGCGTCCTTCCACTCTCTCGCTCTCGGCGTCGAGGAGGGCGTCGGTGTACGTGATTTAAGCGTGTGGGTGGTGTTGACATGCTTGGGAACTTCTCTAACGTCCATGACGTCAGCGATCCGAAATCGGACCGAAATTTCGAACGATGATCAGTGTCATGCGCATGATTTAAGTCGACTGCGGTGCGGCATTCATCCACTGTCTGCCGGCCTGGCGACGATCGCATCGCCCGCAGAGCCCATCGCGAGCGCCGTAGGTGTGCAGCCCACGGCGCCTGTCCCTGGAAAGGAGCACACGGTGCCCAGACGATCAGGTAGGCGGCTGCTCCGTCTCTTCGCGGCCGCCGCGCTGACGGTCACCGCGTCCTTCACGGCCCTGGCCGACTCCTCCGCTTCGGTCGCGCCCGGCAGCCCGGCACTCACTCCACCGCTCGGCTGGAACAGCTGGAACAGCTTCGGATGCGGGGTCACCGAGGCGCAGGTCCGCCAGGCCGCCGACGCCATGGTGTCCTCGGGCATGCGGGAGGCCGGCTACCGGTACGTGGTGGTCGACGACTGCTGGTTCGACCCACAGCGTGACGCGTCGGGCAACCTGCGGGCCAACCCGACCAAGTTCCCGAGTGGGATGAAGGCCCTCGGTGACTACATCCACAGCAAAGGCCTGAAGTTCGGCATCTACCAGGTGCCGGGCGAACGCACCTGCGCGCAGACCAGCGGCGGCTATCCCGGGTCGACGGGCAGCAGGGGGCACGAGACCCAGGACGCCGCCACGTTCGCCTCGTGGGGCGTCGACTACCTCAAGTACGACTGGTGTTCCTCCAGCGGTACCCGTGACGAGCAGGTCGCGCGGTTCACGCTCATGCGCGACGCCCTGCGTGCCACCGGGCGGCCGATCGTCTACAGCATCAACCCCAACAGCTTTCACGCCATCACCGGCTCCACGTACAACTGGGGCGAGGTCGCCGACCTGTGGCGGACGACCGAGGACCTGCTCGACATCTGGCAGAACGGCAACACCAACAGCTATCCGATGGGCGTCGGCAACGTCCTGGACGTCACCGCGCCGCTGGCGGCGCAGTCCGGCCCGGGACACTGGAACGACCCCGACATGCTGGTCGTCGGTCGTCCCGGCCTGTCACTGACCGAGTCCCGCTCCCATTTCGCCCTGTGGGCACTGCTGGGTGCCCCGCTCATGGCCGGCAACGACATCCGCACCATGTCCGCCGACGTGAGCGCGATCCTGCGCAACCCGCGTCTGCTGGCGGTGAACCAGGACGCGCTGGGCGCGGGCGGGCGCAGGGTGCGCGACGACGGCACCACCGAGGTGTTCGCCAAACCCCTGTCCGACGGTTCGGTCGCGGTGGGCCTGTTCAACCGGGGAGGCGGCACCGCGACGGTCACCACGACAGCGGCACAAGTCGGCCTGTCCGGCGGGTCGTTCACCCTCACCGACCTGTGGACCGGCGGTACGGCGAGCACCTCCGGGCAGATCTCGGCGAGCGTTCCCGCGCATGGCGTGGCCGTGTTCCGCGTGAGCGGTGGCAGCCCGTCGGCCGCCACCACCTCGCGTCTGCGCGGCGCCGGGTCCGGCCGCTGTCTGGACGTGGACAACGCTTCCACCGCGGCCGGGGCCACGGTCCTGATCTGGGACTGCCACACGGCCGCCAACCAGCTGTGGACCACGTGGGCAGGCGGTGAGATCCGTGTCTTCGGCGACAAGTGCCTGGATGCCTACGACCTCGGCACCACCAACGGCACCCGTGTCATCACCTGGTCCTGCAACGGCCAGGCCAACCAGAAGTGGACCATCGGCTCCGACGGATCGATCCGCAATGTTCACGCCGGTCTCTGTCTCGATGTGGACCGGTCCGGCACCGCCAACGGGACCCCCCTGGTCCTGTGGACCTGCGACGGGCAGGCCGACCAGAAGTGGACCCGCGTGTGACGAGCGTCGCGCGCCGTTCTCGACGATCACCCGTCGAGAGAAATTCCCACGGGACCCGCCCGCTGCTCGGCGGCCGGAAGGTCACGCTGCTGGCCGATACCGGACCCTCGACACCATCCAGGACCTGCTGAACTGCTGGACCGGCACCTGCACCACCTGCCACCGGCCCCTGCCCAGAACATCCACCACCAGCCAGAACCCAAGAACCAGAGCAACCTGGCGGAGTCCTACTAGAGCTTGTTGGAGAGCCACTTGTCGATGGTGTTCGTGGTGCTGTCGGCGTTGCGCTGGAGAGCCAGGTCGTGGCCGGCATTGAGAACGGATTTCACGTCGACGTCAGGGCTGGACCCGTAGGAGGCCGGCTCCGCGGCGAGGGCCTTCTTCAGGTCCGCGGGGTCGAAGAACAGTCCGTCGTGCTCGCCCACGAGCGACAGGACCGGGACATTGACGTTCTTGCCGAACGTGTCGTTGGTCAGCTCGTCCGCGAAGGCGGTGAACTCTCCCTGGGTGGTGATCTGCTTGACCGCGTCGTCGCCCTTGACGGTGCTCAGGTCGGCGTTGAACGGCCAGTAGAACTGGTGGCGCATGCCGTCCCTGGTGGTGAGGGAGCCATCCGGTATCGCGCTGCCCTTGAAGGCTGTGTCTTCGGCTGCGGGGTGCACTATGGCGTTGAACACCAGTTGCCCGGAGCCGGAATGGTGCATGAATCCGGTGACGACCAAGGCGTCGACGTCCTTGTAGGTCGCGGCCTCCCTGATGGCCACCGCGCTTCCCATGGAGTGGCCGACCAATGCGACCGGCAGCCCCTTATGGGCGGCCTTCAGCTTGGTGATCAGTTGATGGATGGTGGCGGAGTGGGTCGCGCCGTTCAGCTGGTCCGCGGCCGGGCTGCTGGAGTCGCCGGTTCCGAGGCGATCGACGGCGACGGAGATCCAGCCGTCCTTGGCTGCTTCGCGCGCCTGTGAGACCCAGCCGCGGCTTGTCTTGAGATCGAAGTACCGGTGGTCGTAGGTGACGCCCGGGACCATCACCTGAATGCCCTTGACGCGCACTCCGGTCGGTTCGTACTCCACGGCGCTCAGTGTCTGGTCAGCCGGTCCGCTGTCGGTGAGTGAGACCTTCTGGGTGATCGTGTGGCGGGTGAAGCCCGGGTCACCGCCGGTGGCAGCGGATGCGCCCCCGGTGGTGATCGCGATGGCGGTGACGAGCGACGCGGCGGACACTCCGATCACGCCGAAGCGGACCGCGGAGTGTCGGGGATGGATCGAGAACATGGGGGAGGGCCTTGTCGTTTGGGCCGAGGTGCACGCCTCGGCATGAACCCTGGGGTGGGTGTGATGCCTGCGGGACATCGTGCATTTGAAGTACAAGCAGGCATGGATCGCCCGTGCACCGCTATCGATGGCTTCTGGACGGGCATGGCCAGGCCGTTCGCATGCGGCGCCGGGTCTCGCGGGCGTCCGTCCGCGCATGCCCCACGGAGCAGGTGACGGTACGAACGCCCGAGAGGCTCAGAACCTCTCGGCGACGTGCTTGCCGAGATCGAGTTCGATTCCCTGGGGCTGCTGCAGGCCGCGTTCGAAGAGGCTGCGCACGTGATCCGCGTTCTCCGGGCGTCCCCCCGTGCGCCTGATGGCGGCCAGAGCGGCCGCGTAGTCCCCCGCGGGGATTGCGGTGGCCGCGTCGACGAACTCCTTCGTGCCGGAGACCGCGGCCTTGTCGAAGCCCGCGATGCGGCGGGCGAAGGTGTCGACGAAGTCGTCCAGCTCGTCCTCGGGAAGAACGCGGTTGACGTAGCCGTATTCGGCGGCGAGCTGGGCCGGGAAGTCGTCTCCTCCCACCACGATCTCCATCGCGCGGCCCCGGCCCACCAGCTCGGCCAGTCGCCCCATCGGGTTGCCGCCGGGTACGGCGCCGAAGCCCACCTCGGGCTGTCCCAGGATGGCGTTGCTGCCGGCGAAGCGGATGTCCGTGTTCAGGACGAACTCACTTCCCGCTCCTCGGGCACGGCCCTTGATGGCCGAGATCGTGACAGCCGGGACCCTGCTGAGGCGCAGAAGGCTGTCCGGGTAGGGGAGGAGCCCGGTGGGACCCGGCGCCGTGGTGTAAAAGCGCTGCATGTCGGACCGGAGGTCGAAGTGCGCCATGAAGAAGTCGGGGTTGGCGCTCTGGAACACCACGACGGTCAGATCGGGGTCCTGCTCCATACGGGTCACCAGATCGCCAAGCTGCTCGACGGTGTCCAGATCGATGAGGTTGATCGGGTCGTTCTCGAAGGTCACCTTCCAGTAGGACGGCGACACCGCATGTACGTGAAACTGCGAGGGATTGCTCATGAGGGTGACCCTAGAGGGTCTGACTTTAAAAATGCAATCCAGCAGGGGTGTGACGTGGGCCCACTGCCGAGCCAGCGGAGATGCCATCTCGCGAGCCTCTTCTTCGTCCACGGTGCGGGCTTCGTCGTACGGGCCTTCCGCGAGCAGAGGCGGAACGATGCCGGTGGCGATTCCCTTCGACGCGGTGTGGGCCGGGTGTGCCGGCGGTCAGCATCGGCGAGGAGTCCGGCTCGAGAGCGACTGCGCGTATCCGGCCGGCCTGCGACAGCGCCGCAGAAACGCCGGCGAACATGCCGGCGGTGCCGACGGCCGCACGAAGACGTCCACTGTCACACCGCTGCCCTGGGCCTGCTGGACGATTTCACGACCGAGGTCCGCATAGCCGGTGAGCGCATCGGTGTTGTGGAACTGATCGGTCCAGAAGGCCCCTTCGCGCTCGATGATCCGGTCGACTTCCCAGCGCATCCGCACGAAAAGCTTCATCGCACAGACGAAGGCCAGTGAGGACCCCGTACTACCCCCGGTGAACTCCACGACGCGTTGTCCAGGAACCAACCTGCCGCGGCGCTCCGCGCCCTCGATGATGGCGAGGGCCATCCGATCCTTGTAACTGCCGGTGGGATTACCTCCCTCCACCTTGACCCGGACTTCAGCCGCGCCATCGGGAACGACACGACGCAGGCGCACCAGTGGTGTTCCTCCGATGGCATGGAGAGACGAAGAATGGATGCCGGCTGAGCTGCAACACGACGGGCGGCTGACCCTGACCGACTTGGCCGACCGGGTGCAGCTGAGCATCTCCCGCTGCCAGCGGCGCCTGCGCGAACTGGAGCGCTCTGGTGTCATCCGCGGCTACCACGCCGAGGTGGACGCCGCCGCGGTGGGCTTCGGCTTCGAGGTCCTGGGTTTCGTCACCCTGCGGCAGGGGGCACAGGACACACTCGCCGCCTTCGACGAGGCCGTCGCCGCCATCCCCAACGTCGTGCAGACGCAGCGCCTGTTCGGCGACCCTGATTACCTACTGCGGGTGGTGACCGCCGACCTCGACGCCTATCAACGCCTCTACGAATCCAGACTCACGAAGTTGCCGGGCCTGCAGCGCATCACCTCCACCATCGTGATGAAAAAGGTCATCGACATGCGCCCCCTCCCCACGCCTCCGCACTAGCTGACGAACAAGTTTCACGCGAAAGGCCGCGGGTCCTGCGTACGCGGAGTTGGGCGTCTCACTTGTCAACTGCGTGCCGTACAAAAAAAGACATGACGGCGCCCCCTGTTGCGAGCAGGGGCCACCGACTTCGACAGCAAGAACCGACGACCGTTCCCCTCAGCGCATGAAGGTGAGGGCGTTCTCGATTCCCTTCTCAAGGACCTCGTCGGAGAACTTCCGGTCGGAGAGAGCGCGGGACAACTGCAAGGTTCCCACCGCCATGGTGAAGAGCCCGATGGCCTTACCGAGGGCGGATTGCGGATCCTCGGGTGCCAGTCGGACGGCGAGCTCTTCCACGATGGCCCTGGCGCCGTCAGTGTAGGCGTCCTTGGTCCCGCCGCCGCAGCGGCCGACCTCGTCGAGCAGGGCGGCGGACGGGCATCCGTCGCCGGGGTTGTCCCGGTGCTCGGGTGACAGATATTCGCGAAGGAAGTCCTCGAGTCCCTCGCGACCGGGCCGCAGCGTGCCGCACTTCTTCACCTGCGTGCGCAACTGGTCGGCCACGACGTTGGTGACGAGGTCGTCCTTGGAGTCGAAGTGGGCGTAGAAGGCTCCGTTGGTGAGTCCGGCGTCCGACATCAGCGTGGAGATGCCGGAGCCGTCTATCCCGTCCTGCTTGAACCGGTGGCCGGCCCGCTCGATGATCCGTTGCCTCGTCAACTGCTTGTGCTGCTGGGTATAGCGGGCCACAGGGATCCTCCGTCAACTCCGCCGGGCCATTGCCCCGCATCATTCTAATTCATGGTCTGACAAATGTAATATTATGGTTGGCGGGTGTTTTTTTGGCCGATCCCTGCCGCCCCGGGACGCCACCGCCACGTGGGCGCGGTCCGCCGAAGGCGGCGTTCCTGCGCAACCGTGGCAGGTCACCACCTTGAAGTGGGGCCGGTTCATCTCCGATGGGCGGCACAAGGTCAGCGCGAGAACGGCGCTACGGGAGTCGGCACGTCGGAGTCGGGAGGCGTGCGTCGGTTGCTGCGGCGTGCGGTGGCGGGCCCCTGCCAGCGCACGGCGCGTTCGCTGTCCAGGCCGAGCTGGTCCATGACCCGGGCGACCAGGTGGTCGACGATGTCGTCCACGGACGCGGGCTTGTTGTAGAAGGCCGGCATGGGCGGCAGGATCGTCACCCCCATCTGCGAGAGGGCCAGCATGTTCTCCAGGTGGATGGTCGACAGCGGGGTCTCCCGTACGCCGAGCACCAAGGGACGCCGTTCTTTGAGGATGACGTCCGCGGCCCGCGAGACAAGGTCGCTGCCGTAGCCGGCCCGTATCGCAGCGAGCGTCTTGGCGCTGCACGGCAAGATCACCATGCCGTCGGTGCGGAACGAGCCGCTGGATATGGAGGCCGCCTGGTCATCCGGGCCGTGGACGACATCGGCGAGGTCAGCGACCTGCCGCGCCGACCAGCCGGTCTCCAGCTCAATCGTCGCCCGCGCCCAGCGGCTCGTCACCAGGTGTGTCTCCACGTCCGGTTGGCCGGCGAGCTCCTGAAGCAACCGGATGCCCAGGATGGCCCCCGTGGCACCCGTCATCCCCACGATCAATCGCATGCAACTGCCCTTTCGTATGCGCGGGCCGGGCCGCTTCCTGTGCGGCTGGCACCGCCCGTTCAGGACGCGGCCCGGCGGATCCGGCGGTCTCAGCGCTGGTGCCTGGCCAGAACCTTGGCGCGCACCGCGGCGGGGTAGGCGTGCGCGAAGTCGCTCAAGGACTCGCGTTCGTCCTGGACGGGGAGCAGGGCATCATGCACGACCTTGGTGGCGCGGCCTGCCTTGCGCTCTTCCTCGGTGTAGCAGGTGAGCAGCGAAAGAATGGGGCCGTCCTCGAAGCGCACCGTGCGGTCAACGGGGTGGACCCGGGTGGCCAGTGCCCACATCAGGTCGGCATCGTTCGCGGGATCGACGTCGTCGTCGAGCAGGAACACGTTCGGCAGGGCTGCCCCGTACTTGGTGGAGTGGATCGCCTCGCCGACCCGGCGGGCGAACTCCTCGGTGGTGACGCCGGGCAGGTGGTCGCGCCAGTCGCCCGGGACGGACACGACCAGCCAGTGGCTGGCGCTGCTCAGGGAGGACCAGGCGGTGGTGACGGGCAGTCCGGCCGCGCGGATCACGTCCAGGGTGCCTGCCGCCACGCCGAGCCCGGTGACGGTGTGGAAATCGTCGGTCGGCTTTCCTTCCGCGACCAGCGGCCAGATGGGGTCGTCGCGGTAGGTGATCGCCTCGACGCTGTAGACCGGCTGCAGGCTCGTCCCGGACGGCATGTAGCCCGCGAACTCGCCGAAGGGTCCCTCGACGCCGGTGCGTTCGACGGAGAGGTGGCCCTCGATGACGATCTCGGCGCTCGCGGGGACCAGCAGGTCCGACAACTCCGCCTTGACGACTGCGAGCGGCTCGCCGATCAGCGCGCCGATGTAGTCCGCCTCGGCGACGCCGTCGCCGATCGGGATGCCGCCGACATACGGGATGGCCGGGTCGCCGCCCTGGACCAGCGCATACGGCATGGGCCGGCCGAGGTCGGCCCACTGCTGCCAGATCTGGGCGATGTGCTGCGGGTGAATCACCAGCCCGGTCATGTGCTTGCCGTCGACCATCATGATCCGGGCGATGGACCAGTTGGTCCAGGACCCGTCCGGAGTCTGGGCGACGATCACGCCGTACGTGTTGACGTAGCGATCGCCGTCGCCCTCGTGCACGAACGGCACCGGGAAGCGGGTGAGATCCGCGTCATCGCCGAGCAGGACGTTCTGCTTGACCGCGGCTTCGCCGCGGCTGACCGTCTTCGGCGGGATACCGGGGCGGTGCTGGGTGGCGGCCAGGTGGTCGATGATCTGCGGGCCGGTGGCCTCGGGCGGCAGTCCGATGCTCAGCGCGACGCGGGCGAAGGGCTTGCCGGGGGCGGAACTGAGCGCGGCGGGTGCGCCCAGGAGGCGGAAGCCGTCGGCAACGCCGGTCACCTTCTCGAACAGCGGGGCGGGCAGGCGGTGCTCGGTGCTGTAGCGGGTATGCGCGGCCGCCTCCAGATTCCAGTCGACCTCGGTTTCGATCCGGTCGAGGTCTCCCAGGGCTTCCAGTGCCTTGATGTGTTCACGCAGGTCCGCGGGATGGCTCATCCCGTCCTCCTCGAGAGAATGTCAGTACGCGGAATGTCTGTGTACTGAACAATGCCACATGCCTCGCCCGCTGCGGGCATCGGGGAGTGTGAGTCGTGTGACAGGATCTTCATCCCGCGCCCGAACGGAGTCCGCACGCCATGCAACCCGAACAGCTCATCGACCAGCCGATGCACCTGCTGCGTCGAGCGCTTCAGCGGGTCAACGCGGTCTGGCAGGCGGAGGTGCCCGAGCTGACCGCCCCCCAGTACGCGGCTCTCGCCACGCTCGCGGAGCGTCCCGGGATCGACCAGTCCGCCCTCGGTCTGGCCACTGCCATCGACCGGTCCACCATGACCACCCTGCTGGACCGGCTCTCCTCCCGAGGCTGGGTCAAGCGCGAACCCGACCCGCTCAACCGCAGGCGTCACATCGTCCACATCACGGAGGAAGGGCACGCGCTGCTGCGCGAGGTGGAACCGGCAGTCGCGCGCGTGAACCAATGGACCGTCGATCAACTCGGCGAGGAGAGAACAGGCACGCTCCTCCCACTGCTGTGCGATCTGGCCGGCGTCGGGCTGGACGATTGAGCGTGTGTCGGCCCTCTGACCGACGCTGGGAAGCACGGCGTCGGTCTCCACGCCGGTCCGGGAGCGAGCCCGCAGTCTTCCGGTGACCGCCGGCGAACGGCCGGAACCCGTGGAAGCTAGGTCATGGCCATGCACGATCTTCCTGAAGGTCTTCGCGTCGAAGGTATGGCCATGTACAGTGTTGGCCGCCCCTGACCTGCAGAAAGTAGGCGGGGAGCCGTCCTCCAGGAGTCCAAAGTGCTGCGTACTCTCTTCAAGTCCAAGATCCACAGAGCCACCGTCACCCAGGCCGACCTGCACTACGTGGGATCGGTGACCATCGACGCGGATCTGCTCGACGCCGCCGACCTGCTGCCCGGTGAGCTCGTGCACATCGTCGACATCACCAACGGGGCCCGGCTGGAGACGTACGTCATCGAGGGCGAGCGTGGATCCGGGGTCGTGGGGATCAACGGGGCCGCGGCCCATCTGGTGCATCCCGGCGATCTGGTGATCATCATCAGTTACGCTCAGATGACCGACGCCGAGGCACGGGAGTTCGCACCCCGGGTCGTGCACGTGGACCGCGACAACCGCGTCGTGGCTCTGGGGGCCGACCCGTCCGAGCCGGTGCCGGGGTCGGACCAGGAGCGCAGCCCGCAGGCCGTCGTGGCCTGACCCCGACGTACCAGGAGCGTGCCCATGAGCGAGATCGAGATCCGCGACGACCGGACCGCGGGCCGCCTGGAGGCCCGCGCCGGTGGTGAAGTCGTCGGTCGTATCGAGTACTTCGTGCTGGAGTCGCCCGCGGCCGCCCTCGTCCCCGTGCACACGATCGTCGAGCCGGCCCACGAGGGGAAGGGCATCGCGGGTTCCCTGGCGCGCGAGCTGTACGACATCGCGCGGCGCGAGCACATCGTCGTCGCCCCGCTGTGCCCGTACGTCGTCAAGTGGGCCGAACGCCACCCCGACGAGGCTCCGGCCGCCGACCCCGAACTGCTGCGCGCCGCGAAGCAGTGGCTGGCGGCCCACCCGGGCCGTTTCTGAGCCCCGAGGAGCACACGAGCGGGAGAAACGAGCGGGAGAGAGGACAACGCGTGACGCTCGCCCTTCTGCACACCTCGCCCCGCCACGTCCCGGTCTTCGACGGCCTGCGCGACGCGGACCACCAGGGCCTGGAGCTGGGGCACTTCGTCGACGAGGAACTGCTGAGCCGGGCCCGCGCCGAGGGACCGGACGCGGTACGGGACGACGTGCGCGCCGCCCTGGAGCGTGCGGTCGATCTCGGCGCGCGGGTCGTGCTGTGCACCTGCTCGACCATCGGGGGTGTCGCCGAGGCCGCCGCCCCCGAGGTCGGGGTACCGGTGCTTCGGGTGGACCGCCCGATGGCCTCCGCCGCGGTGGCCGCCGGACCGCGGATCGTCGTCCTCGCCACCGTCGAGAGCACGCTCGGCCCCACGGCCGCCCTGATCGAGGAGGAGGCCCGCCGCGCAGGCGACGCCGTCGCGGTACGCGGCCGTCTGGTCGGCGGTGCCTGGCAGCGCTTCGAGGCCGGCGACCTCGAGGGCTCGCTGCGCCTGGTGGCGGCGGCGGCCGACGAGGAGAGGGACGCGGACGTGATCGTGCTGGCGCAGGTCTCGACCGCCTCGGCCCAGGACCTGGTGGCGACCACGATCCCGGTCCTGTCCAGTCCCCGGCTTGGACTGGCGGCGGGCGCGCGGGCGATGGCCGCCGCCGGGCGTCCGAGCCACGTGCGGGGCACGGGGGAGTAAGGGGGCCTTTCAGCGGGCCCGACCGGGCGCCGCTCCAGAGCGTGCCGACCTCTGCGCGTTGACGTCTGCGCGCCGACGTCTGCGGGGCGAGACTCGCCGCCGACCGCATCCGCCCCCGGGCAGCCACGGCCCACCGCACGTCGAGCGGCCCACCAGGGCCAGGTAGTTCACGCGGGGGAGTGAGTGGCGGCGCCGCCGTCGGGTACGCGGGGGAGTAGTCCAGAGCCGACGTCGACCGACTCGCCGGAGGACGCCATGACGAACCCGTACTCGGACCCCGTCCATCCAGGACCCACTCCTGGCCCCGGACCGGAACCCACACCCGGCCCGGATCCCGGGCCGCCGCAGCCGTACCCCGATCCGGTACCGAACCCCGAACCGCCCCCGGCTCCGGATCCCACATCCCCACCGGCCCCTGGCCCCCCTCCGGACCCAACGCCCCCACCGGCCCCTGGCCCGACTCCGGACCCCCGTCCGACGCCCGAGCCCTCCCCGTCCCCGATTCCCCCGGGCCCGGAACCCGTGCCCCAGCCGGAACCAGGCCCGCCGCTGACCTGAGGCCACTGTCCTGAGGCCGCCGCCCGCCGCTCCCGTCGCGCGGAGGGCGGCCCGCCCCGCCCGACGCCGACGCCCGGCCGAGGGCGCGCCCGGCGTAAGCGCCCCGGCGGCGAAAACCCGCCCAACACGACGGCGGTGGGGGGGCCCCCGGGGGGCCCCCCCCCCCCGGGGGGGGGTTTTCGTTTCTGGCTACCCCACTATTGGGGCAACACCCACCCGTGGCCCCCCCCCACGGTGTGGTAAGCGCCCTACCCGGGGGGGGGGGGGGTGTGGGGCACCCCCCTTCTCGGCCCGCGGGGGGCGCCCCCGGCCCCCCGGGGGGGGGGGGGGGCGGGCCCCCCCCCCCCCCCCCCCACGTCGTTGTGACGGCTGTGACCGCGCGTGTGTGGGTCTCAGCACACTCTCCCTTCGCAGGTCAACGGCAAGTTGACGGCCCTTCCAACCCCGTGGTGGACTGCCGGGGCCATGTACGGCGGCAGAAGAGGAAGCCGGTGTGAGTCCGGCGCGGTCCCGCCACTGTCACCGGGGTAGAAAGCCCCGGGAGCCAGGAACTCTCGCCGCCGGTCTCGTCGAACCAGGGCGTGGACACCCTGAGTGAGGACATATCGCCATGCTCGGCTGCCGTTCGAGATCCCGTAGCCGCACCCCGTCTGTGACAGCGGTCGGCTGAGTCCATGCGTGCCGATCGCGTCTTCGCGTACGGCGCCGCCGCCGGCCTCCTCGGTGACCTGCTCCTCGGTGATCCTCGCCGTGGGCATCCGGTCGCCCTGTTCGGGCGGGCCGCGGGTGCCGTGGAACGGGTGTTGTGGCGGGACCACCGGGGGTGGGGCGCGCTGCACGCCGTCGTGTGCGCCGGTGGCGCCGTCGCGCTCGGGGCCGCGGCGACTCGTGCCGTACGTACCTCACCCGCCGCTTCCGTCGCGCTGACCGGTGCCGCCACCTGGGCGGTCGTCGGCGGGACGTCACTCGCGCGGGAGGCCCGGAGCATCGCTCGGGCGCTGGAGGCGGGGGACCTCACCGGGGCGCGGGCCCGGCTGCCGCATCTGTGCGGGCGGGATCCGCAGGCGCTGGACGCCGACGGGATCGCGCGCGCGGTCGTGGAGTCGGTCGCCGAGAACACCTCCGATGCCGTGGTGGGGGCGCTGGTGTGGGGAGCCGTGGGCGGGGTGCCCGGGCTTCTCGGGTTCCGGGCCGTCAACACCCTCGACGCGATGGTCGGGCACAAGTCGCCCAGGTACCGGCGCTACGGATGGGCGTCCGCGCGGCTCGACGACGTCGCGGGCTGGCCCGGGGCGCGGCTGACCGCCGTCCTGGCGGCGCTCGCGGGCCCCTGTCCGCGAGGTGCCGTGCGCGCCTGGCGGGCCGACGCGGCACAGCATCCGAGTCCCAACGCGGGGCCCGTGGAGGCGTCGTTCGCGGGCGCGCTCGGGGTGCGGCTGGGCGGGACCTTGTCGTACGGGGGCCGGGTGGAGCACCGGCCCGTGCTGAACGGGGAAGGGCGGGCCGTGGACACCCACGACATCGAGCGGGCCGTACGGCTGTCCCGCAACGTCGGTCTGCTGGCGCTCGGTGTCAGTGCCGCCGGGCGGTTTCTGATGAGGGGGCGTGGCCGATGAGTGGTGGTCTTCTGGTGGCCGGCACCACCTCCGACGCCGGCAAAAGCGTCGTCACCGCGGGGATCTGCCGGTGGCTGGTGCGCCAGGGCGTCAAGGTCGCGCCCTTCAAGGCGCAGAACATGTCCCTCAACTCGTTCGTGACGCGTCAGGGCGCGGAGATCGGGCGGGCGCAGGCCATGCAGGCGCAGGCCTGCCGGGTGGAGCCGACCGCGTCGATGAATCCGGTGCTGCTGAAGCCGGGCGGCGAACAGAGCAGTCAGGTCGTGCTGCTCGGCAAGCCGGTCGGGGAGCTCAGTGCGCGTGGCTATCACGGTGGGCGGCAGCAGCAGTTGCTGGGGACCGTCCTCGACTGTCTCGCCGAGTTGCGGGGCACGTATGACGCGGTGATCTGTGAAGGGGCCGGCTCTCCCGCCGAGATCAACCTGCGGCGGACCGACATCGTGAACATGGGCGTCGCGCGCAACGCGCGGCTTCCGGTGCTCGTGGTCGGTGACATCGACCGTGGGGGCGTCTTCGCCTCCTTCTTCGGGACCGTCGCCCTGCTCTCTCCCGAGGACCAGGAACTCGTCGCCGGGTTCCTGGTCAACAAGTTCCGGGGGGACGTCAGCCTGTTGGAGCCCGGCCTGGACATGCTGCACGGGCTGACCGGGCGGCACACCTACGGCGTCCTGCCCTTCCGGCACGGCCTCGGCATCGACGAGGAGGACGGGCTGCGGGTGTCCTTGCGCGGGACCGTACGGGAGTCCAACCTCTCCCCGCCCGTCGGCGAGGACGTGCTGCGGGTCGCCGTCTGCGCGGTCCCCCTCATGTCCAACTTCACCGACGTGGACGCGCTGGCCGCCGAACCCGGCGTCGTGGTGCGGTTCGTGGACCGGCCCGAGGAACTGGCCGACGCCGATCTCGTCGTGATCCCGGGTACCCGGGGGACGGTCCGTGCTCTGGAGTGGCTCCGCGAGCGGGGGCTGGCCGAGGCCATCGGGCGCCGGGCCGCCGAGCACCGGCCCGTCCTCGGCATCTGCGGCGGCTTCCAGATCCTCGGCGAGCACATCGAGGACGACGTCGAGAGCCGCCGCGGACACGTGGACGGGCTCGGGATCCTGCCCGTCCGGGTGCGGTTCGCCCGCGAGAAGACCCTCACCCGGCCGGAGGGCGAGGCCCTGGGCGAACCGGTCGAGGGATACGAGATCCATCACGGGGTCGCCGAGATCTCCGGGGGCGACACGTTCATCTCCGATGACCGTGGACACAGTCTGGACGGCTGCCGGGTCGGCCAGACCTGGGGCACCCACTGGCACGGCTCGCTGGAGTCGGACGGCTTCCGGCGGGCCTTCCTGCGCGAGGTGGCGGCCGCCGCGGGCCGGCGTTTCGTGCCGGCCGCCGACACCTCGTTCGCCGCGCTGCGCGAGGAGCAGCTCGACCGGCTCGGCGACCTGATCGAACAGCACGCGGACACGGACGCGCTGTGGCGGCTCATCGAGTCCGGCGCGCCGCAAGGACTGCCTTTCATTCCACCGGGAGCGCCCGCATGAGCACAGTGTTGTTGTTGTCGACCGCCGACACGGACCTGTTGGCGGCCAGGGCCGCTGACGGCGCCTCGTACCGGATCGGCAATCCGACCCGGGTGGATGTCGCGGAGGACCTTCCGGGACTCCTCGACGGCTCGGACATCGCCGTCGTACGGCTGCTCGGCGGCAAGCGGGCTTGGGAGGACGGGCTGGCGGCGCTGAAGGCGTCCGGTGTCCCGACCGTGCTGCTGGGCGGGGAGAGCGTTCCCGACGCGGAGTTGATGGCCGAGTCGTCGGTGCCCGCGGGCGTCGTCGCGGAGGCGCTTCGGTACCTCGTCGAGGGCGGGCCCGACAACCTCACCGAACTGGCGCGTTTCCTGTCCGACACGGTGCTGCTGACGGGTGAGGGGTTCGTCGAGCCGCGGAAGATGCCGGAGTACGGCATCCATGGCGGGCGTGACCTCGTCGAGGGCCGCCCGACCGTCGGTGTCCTCTTCTACCGCGCCCATGAGCTGAGCGGGAACACCGCCTTCGTGGACACGCTGTGCGACGCGATCGAGGCGACGGGCGCCAACGCCCTTCCGGTGTACTGCGGTTCGCTGCGCGGCGCCGACGCCGGGCTGTACGAGATCCTCCAGAAGGCCGACGCCCTGGTCGCCACCGTCCTCGCGGCGGGCGGCGCCCACGCCTCGCAGGCGTCGGCCGGCGGCGACGAGGAGGCCTGGGACATCGGAGCCCTCGCCGACCTCGACGTCCCCGTGCTGCAAGGGCTCTGTCTGACGTCCTCCCGGAAGGCCTGGGACGAGTCGGACGCCGCCCTGTCCCCCATGGACGCGGCGATGCAGGTGGCCATCCCGGAGTTCGACGGGCGCCTGATCACCGTCCCCTTCTCGTTCAAGGAGCAGGGCCCGGACGACGTCCCGGTGTACGTCGCCGACCCCGAGCGGGCCGCGCGGGTCGCCGGGATCGCCGTACGGCACGCCCGGTTGAGGCACAAGCCGAACGCCGACAAGAAGCTCGCGCTGGTGTTCACCGCGTACCCGACCAAGCACTCCCGGGTCGGCAACGCGGTGGGTCTGGACACGCCCGCTTCGGCGGTGCGGGTGCTGGACTCCCTCCGGGACGCCGGATACGTGGTCGAGGGCCACCCCGACAACGGCGACGAGCTGATCCACCGGCTGATCAACGCCGGTGGCCACGACGTCGAGTGGCTCACCGAGGAGCAGCTGGCCGCCGCGCCCGCCCGGGTGCCGCTGGCCGACTACCGGGCCTGGTTCGACACGCTCGACCCGGACCTCAGGGACGGCATGCTGGAGGCGTGGGGCGAGCCGCCGGGCAGCCTGTACGTGGACGGCGACGACATCGTGCTCGCCTCGCTCCAGTTCGGGAACGTCGTCGTGATGATCCAGCCGCCGCGCGGCTTCGGCGAGAACCCGATCGCGATCTACCACGACCCGGACATGCCGCCGTCGCACCACTACATGGCGGCCTACCGCTGGCTGGAGAACAGTTTCGGCGCCGACGCGATCGTGCACATGGGCAAGCACGGCACGATGGAGTGGCTGCCCGGCAAGGGGCTCGGGCTCAGCGGCGGCTGCGCCCCCGACGCGGTGCTCGGTGAACTCCCGCTCATCTACCCCTTCATCGTCAACGACCCCGGTGAGGGCACCCAGGCCAAGCGGCGCGGGCACGCCACCGTCGTCGACCATCTGGTGCCGCCGATGGCCCGCGCCGACACCTACGGCGACCTGGCCAAGCTGGAGCAGCTCCTCGACGAGTACGCGCTCGTCTCCGACCTGGACCCGACGAAGGCGCCTGCCGTGCGGGCGCAGATCTGGACGCTGGTGAAGGCGGCCGAGCTGCACCACGACCTGCATGTCGACGACCAGCCGGACGACGACTCCTTCGACGAGTTCGTGATGCACATCGACGGCTATCTGTGCGAGATCAAGGACGTGCAGATCCGGGACGGCCTGCACATCCTCGGTGGCGGTCCGGTCGGCGAGCCGCGGGTGAACCTCGTGCTCGCGGTGCTGCGGGCCTCGCAGGTGTGGGGCGGGCAGGCGAACGCGCTGCCCGGTCTGCGGGCGTCGCTGGCCGCGCACTTCGGGCTGGTGGAGAAGGAGCTGCTCGCCGAGCCGGGGGCGCCGCTCAAGGTCCCGGTGGAGCTGACGGACCTCGTCGAGGGGCCCGCCCGTTCGGCGGCTGACGCGATCGACCTGCTGGAGCAGCTGTGCCGGCGGTTCGCCGAGGGCATGGAGGAGCGGGACTGGGCGGCCGCCGAGTGCGCCGCCCTGGTACGCGAGGTGATCCGCACCGAACTCCCCGACGCGGTCGCCGTGTTGGAGTTCGCCTGCACCGAGGTCGTACCGCGCCTGGCCCGGACCACCGACGAGATCGGCCACATCCTCAAGGCGCTCGACGGGGGGTACGTCCCGGCCGGTCCGTCGGGCTCGCCGACCCGCGGGCTGGTCAACGTCCTGCCGACCGGCCGCAACTTCTACTCCGTCGACCCCAAGGCCATTCCGTCCAGGCTGAGTTGGGAGGTCGGCCAGTCGCTCGCCGACTCGCTGGTCCAGCGCTACCTCCAGGACACCGGCGAGTACCCGAAATCCGTCGGCCTGACGGTGTGGGGCACCTCCGCCATGCGCACCCAGGGCGACGACATCGCCGAGATCCTCGCGCTGCTTGGCTGCCGCCCGGTGTGGGACGACGCCTCGCGCCGGGTGACCGGCTTCGAGGTGGTCCCGCCCGCGGAGCTGGGCCGGCCCCGCATCGACGTCACGGTCCGCATCTCCGGTTTCTTCCGGGACGCGTTCCCGCATGTGGTCGGACTGATCGACGACGCGGTGCGGGCGGTGGCGGAGCTGGAGGAGAGCGCCGAGCAGAACTACGTGCGCGCGCACGCCGACGCCGACACCGCCGAGCACGGTGACCGGCGGCGCGCGACCGCCCGGATCTTCGGTTCCAAGCCGGGCGCGTACGGCGCCGGGCTGCTGCCGCTGATCGACGCCCGCAACTGGCGCAGCGACGCCGACCTGGCCGAGGTGTACGCGGTGTGGGGCGGTTACGCCTACGGGCGCGGGCTCGACGGGCGGGCCGCGCGCGGCGACATGGAGACGGCGTTCAAGCGGATCGCGGTGGCCGCCAAGAACGTGGATACCCGCGAGCACGACCTGGTGGATGCCGACGACTACTTCCAGTACCACGGCGGCATGGTCGCCATGGTCCGCCATCTGACGGGCACCTCCCCCGAGGCGTACGTCGGCGACTCGGCCGTCCCCGACCAGGTCAAGACCCGCACGCTCGGCGAGGAGACACACCGCGTCTTCCGCGCCCGGGTGGTCAACCCGCGCTGGATGGCGGCGATGCGGCGGCACGGCTACAAGGGCGCCTTCGAGATGGCGGCGACCGTCGACTACCTCTTCGGGTACGACGCGACGGCGGGGGTGGTCGACGACTGGATGTACGAGAAGCTCAGCGCCGAGTACGTCTTCGACCAGGAGAACCGGGACTTCATGAAGAAGTCCAACCCCTGGGCGCTGCGCGGCATCACGGAACGGCTCCTGGAGGCCGCCGAGCGCGGACTGTGGGCGGAGCCGGACGCGGACACCATGGAACGGCTGCGGGCCACCTACCTGGAGCTGGAAGGCGATTTGGAGGGCGACGACAAGTGAGTACCCCGTTCCCGTTCACGGCCGTCGTCGGTCAGGACGACCTGCGGCTCGCGCTGCTGCTGAACGCCGTGTCCCCGGCGGTCGGCGGGGTGCTGGTGCGCGGTGAGAAGGGCACCGCCAAGTCGACGGCGGTGCGGGCCCTTTCGGCGCTGCTGCCGGAGGTCTCCGTGGTCCCCGGCTGCCGTTTCTCCTGCGACCCCGCCGCACCCGACCCCGACTGCCCGGACGGCCCGCACGAGACCGGCGGCGGTGCCCGGCGTCCGGCGCGGATGGTGGAACTCCCCGTCGGCGCCTCCGAGGACCGGCTCGTCGGCGCCCTCGACATCGAGCGGGCGCTCGCCGAGGGCGTGAAGGCCTTCGAGCCCGGGCTGCTCGCCGACGCGCACCGCGGGATCCTGTACGTCGACGAGGTCAACCTCCTCCACGACCACCTGGTCGACCTGCTGCTCGACGCGGCGGCGATGGGCGCGTCGTACGTGGAACGCGAGGGTGTCTCCGTACGGCACGCCTCGAAGTTCCTGCTCGTCGGGACGATGAACCCCGAAGAGGGCGAACTGCGGCCGCAGTTGCTCGACCGGTTCGGGCTGACCGTGGAGGTCGCGGCCTCGCGGGAGCCCGACCAGCGGGTGGAGGTGGTGCGGCGGCGGCTCGCCCACGACGACGACCCGGCCGGCTTCGCGGCGCGGTGGGCGGACGAGGAAGCCGCCGTACGGGCGCGGATCGTGGCCGCTCGGGAGCTGCTTCCGTCGGTGCGGCTGGGCGACGGGGCGCTGCGGCAGATCGCGGCGACCTGCGCCGCGTTCGAGGTGGACGGCATGCGGGCCGACATCGTGATGGCGCGGACGGCGACCGCGCTGGCCGCGTGGGCCGGGCGGACGGACGTGCTCGCGGAGGATGTCCGGCAGGCCGCGCTGCTCGCGCTGCCGCACCGCAGGCGACGCAATCCCTTCGACGCGCCCGGGCTCGACGAGGACAAGCTCGACGAGACCCTGGAGGAGTTCGGCGGCTCGGACGACGAGGACCCGGATCCCGACGGGACGGATCCTGACGGGCCGGGGCCCGACGGGGACGGCGGGGGTGGCGGTCAGCCGCCTGCCGAGGGGCCCGAGGCGCCCGAGGGCGGTGACACCGGGGCGCGGCCCGAGGCCGGGGAGGAGGGCGGACAGCCGCAGTCCTCCGGTGGCGGTGCGGGTGAGCAGCAGCCGACGCGGGCGTCCGAGCCCTTCCGTACCAAGGTGCTGAGCGTGCCCGGTCTCGGTGAGGGGGTCGCGGGACGGCGTTCGCGGGCGCGGACCGAGCACGGGCGGACGACCGGGGCCCGGCGGCCCCGGGGGGCGCTGACGAAGCTGCACCTGGCGGCGACCGTGCAGGCGGCGGCGCCGCATCAGCGGGCGCGCGGGCGCTCGGGGCGTGGGCTGGTCGTGCGGCGGGACGATCTGCGGCAGGCGACGCGGGAGGGGCGCGAGGGGAATCTCGTGCTGTTCGTCGTCGACGCCTCCGGGTCCATGGCGGCCCGGCAGCGGATGAGTGCCGTGAAGGGTGCCGTGCTGTCGCTGCTCCTCGACGCCTACCAGCGGCGGGACAAGGTGGGGCTGGTGACGTTCCGGGGTTCGGCCGCCGAGGTGGCGCTGCCCCCGACCTCCTCCGTGGACGCGGCGGCGGTTCGGCTGGAGTCGCTGCCGACGGGCGGCCGGACGCCGCTCGCGGCGGGCCTGCTGCGGGCGCACGAGGTGCTGCGGGTGGAACGGCTGCGGGATCCGGCTCGGCGGGCGCTGGTCGTGGTGGTGACCGACGGGCGGGCGACGGGCGGACCGGAGCCGGTCGCCCTCGCCGGGCGTGCGGCTCGTCTCTTCGCGGCCGACTCGGTCGCCTCGGTGGTCGTGGACTGCGAGTCGGGGCCGGTGCGGCTGGGGCTGGCCGGACAGCTGGCGGGTGAGCTGGGCGGTACGGCGGTGACGTTGGACGAGTTGCGGGCGGACTCGATCGCCGGGCTGGTCAGGGAAGTTCAGGACGATTCCAGGAGGGCCGCGTAATGCCGCAGGGACAGCCGAGTGTCGTACCGGAGGACGGTCTGACGACCCGTCAGCGGCGTAACCGGCCGCTGGTCGTCGTGCACACGGGCGTCGGGAAGGGCAAGTCCACCGCCGCTTTCGGTCTCGCGCTGCGGGCCTGGAACCAGGGGTGGCCGATCGGGGTGTTCCAGTTCGTCAAGTCGGCGAAGTGGAAGGTCGGCGAGGAGAACGCGCTGCGGGTGCTGGGGGCGTCCGGGCAGGGCGGGTCCGTCGACTGGCACAAGATGGGCGAGGGGTGGTCCTGGGTCCAGCGTGATCTGCGGGGGGACAACCTCAGCAATGAGGAGAAGGCCCGGGAGGGCTGGGAGCAGGTCAAGCGGGACCTGGCCGCCGAGACGTACCAGCTGTACGTGCTGGACGAGTTCGCGTACCCGATGCACTGGGGGTGGGTCGACACCGACGAGGTGATCGAGGTGCTGCGGAACCGGCCCGGCACCCAGCATGTGGTGATCACCGGACGCAACGCGCCCGAGAAGCTGGTGGAGTTCGCGGACCTCGTCACCGACATGTCCAAGGTGAAGCATCCGATGGACGCCGGGCAGAAGGGGCAACGGGGCATCGAATGGTGACGTCCTCCGTCCCTCGGCTGGTCATCGCCGCGCCCTCCTCGGGCAGCGGCAAGACCACCGTCGCCACGGGTTTGATGGCCGCGTTCGCCGCGCGCGGGCTCGCCGTGTCCGGGCACAAGGTCGGGCCGGACTACATCGACCCCGGGTACCACGCGCTCGCGACCGGGCGGGTGGGGCGGAATCTCGACGCGTATCTGTGCGGGCCGGAGCTGGTCGGGCCGTTGTTCGCGCATGGTGCGCGGGGCTGTGACCTCGCTGTCGTCGAGGGTGTGATGGGGCTGTACGACGGGGCCGCCGGGGAGGGTGAGCTGGCGTCCACCGCTCAGGTGGCGAAGCTGCTGCGGGCGCCGGTGGTGCTGGTCGTCGACGCCTCGTCGCAGTCCCGGTCGGTGGCGGCGCTGGTGCACGGATTCGCCTCCTGGGACCCGGAGGTGCGGATCGGGGGCGTGATCCTGAACAAGGTCGGGTCGGACCGGCACGAGGAACTGCTGCGGGAGGCGTTGGACTCGGCGGGGGTGCCGGTGCTCGGTGTGCTGCGGCGGACGGCTCAGGTGGACACGCCGTCGCGGCATCTGGGGCTGGTGCCGGTCGCCGAGCGGCGGGCTTCTGCGGTGGAGGCGGTTGCCGCGATGGCGGAGCAGGTGCGGGTCGGGTGTGACCTGGAGGCGTTGGCTGCGCTGGCGGGGAGCGCCGGAGCGTTGGCGGGTGCGGCGTGGGATGCGGCTGAGGTGCTGGTTTCTTCGCCCCCTCCGCCCCTTCCCTTCCCGTCTCTGGGGGCTGCCGCCCCCGAGCCCCCGCTGTCGGCCCTGGAGGGGCCTCGTCCTCAAACGCCGGACGGGCTGGAGGAAGCGGACCGGCGATTCAAAGGGGTGGCCGGTGTGAGAGTCGCCGTCGCCGGGGGGCCCGCCTTCACCTTCTCCTACGCGGAGCACACGGAACTGCTCGCCGCGGCCGGTGCCGAGGTTGTCACCTTCGATCCCCTCCGGGACGAGCAACTACCTGACGGAACAAGCGGGTTGGTCATCGGGGGCGGGTTTCCCGAGGTGTACGCCGACGAGCTGTCTGCCAACGAACCCCTGCGCAAGTCCGTCGCGGCCCTCGCGGAGAGTGGCGCTCCGGTCGCCGCCGAGTGTGCGGGGCTGCTCTATCTCAGCCGTGAGCTCGACGGGCTGCCGATGTGCGGAGTGCTGGACGTGACCGCGCGGATGTCCGAGCGGCTCACGCTCGGGTACCGGGACGCGGTGGCCGTCAGCGACAGCGTGCTCGCCGAGGCCGGGACCCGGATGCGGGGGCACGAGTTCCACCGGACCGTGGTGGAGCCCGGGGCGGGGGAGGTCGCCGCCTGGGGTGTGCGCACCCCCCGACGGCGGCTCGAAGGTTTTGTGCAGCAGGGTGTGCACGCGAGTTATCTGCACACGCACTGGGCGTCCGAGCCCGGTGTCGCCCGTCGGTTCGTGGAGAGGTGCCGGACGTCATGAGCAGCAAGCTGATCGGAGTCGGGGTCGGGCCCGGGGACCCGGAGCTGGTGACCGTCAAGGGCGTCAACGCTCTGCGGGAGGCCGAGGTGGTCGTCGTCCCCGTCATGGCGGCGGCTGACGGGCAGGACGGGGGTGAGCGGGGTCGCGCGGAAGCCACCGTGCTGCACTACGTGCCCGAGGAGAAGGTCGTCCGGGTGGTGTTCGCGCTCAACGAGCGCAGTGACCGGGCCCGGCGGGAGGCCGCCTGGGACGCCGCCGGAGACCGGGTCGCCCGGCTGCTGGAGGCCCATGGTTCCGTCGCCTTCGCGACCATCGGCGATCCGAACGTGTACTCCACCTTCACCTATCTCGCGCAGACCATCACCGAGCTGGTGCCGGGCGTGGTCGTGGAGACCGTGCCCGGGATCACCGCGATGCAGGACCTCGCGGCACGCTCGGGGGCCGTCCTCACCGAGGGGACCGAGCCGCTCACGCTGGTACCCGTCACCGCCGGGGCCGCCGCCCTCAAGGACGCCCTGAACGGGCCCGGCACCGTCGTCGCGTACAAGTTCGGGCGGCAGTCACGGGAGGTGGCCGAGGCGTTGCGGGAGACCGGGCGGCTCGGCGACGCCGTGTGGGGTTCGGCGCTCGGGCTGGAGTCGGAGTCCATCCGCCCTGCCGCCGACCTCGACGGTGCTCCGCTGCCGTATCTCTCCACGCTCATCGCGCCCGCGCGGCGCGACGGCGGCCGGGGCGGAAAGCTGTGAGCCCGTCAAGACCCGCGGCGTCAGCCCGCGACTCCGACGACCAGCCAGATGAACGCCACTCCGGCGACCGTGCACAGCAGCGTCGAGCGGGCGGGGTGCTCGTGGTGGGCCTCGGGGAGGATCTCGGCGGCCGCGAGATAGAGGAGCGCGCCGCCGAAGAACCCGAGATAGCCGCCGAGCACCCCCTGCGGGATCGTGAAGAAGAGCGTGGAGGCCGCGCCCACGACCGGGGCCGCCGCGTCCGCGAACAGCATCGCCAGGGCCCGACGGCGGGCGTTGCCGTACAGGCTGGTGATCGTGTACGTGTTGAAGCCGTCCGCGAAGTCGTGGGCGACGACGGCCAGCGCGACCGCCGCGCCCATGCCGCCGCCGACCTGGAAGGCCGCGCCGATCGCCACCCCGTCCATGGCGCTGTGGCCGACCATCGCCGCGGCCGCGGTCAGGCCCACCTGGGGCGCCCTGCCGTCGCGGGGAGCGGTCTCCTCGGCGCCGTGCGCGGCCTGACGGCCCGCGAGCAGGCGCTCCACCATGTGGGCCAGCAGGAATCCGGCCACGAACAGGAGCAGCGCGGCGGGGACGCCGAAGACCTCGGTGCCGGCCGCGTCCAGCGACTCCGGCAGCAGATCCAGGCCGACCACGCCGAGCATCAGGCCGCCGGCCAGGCCCAGCACGAGATGGCGGCGGTCGGTCACCCGCAGTGCCGTCCAGCCGCCCGCCAGCGTCATCAGGAACGCGCCGAGCGCGACAAAGACCGCCATGTGCCCTTGGTATCCGATCAGGGCCCGGTCACGCACCTCCGAACCCAGCAGCACTGAACTTCCGCACGAGAGGACCCGAACCCATGGCCGATGCCCCCACCGGCAAAGTGACCTTCGTCGGTGCCGGCCCCGGCGCCGCCGACCTGCTGACGATCCGTGCCGCGCGTGCCATCGCCGACGCCGACGTCGTGATCTGGGCGGCCAGCCTGGTCCAGGCGGAGGTCCTCCAGCACGCGCGCGAGGACGCGGAGATCCTCGACTCGGCGACGATCTCCCTGGAGGACGTGGTGGCCGTGTACGAGCGGGCCCTCGCGCAGGGTCTGCGGGTGGCCCGCATCCACTCCGGCGACCCCGCGCTGTGGGGCGGTACGCAGGAGCAGCTCGACCGGTGTGCCCGGATCGGCATCGAGACCGAGGTGGTCCCGGGCGTCTCCGCGTTCTCCGCCGTCGCGGCGCTCGCCGGGCGTGAGCTGACCATCCCGGAGGTCGCCCAGTCCGTGGTGCTCACCCGGCTCGGCGGCGGCAAGACGCCGATGCCGCCCGGGGAGGAGGTGCGGGAGTTCGCCAAACACGGCACCACGATGGCGATCTTCCTGTCGGCCGCGCGCAGCGGTCAGCTCGTGCGGGAGCTGCTGGAGGGCGGCTACCCGACCGGCACGCCGGTCGTCGTCGCCTACCAGGCGACCTGGCCGGAGGAGCTGATCGTGAAGTGCACCATCGGCACCCTGGAGGAGACGGTCAAGGAGCACAAGCTCTGGAAGCACACCCTGTTCCTGGTCGGCCCGGCGCTGGACGCCGAGGGCACCCGCTCGCACCTCTACCACCCCGGTCATTTCCACGGCTACCGCAAGGCCGACCCTGAGGCCCGCAAGGTCCTGCGCGCCCGGGGTGCCGGCACATGAGGGACCGTCCGATCACCGTCGTCGGTACGGGGACGGGGACGGGGGCGCCGCTGCCGCCCGACGCCGCGGCCGCCGTGGCGGGGGCCGGGCTGGTCGTGGGCGGCCGGCGGCATCTGGCCGCCGCGCCGGTCGCCGCGGACGCCGAGCAGGTGGTCCTCGGTGCGCTGGCGCCCGCCCTGGACAGGATCGAGCGGTATCTGGACGAGGAGGGGCACGCGGGCCGGAGCCCGGTGGTCGTGCTGGCCTCCGGCGACCCCGGGTTCTTCGGGATCGTGCGAGTGCTGGCGGAGCGGTTCGGTGCCGAGCGGCTCGATGTGCGGGCCGGTGTCTCGTCCGTCGCCGCCGCCTTCGCCCGGGTCGGGCTGCCCTGGGACGACGCGGTCGTGGTCAGCGCGCACGGGCGTGAGCTGCGGACGGCGGTCAATGTGTGCCGGGCCCGGCCGAAGGTCGCCGTGCTGACCGGGCCGGGTGCGGGGCCCGCGGAACTGGGGGCCGCGCTCGGGTCCGCCGCGCGGGTCCTGGTGGTCGCCTCCGCGCTCGGCTCCGAGGACGAGCGGGTGGAGCGGGTGACACCGGCCGAGGCCGCGGCCCGGGACTGGGGATCGTCGGTGAGTGTCGTGCTGTGCCTGGACGAGGCGCGGGCGCTCGGCGCGGTGCGTACGGTCGCGGGGGCGCCCGCCGGGCCCGCCGGATGGGCCCTGGACGAAGGGGAGTTCGCGCACCGCGACTCGATGATCACCAAGTTCGAGGTGCGGGCGCTGGCACTGGCCCGGCTCGGGCCCCGCCTCGGTGACGTGGTCTGGGACGTCGGCGCGGGGTCGGGTTCGGTGGCCGTGGAGTGCGCGCGGTTCGGCGCTGCCGTGACCGCGGTGGAGAAGACCAGCGACGGGGCCGGGCGGATCCGTGCGAACGCCGCCGCGCACGGCGTCGACGTGCGGGTGGTGCACGGGGCGGCGCCGACGGTGCTGTCCGGCCTGGACGATCCCGACGCGGTGTTCGTCGGCGGCGGAGGGCGCGAACTGCCCGCCGTCGTCACGGCGTGCGCGCGGCGGGCCCGGCGGGCCGTCGTCGTCGCGATGGCCGCGCTCGACCGGGTACCGGCCGTGCGGACGGCGCTCACCGACGCCGGCTTCGACTGCGACGGGGTGCTGTTGCAGTCGTCCCGGCTCGCCCCGCTGCCGGGGGACGTGACCCGGCTCGCGGCGACGAATCCGGTTTTTCTGCTGTGGGGCGTCAGACCCCCGGCACAGCGTGAAGGAGTGAATCAGTGATCGGCCTCATTTCCGCCACCGCGGCGGGCGCGGCGGCGCGGGACCGGCTGGCCGCGGCCTGGCCGGAGCGGACCCGGGTGTACGACGGCCCGGTCGGGGACGCCGTACGGGCCGCGTTCGCGCAGTGCGAGCAGCTCGTGTGTTTCCTGGCGACGGGGGCGGTGGTGCGGCTGCTCGCGCCGCTGCTGGACGACAAGGCGTCCGACCCGGGCGTGGTCTGTGTCGACGAGGGCGGACGGTTCGCCGTGTCGCTGCTGGGCGGACACGGCGGCGGCGCCAACACGCTCGCGGACGAGGTCGCTGCGGTGCTGGGCGCGCGGCCCGTGGTGACGACGGCCACGGACGCGGTCGGACTGCCGGGCCTGGACACCCTCGGGTTCCCGGTGGAGGGCGATGTCGCCGCGGTGTCGCGGGCCCTGCTCGACGGCGAACCGGTGGCGCTGAAGGCCGACTTCGGCTGGCCTCTTCCGGCCCTCCCGGTCACCGGGGAAGGCCGGTACGCGATCCGGCTGACGGACCGCCTGGTCGAACCCGCCGAGCGTACGGTCGTGCTGCGCCCGCCGTCCCTCGTCGTCGGTGTGGGCGCCTCCCGGGGCGCCCCGGTGGAGGAGGTGCTGGGGCTGGTCGAGGCCGCGCTGCGGGACGCGGGACTGTCGGCCCGCAGCATCGCCGAACTCGCCACCGTCGACGCCAAGGCGGAGGAGACCGGGATCGTCGAGGCGGCCGAGCGCCTGGGCGTGCCGCTGGTGACCTGGTCCGCACCGGAGCTGGCCTCGGTGAACGTGCCCAACCCGTCCGACGCGCCGCTCGCCGCCGTCGGCACCCCGTCCGTGGCGGAGGCCGCGGCGCTGGTGGGCGGGGGTGAACTCCTCGTCCCCAAGCGGAAGTCGGCGGCGGATCCCGCCATGGCGACCTGTGCGGTGGTACGGCGCCCCGCGCGCGGCCGGCTCGCGGTGGTCGGGCTCGGACCGGGCGCCCGGGACCTGCTCACGCCCCGCGCGCAGGCGGAGTTGCGGCGCGCCTCCGTGCTCGTCGGTCTCGACCAGTACGTCGACCAGATCCGCGACCTGCTGCGACCGGGCACCCGGATCCTGGAGTCGGGGCTCGGGGCGGAGGAGGAGCGGGCCCGGACAGCCGTCGAGGAGGCCCGCAAGGGCCGGGCCGTCGCGCTGATCGGCAGCGGGGACGCCGGCGTGTACGCCATGGCCTCCCCCGCGCTCGCGGAGGCCTCCGACGACATCGACGTGATCGGCGTGCCGGGCGTCACCGCCGCCCTCGCGGCCGCCGCGATCCTCGGCGCCCCGCTCGGCCACGACCACGTGTCCATCAGCCTCTCCGACCTGCACACGCCGTGGGAGGTCATCGAGCGGCGGGTGCGGGCGGCGGCCGAGGCGGACATCGTCGTGACGTTCTACAACCCGCGCAGCCGGGGCCGCGACTGGCAGCTGCCGAAGGCGCTCGCGGTCCTCGCCGAGCACCGGGAGGCCACGACACCGGTCGGTGTCGTACGGAACGCGTCACGACCGGACGAGTCCGCCCGGCTGACGACCCTGGCCGACCTGGACCCGGCGACGGTCGACATGATGACGGTCGTGACCGTGGGCAACACCGCGACCCGGCGGATCGCCGGGCGCATGGTGACGCCGCGCGGCTACCGCTGGCAGCAGAGCCCGCGGGACGGACGGGAGGAGACCCGGTGAACCGTGTGGTCCACCCGATCGAGCAGGAGTCCTTCCGGCGGCTGCGCGCCCGCCTGGAAACCTCGCACTTCCCGCCGCTGACCCGGGCGGTCGTGGAACGGGTCATCCACTCCGCGGCCGACCTGGAGTACGCGACGGATCTCGTCATGGACGAGGGCGACCTGGCGAAGGCGCACGCCGCGCTGCACGCCGGGGCGCCCGTGGTCGTGGACGTGGAGATGGTCGCGGCCGGGATCACCCGGCGGGAGACCGTCTGCCGTCTCAAGGACGCCACCGCCGGCCCCGGGCTGACCCGTTCGGCCCACGCGATCCGGCTGGCGTACGAACAGGTCGGCCCGGGCGCCCTGTGGGTGATCGGCAACGCCCCCACCGCGCTGGAGGAACTGCTGACCCTGGACGCCTCCCCCGCGCTCGTCATCGGCCTGCCCGTCGGCTTCGTCGGCGCCACCGAGTCCAAGGCCGCGTTGCGCGAGAGCGGGCTGCCCGCTGTCAGCAACGTGTCCGAGAAGGGCGGTTCGGCGGTCGCCGCCGCCGCGCTCAACGCCCTGCTGTACCACCCCGATTCGCATCCCGAGGAGCAACCGTGACCACCCCGCCGCCCGCCCTGCTCATCGCCGGCCACGGCACCCGGGACGACGCCGGAGCCGAGGCGTTCCGCGACTTCGTACGGCGCCTGGGCGAGAGCCACCCCGAACTGCCCGTCGCGGGCGGCTTCATCGAACTGTCCCCGCCGCCGCTGGGTGACGCGGTCACCGAGCTGGTGGAGCGGGGGGTCCGCCGGTTCGCGACGGTTCCGCTGATGCTGGTGTCCGCCGGACACGCCAAGGGGGACATCCCGGCGGCGCTGGCCCGCGAGAAGGAACGGCACCCGGGGATCTCGTACAGCTACGGCCGTCCGCTGGGCCCGCACCCCGCGCTGCTGAGCGTGCTGGAGCGACGGCTGGACGAGGCGCTCGGTGAGTCGGTGCGCACGCCCGCGGACCGGGCCGACGTGACGGTGCTGCTGGTGGGGCGCGGGTCCACGGACCCCGACGCGAACGCCGAGGTGCACAAGGCGGCCCGGCTGCTGTGGGAGGGGCGCGGATACGCGGGCGTGGAGACGGCGTTCGTGTCGCTGGCGGCGCCGGACGTGCCCAGCGGCCTGGACCGGTGCGCGAAGCTCGGGGCGCGGCGGATCGTGGTGCTCCCCTACTTCCTGTTCACCGGGATCCTGCCGGACCGGGTGCGGCAGCAGACGGAGGGCTGGGCGGCCGCGCACCCGGAGGTCGAGGTCCGGTCGGCCGATGTCATCGGTCCGGAGCCGGAGTTGCTGGACCTGGTGTGGGAACGTTACGAGGAGGCCGTCAAGGGCGACCTGCGGATGAACTGCGACTCGTGCGTGTACCGGATCGCGCTGCCCGGCTTCGAGGACAAGGTCGGTCTGCCGCAGCAGCCGCACTTCCACCCCGACGACGAGGACCACCACCACGGGCACCACCAGCACGGAGGACACCCCCACTCCCATGCGCACTGAGGGACATGACCTGCGCCACCACGGCGACGCCGAGGTGCGTGACGTCGGCTCGGCGGTCGTCGACCTGGCCGTGAACGTCCGTGCGGACACCCCGCCCGGCTGGCTGCGGGAGCGGATCGCCGAGTCGCTGACCTCGCTGGCCGCCTATCCGGACGGGCGGGCGGCGCGGGCGGCGGTGGCGGCGCGGCACCGGCTGCCGGTGGAGCGGGTGCTGCTGACGGCGGGTGCCGCCGAGGCGTTCGTCCTGCTGGCGCGGGCCCTGAAGGTGCGTCGGCCGGTCGTGGTGCACCCCCAGTTCACGGAGCCGGAGGCGGCGCTGCGGGACGCCGGTCACTCGGTCGAGAGGGTGCTGCTGCGGGAGGAGGACGGTTTCCGGCTGGATCCGGCGGCCGTTCCCGAGGACGCCGACCTGGTCGTGGTCGGCAACCCGACGAACCCCACGTCCGTGCTGCATCCGGCCGCCGTGATCGCCGAACTGGCGCGTCCCGGGCGGACGTTGGTGGTGGACGAGGCGTTCATGGACGCGGTGCCGGGTGAGCGGGAGGCGCTGGCCGGGCGGACGGACGTGCCCGGCCTCGTGGTGCTGCGCAGCCTCACCAAGACATGGGGGCTGGCCGGGCTGCGGATCGGTTATGTGCTGGCCGCGCCGGAGACCGTCGTGGAACTGGAGCGGGCCCAGCCGCTGTGGCCGGTGTCCACGCCCGCCCTCGCGGCGGCTCAGGCGTGCGTCTCACCGCGGGCGCTGGCGGAGGCGGGCCACGCCGCCCACCGGGTCGCCACCGACCGGGCGCATCTGGTCGCGGGCCTTGAGGAGTTCGGCGCCGACGGGCTGCGGGTGGCGGGGCCTGCCGAGGCGTCGTTCGTGCTCGTCCGGCTGCCGCACGCCCTGGTCGTACGACGGCATCTGCGCGACCTCGGGTTCGCGGTCCGGCGCGGGGACACCTTCCCGGGGCTGGACGAGGAGTGGCTGCGGCTGGCGGTACGGGACCGGGTGACCGTCAACTCGTTCCTCCAGGCGCTGGACCGGGCGATGGCTCTGGCGCAGCGCTGAGCCGGGGCGCCACCCGTTCCCGGGTGCCGTCAGGGAAGCGGATCTCCACGGTGCCGTCCTCGGCGACCGAGGCGCCGGCTCCCGTACGCAGCGCGTCCGGGTCGGCGCTGAGCACCACGAGGGTGACCAACAGTCTGGCGCCATCGTCGAGTTGGAGCACGGGCGTCGCCGAGTGGTGGCCCACGGCGTTGGTGCCGACGGCCGTCGTGACCGTGGCCACGGCGCCCTCCCAGCCGTACAGGCCGGTGATCGCGCTGGTCAGGCCGTCCGCACGGCGGGCCGACGCCTGGCAGGGCCCGGTCCGGGCGACCGGCGTCGCGGTGTCGTCGGCGACGGCCCAGCCGCCTTCGCGGACCGGCGTCCCGGGCGGGACGTCGAGGTGATGGACCCGCACCTCCCAGGGGCCGTGCACCACGCTCACCGTCTCCATGCGGTGTCCCCGTGCCCGGTGCCAGGAGGCGGCACGGCCGCCCGAGACACCGAGCGGGTGGATACGGCCGCGTGCGGACGGCGTGCCGTCGGGGGCGAGCAGGGCGAGGTGGTTGTCCGGCCCGGTGCCCGGGGCGTCGGGGGTTTCGGGTGCCGTCGCGCTGGAGTACGCGAACCGGGCGTAGTGCGGGCTGTCCTCACCGGTGGCAGGCGGGGGCGGGAACCGGTCGCTGCCGTGGTTGACGAGCCGTACGATCCCGTCGGCGGCGGTGGAGTGCAGGAGCCAGCCGGGGGCCGGGAGGGCCAGCCGTACGTCGGCTCTGTCCACCGGGGCGGGCTCCTCGGGTGCCGTCCACACCGGGTGGTTCTCGGGCAGCAGCAGGCCCAGGAAGGCCTTGCTCGCCCAGTACGGGGAGGCGGGGCCCGAGTAGCGCTGGGTGACCGGAAGGAAGGGGCGGTACCAGCCGAGGGTGAGCAGACCCCGCTCGTCCGGCACGCCGCGCTCGGCGAAGTGCTTCAGCGCGCCCGAGGCGAGGCGGCGGGCCCGGCCGGGGGGTAACGGGGTGGCGTCGGCGAGGGCGCCCGCCCACAGCGGTGCGGTGGTCGCGAAGCGGTAGGTGAGGGAACGGCCCTGGTGCACCGGGGCGCCGTCGGAGCCGAAGAAGTGCTGGTGGACGGCGAGGAACTCACGCAGCCTGGCGCGGTGCCTGGCCACCGTCGCGGGGTGCGCGCGGGGGCCCGCGATGCGTGCCCACAGCACCGGGTACAGGTGCAGCGCGAGGGCGTTGTAGGAGTCGAACTTGCGGCCGTCGCCGTCGGTGTACCAGCCGCCGCCCCGGTACCAGTCGTCGAGACGGGCGAGCCCGGCGTCGATCTCGGCGCGGCTGTGCGGGGCGCCGACGGAGGCCAGGAACTCCTCCGTGATGACCTGGAACAGCCGCCAGTTGGAGTCGTTGACGTCGGCCCCGACGAAACCGCCCAGCCAGTCGGTGACCTGTCCGCGGACGCGGTCGTCGAGGTGGTCCCACAGCCAGCGGCGGGACTCGTGCAGGGCGATCGCGATCGACGCGGCCTCGACCATGGGCTGGGCGCGGTCGGTGATGGGCGGCCAGCGTTCGCCGCCGTGCGGGTCGGTGCCGGCGGCGAGTCCGGCCGCGTACCGCTCGACCAGGCCGGGGCCGACGCGACCGCCTGAGCCGGCGATCCGGAAGGCGGCCAGCAGGAAGGACCGGGCGAACCCCTCCAGGCCGTCCGACCAGGGCCCGGAGTGGCTGGGTGGCCCGGGCAGCCGGTACTGCGCGAAGCCCGGCGAGGCGTACGGCACCAGCCCCTCCAGGAGACGGTCGGCGGTCGCCTCCCAGTGGGCGCGGGTCCAGCCGGTGACGGGGGACGAGGTGTGGTCGGGGGGCGGGAGCAGATGCGTCGGGTCGCCGGGCGGGGAGATGTGCGGTGCGGTCATACGAGGTCCGGTCCTCCATAAGCAGGGGGCACCATGGCGCCCCATAGGGGCGCGGGGAACTGCGCGACCAGCCACAGATCACCCGCAGCGAACTCACGATCCTTCCGGCGGAGCCCCAACACTTCGGCGCACAACGATGTGCGTGCCCAACAGATGGCGGCTCCCAGCCGCATGCTCCGGATCCCGCAGAGCGATCCGCACGGCCGCCCGCCCGAGTTCCTCCGCGGGCGTCCGCACCGTGGTGAGCGGCGGGTTGAAGTCCTCGGCGAGCGGGATGTCGTTGTACCCGACGACGGACACGTCATCGGGGACGACGAGCCCCACGTCGGCGATGGCGCGCAGCGCACCCGCGGCGACCATGTCGTCCCCGGCGACCACGGCGGTGAACTCCCTCGTCTCCTTCAGGAGTTCGGTCATGGCCCGCAGACCGGCGGTGCGACCGAGGCCGCAGTCGACGACGCGCGCGGCCGCCGGCGGCAGCCCGTGCTCGGCGAGCGCGCCCCGGTATCCGGCGACCCGGGCGTCGAGGGCGGTGTTGCCGGGCAGGCCCCCGAGGAAGACGATCCGCCGATGCCCCGCCGACAGCAGATGCCCGGTGATGGCCCGGGCCCCCGCCTCGTTGTCGAACTCGACGACGAGCGCGGGCAGGTCGGGCCCCGGCGCCGGCCGCCCGCACAACACCAGCCGCGCCCCGGACGCGTCCAGGGCCTGCGCGTAGTGCGTGACGCGCGAGCGGTACGCGTCGTCCTCGACGACCCCGCCGACCAGGATCACCAGCCGCGCGCCCTCCTCCCGCATGAGCTGCACGAACTCCATCTCGCGCTGCGGGTCCCCGCCGGTCGCGCCGACCACGCACAGCCAGCCCCGGTCGGCGGCCTCCGCCTCCACGCCCTCGGCGACCTGGGCGTAGAACGGGCTGGTCACCTGGCGGACGACGACCGCGGCCATCTTGCGGCCGCCGCCGACCAGGGCGCGGGCGTGCGCGTTGGCGACGTAGTCGAGGTCGCGGGCCGCGCGCAGCACACGGGTCCGGGTCGCGGTGGGCACCGGATGGTTGCCGCTCAGGGCGCGGGAGGCGGTGGCCATCGACACGCCCGCCCGTTCGGCGACCTCCCGGATCGTGACCCGTCGCTTGGGCCCCATGTCGTTCCCCATCCCCGCGTCTCCTCTTTCACCGGCGCCCGGTTGTCACCGGCACCCGATCATGTGTTGGCCGTGTAGTCCTTCGCGAACTCCTCGGCCATTCTGTCGCCGCCCCGGGACCGCCACTTCTTGACCGCCCCGTCCCATTCCGACAGCGGGACGCGCCCGGCGACGATGCCGGTGACAGTGTCCTCGAGGAGCGCTTTCAGTGTCGTGCCCTGGGCGTTCTTCGTCCGTGACTGCAGGCCGTAGGAGGCGTTGCGGATGGCGCGCGGGACGGTCTTGAGCTGCCAGGCGTGCAGGGCCCGTACGGCGTCGGGCATGCCCGGCACGAACAGCACCTGGGGGCCTTCGGCGAGGTACTTCAGCGGCAGGTTGGTGTTGTTCTCCACCTCGCCGAGTTTCGTGGGCTGCGGGGAGCCGTCCTTGCCGCGGGTGAAGTGGGTGCCCTCGACGCCGTAGTGGACGAGTTCCCACTCCTTGCTGCCGAAGGGCGCGGCGAGGTGGTCCAGGACGCGCAGCAGCAGTTCGACGCGTTCCTTCTTCGCCTTCTTCAGCACCGTGTAGCCGAAGGAGCGGCGGGCGGCGACAATGCCGCCGGGCTCGCCGCCGACGCTGTACGGCAGTGCCGCGGCCGGGGTCAACTTGCCCCGGGACTCACGGTACTTGGGCAGGTAGGCGCCGAAGCCGTCCTGCATGGAGCCGACGGTGCCGTTGTAGTAGAGGGTGGTCAGGTCGATCTGGGAGATGGACGTGGCGTCCGGGTGGAAGGAGCCCGCCTTGCGTAGTTCGGACTGGAAGGCGATGGACGCCTTGAAGCGCTCGTCGTCCCAGGCCGGCCGGAAGGTGCCGTCCTTGGTGACGGACCATTCCTGGGGCGCGTTGTGGGCGGCGGAGTGCACGGCGTTGCCGAACAGGGAGCCCGCGGCGGCGCCGAGCGCGTACGTCCGTCCGCTGGTCGCCCGCTTCGCGACGGCGGCGAAGTCGTCGGCGCTCCAGCCCTCCGTCATCCCGGCGTCGGTGAACATTCCCTGGTTGAGCCAGAGGGTGGAGCCGGGCAGCGGGCGTTCCAGGGGGATGCCGTAGATGCGACCGCCGATGCGGCCCATGTCCCGCCAGGCGTGGGTGGGGATGCCCGCGAGGTTGGGGTAGTCGGCGACGGCGTCGCCGGACAGGTACGGCGTGAGGTCCTCCGCGCGCCGCTGCACGAACTCGGCCTCTCGCGGCAGGACGAACCCGGAGAAGAGGTTGATGATGTCCGGCAGGGCGTCGGCGTCGCCGGCCATCACGGTGGCCATCTTCTTCTGGTAGTCGGCCTGGGAGACCACCGTGTACTCGATCTTCACGCCGAGGGCCTTCTCGACGGCCGCCCAGAACCGGTTCGCGGAGGCGGGCTTGGGCGGGGTGCCGAAGGACACCGACATGACCTTGACGGTGGACCCGTCGCCGGGGGTGCGGGCGACGGACTTGACCAGGTCGGAGGGGTAGGCGGTGTATCCGGCCTGGACACCGGCGTCGGTGGGGGCCAGGTCCGGCTTGGGGCCGGCGGCGGGACGGTACGTGGGCCAGGGGGCGAGCTTCTTGCCGGCGTTGGAGACGTCACTGTCGCCGGAGCTCGTGGAGCAGGCGGTCAGCAGACCGGGGACGAGGACCGCGGCGCCACCCGCGGCCGTGGAACGCAGCAGGGTACGGCGGGACATGCGAGGCATCGGCAAGTCACCTTTCTACACACGGCTCTTGAGGGGGCCGTCAGCGGCGGACGGAACCTGTCAGCTCTTGATGGCGCCGGTGAGCACGCCCTTGGTGAAGTACTTCTGCAGGAACGGGTAGACCAGCAGGATCGGCACGGTGGCGATCACCAGCACCGCCATCTGCACGGTCTGCGGCGCGGTGACGGTGCCCTCACCGGTCGTCGCGTCGGTGAGCCCGGAGCCCGCCACCACGTAGGTGCGCAGGACCTGTTGCAGGGGCCAGTGGTCGCTCTCCAGGTAGAGCGAGGCGTAGAACCAGGAGTTCCAGTACGCCACCGCGTAGAACAGCCCGACCACGGCGAGCGCGGCCTTGGACAGCGGCAGGACGATCGAGACCAGCACCCGCCAGTCCCCCGCCCCGTCGAGCCGGGCGGCCTCGTACAGCTCTTCCGGGATGCCCTGGAAGAAGCCGCGCAGGACGACCAGGTTGAACACGTTCACCACGACGGGCAGCACCAGCGAGGCGTAACTGTCCAGCAGGCCCAGCTCCTTGACCAGCAGGAAGCTGGGGATCATGCCGGGCGGGAAGAGGAACGTGAACAGGATCAGCAGCAGCGCGGGCCTGCTCCCGAAGACGCCCGGGCGGGACAGCGCGTAGGCGAGGGTCACCGTGCAGGCGAGGCTGAGCAGGGTGCCCACGACCGTGACGCCGGCGCTGACGCCGAGGGCGTGGGTGACGATGCCGCCGTCGAGGATGTCGCGGTAGGCGTCGAGGGACGGATCGGTCGGCCACAGCACCCAGCCGCCGTTGTCGACGACCTCGTCGGTGGAGGCCAGCGAGGTCGACACGATGACGAGGAACGGCACGCACACCAGCAGCACGACGGCGACCAGCGCGAGGGCTTTGGCGGCCTGGGTGAGCGGCTTCGGCTTCTCCATCCAGCCGGGCCGGACATGGGCACTCACCTGTAGACCCCCTGTTCGCCGAGCCGGTGGGCGACCTTGTTGGCGGCGTAGACGAGAAGGGCGCCGATGACGCCCTTGAACAGGCCCGCGGCGGCCGCGAATCCGTAGTCGCCGCCGACGATGCCCTGGTAGTAGACGAAGGTGTCGATGATCTCCGCGGTCTCCGGGCCGACCGCGTCGCGCTGGAGCAGCATCTGCTCGAAGCCGACGGAGAGGATGTCGCCGAGCCGCATGATGAGCAGCAGCACGACCACCGGGCGGATGGCGGGCAGGGTGACGTGCCAGAAGCGCCGCCAGGGGCCCGCGCCGTCGATGGCGGCGGCCTCGTACTGCTGCTCGTCGACCTGGGCCAGCGCGGCGAGGAAGATGATCGTGCCCCAGCCGGCGTCCTTCCAGATGACCTGGGCGACCACCAGCGGCCGGAAGGCGTCGGGGTTGCCGATGATGTCGACGCTGTGCAACCCCATGCCGTCCAGCGAGGAGTTGAGCAGGCCGGTGTCGCCGAGCACCTGCTGGAAGAGGGCGACGACGATCACCCACGAGATGAAGTGCGGCAGATACGCCACGGACTGCACGAGGCGGCGCACCGAGCTCCAGGTGAGGCTGTGCAGGAGCAGGGCGAGGCCGAGCGGCACCGGGAAGTAGAAGACCAGCTGGAGGACGGCGATCCAGAGGGTGTTGAGGACGGCCGCCCAGAACTCCCCGTCCTCGAACATCCGCTGGAAGTTGCCGAGCCCGACCCAGGGGCTGCCCCAGAGGCCGTCGAAGGGGACGTACTCCTTGAAGGCGATGACGTTGCCGACCAGTGCGCCGTAGTGGAACAGCAGGAAGTAGGCGAGGCCGGGCAGCATGAGCAGAAAGAGCGCGCTTCCTTGAAAGCGTTTTCGCTTCGGATGCGCGCCGCCTTCTCGGCGAGGAGCCGCGTCGACCTCCTCTGTACCTG
Source organism: Streptomyces sp. NPDC005263 (assembly GCF_042872365.1). NCBI lineage: Bacteria > Bacillati > Actinomycetota > Actinomycetes > Kitasatosporales > Streptomycetaceae > Streptomyces > Streptomyces sp. NPDC005263. Next base: position 120,708 of record NZ_JBIAKJ010000009.1, on the reverse strand, counting down.
CGTGTTCCCGTAGTACTGCGGCCACGGGTCCCCCTCATGTCTCGAAGTCGGAGTGAGGGGAAGTTAAAACGTTTTCATCGCGCCGTCAACAGCCCTGACACAGAAGGGTTGTTGACGGCGCGGCACCCGGCGGGCCGGCTCGGGCCGCGTCACTCGTCCCCGCGACCGCGCCTCCACCCACCCTGACCAGGGCGATCGCCCCGCCCACGACTCACGGAGTCGAGCCGCGCGTCGATCCGGGCCAACTCCTTTTCGGGGGTGGCACCTTGCCGCTTCTGCTAGCCCACGATCCGCCCGTTCACCACGATCCGCGACGGCGCCCCCAGCACGCGCACGTCCGTGCGGGGATCGCGTTCGTACACCACGAGGTCGGCCGGTGCGCCCTCCTCCAGGCCGGGGCGGCCCAGCCAGGTGCGGGCGCTCCAGGCCGTCGCCGAGAGGGCGTCCAGCGGGGGGATGCCGGCCGTCACCAGTTCCGCCACCTCGGCGGCCACCAGGCCGTGCGGCAGGGTGCCGCCCGCGTCGGTGCCGACGAAGACCGGGATGCCGGCGTCGTAGGCGCCGCGGACGGTGTCGTAGCGGCGTTCGTGGAGTCGGCGCATATGGGCCGACCAGCGGGGGAACCTGGCCTCGCCGCCGTCGGCCAGCTTCGGGAAGGTGGCGATGTTGACCAGCGTCGGGACGATCGCGACCCCGCGGGAGGCGAACAGCGGGATCAGCTCCTCGGTCAGACCGGTCGCGTGCTCGACGCAGTCGATGCCGGCCTCGACCAGGTCCCGCAGGGAGTTCTCGGCGAAGCAGTGGGCGGTGACCCGGGCGCCGAGACGGTGTGCCTCGGCGATGGCCGCCTCGACCGCCTCCCGCGGCCAGCTGGGCGCCAGGTCGCCGAGGTCCCGGTCGATCCAGTCGCCCACCAGCTTCACCCAGCCGTCACCGCGCCGCGCCTCCTGGGCGACGTACGCGACCAGGTCCTCCGGTTCGATCTCGTGCGCGTAGCCCCGGATGTAGCGGCGGGTGCGGGCGATGTGCCGGCCCGCACGGATGATCTTGGGGAGGTCCTCGCGGTCGTCGACCCACCGGGTGTCGGAGGGCGAGCCGGCGTCCCGGATGAGCAGGGTGCCCGCCTCGCGGTCGGTGAGCGCCTGCTTCTCCGCCACGTCCGCGTCCACGGGCCCGTGCGGACCGAGGCCCACGTGGCAGTGGGCGTCGACCAGGCCGGGCAGCGCCCAGCCCTCGACGGTCCGGATGTCACGGGCCCCGGCGGGGCGGTCGTAGGAGATCCGGCCACCGACGACCCACAGCTCGTCACGGACCTGGTCCTCGTCGCGGCCGACAAGAACCCGGCCCCTCACGTGCAGCACCGCTTGGTTCATGTATCGCACCTTATGCAACCCGCCCGCCGCGGGATGCGGGGGCATCCGGGATCACCGTCCCCGGGGTCCCTCGGCGGGCGACCGCGAATCAGTCGGCCTTCCCAGCCTTCTCGGCCTTCCCGGCCTTCTCCGATGCACCCTCCTCCACCTCGGCCCGCGCCGGATCGAGGAGGCGCGAGAGGAAGTGGCGGGTGCGTTCGTGGCGCGGGTCGCCGATCACCTGCGCGGGGGTGCCGTCCTCGACGATCGTCCCGCCGTCCATGAAGACGACCCGGTCGGCGACCTCGCGGGCGAAGCTCATCTCGTGGGTGACGACCATCATCGTCATGCCCTCGTCGGCGAGCATGCGCATCACCGCGAGGACGTCCCCGACGAGTTCCGGGTCGAGCGCCGAGGTCGGCTCGTCGAACAGCATCACCTGGGGGCCCATGGCGAGAGCGCGGGCGATCGCGACCCGCTGCTGCTGCCCGCCGGACAGGGAGGAGGGGTAGGCGTCCGCCTTCTCCGACAGGCCCACCCGTTCCAGGTTCTCGGCGGCCACCCTCGCGGCCTCGGCCTTGCCGCGTCCGAGCACCCGGCGCTGCGGGAGCGTGAGGTTCTCGGTCACCGTCACGTGCGGGAAGAGGTTGAACTGCTGGAAGACCATGCCGATACGGCGGCGTACGGCGTCGATGTCGACGTCCGGGTCGGTGAGCTCGCTGCCGCCGACGAAGACCCGGCCCTCGGTGGGTTCCTCCAGCAGGTTCACGCACCGCAGCAGGGTCGACTTGCCGGACCCGGACGGGCCGATCACGCAGACGACCTCGCCCCGGCCGATCTCCAGGTCGATGCCGCGCAGCACCTCGTTGTCGCCGAAGGACTTGTGCAGGCCCTGGACCTGGATCTCCGGTCGGCTCATTTCACGGCCTCCTGGGCCTTCGCCTCCATACGGCGTACGACGAAGCCGAGCGGGATCGTGACCAGCAGGTAGCACAGTCCGGCGACGAGGATCGGCGTGGAGTTGGCGGTCGTACTGGCCAGGTCGCGGCCGTACTTGGACAGTTCGCGTTCCTCCAGCGTGACACCGAGGAACAGCACCAGCGAGGAGTCCTTGAAGAGGAGCACCAACTCGTTGGTCAGCGGCGGGAGGATGATCCGGAACGCCTGCGGGATGATGATCGAGACCATCGCCCGCGCGGGCGAGAAGCCCAGCGAACGGGCCGCCTCCAGCTGCCCCTTGGGCACGGCCTGGATGCCCGCGCGGATCGTCTCCGCCATGTACGCGGCGGCGACCAGACCGAGCGCGAGGGCGACCTTGCCGTAGGTGCCGCCGATGATCTCCGTGCCCGGGAAGGCGAGGGGGACCGCGACACCGATGAAGATGAAGATCAGCAGGGCGGGCAGGCCGCGGAAGATCTCGATGTACACGCCGGCGAACCAGCGGTACGGGCCCACCGACGACAGTCGCATCAGGGCGATCAGCAGGCCGAGCACGAGCCCGACGACGAAGCCGGACAGCGTGTAGAGCACGGTGTTCTTCAGCGCCAGGGTGATGACGTCCGGGAACATCTGCTCGGCGATGTCCGCCTGCGCGAACTGGTTCTTGAGCTGCCCCCAGTCCGCCGAGACCGCGAAGCCGATCACCGCGGCGACGAAGACGACGTACTGGGCGCCGCGCGACAGAGTGCGCTTCTGGCGCCTGGTCAGGCCCTTTTTCCTGGGCTGGGGTCGTATGTCCGTGTCGGTCATGGGATCAGGAGGCGGACGGAGAGGCGGACGGGGCGGCGGCGGACTCGTCGTAGGGGCCTATCCACTTCTCGTACAGCTTCTTGTACGTGCCGTCGGCCTTGGCGTCCTTGATCGCCTTGTTGACGGCGGCGAGCAGCTTGGTGTTGCCCTTCTTGACCGTGAAGCCGTACTGCTCACCGGTGTTGAGGTTGTCGACGACCTTGAAGGCGTCGGCGTTGGCCTTGGTCTTGAGCCAGCCCTGGACGACCGGGTAGTCGATGATGACGGCCTTGACCTGGCCGGAGCGCAGACCGTTGAGGACGGCGTCGGAGGACTCGAAGGAGACCGGGTCGAAGCCCTGCTTCTGGACGTACTCCTCACCGGTCGTCTGCGCCTGCGCACCGAGCTTGACCTTCTTGGACTTCAGGTCGGCGAGCGAGTTCACGCCGCTCTTCTTGTCCACCAGGACGGCCTGGGTGGCGTCGAAGTACGGGTCGGAGAAGTCGACGTTCTTCTTGCGCTCCTCGGTGATGGTCATGCCGGCCGCGGCGAGGTCGCACTGACCGGCGTTGAGGAAGGCGCCGGTCTTGAAGTTCTCGAACGGCGTGTCCAGGATGTCCTGCTTCACGCCGAGGTCCTTGGCGACCAGGTCGACGAGGGAGACGTCGAAGCCCTGCACCTTGCCGCCCACCTCCGACTGGAAGGGCGGGTACGGCAGATGCGTGCAGGTGGTGAGCTGACCGCCCTTGACCAGCCGGACCCCGCCGGCCGCGGTCTTGGAGCCACTGCCTCCGCTGTCGGTGGAGGTGCAGGCGGAGACAGACACGAGCACCAGCCCGGCCATCGCGGTGGTGGCGGCCAGGACGCGGGTCCGGCGCCCGAGAAGGGTGTTCACGGCGGGCCTTCCTAGGGGGGAACTGTGGGTTCCGATTATAAGGAGACGTTTGAGTCCCTCAAACCAAAACGATGGTCACGCGGCTGCCCGACCTACGAAGCAATCGGTCGGGGTGAGACGAATGGTGCCGGTTACCCTCGTCTCGTCTACCCCGTGAGTGAAGAGAGCACCCCCGTGACACATCCGTTTCTTGATCTGGCCCCGCTGACCGCGGCGCACTTCGCGTCGATCGAGGACCGTGTGGCGCGGTTGCTGAGTACCGGTCAGGACGTGGTGATCACGCAGGGCGAGGCGCTGCTGCCGCTGGAGGGTGCGATCCGTTCCACCGCCGGGCCGGGCACCACCGCCCTCAACGTCATCACGGGCCCGTACGGGCAGACCTTCGGCGACTGGCTGCGCGACTGCGGCGCGACCGTGATCGATCTGGCGGTGCCGTTCCACACGGCGGTCGGCGCCGAACAGATACGGGAGGCCTTCGCCGAGCACCCGGAGATCGACTTCGTGTCCCTGGTGCACGCGGAGGCGGCCACCGGCAACACCAACCCGGTCGCGGAGATCGGGGAGGTGGTACGGCGGCACGGCGCCCTGTTCTACCTGGACGCCGTCGCGTCGATCGGGGCCGAGCCGGTGCTGCCGGACGCGTGGGGCGTGGACCTGTGCGTGATCGGGGCGCAGAAGGCGATGGGCGGCCCCGCGGGCGTCTCGGCCGTGTCGGTGAGCGAGCGGGCGTGGGCCCGGATGGCCGCGAACCCGGGGGCGCCGCGACGGTCGTACCTCTCGCTGCTGGACTGGAAGGACCGGTGGCTCGACGGCGGCCGCACGGCGCTGCCGCACGCGCCGGCCCAACTGGAGATGCTGGCGCTGGAGGCTTGTGTCGAGCGGATCGAGTCGGTGGGTCTGGACGCGGTGATGGACCGGCACCGCCGGGCCGCGGAAGCGACGCGGGCGGGTGCGCGCGTGCTGGGCGCGGGCCTTGAGCCCTATGTGCACGCGGACCGTGAGGCCGCGCCGGTCGCCACGACCCTGCGGGTGCCGTCGGGGACGGTGGCGTCGGAGGTGGTGGCGCGGGCACTGGAGTCGGACCCGGCGGCGCCGTTGGTCGCGGGCGGCGGCGCGTTGGCCAAGGAGATGATCCGGGTCAACCACTACGGGGCGGACGCCACACCGGGGGCGGTGCGGGCGAGCCTGTCGGCGCTCGGGGGCGCGATGCGGGAGAAGGGCCTGGACGTCGCCGTGGAGGGGGCGTTGCGGGCGGCCGAGGACGCGTGGCGGTAGTCGTCCTGGGCGACCCTGAGGGCTCGGCCGCGAACGCCGGACAGGCGGAAACAGCCCGTGACATGCTCGCTCCATGACCACCGACACCGGTTCCCCCCTCACCCTTCCCGACGGCCGCACCGTCCCCCTCACGACCGGCGAGGAGCGGCCCATGCTCGAGAGCTGGCTCGCCTTCCACCGGGCGACGCTGGAGCTGAAGTGCGCCGGGCTGGACGACGCGCAGGCGCGGACCGCCTCTGCGGAGCCGTCGTCGCTCACGCCTCTCGGGCTGGTGCGGCACCTCACCGTGATCGAGCGGAACTGGTTCCAGCGGGCAGCCGCGGGAGCGGACGTGGCGCCGCTGTACGGGGAGCAGGGCGGCCTCGTCCTGGATCCCGGGCAGGGGCTCGACGAGGCGCTGGCGGCATGGAGGCGGGAGATCGCCCGGGGGGACGAGGCCTGCGCCGAGCTGCCGCTGGAGCACACCGGGCGGATCGCCGACGGGCCGTTGGCCGGCCTGGAGGTCAGCCTGCGCTGGGTGTACATCCACATGATCGAGGAGTACGCGCGTCACAACGGGCACGCCGACATCCTTCGGGAGCGGATCGACGGAGTGACCGGATTCTAATTCCGGATTAACCTCGGAAGTAATGTCGGACACATTTAGGAATGTTTTCGAGAACAGCTTCCCGTATTCTTCTGCCCGCTTTCCTTCGACCTAAACGCAAAGATTCTGCGAACGCGAACGGGCGTAATTCGGGTAGATCTCGTGGGGGTTACCCAGCTGTGACGCGTTACACAGCACGATCATTTTGCCCCTTATCTGACGGGCATACCAGCAAAAAAGGGACGACATTCGCGCGTCTGTACGCGCCCGCGCGATAACACAGATCGCGCTCGCATGTAACCCCCCACGGCGATGCATTTTTCTATTTCCCTCGGTAAATTCAATTCGCATGACTGCCGCACAAGCAGACCTGCAAATCGACCGTCCGTCGGTGGCGGACGGCGCCTCGCTGTGGCGGATGGCCAGGGACTCGAAGGTCCTCGACCTGAACTCGTCCTACAGCTATCTGCTGTGGTGTCGTGACTTCGCCGCCACCTCGGCCGTGGCGCGCGACGAGCACGGAGAACCGATCGGCTTCATCACCGCCTACGTCCGGCCGGAGAGCCCGGAGACCCTGCTCGTCTGGCAGGTGGCGGTGGACGAGGCGTACCGCGGCCGTGGGCTCGCCGCCGCGCTGCTGGACGGGCTGGTCGCACGGACCACCGCCGAGCGCGGGCTGACCACCGTCGAGACCACCATCACGCCGGGCAACACCGCCTCCGAACGCCTGTTCACGTCGTTCGCCGAGCGCCACGGCGCCCGGCTGGAGCGCGAGGTGCTGTTCGAGACGGGCGTGTTCCCCGACGGACCGCACGAGCCCGAGGTGCTCTACCGCATCGGGCCGCTGACCCGCACCCCCTCCGCCTGACCCCCTGTCTTCGCCTGACCACCGCCGCTGCACCCCACGCAACGAGGAGCGATTCGTCGTGACCATCACCCAGCCCGACCTCAGTGTCTTCGAGACCGTCGAGTCCGAGGTACGCAGCTACTGCCGCGGCTGGCCCGCCATCTTCGACCGTGCGCAGGGCAGCCGCATGTACGACGAGGACGGCCACGAGTACCTGGACTTCTTCGCCGGAGCGGGGTCACTGAACTACGGCCACAACAACCCCGTCCTGAAACGGGCGCTGATCGACTACCTGGAGCGCGACGGCGTCACGCACGGGCTCGACATGTCGACCACCGCCAAGCGGGCCTTCCTGGAGTCCTTCCACAACCTGGTCCTGCGGCCGCGTGACCTGCCCTACAAGGTCATGTTCCCCGGCCCGACCGGCACCAACGCCGTGGAGGCCGCGCTGAAGCTGGCGCGGAAGGTGAAGGGACGCGAGTCGATCGTGTCGTTCACCAACGCCTTCCACGGCATGTCGCTCGGCTCGCTCGCCGTGACCGGCAACGCCTTCAAGCGGGCCGGGGCCGGCATCCCGCTGGTGCACGGCACGCCGATGCCCTTCGACAACTACTTCGAGGGCACCGTGGAGGACTTCCTCTGGTTCGAGCGGCTCCTGGAGGACCAGGGCTCGGGCCTCAACAAGCCCGCCGCGGTGATCGTGGAGACCGTGCAGGGCGAGGGCGGCATCAACGTGGCGCGCCCGGAGTGGCTGCGCGCGCTGTCCGAGCTGTGCGAGCGGCAGGACATGCTGCTCATCGTCGACGACATCCAGATGGGCTGCGGACGCACCGGTGCCTTCTTCTCGTTCGAGGAGGCGGGCATCACCCCCGACATCGTCACCGTCTCCAAGTCCATCAGCGGGTACGGCCTGCCCATGTCGCTGTGCCTGTTCAAGCCCGAGCTGGACATCTGGGAGCCGGGCGAGCACAACGGCACCTTCCGCGGCAACAACCCCGCCTTCGTGACCGCCACCGCCACGCTGGAGGCGTACTGGGCGGACGGGTCCGTGATGGAGAAGCAGACCCGCGCCCGCGGCGAGCAGGTCGAGCAGGCCTTCATCTCCATCACCGAGGAGAACCCCGCCGACGTGAAGGAGTACCGGGGCCGCGGCCTCGTGTGGGGCCTGGAGTTCCACGACAAGGAGCGGGCCGGACGGGTCGCGAAACGCGCCTTCGAGCTCGGCCTGCTCATCGAGACGTCGGGCCCGGAGAGCGAGGTCGTCAAACTGCTCCCGGCGCTCACCATCACGCCCGACGAACTGGACCGGGGCCTGAGCGTCCTGGCCCGGGCCGTCCGCGAAACGGCCTGACCGCACCGACACATCCGTCATCCATCTAGGAGGCATCGCAACACCGTGATCGTCCGTTCGTTCAAGGACATCGAAGGCACCGACCGGCATGTGAAGGCCGAGTCCGGCACCTGGGAGAGCAAGCGCATCGTCCTCGCCAAGGAGAAGGTCGGCTTCTCCCTGCACGAGACGACCCTGTACGCGGGTACGGAGACGTCGATGTGGTACGCGAACCACATCGAGGCCGTCGTGTGCGTCGAGGGCGAGGCCGAGCTCACCGACGACGAGACCGGGCAGAAGTACACCATCACGCCCGGGACCATGTACCTGCTCGACGGCCACGAGCGGCACACGATGCGGATCAAGGAGGACTTCCGCTGCATCTGTGTCTTCAACCCGCCCGTGACCGGACGGGAGGACCACGACGAGAACGGCGTCTACCCGCTGCTCACCGAGCCCGAGGAGGTGTGACATCCCATGACCACCACCACGCCTGACACCACGGTCACGGACCTCTATCCCAGCCGCGGCGCCACCGAGGTGGCGATCCCGCGTCAGGACCCGGTCGTCTGGTCCGCGCCCGGCGCGGCCGGCCCGATCCCCGGCCCCGACCTCCAGTCCTTCGAGCGTGACGGCTTCCTCGCCATGGACCAGCTCATCGGGCCCGACGAGGTCGACGTGTACCAGCGGGAGTTGGAGCGGCTCGTCACGGATCCGGGGATCCGCGCGGACGCGCGCTCGATCGTCGAGCCGAAGTCCCAGGAGATCCGGTCCGTCTTCGAGGTGCACAAGATCAGCGAGCTGTTCGCGAACCTCGTGCACGACGAGCGGGTCGTCGGACGGGCCCGGCAGATCCTCGGCTCGGACGTGTACGTCCACCAGTCGCGGATCAACGTCAAGCCGGGCTTCGGCGCCAGCGGTTTCTACTGGCACTCCGACTTCGAGACCTGGCACGCCGAGGACGGTCTGCCGAACATGCGGACGGTCTCGGTGTCGATCGCGCTCACCGAGAACTACGACACCAACGGCGGCCTCATGATCATGCCGGGGTCGCACCGGACGTTTCTCGGGTGCGCGGGGGCCACTCCGAAGGACAACTACAAGCAGTCCCTGCAGATGCAGGACGCGGGTACGCCGTCCGACGAGGCGCTGACCAAGATGGCGTCCGAGTACGGCATCAAGCTGTTCACCGGCAAGGCCGGTTCGGCGACCTGGTTCGACTGCAACTGCATGCACGGCTCGGGCGACAACATCACGCCGTTCCCGCGCAGCAACGTGTTCATCGTGTTCAACAGCGTGGAGAACACGGCCGTCGAGCCGTTCTCGGCTCCGGTGCGGCGACCGGAGTACATCGGGGCTCGGGACTTCACTCCGGTGAAGTAGACCCAGGGCCCCGTGGAGCGGGGGGGGGGGGGGGGGGGGGGGGGGGGGCCGCCGGCCCGGGGGGGGGCCCCCCGCCCCGGGGGGGGCGGGCGGCGCCCCCCCGGGCG
>NZ_JBIAKJ010000009.1:0-111195 GCF_042872365.1 Streptomyces sp. NPDC005263 | reverse complement strand
GAAATCCCCCCGGGTCATTTACCCCCGGGCCCCGGGGGGGGGGGGGGCCCCCCGGGGGGGGCCCCCCCCCCCCCCGCGCCCCCCCCGCCCGCTCCAGTGCGTTCCCCGCCTTCAGCCGGACAGGACGTCCAGCAGCCGGTCGACGTCGTCGGACGTGTTGTACAGGTGGAAGGAGGCGCGCAGATTGCCCGCGCGGCTGGCGGTCTGGATCCCGGCGTCGCTCAACCGGGGCATGTGGTGGCCGAGCCCCGGGACGGAGACGATCGCCGAGCCGGGAGCGGGCACGGGTTCGTGGCCGAGGGCGGCCAGCCCCGTGCGGAACCGGTCGGCGAGGGCGAGGTCGTGGGCGTGTACGGCGTCGACGCCGAGTTCCTCGACGAGTTCCAGGGAGCGGCGCATCCCGGCGTAGGCGGCCAGGTCGGGAGGCAGGTCGAACCGGCGGGCGGAGTGGGCGAGTTCCGCCAGGGGTCCGTAGCAGCTGTCCCAGGGGTTCTCCCCCGCGACCCAGCCGGCCAGGATCGGCGTGAGACCGCCGAAGTCCTCCGGTACGACGAGGAAGGCCACCCCGTGCGGGCCGAGCAGCCACTTGTAGCTGACCGAGACGGTGTAGTCGTACGCGTCGGCCCCGATCGGCAGCCATCCGGCGGACTGGGAGACGTCCACGTACGTGCGGGCGCCGTGCTCGCGGGCTGCCTCCCGGAGCGCGGGCAGGTCGGCGATCCGGCCGTCGGCGGACTGCGCGGAGCTGACGGCGACGAGCGCGGTGCCGGGGCGGACGGACTCGGCGAGCCGCTCCAGGGGCACGGCGCGCACCTTGAGGTCGCCGCGGGCGTGGAAGGGGTTCACGACGGAGGCGAAGTCGCCCTCGGCGGTGAGGACTTCGGCGCCCGCGGGCAGTGAGGCGGCGACCAGCCCGGTGTGCGCGGTCACCGAGGACCCGGCGGCGACCCGGCCGACCGGGACGCCGGCCAGCCGGGCGAAGGCGGCCCGGGCGCTCTCCACGTCCTCGTACAGCGCGTCCAGCGGACTGCCGTCGGCCCGCGTCAGCGCCGCCTCCTGGAGGGCGGCCACGGTACGGGCGGGGAGGAGCCCGCTGCTCGCGGTGTTCAGAAAGGTGTTCTTCGGGGCGAACTCGGCTCGGACGAGGCTCTCGAAGGTCTCCATGAGACCACTGTGAGCCACCCCTCATCCCTCGTCCATTGGGCGTTTCCACGTGGGTCCGCCAAGGGATCCTTATACGTCAGCCCCGACCTGCCCGCCGTTCAGCGGCCCGGTACGGCTCAGTGCTGCGGCACCGCGCACCCGTCGGGACCGCACGCCTGTGCGTCGCCCTCGTCGATCAGCTTCAGCGGTGACCGCTCGCCCCACGCCTCGGTCAGCGCCTGTGCGAAGACCTCCGCGGGCTGGGCGCCGGAGACACCGTGCTTGCGGTCGAGGACGAAGAAGGGCACGCCGTTGGCCCCGAGCTGGGCGGCCTCACGCTCGTCGGCGCGGACGTCGTCGGCGTACGCGGTCGGGTCGGCGAGGACCGCGCGGGCGGCGTCGGCGTCCAGGCCCGCGGCGACGGCCAGCTCCACCAGTCGTTCGTCGCCCTCGGAGAAGACGGACCGCTCCTCGGCGAAGTTGGCCGTGTAGAAGGCCTGGATGAGCTCGCCCTGCCTGCCGTGCTCCTTGGCGAGGTGGAGCAGCCGGTGCATGTCGAAGGTGTTGCCGTGGTCGCGGTCCCGGGTGCGGTACTCAAGCCCCTCGGCGGCGGCCTGCGCGCCCAGGTTCTCCTCGCCGGCCTGGGCCTGGGCCTCGCTCATGCCGTACTTCTTGGTGAGCATCGCGAGCACCGGCTGGACGTCGCCCTTGGCCCGGCCCGGGTCCAGCTCGAACGACCGGTGCACGACCTCGACCTGGTCGCGGTGCGGGAAGGCCTCCAGCGCCTTGTCGAAACGGGCCTTTCCTACGTAGCACCAGGGGCAGGCGATGTCCGTCCAGATCTCGACGCGCATGGTCTCGGCTCTCTCCAGTCGTACGGGTGCGAAGGCTCCCTCCGCCGAGTGCGTGAACGTTAAAGCAGTGTGGTTCATTCCCGGGTGGCGTGCGGACGGGAGGTACCGTCGCCGGGATTGCTGACGTGGCCGTCGACGGCGTACCGCAGGAAGAGGTGGTGGTCGTCGTCGGCCGGTGGGTTCTCCGGGTCGGGGATCCAGCCCTGGCGGGCATAGAAGGCCTGGGCCCGCCGGTTGTCGACGTGCACGTCGAGCACCGCGGTGCGTCTGCGGTCGGCCCGCCACTGCTCCACGCAGGCCGTGTGCAGGGCCGTACCGATGCCGGCGCGCCAGTGGCCGGGGTCGACGTGGAACTGGAACAGCTTGACCATGTCCGCGGGGGCGCCCTCCGGGGTGCTGAAGGCCGCGAGGCCGATGATCCGGCCCTGCTCGACGGCGCACAGCACATGCCTGTCGGACCGCTCGACGGCCCCCCGCCAGGCGGCGGTCCAGTCGGTGCCGTCGTCGGGGATCCCGTCCGGATAGTAGGTCGCCCGGGCCCGCGCGTGCAGCGCGGTGACGTCCTCGACCTCGGCGGGCAGTGCGGTGCGGATCACCAGGCTTCCGGTCACGCGTTCGTTGATCATGCAGCGGAAGACGTGGCCGCCACGGACGTGGTTCCCAGGCGGCTGAACTGCGTCCGGTAGGCGCTGGGGGTCAGTCCGGTCCGCCGCACCACATGGGCGCGCAGTGAGTCGGCGGTGCCGAGGCCGCAGGCGCGGGCCACCTGGTCCATGGGCAGGGTGGTGGTCTCCAGGAGTTCCTTCGCCCGCTCGATGCGCTGGTGGAGCAGCCATTGCAGCGGGCTCACCCCGCTCTCGGCGTGGAAGCGCCGGGTGAGGGTGCGCACGGAGACGCCCGAGTGCCGGGCCAGCTCGGCCAGGGTGAGCGGCTTGTCCAGGTTGCGCATGGCCCAGCCGCGGGTGTCCGCGCAGGCGGTGCCGCGCTCGGGCGGCAGCGGGGTCTGGGTGAACTGCGTCTGGCCGCCCGGGCGTACCGGGGCGACGAGGGCGAGCCGGGCGACCTGGTTGGCGACGGCGGCGCCGTAGTCGGTGCGGATGAGGTGCAGGCACAGGTCGATGCCGGCGGCGTACCCGGACGCCGTCAGATACGGCCCGTCCTGCACGTACAGCACGTCCGCGCAGAGTTCGACCTGCGGGTACCGGGTGCGCAGTTCCTCGGCGTGCGCCCAGTACGTCGTGGCCTTGCGGCCCTGGAGCAGGCCCGCCTCTGCGAGTTGGAAGGCGCCGGTGCACAGGGACGCGATGCGGGTGCCGGCGGCGGCCGCCTCGCGGACGGCGGCCACGATCCGCGGCTCCGGCTCGAACGGTGCCCCGGTGCCCGCGACGAGCACCGTGTCCGCGTCCCGCACGGCGTCAAGGCCGTGCGGGACGTGCAGGTCGAGGCCGCCGGTCGTGGGCAGCGGGCCGGGCTCGGCCGCGCAGATGACCACCTCGTACCCCGGCCGCCCGTCCCGCTCGACCTTGCTGAAGAGCATCTCCGGGATGGCGAGGTTGAACATCGAGACGGGTGAGGGCGCGATGACCGCGATGCGGTGCGGGGCGAACTGCTCGGGCATGGCCAGAACCTCCGGGCATATGGCATTGCGGCCACTACTGTACGTCGGCGGAGATCCGCAGCATGGAGTCATGACCACGAAACAGTCCCTCCGCCCCGATCGACTCGCCCCTCTGGAGCGCGAGTTGGGACCCAGGAGAGCCTCCTCCGCGCTCACCCTCACCGCCGCCCTGCTCGGCTTCGCGCTGATCTGCCTGGACGCGTCGGTGGTGAACGTGGCGCTGCCCGCGATCGGTTCGTCCCTCGACGCCGGCATGTCCGGCCTGCAGTGGGTGGTGGACGCCTACACGCTGGCCTTCGCCGCGCTGATGCTGTCCACCGGGGCGTTCTCGGACCGGGTGGGGGCGAGCCGGGCGTACGCGCTCGGCGCCACCGTGTTCACGTTCGCCTCGGTGGCCTGCGGACTGGCTCCGAACCTGCCGACCCTGATCGGCGCCCGGGTGGTGCAGGGGGTGGCGGCGGCCGTCGTGCTCCCGGCCTCGCTGGCGCTGGTGCGGCAGGCGTACACCGATCCGGCCCGGCGGGCTCGCGCGGTGGCCCTGTGGGCGGCCGGTGGTTCGGCGGCGGTGGCGCTGGGCCCGGTGGCGGGCGGTGCGCTGACCACGGCCTGGGACTGGCGTGGGATCTTCTTCGTCAATCTGCCGGTGGGCGCGCTGATCCTCGCGCTGCTCCTGCGGGCCCCGCGCTCCGAGCGTCGTCCCGCGCCCCTGGATCTGCCCGGTCAGGTGACGGCGGTGCTGGCCCTGACGGCTCTGGCGTTCGCGGTGATCGAGGGCGGCACGGCGGGCTGGGCGGCGGGAGCGGTGGCGGTCGTCGCGGCGATCGCGTTCCTGCGGATCGAGGCGCGCACACCGCACCCGGTCGTCCCTCTCGGCCTCTTCCGCGACCGGACCGTGGTCGCGACGGTCGCCGCGGGAGCGGCGGTCAGCGTGGCCTTCTACAGCATGGTGTTCGTCTTCTCGCTCTTCTTCCAGCAGGTGCAGGGCCGTTCGGCGCTGGCCGCCGGGCTGATGTTCCTGCCGATGACCGGACTGATCGCGGTGACGAACGTGGTGGCGGGCAAGCTCGCCGGCCGCCACGGCCCCCGGCTGCCCATGCTCGTCGGGCAGGCGCTGGCCGTCGCGGGACTGCTCGGGCTGCTGTACGTCGACGCCGGCACCCCGACGGCCCTGGTGGCCGTACTCCTGGTACCGATGGCGCTGGGCTGCGCGCTGACGGTGCCGCCGCTGACCGCCGCGATGATGGACGCCGTACCCGCCGAACGGGCGGGCCTGGCGGCCGGGGTGCTCAACGCGGCGCGGCAGGTGTCCGGAGGTCTGGGCATCGCCGTCTTCGGGGCGCTGGTCTCCGACGGGTTCGTCGCCGGGATGCGGCTGAGCCTGGCCATCAGCGCGGCCCTGCTGGTGGTGACCTTCGCCCTCAGCTGCCGTCTCGCAGGTCGTCCGGCCAGGTAGGCCGGAACTCGATGTGGTCGTACGTCACGACGCACCCCTCCCCCATCGGCGACTGCGTCATGAAGCCGACGAGTGCGGCACCGGTCTCCTCCTCGTCCCCGAGGGTGAAGAGCCGGACGAAGGTCCAGCGCTCACCGTCGCGGGAGGCGTGGAAGGCGAAGGCCCGACCGGTGCGGCTCACCCGCAGCCACACCGAACTGCCGTCCACGGTGAAGGAGTTGGCGTCGTCCGAATGACCCCGGGTGACCACCGTGCAGACGGTGGGCACCTTCGGGGAGTACTCCAGGCACAGCTTCGCCCAGGCCCGCTCACCCACATGGACGTACAGCACCCCGGCGTCGAAGGCTCCGGCGAACCCGACCGTGACCCGGGCGATCAGCTGGAAGTCGCCCTCCGGCGCCCCGAGCAGCCGGGGCGCGTCGGAGGCGGGGTCGAGCCCCTCACCGGTCGGCGTCACGAAGCGGTCCTGGCGGGGTCCGGCCCATCCGGTGAGGACACCGTCCTCGTGGGACCAGTTGCCGTCCGGGCCGTAGGTGCGCAGGGGGAAGGGGAGTTCGGGAAGTTTCACGTCCATGCTCAGAGTTTCCCAGTTTCCCCTTCTCCGCGCGCCCGTTGTGCGATCAGCGTTCGAGTCGGCCGTTGAAACGGCGGGGCAGCCCGAGCGGGTTGTCGTCCCGCAGCTCCTGCGGCAGCAGCGCCTGCGGCGCGTTCTGGTACGCCACCGGCCGCAGCCACCGCTCGATCGCCGTACCGCCGACGGAGGTCGACGTGGAGGTCGTGGCCGGGTAGGGCCCGCCGTGATGCTGGGCCGGTGCTACGGCGACACCCGTCGGCCAACTGTTGACCAGCACCCGGCCGGCCAGCGGGGTCAGCTCCGCCAGGATCTCGGCGCCGCGCCCCTCACCGGCGGCCTCCTCCGTCGACAGGTGGACCGTCGCGGTGAGGTTGCCCGGCAGACGGGACAGCACGGCCTGGGCCTGGGCGTCGTCGTCGTAGCGGACCACCACCGTCACCGGGCCGAAGCACTCCTCCAGGAGGAGGTCGTAGGCGCCCTCGGTGGCCAGCTTCTCCGCCGCCACCGTCAGGAAGCCCGCGCTCACCGTGTGCTCGCCGCCCGCGCCCGGGGTCACCGGGGACTCGACGTCGGGGAGCTCCACCCGCTCGGCCACGCCGGCGACGAAGTTGTCCCGCATCCGGTGGTCGAGGAGGACCCCGGCCTCGGTGTCGCTGACGGCGTCGGTCAGGGACTTCAGCAGGCGGTCACCGGACGCGCCGGACGGCGCGAGGACCAGGCCCGGCTTCACACAGAACTGGCCGACGCCCAGCGTCATCGAACCGGCGAGGCCGGTGCCGATCGCCTCGGCCCGTTCCGCGGCCGCCGCCTCCGTGATCACGACCGGGTTCAGCGACCCCAGCTCGCCGTGGAAGGGGATCGGTACCGGCCGCGCGGCCGCCGCGTCGAACAGCGCGCGGCCGCCCCGGACGGACCCGGTGAAGCCCGCCGCGGCGATCAGCGGGTGCTTGATCAGCTCGATGCCCGCCTCGAAGCCGTGCACCAGACCCACGACGCCCTCGGGGATGCCGTGCCCGGCGGCGGCCCGGCGCAGCACGGACGCGACCAGCTCGGACAGTCCCGGGTGGTCGGGGTGCGACTTGACGACGACCGGGGCGCCCGCGGCCAGCGCGCTCGCGGTGTCGCCGCCGGCGACCGAGAAGGCGAAGGGGAAGTTGGAGGCCGAGTAGACGGCGACCACACCGAGCGGCACCTTGTAGCGGCGCAGGTCCGGGATCGGCGGCGTCGCGGTGTCGTCGGGGTGGTTGATGACGACGTCGAGGAAGGCGCCCTCATCGACGATGTCCGCGAAGGCCCGCAGCTGGTAGCAGGTGCGGGCGAGTTCGCCGGTCAGCCGCACCGGACCGAGCGCGGTCTCGGCGTCGGCGGCCTCGACGAGGTGGTCCTTGGCCGCCTCCAGACCGTCGGCGGCGGACCGCAGGAACGCCGAGCGCACGGTTCGGTCGGCCAGCGACCCACGCGCCGCGTGCGCGGCGCGGACGGTGGCGTCCACCTCCTGGGCCGTGGCCTCCACCGCAACCTGTTCACGCTGCTTCCCGGTTCGGGGGTCGACACTCCAGACTGGTGCTGCTGCCACCGCGGGTCCCTCCAGGTATGTCTTGCGTATGTCTTGCGCTGTAATGCCGCAGTATCTGGGTCATTCACCAGGGCGTTCGATATACTGAACGCTGTCTCTGGTGGTGAATATGCTGTTGGAGACTATTTCCCGTCGAACGAAGGGGTCAAGGGCGATGTCGGCAGCCGAGACAGGCGGCGGGGCGCAGGTCAAGTCCGCGGTACGGACCGTGGAACTGCTCGAGTACTTCGCCGGACGCCCCGGCATGCACTCCCTGGCGGCGGTCCAGGAGGCCGTCGGGTACCCCAAGTCCAGTCTGTACATGCTACTGCGCACCCTCGTGGAGCTGGGCTGGGTGGAGACGGACGCCACCGGCACCCGGTACGGCATCGGCGTGCGGGCGCTGCTGGTGGGCACCTCGTACATCGACGGCGACGAGGTGGTCGCGGCCGCCCGGCCGACCCTGGACCGTCTCTCGGACGACACCACGGAGACCATCCACCTGGCCCGTCTGGACGGCACCAACGTCGTCTACCTCGCCACCCGCCAGTCGCAGCACTACCTGCGGCCCTTCACCCGGGTCGGCCGCCGCCTGCCCGCGCACTCGACCTCCCTCGGCAAGGCGCTGCTGAGCACCTACCCGGACGAGCAGGTCCGCAAGATGCTCCCGGAGACCCTGCCGGCGCTCACCGAGCACACGATCACCGACCGGGAGAAGCTCATCGAGGAGCTGCACCAGATCAGAGAGCAGGGCTTCTCCGTCGACCGCGAGGAGAACACGCTGGGGCTGCGCTGCTTCGGCGTGGCGATCCCCTACCGCACGCCCGCGCGGGACGCGATCAGCTGCTCCGTGCCGGTGGCTCGGCTGACCCCCGCCCACGAGCAGATGGTGAAGGACGCCCTGTTCGACGCCCGTGACCGGCTGACGCTCGCCACCAGGAGGCTCTGAACCCGATGGAGATCACGCTCCGCGAGGTCCACGAGAGCGACCTGCCGGTCTTCTTCCGGCAGATGAACGACCCGGAGGCGGTCCGTATGGCGGCCTTCACCCCCAAGGACCCCGCCGACCGGGACGCCTTCGACGCCCTCTGGAAGCAGATCCGCGCCTCGGACGCCGTCGCCCGGACGGTCCTGGCCGACGGTGACGTGATCGGCAGCGCGGCGGTGTACGGGGAACCGGGTGAGCGCGAGGTGACGTACTGGGTGGACCGCGCGTACTGGGGGCGGGGCGTGGCCACCACGGCTCTGCGGGCGCTGGTGGCCGAGGTGCCGGAACGCCCGCTGTACGCCCGCGCGGCCGCCGACAACGAGGGTTCCCTGCGGGTCCTGGAGAAGTGCGGCTTCGAGGTGGCGGCGCGGGAGCGGGGTTTCGCCAACGCGCGCCGCGAGGAGATCGACGAGGCCGTGCTGATCCTGCGGGGGTGACGGCCACCGCCGCGCGTCGGCGTGCGTGAACACCCCATGTGTACATGAACGTCCGATGAGAAATCCGGCCGAAGGGAACGATCCGATCGCCCCCGCTCGTCTTTCAGAGCGGCATGAACAAGACGATCAGGCGCGCCTCCGCCTTCACGCTGCTCCTGGTGCTCGCCCTGCTGGTCCGGGCGACCTGGGTGCAGTTCTACGACGGCCGGGCGCTCGCGGACGACAAGGACAACCGGCGCAACGCGATCGAGACGTACGCGGACCCGCTGGGGAACATCATCGTGGCCGGCAAGTCGATCACCGGTTCCGCGCAGACGAAGGGCAGCGACCTCAAGTACAAGCGCACCTACGCCAACGGCCCGCTGTACGCGGCGGTGACGGGCTACGCCTCGCAGGCGTACGCGCCGACCCAGCTGGAGGGCGTCTACCAGGACCTCCTCAACGGGACGGACAACCGGCTGAAGACGGTCATGGACACCGTCACCAACGAGCGGGCCGAGCCCGGCAATGTGGTGACGACGATCGACCCGAAGGTGCAGAAGGCGGCGTACGACACGCTCGGCGACAAGAAGGGCGCGGCCGTCGCGATCGACCCGAGCACGGGCCGGATCCTCGCGGTCGTGTCGACGCCGTCGTACGACCCCACCTCGCTCACCGACGCCAACAGCGCCGGTACGGCCTGGTCGAAGCTGACCGAGGACCCCGACAAGCCGCTGACCAACCGGGCGCTGCGCCAGCCGCTGCCGCCGGGCTCGACGTTCAAGCTGGTCGTGGCGGCGACCGCGCTGGAGGACGGTCTGTACTCGTCGGTGGACGAGAAGACGGACAGCCCGAACCCGTACAAGCTGCCGCAGTCGAACAGCGTCCTGGCGAACGAGAACCCCTCGGCGCCCTGTGAGAACGCCACGATCCGGGTGGCCCTGGAGTACTCCTGCAACAACGTCTTCGCGAAGATGGCCGTCGACCTCGGTGAGGACAAGGTCCGGGCGACGGCGGACAAGTTCGGCTTCGACGATCCGACGCAGGACGTGCCGGTGCGCGCGTACGAGAGCGTGTACCCGAAGGACATGGACCAGGCGCAGACGGCCCTGTCGGGCATCGGCCAGTTCGATGTGACGGCGACGCCGCTGCAGATGGCCATGGTGTCGGCGGCCATTGCCAACGACGGCAAGCTGGTCTCGCCGCATATGGTTTCGCAGATCACCAACAGCGGTGGTGACGTCCTGGAGAACTACGACGACGACGCGGACACCCAGGAGATCGTCAGCTCCTCCACCGCCGAGCAGCTGCAGTCCGCGATGCGGACGGTCGTCGAGGAGGGCACCGGTACGAACGCGCGGATCCCCGGTGCGACGGTGGGCGGCAAGACCGGCACCGCCCAGCACGGCGAGAACAACAGCCAGACGCCGTACGCCTGGTTCACGTCGTACGGCAAGGCCGACGGCAAGGAGGTCGCCGTCGCGGTGGTCGTGGAGCAGTCGAACGCGGCGCGTTCGGAGGTCAGCGGCAACGGGCTGGCGGCACCGGTGGCCAAGGCCGTGATGGAGGCGGCGCTGAACTAGGGCCTGTCGCTTGGATCAGGCCGCAGGAAACCGACGGTTCTGGTCGATGCCGGTGAGCGGCGGCCGGCAGGCCCACGGGCCGATGGCTCCAGGTTCACTCAGTCGCTGACGAGGACGGTACGGAACCCGCAGTTGCCGGTTGAGGAATCGGGGGTGTTCCTGGAGCGGGCGGCTACCCGGTAGCGGAAACAGTAGGAGATGTGGCAGAGGTAGGAGCCGCCTCGGGTGACCTTCTCACGTCCGTGCGGAGGACCGGCCGGGTTCGTGCGTGGGGAGCGCAGGTACGCACCTGGGTCGAACCAGTCGAGGCACCATTCCCAGACATTGCCGGTCATGTTGAACAGTCCGAGGCCGTTCGGTTCGAAGGCGTCGACCGGGGCGGTGGTGGAGTAACCGTCCGCCGCGGTGTTGTCCATCGGGAACCGTCCACGGAAGATGTTCAGGCGCGGGGTGCTGTCCGGCTCCAACTCGTCACCCCATGGATACCGCTTGGCGTGCAGGCCGCCGCGGGCGGCGTACTCCCACTCCGCCTCGGTCGGCAGCCGGGTGCCTTCCCATCGGCAGAACGCGATGGCGTCGTCCCAGGAGACGTGGACCACCGGGTGGTCCGGCACGTCCTGCCAGGACGAGCCGGGACCGGTCGGATGCGCCCAGTCCGCGCCTCGCACATCGAGCCACCACGGGGCCGACGGGGCCCGTCCGGCCACGGCATCGGCGGCGCCCGGATACAGCGCGCTGTGGAACACCGCGGAGGACCCTTCGACCTCGGCCGTCGTGCGGTAGCCGGTATCGACGACGAACCGGGCGAACCGCTCGTTCGTCACCGTCGTCGGTGAGATCGCGAAGGCATCGACCTCCACCTCGTGCAGATGCTGCTCGCCATCACCCGGGTACCCCTCGCCGAACGGATCCCCCATCTGAAAGGCCCCTGCGGGTATGCGCACATGCCCATAGTCAAGGCCGACTGCACGGACTTCCGACACCTCTGGGGTCGCGCGGCCGGAACTGTGGGGCATGCAGCAACCGGGCATTACATCACCTTGGCTTTCCTTTGCCCCCCATATTTTCATGCACATAGATGCCGCGATCCCTCTCACCAACACCGAGGCGATCGTCCTCGGTGTCCTGGCACGCCGCCCCGCCTCCGGCTACGACCTGCGAGCCTGGCTCGACAAACACGGCGTCTTCCTGGGCTACCGGGCGTGGATGCGCCGCTGAGGAACGGGCGGAAGCCCCGGCACCCTGCTGCCGGGGCCCGCTCTCACTTCGCGCCGAGGATCTGCTCGATCGGGTCGATCGCGAAGTACACCAGGAACAGCGCGGCCGTCCCCCACAGCAGCCAGTGGACGTCCTTCGCCTTGCCGAGGACCGTCTTGAGCACGACGTAGGAGAGGAAACCGGCACCGATGCCGTTGGTGATGGAGTAGGTGAACGGCATCACTGCGATCGTCAGGAACGCCGGGACGGCGATCTCGTACCGGTCCCAGTCGATGTTCTTGACCTGGGTCATCATCAGGAAGCCGACGGCGACCAGGGCCGGGGCCGCCGCCTGGAGCGGGACGATCGTCAGCAGCGGGGTCAGGAACAGGGCCAGGGCGAACAGGCCGCCGGTGACGAGGTTGGAGAAGCCGGTGCGTGAGCCCTCGCCGACACCGGCCGCCGACTCGATGTAGGAGGTGGCGGAGGAGGACGAGGCCGCGCCGCCCGCGACCGCCGCCGCGCCGTCGATGAGCAGCACCCGCCCGAGGTTGGGCACCCTGCCCTGATCGTCCAGCAGTCCGGCCTCGGCGCTGATGCCGACCACCGTGCCCATGGTGTCGAAGAAGTCGGACAGGATCAGCGTGAAGACCAGCAGGACGACGGTGATGGCGCTGGTCTGACCGAAGGCGCCGAACAGACTGAAGTGGCCGACGAGACCGAAGTCGGGCGAGGCGACCACGTCGTCCGGGATCTTCGGCGTGGTCAGGCCCCAGGTCTTGATGTCGGCGACCGAGTCGATGACGATCGCGACGACCGTCATGGTCACGATGCTGATGAGGATGGCGCCCTTGACCTTGCGGGCGAGCAGTCCGATGGTCAGCAGCACCCCGAGACAGAAGACCAGGACCGGCCACCCGGTGAGGGTGCCCGTGGAGCCGAGCTGGACCGGGACGGTGGTGCCCGCCACGTCGGGGATCCGGCTGACGAACCCGGCGTCGACGAAGCCGATGAAGGCGATGAACAGACCGATGCCGACGCTGATCGCCTGCTTCAGCGACTGCGGGATGGCGCGCATCACGGCCTCGCGCAGCCCGGTCACCACCAACACGCAGATGAGCAGGCCTTCGAGGACGATGAGGCCCATCGCGTCGTCCCAGCTCATCAGCGGGGCGATCTGGAAGGCGACGACCGCGTTCAGTCCGAGGCCGGCCGCGAGCGCGAGGGGGAGGTTGCCGCCGACGCCCATGATGATCGTCATCACCGCGGCCACCAGGGCGGTGGCGGTGGTCAGTTGGACGGCGTCCAGCTGGTGGCCGAACTTGTCCTTCGCGCTGCCGAGGATGATGGGATTCAGGACAAGGATGTAGGCCATCGTGAAGAAGGTGGCGAGGCCGCCGCGTATCTCCCGGCCGAGGGTGGACTCCCGCTCGGTGATTCTGAAGAACCGGTCGACGCTGTTCGCCCCTGGTGGCGGGCCACTCGGCCGGTCGGCCGGCCGCTGTGTCACGGACATGGTCGTTGCTCCTTGATGCCTGAATGATCGGTGCGCGGATGCTGGCTGGATTGTTCCTTCGTTGAACCGGTTTCGGGTTTTCTCCGTGTTACGGAATCAGGGTCGCGCCGCCAAACGGCGTTCGAAGACTCGTACGAGCCATGTATACGATCACTGCTACGCTTCCGGATCCCGAACCGGCCGAACGCCGGATGATCGCATGTCATTCACATGACACGCACACCGTCATCCGTCTGCCGGATGCCCGAGCCGCCGTGAGGAGAGGTCGCCCGTGGGCACAGTCGTCGACGACGCAGCCTCCGTGGAGTTCCACGCCTTCTTCGAGCGTCACTACGCCGAACTGTCCCGTCTCGCACATCTGCTGACCGGTGAGGCGGACGCCGCCGACGACCTGGCGGCGGACGCCCTGCTGGCGTTGTGGCACCGCTGGGACCGGGTGCGCGCGGCCGACCACCCGGCGGCCTATGCGCGCGGTGTCGTCGCCAACCTGGCCCGCACCCGCATCCGCAGTGCCGTCAGGGAGCGGCGACGCGTCGCGCTGTTCTGGTCGCAGCGCGAGGAGAAGACCGAGAACCCGGACGTGGCGGGCGTGGTCGACGTGCAGGAGGCGCTGCGGGGGCTCCCGTTCCGCAAACGCGCCTGCGTGGTGCTGCGGCACGCCTTCGACCTCTCGGAGAAGGACACCGCGCTCACCCTGGGCGTCTCGGTCGGTACGGTGAAGAGCCAGACCTCCAAGGGAATGGCCGAACTACAGCGGTTGCTCGGGACACCGGCAGCTCCGCGGCAGGTGCGCGCGGCGATGGTGCGCACCGGTGACGCCGGAGGAAGGGACCGATGACGATGCGGCGGGACGTGCACGACGAGCTGCGCGCTCGGCTGCACCAGGCGGCCGGGGCACACGAGCCCGACCGCGCGCGCATCCTGGCCCGGGTCGAGCGCGGGATGACCGAACAGGCCCGCGCGGACCACCGGGTGACCCGGCCGCCGGTGTCGGGCTGGGTGCGGGTGGTCGGCGCCACCGCCGCGGTCGCGTGCGTGCTCGGCGTCGGCGGTTACGCGGTCGCCTCCGCGGTCAAGGACGAGGCTCCCCCTCAGGCGGTCGACGTGTCGCCGACGCCCACCCCCTCCCCGGACGCGACGAGCCGCGCGCCCGCCCCGCCGGCGGATCCGACACCGAGTCCCACACGGGAGCCCGACGCGCCGAGCAAGTCACCCACGCACGCGCCGAGTTCCACCGCGACCGCGCCGCCGTCGACTGCGACGGCCTCCGCCGGCTCGGGCTCGGGCCCCGAGGACGGCCCGCTGTGGTCGGACGGTTCGGTGGACCCGCACAGCAACGAGTTCTGGGCGCAGAGCAACGTCACCCTGAAGACGAGCGAGAAACTCACCGCGCTCACCGTCCGGTTGAAGGTCAGACAGACCGGCGGGGTCACCTCGGCCGGCGCCTGGCGTTCCGCGCCCGAGGACGACTTCACGGCGACGGTCGCCGAGCAGGACGGCTTCCTCGTCTACACCTGGGTGCTCAAGCCGGGTCGTACGGTGTGGCCGGGCGAGTGGGTGTTCGCGGGCCAGTACGACCACGACCGCGGCGGCCGGGACGCGAAGGACGACGGCTACTCGGTCACCGGCACCGCGGGCGGCGGGCACCGTGCCGTGACCGGCGACTTCGCCGCCCACGAAGGCGACGAGGGCGACTCCTGAAAAAGGTGGCGGGGGCGTTTCGGACTGCTGCGGACCGAACTCAGTCCATGGCGGCACCGATGGTGGTCGACCCGGTGGTCAGAAACGTGAGGGGCGGCAGGGCCCCGTTCCGGCCCCGGGCACCGTACGCCGCCGTCGCGTCGGTCGACCTGAAGGCGGGGGTGCTGACGCCGCTGTCCCAGTTGTTCGCCGCGGAGACGGTGGCCGACGTCAGCTCCGACAGGCCGCCCTTGTTGCTCACCGCGAGGTTCCGGGCGAGCCGGGCCTTGCCCGTGGCGAAGGAGAACCCCGCCTCGGCGTTGGCGTAGGCCGTGTTCCGGTTGAGCACGATCGCGCCCGGGTTGGAGTTGTCGGTGAACCCGTGCGAGGCGTTGTCCCAGGCCGCGTTGTGGTTGACGACATGCGCGACGGTCACGCCCCCGCCGCCCAGCTTGAACCCGTTCCCGTTGCCCTCGAACGCGGTGTCACCCCACCGGTCGCGGCCGTTGCCGAAGGCCCAGGTGTGCTCGACGGTGACCGGCGAGGAGAACTGCCACAGGTCGAGGCCGTCGTCGGAGTTGTCGTACAGCCGTGCCCCGGTGATCCGGTTGCCGGTGCCGGAGCCGAACTTCACGGCGATCCCGTCGGCGTTCTGCCCGTGCCCCGCGGGGTCGTAGTTGCCGTGGCTGTCCAGGTTCTGCACGAGGTTGCCGGTCGTGCCGTCGCCGCGCAGCGTGAAGCCGGAGTCGCCGTTGTCGGCGGTGACCAGGTTCCTGAAGACACCGCCCACGGAGGACGTGGCCACGAAGCCCTGCGCCGGGGAGTTCTGGAAGGTGAGGTTCTGGACGGTCCAGTAGTCGCCGTGGATCCCGGCCAGCCAGGAGCCGTCGGGCAGCATGGACCCGTCGATCCGCACCTTCTCGGTGCCGTACGCCCGCAGCGTGATCCGGGCCGAGGCGGTGCCGTCGGCGGTGGACTCGAGGGTGGCCTTCGGGAAGTACGTGCCCTGGCGGACCTGGATGACGGTACCGGCGGCCGCGTCCCTGACCGCCGACTCCAGCTGCGCGGTGGTGGACACGGTGACCGTCGTCGTGGCGGCCTGCGCTCCGACGCCCGAGAGGCCGAGGTAGACGCCGCCCGCCCCCGCGGCGACGGCCACGGTCGCGGCGATCGGGAGGGTCCGGGTCCTGCGGTGACGTCCGGTGCCATGACGCACGAAGCGTTCCTTTCCTGGTGGGCGGGGCGAAACGGGCCGGAGGGGCCGCCCCGGCCCGTTTCTGGGACCTGGTCGCCGCCACTGACCGAAAGGTTGCCGCCGCCCCACGAAAACGATCGAAAGTTTCGATCGCTGTGGTCTCGCCCGCATCGATTGACGCGCTGTGGCACTCCTATGACACTCCGAGGGCACGTTGACTCAACAGAAACCCCCACAGTCCCACAGGATGTGTCATGCGACCCCCCAGACGCCGTACCGCCCGCACTTTCCTGGTCCCCTTCCTGGCGCTTCTCCTCTCCCTCCTCGCGATACCCCCCGGCGCCACCTATTCAGGAGCATCGCCCGTGAAGCAACCCAAGTACGCCGGGTACCTGTTCACCTACTTCACCGGCGAGGGCACCGCCGACGGGGAGCAGATCCGCTACGCCCTCAGCCGCGGCAACGACCCCCTGCACTGGCGGGAACTGAACGCGGGCAAGCCGGTCCTGACGTCCACCATCGGGGAGAAGGGGCTGCGCGACCCGTTCGTCATCCGCTCCCCCAAGGGCGACAAGTTCTTCCTGATCGCCACCGACCTCAGGATGTACCAGAACAGCAGCGGCAGCTGGGACGACGTCCAGCGGCACGGCAGCAAGTCGATCATGGTGTGGGAGTCCACGGACCTGGTCCACTGGACGGACCAGCGCCTGGTGAAGGTCGCCCCCGACAGCGCGGGCAACACCTGGGCACCGGAGGCCTACTGGGACGACTCCCTCGGTGAGTACGTCGTCTTCTGGGCGTCGAAGCTGTACGCCGACGACGATCCCGACCACAAGGGATCGACGTACAACAAGATGCTCTACGCGACCACGAAGGACTTCCGTGCCTTCAGCGAGCCGAAGGTCTGGGACGACCCGGGCTACTCGGTCATCGACTCGACGGTCGTGAAGGACAAGGACACCTACTACCGCTACACCAAGGACGAGCGGGACCCGACCTCCAGCTCGCCGTGCGCCAAGTTCATCACCGGGGAGAAGTCGACCAGCCTGACGTCGACCAGGTACGACCTGGTCGCGGACTGCATCGGCAACGGTGCGATGGACCGCGGTGAGGGCCCGACGGTCTTCAAGTCCAACACCGAGAAGAAGTGGTACCTCTTCATCGACGAGTACGGCGGCCGGGGCTACGTCCCCTTCGAGACCACCGACCTCGACTCGGGCAAGTGGACCCCGTCCACCAACTACCAGCTGCCCGCGAGCCCCCGGCACGGCACCGTCCTCCCGGTGACGCAGCAGGAGTACGACCGGCTGCTGGCCGCGTACCCGGCGAGCCCCACGTCGGTCGTGGACGCGACCGTGACGGGCCAGAAGGGATACGCGATCGTCACGGAGGCCGCGTCGAAGGCCGTGCTGCCGATGGAACCCGGCACGGATCTGCGGCACCTGGCTCCGAAACTGTGGGTGGGCGAGGGTGCGACGGTCAACCCGAGGTCCGGCACCCGCCGGGACTTCCGCACACCGCAGACGTACACCGTGACGGGCGCGGACGGCACGAAGCGCACCTGGACCGTCGAGGCGGTCCGCACCGGCAGCCCGACCCTGCCCGGCCTCAACGCCGACCCGGACGTGCACTACCTGAACGGCGAGTACTGGATCTATCCGACGACGGACGGCTTCCAGGGCTGGAGCGGGACCCGGTTCAAGGCGTACTCCTCGAAGGACCTGGTCCACTGGAAGGACCACGGCGTGATCCTGGACCTCGGGCCCGACGTGGCCTGGGCGGACAAGAACGCGTGGGCGCCGGCGATCGCCGAACGCGACGGAAAGTACTACTTCTACTTCTGCGCCGAGCAGCAGATCGGCGTGGCGGTGGCCGACTCCCCCGCCGGTCCCTTCAAGGACGCCCTGGGCAAACCCCTGGTGGCGAAGGGCGGTTCACTGAGCGGCCAGATGATCGACCCGGCGGTCTTCACCGACGACGACGGCCAGTCGTACCTCTACTGGGGCAACGGGCACGGGTACGTGGTGCCGCTGAACGACGACATGGTGTCCTACGACGCGGCGAAGGTGCAGGACATCACGCCGGACAACTTCCGTGAGGGATCCTTCGTGATCAAGCGGAAGGGCACGTACTACTTCATGTGGTCCGAGGACGACACCCGCAGCGAGAACTACCACGTCGCCTACGCGACCGGACCGTCCCCGCTCGGCCCGTGGACCAAGCGGGGGACGATCCTGTCCAAGCGGGCCGAGTACGGCATCCTCGGCACCGGCCACCACTCCGTGGTGAACGTCCCCGGCACCGACGACTGGTATGTCGTCTACCACCGGTTCGCCCTGAACGGCCCCGGAAAGCCGGGCGGCGACGGCATGCACCGCGAAACCACCATCGACCGCATGGAGTTCGCGCCGGACGGCACGATCAAGCCGGTGGTGCCGACGCTGGAGTCGGTGCAGCCGGTACGCCGGGTCAGCTGACGAAGTACGTCGGGTTCGGCAGCTTGTACGTCCGGTCGGCGTAGCCGCCGTCGAGATCGGAGTACTGGTCGCCGAAGTTGGCGACGACCTCGTACCCGAGGTCCTTCTCTATGTGCTTCCGGGTGCCGGACTTGTACTGCACGGTGGTGCAGGTCCAGGCGCCCGGAGTGGCACAACCGCTCAGGTAGGACGGCGGGTTGGCGGTGTTCTTCAGGAACATGTGATCGGCGTCGAGGTTGCTGTCGGCGCCGATCTTCTTCAGGTTCTCGACGGCGGCCGTGCGCTGCGCCTCGCTCAGGCCCGAGTTGTAGAACACCTCGACGCCCTTCTTCTCGGCGTACCGCACGAGCTCGGCGCTGCCGAAGACCGCCGGGCGGTCGGCCTTGTTGACATAGGCCGCCCAAGTGGCCGAGTTGTAGGTGTAGTTGTAGCGCTTCTCGTAGTCGAGACTGAGCAGCAGCGTGTCGTCGATGTCGAAGACGACCGCGGGCTTCTCGCCCCTGTGGTGGGCCTTGCGCGCCGCCTGGTCGAGGTACTTTCTCGCGGCGGCGTCGATCCGCGCGAGATCCTTGGCGTACGGGCTGTCCGGTGACGCCTGGTAGACGCCGTTCGTGTCGGCCGCGGTGCCGTAGTAGGTGTCGATGTCCTTGACCAACAGCCCGATGTTGTAGGGCTCGTGGGTGGAGTTCGCCGTGGACTGACCGGCGGTGGCCGCGCCGGCGCCGTACAGGGCACCACCGGCGACGACACAGGCGGCGCCGACGGCGGCCGCTTTGAGGGACTTCCGCATGGGATCTCCGGATCTGATGGGTGATTGATTCCCCAGGTCAGGGCTTTGTCTACGCGCATCACACGCTCGACGCGAGCCCTGTTATCCGATCGATACGCAACCCGTGGTGGGGGTATTGCCCGCCCATGAACCGGGGTTGGCCATCCGTTGACCTGCCTCTCCTAGGGTCGGCAACAGGGCACCATCGATCTGAGGAGGGCGCTGACCACGCCCATCGAGGCCCTGGACGGTCTGGGCGAGCGGGTGGTCTACGAGCTGCGGAAGGTCGGTCGCATCGGGCCCAAGGGGACCGAGGACATCACCGGAGACAATTGGAGGCGACCGCCTCTCGCCGCGGAAGGTTGCACATGAAGTACGTCACGGCCGTCTGGGACGATGGCGGGTTCTACGTAGACCCGAGTGCCTACCTGGCCGAGCTGCAGGTACTCGGGGGTGACGCACTTCTCCATCGACCAGGAACACTCCATCGACTGGATGAGCGTCGACACCGTCCTCCTCGACGAGATCCTTCCGACGAGGAGGGCGGTTGCCTGCACGAGATCGCGCTCACCGACGCGTCGATCACCGTCCGGTGTGAGGATCTGCAAGCCGTGTGGGGGGACGCGGGCTGAGGAGTGGCCCTTCGGTCAGGCGACGATGATGTGGCGAGCACACCGACCTGGCACTCCGTGATCACTGTGAGCCCACCCCACCTCAGTTCATCGTCGCCCCGATCGTCGTCGAGCCCGTGGTCAAGAACGTCGTCGCGGGCAGCGTGCCGCTCGAACTGCGGGCGTTGTACGTGCTGCTCGCGTCCGTCGACCTGAAGGCGGGCGTGGCGACGCCGGAGTCCCAGTTGTTGCCGGAGGAGACCACCGAGGAGCCCTTGCTCACCGAGCCGCCGCCGTTGCTCACGGCCAGGTTCTTGCCGAGGCGGGCCGCGCCGGTGGCGAAGTAGTAACCCCATTTGGCGTTGGCGTAGGCGGTGGTGCGGTTGATGACGATGGCGCCCTTGTTGGAGTTCTCGGTGAAGCCGTTGCCCGCGTTGTCCCAGGCGGCCGAGTTGTTGATGACGTGGGCGACGACCTCGCCGTCACCGCCCAGCTTGTAGCCGTTGCCGTCGCCCGCGAAGGCGGAGTCGGACCAGCGGTTCCTGCCGTTGCCCATGGCCCAGGTGTGTTCCACGGTGACCGGTGAGGAGAACGACCAGAAGTCCAGGCCGTCGTCGGAGTTGTTGTAGAGGCGGGCCCCGGTGATCAGGTTGCCGGTGCCGGAGCCGAACTTCACGGCGACGCCGTCGGCGTTCTCACCGTGGCCCGCGGCGTCGTAGTTGCCGTAACTGTCGATGTTCTTCACGGTGTTGTTGACCGTGCCGTCGCCGGTGAGGGTGAAGCCGGAGTCGCCGCCGTTGATGGTCTTGATGTTGTTCCAGTTGGTGCCTGTGCAGGACTGGCAGACGACCGCGCTGTCCGGGGAGTTCTGGAAGGTGATGGCGGAGACGTTCCAGTAGTCCGCGGTGAGCTTGAAGATCCAGTCGCCGTCGGGCAGCGAGGAGCCGTCGATCTTCACCGTCTCCGAGCCGTACGCGGTCAGCGTGATGGGCGCGGACGAGGTGCCGTTGGCCGTCGACTGGAGCGTGGCCGTCGGGTAGTAGGTGCCGCCGCGGACCTGGATGACGGTGCCCGCGGTGGCGTTCTTGATGGCGTTGGACAGGTCGGTCGAGTTGCTGACGACCACGGTCGCGGCCTGGGCCTGGGTGGGGAGTACGGCGAGGCCGGCGCCGAACGCGAGTGCGGCGACGGCCAGGGAAACGGTACGACGAGACATGGAGAGCGGGTCCTTTTCTCGTGCGGGTGGGGGGACGGTTCACAGGACGGAGTCGAGCCAACTGAAGACCTCGTCCTGCATGCGGTCGACGAAGACGTGGCCGAGGTCGGGCCAGGTCTTCAGACGCAACCGCTCCTCGGCGTGGCGGGAACGCCAGACGGCGCGGAGTTTGTCGTGGGCCACCCGTATGCCGTCGGCGGTGAAGAGGGTGTCCTGGGCGCCGTTGAGGAAGAGCATCGGCCTGGGGGCGGCGATGCTCGCCACGTCGGGGATGTCGAGGTGCCGGGCGAGCCCGGGGTGCAGCATGTAGTACGACGACTGTCCGCGCAGCGTGTTGTTGCCGGGCACCATCATGTCCTTCAGGCCGGTCATCCAGCAGACGGAGGCGGCGGCCGCGATGTCGTCGCTGAGCGCGGCCGTCTGCCAGGCCCGGAAGGCGCCCATGGAGAACCCGACGGCCGCGACCCTGCGGGCGTCCACGCGGGCGAGGCCGGCCAGGAAGGCCGCGGCGCGGGCGTCCTCGCGGGCCATGAGTCCGGCGAGGGAGGAGCCGAGGTTGTAGAAGTTGGAGGCGAGGGCCTGCTGCTGGTCGTAGGCGAGCGGGCCGCGGTCGCCCCAGCCGAGCGCGTCCAGGCAGAGGACCACGTATCCGCGCCTGGCCAGTTCGTCGCCGACGAAGCGTCCGCTGAAGTACCTGTCCGCCCACGCCTGCGCGGAGGCGAGGCGCGTGTCGTCGTACCAGGGGCGGACGAGTTTCTCCTTGCCGATGTCGAACCTGGCCCCGTGGTCGTGGAGGAGCAGAACGGCGGGGAAGGGCCCGGGGCCGTCCGGGGTGAGCAGGGTCCCGCGGACGCGTTCGAAGCGGGTGAGGGAGACCGTGACCAGCTCCCTCGTGCAACTGTCGCCTGGGGGGCCCGGGGTGAACTCCGGCGCGTACGGCGTCCCGTGCTGCCGGTCGACGAGGAGGTGCTCCTCGACGGTGGAACGGGCGGCGCGCCGCCAGGCACGGAAGTCGCGGATCGGTGAGGTGCCCCAGGCGAGGGGAAAGGTCAGCTCGTCCTTCAACGCCGGGTG
The DNA here is from genome assembly GCF_042872365.1 of Streptomyces sp. NPDC005263. Classification (NCBI taxonomy): domain Bacteria; kingdom Bacillati; phylum Actinomycetota; class Actinomycetes; order Kitasatosporales; family Streptomycetaceae; genus Streptomyces; species Streptomyces sp. NPDC005263. The sequence continues at coordinate 89,276 of NZ_JBIAKJ010000009.1, read as the reverse complement.
GAAGTCGGGGAGGTTTCCGGCCACCAGGTCGGCGGCTTCGGAGCTTCCCGGGGCGCCGGCGAGGAACGCGGCCGCCGCGGCTGACGCGACGAAGGTCCGGCGACCGAACTCACTCATACTGCCTCCCGGCTCCGGCGTGGGTCAGGACGTAGTGCTCGACCGCCGACCGGGACGTGAACGGCCGGTAGGCGTAGGTGTGGGCGGGATCCCAGCCGATGTCCCTGCTCAAGCCGAGTCCGCCGGCGACGGTGTTCAGGCGGGCGGGGCGGCCGTTGAGCCAGGAGCCGGTGTCCCGGAAGCGCTCACCGCCGTAGGCCGCGACCGCGAGGGCCGGGGAGCCCTTCGGGTAGGTGAAGACGTTGCGCTCGGAGAAGATGGCCGACTCCACGCCGACGCCGAGCGCGTAGAAGGTGTCGGCGGCCCGCCCCCGGTAGACGTTGTTGACGACGTGCACCTGTCCGAAGCGGACCCGGGGCCCGCGCTGCACGATGTCGGTGAAGAGGTTGCGGGCGAAGGTGACCTTGAGGTGCCCGCGGTCCCGGTCGCCGCGCCCGTCCCCCGAGCCGATGAGGAGCGCCTTGTCGTGGTCGGTGAAGCGGCTGTCGGAGACGGTGACGAAGTCGGAGCCGTCCTCGATGTCCAGCAGCCCGTCGTGCCGTTGGACGTGCTCCCCGTGGAAGCCGAGGGGTGCCGCGCGGTCCGGGAAGCGGCCGTCGGTGAAGGTGCAGTGGTCGACCCAGATGTTCTTCCCGGTGATCACCGTCATCGCGTCGAAGCGGGCGTTCCAGCTGCCTCGGGTGCCGTCGTCCGGGGACCAACTGGTGAAGTGGTCGACGGGGGCCTCAAGACGGAGGTTGCGGACGATGATGTTCGTGCCCGTTTTGACCGTCAGGAACACCCCCAGGAGCCGCGCGTCGCCGCCGACACCGACGAGTGTGGTGTTGCTCGGCACGGTCAGCTGGATCTGCGCCTTCTCCTTGTTCGACCCGGTCTGCCGCAGGGTGCGCTGCTGTCTGCAGTAGTCGTGGCGGGTGTCGGACCAGGTGCTGCCGTCCGCACCGAAGCAGGACATGTACTTCGCGAGGTCGTACCCGGGCGCGTAGTCCTGCTCGCCGAGCAGCGAACCGTCGTCCGCCTCATGTCCGTTGACGGCGCCGACGACCCGGATCACCTTGGGTGCGCCGGGTTCCCCTTCGTTGGCCAGTGCCTCCTTGAGTTCGGCGCGGGTGCGCACCGTCCAGGTGGTGCCGCCCGCCCCGCCGGTGGTGCCGGTGCCCGTGGCGGCCCAGCCGACGGGGGTGCGGGCGGCGGAGGTGGAGGCGGAGGCCTCGGTCGGAAGGAGCAGGAACGCGCAGGCCAGCAGGGCGCCGAGGGCCCTACGCACGGGGCCGCCAGTCACCGAGGTAGGCCGACCTGGTGTGCGACCGGGCTTCCCCGCGGCCGAGTTGGGGCCGGTTCTCCGGCACGGTGATCTCCGCTCCCGGGCCGGTGTTGCGGTACTCCCGAAACCGCATGGTCTGCCAGGGGTAGGCCTCCCGCATGTTGGTGTACGGGGCCGCCGCGTCGATCCCGGGACCGATCCGGGTGTCGCGTACGACGAGGGACGGCCAGGCGGTCGTCTCGTACGTCGGCACCCAGGGCCGGGCCAGTTTGTACGCTCCGTCCTCGGCGCCGGAGGTGATCCGGGAGCCGAGCACCAGGATGCCGTGCGGGTTGGCGCGGGCCGTGGAGGGGGCGAAGACCATGCCCTTGGGGGTGAAGTCGACGTCCCGTCGCAGCGTGTGGAAGTGGCAGTCCTCGAAGACGGCGGTCGCCCGCCCGAAGACGAAGTCGACGTCGCCCTCGATGTGGCAGCGGTGGAAGTACTGCCGGTCGAAGACGTCCAGCGCGGTCGTCTCGACGAAGAGGGTGTCCTGGTGGGCGAGCAGGCGCACGTTCTCGAAGTGGGTGCGGTCGCCGTAGGTGTACGCGGCCACCGCCTGGGTGCCGGTGATCTCGGGGTGGTCGGCGCGCAGCCAGTCGTTGGCGAGGGTGAGGTCGCGGACCCTCAGCCCGGGGGCCGCCGAGGTGAAGGTGGCGGAGCCGGCCGTGCCGTAGGTGGTGCCGTCGGGCTTCTTGGTGCCGTTCGCGTTGTCGTAGACGATGACGACGTCACGCGGGTCGCGGGTGGCGCCGCGCAGGGTCAGCCGCGCCTTGTCGGGGGCGACGGTGACGACTTCGCGGTACGTCCCCGGGTGCACGACGATCGTCCAGCCGGGCCCCGGCACCGCGTCGACCGCCGCCTGCACGGACTCGCCGGGCCGCACGTGCAGGACCCGGCGGCCGGAGACGGAGGCAGAGGCGGAGGCGGAGGCGGAGGCGACGGGAGCGGTGGCGAGCACGCCCGCGGTCAGTCCTGTCAGGAGGGTGCGCCGGTGCATGTCAGCATCCCCGCTTCCATGGCTGCCAGTCGCCCAGGTAGGCGGTACGGGTCGCCGACCGGGCCTGTTGGGTGGTGAGTTGGGGACGGTTCGCGGGGACCGGGATCTCGGCGCCGGGGCCGGTGTTGCGGTACTCGGCGAACCGCTGGCTCTGCCACGGGAAGCTGTCCGACATGTTGGCGTAGGGCGCGGTCGCGTCGATGCCGTGGCCCAGCCAGGTGTTCCGCACGGTGAGCGAGGGGCGGGCGGTGGTGTCGGAACTGGGCACCCACGGGCGGGCCAGCTTGTAGTGGGCGTCCGGGGCCTCGCTGCTGACCCGGCCGCGGACGACCAGGTAGCCGCGCGGGTTGGCGCCCGCTGTCGAGGGTGCGAAGACGAAGCCGTAGGGGGCGGCCGCCAGGTCGGTGCGGTTCAGGGTGCGGAAGTGGCAGTTCTCGTAGACGGCGGTCGCCCGGCCGAAGACGAAGTCGACATCGCCCTCGACGTAGCAGTGGGCGTAGTACTGGCGGGCGAAGACGGACAGGGACAGGGAGTCGGCGTACAGGGTGTCCTGGTGGCCGAGGAAACGGCAGTGGTGGAAGGCCGAGCGGTCGCCCTGCACCTTGATGGCGACGGCCTGGGTGCCGGTGATGCCGGGGTGATCGGCGCGCAGCCAGTCGTTGGCGAAGGTGATCCAGCGGGCGGTGAAGCCGTCCGCCTGCACGGTCGTGGTGGCCGATCCGGTGGTGCCGTAGGTGCCGCCGCCCGGCTTGGGGGTGCCGGCCGCGTTGTCGTACACGATCACCACGTCCCGGGGGTCCTGGGAGGCGCCGATCCAGGTCGCCTCCGTCCGGGTGGCGTCGACGGCGACCGTCTCCCGGTAGACGCCCGGTGCGAGGACCAAGGTCCGGCCGCTACCGGTCGCGGCGGTCACGGCGGCCTGCACGGAGGTGAAGTCGCCGCGGCCGTGCGGGTCGACGTACAGGGTCCCCGGGGTGAGGCGGGCCGCGGGCGACCCGTACCGGCCGAAGGGGCGCGTGCCGGCCCGCGCGGGGGCCGGTCCGAGGGTGAGCGCGGCGCCGGCCCCGGCGCTCGCGAACAGCAGTCCCCTTCTGGTCAAGGGGAGTTGGGGAAGGTGCGAGGGCATACGGGGGCTCCTTGGATGTGCGGCAGAGTGACTCGGTGTTTCCTCGCGTGGTGCCTGCGGTTCGGGGGTGGGTCGGGGCCGGGTCGGGGGTGTCCGTCCTCGGAACGTCGCGGAATCGGTTTCTTGGGGTGCGGGGCGGTGTTGACGCGACAACCGCTGCGGGCGGACACCCCCGCCCCGTCCCCTTCGCGCCGTACGCGGGTGCGGCCCGAAGGGGACGGGGCGGGGCTGCGTCAGCGCAGTCGGCCGGCGCCGGCCGAGCAGTTGACGATCCGGGGCACCGCCTCCGCCCGGTCGACCTTGGTGCGCAGGGTCGGCTTCCAGCCCGCGCCGGACGGGACGGCCTCGCCGGGGAGCTCCGCGTTGTGCACGGCGATCAGGTCGACGGGCTTGCCGTTGACGTAGTTGTCGGCGGCGGTGACCGGCGACACGTTCCACCGCTTGAGGACCTTCGCCGCGCTGACGCCGGTGGGCAGCGTGAACGCGTTGTGCTCGGCGACGAGTTGGGACTCCTTGCCGATGCCGTAGCTGTAGGCGTAGCCGGAGTCCGCCACGAAGTGGTTGTTGTACGAGTCGACCTGGCCGAAGCGGACCCGGGGCGCGCGCTCGACCAGCTTCGAGAACAGGTTGTGGTGGAAGGTGACCTTGAGGTGGCCCCGGTCGCCCGCCGCGGTGGACTCGCTGTCGCTGTTGCCGATCAGGATCGTCTTGTCGTGCTCGGTGAAGACGTTCCAGGAGGCGGTGACGTAGTCGGCGCCGCGGACGATGTCCAGTTCACCGTCGTGCTGCTGGTAGAGCATCCCGAAGTAGGTGGGCGCCGCGCTGTCGGGGTGGGTGCCGTCGGTGAACGTGTTGTGGTCCAGCCACACATGGGTGGAGCCGTAGACGACGGTGGTGTCGTACTCGGAGTTCCAGTTGCCGGTGGAGCCGTCCGTCGGGTCCCACTGCGGGAAGCAGTCGATGGGGCTCTCGAAGGTGAGGTTGCGGACGATGACGTTGTCCACGGCCCTGATCTGGAGGCTGGCGCCCTTGAAGCCGGCGTTCTTCCCCACCCCGATGATCGTGGTGTTGGCCGGGACGTTCGCCTTGATGGTCTGGTCCTGGTTGGCGGCGGAGACCCTGCGCAGGCCCTCGGGGCTGTCGGCGGGCTCGGCGCTCAGGTCGGTGTCCAGGCCCCACTTCTCGGGCGCGTACTTCTCCAGGTAGGCGTCGAAGTCGTAGCCGGGCGCGGCGAGCGCGGCGCAGCCCTCCGACACCGCGTCGATGGTCCCCCGCACCTTGATGATCTTCGGTGCGCTGCCCCCGGCGGCCAGGGCGGCCTTGAACTCGGCCCAGGTGGTCACGGTGTAGACGTGGTCGGCGTCGGCGGTGGCACCGCCGGTGGTCCCGGTCCCGTACGAGGCCCAGCCGTCGTTCGCGGCGAGCGTTCCCCGGGCCGGGTCACGGGGCTGGGCCTGGGCGGCGGGACCGGTGGCCGTCAGGGCGAGGGCGGTGCAGCCGACTAGAGCGAGGCGTGTGGCATGCCCATGCCATCTCTGTGTGTTCACTGTGCGGCTCTCTCTTCCGGATGAGGGTGGTTACGCGGCGGCCTGCGGCCAGGTGATCCAGGACGCCGGGATCTCGTCGTGCAGACGGCGGACGTCCTGCGTGCTCAGTACCCGGGTACGCAGCAGTTCCCGGGCCACCAACCGGGCCACGGCGATCGCGCCGGGCGGGTTGAAGTGCGTGTTGTCCTGCTCGGTCGCGGTCCAGTTGAAGTACGTCTTCGTCTCCTCGACCCCCAGCTCCTGCCACAGCGCGAGGGACAGGGCCTGGATGTCGAGCAGCGCGACCTGCTCCCGCTGGGCGAGCGCGCGCATCGCCGCCGGATAGTCGCCGTGGGTCGGCACGGCGTTGCCGCTCGTGTCGAACTTTCTGCGTTCGACGGGCGTGGCGAGCACCGGCCGGGCGCCACGGGCCCGGGCTCCGTCGACGTACTGGCGCAGATGGTCCTGGTACGTCGTCCAGGGCTCGGTGTAACGAGTCGGGTCGTCCGCCTTCTCGTCGTTGTGCGCGAACTGGATGACCAGGACGTCACCGGGCCGGATCGCGCCGAGGATGACGTCGAGCCGTCCCTCGTCGATGAAGCTCTTCGAACTCCGGCCGTTCACGGCGTGGTTGGCGACGGGCCGGTCGCCGTGCAGGAAGAACGGGAGTGCCATGCCCCACCCGGTCTCGGGCGCGGCGGGGGCGTACTTCTGTGCGGCGGTGGAGTCACCGGCTATGTAGAGCGTGCGGGAGCGCTGCGCGGCGTGGGCGGTGCCGGTCGCGGCGGCGAGCGGCAGAGCGGCAAGAGCCGCTGAAGCGACTTGTCTACGTGTGAGGGACACGGGGGTGCACCTTTCGACAGAGGTGAGTGTCCTGACTCAAGGGGCGCGGGGAACTGCGCGCCCAGCCGGGGACGGCCCGCAGCCTGCAACGGGCCGGGCCGTCCCACGGCGGAGCCCAGGGAATCAGGCCTTCTGCTCGTTCCACTCGGCCTGAGCCGTGTTCAGCTGGTCGGCCAGCGTGTCCAGGAATTCCTTCGCGCTCATCTTGCCGAGGAGCACCTTCTGGAAATTCGGCTCGTTGTCCGACTTGGAGATCGTGTTCCAGTCCGGCAGGTAGTACGGCAGCTGCACGATCGTCGTGGAACCGTCGGTCAGCGCGGCCGCGGCCAGTTTGGTCGGCTCGGCCTTGGCTATCCACGCGTCCTTCGCCGCGTCCAGGTTGGCGGGAACCTGGCCGGCCGACTCGTTGAACTTCGAGCTCTCCTCGTGGGAGCTGGCGAACTCGATGAACTTCCAGGCGGCTTCCTTGTTCTTGGAGCTCTTGAACAGTCCGAGCCCGTCCACCGGGTTGGACACCTGGACCCGCTTGCCACCGGGCCCGGTCGGCTGGGGAATGCCCCGGAACTTGCCCACGCCGAGCGCCTTCACATGGTCCTGGTAGGAACCCAGGTTGTGGTTGAGCATCCCGATCGTGCCGGAGTCCCACTGCGCGACCATCTTGGTGAAGTCGTTGTTCAGGTCGGCGGCCGGGGTGACCTTCTTGTAGAGCTTCGCGTACTTCTCCAGCCCCGCGATGTTCTTCGGGTCGTTGACGGTGGTCTTCTCACCGCTCGCGTCCCAGAACGAGGTGATGCCGGACTGCCCGTACATCGCGTCCAGTGCCTGGGCGATGGAACCGGCGCCGCCTCGGATGGTGTATCCGAACTCGTTCTTGCTCGCCTTGGTGAGCTTGTCCGCGGCCGCGTAGAAGTCGTCCCAGGTCGTCGGCGCTTTGAGGCCCGCGCTCTTGAACAGGTCGGTGCGGTAGTAGAGGACGCCGTTGTTGGCGGAGGTGGGGATCGAGTAGAGCGTGTCGTCCCTGCCGCCGGCGGCCTTCAGCGACTTGATCATGTTCTCGTTGATCTTGCCGTTCAAGGACGACTTGGAGAGCCGGCCGTCCAGCGGGTCCAGCGCGTTCTGCGCGGAGAAGGACGCGATCATCGCCGCGCCGACACCGCCGACGTCCGGCAGACCGCCGCCCTGGATGGCGGTGTCGACCTTCGACTGGTACTCGGTGGAGGGGATCCCGACGTACTCGACGTCGATGCTGGGGTTCGCCTTCTCGAAGTCGGCGATGACCTCCTTCCAGATGTCGGTGCGGACACCGCCGTTGTTGTCCCAGAAGACGATCTTGCCCTTGCCGCTGCCCTCGGCGCCCTTGTCGCCGCCCGAGCCGCTGCCGTCGTCACCGCAGGCGGTGGCGGTCAGCGCGAGGACGGAACCCAGGGCGACGGCTGTGGCGACGCGCCTGCTTCTGCGGATGCTGCTCTTCATTGGTCGGCTCTCTTCTTCTGGATCCAGCGGAGATATGAAGGTGTGTGGGTCCGGTGTCCGGTCCTGGAAGGCCGGGTGCCTCAGCGGCGGGCGTGCGGCGCCCAGCCGTCCGCGCCCTTGAGGTAGTCGGTGACGGTGTACGACCGCGCGGCGGCGTCGCTCAGCTGCGGCCGGTCCGCGGTGACCGCCGCCCCCGCGCCGCGGTTGCGGTACTCGGCCAGTCGCGCGTCCTTCCACGAGAACCCGCTCATGTCGGTCCACGGGGCGGCCTTGACCGCGGCCGGCAGTTCGGTGTCGCGGATCAACACCTGGGCGACGGCTGCCGGTTCACCGCCCGGGTGCCAGGGCCGCCCGAGGTGGAAGGTCCCCGCGGGCGCGTCGCTCACGATCCTCGACCGGGTGATGAGGAAGCCGTACGGGTTTCCCGTCCAGGTGGAAGCGGCGGTGATGTAGCCGTTGTTGGTGTCCGAGCCGCGGCTCAGCGCGCGGATGACGGAGTGCTCGATGACGGTGGTCGCCCGTCCGTAGACGAAGTCGACATCGCCCTCGATGTACGCGTCACGGAGGTACACCCGGCTGATCACGTCCAGCTTGGGGCTGTCGGTCATGAGGGTGTCCTGGTTGCCCAGGAAGGCGGTGTCCTCGAAGACGATCCGGTCCCCGGTGGTCTTCATGGCGAGGGCCTGCTCGCCCTTCAGGTCGACGGCGGCCTCGTCGAAGTCGTTGCTGAAGGTGAGGTTGCGGGCGGTGACGTCGTTCGCGGCGATCCGTACGGTCGCGCTCCCCGTGGAGCCCCCGTACTCGGCGGGGGTGTCGTACACGATGACGGTGTCCGAGCGGTCGCGGCCGGTCCCCCGCAGCACGATGTTCGGCTTGGTGGCGGGGATCAGGACCTTCGCCCGGTAGGTGCCCGGCGCGATCTCAATGGTCACCGGGACGGCGTTGGCGTCGGGGACGGCGTCCACGGCGGCCTGCACGGTCGGGTACTCGGCCGGGACCCGGAGCGTCACGCCGATCTGCTTGTGCGGCCCGGAGAAGCGCTTGACCAGCGCCGGAACGGCCGCCGCCGGATCCAGTCGGTAGTCGTAGAAGTCCCGCGGGTCGAAGGCGGCACCCCACTCGTCGTGGCGGCCCGTGGTGTTCTTCAGGATCGACCCGCGCTGCACCAACTCCGCGGTGGCGTCGGCCTGGTAGGGGTGCTGGACATCCCGGTAGTAGCTGTTCTCGATGACCATCCTGGTCCGGCCGCGCGACCAGTTCCCGTACGTCCACACCGGATCACCGGGGTCCACCTGGGCCGTCAGGTAGTTGTTGTAGAGGTGCGCGTAGGCGGCGTTGTCGACGGACGGGTTGCGCTGCTTGGTGTGCGCGAACCAGTTGTGGTCGATGGTGATCTGGGTCCTGACGTTGCTGGTCCACCCGAGACCGAAGGTCTTGTTGTTGTTCTCGAACCGGTTGTACGAGACGGTCACGTACTCGCTGTCCTTGCGGATGTCCAGCTGTCCGTCGCAGATGTTCGAGAAGCGGTTGTGGTCGATCCACACGTGGTGGGCGGTGTCCATCTGGATGCCGTCGAAGTCGGTGTCCTTGCAGTCCCAGTTGCCCTCGACGGCCGAGTCCCGGATCGTCAGATTGCGGATGATCACGTTGCTGGTGCCGGGGTCGAGATGCAGTTCGCCGTGGACGATCTCGCCGGTGTCCCCGACGCCGACGATCGTCTTGTCCGAGGCCACGACGATGTTCGCGCCGAAGGGTTCGACGGCCAGCGTTCCCGACACCCTGATGACGTACGGCTCCTCGGCGGCCGCGTACCGGGCCAGCGAGGCCGGGTCGGTGACGGTGACGACCTTGCCGCCCGCGCCGCCGGTGGTGCCGCCGGCCAGCGAGGCGAAGCCGTGCGGCCGGTCGTCGAAGCGGTCCACGGACGCCCGCGCCGGGTGGGCGTCCGCGGCCTGCGTCTCCCCGGCCGCCCCGAGGCTCAGCGCGGCCACCAGACCGAGCACGGCGGCCACCACCTTGCCGTGCCCAGGTCTCGGCAAGCGCTTGCTACGGAAGTGCGTCATTGCGGCTCCCAACAGGCGGAACGGGGTGGGTTACAAGGAGGTGATCCGGAACTGGGTGAAGCTCGCCGCGCCGGCGTGTCCCGAGCCGACGGGCGCGAGGGCGAAGAGGCAGAGCAAGGCGCCGACCCAGCGCCAGGGGGTGGCGGCGAAGACGGGACCGGACGGCGTGAGTCCGTCACCGACGTCGTAGAAGAAGCGGCAGCGCGCGCCCGCGCCGATCTCGACGCGCAGTCGCGCCCGTCCTTCGGGCGCCGGTCGCGGGTGGTCGGCGTCGCGCTCCCTCTCGGCGACCGCCTCGGCGAACCGGTGCACCAGCTGCACGGTCCCGTCACTCCCCCGCTCGAGCCCGATCCAGCCGAAGGCGTCCCCGAGGACGGCGAGCCCGGCCCGCGCCCCCGGCGCCTCGCCGTGCAGCGTCAGCTCCACCTCGGCCACGGACGGGACGCCCGGCAGCCGCTGGGTGAGGACGTTCGGCAGGGTGCGCAGGTCGTGCGGGTCGGCCGAGCGGACGCAGGACAGCCTGAGGCCGTCCCCGGAATGCTGGGTGGCCCAGCCCTCACGGGGGTTGGCGGTCCACTGCCACTGGCGGCCGAACCGCCCGCCGGGGAAGTCGTCGTCGGTGGCGGGCGCGGCGGGCGGCTGCGGCGGCAGGTCGGGGCGCCGGTGTACGGCGACGGGGGCGCCCTCGGCCCCGAGCACCGGCCAGCCGTCGGTACCCCAGCTCATCGGCTGGAGGTGGACGACCCTGCCGTAGGCGCCGCGCTGCTGGAAGTGCAGGAACCAGTCCTCGCCCGACCGGGTGCGCACCCAGCCGCCCTGGTGGGGGCCATTGACGTCGGTGTCCTTCTGCTCCAGGACGATCTTCTCCTCGTACGGCCCGAAGAAGTCGCGCGAGCGGAAGGCGCCCTGCCAGCCGGTCTCCACGCCCCCGGCCGGGGCGAAGATCCAGAACCAGCCGTCGTGCCGGTAGAGCTTGGGGCCTTCGAGGGTGAACCAGCCGGGGATCCGGTCGCCGTCGACGATCACCTTGCCCTCGTCGAGAAGGGACGTGCCGTCAGGGTGCATGCGGTGGCCGGTGAGCCGGTTCTTGACGCCGGAGCGGGACTTGGCCCAGGCGTGCACCAGATACGCCTCGCCGGTCTCGTCGTCCCACAGGGGGCAGGCGTCGATCAGGCCCTTGCCCGCCTTGAGCAGGTGCGGGCGGGTCCAGGGGCCGCGTATCTCGGGGGCGTTGACCTGGAAGACGCCGTGGTCGGGGTCGCCCCAGAAGATCCAGAAGCGGTCGTCGTGGTGGCGGAGCGCCGGTGCCCAGACCCCGCAGTCGTGCCGCGGAACCCTGAACTCGCCCACCGGTTCCAGGCGTTCGAGGGCGTGGCCGACCAGCGTCCAGTTCACCAGGTCGCGGGAGTGCAGCAGGGGCAGGCCGGGGGCGCGGCCGAAGCTGGACGCGGTGAGGTAGAAGTCGTCGCCGACACGGACCACGTCCGGATCGGACCAGTCGGCGTTCAGGACCGGGTTCGTGTACGTGCCGGTCACAGGCTCACCGCCTTGCGTACCAGGGCGGCGGCGCCGTCCCGTTCGAGGCTCCCGTCGGCCACCACCGTGACGATCCGCCGTACGACGGTGTCACCCGGCTCGATCGGCAGCCGCTCGTCGAACGCCAGGGACGAGCCGACGCCCGGGTACTCGGCGGTGCGCACGAACCACGGGTCGCGGCGGGTTTGTTCGGTGGCGCCCGCGAACACCAGGGTCCAGGTGGATCCGGCCAGGGCGAGCCAGTCGGCGCGGGTGCCGTGGATCTGGGCCTCGCCCTCGCCGCCGGCGGTGAAGACCCGCGGGGGCTCGCTCTCCTTGCGGGCCCGCCAGAAGTAGCCGCCGTACGCCGCGCCGGGGCGCCCGTTGGTCGCCGGGGAGCCGATCGACAGCGGGCCCCGGGTGACGTTGGTGAGCGAGAAGGTGAAGTCCAACGCCCAGGCGGAGTCGGTGAGTTCGGTGGCGGCGACGGTACGGCGCTCACGCAGCAGCTCGGCTCCCGAGGCGACCCAGCGCAGCTCCTCCACGAAGCCGTCGGGGTCGCGCAGCTGGAACGTGGTGTGGCGCTGGGCGCCGTGGTTGTCGAGCTCGGTGGGGCCCTGGTCGCGGACGTAGGTGCGTCCGCCCCAGAAGTTGGTCCCCTCGACGTCGGGAACGGCTACACCGACGCCGAGGTGGTGTGAGTGGTCGGCAGGGCTGAGTTCGGTGACCGCCGTGCCGGCCAGGGTGGTGACCGGGTGCAGATAGGGGCGCGGGGAGAGCCGCGCGGGCAGCTCGGGCCGGGTGACGTACCGGCCGACCGGCCGGCCCGCGACGCGCAGCACCGGCGTGTCGTTGGTCGTCATCAGGTACTCACCTCTCTCGGTGGGGCCCAGGTGGCGCCGAGCTCGGAGAAGAGGGCGAGGCTGTCCGCGGAGGCCGCGACGAATCCGTCGACGCCGGGGACGACCCTGCGTTCCTCTCCGGGCAGCAGATGCCAGGCGCTCTCGGGCAGCGGGGCCGGGTCGGGGGCCCGGCGGATCGCCTCCACGACCTTCATGAAGGCGCCGGTCGCATCCGGCGGCACCAGCAGGCCGGCACCGTCGGTGAGGTGCCCGACGAGGTTCTCCAGCAGGTCGGTGCGGCCGTACTCGTACTCCTCGGGGCCGTGGTCGGCGCGCTGGAGCAGCACGCGGTCCTGCTTGTACCAGAAGGTGATCCGGCCGCTGTCGCCGTGCACGACGACGTACGGATCGTCGGGGTCCTCGGCGCACAGGGTCGCGGCGACGGTGACCGGGAGGCCCCGCGTGGTGGTGACGCGCACGCAGGAGGTGTCGTCGGACTCGATGTCGTTGGCGCGCAGCAGTTCGGTCTCGATCCCGGCGACGTCCTCCGCTTGCGGGGCGCCGGCCAGCGCGAGTCCGGTCGCGACGGCGTGCGCGAGCGGGTTGGTCAGCGCCCCGTCGATCACGTCGACGCCGTTCAGCCGCCGCTTGCCCGCCCAGGGAGCGCGCCGGAAGTACGACTCGGGACGCGCCCAGGCGCCCGCCCCGCCGACTCCGGCCACCTCGCCGATCGCGCCCTCGGCGATCAGCTTCCGGATCGCGGGCACGGCGTGCGAGCCCAGCGACTGGAAGCCGATCTGGCAGACCACCCCGGCCGCGGCGACCCCGTCCGCCATCCGTCGGAACTCGGCGTACGACGGGGCGGGCGGCTTCTCCAGCAGGAGGTGCACTCCCCTGCGCGCGGCCGTCAGCGCCAGGTCGGTGTGGGTGTGGATCGGCGTGCAGATCACCGCGATCCGGGCGCCGGTCGAGTCGAGGAGGGCACCGAAGTCGGCGGACTGCTCGGGTGTGCCGAGCCCCTCGGGGAGCTCGTTCGCGGTCAGCGGGTCCAGTTCGCAGATGCCGGCGAGCCGGACGATCCCCTTGTCCTGGAGCCTGCGGATGTTGTCCAGGTGCCAGCGGCCGTGGCCGCGCGCGCCCGCCAGGACGATGTCTGTGCTCATGGGGTCCTCCCCGCGCCCGCGCCGCGTGCCACCTCTCGGTCGGCCGCCCCGGCGCTGTCGATCTTTGTGTGCAGGGTAGGTGTCCGGCCGGCGTCCGGCGTGAGGTCACGCTCGCCGCCCGGGTGGCGGGCGTTGTCGAGGGCGAGCGGATCCACCGGACAGCCGTCCATGAACAGCGCGCCCGCTTCAGCTGCCTGGCGGAGCCTCATCCCTTCACCGCCCCCGCACTGAACCCGGTGATCAGCCACTTCTGGATGAAGGCGAACACGATCACCACGGGTACGGCCGCGATGATGCCGCCCGCGGCGAGCGCGCCGAGGTCGACGCTGTCCGCGCTCATCAGGGTGTTGAGGCCGACCGGGATGGTCTGCTTGCCCTGGTTGTTCAGGAACATCAGGGCGAACAGGAAGTGGTTCCAGGAGTGCACGAAGGCGAACGAGCCCACCGCGATGAGGCCGGGCCGCAGCAGCGGCAGGACCACGATCCTGAAGGCGGTCAGCCGGTTGCAGCCGTCGACCCAGGCCGCCTCCTCCAGGGAGTACGGCACGTTCTTGATGAAGTTGCTGATCAGGATCATCGACAGGGGCAGCTGGAAGACCGTCTCCGCGATGATGACGCTGCCCAGCGAGTTGATCATGTTCAAGTTGGCGAAGATCTCGAACAGCGGGACCAGCAGCAGCGCGCCCGGCACGAACTGGGAGCACAGCAGCGCCAGCATGAACGCCTTCTTGACCCGGAAGTTGAAGCGGGCGAGGGCGTACCCGCCGGCCAGCGCGACCAGGGTGGTCATCAGCAGGGTGGCGACGCCGACGAGCAGGCTGTTCTGGAAGTAGGTGCCGAAGCTGCGGTCGGTCCACACCTTCTCGAAGTGGTCGAAGGTCATCGGCCAGGGCACGAGCGAGGTCGAGCCGGCCGGGCGCAGCGCGAAGAGCAGGATCCAGTAGAACGGGATCAGGGTGAAGACGAGGTAGATCGACAGCGGCAGGTAGATGTGCCAGCGCGGTACCTCGTCCCAGTTGCGGCCGGCCTTGAGGGGGCGCGGGGGGTCGGCGGGCAGGTGCGCGGGAGCGGGTGCCGCCTTGGTGGCCTCCTTGGTGATCACTTGTCCGTACCTCCGAACTTGCTCAGCCGCAGATAGACCATCGAGCAGAAGAGCAGGATCACGAACGCGACCGCGGTCAGGGCGGACGCGTAGCCGAAGTTGTGGGCGTCGACGCTGGTGTTGGCGATGTAGAGCGGGAGGGTCGTGGTCTCGCCCGCGGGTCCGCCGCCGGTCAGGGTGTACAGCAGGTCGACGTTGTTGAACTCCCAGACCGCGCGCAGCAGCGTGGACAGGATGATGGCGTCCTTCAGATGGGGCAGCGTGATGTGCCAGAACTGCTTGACGCGGCTCGCGCCGTCGACCTCGGCGGCCTCGTAGAGGTCCTTGGAGACGGACTGGAGGTCGGCGAGGATGAGGATCGCGAAGAACGGGACACCGCGCCACAGGTCGGCGACGACCGCCGCCGGGAACACCGTCGAGGTGTCCGACAGCCAGCTGGTCCCGTAGCTGCCGATGCCCATGTCCGCGAGGTAACGGGTGATGCCCGTCTGGGAGTTGTAGAGCAGCACCCAGATCGCGGAGGTCAGCACACCGGAGACGGCCCACGGTGAGAAGACCATCGCGCGGCCGAGCCCCCGCCCCACGAAGGTCTGGTTGACGATCAGCGCCAGCGCCAGACCGAACAGCAGCTGGAGTCCGACCTCGACGACCACCCATTTGGCGCTGAAGGTCAGGGTGTCCCAGAACACCGGGTCGTCGGTGAAGGCGTGGACGAAGTTGTCGAAGCCCGCGTAGCCGTTCCGCCACGGTTTGGTGGGGTTGTAGTTCTGCAGGCTGTAGTAGAAGACGCTGATCACCGGGTAGGCGATGAAGCCCAGCATCAGCAGGGCCGCCGGGGCGATCAGCAGGTACGGCAGCCTGCGCGGCGTGGCGGAGGCCCGGCGCCGCCGGGGTGGCGCGGGCGGCTTCGCCACGGCTGCGGCTTGGGCCATGACAGTTCTCCGTTCTCGTGCGTCTGGTGCAACGTGTGCGTTTCGTGCGGGAAAGCGCTTGCTGTACGGCGTGCGAGAGGCCCGGCCGTCATGGTGGAGGCGGCCGTCAGGTGGTGCGGGGTGGCGCGTGGTGCGGGAGTGAGCCCTGGTGCGGGGTGGCGCGTGGTGCGGTGGTACCGGCTCGGTGGTGCCGTGCGGTGCCCGTCGGTGCGCGCTGGTGCGGTCGTTCCGGCTGCGCTGTGCCGTGGTGCCGTAGGTGCGTGGTGGGTGGGTGGCCGGGCGGTCGTTCAGCCCGCGTACGGGTCCTGCACCTTGCCCGGACGGGCCAGGAACTCGAAGTCGCAGCCGGTGTCGGCCTGCGTGATCTGCTCGTTGTAGAGCGCCCCGTAGCCGCGCTCGTACCGGACGGGCGGCGGCGTCCAGTCCGCCCGACGGCGGGCCAACTCCTCGTCGTCCACGTGGAGATGAAGGGTGCGTGCCTCGACGTCCAGGGTGATCTGGTCGCCAGTGCGGACCAGCGCCAGCGGTCCGCCGATGTACGACTCGGGGGCCACGTGCAGCACACAGGCACCGTAACTCGTGCCGCTCATACGGGCGTCGGAGATGCGGACCATGTCCCGCACGCCCTGCTTGAGCAGGTGGTCCGGGATCGGCAGCATGCCGTACTCGGGCATCCCGGGGCCGCCCTTGGGCCCGGCGTTGCGCAGCACCAGCACGCTGTCCGCGGTGATGCCCAGCTCCGGGTCGTTGATGGTGCGCTGCATGGTCCGGTAGTCGTCGAAGACGACCGCGGGCCCGGTGTGCGCGAGCAGGTGCGGCTCGGCGGAGATGTGCTTGATGACGGCGCCGTCCGGGCAGAGGTTGCCGCGCAGCACGGCGACCCCGCCCTCGCCGGCGACCGGGTTGTCCCGGGGCCGGATGACGTCGTCGTTGTGCACCCGCGCGCCGGCGATCTGCTCGCGCAGCGTGTCGTACGAGACGGTCGGACGGTCCAGATGGAGCAGGTCCGGGATCCGGGACAGGAACCCGGGCAGCCCGCCGGCGAAGTGGAAGTCCTCCATGAGGTACGTCTGTCCGCCGGGCCGTACGTTGGCGAGCACCGGCACCGTACGGGCGATGCGGTCGAAGTCGTCCAGGGTGAGCTTCATTCCGGCCCGGCCCGCCATGGCGATCAGGTGGATCACGGCGTTGGTGGAGCCGCCGAGACCGAGGACCGTCGTCACCGCGTCCTCGAAGGCGTCATGGGTGAGGATGTCGGAGAGCCTTCGGTCCTGGTGGACCAGGTCGACGATCCTCAGGCCCGCGGCGGCCGCCATCCGGTCGTGCCCGGAGTCGACGGCCGGGATGCTGGAGGCCCCCGGGACGGTGACGCCGAGGGCTTCCGCGGCGGCCGTCAGGGTGGACGCCGTACCCATCGTCATGCAGTGGCCGGGCGAGCGGGCGAGACCGCTCTCCAGTTCGGTCATCTCGCAGTCGCCGATCAGGCCGACCCGCTTGTCGTCCCAGTACTTCCACATGTCGGTGCCGGAGCCGAGGACCTCGTTGCGCCAGTGCCCCGGCAGCATGGGCCCGGCGGGCACGAAGACGGCGGGCAGGTCGGCGGTCGCGGCACCCATCAGCAGGGCGGGCGTGGACTTGTCGCAGCCGCCCATCAGCACGGCGCCGTCGACCGGGTAGGACCGCAGCAGCTCCTCGGTCTCCATCGCGAGCATGTTGCGGTAGAGCATCGGGGTCGGCTTCTGGAAGGTCTCGGAGAGGGTGGAGACCGGGAACTCCAGCGGGAATCCGCCCGCCTGCCACACGCCCCGCTTCACGGCCTGCGCACGGTCACGCAGGTGGACGTGGCAGGGGTTGATGTCGGACCAGGTGTTGAGGATCGCGATGACCGGCTTGCCCAGGTGCTCCTCGGGGAGGTAGCCGAGCTGGCGGGTGCGGGCGCGGTGGCTGAAGGAACGCAGGCCCTCGGTGCCGTACCACTGGTGGCTTCGCAGTTCCTCGGGGCTCTTCTGGTGGCGCGGCTGGTTCATATCGACCACCCGGAGGCGATGGCGGCGACCTCGGCACGTTCGTCCTCGGGCAGTTGCCGGCTCGGCGGACGGACGTCGCGGCGGCACAGGCCCAGGGAGGCGAGGGCCTCCTTGACGACGGTGACGTTGTTGGCGGAGTTGTTGGCCGCCCGGAGTTCCTCGAAGCGGCGGATCTGCTCCCAGACCTTCATCGCGGCCGGATAGTCGCCGGCTCGAAGAGCCTCGATCATGTTCAGGGAGACGGACGGGGCGACGTTCACCAGGCCCGAGGTGAAGCCGGTGGCGCCCGCGGAGAAGTACGAGGGGGCGTAGGGCTCGGCGAGACCCGCGACCCATACGAAGCGGTCGAGGCCGGCGTCCCGGGCGAACGCCGCGAAGGCGGCCGCGTCCGGGACGGCGTACTTCACACCGATCACGTTGGGGCAGGCGTCGGCGAGTTCGGCGAGGCGGGCACCGAGCAGCTGGGGGTTGCGGACGTACGGGACGACGCCCAGCTCGGGCACCGACTCGGCGATCGCGCGGTGGTAGTCGACCCAGCCGCTCTGCGAGACGTACGGGTGGACCGGCTGGTGGACCATGACCATCTGGGCGCCGAGCTCCCGGGCGTGCCGGGCGGAGGCGACGGCGGTCGGCACGTCGTGCCCGACCCCGACCAGGACCACGCCGCGGTCGCCGGCCTCGTCGACGGTCCACTCGGTGACCAGCTGACGCTCCTGCGGGGTGAGGGCGTAGAACTCCCCGGTGTTGCCGTTGGGGGTGAGGGTCCTGACGCCGCCGTCGAGCAGACGACGCAGCAGGGCCCGGAGGGTGTCCTGGTCGAGGCCGCCGTCCTCGGCGAACGGGGTCACCGGGATCGCCACCACGTCGGCCAGCGCCGCCCGCTGGGACTCGAACGATGTCGTCATGCCTGACCGCCCTCTTCCTGGACCTCGGACTCGGACTCCGTCTGCGGAAAGGCCCGTTGGACGAACGACCCGATGTGCGCGTGCAGCGCGCGTGCCGCGCCGTCGGCGTCACCGGCGAGGGCGAGCCGCAGGATCTCCCGGTGCTCGCCGGCCTCCCGTTCCCAGGACGGTGAGGCCGCCCACGCCACGGCGGAGACCAGGGCCGCCTGGTCGCGGACCTCGTCGAGCATCCGGCCAAGCAGCGGGTTGCCGCACGGCAGGTACAGGGCGCGGTGGAACTCCCGGTTGGCGAGGGAGCGTTCGGCGGTGTCCGTGGCCTGGTCGGCCCGGGTGAGCGCGTCGCGGGCGGCGTCGAGGGACGCTCCGCGCCGCACCGCCCGCTTCAGCGCCTCGGGCTCCAGGAGGAGCCGCACGTCGTAGACCTCGCGCGCCATGTCCGCGTCCACCATGCGCACCGTGACGCCCTTGTACTGGTTCATCACCACGAGCCCGGTGCCGGCCAGCGTCTTGAGCGCCTCGCGCACCGGGGTCTTGGACACCCCGAACTGCGCGGCGAGTTCGGTCTCGACGAGGGCCTGACCGGGCGTCAGCTGCCCGGTGAGGATGCGGTGTTTGATCCCTTCCAGCACGTACTGCGTGCGGGAGGGGATCGGCGTGGGCACAGAGGTCATGCGCGCCTCTCGGATATCGCGTATCGGATCTCACGTATCGCGTCTCATATATGACGTACGAAGTACGACGGGGTTGAAGGTAGGGAGGGGTCGCGTGTTTCGTCAATGCTTCTGACAAAGGAAGGTGGGGTTTCGGCAAAGACCCGCCGGTCGGTCGGGACTGCTCCACCGGTTCGCTTACGCGATGCAGACCTGATGACGCCCTGAACCTGGAAGGGTTCATGGCGTCTGGATCAGTGTGCCGACGCGATGTGGCAAAGCCCAGGTCACCGCCTCGGCGACCACCGCGGATCCCGCCCGCTCAGCCCCACCGCCCGGTCGAGGAGCGGGGCGTCGGCGGGGACGGGGACGACCGGACCGAAGATGCCGCCTCCGTCGTCGCCCTCCTCGGCGGCGGCGCGGAGGAAGTCGTGCGACACCTGGAGCACGGTGGGGTCGGGGGCGTAGGACTGCCCTGTCGCGCGGGCCAGGTCCCAGCCGTGGATGGCCAGTTCGTCGGCCGCGACGGCGGCGGCGACCGCGCCGGGCAGGTCGACGCCGCCCGCGCGGGTCATGCCGGTCCAGGCGGCCGGGTCGCGCCAGGCGTCGGCGAGTTCGTCGAGGGCCTTCGTGAGGTCCTCGCGCCAGCCGGGCCCGATGTCGGGCACCACACCGTTCGGGCTGTTGTCCGTGGTGACACCCAAGTCCTTTCGTGCCGCGTCACGGAAGGCGACGGCCAGACCGGTCAGGTGCCCCAGCAGGTTGCGCACTGCGAGGTCCGGGCACGGCGTCGGGTCCGCGAGCTGCTCGTCCGTCACGCCGTCCGCGAGGCGGGCGACGATCTGGGCCTGCGGTTCGATGTCGAAGGTCGTCGGGTCGGTCATGTGCTGCTCCTCAGGGAACCAGGATGCGGAGTGCGAGCTGTCCTCGGAGGGTGGACCGGCCCCACGCCCCGAACTCATCGCCGCACCGCGACCTCGGCTCGCTGCGTCCGCACGAACTCGCCGGCGTCCGACCGACGGCCACTCAGGGGAATCCGCCCGGTCCCCCGCGCTTCTAGTGCCGCGGCACTAGGGCACCTGCCCGATCCGTACACCCCCTCCTTAGCCGCACGATGACCGGGCATGACGACGAAACGTACTGGTACCAGGACCAGGACCGGGAAAAAGGCACGGGCACGGACGTGGCCGGTGGTGCGTGTCCTGCGCGACCGCGAGGCGGGGCTGTACCTCGCCGGAGTCGTGGTCTCCGGCTTCGGCACGTCCGCGCTGTGGCTGGCGTCCGGCGTATGGGTCAAGGAACTCACCGGGTCGGACGGACTTGCCGCGCTGTGCCTGCTCGCCCTGTGGGCACCGACCCTCGCGGGCCCGCTCCTCGGCACGCTCGCCGACCGGTTCCGCCGCAAGCCGCTGCTGATCGGCGTGAACCTGTCGCTGGGCGCCCTCCTGCTCACCCTCCTCACCGTCGGCTCGGCACGGGACCTCTGGCTGCTGTACGCGGTCCTGTTCGTGTACGGCGCCGCCGGCGTCGTCCATGACGCCGCGGAGTCCGCCCTGGTCGCCGCCGCCGTGGGCCCGTCCCTGCTCGGCGACTTCAACGGACTGCGGATGACGGCGAGCGAGGGCGTGAAGCTGGTGGCCCCGCTGGCCGGAGCCGGACTCTGCGCGGCATACGGCGGTCCGAGCGTCGCCCTGCTGGACGCGGTCACCTTCGTCCTCGCCGCGGGCCTGTACGCCGCTCTGCGGGTCCACGAGGAGAAGCCCGCGCGGCCCGCGAACGGCTGGCGCGAGCGGACCGCCGAGGGGGCCCGGCATCTGCGGAGGTGCCCCCGGCTGCGGTCGCTGGTCCTGGCAGGCGGCGCGACCATGCTGTGCGCGGGCGTCAACGGGGCGTTGATCTACGCCGTGGTCGAGGGTCTCGGGCACTCCCCCGCGTACGCCGGTGTGCTGTACGCCGTGCAGGGCGCGGGCTCGGTCGTGGTCGGCCTGGCGTCGGGCCCCGCGCTACGGCGGCTCGGGGCGCGCCGGTTCGCGGCCTGCGGTATCGCCGTCACGGCCGTCGCGGTGGCTCTGCGGGCCGTTCCGTGGGACCCGTCGGCCCTGGTGTGCAGTGCGGCGATCGGTGCGGGCCTGCCCTGTGTGCTGATCGCCGCGCTCACGGCCGTGCAACGCGAGACCCCGGGTCCGCTGCTGGGCCGGGCGGTCGCCACGGCCAACACCCTGATGTTCGCGCCGAACGTGCTAGGGCTGGCCGTGGGCGCCGCCCTGGTCACAGCGGTCGGCCACCGGACCCTGCTGGCCGTCCTCGGCGCGCTGTGGCTGCTGACCGTGGTGCCGCTGCTTCACAGCCCGGCGAGCGCCTCCCGTGCCGTCTCCAGGTCGCCGTCCGACGCCAACCCGGCGTGATACAGCCGCAGCTCGGTGGCCCCCAGCTCCCGGGCCCGCGCCGCGTCCGCCGCGAGCGTGCCGGGGCTGCCGCCCATCCCGGAGACCAGCCCGAAGTTCGCGGCGATCACGGTGTTGTCCCGCCGGTGCTGTGCGAACGGTGTCAGCGGCGCCGGGCCGCCCGCGCACGGTACGACCACGCCGTCCGCGACGGACAGGATGTGCGCGGGGTCGACGCCCGGGTTGGCGCCGACGCGGTAGGTGAGGGGGTCGGCGTGCAGCAGGACCTGGAATCCCTCGGGAGCGGCGGCCCGGACGGCGCCGACGGCCGCCTCCTGGAGCGTGCGGGCGGTGTCGTCGCGCCACCCGCGGGTGGCGGCCGCGTTCGTCTCACCGAGCAGCTTCTCGACTCCGGCCCAGCCGTCGTCTTCGGGCGCGCCCCGCCACACCGGCGCCAGCGCCTCGCGTACGGCGGCCGCCAGCTCGTCGGCGTCCAGGCCCTGTCGGCCGTAGCCGTCCCGGCAGGTCGGGCAGAAGCAGAGCGACATCAGGTACTGGCCGGCGTCGCCGAGGCCGACCCCGGCGGTCTTGTCGTGGGCGTGCAGGTGCTGGAGTCCGTACCAGCCGAGGGACTCCAGCTCGGTGCCGGCCGCGCCGGGGCGTACGGCGGCCTCGGCGGCCAGGTCGACGAGGTAGGCGCGGGTGGCGGGCTGCGCGATGCAGGGGGCCCACGGGTAGCGGTCACCGTAGGCGTTGACCACCGAGGTGTCCGGGTGCTCGGCGCCCAGGCGGGAGTTGTGCGCGAGGACGACCCAGGTGTGCACCTCCAGGCCGGCGTCCGTGAGCGCGCCCGCCGCCTCACCGAACGCGTCTCCGGGGGCCCAGTCCCCGGCGGCGTACGGGCGCAGCTCCCGTCCCTCCCACCGGTCGTCGGTGGGGTACAGCACGGCCGCGTGCTCGGCGGTGACGACGCGATGGCGCGGGTGGCGGGGGGTGAGCGCCCGCGTGGAGTGGTAGGCGGCGGCCAGGGTCACCTGCTGCACTCCGAGCGCGGCGATGCGTGCCGCGGCTTCCGGGTCCCCGTTGACATCCCAGGGGTAGACGAACGTCGACGCCTTCACTTGTCCTCCGCGTTCACGTGCTCGTGGTCCGGTTCACTTGCCCTCGTCCAGCAGGGCGTATCCCCGCTCGACGATCTGGGCGAGCTGTTTCACATGGTCCTCGGTCGGCTCGTGCAGCGGGGGCCGCACCTCTCCCACGTCGAGTCCGCGCATCCGTACGCCGGCCTTGACGAGGGCGACGGCGTAGCCGCGGCCCTGGGCGCGCAGGTCGACGAAGGGCCGGTAGAAGCCGTCGAGGAGACGGTGGGCGGTGGCGTCGTCGCCGGTCTTGTGGGCCTCGTAGAAGGCGAGGGCGATCTCGGGGGCGAAGCAGAAGACGGCGGAGGAGTAGAGCGTGATGCCGATGCCGCGGTAGGCGAGCTGGGTCTGTTCGGCGGTCGGCAGCCCGTTGAAGTAGAGGAAGTCGCCGGGAACCTCGGTGCGGACCGCGCTGATGATCCGCTGCATCAGGTCGAGGTCGCCGAGGCCGTCCTTGAAGCCGATGATCCCGTCGGTGCGGGCCAGCTCGACGACGGACTCGGGGGTGAACACGGCGTTGTCGCGCTGGTAGACGATCACCGGCAGCGAGGTGGCCGCGGCGACCTCGCGGTAGTGCCGCAGCAGCCCCTCCTGCCCGGCGACGACGAGGTAGGGCGGCATGGCGAGCAGCCCGTCCGCCCCGGCCGCCTCGGCGAGCCGCGCGTACCGCACGGCGAGCGCGGTGCCGTATCCGGCGCCCGCGACGACCGGGACGCGGCCCGCCGCCTCCGCCACCGCCGCGCGGACACACGCCTCGAACTCCTCCGGCGTGAGGGCGTGGAACTCCCCGGTTCCGCAGCACGCGAAGACGGCGGCGGCGCCGGTCTCGATCCCGCGGCGCACATGCGCGCGGTAGGCGTCCAGGTCCACCGAGCCGTCCGGGCCGTAGGCGGTGACGGGGAAGAACAGCGGCCCGCCGGGGATGCCGAGTCGAGCGGCGAGGGGGGCTGACGTCACGGGCTCTCCCTAGAACGAGCGCTCACGTTTATGATTCACATCCATATTTATGAACGACTCCACCCTAAGGATCCCCGTCGGGGCCGGTCAAGCGCACAAACCCGCGTCGCGAGGGTGGATCCGCCGGGTTCGCGCCACACTTGACGGAGAACACCCGCGCTCCATAGCGTGTCCACGCATGTGAATGGGATCCATGCATGCGGCCGCCGACTCAAGGAGACCCGAGGATGCCCGCTCCCCGCACCGTTCTGCTCACCGGCGCCGCCGGCGGGCTCGGCACCCTGATGCGGAACCTGCTCCCGGCCTTCGACTACGAACTGCGCCTGCTCGACATGCGCCCCATCGAGGGCGACCCGGACGCGGTCACCGCGGACCTCGCCGACAAGGACGCCGTGCGGAAGGCCGTGCGGGGCGTCGACGCGATCATCCACCTCGCGGGCATCTCCCTGGAAGCCCCCTTCGAGAAGATCCTCACGGCGAACATCGAGGGCACGTACAACCTGTACGAGGCCGCGCGCGAGGAGGGCGTGCAGCGCATCGTCTTCGCCTCCTCCAACCACGCGGTCGGCTTCACCCCGCGCCCCCAGGGCGACGATCCCCTCATCCCCATCGACACCCCGCGCCGCCCGGACACCTTCTACGGCCTCTCCAAGGCGTTCGGCGAGGACCTCGCCCAGTTCTACTGGGACAAATACGGCATCGAGACCGTCTCCGTCCGCATCGGCTCCTGCTTCCCGGAGCCGACCAGCGTGCGCATGCTCTCGGTGTGGATGAGCCCCGCCGACGGCGCCCGCCTCTTCCACGCGGCCCTGACCGCCGAGAACGTCGGGCACACCGTCGTCTACGGCTCCTCCGCCAACACCCGCCTGTGGTGGGACCTCAGCACCGCGCGGGCCCTCGGCTACGAGCCGCGGGACGACTCCGAGCCGTACGCCGAGAAGCTGATCGCCGAACAGGGCGAACTGGACCCGGACAACGTGGGCCACGCCTACCTGGGCGGCGCCTTCGTCAACGACCCGCCGATCTGGCCGTACTGACCGGCGGCGGCACTGACCGGCGGACGCGCTGACCGACCGGCCGTACTGGCCGACCGGCCGCGCCGACGCGGCGCGAAACCATCGTTCGCGGCGGCGGGCGGGCACCGAACGGGCCCGCCCGCCGCCGCATTCGGGCATCCGCGCTGCCCGATCGCCCGCCCGCGCCCCCTGCCCCGCAGGTCCGAGACGGTCACGCCGCCCCGTGAACGGGCACACACGGGCAGCATCGAGCCCGCAACAGGCCTGGTCAGTGCCGCGTACCCGCTGTAGAACTTCCCCCATGGGTCCCACCGGGCCCGAACGGGCAGACAGGTACGGAGGCGGGTGACGGCCATGACCACCAGGACGGCGGAGGAACGCCAGCGGGAGATCGTCCGGGTCGCCCGCGCCACCGGTTCGGTCGACGTCACCGCGCTCGCCGACGAGTTGGGCGTGGCCAAGGAGACCGTACGGCGGGATCTGCGCGCCCTGGAGGACCACGGCCTGGTCCGCCGCACCCACGGCGGGGCCTATCCGGTGGAGAGCGCCGGTTTCGAGACCACGCTCGCCTTCCGCGCCACCAGCCATGTCCCCGAGAAGCGCCGGATCGCGGCAGCCGCGGCCGAGCTGCTCCAGGACGCCGAGACGGTCTTCGTCGACGAGGGCTTCACCCCGCAGCTCATCGCCGAGGCTCTGCCCAGGGACCGGCCGCTGACCGTGGTCACCGCGTCCCTGCCGGTCGCGGGCGCGCTCGCCGAGACCGAGAACACCTCCGTGCTGCTGCTGGGCGGCCGGGTCCGCTCCGGCACCCTCGCCACGGTCGACCACTGGACGACGAAGATGCTGGCCGGCTTCGTCGTCGACCTCGCCTACATCGGCGCCAACGGCATCTCCCGCGAACACGGACTGACCACGCCCGACCCCGCGGTCAGCGAGGTCAAGACGCAGGCCGTCCGGGCCGCGCGCCGCACGGTGTTCGCGGGCGTCCACACCAAGTTCGGAGCGGTCAGCTTCTGCCGGTTCGCCGACATCGGCAGCCTGGAGGCGATCGTGACGAGCACCCTCCTGCCCACGGCCGAGGCCCACCGCTACGCACTGCTGGGACCCCAGGTCATCCGCGTCTGAACAACCGACTCACCAGCCAGATGGGCGCCTCCGCACCCTGTCGCGCCCTTTATCTCCCCATACGTCTAACTCCCCATACGTCCAACTCCCCATACGTCCAGGAGCGATCCATGCGAACCCAGAGCCGACGACGGCCCCCGCGAGCCACGCTCGCCATGGCCGCCGCAGGGACGCTGCTCGCCCCGCTGCTCTCCGGCTGCTGGGTCGGAGCGGGCGGGTCCGGGTCGGGCGGCGACTCCATCAACGTCCTGATGGTCAACAACCCCCAGATGACCGAGCTGCAGAAGCTCACCGCCGCCCACTTCACCCGAGAGACCGGCATCAAGGTCAACTTCACCGTCCTGCCCGAGAACGACGTCCGCGACAAGATCAGCCAGGACTTCGCCAACCAGGCCGGCCAGTACGACGTCGCCACCCTCTCCAACTACGAGATACCGATCTACGCCCGCAACGGCTGGCTGCACGAGATGAACTCCTACGTCACCAAGGACCCGGCGTACGACGAGAAGGACGTCCTCAAGCCGATGCGCCAGTCCCTCACCGGAGAGGACGGCAAGCTCTACGGCCAGCCCTTCTACGGCGAGTCGTCCTTCCTGATGTACCGCAAGGACGTCCTGGCCGCGAAGGGCCTGACGATGCCCGCGCACCCGACCTGGACCCAGGTGGCCGACCTGGCCGCGAAGGTCGACGGGGCCCAGCCCGGCATGAAGGGCATCTGCCTGCGCGGCCTGCCGGGCTGGGGCGAGGTCATGGCACCCCTGACCACGGTGGTGAACACCTTCGGCGGCACCTGGTTCGACAAGGGCTGGAAGGCGCGGCTCGACTCCCCCGAGTTCGAGAAGGCGGTGACGTTCTATGTCGACCTGGTCCGTGAGCACGGCGAGTCCGGCGCCGCCCAGTCCGGCTTCGCCGAGTGCCTGAACAACATGACCCAGGGCAAGGTCGCCATGTGGTACGACGCCACCTCCGCGGCCGGATCCCTGGAGGCGGCGAACTCCCCGGTCAAGGGCAAGCTCGGATACGCCCCCGCCCCCGTCGAGCGGACGAAGTCCGCCGGCTGGCTCTACACCTGGGCCTGGGGCATCCAGGACGCCTCCCGCAACCCCGACAAGGCCTGGAAGTTCGTCTCCTGGGCGTCGAGCAAGCAGTACGAGCAGCTGGTCGGCGACCAGATCGGCTGGTCCAACGTCCCCGCCGGCAAGCGCGCGTCGACGTACACCAACCCGGCCTACGTCAAGGAGGCCGCCGCCTTCCAGGAGATGACCAAGGAGGCCATCGAGGGCGCCAAGCCCAACGACCCCGGCGTGCAGCCGCGCCCCGCGCCCGGCATCCAGTTCGTCGGCATCCCCGAGTTCACCGACCTCGGCACCAAGGTCTCCCAGGAGATCAGCGCGGCCATCGCCGGACGCCAGTCCGTCGCATCGGCCCTGAAGAAGTCCCAGCAGCTCGCCGAGCGGATCTCCGAGGAGTACGAGGGACGATGACCGCGACCATAACGGCTCCGACAGCCACCACTGACGTGCCCTCCGTGCGCCCGCCCTCCGCCCGCCTGCGCGCCTGGGCCACCCGCGCCCCCCTGCTCCCCGCCCTGATCTTCATGATCGCGGTCACCCAACTCCCCTTCGTGGCCACGCTCGTGATCTCCTTCTTCGACTGGAACGCCCTCTATCCCAAGGCCCGCCACTTCACCGGCCTCGACAACTACCAGCAGGTGCTGACCGACACCGACCTGCGCCAGTCCGTGTGGACGACGGTGCTGCTGACGGTCGCGGTGGTCCTCGCCAGCCTGGTCCTTGGGCTGGCCCTGGCGTTGCTGCTCGACCGGAGATTCCGCGGCCGGGGCGTGGTCCGCACGCTCCTCATCGCGCCCTTCCTGGTGGTCCCGGTGGCGGCGGCCCTGCTCTGGAAGCATGTGCTGTACAACCCTGAATACGGCCTGCTCAATGGGTTGTTGCACTATGTGGGCGGTCCGCAGCCGGACTGGATCTCGGGCACCCCGCTGCTCGCGGTCGAGGCCTCCCTGGTCTGGCAGTGGACCCCGTTCATGATGCTGATCCTGCTGGCCGGACTGCAGAGCCGCGACCAGCAGCAGATGGAGGCGGCGCGGGTCGACGGCGCGAGCAACTGGCAGATCTTCCGCTATCTGACGCTCCCGCACCTGCGCCGGTACCTCGAACTCGGGGCGCTGCTCGGCTCGATCTACATCGTCCAGAACTTCGACGCGGTCTTCACGATCACGTCCGGCGGCCTGGGCACCGCCAACCTCCCCTACACCGTCTACCAGAGCTTCTACCAGGCCCACGAGAACGGCCTCGCCTCGGCCGCCGGCGTCCTGGTGGTCATCGGCTCGATCATCATCGCGACCTTCGCCCTGCGCGTGGTGTCGTCCCTGTTCCGCGAGGAGGTGGGTCGGGCATGAGCGGCATCGCCGTACGGCCGAACAGTGGCCGTCGTAAAGGAGCGGGCCTCGGCCTGGTGGCCTGGCTGCTGGGGATCGTCTTCTTCCTCCCCATCGCGTGGATGGCCCTGACGTCCTTCCACTCGGAGCAGGACGCGGCAACCAACCCGCCCTCCTTCGGGGCCGCCCTCACCCTGGACGGCTACCGCGAGTTCTTCGGCACGGGCGGCGGCGCGAGCCCCTGGCCCGCGCTGGTCAACTCGACGGTGGCCTCGCTGGCATCGACGCTGTTCGTGCTCCTGCTGGCCTTCCCGGCGGCGTACGCGCTGTCGATCCGCCCGGTGAAGAAGTGGACGGACGTCCTGTTCTTCTTCCTGTCCACGAAGATGCTCCCGGCGGTGGCGGGCCTGCTCCCGATCTACCTGTTCGCCAAGAACACCGGCATGCTCGACAACATCTGGCTGCTGGTCATCCTCTACACCTCGATGAACCTGCCGATCGCGGTGTGGATGATGCAGTCCTTCCTCGCCGAGGTCCCGGTCGCGGTGATCGAGGCGGCGAAGGTGGACGGGGCCCGCCTGCCGACGATCCTGGCCCGCGTGGTGGCCCCCATCGCCCTCCCGGGCATCGCCGCGACCGCGCTCATCTGCTTCATCTTCAGCTGGAACGAACTGCTCTTCGCCCGCGTGCTGACCGGCGTGGTGGCCGAGACGGCCCCCGTCTTCCTGACCGGCTTCATCACCAGCCAGGGCCTGTTCCTGGCGAAGGTGTGCGCCGCGTCGCTCGTGATCTCCCTGCCGGTGCTCGCCGCGGGGTTCGCCGCCCAGGACAAGCTGGTCCAGGGCCTGTCGTTGGGAGCCGTGAAATGAAGGCCGCCGTCATCGAGTCCGTGGGCCGTGCCGTCGTCACCGAGGTCCCGGACCCGACGCCGGGCCCCCGGGAGGTCGTCGTCGAGGTCGCCGCCTGCGGCCTGTGCGGCACCGACCTGCACATCCTCCAGGGCGAGTTCGCGCCCAAGCTGCCGATCGTGCCCGGGCACGAGTTCGCCGGCGAGGTGGTCGGGGTGGGCACCCAGGTCACCGAGGTCGCGGTCGGCGACCGGGTCGCGGTGGATCCCTCGCTGTACTGCTACGAGTGCCGGTACTGCCGTACGGGGCACAACAACCTCTGCGAACGGTGGGCCGCGATCGGGGTCACCACGGCCGGGGGCGCGGCGCAGTTCGCGGTGGCGCCGGTGGCCAACTGCGTGAAGCTGCCCGAGCACGTGCGCACCCAGGACGCGGCGCTGGTCGAACCGCTCTCCTGTGCCGTCCGCGGCTACGACGTCCTCCAGTCCCGTCTGGGCGCGCACGTCCTGATCTACGGCTCCGGGACGATGGGCCTGATGATGCTGGAGCTCGCCAAGCGGACGGGGGCGGCGAGCGTGGACATGGTGGACATCAACGCCCAGCGCCTGGCCACGGCCCGGCTGCTCGGGGTGTCGTCCTCGGCGACCGGCGCCGACGAACTCGACCGCCCGCAGGGCTGGGACGTCGTGGTCGACGCGACCGGCAACGCGGCGGCGATCCAGGACGGCCTGGACCGGGTGGCCAAGGCGGGTACGTTCCTCCAGTTCGGCGTCGCCGACTACGCGACCCGCGTGACGATCGACCCGTACCGCATCTACAACCAGGAGATCACCATCACCGGTTCGATGGCGGTCCTGCACAGCTTCGAGCGGGCGGCGGAGCTGTTCGCGAACGGGGTCCTGGACCCGGAGGTCTTCATCAGCGACCGCATCCCGCTGGACCGCTACCCGGAGGCACTGGACCAGTTCAAGGCGGGGGTGGGGCGGAAGATCGTGGTGGTGCCGTAGCGGACGGCGCCGGGCCTGCCCGACGGTGCGGCCGTCGGGCAGGAGGTCACAGCGGCAGCGCGCCGTACAGCGCGGCACCCACGGCGGCGAACGCCACAGTGGCCCACCGGGGCCAGGAACGGGTGCGTCGTCCCGCCACGCGGGCGAGGGTCGATGCCGCCATCGCCGGCCACAGCACGGCGAAAGCGGCGCTGGGAAGCGAGACATGGCCTCGGACGGCGGCGGCGACCGCGTATCCGGCGATCGCCGCCAGAGCGACGACCGGGAAGTCCGGACCGAAGGGGTTCCAGGCGGCGGACGCCGGCTCCCGACGCCTGGGGAGCACGATCACCGCGATCACCGCGACACCTGCGACGACGGTCCACAGCACGGCGGGGACGACCAGGAGGGGGCTGGGGTTCATGGGAATCCTTCACATCAGCCCGCTCCAGCGGGGGGTGACCCGGCCGGAGCGGACTGTGGGGGTGGATGAAACGGGTACCTCGGGGCGTCGTCCAGGTCAGCCCCGACGACGCCCGGTGGCTACAGTTTCGTCTTGACGCGCAGGACGGCGCCCACGCATCCGGTGATCCGCCAGGGCCGGCCCCAGGAGAACCAGCCTCCGCTCGACCCCCGCGGCGCGCGGGCTCTTACCCGATTGGCCCCCGGGTAAGGGAACGGTAAAACGCCCTCGCTCGTTCGACGGGGTATGACAGCTATGACCCCCGGCTCGAACATCCCCCTCTCCGCCGCCCGCGTGACGGTGGACGTCGCCGCCCCGGTGCGGCTCGACGTATCGGGCCTGCTGCTCACCGCCGACGGCAAGGTGCGCTCCGACGACGACTTCATCTTCTACAACCAGCCCACCGGCCCCGGCGTGACCTACCGCTCCGGCGGCGGCACGGCCCCGGACGCGATCACCGTCGACACCTCCGCCGTCCCCCCGGGCATCGAGAAGATCGTCGTCACCGCCAGCCCGGACGCGGCCGGTCAGACCTTCCAGGGCATCGAACCGACGGCCACCATCCGCGACGCGGACGGTGGCAGCGTCCTGGCCACGTTCACGCCCCCGCAGCTGGGCACCGAGACGGCCCTGGTGATCGTGGAGGTCTACCGCCGCAACGGCGCCTGGAAAGCCCGCGCGGTCGGCCAGGGATACGCCGACGGCCTCGCGGGCATCGCCACCGACTTCGGCGTCTCCGTGGAGGAGCCCGCCGCCCCGGCCGCCGCTCCCGCCCAGCCGGTGGCTCCTCCCCCGCCGGCCACGCAGCCCCCGGCGGCGCCGTCGGCCCCGCCGGTCGACCCACGGGTCGCGGCTCCCCCGGCCCCCGCCGCGCCCCCGGCGCCGCCCGCCCCCGCCCCGGGCGCCGGGAAGATCAACCTCGACAAGGGCCGGGTCAGCCTCCAGAAGAACCAGACCGTCTCCCTGGTCAAGGGCGGACGCCCGCTGCTGTCCCAGGTCAAGATGGGCCTCGGCTGGGAACCGGCGTACCGCGGCAAGGACATCGACCTGGACGCCTCGGTCATCGCGTACGGTCCGCAGCGCAACCACATCGACAGCTGCTACTTCGGCAAGCTGTCCATCGTGAACGGCGCGATCAAGCACTCCGGCGACAACCTCACGGGCGAGGGAGGCGGCGACGACGAGGTGATCGTGGTCGACCTCGGCCGACTCCCACAGGAGGTCACCGGCCTGGTCTTCACCGTGAACTCCTTCTCCGGCCAGAAGTTCACCGAGGTCGCCAAGGCCTACTGCCGCCTCCTGGACGCCACGACCGGCGAGGAGCTCGTCCGTTTCGACCTCACCAACGCCGAAGCGCAGACCGGCGTGATGATGGCGAAGCTGGTCCGCCAGTTCTCCGGCGAGTGGGACATGACGGCGATGGGCGACTTCGTGAAGTCCCGCACGGTGCGGGGCATGGTGAAGCCTGCGGCGCAGGCTTTGTAACCACCGCTACGACCATCGGGGCGCCCCCTGTGGCAGGGGGCGCCCCGCGTTCAGGTTATCGCGTCGGTCGTTCCCGGCCTCAGGCCCTCCGTCAGCAACGCCACATACCGGCGGACGGCCCTGCCCTGCCCGTCCGCCAGTTCCGACGCCGTGGCGACTCCGTGCGCGAGCCGCAGCACGTCGATCGGTTCGACATCCGCTCGCAGGGTGCCCTCCCGCTGGGCCGCCGCCACCAACCGCGTCGCCGCCGCCTTCATCGTGCCGGCGCACACCGTGGCCGCGGCAGAACTGCCGTCCGTGACGGTCGACCCCAGCAGCGCCTTCAGCCCCCGGACCTGGATCAGTCCCACGCCGAGTTCGTTCAGCCACTCCACCAGCGCGTCGCCCGGCGGCAGCCGCGCCGCGATCTCGTCCGCGCGCGCCGCGATCGCCTCGACACGGTCGACGTAAGCCGCCTCCAACAGCGCCTGACGCGTCGGGAAGTGCCGGTACAGCGTGCCGGCTCCGACGCCCGCACGCTTGGCGATGTCGTCGAGGGACGCGCCTTCCCCGTGCTCGGCGAAGGCGTCCGCCGCCACCGTCAGCAACCGCTCGTAGTTCCGCCGAGCGTCCGCGCGCATGGGCCTGACCTGCGTCATCCAGCAACTCCCTCGCACCACCGGGGACCTGCTCCGTAGCCTACCGAGCACGGATCCGGGACAGGCCCCCCAGTGCGATGCGGGGGATGCGGGGGATGCGGGGGATGCGGAGAGAGGCGATCACATCTTGGTCGCCCCCGCCGCGAGGTCGCGCAGGAAGTGCCGGGCCCCGACCAGGAAGACCAGAATCAGCGGGATGACGCTCATCAGCGCCCCGGCCATCACCAGGGAGTAGTCGGTGTTGTACAGGACGTTGAGGTTCGCGAGAGCGACCTGGAGGGTGACCTTGTCGGGGTCGATCATGACGACCAGCGGCCAGATGTAGTCGTTCCAGATGCTGATGAACGTGAAGATGCCGAGGAAGGCCAGAGCCGGCCGGAACAACGGCATCGCGACCTGCCAGTACAGCCGGAAGAAGCCGGCGCCGTCGATCCGCCCGGCGTCCAGCAGTTCGTCGGGCAGCGAGTTCTGGGCGTACTGACGCATCCAGAAGATGCCGAAGGCGTTGGCCGCACCGGGAATGATCAGCGCCTTCAGTGAACCGGCCCAGCCGAACGCGGCCATGGTGACGAACTGCGGCACCAGGGAGAGCTGCGCGGGAATCATGTACGTGATCAGCAGCGCGCCGAAGAGGAGCTTCTTGGCCGGGAACTCGTACTTGGCGAAGGCGAACGCGGCCAACGAGTCGAAGAACAGCACCAGCGCGGTCCCGAGGACCGCGGCGACGACGGTGTTGAACAGCGACCCGAAGAAGTCGACGGTGTCGAGCACCCGCCGCATGTTGTCCAGGAGATGCGGTCCCGGTACCAGCTTGGGCGGGTAGCGGTAGATGTCCTCGGTGGTGCCGGAGGCCATCACCACCAGCCAGTAGAAGGGGAACAGCGAGACCAGCACGCCGAGCAGCAGCACCGCCCGGACACCGGCCCGGGTGAGCCTGCTGCCGGAGCCGATGGCGAGGCCCGCGCTGCCGGTCGTCCTCTCGTCAACGGCCATTGCGAGCCTCCTTGCGACGCAGCAGGCGGGCGAGGCCGGAGCGGTCCTCGCGGTCGGAGCCGGAGACCAGCCGCCAGTTGATGAGGGTGAAGACCGCGATGATGGCGAACAGGAGCCAGCCCATCGCGGCCCCGTAGCCGAACTGGTGGTCCTTGAAGGCCTTCTGCCACAGATAGAGCACGATGGTCATACCTTCCTGACCGGGTCCGCCCGTGGTGCCGACGTCGCCCGACTGGAAGAGCACCTGGGACTCGGTGAAGATCTGCAGGCCGTTGATGGTGGACGTGACGGCGGCGAAGAGCACCACCGGACGCAGCTGCGGCAGCACCACCCGGAAGAGGGTCTGCCAGCTGTTCGCGCCGTCGACCCGGGCGGCCTCGAAGTGCTCGGTGGGGATGGCCTGGAGGCCTGCCAGGAAGATCAGGGCGTTGTAACCGACCCAGCGCCAGATGATCATGATGGAGAGGGACGACTTGATCCCCCACTCGGAGGACAGCCAGCCCACACCGTCCACCCCGACCAGCCTGAGCGCCGAGTTGGCGAGTCCGGTCTGGGCGAAGACCGAGCCGAAGACGACGGTCATGGCGACCATCGAGGTGACGTTGGGGATGAAGTACGCCACCCGGTACGCGCCGGTGAACCGGACCTGTGAGTGGAGCAGGAACGCGAGCACCAGGGCCAGGAACAGCATGGGCACCGTGGACAGGAACCAGATCTCGAAGGTGTTGAGCACCGAGTGCCAGAACACCGAGTCCTGGAGCAGCCAGCCGTACTGCTTGAGGCCGACGAAGCGCATGTCGCCGATGCCGTCCCAGTCCTGGAAGGACAGGTACAGGGAGAAGCCGACGGGGAAGGCGCCGAAGACGGCGAAGAGCACATAGAACGGGGAGATGGCGAGGAGTGGCCCGACATGGCGTCGGCGTCCGCCCGGCGCGGTGGAGCGGGAGCCGCGGCCGTCCGCCCGCTGTCTTCCCTCGGCCGCGGGGGCACCGGCGTCCGCCGGTTCGGCGATGGTGGTCACGTCAGCTCACCCCCAGCCGGGACAGCGTGGTCTCGGCGGTGTTCACCGCGTCCCGCCAGGCCCGTTCGGGTTTCTTGCCGAGCGATTCCACGTTGGTCAGCTCCTGGAAGAACGGCGTGTTGGCGGTCTCCTCGTACGGACTGAAGTAGACGACCGGAGCCTTCTGGGCGGCCGGGCCGAAGACGTCGATGGGCTGCTGACCGCCGAAGAAGGGGTCGGGCTTGTGCATCGCGGGGTCGGCGTAGGCGGCCGGAGTGGTGGGGAACAGGGCCATCT
Organism: Streptomyces sp. NPDC005263; assembly: GCF_042872365.1. NCBI lineage: Bacteria > Bacillati > Actinomycetota > Actinomycetes > Kitasatosporales > Streptomycetaceae > Streptomyces > Streptomyces sp. NPDC005263. The sequence goes on along the minus strand of NZ_JBIAKJ010000009.1, from coordinate 54,960 downwards.
CCTGGTAGCTCTTGAGCTGGTTCGCCGGGCCGAGCAGCCACTTCAGGAAGGCGAAGGCGGCCTCCGGGTCGCGGCAGTAGCGGGTCAGGGTGACGTAGGACCCGCCGTAGTTGGCGGGGCCGTCGGGCATGGTGGTCAGCCGCCAGGCCCCGGATGTCTTCGGCGCGGTGTCCTTCAGTCCGTTGATGGCCCACACCGCGGTGGTCATCGAGGCGACCCGGCTGCCGCTCATGGCCGCGTTGTAGTCGGGCGTGCCGTCCGTGATCCTGGCGCTGATGCCCTGGCGGAGCATCTCCACGGACAGGTCCCAGGCGTGCCGGATGTGGGGCTGGTCGCCGATGAAGCGGTTGTCGGCGTCCACGAACTGTCTGGGGCTCTGCAGCAGGACCTGTTGGAAGACGTTGCCGACGTTGCTCACCAGGTACGGCTTGCCGGGTCCCTTCGCGCGGAGCGTCTGCCCGGCGGCGATGAACTTCTCCCAGGTGGAGATCTCCTCGGCGACCTCCTTCGGTTCGTCGGGCAGTCCGGCCCGCCGGAAGAGGTCCCTGCGGTAGTAGAGCGCGGTGGGGCCCGCGTCGAGGGGGAAGCCGATCATCCGGCCCGTCGGGGTGAAGCAGGCCTTCCACTTCCAGTCGAGGTACTGGTCGCGGACGGCGTCGGCGCCCAGCGTCCGCAGGTCGAGGAACTCGTTCTCGTCGGGGAAGAACGTGGCGAGGTTGTCGGAGTTCACCACCGTCAGGTCCGGCACGTAGGCACGGGCGGCGAGGCTGGTGCGCACCTTCGAGTCGATGTCGCCGTCGGGGATCTGGGAGCCCTTCACCCTCAGCCCCGGCACGCCGGGTACGGCACGCCTGGCGGTGGCGAGCAGGGTGTCGCTCAGCGAGCCCTTCCAGTACCAGAGGCTCAGGTGGTCGGTGCCCGCGGAGGCCGAGCCGTCCTCCGCCCCGCATCCCGACAGGCCCAACAGGGCTCCGCCGACCCCGCCGAGGGAGGCCCCCAGCAGACGTCTGCGGGAGATCGTTCGGTGTTCCATCGGCGCGCACTCACTTTCCGGGCACGACTCGACCGGGGGCAGGGCGCTGCCGCGGGCCGGTCTGCGGGGTGGGGGGAGACAAACGAAGACAACGATGTCGGCCGATGGTTCCGGGCTCGGGGCCGACGGCGAGTGGGGGGTTCTTCAAGGGCCGTGAGCGTTCACGTGAACGTTGCCGTCGAGTATCGGGGCGGCCGAAAACCAGTGTCAAGGGACCTACGTCGGCAATCTGCTGACGCACCTTCAACGGCTGGGCGGCGTCAGGCGGAGCCCCGTACCACCAGTTCGGGGATCACCCAGGCGTCCGCGCCGTCGAGCGGCTCCTCACCGGCCCGCAGCCGGGCCACCTGCTCGACGGCCAGGCGTCCCAGCTGCCGCTTGTCGAGGTGCAGGGTGGTGAGCGCGGGCTCCACCAGTTCACCGAGTGAGAGTCCGTCGAAGCCCATGACGGCCAGGTCGTCGGGGATGCGGCGGCCGCGGCGACGGGCGGCGCGCATCGCACCGACGGCGATCAGGTCGTTGAACCCGAACACCGCGGTCATCTCGGGCCGCGCGTCCAGGAGTTGCTCCATCCCGGCCTCGCCGCCGGCCACGCTGTGCTCGCACGTCACGACCCAGCCGTCGTCGACGGGCAGCCCGTGCCGCCGGATCTCGGCCAGGAAGGCCTCCCGCCGGGGGCCGGGGGCGTCGATCCGGTCGCCGTCCAGCATGCCGATCCGGCGGTGCCCGACGCGGACCAGATGGGCGATGCCCTGCTCCAGGCCGGCGGCGACGTCGATGCCCACGGCCGCGAACCGGGTCTGCTGCGGGCCGCGCTCCAGCAGCACCAGCGGCACACCGCCGAGATGCCGGGCGAGGATCTCGTCCTGGTTCTTGAAGTAGCCCACGACCGCGTCCGCCTGGTGGGACAGCGCGTCGAGTGCCTCCCGCTCCCGGACGCCGTCGGTGCGCGAGTCCCACACCACGACCTGCCAGCCACGCTGTTCGGCGGCCTCCAGCACCCCGGCGGCCACCTCGGGGAAGAACGGGTTCATCAGGTCCGGGATCACCAGCCCCGCCGTCACGGTCCCCTTGCGCACCAGTCCCCGCGCGAACCGGCTGGGCCGGTAGTCCAGCAGGCGTGCGACCTCCAGCACCCGCTCCTTGGTGACCGGGTCGATCTCGCCCTTGTCGTTGACCGCACGGGAGACGGTCTGCCGGGACACGCCCGCCAGCCGCGCCACGTCATGGATGGTGGCCCGACGGCGGGAGCCGTCGGGCACGTCGGTACGCGGCTCCCGCTGCTGGTCGTCGGCCCACACGCTGTGCACTGTATCCGGCTGAGCGACACGCCGTGCGGCGCATTCGAGCTGTCCCACTCGCCCCTCACCATCCCCCGCGTATCACGAACCTCTGCCGGACTAACAGGAATTCGAGACTTTCTCCGGTCGCGTCAAAGGCTCGTTATCCTTCCCGCACGGGTAGGTCCGCCTTGGCGGAGGGGCGGGCACCGTAACGCTGCGGGCGGGTCTATGGCGCACATCGTAGGAATCCACGGAATCGGTCAGCAGTTCTCCGGCGCGCATACGTTACATGCGACATGGCAACCCGCTCTGGCCGACGGAATGGCGGCGGCAGCCGATTCCTTCTCCGGCTCGGCCGACTCCTCCTCCGGCGCGGCCGACGCGCGAGCCGCGATCAAGAAGCTGAGCCTAGAAGTCGCCTTCTACGGGGACCTCTTCCGGCCCGTGGGAGGGAAGGCCCTGGGTGATCCACCGTACGACGCGACCGATGTCGGCGACACGGTCGAGGCCGAACTCCTGGACCTGCTGTGGCACGAGGTGGCGCACCTGGAGGATCGCCCCACCGGCGGTCCGACGAAAGCCAGGACCCCTCTGGTGGCGCAGCGCGCACTGAACCGACTGTGTTCCTCCCGTTTCTTCGCCGGTATCGCCGAGCGGGCACTGATCGCCGATCTGAAACAGGTGAGGGCATTTCTGTGCGACGCGGAGATGAAAAGACAGGTACTGGACCGCGTCGCGGGCTGCGTGGAGTCGAACACACGTGTATTGATCGGTCATTCACTGGGGTCGGTCGTGGCATACGAAGCGCTGTGCGCACATCCGGAATGGGCCGTGCACACCCTCGTCACCCTGGGTTCTCCCCTGGGAATTCCCCATGTGGTCTTCGATCGCCTCACTCCACGCCCCCAACAGGGGCGCGGGACGCCACCCCCGTCGATTAGCCGCTGGCTCAACATCGCCGATCTCGGCGACCCGGTCGCCCTGGAGAAGCGGCTCGCGGACAGGTTCGGCTCCGGCGTCCAGGACGAGCTGGTCCACAACGGCGCCACGGCGCACGACGCCGCCCCGTATCTCACCGCGCGGGAAACCGGGCACGGCGTCCTGGCTGCTTGCCTTGGTTGAGCCCGAGGACCTGTACCGGCGCTACCTCGTGTCCGCGGGTACCGCCCACTACGATCACCTGGACCAGAGCGAGCAACTGCGGTCCGTGGAGCATGACGTCGCGTCGATGGCGTCACTGTTCTGCGAGAACCTCGGTTACCGGCGGATCCTTCCCGAACTGGGCGAGAGCCCCTCGAGTGGCCGGCTCCGGGAGCTGCTCAGCAACTGGCTCGCCTCGTCCGAGCGCACCTCGTCCGACGTGCTCGTCTTCTACTACTCGGGACACGGATCCACCGGCCTCGACCGCCGCCACTATCTCCTCGCCCGTGACTCGAAGCCGTACAACCTGGTCGGGACGGCAGTGGCGACCGAGGACCTGGTACGGATGTTCGCCGGCAGCCCCGTGCGGCATGCGTTGATCATCCTGGACACGTGCTACGCGGGCGCGGGAGCCGAGGATCTGGTCGCGGCGATGCGGAGCATCAGCGGTACGCGGTACGCGCAGGAGTCATCCGGATCGGGACTCTGGTACATCGCCGCGACGCGCCCCAAGGAAGAGGCCGTTCAGCACGCTTTCGCCCAGGCACTCGCGCAAGCCGTCGCGGACCCGCGCAACGGACGCGTCCACCAGCCGTACCTCGATCCGAACGCCCTCGTCGGCTCCGTCAACGAGCGCCTGAGTCTCGACGGCAGGAGCCAGCGGGCACGGGGCTCCATGGGGGACAGCAGCGGCATCTCACCACTCCTGCCGAACCCGCGCCACCGCCCCGCGATACCCGCCGGGATCGACATCGAGACACAGCGCGGACTTCTGGACCGCGAGGACCTGATCGGTCACTGGAGCCCCAGGGCCCGGGGAGTCGAGGTCGAGGGCCAGGCGGGCTGGTACTTCACCGGCCGTTCACGTGCCCTGCGCGAGCTTGTCTCCTGGCTGACCTCCCGTGCGCAAGACACCAGGATGAGGATCGTCACGGGCGGTCCCGGATCGGGGAAGTCCGCGGTCCTCGCGCGGCTGCTCACCCTCTCCGACCCGCTGTACCGGGCCGGGATGCCACGCGATCAACTGCCCGACGACGGAACTGTCCCGCCCGTCGGATGCGTCGATGTGGCCATCGTCGCCCGTGACAAGACCCTGTCCGACATCATCGCGGCGATCGCCGCCGACACGGGCCTGCCCGCGGCGGAGCCGGCCGTCTTCGTGGAGTCGTTGCTCGCCGGTGAACGTCCCGTCACCATCGTGCTGGACGCCCTGGACGAGGCCATCGCGCCCAAGTCCGTGGCACGCGGGCTGCTCGCCCCGCTCGCCGCCGCCCACCACCCCGGCGTGCGTCTGATCGTCGGTACCCGCCGGGAGATCCTCCGTTCGCTCGGCAGTGGTCACGTCGCGATAGACCTGGACCTCCCGGAGTACCTGGAGTTCGCCGATCTCTCCGAGTACGTCCTGAAGTCGCTGCTCGCCGCGGACGCCCCCGGAACGGTGACGCCCTACCAGGAAAAGCCCAGACTGGCCCGGCAGGTGGCCGACGCGGTGGCCGCCAGGGCCAAGCCCACCTTTCTGATCGCACGGATCGTCGCCCATTACCTGGCCTCGTCGGCCGAGCCCGTGGACGTGACCCGAAGAAACTGGCGGTCGCAGTTCCCCGCCACGGTCGGGGACGCGCTCGACGAGTACCTGGAAAGGTTCGGCGACGACGAACAGCGCGTACGTGATCTGCTCATGCCGCTGGCGTACGCGAGCGGGGCCGGACTGCCGTGGGAGGACCTGTGGGCGCCGGCCGCGAGCGCCATCTCGGGCATGCCCTACACGGACACCGACATCCGGTGGCTGCTCGGCAGCGCGGGGGCCTACATCGCGGAAGGCGCGGAGGACGGCCGATCGGTCTACCGGCTGTTCCACAACGCCCTCGCGGAGCACATGCGCGCGTCGACGCGTGGTCTCGACGCCGATCACAGGATCGCGCGGGTCCTCGTCGACCGGGTGCCGCGATCGGCCGGCCTACCGGGCCCGGACTGGCGGATGGCTCATTTCCACACCAGGAACCACCTGGCCTCCTATGCGGCACGGGCAGGCAGGCTGGATGCTCTGATGAGGGACCCCCTGTTCCTCGTCGCTGCCGCGCCCGATCGCCTGGTGGAGGTGCTGTCCGCCGTGACCGACGACGACGCCGTCCGCATCAGCCGCACCTTCCAGCTCGCGGCGCACCGCATGTCCTCCGGCCGGTTCGCTGAGAACGCCGCTCTGCTGGAGCTGGCCGCTCGCTGTGACGGCGATCTGCTCCTGGCGGACGGGCTGGGACGGCTGCCTCTCGGCCAACCGTGGCGGGCACGGTGGGCACGATGGGAACACAGTCATCACTACCGGCTGATCGGCCGTCATGACGGCGCGGTGTGGACACTCGCCATGACGGAGTTCGACGGGCAGCAGATCGTGGTCTCCGGCGGAGAGGACGGCTTGGTCCGGCGCTGGGACCTCGCCGGGGGAAGCCCTCTTGGAGAGCCGCTGTCCGGCCATGTCGGTGCGGTTCTGGGCGTGGCCTCGGCGACGGTCGAGGATCAGCCGGTGATCGTCTCCGCCGGGTACGACGGCACGGTCCGCCGGTGGGAGCTGGTGGACGGCATTCCCTTGGGTGAGCCCCTGAGGGGCCACCAAGGACCGGTGAGATCGGTCGCCGTCGTCACGGAAGGCGGCCTCGGCGTGGCCGTCTCCGGGGGCGAGGACGGCACAGTCCGCCAGTGGGACCTGGTCCGGGGCAGGCCGCTGGGGCCGCCGCTGTCGGGACACCAGGGCCCGGTGCACAGCGTCGCCGTCGCGAAGGTCGATGGCCGGATCGTCGCGGTCTCGGGCGGCGCGGACGGCACGGTCCGACGCTGGGACCTGACGACCGGGACGGACTTCGGTGAACCCCTGACCGGGCATCAGGGCGCGGTGCGGGCGGCCGCGATCACCCGGTCCGAGGGCCGGCCGGTCATCCTGTCCGCCGGACACGACTGGTCGGTTCGGCAATGGGATCTCGCCGACGGTTCGGCGCTGGGCGAACCACAGACGGAGCACAACGCCCATGTGATGGCTCTGCACGCTGATCCGGACGAGCCGGGCCGGTTCGTCTCCGGCAGTTCGGACACCAACGCACGGCTGTGGTACGCCGATGGATCACCCGGCACGTCCTTCACCCACGACGGCTCGGTGACCTCGGTTCTCCTCGGACGGGTGGACGGTCGCCCGTGCCTCGTGACGGGCAGCGCCGATTCGACGATCCGGCACTGGGAGCCGGAGGCGGCAGCGGCGGTCGACGCGCCCGCCGCCTGCCACGAGGGCGGTGTGTCGGCGATCGCCTGCGGACGGGCGGCAGGGCGTCCGGTCGCCCTGACCGCGGGAGCCGACCGCACTGTGCGGCGATGGGAACTGACGACGGGTGAACCCGTCGGGGACGGTGCTCCGGGTCATGACGACTGGGTCAACGAGATGACGTCCTACCAGAGTCGCGGCCGTTCGATCGTCCTCTCCGCAGGGGGTGACGGCGGTGTACGACGCTGGGACGCGGAGAGCGGCACCCTCATCGGGGAGCCGCTCCTGTTCGGTGAGGGCAGGTGGGTGAACACGGTCGCGGCCGGTGCCGTCGGCGACGTCGACGTCGTCGTCGCCGGAGCGGACGATGGTGTGCTCCGCAGATGGAGTCTGTGGACCGGTGCCGAATGGGGTGACCCGATCGTCGCTCACACCGCCTCGATCACCACGGTGCGCACCGTGGTCGTCGGCGGAACGTCATTGATCGTTTCCGCGTCGTCCGACCGCACCCTGCGCTCCTGGAGTCTGCGGGACGGTCAACCGGTCGGCGCTCCGCTCACCGCTCATGGGGCCACCGTCTGGTCTTTGGCGACGGGTGAATGGGGCGGCAGGACGATCGTCGTGTCCGGTGACGCGGCCGGCATGGTCGCCGGATGGGATCTGACCACCAGAGCGCGCTTGGGCGAACCGTTCCGCGCACACGACTCGGAGGTGCTGTGCGTCGCGATCGGCCGGTGGGGTACGGCCGACTGTCTGGTCACGGCGAGCGACGACGGCCTGGTGAGGATCTGGCACGGCTGGGGACGCCTCAGGCATTCCATCCCGACGGGAAGCGGCGTCATGGCGATCCAGCCGACCTCGACCGGAGCCGTCGTGGTGGGCACCTGGCGGGGACTCCTGCTCCTCGCGCCAGGAGACCGGTACGCGTCCGCCGAGTCCGACCCCCTGATGTGAGCACACCGGGACGACCTCAGGGGGCCCGCACAGAAGTACGAGCCCCCTGGTGGGGAGCGTCAGGCTGCCCACGGCCAGTCGTCGCCCCGCGCTGCTTCGAGCAGCGGAACCATCCGGAAGGCCGCGTCGGACAGTCCCCCGAAGGTGTGCCGGTTCCCCTTCCCCGAGGGGCCGTGGCCCGCCCGGTATCCGGCGAGGTTCCAGGTGTAGACCGGCAGGTTCGCCGGGACCTGCTCGGTCGGGTCGCCGTGGTGGCTGAAGCTGTACTGCTCGTCGGTGACGATCAGCACCCGGTCGTGCTTCTTGTAGTGGCGGCGCACCGCCGCGGTGGTGTCGGTGCCGCCCAGGTCGCCGAAACGGCCGAGGATCTTCAGCACGGACTCGCCCCGACGGAACTTGATCTTGTTGCTGCCGGTGCCGAACTCGACGAGGTCCGCGTCCGCCGCCCGCAGCGCGAGCGCCGTGCCGAAGATCGCCGCAGCGTCGGCCCGGTTGAGCTCCGAGCGGTCGGACAGCCGCGCCCACATCGAGCCCGACCGGTCGACGAGCACCAGCGTGCGGCCGGGCAGGGCGGGCACGTTGGCCAGCGAGTGGCCGAGCGCCTGCTCCAGCGGGTACGACCAGCGCAGCGACGGCGCGTGCTGGTACGCGGCGAGGTACCGGAAGGGGAACTGCCCCGAGCGCACGACCTGTGCCGGGTCGCTGATCTTCGCCGCGACCCGGGCCGCGACCTCGTCGGAGACTCCGGCCTGGTCGAAGTTGCGCAGGTTACGGACCAGCGCCATGGCGCCCATGGACGGGATCACGGCCTCCCAGGCCGCCTTGTCCATCGGGCCCTGGAGCCACCCGGCCAGTGCCTCCCAGGTCATTCCCGCCGCCGCGAGGCGCTCGGCACCGCCCGCCGCCGTGACCACCGCGCGGCGCTCCTCGACCGGCAGCGCCATCAGCTCGCGGTGCGCGGTCAGGACCCGGTTCGAGGCGGGCGGTACGGCGGTGTCCGGGTTGTGCCGGCGGTCGAGGGCGTACTGGAACAGCTCGCCCTGCCACGGCTTGTCCGGGTCCGGGGCCGCGTGCACCAGGTTGAGGATGTCGCCGAAGCGGTAGCCCTTGGAGGCGGTGTCGTACGTCAGCAGCGAGGTGCCGTGGTAGAGGCGGCGTACGGCGTCGGCGATCCCGCGCTTGACGGGCTTGGGGACGCTGCGGCCGTAGGTCGCCGTCCAGTACGCGAGCAGTTCGCCGGGCTCGTCGGGGCGCCGCAGTACCGAGGCCACGACCTGGCGGTTGGCCGGGCCGTCGGTGGCGCCCGCGTCGAGGCGTGCCTTCACGTACTCGGCGGCACCCACGAGGGAGGCGGTACGGAGGTTTCCCTCGCCGCGCAGCCAGCCGAGCAGGCCGGCGGTCCAGGTCGGGTCCTCGACGGCGAGCCGGCGTACCAGCTTCGCGAACCGGTCGTCGCGGTCGGCGCCGCTCTCGTAGAAGGTCTGCTGCGCGACGAAGTTGGCGACCGACAGAAGGAAGAGCTCGGAACGGGCGTCGCGCTCGCGGCCGCGGCCGCCCTCGTAGGTACGCAGCACACGGCCCGTGGAGGTGATCCGCGAAGTGGGCTGCGTCTTCGCGCCCTTGGTGTTGAATCGCGCCATGGTGAATTCCCCCGAATTCTTTGCTGTTTCGGAGGGAGGCGCAGCAGAAGGAGGGTGCCCGAGGTCAGGGTCGGCGACGGGCTTTTTCCTGGCGCGTCTGCCAATTTCGCCACATCGACCCTGGGTCGATGACGGGATTCGAACCCGCACCAATTTCTCGACCAGGTCCCTGAAGTATCCGTTGCCTGCGCACCGGGCACCCACCATGTGCTGCGCCTCCCGAGATCAGATCGGCGGCGGCACTGATTCACTGTGAGAAAGGGAAGTAGCCGCAGCCCGCGCACCGGGAGGTGCATGAAGTTGTGGTGTCCAGAGATCGAAGTCGGCGGAACCAAAGGTGCTCTGACCCCTGAGCTACACCGGCGTGTGGTACCGGTGGCGGGATTCGAACCCGCGGCCGCCCCATTATCAGTGGAAGTAGGTCCTGCCTTCGCACCTGGACGTGCATAACCTTAGGAGGGCGGCCGCGGTCGAGCGAGCGAATTAAATTCAGCGGAGCGTGTCAGCCGCGCTTCTGCCGCTTCCAGGGCCCGGTGATCGCCAGCATGATGCCCGGCGTCTGGATGTTGGCGTACAGCGTCCGGCCGTCGGGCGAGAAGGTGACGCCCGTGAACTCGCTGTATTCCGGCTCCTCTTCGGTGCCGATGTTCAGTTCGTTGCGGGCGATGGGGTACGTGCGGCCGCTGTCGGTGGCGCCGAACAGGTGCTGGACGCCCTCGCCGTCCTCGGCGATGACGAGGCCGCCGTAGGGGGAGACGGTGATGTTGTCGGGGCCGTCGAAGGCGCCGTCCTTGGACGGGTCGGGGTTGACGCCGAGCAGGACCTTCAGGGTGAGGGTGCGGCGCTTGGGGTCGTAGAACCAGACCTGGCCGTCGTGCTGGACCGGGCTCTCCTCGCGGGCGTAGGAGGAGACGATGTAGGCGCCTCCGTCGCCCCACCACATGCCCTCGAGCTTGCGGGCGCGGGTGACCTGGCCGTCGGTGAACTGCTTGCGGACGGACACCGTCTTGGCGTCGCGGTCGGGGACGTCGATCCAGTCGACGCCGTAGACCGTGCCGATCTTGGTGGCGCGGGAGAGGTCGTCGACGAACTTGCCGCCGGCGTCGAAGCACTTGAAGGCCTGGAGGTCGCCGGCGTCGGCGGCGAGGGTGCGCAGCTTGCCGCGGCCGTGGTGGAAGCCGGCGGGCGGAGTCCAGCGGAAGAGCAGGCCGTTGGGGCCGGAGGCGTCCTCGGTGAGGTAGGCGTGGCCGCGCTTGGGGTCGATGACGGCCGCCTCATGGGCGTACCGGCCGAACGCCTTGACGGGCTTGGGGTCGCGGTTGGCGCGACGGTCCTCGGGATCGACCTCGAAGATGTAGCCGTGGTCCTTGGTCATGCCGTTCTGGCCGGCCTTGTCCTCGGTCTCCTCGCCGGTGAGCCAGGTGCCCCAAGGGGTGCTGCCGCCCGCGCAGTTGGTGGAGGTGCCGGCGATGCCGACCCACTCGGCGACGCGTCCGTCGGGGCGGACCTCGACGACCGTGCAGCCGCCGGACGCGGCGGGGTCGTAGACCAGGCCCTCGGTGAGCGGCACCGGGTGGGGCCAGTTGGCGCGCGGGCCCTTCAGCTCGTGGTTGTTGACGAGGAGGGTGGTGCCGCGCGGGCCGTCGAAGGTGGCCGTGCCGTCGTGGTTGGAGGGGGTGAACTCGCCCGACTCCAGCTTGGTCTTGCCGCTGTAGGTGATGACGCGGTACGTGAACCCGGCGGGCAGCGCGAGCAGGCCCTTGGGGTCGGGGAGCAGCGGTCCGTAGCCGACCCCGTGGTGTGCGGCCGCCGATTCCGCTTCGGCGCTCTCGGCCTCCGGGGAGGTCTCGGTGGACGCGAGGGCGTTGGGCGCGGTGGCGAGGGCGCCTACGCTGCCGGCCAGCGCGACACCGGCACCGGTGATCGCGGAGTTTCTGGCGAAGTCCCTGCGGGTGAGCGACATGGTGTCTCCTGTGACGGTGGGCGTGCCGTGGAGGGTGGCGGACCTCGGTCCGCGCCACCGTCCCGCCCGTGCCTGAACGGCGGTTGAACACCGGGCGACGTCAGGGGACCCGCTTCCATGAATCCGTATGCCTTGCCCCAGCGGAACGAAAAGGGCAGCCCACCGGGGCTTCAAGCCCGGCCCCGACCGGAAACCGCCTGGCGCACGGCCGGATCCGGACCGGGCGGCCGCCCCGCCCCTGCCTTCCCCCGGCCCGCTCCCTCAACCCCCTTGCTGTGACCGCGCCTTGAACGCCGCCTTGCGTGCTTCCTTCGCGATCCGTTTGTCCGGGTGCAGTCGCCCCATGGCTTCCAGGACGTCCGCCGCGGCCGGGTGGTCGACCCGCCAGGCCGCCGCGAAGAAGCCGCTGTGCTGTTGGGCCAGGCCTTCCACGAGTTCTCGCAGTTCGTCGGAGTTGCCCTCGGCCGCCAGTTGCGCGGCGACCGTGTCGACGGTGAGCCAGAAGACCAGGTCCTCGGAGGGGGCGGGCACGTCGGGGGCGCCGCGCTCGGTGAGCCAGACCCGGGCCAGGCCGCCCAGTTCGGGGTCGTCGAGCACCTCCCGCAGGGCCGGTTCGGCCTCGTTGCCCACCAGGGACAGCGCCTGCTGGCAGCGCAGCCGGCGCAGCGGCGCACCGGCGTCCAGGCCCCGCGCCGCGGCCAGCAGCTCCCGTGCCGCGGCGAGGGAGTCACGGCGGGCCAGCCACCGCTCGGTCTCGGCGTGGGCCGCGCCCGGCGGGAAGGTCGCGGTGCCGTCGAGCAGCGCGTCCGCTCCCTTGTCCGCGAGGTCGCCGACCGCGGGGGCCTGGAACCCGGCCTCCTGGAGCCGGACCCGCAGTCCGTACCGGCCGAGCGGGGTCAGCCGGACCATGCCGTAGCGGGAGACATCGGTGTCGTCGACGGCTGTGGGCTCCTCCTCGGTGTCCGCCATCAGCGTCTCGTCGACCGGCTGGTACTCGACCAGCCCGACCGGCTCCAGCAGCCGGAACTGGTCGTCCAGCCGCATCATCGCGTCGGACACCTGCTCCAGCACGTCGTTGGTGGGCTCCCCCATGTCGCTGGGCACGATCATCGAGGCGGCCAGCGCGGGCAGCGGCACGGGGCTCTCACCCGGTCCGTCCTCGGTGACGGTGAGCAGGTAGAGGTTCCCGAGCACACCGTCCAGGAACTCCGACTCGGCCTCCGGGTCCCACCCCAGGGAGGAGAGATCGACCTCGCCGAGGTCTCCCTCCGGGTTCACCGCGTCGACCAGGTCGTCCAGGTCCGGCACGCTCGCGTCGGCGAGCACCGTCTCCAACGCGCCCAGCCACACCGCGAGCACGTCGTTCGGGGAGCCGCCGGTCAGCAGCGTCAGGTCCTCGCCGGCCGTGACGGTGCCCGCCTCCTCGTCGACGATCTCGACCAGCCCGGTGTCGACGGCGATCCGCCAGGCCTCGCTCGCGTACGCCGCCGCGTCGTCGCCGGTCAGCCCGAGGAGCTGGGCCGCGGCCGGCAGCTGTTCGTCGACGAGTCCGCCCCCGGCGTCGACGCGGGTGTCCGGGCCGGCCCAGCGGGCGAGGCGCGCGGCGCGTGACAGCAGTGGCGTGGACAGCGCGTCCCGCGCCAGCTCCGCTTCGGGGTGAAGCCGCACCGGCGGCAGGGGGGAGCTGTCTGACATCGGTTGGTTCTCCTAGGGACGCGTACCACCACTCAGCCGCTCAGCCTAGACGGATATCCACCCATGCCGCCCGGTTCATCTGCCGGTCGGCCGCAGTACATGGCCGGATCCTTGACAACTGACCGGAGCACGCAGGAGATTGACGCGCGTAGAAACCAGCTGGACATGACATGTGCTCGCTGAATTCGCTACGCGCGTCGCCACCGCCCCACCGGTCGCGGCTCCCGCCGTTCCACGCACCACCCTCGTCCCGGCGCCCATGCACGTCCCCGGAGGGATCCCGTTGCCGAACACGTCTTCCGCCCGTCTCGCCGCGCTCACCGTCGCCGCCGTCTGTTCGGCGGCGTCCACTGTCGTGCTCACCTCACCCGCGCACGCGGACTCCGTGCGCATCCACGACATCCAGGGCACCACCCGGATGTCGCCGTACGCCGGACAGCAGGTCACGGACGTGGCCGGAATCGTCACCGGAGTGCGGACCTACGGCTCCTCCAGAGGCTTCTGGATCCAGGATCCGAACCCGGACGCGAACCCGGCCACCAGTGAGGGCGTCTTCGTCTTCACCGGTTCCGTGCCGAAGGTCGCGGTCGGCGACGCGGTCACCGTCTCCGGCACGGTCTCGGAGTACGTCCCGGGCGGCACCGCCACCGGCAACCAGACGCTGACCGAGGTCACCAAGCCGACGGTCACGGTCGTCTCCAGCGGCAACGCGGTCCCGGCCGCCACCGTCATCACCGCGAGGTCCGTGCCGAGCGCGTACACGCCGACCGGTGACACGGCCGCCAGCGGCTCGGTCAACGGTCTGACGCTGCGGCCGTCGAGGTACGCCCTGGACTACTACGAGTCCCTGGAGGGCATGAACGTCCAGGTCGCCGACGCCCGCGTGGTCGGCGCCACCGACCCGTACACCGAGCTGTGGGTCACGGTGAAGCCGCGCGAGAACAGCGACCGCCGGGGCGGCACGGTCTACGGCTCCTACGACTCCCAGAACACCGGCCGGCTGCAGATCCAGTCGCTGGGCGCGACGGCCGACTTCCCGGTCGCGAACGTCGGTGACACGCTCACCGGCGCCACCGCGGGCCCGCTGGACTACAACCAGTTCGGCGGATACACCCTGGTCGCGGGCAAGCTCGGCACTCTCAGGAGCGCCGGGCTGCAGCGCGAGACCACCGAGCGGCAGAAGAAGGGCGAGCTGGCGGTCGCGACGTACAACGTCGAGAACCTCGACCCGGGCGACGCCACCTTCGAGGAGCACGCCGCCGCGATCGTGCACAACCTCCAGGCGCCGGACATCGTGTCCCTGGAGGAGATCCAGGACGACAACGGCGCGACGAACGACGGCACGGTCACCGCCGGCCGGACGCTCACGAAGCTGATCGACGCGATCGTCGCGGCGGGCGGCCCGAGGTACGACTGGCGCTCCATCGATCCGGCGAACAACGCGGACGGCGGCGAGCCGGGCGGCAACATCCGCCAGGTGTTCCTGTTCAACCCGGAGCGGGTGTCGTTCACGGACCGTGCGGGCGGCGACGCCACGACCGCCGCCGGGGTCACCAAGGAGCACGGCAAGGCCGCGCTGACCCTCTCCCCGGGCCGGATCGACCCGACGGACACCGCCTGGGCCAACAGCCGCAAGCCGCTGGCGGGCGAGTTCGTCTTCCGTGGCCGGACGGTCTTCGTGATCGCCAACCACTTCAACTCCAAGGGCGGCGACCAGGGCCTGACCTCGCAGTACCAGCCCCCGGCGCGCAGCTCGGAGACACAGCGCCACCAGCAGGCGACCCTGGTGAACGGGTTCGTCAAGGACATCCTGGCCACGCAGAAGAACGCGGACGTCGTCGCCCTCGGCGACATCAACGACTTCGAGTTCTCCGGCACCGCGAGGATCCTGGAGGACGGCGGAGCGCTCTGGTCGGCGGTCAAGTCGCTGCCGAGGAGCGAGCGTTACTCGTACGTCTACCAGGGCAACACCCAGGTCCTCGACCAGATCCTGGTCAGCCCGTCGATCCGGCGCGGCTGCGACTTCGAGTACGACAGCGTGCACATCAACTCGGAGTTCAACGACCAGATCAGCGACCACGACCCGCAGGTGCTGCGCTTCCAGCCGTGACGCCCCCGGCTCAGGGCCGGCTGGACACTCCGTCCAGCCGGCCCGCCCGGCGCCGTCAGTCCGGCACGAGTCCGAGGGCGTGGTCGTACCGGCTGACCGTGCTCCTCTTCAGCCCGGGCCAGCTCTGTACGCGCTGCCACCGGGCCGTGGCCGAGCCGACGCCGTCACCGGGTGCGGCGAGCGCGTCGATGTGGGCCTGGGCGGTCTCCCACTCGGCGTAGTTCAGGACCCTGGTGCCGTCGGTGCTGACGTGGAAGTGGGCGGAGATGCCGCCCGGATGCGGGTTCGGCTCACTCTCCAGCGCCTCGAAGACGGCGTCGACCCAGGCTCGCTGCCTGTCGGGGTCGGGTCCCTCGAACTCGACGTCGACGATCACGACGCAGCCGGGCACGAGGGCGGGGCGGTCCTGCCGGATTGTGCTGCGGTAGCGCCGGTACCGGTCGAGCCGCACTCGCTCGATCCCGGGCACCGCGGTGTCGATCTCGTCGACCCGCTCCTGCCGGTGCGTCTTCACGAAGGCCTCGTAGGCCTGCTCGCTCCGCCACTGCGAGTGGTGCAGCAGGGTGGACCCGTCGTGCCCGGCGTAGAGGTGGTAACCCAGGAGGCCGGGGGCGGGCCAGGGCCGCCGGGTCCAGGTGCGCGCGACGGCGTCGACCGTCTGCCGCTGGCGCTCGGGGGTGCCGACCCGCCAAGTGCTGAAGAAGGGGGCGTCGACGTGGGGGTGCGTGAGGTCGGGATGGATGTCGGTACGGCGGGTCATGGTGGGCTCCGTCGAAGGGTGGGAATCGGTACGGGATGCGCGCACCGACCACTCTTCGACCTCAACCATGATTCAGGTCAAGTGACGGACTCCGGGAGCTGCCCCTGGGCGCGGGCGCCGCTGTCGCCGTCGGGGCGACACCGGCGCCTCGTCACACAGCACTCACCGTCCGTGACGGCGCCGCCGCACCACCCCCACCGCGACGACCGCGCCCGCTCCCACCGCCACCCCGGCGACCAGCACCGGACGGGGATGGCGGCGGCCCGTCCGGACCGCGTTGCGGACCGGGACGGGAAGGTTGTGTTCCACGGTGTGGGCCCGGTGCTGGAGGCCCTCCTCCACGGCGTGGGCCTTCTCCTGGACCGTGTGACCGGTCTGCGCCGCCGTGCTGCGCAGCTGGACCGTCATCGCGCCGGCCTTGTCCCGCAGGTCGGCGGCCCTGGCCCGGGCACGGCCCTTGACGTCGGCCTTTCCGGCCAACGCCTCGACGGTGTCACCGAGTTCACCGCGGGTCCGCTCGATCTCCCGGCGCAGTTCGTCGGGCCCCTTGGCACCGCCCTGCCGCGGCGCCCGGTCACCCGAGTCGTGATCGTTCGCTGACTTCTCCCGGTCCGTCATCGGTGCGCCCTTTCCTTGATCTCCTCGACGTCGGCCTTCACACTGCCGAGGGCCTGCTCGGGCGTGGGCGGCGCGGCGCGGCGCAGCTGGGCGCGGCCGATCGCCGCGAGGACGGCCGCGAGGACGAACAGCACGCCCGTCACGATCAGCGCCGCGGCCCACACGGGCAGCACCAGCGAGAGCGCGGCGGCGCCCGTGCCGGCGAGGGCGAGAAAGCCGGCGTAGCTGACGGCGCCCGCGGCACCGAGCAGCCCGCCGCCTCGTCCCGCGCGACGGCCCTTCTCGGCCAGTTCGACCTTGGCGAGTGCCACTTCCTGTCGTACGAGCCGGGAGAGCTGTTCGGTGGCCTGTCCGACGAGCTCGCCCACCGAGTGGTGTTCGTCGTGCGCTGGCCTGGGGGTCATGGTCCCGGTCACGGTTCCGCCTCCTCTCGGTCTGGGAACTCCCGGGTACCCCTGCCCGCTCCCGCTTACCCCTGCGCCGCTCCCCCGCTACCGCTGAGGTCCGGCGCCCGAGCCGTGCTCGCCCAGTCGGGCCAGCTGCGCCTGGAACCAGTCCAGTCGCGCCTGCAACAGGGCCGCTTCGGCGGTGAGTTCCGGCACACCCAGCCCCTCGGCCGTGCCGAGGGCGGCGGTCGGCAGGAGAGTGCCCGTGCCGGCCACCACGCGCAGGCCGTCTCCGGCCAGCCGGGCGAAGGCGGCGAGCGAGACCGACGGACGGCCGCGCAGGCAGCCCGCACAGGAGGGGGCGAGCGCCAGCCGGCCCGGGCGGCCCCAGCCGGCGTCGGCCAGGGCGGAGGCGGCCGTGCCGCAGACGCAGGGGCCGACGGTCGCCGTACGGACGCGCTGCCGGGCGTAGCGGAAGCCGCGTTCGAAGCGGAGGTAGCGGCCGAGCACGGACACCTCCAGCAGCACGGCCGTGCGGTGCTCGGCGGTACACAGCAGCGCCTCGGCCGCCGTGCGGTCGTGCACGCAGTGGAAGCCGCAGTCGCACCGGCGGTGCGGTACCCGGTGCCGCAGGCCGTAGACGCAGGACGCGTCGGCCACGACTCCGTAGGGCAGCGCGCCGCCGAGCGACACACCGGTGAACCCGGCCCGGACGCCGTCGTGGGACAGCACCGGGTAGGCGATCTTGTATCCGGTCGGCGGCTCCGTCGGGCGTTCCTCGGGGAGCCGCAGCCTCATCGTGCGGCCGGAGCCTCTTCGGGTTCCTTCAGGTCAGTGATCTCCTCGGGGAGTTCGGGCTCCTCCTCGTGGACCTGCGGCCGTTCTTCCGCGACTCCGCCGGCGAGTACCTTGCCGAGCTTCATGACGCCTCCCATCACAGGGGCCTATGACCGTACTGGCCATGGTGACCCATGTGGGGCGGACTTGCACATAGGGCCTGCGCGCGCGGGGACCGTGCGGGGACTACAGGCGACCCATCAGTATCACTTACTTATACCTCGTAGAAATATTAAGTAGAGCTTCACTGTCGTTGCGCCGAGACTACCCCCATGACCACGTCCCGGCCCTTCGGCCGCACCCTCTGCGCCATGATCACTCCCTTCACCGAGTCCGGCGCGCTCGATCTCGACGGCGCGCGACGGCTCGCCGACCGGCTGGTGGCGGACGGCTGCGACGGGCTGGTGCTGTCCGGCACCACGGGCGAGTCGCCGACCACGACGGACGCGGAGAAGGCCGCCCTGATCACGGCCGTACGTGAGGCCGTCGGTGACCGGGCCTCGATCGTGGCGGGTGTGGGCACGTTCGACACCCTGCACACGATCGAACTGGCCCTGGCGGCCGAGAAGGCGGGCGCCGACGGCCTGTTGGTCGTCGCCCCCTACTACAGCAAGCCCCCGCAGGACGCCGTCGAGGCCCACTTCCGGGAGATCGCCGACGCCTGTGGCCTGCCCCTCGCGCTCTACGACGTCCCCGCCCGCACCGGCACCCGCATCGAGCCGGACACCCTGCTCCGCCTGGCCGAACACCCCCGGATCGTGGCGGTCAAGGACTGCTCCTACGACTTCCTGGCCGCGCAAAAGGTCATCTCCCGCACCGAGTTGGCGTACTACGCGGGCTGCGACGAGCACAACCTCGCCCTGTACGCGGTGGGCGGCGCCGGTTACATCAGCACGGTCGCGAACGTCGTACCGGCTCACCTGCGAGCGGTCCTGGACGCGTTCGAGGCGGGCGACACCCCCGTGTCCGCCCGCCTCCAGCAACGCGCCACGCCGCTCATCGAACTGATGATGGCGGCGGGCCTGCCCGGCGCCGTCACCGCCAAGGCCCTCCTGCGCGAGCTGGGCCTGCCCGCGGGCCCCGTCCGCGCGCCGCTGCGGCCCGTCGGCCGCGAGGCGGTCGACGGACTGCTGGCGGCGTACCAGTCGCTCACCGCCGGCTGATCATCGGCGTGCGAAGACGGGCTCCCACTCCTGGCGGTCGATGCTGTCGCTCGGCTCGCGGACGCCGCTCAGGGGTACGACCTTGTCGCTGCCGATGGTGACCAGCACCAACTGGGGGCGGTAGGCCTCCTCCAGGCTCGTGACGCGCTCCCAGCCGATGAGGTGCTTGTCGTCGACCCAGGCGAGCAGCTCGCCGCCGCGCACCTTGGTGATCTCCTTGCCCGTCAGGGGATCACGGATCGAGGAGTACGACTTGCCGGGGGAGCCGGCGACCTCCTTCTCCAGGCCGAGGGCGGCGAGCCTGCCGTTCGGGGACAGCCGCGCGCCGACGTCCGACCGCAGGTACCGCTCGTTCGCGGGTGCGGCGGCCTTGGCGCCCTTGAGGTCGTAGAACTGCTGCATGCCGTCCTGGCCGCCGATGATCTGCGAGTACACCCGATCGCCCGCCCGGCTGAAGGAGAAGTCCTTGCGGCCGATGATGTCGCGATCGCGGGCGACCGGGCTCCAGGGGCCGCTCTGTCCGGAGGCCACGTCGAGGATGTAGAAACCGGACCGGACCGCGTCGCGGTACACGGACTCCAACGGTCCTGCTTCCTTGCCGTCCGCGGCCGACGTCGACTTCTCGCGCGGGTCGGGGTTGCGGTCGTACGTCGTCGCGACGAGCCTGCTGCCGTCGGACGAGAACGCGAGGCCGCCGACGCCGTGCTCGACCTGGATCCACCGCTCGACCTTCCCCGTGGCGAGGTCGAGCAGGCCGATCCGGTCGGCGGGCAGGTCCTTCTCCAGCACGGCGGCGGTTCTCAGTCCGGGGGCGACGGCGACGAAGGACCACCGGGGGTCCTTCTCGTACGTCCCGGTCTTCTGGTCCAGCAGCCAGTAGGTGCGCACGGATGTGCCCTTGCGGCTGGACGTGTAGTGGGTCTTCTCCGTGTAGTACGCGGCCAGTACCGCCTCCCCGGCCCCGATCAGGTCGCGCGGCGGCGACTGGTCCGGGTGGGCGTTGATGCCGCCCTGCTGGATGATTCCGGCGGGGTGCACGTCGTCCCTGCCGGAGTCCAGCAGCGGTACGCCCACGGCGACGGCGACCACGGCGGCGGTTGCCGTCGCCACGGCCACGAAGGCGCGGGTCCGCCGGCGTCGGCGGACCGCCAGCACCCGGTCGGCGAACCCGGCCCGCGCCGGAGCCTGTTCCGCGGCCTGCTCGCGCAGGGCATCGCGCACGAGTTCCTCGACGTTCATGGACGCACCTCCACGGGCGAGAAGTCACGGGACGGCTGCCGGCCAGCGGCCGGCGGGCCCAGGGCGGCGAGTTCGGGCGCGAGCGTGCGCAGCCGGGCGAGGGAGCGATGGGTGGTGGACCGGACGGTGCCGACCGAACAGCCCAGCAGCCGGGCCACCTCGGCCTCGGGCAGGTCCTCGAAGTAGCGCAGCACCAGCACGGTCCGCTGCCGTGCGGTGAGCCGGGACAGCGCGTCGCGCATCACGACGCGCAGGTCGGCCGCGGCCGCCGCGTCCGAGGTGCCGGCGCCCGCCTCGGGAGGCTGGGCGACGGTGACCTCCCGCCCGCGCCACTTCAGCCGCCAGCGGCTGACCTGCTGGCGGTAGAGGATCCGTCGTACGTAGGCCTCGGGCTCATCGATCCGCTGCCACTTGCCGGCCGCCCTGGCCAGCGCGCTCTGCAGCAGATCCTCACCGGCGTGCCGGTCTCCCCCGCACAGCAGCACCGCCGTCTTCAGCAGCGCCGACGACCTGTTGTCCACGAACTCCCGGAAACTCTCCAGCTCCGCGGCATCCATCGTCACCTTCTCTTCCCCCGGCGGACCCTGTGTCCCGCCCCTGTGCCCCTTGTGACGCGCCCGGCGGCCCGCCGCTATGCCTCCCCGGCGGAGAATTCTTCGAACGCGGAGACGGCGAGTCCGGAAGGGGCCCTAGGTCGGCGGCACGAGAAGGGCCGGGGCCCGTACCGCTGGTGCGTGCGGTACGGGCCCCGGCCTCGTCGACGGCCGGCCGCGATCAGCTCCGGGGCGGACCCGGCGCCGATCAGCGGCACGTCTGCGTCAGTTGTGGCTGTGCAGGATGTCGTTCAGGCCGCCCCAGACCGCGTTGTTCGGGCGGCCCTCGACCGTGCCGGTGACCGAGTTGCGGCGGAACAGGATGTTGGAGGCGCCGGACAGCTCACGGGCCTTGACGATCTGCCCGTCGGGCATGGTCACCCGCGTCCCGGCGGTGACGTACAGCCCGGCCTCGACGACGCACTCGTCACCGAGCGCGATACCCACGCCCGCCTCTGCGCCGATCAGGCAGCGCTCACCGATGGTGATCCGGACGTTGCCGCCGCCGGACAGCGTGCCCATGGTGGAGGCGCCGCCGCCGATGTCGGACCCGTCGCCGACCACGACGCCCGCGGAGATGCGCCCCTCGACCATCGACGTGCCGAGGGTGCCCGCGTTGAAGTTGACGAAGCCCTCGTGCATCACGGTGGTGCCCTCGGCGAGGTGCGCGCCGAGCCGCACGCGGTCCGCGTCGGCAATCCGGACGCCCTTGGGGGCGACGTAGTCCGTCATCCGCGGGAACTTGTCGACGGACGTCACCTGGAGGTGCAGTCCCTCGGCGCGGGCGTTCAGCCGCGCCTTCTCGATGTCGTCGACGGCAACCGGGCCGAGCGAGGTCCAGGCGACGTTGGCGAGGAAGCCGAACATGCCGTCCAGGCTCTGCCCGTGCGGCTGGACCAGCCGGTGCGAGAGGAGGTGAAGCCGCAGGTAGACGTCGTGGGCGTCGATCGGCTTGGCGTCGAGGGAGGAGATGACCGTGCGGACCGCGACCACCTCGACGTGCCGGCGGGCATCCGGGCCGACCGCCTTGGCGGCGCCCTCGCCGAGCAGCTCGACGGCCCGCTCGACGGACAGCCGCTCCGTGCCGGACGGACCGGCGTCGGGGTTAAGTTCCGGCGCGGGGAACCAGGTGTCGAGGACAGTGCCGTCGGCGGCGACGGTGGCAAGCCCGGCGGCAACGGCGCCGGTGGTACGAGGAGCAGTCGTGTCGGTCATGACGGCAACCTAACCGGCGGGAGCCCGCGGAGGCCAACCAGCGAACGGTACGTCTCAGGGGCCGGGCGGTCGGCCCGGGTGAGGACGCCCGGGACCACCGGGAAGGAACACCGCCGACCGATCGTGGCCGGTCCCGGGCGGAACTCCCCAGCGCACGAAAAGCCCCCGGCGACCGAAAAGCGGTTCACCGGCCCCGGGGGATGACCCGGCTGAACACCTCCCGCGCGAACCCCTCGTCGTACGGCGTGTCCGTCAGCAGCACCTGGAGGCAGATCCCGTCCGTGAGCGCGACCAGGGCCCGCGCGGTGACCGGGTCGGTGCGGTGGGCGAGCACGGTCGCGAGGCCGTCGGCCCACTCGGCGGCGACCGGGCGCAGGGCGGGGCGGCGCAGGGCGGCGAGGTAGAGCTCGCACTCCAGCTCGACGCCGGTACGCTCACCGGCCAGCCACTCGCCCAGCAGCCCGGCGAGTTCGGCGGCGAGGTCGGTGCCCGGGTCGGACAGACTGCCCCGCGCGGCGACCACCTTGTCGAAGCCCTCGCCCGCCTGCCGCAGGGCGGCCACCATCAGCTCGTCGAGGGTCCGGAAGTGGTACGTGGTGGAGCCGAGCGGCACATCGGCCTCGGCGGCGACGGTGCGGTGACTCAGCCCCGCGAGGCCCTTGTCCCCCACCACCCGGATCGCCGCGTCGATGATCCGCTGCCGCCGGTCGGGGTCGTAGCGCCGGGCCATCAGTGCGCCCCGCCCAGGTTCAGCACCACCACACCGCCGATGATCAGCGCGATGCCGCCCGCCTTGGCGAGGGTCAGCCCCTCCCCCAGGAACAGGACCCCGATCGTGGCGATGGCCGCGGTGCCGACGCCGGCCCAGATCGCGTACGCGGTGCCGATCGAGACGGTCCGCAACGTCTGGGCGAGCAGCGTGAAGGAGACGACGTAGCCGAGGACGGTCAGCAGCGCGGGCGTCAGTCTGCTGAAGCCGTCGCTGTACTTCATGGCGGTCGTCGCGGCGACCTCCGCGGCGATGGCGCCGACGAGCAACAGGTATCCCATGCGTACGAGCGTACACATCGGCGGGAGCACGTGCGGATCAAGGTGTGCCCCCTTGTCCAAGTGATCGCCGATTTCCGGTAATTGGAACCGGACACGATGTGGAAACGGCTCACTTCGAACCCCTGCCGTGGAGTCACCTGCTCCACTACTGTTTCACCGTTCACTTACTTCCCCATTACGTGCCGCAGTCGTCGCCTCGGGCGACGCTGGAGGAACTCGCATGCCACTTAGCAAGTCCCGGCCCCCGTCGAACTCCCCCTGGGAGAACGGCTGGGTTCCGGACACCTCCCGGGTACCGGGAACACGTCGGCTGTGGCTGGCCGGCGCGCTGGCCATAGCAACCGTCGTCACCTGCGTGACGTCGATCGCCCTGACGGACCAGCGCACAGAAGCCAAGTCGCCCGCCAAGGAGGGAAGGCCGGCCGCGGATACGAGCGGCCCGGGCCTGATCTCCTACGCCAGCAATTCCCCCAGCAGCGCGGCGGCACCGTCCGCGCCCGCGGGCAGGAAGAGCGGTTCGCCCTCCGCCCGGCCCAGCGCCTCGGCCTCCCCGAAGCCGCAGGGTTCGGCCTCCTCCCCGCCGGCCGACCGGCCCAAGCCCCCGGCTTCGCACCCCACGTCGTCCGCCCCCAAGCCGTCGACCACCTGGCGTTCGGTCCGCTCGGTCAACTACCCGGACCGCTACTGGCACGTCAACGGCAGTTACGTCGGACTCGACCGGGTGACCTACTCCTCGGCTCGCCGGGACGCCACCTTCAAGCTGGTCAAGGGCCTCGCCGACGCCTCCTGTTACTCCTTCGCCACCTCCGGCGGCTCCTACCTGCGCCACCGCGAGTTCGTCCTGCGCGCGGAGCGCAACGACGGCTCCGGACTCTTCAAGCAGGACGCCACGTTCTGCCCGCGCACCTCCGCGGTGTCCGGCGCGGTCATGCTGGAGTCGGTCAACTACCCCGGCCGTTTCCTGCGCCACAGGAACTTCAGCGTGCGTCTGGACCCGTACCAGTACGACAGCGGGTACCGGTCGGACTCGGCGTTCCGTCTGGTGGACGGGCTGGCCTGAGCCCCGGCACAGCAGGGCGGGGCCGGCCTGAGCCCTGACACACCAGTGGCCCCCGGCACGTGGTGCCGGGGGCCACCGCATGGCCGTACAGAGGGGCTCAGACGTTGAAGCCGAGCGCCCGAAGCTGCTCCCGCCCATCGTCCGTGATCTTGTCCGGACCCCACGGCGGCATCCACACCCAGTTGATGCGGAGCTCGTTGACGAGGCCGTCCGTGGCGGACTTGGCCTGGTCCTCGATGACGTCCGTCAGCGGACAGGCCGCCGAGGTCAGGGTCATGTCGATGGTCGCGATGTTCGCGTCGTCGATGTGAATGCCGTAGATCAGGCCGAGGTTGACGACGTCGATGCCCAGCTCGGGGTCGACGACGTCGTACAGGGCCTCACGGACCTCTTCCTCCGAGGCCGGCTTCATCTCGATGGTCTCGCTCATGCGGTCTTCCTTTCGGCGTCGGCCTCGCCCAGGGCCTGGGCCGTCGCGTCCTTCCAGGCCATCCAGCTCAGCAGCGCGCACTTCACCCGGGCGGGGTACTTGGAGACCCCGGCGAACGCGACCGCGTCCTCCAGGACCTCCTCCATCGCGTCGTCCGGTTCGATGCGGCCCTTGGACTGCATCAGCTCCAGGAAGGTCTCCTGGATCTTCTGCGCCTCGGTGAGCTGCTTGCCGACGAGCAGGTCGTTCAGCACGGAGGCCGAGGCCTGGCTGATCGAGCAGCCCTGGCCCTCGTACGAGACGTCACTGATCGTCGTGCCGTCGTACTTCACGCGCAGGGTGATCTCGTCGCCGCACGTCGGGTTGACGTGGTGCACCTCGGCGTCGCCGTCCCGGAGACCACGCCCGTGCGGGTGCTTGTAGTGGTCCAGGATGACTTCCTGGTACATCGAATCCAGCTTCATGCGATCGCTCGCCAACCCCTCAGCCGAAGAAGTTCCGTACGTGCTCCAGCCCGTCGACCAGAGTGTCGATCTCGGTCGGAGTGGAGTACAGATAGAACGACGCTCGCGTGGTCGCAGGAATTCCGTACCGCAGGCAGACGGGGCGTGCGCAGTGATGACCCACACGTACCGCGATGCCCTGCTCGTCGAGGACCTGGCCCACGTCGTGCGGGTGGATGTCGCCGAGCGTGAAGGAGATCGCCGCTCCCCGGTCCTCGGCCGTCGCCGGGCCGATGATCCTGAGCCCCGGGACCTCGCCGAGCTTCTTCACCGCGTACTCGGTGAGCGCGTGCTCATGGGCGAGGACCTTGTCCATGCCGATCGCGGACAGGTAGTCGATCGCCGCGCCCAGACCGACCGCCTGCGCGATCGGCGGGGTGCCCGCCTCGAACTTGTGCGGCGCGGGAGCGTACGTCGACGAGTGCATCGACACCGTCTCGATCATCTCGCCGCCGCCGAGGAACGGAGGCAGGTCCTCGAGGAGTTCCTGACGGCCCCAGAGGACGCCGATGCCGGTCGGGCCGCACATCTTGTGGCCGGTGAAGGCCACGAAGTCGGCCTGCAGGGCCTGCACGTCCAGCGGCATGTGCGGCGCGGCCTGCGAGGCGTCGACACAGACCAGCGCGCCGACTTCCTGCGCTCGGCGCACTATCGCCTCGACCGGGTTGACCGTCCCCAGGATGTTGGAGACCAGCACGAAGGAGACGATCTTCGTCTTCTCGGTGATGATCTCCTCGATGTTGGAGAGGTCGAGGCGGCCGTCGTCGGTCAGACCGAACCACTTCAGCTTCGCGCCCGTGCGCTGCGCCAGCAGCTGCCACGGCACGATGTTGGAGTGGTGCTCCATCTCCGTGATGACGATCTCGGTCTCGGAGTCCACGCGGTAGGGCTCGTCGGCCCAGCCCAGCATGTTGGCCACGAGGTTGAGCGACTCGGAGGCGTTCTTGGTGAAGATCACCTCGTCACGGCTCGGCGCGTTGATGAACGCGGCGACCTTGTCACGCGCGCCCTCGTACAGCGCCGTGGCCTCCTCGGCGAGCACATGCACACCGCGGTGGACGTTGGCGTTGTAGCGCTCGTAGTACTCATTCAGGGCGTCGAGTACCTGGCGCGGCTTCTGCGAGGTGGCCGCGTTGTCCAGGTACACGAGCTTCTGACCGTCGTGGACCTGACGGTCCAGGATGGGGAAGTCCTTGCGGATCGCCTCTGTGTCGAGGAGGCCCGGCAGCAGTGTCACTCGGATGCGCCACCCTTCGAGTCGGCTCGGTCGAGCTTCGCGTAGGCCTCGTACCCCTCGTTCTCCAGCTTGTCGGCGAGCTCGGCGCCGCCGGACTCGACGATCCGGCCGCCGGAGAAGACGTGTACGTGGTCGGGCTTGATGTAGCGCAGGATGCGCGTGTAGTGCGTGATCAGCAGGGTGCCGACCTCGCCGGTCTCGCGGACGCGGTTGACGCCCTCGGAGACGACCCGCAGCGCATCGACGTCCAGGCCGGAGTCGGTCTCGTCGAGGATCGCGACCTTCGGCTTGAGGAGCTCCAGCTGAAGGATCTCGTGGCGCTTCTTCTCACCACCGGAGAAGCCCTCGTTCACGTTGCGCTCGGCGAAGGCCGGGTCCATGTTGAGGCGCTCCATGGCCCCCTTGACCTCCTTCACCCAGGTACGCAGCTTGGGGGCCTCGCCGCGGACCGCGGTGGCGGAGGTGCGCAGGAAGTTGGAGACGGAGACGCCGGGGACCTCGACCGGGTACTGCATCGCCAGGAACAGGCCCGCGCGGGCACGCTCGTCGACGGACATCTCCAGGACGTCCTCGCCGTCGAGCAGCACGGTGCCGCTGGTGATCGTGTACTTCGGGTGCCCCGCGAGCGAGTAGGCGAGCGTCGACTTGCCGGAGCCGTTGGGGCCCATGATGGCGTGCGTCTCGCCCTGCTTCACGGTGAGGTCGACACCCTTGAGGATTTCCTTCGTGCCGTTCTCGACCTCGACGGTGACGTGCAGGTCTCGGATTTCAAGCGTTGCCATGGGTGCCTCAGGACTCCTGGGTGAGGGAGACGAGCACGTCGTCCCCTTCGATCTTTACGGGGTATACGGGGACGGGGCGCGTCGCGGGCAGGCCGGACGGTTTGCCGGTGCGGAGGTCGAAGCTGGAGCCGTGCAGCCAGCACTCGATCTGACAGTCCTCCACCTCGCCCTCGGAGAGCGAGACGTTCGCGTGGGAGCAGATGTCGTTGATCGCGAACACCTCTCCCTCGGTACGGACGACGGAAAGCGGCGTGCCGTCGAGTTCCACCCGCTTGGGGGTGTCCTCCTCCAGCTCGTCCAGACCACAGACGCGCACGAAAGCAGCCATCAGACCGACGCCTCCAGCTCCTCGTCGATCTTCACGAGGAGGCGCTCTTCGATGTCGTCGACACCGATCTGCTGGACCAGCTCGGCGAAGAAGCCGCGGACCACCAGACGACGGGCCTCTTCGGCCGGGATGCCGCGGGCCATCAGGTAGAAGAGCTGCTCGTCGTCGAAGCGGCCGGTCGCCGAGGCGTGGCCGGCGCCGACGATCTCGCCGGTCTCGATCTCCAGGTTCGGCACCGAGTCGACCCGGGCGCCGTCCGTGAGAACCAGGTTGCGGTTCATCTCGTAGGTGTCCGTGCCCTCGGCCTTGGCCTCGATGAGGACGTCGCCGATCCACACGGCGTGCGCGCCCTCGCCCTGGAGCGCGCCCTTGTAGGCCACGTTCGACTTGCAGTGCGGGGTGTTGTGGTCGACCAGGAGGCGGTGCTCCTGGTGCTGGCCGGCGTCCGTGAAGTACAGGCCGAACAGCTCGGCCTCGCCGCCGGTGCCGGCGTAGGAGACCCGCGGGTGCAGGCGCACCAGGTCGCCGCCGAAGGTGACCACGAACGACTTGAAGGTGGCGTCCCGGCCGATCAGCGCGTTGTGCTGGCCCACGTGCACGGCCTTGTCGTCCCAGTCCTGGACGGAGACGACGGTCAGCTTGGCGCCGTCCCCGAGGACGTAGTCGACGTTGGCGGCGAGCACGGCGTCACCGGTGTGGTCGATGACGACGACGGCCTCGGCGAAGGCTTCGAGCTCGACGACCTGGTGGGCGTAGGCGATGCCGCCCTCGCCGTGCACGGCGATACGGATCGGCTCGGCGAGGACCGTCTCCTTGGGGACGGTGATCACGCCGGCCTTCTCGAACGCCGAGTACGCCTGGGCGGCGATGCGGTCCGCCGGGGTGCCGGCCCTGCCGAGGCGGGCGTCGTCACGGCCGACGGTCTCGATCCGGACGCCCTCGGGCGCCACGATGTCGACCTTCATGCCGTCGCCGGTGGCGACCGCGGTGCCGTCGTGCAGTCCGCGCAGTCGCTCCAGCGGGGTGAACCGCCACTCCTCCTCACGGCCGTGCGGGACCGGGAAGTCCCGCACGTCGAAGGAGGGTGGCGCGCTCATGCGCGTGGCGACGGTGGACTCTGCGGCCACCGCGATCTGGCCGGCGGTCGTGCTGCCCACCGGGATGTTCTGAGCCTCAGCCATGGCTGTCGGTCTGCTCTCTTTCCTACGTCGGAATTCGCTGGCTGCTTGTGGACGTGCGGTCTTAACCGACCGCGCCTTCCATCTGCAGCTCGATCAGCCGGTTGAGCTCGAGGGCGTACTCCATGGGCAGTTCCTTCGCGATCGGCTCGACGAAGCCGCGCACGATCATGGCCATCGCCTCGAACTCGGTCAGACCACGGCTCATCAGGTAGAAGAGCTGGTCCTCGGAGACCTTGGAGACGGTCGCCTCGTGGCCCATGGACACGTCGTCCTCACGGACGTCCACGTAGGGGTACGTGTCGGAGCGGGAGATGGTGTCGACGAGGAGCGCGTCACACAGCACGTTGGACTTCGAGCCGTGGGCACCCTCGCCGATCTCGACGAGACCGCGGTACGACGTACGGCCGCCACCACGCGCCACGGACTTCGACACGATGTTGGAGGAGGTGTTCGGCGCCATGTGGACCATCTTGGAGCCGGCGTCCTGGTGCTGGCCCTCGCCCGCGAAGGCGATGGAGAGGGTCTCGCCCTTGGCGTGCTCGCCCATCAGGTAGACGGCCGGGTACTTCATCGTCACCTTGGAGCCGATGTTGCCGTCGATCCACTCCATGGTCGCGCCCTCGTACGCCACGGCGCGCTTGGTGACCAGGTTGTAGACGTTGTTCGACCAGTTCTGGATGGTCGTGTAACGGCAGCGGGCGTTCTTCTTGACGATGATCTCGACGACCGCGGAGTGCAGCGAGTCCGACTTGTAGATCGGGGCCGTGCAGCCCTCGACGTAGTGCACGTAGGCACCCTCGTCGACGATGATCAGGGTCCGCTCGAACTGGCCCATGTTCTCCGTGTTGATGCGGAAGTAGGCCTGCAGCGGGATCTCCACGTGCACGCCCTTCGGCACGTAGATGAAGGAACCGCCGGACCACACGGCCGTGTTCAGCGACGCGAACTTGTTGTCACCGACCGGGATGACGGTCCCGAAGTACTCCTTGAAGAGCTCCGGGTGCTCCTTGAGGGCCGTGTCGGTGTCGAGGAAGATGACGCCCTGCTCCTCCAGGTCCTCGCGGATCTGGTGGTAGACGACCTCGGACTCGTACTGGGCCGCGACACCGGCGACGAGGCGCTGCTTCTCCGCCTCCGGGATGCCGAGCTTGTCGTACGTGTTCTTGATGTCCTCGGGCAGGTCCTCCCAGGACTCCGCCTGCCTCTCCGTGGAACGCACGAAGTACTTGATGTTGTCGAAGTCGATGCCGGACAGGTCCGAGCCCCAGTTCGGCATGGGCTTCTTGTCGAACAGGCGCAGACCCTTGAGGCGGAGCTTGGTCATCCACTCCGGCTCGTTCTTCTTCCCGGAGATGTCGCGGACGACGTCCTCGTTGATGCCGCGCTTGGCAGAGGCGCCGGCCGTGTCGGAGTCGGCCCAGCCGTATTCGTACTTGCCCAGGCCCTCGAGCTCGGGGTGGGCAGTCTCCGTGGGGAGAGTCATGCGGGGTTCCTCCCGGCCGTGCTTGCAGATGCGTTGTCAGCAGATGCGTTGTCAGTGGTGTGGGAAATCTTGGGGATGAACGTCGTGCAGACGCCGTCGCCGTGCGCGATGGTCGCCAGTCGCTGGACGTGAGTGCCGAGCAGCTGGGAGAAGATCTCGGTCTCCGCCTCGCAGAGCTGCGGGAACTTTTCCGCGACATGGGCCACCGGGCAGTGGTGCTGGCAGAGCTGCTCGCCGACCGGTGCGCTTCGCGCCGTAGCAGCGTACCCGTCCGCGCTCAGGGCCTTGGCCAGCGCTTCGGTCCGCTCGTCGGGGTCGGCGGCCTCGACGGCCCTGCGGTAGGCGGTGGCCTGCTCGGCGATCCTGGCGCGGGCGAAGGCGACGACCGCCTCGTCCCCGCCGAACCGCTCCTGGATGAAGCGCAGGGCGTCCGCGGCGAGCTTGTCGTAGGACTGGTCGAAGGCGTCGCGACCGCAGTCGGTGAGTGCGAAGACCTTGGCGGGGCGGCCGCGCGTACGCGCTCCGTAGACCCGCTGCTCGCGTGCCTCCACGACGTCGTCGGCGGCCAGGGCGTCCAGATGCCGGCGTACGGCCGCCGGAGTGAGCCCCAGGCGTCCGGCCAGCTGGGTGACGGTCGACGGCCCGTGGTCCAGGATGGATCGCGCGACCCGGTTGCGCGTCGAACGGTCCGAGCGCATCCCAGCCGCGAGCTCCTCCTGAGGGGCCCCCGTGGGGGTCTCCCGAGCCTCGCCGACGTTTTTCACAACGTCATTGTTGCGTAATTCCTCGGAGGCAGGCAAGCCACGTCCCACCAGGCGGGCGGTGCCCTGCGTCACTTAGGTTCACCTAAGGTGACCTGCGGGAACGACCGTCGGCCGTTCAAACAGGTGGCGCCGCCAGGTCCGGTCGGGAACACTCCCGGACCATGCCCTCACCCCTTCCGACCGGCCCTCTTGTCACCCGGGGCACCCTCGCCACCCAGCTCGCCGAGGTCGGCGTCCGCCCCGGCGAGACCCTGCTGGTCCACTCCTCGCTCAGCTCTCTGGGCTGGGTGTGCGGCGGCTCCGTGGCGGTCGTCCAGGGACTGCTCGACGTGCTCGGTCCGTACGGCACGCTCGTGGTCCCCTCCCAGTCCGGCGACCTCTCCGACCCGGCCGGGTGGGGCAACCCGCCGGTGCCTCAGGAGTGGTGGGAGACCATCCGGGCGACGATGCCCGGGTACGACCCCCTGCTCACGCCCAGCCGCGGGGTGGGCGTGATCCCGGAGACCGTGCGGACCTGGCCGGGCGCCCTGCGCAGCGCTCATCCGCAGACCTCCTTCGCCGCCGTCGGTGCGCGTGCGGCGCGGATCATCGAGGGACACGCGCCCGACTGCCGACTGGGCGAGCTGAGTCCGCTGGCCCGGCTGGAGGAGCTCGGCGCCCGGGTGCTGCTGCTCGGCACCGGCTACGCCACCTGCACCTGCTTCCACCTCGCCGAGTACCGGGTGCCGTCGCCGCTGGTGAAGGTGGGCCGTCCGGGCCGCTCGGGCTGGGAGGAGGTGACCGAGGTGTCGATCAGCTCGGACCGGTTCGACGAGCTGGGCCACGACTTCGAGCGGGACGAGGGGCCGCGGTGCGTCGTACGGGGCCGGGTGGGCGCGGCCGACGTACGGCTGTTCCCGGTGGCGGACGCGGTGGCGTACGCACAACGGTGGCTGCCGCTGCACCGGTCCCGGGAGGACGAGATGTGAGGCTGGGGCCAGGTCGGTGCGGTGGCCGGGGCGGTCTGCCGGGGGCGGCCAGGGGTGGCCCGGGTGGAGATTCCGTACCCGCCGGTCTGGACCGTCGCCCGCGTACCTAGACTCTGGACCCATGCGAAGTGAGCCCGTGGTCCAGGTCCACGCCTTGGTCAAGCGGTACGGCACGAAGACCGCGGTGGACGGCCTCGACCTGGTGGCCCGGGCGGGTGTGACCGCCGTCCTCGGTCCCAACGGGGCCGGCAAGACGACCACCGTCGAGACCTGCGAGGGGTACCGCAGGCCCGACGCGGGCACGGTGCGCGTCCTCGGCCTCGACCCGCTGCGACAGGCCCGCGAGCTGCACCCCAGGATCGGGGTGATGCTGCAGTCCGGTGGCGTGTACTCGGGCGCCCGGGCGGACGAGATGCTGCGCCATGTGGCCAAGCTGCACGCCCACCCGCTGGACGTGGACGCGCTCATCGAGCGGCTGGGGCTGGGCAGCTGCGGCCGGACGACGTACCGGCGGCTGTCGGGCGGCCAGCAGCAGCGGCTGGCGCTCGCCATGGCGGTCGTCGGCCGCCCCGAGCTGGTGTTCCTGGACGAGCCGACCGCCGGCCTCGATCCGCAGGCCCGCCACGCCACCTGGGACCTGATCCGCGACCTGCGCGCCGACGGCGTCTCCGTGATCCTCACCACCCACTACATGGACGAGGCCGAGCAGCTCGCCGACGACGTCGCGATCATCGACGCGGGCCGGGTCATCGCCCACGGCTCGCCCGAGGAGCTGTGCCGCGGCGGCGCGGAGAACACCCTGCGCTTCAGCGGCCGCCCCGGGCTCGACGTCGGATCGCTCCTGAAGGCCCTCCCGGCGGACTGCACGGCCGCGGAGCTGACGCCGGGTTCGTACCGCGTCGGCGGCAAGATCGACCCGCAACTGCTCGCCACGGTCACCTCGTGGTGCGCGCAGCACGGGGTGATGCCGGAGAAGATCTCCGTCGAACGCCACACCCTCGAAGACGTCTTTTTGGAGCTCACGGGCAAGGAGCTGCGCTCATGACCAGCGCCACCACCAGCGCCGACAGCGCCGACAGCGCCACCGGCGCCTACGCGCCGAAGCCGGGGGCCGCGCCGCTCCCCCGCATGATCGTCGCCCAGGCCGCGCTGGAGACGAGGATGCTGCTGCGCAACGGTGAGCAGTTGCTGCTGACGGTCGTGATTCCCGCCCTGCTGCTGCTCCTGTTCAGCTCGGTGGACATCGTCGACACGGGTGCCGGCGAGGCGGTCGACTTCCTCGCGCCGGGTGTCCTGGCGCTGGCCGTGATGTCCACGGCCTTCACTGGCCAGGCCATCGCCACGGGCTTCGAGCGCCGGTACGGCGTCCTGAAGCGCCTCGCCTCCTCCCCGCTGCCCCGCTGGGGTCTGATGACCGCGAAGACGCTCTCCGTCCTGGTCACCGAGATTCTCCAGGTGATCCTGCTCACGGCGATCGCCCTCGCTCTGGGCTGGTCCCCGCACGGCAACCCGGTCGCCGTCCTGCTCCTGCTGGTCCTCGGCACGGCGGCCTTCTCGGGCCTCGGTCTGCTGATGGCGGGCACCCTCAAGGCGGAGGCGACCCTGGCCGCCGCCAACCTGGTCTTCCTGCTGCTCCTGGTGGGTGGCGGCGTGATCGTCCCGCTGGAGAAGTTCCCGTCCGCCGCCCAGGACGTCCTCGCGCTGCTGCCGATCTCGGCCCTGTCGGACGGCCTGCGGGACGTGCTCCAGCACGGCGCCGGCGTCCCCTGGGGCGACCTCGGGATCCTCGCCGGGTGGGCGGTCGTCGCACTGGCCGCCGCGGGCCGCTTCTTCCGGTGGGAGTAGCCCCCCGGGACCCTAGTGAAAGCGTGCACAAGCGGCCCCCTACGATGGAACGCGTGCCGAACCTGACCCGTGCCGACGCCGTAGCGGCCGTCCGCAACCCGCTCGCCTTCATCGCCGAACACTGGACTCCGACCCCTCGGACGGTCCGGCGGGCGGCACTCGCCGCGCTCGTGATGTCGGTGGTCATCGTGGTCACCGGAGGAGCGGTGCGGCTCACCGGCTCGGGGCTCGGCTGCCCGACCTGGCCCAAGTGCACCGACAACTCGCTGACCGCCACCAGCGAGATGGGCTTCCACGGCGCCATCGAGTTCGGCAACCGCATGCTGACGTACGTGCTGTGCGCCGCCGTGGGCTGGGCGATCATCGCCGCGCGGTCCGAGAAGCCCTACCGGCGCTCTCTGACCCGGCTGGGCTGGGCACAGTTCTGGGTCGTGATGAGCAACGCCGTCCTCGGCGGCATCGTGGTCCTGGTCGGCCTCAACCCGTACACGGTCGCGGCGCACTTCGTGGCCACGTCGGCCCTGATCGCGATCGCCACCGTGATGTGGCAGCGCACCCGCGAGGGTGACGCGCCACCCCGTCCGCTGGTCGGCGGGGCGGTGCGGCAGCTGGTGTGGTTCCTGGTCGCGGCGGCCGTCCTGCTGATCCTGGTCGGCACGGTGGTGACCGGCGCGGGCCCGCACGCGGGCGACTCCAGCGAGGTCGACCGGATGCCGATCAACTGGGAGACCGTGAGCAAGGTGCACGCGGTGCTGGCCTGGATCGTGGTGTCGCTGACGTTCGCCCTGTGGTTCGTCCTCAAGGCCGTCGACTCCCCCAAGGGCCCCCTGCACCGCACCCGCGACCTGTTCCTGATCCTGCTCGCCCAGGGCGTCATCGGCTACGTCCAGTACTTCACGGACCTCCCGGAGCTCCTGGTCGGCTTCCACATGCTCGGCTCGGCGCTGGTGTGGATCGCGGTCCTGCGGGTGCTGCTGGCGCTGCGGGAACGTACGCAGGCGGAGGCCGACCTGCCGGGCCCCGCGACCGAGGCGGCCCTGACCCGGGCGTGAGCCCCCGGCCGCGGGCCACCGCGGTCACTCCAGCCCGTACACGCGCCCGGCGTTGCCCGCCGCGATCATCCCCGCGACCCGCTGGGCGTCCGTCTGCGACCACGCGCCCTCGCTGACCCAGGTGCCCAGCACCCGCCCCAGGGCCTCCCGGAACAGGCGGGCGCCGACCACGTGCAGCTCGGGCAGGCCCTGCGCGCCGCTGGAGAAGAGGATCTTGCCGAACGGGGCGAGTTCCAGGATCTCCGCGAGGACGGTCGCGGCCCGGGCGCCGGTGCGCACCAGGGCGGCGCCCGCGTCGGCGTACACATGAGGGAAGACACCGGCGAGGTGGGCGGCGTGCCGGTGGTACGGGTAGCTGTGCAGCAGCACCAGGTCCGTGCGCAGCCCGGCCGTGGCCCGTACGAAGTCCGTCAGCAGCACGGGATCGGTGCGGTCGGCGCGCAGGCCGGGTTCGCCGAGGCCGGAGTGGAGCTGGAGGGGGCGGCCGGAGGCGACGGCGATCCACAGCAGGTGCCGCAGCAGCACCGGATCGCGCAGTTCCCCGCCCACCCGGCGCCCGGCGAGCCAGCGGCCGGCCGCGCCCCGCACCTCCCCCGGCCCCGGTGGCTCGGGCGCCAGCGCGAGTCCGTGCCGTACGCCCGCCACCGAGGTGAAGGCCACGGCGTTGACGGCGGCCCCGTGCACCGACTCGGCGAGGTTGGCGAGGAAGGACTCGACGGTGCCGGAGGTGTCGGCGACCTGTTCGGCGAGCGGCTCCAGGCGCACGATCTCGCGGGCCTCGGCGGCCGCCGTGCCGGCCAGTTCCTCGGGTCCGGTGAGGTCGCCGGGCAGTCCGGTGTCGACCAGGTACGTCGTGATGCCGCTGCCGCGCAGCAGGCGCCGGGCCGACTCCACTACGCCGAGTTCACGACGTCGGGCGAGATACCGGGCGGGCGGGCAGTGCGTCTCCAGGCCGAGGAGCGGGGGGCACCAGCGGCGTACCGCGAAACCGGTCTGGGTGTCGAAGAGCGTCGTGCCCGGCGCGGGCGGCCCCTCGGAGCGGGCCAGCTGAGCCTCGAAGGTGCCGAGACCCAGCTCCGTCCTCAGTACGCCGTGGCAGTACTGGTCCACCAGGGACGGCGTTTCGATCATCCGGACTCCCCGCGAGCGGACCACGTCCGAGGACCGTGTCCTCCTACGGTCCTCCACGGGTCCTAACGGGTGAACCGGGTGTCAGGTGTTGCTCGGGCCGCCCACCTGAATCCCGGCCATCCGGGTCCACTCGTACGGACCGGTCCGGACCTTGGCCGCGAACTCGCCGTCGAAGGCCTCGTGGAGGGTGATCCCGGACTTCTGCACGGCCTTCTCGGCGATGTCGTACGACGGGGCCACCAGGTCGCCCCAGCCGCCGTCCTCGCCGACGAGCACGATGCGGGCGCCGCGCTGCCCGAGGTGGGCCACCTGGCCCTCGGCTCCGCCGTGCGCCTTGGCGAAGGCGCCGATCTGCTTGGCGAGGCGGGCCGTCCTGCGCTCGGCACGTGCGGCCTGCCTGGCGTCGTTGCCCTCGTCAACCTGCTGCGTGTCTGCCATGGTCAGGATGCTACCGACGGGTAGATCGAACGGCGACGGGCGGGGTACGTGGCCTTGGCCACGTACCCCGCCCGGCACGGGAAATCTCGGGAGGTCAGCGCAGGAAGGGGTCCACCGCGACGGCCACGAACAGGATCGACACATAGGTGATCGACCAGTGGAACAGCCGCATCTCCTTGAGCTTGGCTCCGGTCACCTCGGCCCGGGCGCGGTTCTGCAGCCCGTGCGCCTCCCACAGCCAGAAACCGCCCGCGAGTAGCGCGACCGCCGTGTAGAACCAGCCCGTGTAGCCGAGCGGCGTCAGCAGCAGCGACACCCCGACCATCAGCCAGCTGTAGAGGACGATCTGCTTGGCGACCACCTTGTTGGAGGCGACGACCGGCAGCATCGGCACGCCCACCCGCGCGTAGTCCTCCCTGACCTTCATGGACAGCGGCCAGTAGTGCGGCGGGGTCCAGAAGAACATCACCAGGAAGAGGATGACCGGCGCCCACGACAGGGAGTTGGTGACCGACGACCAGCCGATGAGGACGGGCAGGCATCCGGCGATCCCGCCCCACACGATGTTCTGCGAGGTACGGCGCTTGAGGATCATCGTGTAGACGACGACGTAGAAGAGGAGCGCCCCGAGCGACAGCCAGGCCGACAGCCAGTTGACCGCCAGGCCGAACAGCAGGGTGGAGACGACGGCCAGGGTGATGCCGAAGGCGAGGCACTCGCGCGGGCTGACCATTCCGGTGACCAGCGGACGCTGCGAGGTGCGGTCCATCAGCGCGTCGATGTCGCGGTCGATGTACATGTTGAGCGCGTTCGCGCCACCCGCGGACAGGTACCCGCCCAGGCAGGTGAGCAGCACCAGCCCGAGGTCGGGAACACCTTGCTGCGCCAGGAACATCACCGGAACCGTGGTGATGAGCAGCAGCTCGATGATCCGAGGCTTGGTCAGAGCTACGAACGCCTTGACACGGGCCCCGAACGGCCGGTGGCTCGGGCTCTGGCTCGCACCGAGTACCCCCGCTGGACGGGATTCGACGGCCGTCACGCACACCCCTACAGAGACATCCCAGCAAGCCTCGGCCGTGTGAAGTCCCGGTAAAGGCTCGCGCGTACCACGCCACTGTAGACGTTGCCCATACCCCGATATTCGCGGGGGTCGGATCGTGTTGGGTGGCCCGCTTGGAAGAGCCGTGCGGCACTCGATTGAGCACTCGTACGAGCGGCTCCGTATTCACCTGCCGAACAGGGAACGGCCCAGCGGACAAGCGCATACCGACGACTCCCGACAGACTGGAACGACTCGAAAAAGCGCACGTACTGGCGGGGGTAGGCTCGACAGCGGCCGGGGCGTCCAGTGCACCGGCGATTCGACATGCGTGACATGTGGAGAGGAGCCCTGACCCAGGGTGAGCACCAAGCCGACCACCACAGACCTCGAGTGGACCGAGTTGGATCAGCGGGCCGTCGACACCGCCCGCGTCCTGGCCGCCGACGCCGTACAGAAGGTCGGCAACGGCCATCCCGGTACGGCGATGAGCCTGGCTCCCGCCGCGTACACCCTCTTCCAGAAGGTGATGCGGCACGACCCGGCGGACGCCGACTGGGTGGGCCGGGACCGTTTCGTGCTGTCCGCCGGCCACTCGTCCCTGACCCTCTACACTCAGCTGTACCTGGCCGGTTTCGGCCTGGAGCTGGACGACCTGAAGTCGTTCCGGACGTGGGGTTCCAAGACCCCGGGTCACCCGGAGTACGGCCACACCACCGGCGTGGAGACGACGACCGGCCCGCTGGGGCAGGGTGTCGCCAACGCGGTGGGCATGGCGATGGCGGCCCGCTACGAGCGCGGTCTGTTCGACCCGGAGGCCGCTGAGGGCACCTCCCCCTTCGACCACTTCGTCTTCGCGATCGCCGGTGACGGCTGCCTTCAGGAGGGCATCTCCGCGGAGGCGTCCTCGCTGGCCGGTCACCAGAAGCTCGGCAACCTCATCCTGCTGTGGGACGACAACCACATCTCCATCGAGGGCGACACCGAGACGGCCGTCTCCGAGGACACCGTCAAGCGGTACGAGGCGTACGGCTGGCACGTGCAGCGGGTGGCCGCCAAGCCGGACGGCGACCTCGACCCGCACGCCCTCTACGACGCGATCGAGGCCGCCAAGGCGGTCACCGACCGGCCGTCGTTCATCGCGATGCGCTCGATCATCGCCTGGCCCGCGCCGAACGCCCAGAACACCGAGGCCGCGCACGGCTCGGCGCTCGGCGACGACGAGGTCGCGGCCACCAAGCGGGTGCTGGGCTTCGACCCGGAGCAGACCTTCGAGGTCGCCGGCGAGGTCCTGGAGCACACCCGGGCGCTGGGTGAGCGGAGCCGTCAGGCGAAGGCCGAGTGGGAGAAGTCCTTCCAGGAGTGGCGGAGCAACAACCCGGAGCGCGCCGCCGAGTTCGACCGGATCGCGGCGGGTGAGCTGCCCAAGGGCTGGGAGGAGAAGCTCCCGGTCTTCGAGGTCGGCAAGGGTGTCGCGACCCGTGCCGCGTCCGGCAAGGTGCTCCAGGCGCTCGGCGCGGTCGTGCCGGAGCTGTGGGGCGGCTCGGCCGACCTGGCGGGCTCGAACAACACGACGATCGACAAGACCTCGTCGTTCCTGCCGGCGGACAACCCGCTGCCGGAGGCGAACCCGTACGGCCGCACGATCCACTTCGGTATCCGCGAGCACTCCATGGCCGCGGAGATGAACGGCATCGCGCTGCACGGCAACACCCGTATCTACGGCGGCACGTTCCTCGTGTTCTCCGACTACATGCGCAACGCCGTCCGGCTCTCCGCGCTGATGCACCTGCCGGTCACCTACGTCTGGACGCACGACTCCATCGGCCTCGGCGAGGACGGCCCCACCCACCAGCCCGTCGAGCACCTGGCCTCGCTGCGCGCCATCCCGGGCCTGAACGTGGTCCGTCCGGCCGACGCCAACGAGACCGCGATCGCCTGGCGCGAGATCCTGCGCCGCTACACCAAGGTCTTCGGCAAGGGCGCCCCGCACGGCCTGGCGCTGACCCGGCAGGGTGTGCCGACGTACCAGCACAACGAGGACACGGCCAAGGGGGGTTACGTCCTGTTCGAGGCCTCCACCGGGACGCCGGAGGTGATCCTGGTCGCGACCGGTTCCGAGGTGCACGTCGCCGTCGAGGCGCGTGAGCAGCTCGAAGCCGACGGGGTGCCGACGCGGGTCGTCTCCATGCCGTGTGTGGAGTGGTTCGAGGAGCAGGACCAGGGGTACCGGGACAGCGTCCTGCCGCCTGCGGTGCGGGCGCGGGTCGCGGTCGAGGCCGGTATCGGTCTCACCTGGCACAAGTACGTGGGAGACGCCGGACGCATCGTTTCCCTGGAGCACTTCGGTGCTTCGGCGGACGGCAAGGTGCTCTTCCAGGAGTTCGGCTTCACTGCCGAGAACGTGGCGGCCAAGGCCCGGGAATCGATCGCCGCAGCCCAGCGCTGACGCTCATATACGACACGTAGGAGATGCAATTTCCATGACAGACGCACTCAAGCGCCTCTCCGAGGAAGGCGTGGCGATCTGGCTGGACGACCTGTCGCGCAAGCGGATCACGTCCGGCAACCTCGCCGAGCTGATCGACCAGCAGCACGTCGTGGGCGTCACCACCAACCCGTCGATCTTCCAGAAGGCGATCTCCGAGGGCGACGGTTACGACCAGCAGCTCTCCGACCTCGCCTTCCGCAAGGTCAGCGTCGAAGAGGCCATCCGCATGATCACGACGGCGGACGTCCGCGACGCCGCCGACATCCTGCGCCCGGTCTTCGACGCCACCGGCGGCCAGGACGGCCGGGTGTCGATCGAGGTCGACCCGCGGCTGGCGCACAACGTCAAGGCGACGGTCGCCGAGGCCAAGCAGCTGGCGTGGCTGGTGGACCGCCCCAACACCCTCATCAAGATCCCGGCCACCGAGGCGGGCATCCCGGCGATCACCGAGGTCATCGGCCTCGGGATCAGCGTCAACGTCACGCTGATCTTCTCCCTCGAGCGCTACCGCCTGGTGATGGACGCGTTCCTCGCGGGCCTGGAGAAGGCCAAGGAGCGCGGCCTGGACCTCACGAAGATCCACTCCGTGGCGTCCTTCTTCGTGTCCCGGGTGGACACCGAGATCGACAAGCGGATCGACGCGCTCGGCACCGACGAGGCCAAGGCCGCCCGCGGCAAGGCCGGTCTCGCCAACGCCCGCCTCGCCTACCAGGCGTACGAGGAGGTCTTCTCCGGTGAGCGCTGGTCGAAGCTGGAGAACGCCGGCGCCAACAAGCAGCGTCCGCTGTGGGCGTCGACCGGCGTCAAGGACAAGGCGTACAAGGACACGCTGTACGTCGACGAGCTGGTCGCGCCGAACACGGTGAACACCATGCCGGAGGCGACCCTGTTCGCCACCGAGGACCACGGTCAGATCCGTGGCGACGCGGTCTCCGGCACGTACGAGCAGGCCCGCGCCGACCTCGACGCGGTCGAGAAGCTCGGGATCTCGTACAACGAGGTCGTCCAGCTCCTGGAGGACGAGGGCGTCGAGAAGTTCGAGGCGTCCTGGAACGATCTGCTCAAGTCGACCGAGGCGGAGCTCCAGCGCCTCGCCCCCTCGGAGGGCTGAACCCTTGGCTCCTATTTCCGGTCACGGAGCGAACCCGCTCCGTGACCCCGCCGACCGACGGCTCCCGCGTATCGCGGGGCCGTCGGGCCTGGTCATCTTCGGCGTCACGGGCGATTTGTCACGAAAGAAGCTCATGCCCGCCGTGTACGACCTGGCGAACCGGGGTCTGCTGCCGCCGGGTTTCTCGCTGGTCGGTTTCGCCCGGCGTGAGTGGGCGCACGAGGACTTCGCGCAGGAGGTCCACGACGCCGTCAGGGAGCACGCCCGTACGCCGTTCCGTGAGGAGGTCTGGCAGCAGCTCATCCAGGGGATGCGCTTCGTCCAGGGCACCTTCGACGACGACGACGCGTTCGAGCGGCTTCGCGGCACCATCGAGGAGCTGGACAAGGCACAGGGCACGGGCGGCAACTTCGCCTTCTACCTGTCCGTGCCGCCGCGCTCCTTCCCCGTGGTCATCCAGCAGCTGAAGAAGCACGGGCTGGCTGACCAGGAGGGCGGGTCCTGGCGGCGCGCGGTCATCGAGAAGCCCTTCGGCCACGACCTGAAGTCGGCCGAGGAGCTCAACAAGGTCGTGCACGAGGTGTTCGCCCCGGACCAGGTCTTCCGTATCGACCACTACCTGGGCAAGGAGACCGTCCAGAACATCCTGGCGCTGCGCTTCGCCAACACGATGTTCGAGCCGATCTGGAACCGGTCCTTCGTGGACCACGTGCAGATCACCATGGCCGAGGACATCGGCATCGGCGGCCGGGCCGGTTACTACGACGGCATCGGCGCCGCCCGTGACGTCATCCAGAACCACCTGCTCCAGCTGCTGGCCCTCACGGCGATGGAGGAACCGTCGTCCTTCGACGCGGACGCCCTCGCCGCGGAGAAGACCAAGGTGCTCGGCGCGGTGAGACTGCCGAAGGACCTCGGCACGGACACCGTGCGCGGGCAGTACGCGGGCGGCTGGCAGGGCGGCGAGAAGGTCATCGGCTACCTCGAAGAGGACGGCATCGACCCCAAGTCGAAGACCGACACCTACGCCGCGATCAAGGTGGAGATCGACAACCGCCGCTGGGCGGGCATCCCCTTCTACCTGCGCACCGGCAAGCGGCTGGGCCGCCGGGTCACCGAGATCGCGGTCGTCTTCCAGCGGGCCCCGCACTCCCCCTTCGACCACACGGCGACGGAGGAGCTGGGCAAGAACGCGATCGTCATCCGCGTCCAGCCCGACGAGGGCATCACGGTCCGCTTCGGCTCCAAGGTGCCGGGCACCTCGATGGAGATCCGGGACGTGTCGATGGACTTCGCCTACGGCGAGTCGTTCACGGAGTCCAGCCCGGAGGCGTACGAGCGGCTGATCCTCGACGTGCTGCTCGGGGACTCGAACCTCTTCCCGCGCACCGAGGAGGTCGAGCTGTCCTGGAAGATCCTCGACCCGATCGAGCAGTACTGGGAAAAGAACGGCAAGCCCGCCCAGTACCCGGCGGGCACCTGGGGCCCGGTCGAGGCGGACCACATGCTCGAGCGAGACGGACGGAGCTGGCGCCGGCCATGAAGATAGACCTCACCGACACCACGGCCGGCAAGGTCAACAAGGCACTGGTGCAGGGCCGGCGGGCCATCGGAACCCCGGCCGTCGGCATGGTGCTCACGCTGGTCATCGTCACGGACGAGGAGAACGCGTACGACGCCCTGAAGGCCGCCAACGACGCCTCGCACGAGCACCCCTCGCGCACGCTCGTGGTCATCAAGCGCGTCTCGCGTTCGCCCCGCGACCGGACCCAGTCCCGGCTGGACGCCGAGGTACGGCTGGGCGCGGACGCGGGCTCCGGCGAGACCGTCATCCTGCGGCTGTACGGGGATGTCGCCCACCACGCCCAGTCGGTCGTCCTGCCGCTGCTGCTGCCGGACGCCCCGGTGGTGGTCTGGTGGCCGGTGAACGCACCCCTGGACCCGGCGAAGGACCCGCTGGGCGCCCTCGCCCAGCGCCG
The DNA here is from genome assembly GCF_042872365.1 of Streptomyces sp. NPDC005263. Classification (NCBI taxonomy): domain Bacteria; kingdom Bacillati; phylum Actinomycetota; class Actinomycetes; order Kitasatosporales; family Streptomycetaceae; genus Streptomyces; species Streptomyces sp. NPDC005263. The sequence continues at coordinate 12,209 of NZ_JBIAKJ010000009.1, read as the reverse complement.
GGTCACCGACACCTACGCGTCCGAGCAGCCGGTACGGGAACTCGGTGCCCGCGCGGACGCCTACACCCCCGGCGACACGGATCTGTCGTGGACCCGGATCACGCCCTGGCGTTCGATGCTGGCGGCCGCTCTCGACCAGGTGACCTGCGAGGTCGCGGCCGTCGAGGTGGAGGGCGAGGAGTTCAACCCGAGCTGTGAGCTGCTGGCGATGTGGCTCGCGGACCGGCTGGACGTCCCGGTGAAGCGTTCACTGTCGTCGGGCCCCGGCCTGACGGCGGTCCGGATGAACACCGACTGCGGCCCGATCGTCCTCGACCGCGCCGACGGTTCCCTCGCCACCCTCTCCATCGAGGGCCAGCCCGACCGTGCGGTGGCGCTCAAGCGCCGCGACACGGCGGAGCTGATCGCGGAGGAACTGCGGCGGCTGGACCCGGACGACACGTACGCGTCCGCGCTGCGGTTCGGGGTGGAGCGGCTGAGCACCTCGAACGGGTCGCGGGGCAAGGGTGCCGAGGTGCCCGACGCGGAGCAGAACGCCGAGCCGGAGCAGAACGCCGACGCGGAGCAGAACGCCGACGCGGAGGGACCGGTGGCCAAAGGAGAAGGGGCCGTCGCGGTCCCTACTCCCCTTGAAGCGGCTGCGAAAGCACCCGCTTCAGCGGCGACGCAGGAGGCCCCGGTGAGGAAGGCGGCGGCGAAGTGAGCACTCCGCAGCTGGTCGTGCATCACGACAAGGAGCTGATGGCCCAGGCCGCCGCGGCCCGCCTGATCACGAAGGTCGTGGACGCGCAGGCCTCGCGCGGTACGGCGTCCGTGGTCCTCACGGGTGGCCGCAACGGCAACGGGCTGCTCGCCGCCCTGGCCGCGGCGCCCGCCCGGGACGCCGTCGACTGGGGCCGCCTGGACCTGTGGTGGGGCGACGAACGCTTCCTGCCCGAGGGCGACCCGGAACGCAATGTCACGCAGGCCCGCGAGGCGCTGCTGGACGCGGTGCCGCTGGACCCGAAGCGCGTGCACGCCATGCCCGCGTCGGACGGACCGTACGGGGCCGACGCGGACGCGGCGGCCGCGGGCTACGCCGAGGAGCTGGCCCGTGCTGCGGGTCCGGAGAACCACGGGGCGGTACCGACGTTCGACGTCCTGATGCTGGGCGTGGGACCGGACACCCATGTGGCGTCCCTGTTCCCGGAGCTGCCCGCCGTCCGGGAGACCGAACGCACGGTGGTCGGTGTCCACGGCGCTCCGAAGCCCCCGCCGACCCGGGTGACCCTCACGCTTCCGGCGATCCGGGCCGCCCGCGAGGTCTGGCTGCTGGCAGCCGGCGAGGACAAGGCCGAGGCGGTGGCGATAGGCCTCTCGGGCGCGGGCGAGATCCAGGCGCCGGTGGCGGGTGCGCAGGGCAGGCAGCGCACCCTGTGGCTGCTGGACTCGGCGGCGGCCTCCCAGCTGCCGCGGTCGCTGTACCCTCCGGCGTTGTCGTGAGCTGAGGGCGGCGAGGCTCTTCGCCCCGCCGCCCTCACCCGCGCGGGCTCTTCGCCCCGCCGTCCGGCCGCTCGGTGGGGCCTACTTCACCGAGCCCGCCATCACGCCCTGCACGAAGTGCCGCTGGAACGCGAAGAACACCACCACCGGCACCACCAGGGACAGGAACGCCCCCGGCGCCAGGACGTCGATGTTGCTGCCGAACTGCCGTATCTGGGACTGGAGTTCCACGGTCAGCGGCTGCGCGGAGCCGTCCGCGAACAGCAGCGCCACCAGCATGTCGTTCCACACCCACAGGAACTGGAAGATGGCGAGGCTGGCGATCGCCGGCCGGCCCACCGGCAGGACCAGGCGGGTGAAGATCCGCCACTCGCTGCCGCCGTCCATCCGGGCCGCCTCCAGCATCTCCTTCGGCATCTCGGCGAAGTAGTTGCGCAGCAGGAACACCGCGAACGGCAGCCCGTACGCCACGTGGAACAGCACCACACCCGGAATCGTCCCGAACAGGCCCAGCTGCCCGAAGAGTTTGGCGACCGGCAGCAGCCCGATCTGCACGGGCACCACCAGCAGCGCCACCACCAGCAGGAAGACGGTGTCCCGGCCGGGGAAGTCCAGCCAGGCGAACGCGTATCCGGCCAGCGCCGCCAGGGCCACCACCAGGACGGTCGTCGGCACCGATATCAGCACCGTGTTCCAGAACGCCTGGGTCATCCCGGAGTTCTTCAGCAGCGCCGAGTAGTTGTCGAAGGACAGCTGCCCGGGGCTGGAGAACACGGTCCACCAGCCGCCCTGCGCGGTGTCCCGGGCGGAGCGCAGCGAGGAGAGGAACAGCCCGGCGAGCGGGGTCACCCAGACCAGGCCGATCACCACGAGGAAGGCCTGCACGGCACCGTTGCCCAGGCCGCGCCGTATCGCGTTCATCGCTGACTCCTTCGGAAACGACGGACGTTGAAGACCATGGCCGGGACCACCAGGAGCAGGAGCAGGACGCCGAGGGCGCTGCCCAGTCCCTGGTTGTTGCCGCCGCCGAACGACACCAGCCACATCTGGGTGGCGAGCACGGTCGCGTCCTCCTGCACCGGGCCTGGCGCGATGATGTAGACGAGGTCGAAGACCTTCATCACGTTGATCACGAGGGTCACGAAGACCACGGTGAGCACGGGTGCCAGCAGGGGCACCGTGATCCGCCGGAAGATCTGCCACTCGTTCGCCCCGTCCATCCGCGCCGCCTCCAGCGCGTCCCGGGGCAGCGCCGCGAGCCCGGCGCCGATCAGCACCATCGCGAAGCCGGTCCAGATCCACAGGTACGCCCCGATGATCGCCGGTGTGACGAGCGTCGGCCCGAGCCAGGAGACGCCTCCGTAGGGCTGGGCGAAGTTGGAGGCGGGCAGCTTCACGGTGTACGAGCCCGAGTCGAGGCCGGTGAAGCGGAAGGAGCCGTCGGACGCCGTCGTCGTGTGCGCGGCCGTCCTGCCGTCGGCGCCGACGGCCTCGACCTCGGTCTCGGGCAGCCCGCTCTCCCGCCGGTCGACCTTGCCCTGCTTCCCTCCGCCGCCGGGTGTGAAGTCGAGGTAGACCACCCCGCGCAGCTCGTCCGGAGCAGCCTTGTGGGCGGCGGCCGGGTACGCGGGCTCGGCCCCCGCGGGCAGCTCCTTCGGCGGGACGCCGACCAGGCCGAGGGTCACCGAGTCCCCCGGGGAGACGGTGGCGGTCGTCCGGTAGGAGCCGTCCGGCTGCTCGGCCAGTCCGTGGCCGTCGCGGGCCCGGGCCGTCGGGTACGGCGAGGTGCCGGTGAAGGCGTCGTGCACCGAGACGACGGCCGCGTTCAGCACGCCCTTGTTCGGGTCGTCGTCGTAGGCCAGCCGGAAGATGATGCCGGCGGCGAGGAAGGACACCGCCATCGGCATGAAGAGGAGCAGCTTGAAGGCGGTCGCCCAGCGGACCTTCTCCACCAGCACGGCGAGTATCAGGCCGAGGCCGGTCAGCAGGGCGGGCGCCACCACCACCCAGATCGCCGTGTTCCGGACGGCCTTGACGGTCGCCGGGTCACGGAACATCTCGCTGTAGTTCTCGCCGCCCACGAATCGGGTGCCGGACGCGTCGAAGAAGCTGCGGCCGATCGAGAACAGCACGGGATAGACGACGAGCGCGCCGAGCAGGAGCAGGGCGGGGAAGGCGAACAGGACGGCGATGATCCGTCCGCGCCGCCGGGTGCGCCGGGCACGGACGGGCGAGGCGGGCCCGGCGCCCGTCTCTTTCACAAGGGTCGCGGTCATGGTCGGTCAGCCCTTGTACGCCTTGGCGGCCGCGGCTTCCAGCTGCGCCGCGGTCCCCTTCGGGTCGGACGGGTCGCGCAGGAAGTCCTGGAGCAGCTTCCATTCACCGGCACCCTTGGTGCCGCCGAAGGCGGCCGGGGCCTGGTCGGACAGGTCGAAGCGGACCGAATCCCCGGCCCCGACCAGGGACTTGGCGGTGGCGCGGGTGACGTCGTCGCCGTACGAGGCGAGGTCGAGCTTCTTGTTCGGGGACAGGAAGCCGCCCGCCTTCGCCCACACGGCCGCGGCCTCGGGGGTGGCCAGGTACTCCAGGAGTTGCATGCCGGCCTTGGCGTTCTTGCCGTCCTTCAGGACCACGGCCGCGTCACCGCCGCTGACCACCGGGGCCTTGCCGCCGTCGACCGCCGGGAAGGGGAAGAAGTTCGCGTCCTGCCCGATCGCCTTGCCGAACTGGTCCTTGGCGACGCCGGCCACGAAGTCGCCCTCGTAGACCATGCCGGCCTCGGGCTTCGGCCCGAACACCTTCTCGACCGAGCCCGGGAAGTCGGTGTTGAGCGCCCCCTTCTGGCCGCCCGCCAGCAGTTGCTTGTCCTTGAAAAGCTTGCCGAGCGTGCCGAGCGCCTTGACCACCGACGCGTCGGTCCACTTCAGCTTGTGGGCGGCGAGGGCGTCGTACTTCGCGGGTCCGGCCTGGGAGAGGTAGATGTTCTCGAACCAGTCGGTGAGGGTCCAGCCGTCCTGACCCGCCACCGAGAACGCGGCGAGGCCGGAGTCGGAGACGGTACGCCCGGCCTTCAGCATCGCGTCGTACGTGGTCGGCGGCTTGACCCCGGCCTGGTCGAGGGCGTCGGGGCTGTACCAGACCGTCGACTTGTGGGCGGCCTTGAAGTAGAGGCCGTAGAGGGCGCCGTCGACGCTGCCGTACTTCTTCCAGACGGGCGCGTACCCCGCGTCCACGGACTGCTCGGTGGCCTTGGACAGCGGCTTGAGCCAGCCCTGCTTCGCGAACTGCTGCAGGACGCCGACCTGCGGCACCATCACCACGTCGGGCGCGTTGCCGCCCTCGATCTTGCTGCCGACGACGGTGGAGACGTTGTCGCCGGTGGACACGAACTGTGTCTTTGCACCCGTCTTCTCGCTGAAGGCGTCCAGCACCTTCTGGAAGTTCTTCTGCTCGCTGCCGGACCAGACACCGGCCACGGTGACCGTCTGACCGCTGAGCGCCTTGTCGCCGCCGCCGGCCGAGACCGGGCCGCCGCCCGAGCAGGCGGTCGCGCCGAGCGCCAGGGCGAGGGCGGTGCAGCTCGTGAGCAGGGTCGTGCGTCGTCGCATCATCGTTGATGTCCCTTCGAGGGGTGGGAAGTTGACGGGTGATCAGGGAAGTCGGGAGAAGAAGGTCAGAGGTGGTCGCTGATCCACCAGGCGGCCGTCGAACCGGGGAGCACCCCGGCCGGGCAGGGGCCGCTGGACAGCAGCGGGGTGCCGGAGACCGGTGCGGGCGTGGGCGCCGTACCGAAGTTGACGGCGCAGACGAAGCCGTCACCGTCCTCGCCGCGGGTGAAGGCGAGGACGCCGGGCGGGGTGTCCAGCCAGCGCAGCGGACCTTCACCCAACTGGGGCAGCGCGGCGCGCAGTTGGAGGCCGTCGCGGTACAGGTGCCAGAAGGAACGGGTGTCGGCGAGGGCCCGGTCGGTGGCGTGGTCGGCGAAGTACTCCGGCTGCGGCAGCCATGGCTTGGCGCTCTCCGCTCCGGAGGTGAAACCGAACGGGGACACCTGCCCGGACCACGGCAGCGGCACCCGGCAGCCGTCGCGGATCCGGGCGCGGCTTCCGGTCCGGCGGAAGATCGGGTCGGTGAGCACGTCGTCGGGCAGGTCGACGACCTCGGGCAGGCCCAGTTCCTCGCCCTGGTAGATGTACGCGGCTCCGGGCAGCGCCAGCATCAGCAGCGCGGCGGCGCGGGCGCGGGCGGAACCGAGACCGCTGCCCTGCGGGGTCGGTTCGCCGTAGCGGGTGACGGTGCGGACCTGGTCGTGGTTGTTGAGGACCCAGGTGACCGTGGACCCGGTCCCGGCGATGTCCTGCATGGCCTCGGAGATGACCTTGCGGAAGGCGTCGGGGTCCCAGGGTGCGCCCAGCAGGTCGAAGAAGAAGGCCTGGTGGAGTTCGTCCGGGCGGACGTACTGGGCGTGTTCACGCGCGGTGGGGACGGACACCTCACCGACCAGGAGCCGCTCGCGGCCGTCGTGTGCCGTGTACTCCTCGCACACCGCGCGCCAGTGCCGCCACACCTCGTGCACCTCGGGCTGGTTCCAGGCGAGCGGGTTGACGGAGTCACGGGTGCGAGCGTCCGCCTCCGGGTCCGGGGAGTCGGGCAGGTCAGGGTGTTTGAAGAGGCCGGCGGCCACGTCGATACGGAAACCGTCGACGCCCCGGTCGAGCCAGAAGCGCAGCGTCCGGTCGAACTCGGCGGCGACCTGCGGGTCGCGCCAGTTCCAGTCCGGCTGCTCGGCGGTGAACATGTGCAGGTACCACTGGCCGGGCCGGCCGTCGGCCTCGGTGACCCGGGTCCAGGCGGGGCCGCCGAACATGGCGTGCCAGTTGTTGGGCGGTTCGGCACCGTCCGGGCCGCGGCCGTCGGCGAAGTGGAAACGGGCCCGGGCCGCGCTGCCGTCGGTGGCGGCGAGCGCCTCCTGGAACCACGGGTGCTCGCTGGAGCAGTGGTTCGGGACGATGTCGAGCAGCACCCTGATGCCGAGCCGCCGGGCGGCCGCCATCAGCAGGTCGAACTCGGCGAGGTCGCCGAAAGTCGGGTCGACGTCGCGGTAGTGGGCCACGTCGTAGCCGTGGTCGTGCTGCGGTGAGGGGTAGAAGGGGCTCAGCCAGATCCCGTCGACGCCCAGCTTCTTCAGGTACGGCAGTCCGGCCCTGACTCCGGCGAGATCGCCGATGCCGTCGCCGGTGCTGTCCAGGAAGCTGCGGACGTACACCTGGTAGATCACTGCGTCGCGCCACCAGCGGCGGTACTTGCTCGACATGCATGCATGTTAGGTAGGCGTGTCGCGAGGGTGTCAATGAAAAGAACGGAGGCTCCTACCGAGTAGGCATGACAAACCCGGCACTAAAGGGGCATTTCTCAGTCAGATGAGATGTCCGCGTTACCTAACAGGTAACTAGCGACTCGGGATGGCGGCGAGTTCCCGGGCCAGCCGTCGCACCGCCGCCTCGGGCGTCTCGCGCCCGGTCATCGCGTCCTGCACGACCGCCTGCACCACCAGACTGACCTGGTCGTAGCGGGGGCTCCTGGGCCGCGGGGCGGCCCGGACGACGCTCGCACGCAGGGTCGGCAGGTACGGGAACTCCCGCACCAGCGCGGGGTCCTCGTACAGCGCGGCCCGTACCGGCGGCAGCGCGCCGCGCGTGAGCACCTGCCGCTGGACGGGCTCGCTGGTGAGGTACGTGATCAGCCGCGCGGCCGAGTCGGGGTGCCGCGTGTGCGTGCTGACGGCCAGGTTGGAGCCACCGAGGACGCTCCTGCCCGGCCCGTCGGGCCCGGGCAGCGGCACGGCGCCGATCTTCCCGGCGACCTTCGACCCTCTGGCCGAGGCGGCGACGTACGCGTACGGCCAGTTGCGCAGGAAGAGCAACCGCCCGTCCTCGAAGGCCTGCTTCGACTCCTCCTCCTTGTACGTCAGCGCCCGCTTCGGGATCCAGCCCTCCCGCACACCCCGGGCGAGGAAGCCGATGCCCTCGCGGGCGGCGGCGGAGTTCACGGTGACGCGTTCGCCCTCGTCGCCGAGGATCGTGCCGCCCGCCGAGTAGACGGCCTCGGCCGCGTTGACGGTGAGGCCCTCGTACGGCAGGAACTGGCCGGCGTAGCCGTCGAGTCCGTACTTCGGGGCGATGGTCTTCGCGTCCCGTTCCAGTTCGGCCCAGGTGCGAGGCGGCCCGACGCCCTCCTTGGCGAGGACGTCCTTGCGGTAGAGGAGCAGGCCGGCGTTGGTGACGTACGGGACGGCGTACAGATGGTCCTCATAGGTCGCCGTGTCGACGACCGGCTTCAGGAAGGTCTTCAGCGGGAAGCGGTCGCGGGGCAGCGGCCGTATCCAGCCCGCCGCCGCGAACTCGGAGGTCCAGTTGACGTCGATGTTGAGGACGTCGAACCGGCTGCGGTCGCCGTCGCGCAGGTCGGTGGCCATCTGCGCGTGGGTCTCGTCGGCGGAGTCCGGGAGTTCGACGAGGGTGACCCTCTCGCCGGGGTGGGTGCGGTTCCAGCCCTCCAGCAGGGGGCCGAGATAGCCGGTGAGGTCTCCGGCGGTGGCCACGGTGAGCGGCCCACGGCCGCCCGCGGTCCCGTCCTCGGCGTGCGCGCCGGAGGTGACGTACCCGGTCAGGACGACCGCGAGAACGAGAAGGCCCCTACCGGCGGCGTGAATCCACCGCATAGGTTCCTCCCTGTGCACCTGACACCTGACATCTGACACCTGCGGCGGGGTGCGGGGCGCCTCGCGCGAGTCAGACGCCATGTATACCTGTTAGGTATGGGCGATACTAGGGCCCGGAGCACATTACGCGACGGAGAGGACAGCACGAGTGCGCCTGCCCCTGCTGGCTCTCCTCGCGCGCGGACCGGCCCACGGCTACGAGCTCAAGCACGACCTTGAGCAACTGCTGGGCTCCGCGTACCCTCAGCCGAACGTCGGCCAGATCTACGTCACCCTCGGCCGCCTCGAGAAGACGGGACTGATCGAGGGCGAAGAGGTCGAGCAGTCGAGCCGGCCCAACAAGAAGATCTACCACCTCACCGACGCCGGGCGGGAAGAGCTGCGCGCCTGGTACGAGGAGACGGCCGACGAGCCGCGGGTGCGCGACGAGTTCTTCATGAAGCTGGCCCTCGCCCCGCAGACCGGTCTCGCCGACCAGATCGCCCTCATCAACAAGCAGCGGCGCCAGTACCTCAACACCATGCGCGATCTGTCGAAACTGGCCGCCGCCGAGAACCGGGACAACCGCGTCGCCCATCTGCTGATCGAGGGCGCGATGCTGCACCTGCAGGCCGACCTCGACTGGCTGGAGCGGTGCCAGGAAGAACTGGAAGAGCTGGAGGAGCTGGAGTGAACGACAGCCCCGCTCCCGTGCTGCGCGCCGAGGGCCTGGTCAAGACGCACCACGGCGAGGGTGCCCCGGCGCATGCCGTGCGCGGGGTCGATCTGCGCGTACGGCAGGGCGAGTTCGTGGCGATCACCGGGCCGTCCGGCGCCGGCAAGTCCACGCTGCTGCACCTGCTGGGTGGCCTGCAACGACCGGACGGCGGCAGCATCTGGCTGGACGGCGAGCGCGCCGACACGTGGGGCGAGGCGCGCTGGGCCGTGGAGCGCAGGAAGCGCATCGGGATCGTGTTCCAGTTCTTCAACCTGGTGTCCGATCTCTCGGTCGCCGACAACGTGGAACTGCCGGCCCTGCTCGCCGGGGCGTCCCCCAAGCGGGCGCGTGCCGAGCGGGAGGGCCTGTTGGCCGAGCTGGGCCTGACGGGCAAGGAGCGGAGCATGCCCGGCGAGCTGTCCGGCGGTGAGCAGCAGCGGGTCGCGCTCGCCCGGGCCCTGGTCAACCATCCGCCGCTGCTGCTGGCCGACGAGCCCGCGGGCAGCCTGGACAGCAAGGGCACCCGCGAGGTGACCCGGCTGCTGTCCCGCTTCCACCAGCGCGGCCAGACGATCGTGCTGGTCACCCATGACGCGCGGCTGGCGAGCGCCGCGGACCGGGTGATCAGCTTCTTCGACGGGCGGATAGCCGACGACGCGGAACTCCACGGCACGCCGTCGCGCGGCACCGGCATATCCGGCGTGCTGGAACTCAAGGAGTGACATGCGGGTGACGGGCTGACATGCGGGTGTACGACTGTGCCTTCGCGGTGCACGACGGTGCCTTCGCGATGAGCGGGACGAGGGGCTGAGCCCGTGCGAGCCACCCTGCGCTGGGCGCACTCCGATCTGCGCACCCATCGCGGCGAGGCGCTGTTCCTCGTCCTCGCCACCGCCGGCATCGTCGTCTCGCTGCTGCTGGCCACGGCCCTGTTCGGGTACGCCACCAATCCCTGGCAGCGGGTCTTCACGCAGGCGCACGGCGCTCATGTGTGGCTGCACACCAGCCCGTCGGCGGATGTACGCAAGGCGGCGGAGCTGGACGGCGTCGCATCGGTCTCCGGCCCCTACCCGACCGAGTCCACCACCCTCGCCTCCCGCGGCGCCCGCGCCTCCGTCGAACTGCGCGGCACCTCGGGTAGGCCCACCGTCGGCCGCCCGCTGGTCACCTCCGGCCACTGGCTGGACTCCGGCACCCCCGACGGCGTCGTCCTGGAGAGCCGTCTGGCCCGCGCCCTGCTGGCCGAGCCGGGCGACACCCTCAGCGTGCCCGGCACCGAACGGCGCCTGACCGTCCTCGGCATCGCCGACAGCGCCGAACCCCGCTACCGGCCGGGCGAGCAACCGGGGCTCGTCTGGGCGCTCCCGTCAGCCGTGCGCGACCCCGGCGGCCAGGTGATCGGGCTGCGTCTGTCGGACCCCGGCGACACGGACTACGTCGTCCAGCGCGCCGTCACGGTCCTCGGCTCCGGTGCCGTCAGCGAGGTCTCCACCTGGCAGCAGGCCCGCGCCGAGGCGCAGGGCGACAGCCGGCTGCTGGCGCAGGTGCTGGGACTGTTCGGCCTCGGGGCACTGGTCGCCGCCGGGCTCGCGGTGCACGGGGCGATCGCCACCCGCATCCGGGGCCATCTGCGGGACATCTCGGTGCTGAAGGCGATCGGCTTCACGCCGGGCCAGGTGGTCCGCGTCTTCCTGTTCCAGCACATCGCCTACGCGCTGCTCGGGGCGGTGGCCGCGGCGGCGCTCACCCAGGCGCTGGGCAGCAGCCTCCCCGGCCGTCTCGGGGACGCGGTCGGCGTGTGGCAGGGGCTGCCCGGGCATCCGGTGGCGCTGTTCGTGGTGCCGGTGGCGGCGGTGCTGCTGATCGGTGCGACCACCGGTCTCGCGGCCTGGCGGGCGGGGCGGGTGCCTCCGGTCCCGGTGCCACGGCCCGCGGCACCGGCGGGCGGGCGGCTCTCGTCCGTGGCGCGCCGGGCGCTCGGGCTGCGGCTGCCGCCCGCGCTGGTCCTCGGCTGGCACAAGGCGTTCGCGAGGCGTCCGCGGTCGCTGGCCACGGTGGCCCGGCTCGCGTTGCCGCTGCTGCTGATCGTGGTCGCGATGAGCGCCTGGACCACCATCGACCGCTTCCACAACAGGCCCGAGCAGATCGGGGTCCCGGCCGCGCTCACCGTCCGCACGGACTCCGGTCTCGGCGAGCGGGCCACCCGTAACCGGCTGGAGCGGGATCCGGGCGTCGCCGCCGTCTACCCGGGCGTGGAGGTGGCGGCCCTGGTACCGGGGCAGACGGCCACCATCGCGCTGCGTGGCCTCGGCACTCCCCGGGAGCCGTACCCGTACGCCCTGGCCCAGGGCCGCGCCGCGCGGGGTCCCGACGAGGCGGTGGCCGGGCAGGGGCTGCTGGACCTGCTCGATGTGCGGGTGGGCGACTGGGTGCGGATGACCGTGGGTGACCGGCCGCAGATCCTGCACATCGTGGGCCGCAGCATCGAACCGGAGAACGCCGGCCGGGTCATCTCCACCTCGCTGGACACCCTCCGCGAGAACGACCCGGGCCTCGGCCCCACCTTCTACCAGCTCCGCCTGCACCCCGGCACGGACCCGCAGGTGGTCGCCGCCCGGTTGTCCGCCGCCGGGCGCGGTCACCTGGAGGTGCACGCCGTGGCGAATCCGGCCGACGGGCTGTCGCCGCTGCGCGGGGTCGTGGTGGGTCTGATCGCCGTCCTCGCCCTCATCGGGCTGATCGAACTGCTGACCGCGATCGGCGGCACCGTGCGTGAGGGCGAGCGGGATCTGCTGGCGCTCAAGGCCATCGGCCTGTCCCCACGGCAGATCACCGCGGTCACCGTCACCGCCACCGGCTGTACGGCGCTGGCCGCGGTCCTCATCGGTACGGTCCTGGGCGCCCCGCTCGCCCACTGGCTGATCGACGCCCAGGGCAGGTCGAGCGGGATCGGTGCCGGGATCGCTCAGGCACCGTCCCCCGCCCTGCTGGCGCTGTTCGGCGCGGCCGCGGTGCTGGGGGCGGTCGCGCTCGCCGCGCTGCCGGCGTCCCGGGCGGCACGGCGTCGGCTCGCGGACACGCTGAGCGCGGTGGCCTGAGCTGCCGCCCTCGCCGGTGCGGCGGGGGCGGCTCGTGCGAGAGGGGCGGCCTCCCCGCTCAGTCCCGGCCGCGCAGCTCCCGGTAGGCGGCGACCAGGGCCTTGGTGGAATCGTCCAGGCCGGGTACGTCGGTGCCTTGGGTGAGGGCGGGTTCGACGCGCTTGGCGAGGACCTTGCCGAGTTCGACGCCCCACTGGTCGAAGGAGTCGAT
>NZ_JBIAKJ010000008.1:319963-426249 GCF_042872365.1 Streptomyces sp. NPDC005263 | reverse complement strand
AAGAAGCGGCGCCGCAAGGAGGCCCGTAGGGCCAAGGACATCAACCACAAGATCGCGAAACATGTGGTGGCCGAGGCAGAACGCACCGGTCGCGGGATCGCCCTGGAGGACCTGACGGGTATCCGCGAACGGGTACGGCTTCGCAAGCCCCAACGGGCCACCCATTCCAGCTGGGCCTTCGCCCAGCTGGGGCAGTTCATCGCGTACAAGGCCAAGAAGGCGGGGGTGCCGGTGGTGTACGTCGATCCGGCGTACACCTCCCGCACCTGCGCCGAATGCGGGCACATCGACAAGGCGAACCGGGTCTCCCAGGCCTGGTTCGCGTGCCGGAACTGCGGATTCGTTGATCACGCGGACCGGAACAGCTCCCGCAACATCCGTGCCAGAGCATGGGAGTTGTGGCGACGCGGGGCGCCGTCAACCGCCCCAGACCCACCTCCCGAACCGGAGCGTGCCACAGGACGCAAACGCAGCACCACAGCCAGTGGCGCCCGTTGTGCAAGCCCGGAACTTTAGTCCCGGGTCGTTGACCAGGTACTTGTTGATACCGATGTCGGTGGCCACGGTGACCGCCCAGGCGGTCGCGCAGTTCGAGTAGAAGCCGAGGATGTCGCATTGGTGAACGGGGCGACTGCGAGGGGGCATTGGCGAACCGATGCGGTGAGGGCACCGACCGAGGCGCCACAGGTATGGCCAAAACTCCACCGTCCGTAACGGTGATCTTTACCGAACTTCGCTTCGGTCACGGCAGGTTGACCTACGTTGGGCTCTGATCAACCCTGACGAGCCACAGGAGACCCGCAGTGTCCGACGCCGCCCCCAAGGCAACCACCGCTACCGAGCAGCCCGCCCGGATCGACACCTCGAAACCGCACTCCGCCCGCTTCTGGAACTACTTCGTCGGCGGCAAGGACCACTACGAGGTCGACCAGCAGATCGGGGACGAGATCAAGGAGATCTTCCCCGGTCTCGTCGACGTGGCGGTCACGAGCCGGCACTTCCTGGGGCGTGCCGTCCGCCACCTGGCGGGCACCCAGGGCTTACGTCAGTTCCTGGACGTCGGCACCGGTCTGCCGACCGCCGACAACACCCATGAGGTGGCCCAGCGCGTGGCGCCGGACGCGCGGATCGTGTACGTCGACAACGACCCCGTCGTGCTGGCCCACGCCCATGCCCTGCTCACCAGCACCCGGGAAGGCAGGACCGCCTACCTGGACGCCGACCTGTACGAGCCCGAGGCCGTCCTGGAGGCCGCCGCCCGCACCCTCGACCTCTCCCAGCCGACCGCCCTGATGATCCTCAACACACTCGGTCACGTCGCCGACCACGCCCAGGCCCGCGACCTCGTGCGCCGGCTCATGGCGGGGCTGCCCTCGGGCAGTTACCTGGTGATCAGCGACAGTACCTCCACCAGCCCGGGCATGATCGCCGCGTCCGAGGCCTACAACGCGAGCGGCGCGGTGCCCTACCACGTACGGTCCGTCGCGGAGATCACCGGTTTCTTCGACGGCCTCGACCTGGTGGACCCCGGCGTCGTCCAGGTGACCGAGTGGCGCCCCGAGTCCGACGACCCGGCCGGCCGGGTCGCGGTCGACGCCTACTGCGGGGTGGGCCGCAAGCCCTGATCGGCCGGGGGCGGCGGGCGCGGTCCGGCGACGGAATCCGGGCGTGGGGCCGGCCCGGACCGAAACCGGACCCGGCCTTTACCGCTCGCTGGTTGTACTTGCAAGGTGTTCGCATCAGCCTGGGACGTGCGGCTGGAACCAGCCGCACGTCGACGAGTGAGGCCCGCGTCCCCATGAGCACCGCTGCAGATCCCGCCCGCCGTACACCGACCGGCGGACGCGGGGTCTCGTGGCACCGCATCCGTACGTCGATGACCCGCGAGGAGTGGGCGAGCCTCGGCGGGATGGCCGCGTTCGTCGTGGCGCTGCACGTCATCGGCTGGTTCACGCTGGTGGCGGTGGTCGCCCCCGAGCACTACAGCCTGGGGACGAAGACCTTCGGCGTCGGCATCGGCGTCACCGCGTACACCCTGGGCATGCGGCACGCCTTCGACGCCGACCACATCGCGGCCATCGACAACACGACACGGAAGCTGATGAACGACGGGCAACGCCCGCTCTCCGTCGGCTTCTGGTTCTCGCTCGGCCACTCCAGCATCGTCTTCGCGCTCTCCTTCCTGCTCTCCCTCGGCGTCAAGGCGCTGGCCGGTCCGGTGGCCGACGACGGCTCCTCCCTGCACAGCGTCACCGGCTGGGTCGGCACGACCGTCTCGGGGACCTTCCTGTACGTCATCGCCGTCATCAACCTGGTGATCATGGCGGGGATCTGGAAGGTGTTCCGGCAGATGCGCTCCGGCCACTTCGACGAGGCGGCCCTGGAGGAACAGCTCGACAAGCGGGGCTTCATGAACCGCATCCTCGGCCGTCTGATGAAGTCGATCACCAAGCCCTGGCAGATGTACCCGCTGGGGCTCCTCTTCGGCCTCGGATTCGACACCGCGACCGAGATCGCGCTCCTCGTCCTGGCCGGCTCGGGCGCGGCCTCCGGGCTGCCCTGGTACGCGATCCTGTGCCTGCCCGTCCTCTTCGCGGCCGGCATGTCGCTGCTCGACACGATCGACGGCTCGTTCATGAACTTCGCCTACGGCTGGGCGTTCTCCAAGCCGGTCCGCAAGGTCTACTACAACCTCACCATCACCGGGCTGTCCGTCGCCGTCGCCCTCATCATCGGCACCGTCGAACTGCTGGGCCTGGTCGCGGAGAAGGCCGGCCTGCACGGCCCCTTCTGGGACTGGGTCCTGGGACTGGACCTCAACGTCGTCGGCTACGTCATCGTCGGCCTGTTCTTCGCCACCTGGGCCGTCGCCGTGCTGGTCTGGAAGTACGGCCGGATCGAGGAGAAGTGGACGGCGGACCTGCAGAGCCCCGCCAAGTGAAGGGAGGAACCGGCCTCGCTCCGGGGCTGGGCGCGGACCCACGGCCACCAGGCCGCCGACCGGGACACCCCGGCGAAGACCGTCCTGGACGCGTACACGGCCGTCCACCGCACCACCACGTCGGCGAAGGCGAGTCGCTGGCCACCAAGCCCTCACCGTCGACGGCCAGTACCGCCTCGACCAGGTACTGCGCCGGCCGTCATGCGGTGGTCACCAGCTGATTCCGGCCGCCACCGGAAGGTGGTCACTGCCCGTGGCCGGCAGCGACCACGAGCTGTCCGGCTTCACGCCGCGGACCAGGATCTGGTCGATCCGCACCACCGGGAACCTCGCCGGCCAGCTGAAGCCGAAGCCATCCCCGGCCGCGTCCTGGGCGGAGCGCAGCTGCGAGGTGAGGTCGGCGAACGCGCGGTCGTCCAGGGTGCCGTTCAGGTCGCCGAGCAGCACCACCCGCTCGTTCCGCTCGGCCGCGATCGCCTTGCCGAGCGCCTGCGCGCCCCTGTCCCGCGAGTCCGTCCAAAAGCCGGCCCCAGGGGTCACCCGTGCGGACCCCAAGTGGGCCACATACACAGCCAGCGGACCCCGGTCCGTGGCCACCGTGGTGCGCAGCGCCCGGTTGTAGGCCATCTTGACGTCGACCGGTTTGGTGTCCGCCAGTGGCCCGTAGTCCATCTTGATGTCGACCGGCCGGGTGTCCGACAGCGGCAGCTTGCTCCACAACCCGACCGTGCCCTGCACCGTGTGGTACGGATACGCCTTCGCCAACTCCTTCTCGTACGTGCCCCTGGCCTGCTGGGCCAGCTCCTCCAGTGCCAGCACGTCCGCACCGGAGGCGGCCAGGTCGCGGGCCGTGCCGACCGGGTCGGGGTTGTCGGCGCCGACGTTGTGGCTGGCCACCGTGAGGTCGCTGCCCGGGTGGGACTTGTCGCCGAGCAGCCCGCCGAAGAGGATCAGCCACACCGTGACCGGCAGCAGCAACGCGGCCACCGCACAGGCCGAGCGGCGCCAGAGCGCCCCGGCCAGCAGCACCGGGATGAACAGGCCGAACCATGGCAGGAAGGTCTCCACCAGGCTGCCGAGGTTCCCGGTCCGGTTCGGGATCTTCGCGTGCAGCAGCATGAGCAGGCCCAGCAGCAGCGCCAACGCCGCGAGCACGAGGCCGCGCTTCCAGGGCCCCGGCCGGAAGCCGATGAGGATCGTCCGGCGGATGTCCGCGCGCCAGGTACCGGAGCCGGTGTCCTGGCGACCGGCGCCGCCCTGTCCGGTCGCCGCCGTGTCCACCTGCGCCATCGTCCGGCCTCGCTCACTGCCGGTCACTGCTGCGGCCTCGGGTCCTGGATGGGGTCTGCGTACGTGCGCGGGCAGTGACGTTCGATCGCACGGGTGCGCAGTTCGTACGCGGAGACCGCCGCGCGAAGAAGCTGGGCCACCGCCCACATCGCGTCATCGACGACCGTCACACCGTCGGGGACGACACCGCCGGCCTCGCCGAACGCACCGAGGTGCCCACGGCGAGGAGCATGCGAGGGTGACGCGCCCGAAGAGGACGGGGGCTTCGCCACCTGGTGGCCGAGGGCCGCGGTGATCACCGACAGGACGACCGGCAGGCCGACGTCAGGGAGCCGACGGATCCGGCGGCGGTCTGTTGTTCGTGCCGACGGTGGAGTTCGAGTCATGCCGTCAGTCAAGGCGGCGCGGTGTTGCCGGCCTGTATCCGGTTTTCGATACGCCGACGATATGTGTCGGCTCGTAGCCTCGGAGCATGCGTGTGCTGATCGTCGAGGACGAGCCCTATCTCGCGGAAGCCATCCGCGACGCCCTGCGTCTGGAAGCGATCGCGGCCGACATCGCGGGTGACGGTGTCACCGCTCTGGAAGCGCTGAGCATCAACGCCTACGACATCGCCGTCCTCGACCGCGACGTCCCCGGGCCGTCCGGTGACGAGATCGCCGAGCACATCGTCTCCTCGGGCAGCGGCATGCCGATCCTCATGCTCACCGCCGCCGACCGGCTCGACGACAAGGCCTCCGGGTTCGGGCTCGGAGCCGACGACTACCTCACGAAGCCGTTCGAACTGCGAGAACTCGTGCTCAGGCTCAGAGCACTCGACCGCAGACGCGCCCACAACCGGCCTCCCGTGCGAGAGATCGCAGGTCTGCGGCTGGACCCGTTCCGCAGAGAGGTGTACCGGGACAGCCGCTATGTCGCGCTGACCAGAAAACAGTTCGCAGTGCTGGAAGCCCTCGTCGCTGCCGAAGGCGGTCTCGTCAGCGCCGAAGAACTCCTGGAACGCGCCTGGGACGAGAACGCCGACCCGTTCACCAACGCCGTACGCATCACCGTCTCGGCACTGCGCAAACGGCTCGGCGAACCCTGGATCATCGCCACCGTGCCGGGCGTCGGCTACCGCATCGACACGCGACCGGAGGCCGGGCACGAGGGCGGCGAGCGTGGATAGGGCACCTGGGTTGAGCGTTCGCCTCAAACTCACCCTCAGCTACGCCGGGTTCCTCATGCTGGCCGGCGCCCTGCTGCTCGCGGCGGTGTGGGTGTTCCTCCTCCGCTACGTCCCCGACCGCGCGATGCTCATCAACCCCGACGACAAGCCCACGGGTGGCGTCTTTCCCGTCCGGTCCGCTCTCCTGGGTGTTTTCGCTCCGAGGGCAGCCGCGGTCCTGGCGTTCCTGCTGGTGTTCGGCCTCGTGGGAGGGTGGATCCTCGCCGGCCGGATGCTCGCCCCGCTGACCCGGATCACCAACGCCACCCGCAAGGCCGCGAACGGATCACTCTCCCACCGGATCCGGCTCCCGGGCCGCAAGGACGAGTTCCGCGAACTCGCCGACGCCTTCGACGCGATGCTCGTACGGCTCGAAGCACACGTCGCCGAACAGCAGAGATTCGCCGCCAACGCCTCTCACGAGTTGCGCACCCCGCTGGCGATCTCGAAGGCGCTTCTCGACGTGGCCCGCGCCGATCCGAACCGCGACGCCGGCGAAGTCATCGACCGCCTCCACACCGTCAACACCCGGGCGATCGACCTCACTGAAGCACTGCTCCTGCTCAGCCACGCCAACCAGAGGTCCTTCACCCGAGAACGTGTCGACGTGTCCCTGCTCGCGGAGGAGGCCACCGAGACACTCCTTCCCCTCGCCGAGAACCACGACGTCACCATCGAGACCTCCGGTGACATCACCCCCACGATCGGATCGCAGGCGCTCCTGCTGCAGCTGACCACGAACCTCGTGCACAACGCGATCGTCCACAACCTGCCCGAACAGGGCACCGTGTGGGTCAACACCAGCGTTCGCCCCAGGACTGTGGTGCTCACCGTCGAGAACACCGGTGAGAAGCTCACTCCAGAGCTGGTTTCGACCCTCACCGAACCGTTCCAGCGCGGCACCGAGCGCGTACACGCCGACCACGCAGGCGTCGGCCTCGGCCTGGCCATCGTCAAGACCATCACCCACGCACACGACGGAACACTCACCCTCACCCCGCGGGCCGCCGGCGGGATCCACATCGCTGTGGAACTCCCCACGACAGCCCCGCGCGCCGACGGACG
The DNA here is from genome assembly GCF_042872365.1 of Streptomyces sp. NPDC005263. Taxonomy (NCBI): domain Bacteria; kingdom Bacillati; phylum Actinomycetota; class Actinomycetes; order Kitasatosporales; family Streptomycetaceae; genus Streptomyces; species Streptomyces sp. NPDC005263. Next base: position 419,746 of record NZ_JBIAKJ010000008.1, on the reverse strand, counting down.
AGCTGACCCGGACCGATCCACGAAAAGCCCGAACACCACCGAGTCATGACTCGCTCCGTGATCCCGCGACGCGCGCGTGCCTCAGCTGTCCGGAGAGGCCGCTGCTGAGGTCGACGCCGGTCAGATCGCAGCTCGCGTCCCACAACCGCGCTGCGACGGAGGGCTCGGCGAGGTGGTTCCACACCGGTTCACGGCGGGGCTTGAACAGGCAGCCGAGCAACAACCGGCCGACCCGAGTGAGGAGCTCGCTCGGCACCCTGCCGCGGCGAGCGCCGGCGACGCCGCACTGGCCGCCGAGTTCGCCACCGACGACACCTTCCACGCGCTGCGCGTCGAGCCGTACCTGCTGGCCACCGCCGCCGCACACCCCGGCCTGGGCGACATCCTCCGGGGCCTCGCCGACCGTACGGCCGCGACGCACCTGGTCCTGGTGCACGGTGACGTCAGTCCCAAGAACATCCTCGTCGGACCCGCCGGGCCCGTGCTGCTGGACGCCGAGTGCGCCTGGTACGGAGACCCGGCCTTCGACCTCGCGTTCTGCGTCAACCATCTGCTGCTCAAGAGCCTGGTGGTGCCCGGGTGCCGCGCCGATCTCCTACGGTCCGCCCGGGCGCTGACCGAGGAGTACGTCCGGTGCGTCGACTGGGAGCCCCGGCCGGCCCTTGACGCGCGGGCCGCGTCACTGCTGCCGGCGCTGCTGCTCGCGCGGGTGGACGGCAAGTCCCCCGTGGAGTACCTCACGGACGAACGGCACCGGCGGTTCGTACGCACCATGGCATCGTCCCTGCTCAGGGCGCCCGCCCCTACCGTGGCGGACGTCCTGGACAGCTGGGCGGCCGAGCTGGGGCCCTCGACCGAGTTGGGCGACCGCCCCTGGCCAATGACCGACGCGACCGGCGTCGGCTGACCGCCCCGACCGACGTGAGTGAGGAGAGACGCATGCGCAGAGTCGTCACCGGCCATGACGAGAACGGACGGTCGGTCGTCGTCAGCGACGGTCCCGTCCCGCGCAGCCGGGAGTTCACCAGCCTGCCGGGCTGGGTGTCCCGCCTGCCGTGGGCCACCGAACCCGGCGAACCGGCCGGCCGCACCGGGGAGGACCCCACGCCGAAGGTCACCAGCCTGCTCCCGGCGCCCGGCGGCACCCGGTTCATCGTGCTGACCTTCCCGCCGGACACCGCGATGGCCGACCCGGCGTTCGACCCCGTGGCCTTCGACGAGGAGCAGCGGGCCGACTCGCCCGGCATCGCGGACCTCATGGAGCCCGACGGCATGCACACCACGCCGACCGTGGACTACGGCATCGTGCTGGACGGCGAGATCGTCCTCGAACTCGACGACGGCCACCACACCCGGCTCACAGTGGGGGACATCGTGATCCAGAACGGCACCCGCCACGGCTGGCGCAACCACAGCGACCAACCCGTCACGATGGCCTTCGTCCTCGTCGGCGCCGAACGCGACGGCGCCGAACGCGACGGTCGACCCGGCGGTCGCCTCACCCCCGGTGCGTGATGCTCACCTGCACGGTCAGCGCACCCCGGTTGTCCTCGGAGCAGGAACCCGCGGTGTCGTTCATGCCCAGTTGCAGGGTGCCGTCCCCGGTGGCGAGGAAGTTCAGCTTCTGTCCGACAGTGTGGACGGGGAAGTCCTTCTCGCCCGCGAGGACCGCCAGCAGTGCGCCGAACGGTGCCGCGGGCTTGACCTTGCAGTCCTTGGCGCCGGCCAGCCGCGCGTCGGTGCCCTTGTCGTAGCCGGCCGGCCCGGTCATGGGCATGTTCCGGTGGTCGGCCGTCCATTCCCCCGACACGAACCGCACGCTGACCTGGTCGCCCCGCCGGACGACCGCTCCGGGCACCGGCTGCCAGCCGGTCGGCGACTGGACGACCTGGCTGACGGTCGTCGTCCTCGGGGCCTCGTCGAACGGCGGTGCCCCGGTGAGGAACAGACCACCTCCGACACCCGCTGCCAGCACCGCCGTACCGGCCAGAGCCCACCACAGCCGCTTCGGCCCCGACGAGCGGGATGACTGATGACCCGCGGAGCGGGGCGACGGGGTGTGCCGCGCGGTCTGTCCGGCCGGGACGAGCCGCCCCTGGCCGCTGGTCACGGTGTCCGCGTCCGCCAACGCGGTCGAAGGCGAGAACACGCGCACGGTCGCCGACGGCAGCGGCCCGGCGTCCGCCTCGCCCGCCGCGACGCGCCGCAGCGCGGACCGCGCACCGGCCGCCGAAAGGCGCTCAGCCGGGGACTTGCGCAGCAGCGCCTCGACGACCGGCCGCAGCGGGCCGAGCCGCTCCGACAGCACGGGTTCCTCGTACGCCACCGCGTGCAGCGTCGCGGGCGCTCCCGACCTGCGGAAGGGGGACTGTCCGCCACAGACCGTGGCGAGGGTCGCGCCCAGTGACCACAGGTCGGAGGCCGGCCCGGCCTCTGATCCCGTGATCCGCTCGGGTGCCATGAACTCCAGGGAGCCGACCAGTTCGCCCGTGGTGGTGAGGAACTCACCGTCGTCCAGGGCCGCGATGCCGAAGTCGGTGAGGACGGCGTCGTCGTTGTGGCGCAGCAGCACGTTGGCGGGTTTGACGTCGCGGTGCAGCGTGCCGGCCGCGTGCACGGCCTCCAGCGCGTCGAGCATGTGCAGACCGAGGGCGGCCGTGTGCTGCGGGGTGAGGGGTCCGGTCTCGGCGACACGGTGGGCCAGCGAGGGGCCCTCGATGAGTTCCATGACGATCCACAGCCGGTCCTCCGACTCGACCAGGTCGTGGACGCCGACCACGTGCGGGTGCGGCACCCGGGCGACCGCGCGCGCCTCCCGGACGGCGCGGCGCATCCTGACGCGGTGCTCGTCGTCGCCGTGGGAGAGGATGTGCAGTTCCTTGGCGGCGACCGCGCGGTCCAGGAGTTGGTCATGGGCGCGCCAGACCGTGCCCATGCCGCCTCTGCCGAGAACGTCGTGGAGCAGATACCGACCGGCTACCAGTCGCTCCGAGCGGCGTTCCGAACGCGTCGCGGCCTGGTCATCGCCGTGTTCCGATCTCACGTGCTCTCTCACGTTTCCTTCCCGGAGGACGGGGTCCGCCGGTCATCGCTCGCTCGGGGCCGTCGTTCGACCGTCGTTCAGGTGGTCGTTTCTTCGTTCGAACGGAGGTGAGCATAGCGGAGCGCGCCCTGGTCACACGCCGTCAACTGCGGTGTGGAAAAAGGGCTTTGAACCGCGGCGGGACGGAGAGACGTGTGGGCGCCCGTCGTTCTGGAGTCAGTGCCGCGGTCAGGCGCCGACGTGGCTGTCGGTGAAGTCCCAGAGCACCGGCAGGAGTCGCTCGGGCGTCTCGGTCTGGGGCATGTGGCCGGTGCCCTCAAGCAGACGGAACTCCGCGTCGGGGATCGCCTGCGCGTACGCGCGCCCGTAGTCGCTGTCCACGACCTGGTCGCTCGCGCCCCAGACGACCAGGGTCGGGTGAGCGATCTTGGCGAGGCGCTCCACGAGGGCGGTGTCGGCCATCGCGTGGGGTCCCGAATAGACCTGCAGAGCGGCCCGGTTGGTGGCCATGACCGCTCGCTGCGCCTCGGACAGCGCGCTCGGGTCGAAGCGGAACTTCGAGGGGTCGTGGAAGGAGAGGCGGGACAGCTCCACGGGCGTCAGCGAGAAGGTGTCGGCTATCGGGTGGCCGGGGACGTGGATGCCGACCGCGTTGACAAGGGTCACGCTGCTGATCCGGTCGCTGCCCAGGGCCGCCAGTTCGGCGGCGATCCAGCCACCGATCGAGTTGCCCACGACGGCGACGTCCCGCAGGTCGAGCGCGTCCAGCAGGTGGGCGTAGACCTGGGCCAGAGTCCTGACGTCGGTCAGCCAGTCCGGGCGTGTCGTGCCGCCGAAGCCGGGGTGGAGGGGGGTGAACACCCGGGCCGGCCGCTGCTCGGCCAGGAGGCCGGCGAACGGGGTGACGGTCTGCGGGCCGCCGCCTCCGTGCAGGAGCAGGAAGGGGCGCCCTTGCTTTCCCTGGAGGTCGACGGTGACGTCGAGGGTGCCGTGGTCGAGCGTGAGGGTGTGGGTGGTCTGAGTGGTCTGGGTGGTCATCCGGTGCTCCTTGAGCGGGCCGTGGATTCCTTCGTGAGAGCTGACTCTCATGAGATTAGAGAGGCTGGATCTCGTTATGCAAGTCCACTCTCATAACGGAAGGGGACTGCTATCGTGTGGATGGACCAACAGGAGGAGTCCCCCATGACGGCGCATGCGGGCACCGGCCGCGCCAACCAGAAGCAGCGCACGCGTACGGCGATCGTGGCGGCCGCACGCGAACTCATCGGGACCGGCGCCGAGGTGACGATGCCCGCGATCGCCCAGGCGGCCCTGGTCTCCGAGGCCACCGCCTACCGGTACTTTCCCGACCTCCCCTCACTGATCAGTGAGGCCCTGGCCGGGGTCTGGCCGCCCCCCGAGGAGGCGCTCGCGCCGGTCGCGGACTCCACCGACCCCGTCGAACGCGTCGCATTCGCCTGCGAGTTCCTGCTCCGCGGCATCCTCGCCCGGCAGGGCTCGGTACGCGCGATGATCGCCGCCACCATCACCCGGCCCGAGACGGTGACCAGGCGCCCCGGCATCCGCTTCGGACTCATCGACCACGCGCTGCTCCCTCTTCGGGACACCCTCGGCGCGGCCGACCCGGAGGCCTTCACCCAGCTCGAACGGGACCTCGCGGTCGTCGTGGGCGCCGAGGCGCTCTTCACCCTCACCGATCTGTGCGGGCTCGATCCCGAGGAGGCCGTCTCCAGCGCCGTACGGACCGCGAAGACCCTGACCCGGGCCGCGGTGCGCTCGATCGCGTAGGCCGGACAGGGGTGGTCCCGCCGGAGACCTGGAATCGCTGCGGGTGGTGCGGCGCTGAGTACCGGTTCTCACGCCGGGGCGGGGTGACTCCCGCTTCTCACAACGGCGACGGCAGTACCGGTTCTCACGCCGAGGCGAGTTCCACCGTCGTCGTGATCCTGGTGAGGGCGGGTTTCCGTGGCGCCGATCCGAACCCGAACCGCACGGGCGGGTCGACCGGTGCCGGCGCACCGAGGTCGGCCCCCTCGAAGACCGCCGACACCGCGCGGATCGGCCGCAGGTCACGGGCCCCGTACCACTCCCTGCGACCCCCACCCGCACTGCCACGCGTGCGCACACCGGGGAGCAGGGCGCGGGCGGGAAGGTCCGTCAGCGCGCTCCACGCCGGACGGCGGGCGAGCGCGCCGGGTACGGAACACAGCATCAGCCCGAGGAGTCCTCGCCGGCCGGTGGTGAACCGCAGGGCGAGTGAGTCCGCGCCGACGGTCCAGGTGTCGCCGTCGACGCTCACGTCGACCGGGACGACCCGCACGGTGTCGAAGGCGTAGGTCCCGCCGACGAAGTCCGCCGTCTCACGCGTGGGCGCCAGCAGCAGCCGTTCTCCGTCGGCCCGCTCCAGCATCACGTCGCTGAACGCCCCGAACGGCGACCGCGTCCAGTGGCCCAGCACGACACGCGTCCCGGAGGACGTACCCAGGCCCGCGATCCAGCCGTCGAAGCGCAGCCGCGAGCGCGGGGGAGCCCCGGACGAGCGAGGGCCGCTCCCCGCCCGCTGCTCCGCTCCGTACGCCACCACAGGCGCCGGGTCCCCCCAACGCCCATCGCAGAAACGCGCAGGGCGAGGCAGGCGGCGCCGAGGCAGCCGGAAACGCCGTACCGCTCCCCTCCAAGTGGGCCCGGACGGTGCCGATTTCGGGTCTCCACATACCCCCTAGGGGTATGTTATGTTCTCACTCCAAGGTACCCCGAGGGGGTATGTGACGAGAAGGGGTGAGCCATGTCGGCCATCAATCCTCGGCGGTGGTGGGCACTGCTCGTGCTCGCTGCCGCCCAGTTCATGGTGATCATGGATACGTCGATCATCGGGGTGGCGCTCCCCGAGATGCAGCAGGACCTCGGCTTCTCGCAGGGCGAGCTCCAGTGGGTGTTCAACGCCTACGTCATCGCCTTCGGCGGCTTACTGCTGCTGGGCGGTCGGCTGTCCGACCTGCTCGGCGCACGCAAGGTGTTCACCACCGGCTGGGTGGTCCTGATCGCGGGATCGGTCCTCGCGGCCGCCGCCCAGACCGCCTGGGTGGAGGTCGCCGGCCGCGCCGTCCAGGGTGTCGGCGGGGCGCTCATCGCGCCCTCGGCCATGACGCTGCTGATGATGCTCTTCATGCACGACCCGAAGGAGCTCGGCAAGGCCATGGCCCTCTACGGTGCGGCGGCACCCGCGGGCGGTACCGCCGGCGTCTTCCTCGGCGGAGTCTTCACCGAGTGGCTCAGCTGGCCGTGGGTCTTCATCATCTACATCCCGATCGGTGTCGCGACCCTCGCCGCCACCAAGCTGCTGCCGGCCGTCGGCGGCCGCCGCGGTGGAGTGGACGTGCTGGGCGCGGCCGCGGTCACCGCGGGTCTCGCGCTCGCCGTCTTCGCGGTCGTCCGGGCGCCGGAGGTCGGATGGTCCTCCACCGGCACCGTGCTCCAACTGGCAGGCGCCGCAGCGCTGTTGCTGCTCTTCTTCGTGATCCAGAAGACGCTGCGCGAGCCCCTCATGCCGCTCGGCATCTGGCGGGTCCCGCGGCTCGGCTCGGCCAACCTGGCGATGACGCTGCTGGGTGCCGCGTGGATCCCGATGTGGTACTTCCTCAACCTGTACCTCCAGCAGGTCCTCGGTTACGGGGCCTTCGCCTCCGGCGCCGCCCTGCTGCCGATGACCGTCCTCCTGATGATCTTCATGACGGCCATCACGGCGAAGCTGATGGCCAGGTTCGGCGCCAAGCCGCTGATCGGTGGCGGTCTCCTGGTCCTCGCGGCCGGTCTGCTCTGGCTGTCGGCGGTCGAGCCCACCGGAACGTTCGTGGTCGACGTCCTGCCCGCCTCGCTGGTCGCCGCACTCGGCATGTCGCTGGCGTACATCCCGGCGATGATGTCGGCGATGTCGGGAGCCCCGCAGGAGCAGGCGGGTCTGGCGTCGGGCATCGTCAACACCACCTATCAGGTGGGGTCGGCGCTGGGGCTCGCCGCGCTGACCGCGGTGGCCACCTCGCAGGGCGCCGGCCAGTTGGGCAATCTGCCCGCGCTGACCGACGGCTTCAGTGCGGCCTTCATCTGGGCCGCGGTGATCGCCGCCACCGGCGGCCTGCTGACGTTGTTCCTGATGCGCGGTGACCAGCCCGCGTCGGCACCTCAGGCCGAGACGTCTCAAGCCGCTCAGGGAGAGCGGGCCACCGCCTAGACGGCAAGAGACCAACGCCAGCACCAGCATTAGCACCAGCGGAATCACAACAGGGCCGTTCAGTGCCGGGAAACCAGCATCGGGGCGGCCCTTTCACCTGCGCGGGAGCGGGGCCGACCGACAAAACCGTGTGGTGGAGCGAGCCTCATGTCGCACGGCCCGGTCGACGGCCTCGCCCAAGCGCCCCAGTCGTCAGGAGCGCACCCTTGGATATGCAGACCAGAGCCGTGCACGCGCGCGGCGAGCCCTCACCGGAGGGTGGCCGGCCGCTCAGCGTGCCCATCGTCCAGTCCTCGGCCTTCGCCTTCGACTCCGCTGACGCGCTCGCCCAGGCCATGTCCGGCCCCGATGGTCCCTACGTGTACTCGCGCCGCGGCAACCCGACCGTACGGGCACTGGAGCGGACGCTCGCGGGCCTCGAAGGGGGCGCCGCCGCCATGGCGTTCGCCTCGGGCATGGGAGCCATCAGCGCGGTCCTCCTCGCCCTGCTGAAGCCGGGGGACCACGTGGTCGCGCAACGGTGCCTGTACGGCGGCACCTACTCCCTGCTCTGCGACCTGGCCGACCGGCTCGGCGTCGTGGTCGAGTACGTGACGGGTGACGACGCCTCCGAGTTCGAGCGGCTCGTCCGGCCCACGACACGCGTGCTGCACCTCGAGACGATCGCGAATCCCACCGGCCGGGTGCCCGACCTCGCGGGGCTCGCGGCGGTCGCACGGCGGCACGGCGTGGTGAGCGTGGTGGACAACTCGCTGGCGTCACCCGTGCTGTGCCGCCCCATCGAACACGGGGCCGACGTGGTGGTGCACTCGACCACCAAGTACCTCTCGGGTCACTCCGACGTCCTCGGCGGTGTGGCCGTCTTCGCCGACGAGGGTGTGCGTGACCGGGTGTGGCCGCGCGCCGTGGAACTCGGGTCCTGCGCCGACCCCTTCGCCGCCTGGTTGACCCTCCGGGGAGTCCAGACGCTGCCGCTCAGGATGCGCCAGCACTGCGCGGGCGCCGAACTGCTGGCCCGCCGCCTCGCCGGGCACCCGCGGGTCACGGCGGTGCACTGGCCGTGGCTCCCGGACCACCCGACGTACGGCATGGCGCGCACCGTGCTCAGCGGCGGCGGAGGCATGGTCTCCTTCGACCTCGCGGGCGGCCGGGACGCGGGGCGCGCGTTCATCGAACGGGTGCGGCTCGCTCAACTGGCCCTCTCCCTGGGCGGAGTGGAGACCCTGGTGGCACATCCGGCGTCGACCTCGCACCGGGAGCTGGACGAAGCGGCGCTGGCCGCCGCCGGCATACGTCCGGGGACCGTACGGATGTCCGTGGGCATCGAGCACCCGGAGGACCTGTGGAGCGACATCGAGCAGGCACTCGGGCTAGATTTGGATTGACAAAATAAATGGTCGATTCGTAGATTGGAGGAGACCCGAGAAACTTCTCCGGCCCAACTGGGGGGCGTCATGCGCTACTTCGAGGACTTCCGTGTCGGTGACGTGCATGAACTGGGCACCGTCACCGTGACCGAAGAGGAGGTGCTGGAGTTCGGGAGGCGTTACGACCCGCAGAGCTTCCACACCGACGCCGAGCGCGCGAAGCGGTCGCCCTTCGGCGGTCTGATCGCCAGCGGCTTCCACACCTCGGCCCTCTTCATGCGGCGGTACGTGGACGGCCTCCTCGCCTACAGCGACTGCGTCGGCTCACCCGGCATCGACGAGGTCCGCTACCACCGGCCGGTGCGCCCGGGGGACGTCCTCACCGCCCGGGTCGAGATCCTCGGTTCGCGCCCCTCGCTCATGAGCCCCACCACCGGAATCGTCCAGCCCCGCTGCCAGCTGGTGGCCCCGGACGGGACGGTCGTGTTCAGCATGATCCTGCACAGCATCTTCCGGCGGCGTCCCACCGCCGCCTCCGCCGCATCCCCCGTGTCGATGCCCGCGGCGGAGGACCCGGTCGCCTGTGCGCGAACGCGCTGAGCACGGCCGTCCCCACCTGTTGACGCACAGCACTCCGACGTCCGAAGCGCTTCCCGAAGGGGGACCTCCTGTGGAGGCCGTATCCCGCACCGCCCAGTGGACCGCCGCCGCGCGGGCACTGGAAACCGAACGTGAGGACCGGCTGTTCGCCGATCCGCACGCACGCACCGTCGCCGGAACCACCGGCTTCGAACTGCTCGAACGGTACGCGGGCGCAGGCACCGTGCCGTTCCTCGCCATCCGCACCACCTATCTGGACCGCGCCATCGGGCGCGCCGTCCAGGAGCGGGGGTTGCGCCAGGTCGTGTTCCTCGCGGCCGGCATGGACACCCGCTACTACCGTCTCGACTGGCCCGACGGCGTCACCGTCTACGAACTGGACCGGCCCGGCCTGCTCGACGCCAAGGCCGAGCTGCTCGCCGACGAGCCGGCGCCCGCGGGGCGTGAGCGCCGTACCGTCGCGGTCGACCTGACCCAGGACTGGACCGGGCAGCTCAAGGAGGCGGGCTGGCGCTCCGAGCAGCCCACCCTGTGGATCGTGGAGGGGCTGCTGTTCTTCCTCCCCGAGGACGCCGTACGCGCCCTGATCACCACCCTCTGGCAGCACAGTGCGCCGGGCTCGGTCCTCCTCGGAGACGTGATCAGCGAGGCGGCCCTGAAGAACCCGCTCTCCCGGTCGTTCATGCGGGCCCTCGCTGAGGACGGCAATCCCTGGCTCTTCGGCACCGAGGACCCCGAGCTGCTGCTGACCTCCTGCGGATGGACCGTGCGCGAGGTCCGCCAGCCCGGCGAGGAGGGTGCCGACTTCGGCCGCTGGCCCTACCCCGTGGCGCCGCGAGAGGTTCCCGGTGTGCCGCGGTCCTTCCTGTTCACCGCGGTTCGAGACGAGGTATCGGCATGACCGACGAGACCACCGGCACCGAGGCGACCGCCGACCCGGTCACCGCCTTCCACCAGCGCGTCATCGGTGACGCGGCGGCCGCGGTCCGCGGCCTGACCGTCTCCCTCGGCGAGCGGCTGGGGCTGTACCGGGCGCTGGCCGTGCACGGGCCGCAGACCCCCGCCGAACTCGCCCGGCGCACCAGCGTCACCCCGCGCTACGCGGAGGAGTGGCTGCACGCCCAGCTCAGTGCCGGATACGTCGAGCGCCACCCCTCGTCGAACAAGTACACCTTGCCCGACGCCCACGTCCCGGTGCTCGCCAACCCGGGCGCGCCGACCTTCGCCGCCGGATTCTTCACCGCGCTCAAGGCCCTCTACGCCACCGAGGACCTGCTCACCGAGGCCTACCGCACCGGTGACGGCGTCGGATGGGCCGAGCACGACCCGGCCCTCGACACCGGCATGGGCAGCTTCTTCCGCCCCACCTACCAGCACCGGCTCCTGCCCGACTGGCTCCCGTCCCTGCACGGCGTCACCGAGAAGCTGGCGCACGGCGGAAGCGTCGCCGACGTGGGGTGCGGCGTCGGTGACACCACCCGGCTCATCGCCCAGGCCTACCCCAACGCCAGGGTGTACGGCTTCGACTACTCCGAGGACGCCATCAGCATCGCCCGGCAACTCGCCGAGGACGAGGGCCTGTCCGACCGGGTCGTCTTCGACGTGGCGTCCGCCGACGACTACCCCGGCGCGGGGTACGACCTGGTGACCTTCTTCAACTGCCTGCACGACATGGGCGATCCGGTCACCGCCGCCCAGCACGTGCACAAGTCCCTGGACGCGGACGGCACATGGATGCTCGTCGAGTCCAACGTCTCGCCGGCGGACATCGACACCCACACTCCGGCCGCCCACATGTTCATGGCCCTGTCCGCCGTGATGTGTCTGCCCGTCGCCGTGGCCCAGCGCGGACCGAAGGCCCTCGGCAACCACTCCGGTGAGAAGGCGTTCCGCGGCATCGCCGAGGAGGCCGGCTTCACCCGCTTCCGGCGCGCGAGTGAGACCCCGGTCAACGCCGTCTACGAAGTCAGGCCCTGACACGCGAACCCCGCACCGCGTATCGCGTCCCCGACAGGAGAGAACCATGGCCGCCACGACGCTGCCCGTCACCGACCGTTTCCTGGAAGTCCTCGGCCGGCTCAGCCAGAAGTCCATCGAGGACTACTACAACCCCTACCAGCAGTTCGCATGGCCCGAAAAGCTCGAGGACAACCGTATGTGGATGAGCCCCGAGTTACTCACCCCCTACGGCACCTCCCACTTCGACGCCCTGAGCGAGGACACGCTGCACAGCCTGTCCAAGTGGGAGTCGATCAACTTCTACAGCCTCAACGTGCACGGCATCCGCGAACTCCTCATCGAGGTCGTGGGCCGCATCCACATGCCCGGTTTCGAGGTGCCGTCCGACTTCTTCCACCACTTCATCGGCGAAGAGAACGAACACATGTGGTTCTTCGCCGAGTTCTGCCGCCGCTACGGCCAGAAGATCTACGCCTCCACGGCCATGCGGGCCGACTCCGCCTGGGAGCCGGAGATCGAGAACTTCCTCGTCTTCGCCCGCATCCTGTTCTTCGAGGAGCTGGTCGACCACTACAACTCCCGGATGGCCCAGGACACTTCACTGTGCGACACCATCCGGGAGGTCAACCGCATCCACCACCAGGACGAGTCCCGGCACATCGCCTTCGGACGGGAACTGGTCTCCCTGCTGTTCACCCGCATGTGTGCGGCGGTGAGCGCTGAACGGGTCCGCGAGGTGGAGGCGTACCTGAAGCGCTACGTCGTCTTCAGCGTCAACTCCCTGTACAACCCGCACGTCTACCGCGACGCCGGCATCGCCGACCCGCTCGCGCTGCGCAACGCCCTCATCGCCGACGAGGGCCGCCGCGCGCACGAACGCAAGGCCATCCGCAAGCCGCTCGCCTTCTTCCTCAAGACCGGGATCTTCTCCGACGACACCCTGCCGGTCATCTGAACCGAGAGGTGGCACCTCGTGTCCCACGACACCCTTGCCCAAGAACGATGTTCCGCACGGGAATCACGCGGCCTCCCGTCCCTGGGGCCCGAAGGCACGGCCCTGCTGCGGCTGCTCGACGACACTTTCGAAAGCTGGGGGGCCGCCGCCGGGGCCCAGTCCATGACCATGCCCCCGCTGCTGCCGGCCGCCGACCTCAAGCGGCTGGACTACTACGAGAACTTCCCGCACCAGGCCGTGGTCGCCACGCCCATCGAGGTCGACCGGCGCGGCGAGTTCTGTGCCGACACCGGCTGTTTCCCCTGCGGGGCCCTCCAGCCCGCCGAGTTCGGCCTTCCCTCCGCCTCCTGCTACGCCGTCTACCTCGACCACGAGGGGCGTGAGATCACCGAGAACACGCTCGTCACGGTCGTCGGCTGGTGCTTCCGCAAGGAGAACCACTACGAGGGCCTGCGCCGGCAACTGGGCTTCCGGATGCGGGAGATCGTGGCGCTCGGCAGCCGCGAACACGCCGAGAGCCACCTGTGTGCCTTCACCGACCGCATCACCGCGTTCGCCCGAGCGCTGGACCTGCCGCTGCGCAAGGAAGCGGCCAGCGACCCCTTCTACGACAAGGGCGGCTCCAAGGCCGTTCTGCAGCGGCTGACCCCGGTCAAGCACGAGTTCCTCTACGAGGACCTGGCGATCGCCTCGGTCAACACCCACCGCAACTTCTTCGGTGACCGTTGCTCCATCACCCTGGGCGGCACCGGCGGCCCCGCCTTCACCAGCTGCGTCGCCTTCGGGCTGGAACGCTGGCTGTCCGCCCTGACCCGGCGCCACGGCAGCTGGGCCGCGGCGAACGACGCGGTGCGCACCGCGTCGGCACAGCTGGCCGCGGCCGGGCCGGTGGTCTGACATGCCGGCCCGTCCCACCGCCGCGGGCGGCGGCCTGGGGTGGGCGAACCTCGGCATGGACATCGTGTCCGTCAAACGCGTCCACCGACTGCTCACCGAGTACGGCGAGGATTTCTTCGGTCGGATGCTCGACCCGGGCGAACTGGCCGACTGCGAAACCTCCCAGGGCCTCGACCTGCTCAGCCTGTGCGGGCGGATCGCGGCCAAGGAAGCCGCCTTCAAGACCCTGCGCGTCCAGGGGCGTTTCCTGCCCTGGCGGGACATCGTGGTGCGGCGGTCGGACGGCGGCTGGCCGCTGGTCGAACTGCGCCGCCGCGCCGCCGAGATGGCCGCCGAATCCGGCATCACCGACATCACCGTGAGCATCAGCCACGACGTGGACTACGCGGTGGCCGTCGCCGCTCCCATCCTCGGCGATCCGCCCGCCCCCAGGCGGGAAACAGCCGTCGAAGCCCCTGCATCACATCCATCACATCCGTCACAGCCACTCAAGGACCAAGGAGTACTGCCATGACCGACTCCCCTCTGCAGCAGGTCAAGGACTGGATCCTCAAGCGCCACCCGGACCGCGAGGACATCCCGCGGGACCTCGACCTGATCGAGAACCGGCTGATCGACTCGCTCTCCTTCGTGGAGTTCGTCTTCCTCCTCGAACAGCTCAGCGGACAGACCATCGAGATGGAGACCCTCGAGGTCGACGCGATCCGGACCCTCGACGCCATCGACACCCACTTCTTCTGTGCGGAGGTGAAGTGACATGGGCCGGCGGCTCTTCACCTCCGAGTCCGTCACCGAGGGGCACCCCGACAAGATCGCCGACCAGATCAGCGACACGATCCTGGACACCCTGCTGGCGCAGGACCCCGCCTCACGTGTCGCCGTGGAAACCCTGATCACCACGGGCCAGGTGCACGTGGCGGGCGAGGTCACCACCCGCGCCTACGCCCCGATCGCCCAACTGGTGCGCGACACCGTCCTCGGCATCGGATACGACTCCTCGGCCAAGGGATTCGACGGCGCGTCCTGCGGTGTCTCCGTGTCGATCGGCGCCCAGTCACCCGACATCGCACGGGGCGTGGACACAGCGGGCAAGGACGGCGACGACCTCGACCGGCAGGGCGCCGGCGACCAGGGCCTGATGTTCGGGTACGCCTGCGACGACACCCCCGAACTCATGCCCCTGCCGATCCATCTGGCGCACCGGCTGGCCCGCCGCCTGGCGGACGTCCGCAAGAACGGCACCTGCCCCTACCTGCGGCCCGACGGCAAGACCCAGGTCACCATCGAGTACGACGGGGACCGGCCCGTGCGCCTGGACACCGTGGTCGTCTCCTCCCAGCACGCCGCCGACATCAGCCTGGACGGTCTCCTGACGCCGGACATCCGGGAGTCCGTGGTCGATCCGGAACTCAAGGCACTCGCCGAGCAGGGCATCAGCCTGGAAAGCGACGGGTACCGGCTGCTGGTCAACCCCACCGGCCGGTTCGAGATCGGCGGTCCGATGGGCGACGCCGGCCTGACCGGACGCAAGATCATCATCGATACCTACGGAGGCATGGCCCGCCACGGCGGTGGCGCGTTCTCCGGCAAGGACCCGTCGAAGGTGGACCGCTCGGCGGCATACGCGATGCGCTGGGTCGCCAAGAACGTGGTGGCGGCAGGGCTGGCCGCGCGCTGCGAGGTGCAGGTCGCGTACGCCATCGGCAAGGCCGCCCCGGTGGGCCTGTTCGTGGAGACCTTCGGCACCGGGACCGTCCCCGTCGGGCGGATCCAGCAGGCCGTCACCGACGTCTTCGACCTGCGCCCGGCCGCCATCGTGCGGGACCTGGACCTGCTGCGGCCGGTCTACGCGCAGACCGCGGCCTACGGCCACTTCGGCCGCGAACTCCCCGACTTCACCTGGGAGCGGACCGATCGCGCCGAGGCACTGCTCAGCGCGGTGGAGGGCTGAGATGCGGATCGCTGTCACCGGCTCCATCGCGACCGACCATCTGATGTCCTTCCCCGGGGTGTTCACGGACCATCTGCTGGCCGACCGCCTGGACCGGGTCTCGCTGTCGTTCCTCGCCGACCGGCTGGACGTACGGCGCGGCGGGGTGGCGGCGAACATCTCCTACGGCCTGGGCCAACTCGGCCTGCGGCCGGTGCTGGTCGGCGCGGTCGGCGGCGACTTCGAGCCGTACCGGGTCCGGCTCAAGGAGCACGGAGTCGACACCGACTCCGTGCTCGTCCGCGAGGATCTGCACACCGCACGGTTCGTCTGCACCACGGACCGGATGCAGAACCAGATCGCGACGTTCTACGCCGGCGCCATGGCCGAGGCGCGCACCATCGACCTCGCCCAGGTCCTCGCCCGAGTGGGACGGATCAGCCTGGTCATGGTCTCGCCCGACGACCCCGAGGCGATGGTCAGGCACACCCGGGCCTGCCGTCTGCTCGGCATACCGTTCGCCGCCGACCCCTCCCAGCAGCTGGCCGGTCTCACCGGGGAGCAGGTGCTCGACCTCGTCGACGGCGCCCGCTGGCTGTTCACCAACGAGTACGAGGCCGCCCTTCTGCGGGAGCGGACCGGACTGACGGACGCGGAGATCCTGCGTCGGGTGGGCTGCTGGGTCGTCACCCGGGGCAACAAGGGGGTGCGCATCCACCGGGACGGCGGTCGCGTCCTGACGGTGCCCGCGGTCGAGGTGCCCGGCGTGGTGGACCCCACGGGCGTCGGTGACGCCTTCCGGGCCGGCTTCCTGGCCGGTGTCGCCTGGGGCGTACCCGAGAAGTGCGCGGCCCAACTCGGGTGCGTCCTGGCGGCCACCGTGCTCGACTACGTGGGAACGCAGGAGTACCGCCTGCACCGGGAGCCGCTGATGGCGCGTCTGAGGTCGACGTACGGGGTCGGATGCGCCGCCCATCTCCTCGCACACCTACGGGAGTTGCGGTGAGGGAGGGTCACTTCGACACCGGGATGCAGGACATGACGACGACCTTCTCCTTCGAGTTCTTCCCCCCGAGGACACCCGGCGGGGAGCGCGCCCTGTGGGACGCCGTACGCCGGGTCGAGGCCCTGCGGCCCGACTTCGTCTCCGTCACCTACGGAGCCGGAGGCACGTCAAGGGACCGCACCGTCTCGATCACCCACCGGATCGCCGCGGAGACGACCTTGCGTCCGGTGGCCCATCTCACCGCGGTGGGCCACTCGGTGGCCGAGCTGCGGCAGATCGTCGGAGCCTACGCGGACGCGGGCATACGTGACGTGCTGGTGCTGCGGGGCGATCCGCCGGGCGACCCGAGGGGGCGGTGGCTGCCTCACCCGGACGGCCTCACCTACGCCTACCAGCTGGTCGAACTGGTGCGCTCGCTCGGTGACTTCAGGATCGGGGTGGCCGCCTTCCCCGAGGGCCACCCCCGTTCGCCGGACCCGGACAGCGACCTCAGGCACTTCGTGGCGAAGTGCCGGGCCGGCGCCGACTACGCCATCACGCAGATGTTCTTCCGTCCCGAGGACTACCTTCGCTTCCGGGACCGGGTGGCCGCGGCCGGCTGCCACACGCCGATCATTCCCGAGATCATGCCGGCCACCGACGTACGGCAGATCCGCCGATTCGCCGAGCTCAGCGACGCCGCGTTCCCCGAGGACCTGGCCCATCGGCTCGAAGCCGCCCGCGACGACCCAGCCACCGCGTACCGCGTCGGCGTGGACCACGCCGTCGCGATGGGCGACAGACTGCTCGCCGAGGGCGCCCCGGGGCTGCACTACATCACCCTGAACCGCTCGACCGCGGCCGTCGACATCCACCGGACCCTTCAGGACTCAAGGAGCCTCAGTGCCCGCTGACCGCCCCACTGAGCGTGACCCCGAGCTTCCCGGCCGGCTGCTGCTCACCGAGCGCGACGCCCTCATGCCGCTGCTCCGTGAGACGCCCGAGGAGCGTTTCGAGCTGCGCACGGCCTGCCCGGGCTGGACGGTGCGTCAGGTCCTCGCCCACTGCGGTGCGGCGCTGATGCGGATCGTGGAGGGACGCCTGGAGGAAGGGGTGTTCCTGCCGGCGTCGAACGCGGCCGACGTCGCCGAACGCGAGGAATGGCCGTTGCGGCGTGTCCTGGACGAGTTGGAACGCGGCTTCACGGAGGCAGGGCCCGCCATCGCCCCGCACGACGACGGCCTGCTGGACGCGGTCGCTCTGGGGGAGTGGGTGCACGCCGGGGACGTACGGGAGGCGCTGGGCGAGCCGGGCGCGTACGAGGGGGCCGGCATCCGGTACGCGATCCCGCTGCTGGCAGTGACCAGTGGCAGGCGTGACACCCCGTTGCTGCGCGCCCATCTCACCGGTCACCCGGCCCCGGTCGTCCTGGGCAGGCCCGAGGAAGGGCGTTCGGTGGCCGAGTTCCACGGGGACGTGGCGACGCTGATCCGCATCTATGCGGGGCGGCCGCTCGTCGGCACGCGGTACCGGTTGCTCCGCGCCGACGAGCAGGAACTGCTCATCTACCGCTGACCGTACGGGTCAGTCGACGTGCACCACCTGGAAGGCCTCGGCGAGGCGGCCCGTGGGAAGGCCGCCCGCTCGGGCGTGCTCGGTCAGCCAGTCGCGCAGCAGGCCGGCCAGATCCTCGAAGTGGGCCGTCTGCGAGGTGTGGATGCGCAGGGCGTCCACCTTGCGGTCGAAGACGGGGGTGACGTCGACGTACTGGTTGGGTGTCGGCCCTGTCATGAGCCACAACTCCCGCACCACCCAGGGCTCGAGACCTTCGTCCTTGAGCAACTGGGGGTGCGCGAAGGGGTTGCGGGCCTCCGGGTACACCGCGCGCAGTGCGGCGTCGCCGACCGCGCGGTGGTCGGGGTGCAGGTCCGCGACCCGCTTCCAGTTGATCTCCGGGCTGGGGATGATCACCCGCTGTGGACGTACCTGGCGGATCACCCGGCACAGATCGCGCCGAAGGTGCGCGCTCGGTTCGACGAAACTGTCCGGGTAACCGAGGAACCGCACGTCGTGCACCCCGCTGAGCTTGGCCGAATGGACCTGCTCGGCGCGGCGGAGATCCGCCATCGCCTGGCGCGGCAGCCGCTCGTCGTACCCGCCGGCGTCACCGTCCGTCACGATGCAGTACGTCGCGCGGGTGCCGCCGGATATCCACCGCATCACCGTGCCACTGACGCAGAACTCGATGTCGTCCGGGTGGGCGGCCACCACGAGCAGTCGCTCGGGCGCGCTGCGGTCGGGGGCGTCGGGCCTGAACTCATCCATGAGGCAAGCCTCTTGTCCGTTGTGCGGGGGCGGCAAGACCGGATCCGTGGCGTGTCCGAGACATGGCACTTACGTGCCACCCAAATAATTGGTAGATTCAAAACAATCCGAAGCAGTCGATGACAAGCAAGAGATCCGGAGGCGACCGGCATGTGCAGGATCTTCGGCTCCTTCGCCGTGGCGGCCACTGGTCCTGAGCTGGACACGGTGTCCGCCCGGCAGCGACACGGCGGCCCCGACGAGCGTGGACTGCTCACCGGCCGCGGATGGTCACTCGGGTGTGACCGTCTCGCCGTCACCGAACCGGTCGGTGGTGCCCAGCCCTTGCGGCTCGGGACCGTCCCGGGAGTCCTGGCGGTACTCAACGGTGAGATCTACAACCACCGTGAACTGCGGCGCCGGCTGGCGGCGCGCGGTCATGTCTTCCCGGACGCCTGCGACGGCGGTGTGCTGCCCGCGCTCTACGCCGAATACGGCCCCGCGTTCGCCGAGGAACTGGACGGCATGTACGCGATCGCGATACTCGACCTGCGCGCCACGCCTCAACTCGTGCTCGCCGTCGACGAGATGGGCATGAAGCCCATCCACTACCACGAAGGGCCGGGCGGAGCTGTCCGGTTCGCCTCCGAGATCCCGGCACTGCTCGCCTTCGACGGAGTGCCGGCCGATCCCCGTGAGGAGACACTCGACACCGTCCTGGCCACCAAGACACCCTTCGGGACCGACACCGCGTTGCGCGGCATCCGGGTTCTTCCGCCCGGCGCGACCGCGGTGGCCCGCGGCACCCGCGGGTTACGCGTGGCCCGTCGCCGTCCGCGTACGGCCGCGCCGGGCGCCGGTCTGCTGGACACCCTGCGCCACGAAGTGCACCGGCTGGCCCGCGCCGACGTCCCCCTGTGCGCCATCACCAGCGGAGGCCTGGACTCCGGGCTGGTGACCGCCCTCGCCGCCGAGGAGGCCGCACCCCTGCACACGTTCCACCTGGGGTACCGGGGACGCTGGCCCCACGCGGAGGGCGCCTACGCCAGGGCCGTCGCCCGCCGCGCCCGTACGGTCCACCACCACGTCGAGGTGGACTCCGAGGAGTTGGTGTCCCTGCTCACCCGCACGACCCGGCACCTGGGCCAGCCCAACGCCGACCCCATCGCGCTGAGCACGTACGCGCTGTTCCGGGCGGTGCACGGCGCGGGATTCACCGTCGCGCTCACCGGCGACGGCGCCGACGAACTCTTCGGCGGCTACGACCGGGTGCGCGCCGCCCTGGCGGCCCCGGCCGGCAGTGACTGGACGGGCGCGTACGTCGACGCCCTCGCCGCCGCCCCAAGGCTGCTACGCGAACGGCTCTACACCCCCGACTACCGGGCCTTCATCGCCGAACGCGGCTCCGTGGCCGACCACATCACGGCCGAACTGCGCGCCGCCCGAGCCGAAGGATCCAACCGCCTCGACACACTCACCCGCTTCGAGACGCGCCGGAGGCTGCCCGCCTACCACCTGCGGCGTGTCGACCACCTCAGCATGGCCTGGGCCGTGGAGGCGAGAATGCCGTTCTGTCAGCCGTCCGTGGTCGCCCTCGCCCGGACGCTGCCGGCCGAGCAGAGGCACGGCAAACGCGCGCTGTACGAAGCGGGCGCGGGCCTGCTGCCCCGGGCCGTCCTGAACCGGCCCAAGCAGCCCTTCACACTGCCGCTCACCGCCATGATCGCTCCCGGCGGGCCGTTGCTGGAGCCGGTCCGTGAACTGCTGTCGCCGGCCAGGCTGTCCCGGGCCGGGCAGGTGCGGCCCGATCGGGTGCGGGCACTGTTCGACCGGCACCTCGACCGACCCTCGGACACCGACGCGCTCACCTTGTGGGCGCTGGCCGTGCACGAACTGTGGAGGGACGTCGTCCAGGGGCTGAGGGTGCCCGTCGGCTGGGCGGCGTGATCGCCGACATCGTCCAGGCCGAAGGCGCGCCCTGTCCCACTCTGGTGGTGGACAGCGACCGACTGCCGCCGGGATCCCTGGCCTCGTCCGCCGAACTCGCGGCCCTGAGGACGTGGCTGCGGGAGAGCGGACTCGGCCGGATCCACAAGGTGGCGCTGTACGGAAGGCCGGTCGACGCGGCCTTCGACCTGGACTACCGGTTCGTCCAGACGCTGGCCGACGGCGCCGACTTCCGGGCCGGCTGCGGCCATTCACTGCTCGCGGCCACCGTCAGCGCGGGACTGCCCGGCCGGGTGCGGGTGCGGGCGGTGACCACGGGAGACCCGGTGGTCTGCGAGCCGGAGCCCGGCGGCGCGTACACGGTGCGACTGGAGCGGGCCGCCGACGTGTCGGCACTGCTGCCCACCGGGCGCCCCGTGGACCGGTTGTGCGGTCTGCCCGTCTCGATCGTCCGCTATGGAAACCCCTATGTCTTCGTCGAGGCAGGTCTGCTCGGACTGAGTTCGCAGGAAGCTCTCTTCGCCGCCCGTGACGACGTCCTCGGGCGGCTGCTCCGGGTGCGGACAGCGGCCGCCCGCCTGTTGGGGCTTCCCGGGCACGGGGCACTGCCCAAGATCGCCGTGGTGGGGTCGTACGCCCCTGGCCGTCTGTCGGTGCGGGCGGTCACGGTGGCGGGCTGGCACCCCTCCCTCGCGCTGACCGGCAGCACCTGCCTGGCAGCGGCCACCGTGGTGCCGGGCTGTGTGCCGTGGCGTCTCATGGCCGGTGTGAGGGGCCGCTTGACCATGCGCACCCCGGGGGGTGACGCTCAGGCGTCCGCCGCCGTCCGTGCGGGCCGACTGCTGGGTGTGTCCGTGCACGGCAAGCGAGCCCGCGTCCTCGAACGTGCCGTGCCCCTGCCCTGGCGTATCCACGTCACGGCGTGAATACGCAACCGCTCACGGCGGATTGACTGTCGTCTCTCTGCCACGCTGGTGATCGGCCCCTGTTCCTTGCAGAACAAAAGGAATGCGGCCGTTCTGCGTCCCGACCGGGGGAGTGGTTTCCAGAATGAAGTTCGAGAACATGCGTGTCGTGGTGACCGGGGCATCCCGGTATTTCGGGCGGGCGATCGCCATCGGATTCGCCCACCTCGGCGCGGAAGTCTTTGTGTCCGCCCGCACGGTGGAAGCCGCGGAACGCACCAGGACCGAAGTCATGGGCGAGGCCCGAAGTCGAATCCACGCCTTCGGCTGCGACCTGAGCAAGCCGGCCGAGATCCGGGGCTTCGCCCGGCAGGTGGGCGAACGTACCGACCGGGTCGATCTCCTGGTCAACAACGGTGCCCGGTGGCTCGACGGCATGGATCTCGAGGGGGCTTCGGACGACTCGATCGTCGAGACCATCGAATCCACGGCCGGCGGCACCGTCCTCATGGTCAAGCATTTCCTGCCGCTGCTGCGCGTCTCCAAGCGTCCCGACATCATCAACATGGTCGCCGTGTGCCAACCGGGCGGAGCCGGTGATTTTCCGGCCCACGAGGCTTTCCACGCCGCCAAAGGCGCCCAGGCGGGATTCGCGGAGATCCTCGGGCGTCGGCTGCGCCCTTCCGGAGTGCGGGTCTTCTCCCTCTATCCGCCCGACTATTCCACTTCGGACCCACGGTCCGTGGAATGGCAGGGCACGGGTCGGAACGCCCAGTACCGGGACGAGAAGCTCACGACCCAGGCCCTCTTCGAATGCATCGTCTACGCGGTCGAGCAGCCCCGCGACTGCTTCATCCGCTCGTTCCACTTCGAGCCCCGCTGACGGC
The DNA here is from genome assembly GCF_042872365.1 of Streptomyces sp. NPDC005263. NCBI lineage: Bacteria > Bacillati > Actinomycetota > Actinomycetes > Kitasatosporales > Streptomycetaceae > Streptomyces > Streptomyces sp. NPDC005263. The sequence goes on along the minus strand of NZ_JBIAKJ010000008.1, from coordinate 397,739 downwards.
CCACGACCGGCAGCCGCTCGCACCACCGCCAAGGAGGACCGTCCATGAGCACCCCCCTGTGGATCACCGCGACTCCACCAGCCAGCCACGGCGAACTGCACATCGGGCACCTCGCCGGTCCGTACGTGGCCGCCGACGTGCTCAGCCGCTTTCTGCGTGCCGACGGTCAGCCGGTGCTCTTCAGCACGGGCACCGCCGACCACGCCGACTCCGTGGAGGTCCGCGCGTTACGCGGCGGCCGCAAGCCGGAGGAGGTGGCCGAGGGCTACCGCGCCGCCATCACCGCCGACTGGCTGCGTTCCGGCGTGGAGTTCGACCACATCGTCCGTCCCCGCCACGATCGCGGTTATCAGCGCTGGCAGCAGAACATCTTCCTGGAACTGTTCGCACGGGACGCCATCGTCGCCCGCACCCGTCTCCAGCCGTACTGCACCTCCTGCGAACGATGGCTGTACGGCGCCTTCGTCGTCGGAGCCTGTTCGAGCTGTGGCGCCCGCGCCGACGGCAGCCTGTGCCAGGCGTGCGCCCGACCGACGGACGCCGATCTCATCGACCCGGTCTGCGCCCTGTGCGGCTCCGCGGGCCGGCCGCGCCGCTGCCGGCGCCTGTATCTCCCCCTGGAACCGATGCGCGACGCGCTGGCCGACCACTGGGCCTCGACCGCCCTGCCACCCCGGCTGACGGCGCTGTGCCGCGGTCTCCTCGACGACGGGCTGCCGGACGTGTGTGTCGGACACCCGGGGGACTGGGGCGTCCCGATCCCCATCGACGACTTCGGGGAGCACCGGATCGACGCGTGCTTCGAGTCCGTCGTCATGCAGCTCTTCGGCTACGGCCAGGACGACGAGCCGTTGCCCGAGCGTGCCATCCACTTCTGCGGATTCGAGCACGCCTTCTGTCACGCCGTGCTGTTGCCCGCCATCCTCATCGCACGCGGCATGAAGCTCCCCCAGGAGATCTACGTCAACGAGACCTACCGCGTCGACACGGACCGAGGGACCGTGGACGGCGGGCCCGGCGTATGGGCCCTCGACCTGCTCACCGAGTTCGGTTCGGACACCCTGCGCCGCCACGTCCTGCAACTGCGGCCGCTGGGCCGCAGCACCGGGTTCCACCGGGACGAACTGCACCGTACCCGGCAGGTGTTGGAGGCCACCTGGAACAGCTGGCTGAGCCGTCTGTTCACGGCCGTGCGGGAGGACTGCAGGGGGCTGGTGCCGGACGTGGAGCCCGGCGGTACGGGCTGGGAGGCGCTGCGGCGCCGGCTGCACAGGGCGGCCGAGGACCTGCGCGAGGCGTACGGACCCGACGCCTTCGATCCCCGTCGCGCGGTGGCGGTGCTGGACGAAGTGGTCAACTGCGCGGCCGACTTCGGCTACGTCAACGTCTTCGAACGGGACCAGCCGCGGGGGGAGCGAGGCCATCTTCCCGCGGTGGCGGCACAGCTCGCCGTGGCCTGCGCGCTGACGTCGTGGGCCTGGCCCGTCATGCCCGAGGGAGCCACCCGCCTGGCCGCGGCCCTACGGCTGAAAGCCGGAAGCCCGGTGCTCCCGGAAGCGCTGCGACCACCGGGTCCCGGAACCCGGCTGGAGCCTCCGTCCGGACCCGTCTTCGGGTTCTGACCGGCGACCGCTCGACGCGTGCCCACCTGGTCCGGCCGGCCACCAGGTGGGCACACCGCTCTCCCGCCTGCGCACCCACACCTCATCCGTACGTCGGCACACCCGTAGTTCGGCACATCAGTCGTAGAAGACGCCGCGTGTCCGGCGCATCGTGGCGTCCGGGCGCGTGGCCCTGGCTTCCAAGGAGCTCCACGTGACCCTGAACGTCGCCATGCTCAGTGTGCACACCTCGCCGCTCCATCAGCCCGGCACCGGGGACGCGGGAGGAATGAACGTCTACATGGTCGAGCTGTCCCGTGCCCTCGCCGAACAGGGAGCCCACGTCGACCTGTTCACCCGGTGCCGTGGCGAAGGGCAGCCGCCTGTGGCCGACCTCGCCCCCGGGGTGCGGGTCCGGCATCTGCGGGCCGGAGAGTGCCGCCCGCTTCCCAAAGAGGCCATGCCCGAGCTGCTGCTCGACTTCTCCCTGGCGCTGCTGCGTGCCGGAGCGAACCGGCCGTACGACGTGGTGCACTCCCACTACTGGCTGTCCGGCCTGGCCGGTGCCGTCGCCGCCGCCCACTGGGATGTTCCGCTCGTGCACACCATGCACACCATGGCCCGGGTCAAGAACCTGTCGCTGGCACCGGGGGACACGCCCGAACCCGAGTCGCGTGTGCGAGGCGAGAGCGGAGTGGTCCTCGCGGCCGACCGGCTCATCGCCAACACCCCCGAAGAAGCAGGGGCGTTGCGCAGCCTCTATGACGCCCCGCCCGGCCGCACCGAGGTCGTCACTCCCGGGGTCGACACCCGTACGTTCCACCCGGCGGACGGCAGACGTGCGGCGCGGGCCAGACTCGGAGTGCCCGAGGGGGCCTTCGTCCCGCTCTTCGCCGGCCGCATCCAGCCGCTCAAAGGACCGGACGTCCTGATCCGGGCCGTGGGTGCGCTGCTGCAACAGGCGCCGGGACTGCGCACCCGGATGCACGTTCCGCTGGTAGGGGGCCTAAGTGGCACCGGTCTGCGAGCAGGCGGCGAACTCCAGGACATGTGCGCGCGGTTGGGGCTCACCGACGTCATCCACTTCGAGTCCGCCGTGCCCCAGCGGGAACTGGCCGACTGGTACCGAGCGGCCGACGTGCTGGTGGTTCCCTCACGCAGCGAGTCCTTCGGCCTGGTGGCGTTGGAGGCACAGGCCTGCGGAACTCCGGTGCTGGCCGCGGCCGTCGGGGGCCTGTCGGCCGCGGTGCGGGACGGGGGCACCGGGCTGCTCGTACCAGGACACGACCCCGTCGAGTTCGCCCAGCGGCTTCTGTGGTTCTCGCGCAACCCGTCCGAAGCCGCACTCATGGGATCCGCGGCCGTCCGTCACGCGGAGCGGATGAGCTGGCGGGCCGCGGCCGAACGCACCCTGGGGGTGTACACCCACGCCCTGACCGACCCGATCGCGGAGGTGGGGCGGGGGCGGCGGCACGCCCCTGCCCCTACGGCCGCTCCCTCCTGGAGGAGCAGGAGGGCCGTCGTACCAGCGTAGCAGCTTCTTTGGTGTAACCAAAGAAGTGGTGAATTCCAAATAATGCCGGACGCCCGGTGTTTTTCGAGGCTGAAATCAACTCCCATGCTGTGGTTGAAAATCGCCCTTCTGGAGGTGCCGCTGTCGCATCCATGCCATGGCAGATCTGCGACTTGGGGAATCATTGGTTCCCAATTCCGGGTGCGCAATTATTGAAATGTCTTCGAGGGGGCCCGGCGGCACGGGCCTCCGGAGAAATGTCGATTACTCCTGGAGGGAACATGTTCGCAGTGCGCAGCTCCGGTCTCGGCAAGGTCGTCGTCCAGCTCGCCACCGCCCTGTCTCTGTGTACGGCGGTCGCGGCGGCCGGGGTGCTGACCTCGATGCCGGGGGAGGGGCGTCCGTCGCAGCAGGTGGTGGCCGGGGCCTCGGACAACAACTGGCCCTCGGTACCGACCGTGGGTACCGACAACAACTGGCCGAGCAGGCCGCTGGGCACCGAGGACAACAACTGGCCGAAGCCGCTGGGCACCAATGACAACAACTGGCCCACCAAGCCGCTGGACGCCGCGGACAACAACTGGCCGACCGGCTCGGACGACGGCACGGACAACAACTGGCCCAAGGTGTAACGCTGTCGATCGGCCACAACGAAAAGCCGTGGGGTGCTGTATTCCGCACCCCACGGCTTTTCGTCTTTGTCTGGTTGAGGTCTTTGCTCGCTCGAACGTATTCTCAAGAATCCCGGCAGTCCGGGCACAGTCCCCTGAAAATGATGTCCGTGCCGTGCATATGCCACCCCGTCAAGCCCTTTTTGGGCGGCGCCGGCGCCTCGTGGACCGTGTTCTCCACCCGTCCGCAGTTCGTGCACATCGCGTGCTGGTGCGGCGTGCCGGAGATCTCGAACACCGCCGGCCACCCGGGACGGTCGAACTTGGTGACGAGGCCGGTCTCGAGGAAATGCCGCAGCATCTCGTAGACCGCCTGGCTGGTGAGGGTTCCGAGGCGTTCGCGGGCCGCGGCGGTCAGACCCTCCACGTCCAGGTGCCCGCCGGCGGCCAGCACCTGCAGCACCTCAAGACGCGGGCTCGTGACACGCAGACCGACATCACGCAGACGCTGGATGGCCGCGTCGCGCTCGCTCGCCACTGCTTCGAGTGCCATCTCTCCGCCATCTGAGGGGACCAAAGGTTTGCGGCCATCGTACCTCTTGCCCCGCCACATCTACCGACGCCGGTCCCGCGGCGACGGAGGAGCCGATTCAGTCCAGCCAGCCCAGAAGAGCGGCCCGTACGCCGGCCTCGAAGCGGCTCGAGGCGTCCAGTTCCTGCATGAGGTCGGAGATCATCCTGCTCACCGTGCGCAGGGAGACGCCCAGATTGCGGGCCACCTTCTCGTCCTTCATCCCGGACGCGAGCATGCGCAGAGCGGCGCGCTGCTGCTCCCGCAGGCCGTCACCCCCGTGGGTCGGCCGCGTCTGATCGCCGAACGGCGTCGCCATGTGCCAGGCGTGCTCGAACAGGGCCTGATAGGAGCGCACCAGAGCGGAACCGTGCGCCAGGATGGCCCCGGCCGCGTGGTCCTCGGGGTTCACCGGGAGGATCGCGAACTGGTCGTCGGCGATGATCATGTTCATCGGCACCACGGGGGAGAGCCGGACCTGGACGCCCAGTTCGGCCTTGGCCCGCAGGTGTTCGGCGTCCTCCGGTACGCCGGCGAGGCGTTGGCTGAAGATGGAGCGGACCTGCACCCCGTTCTCGATCTGTCGTCGGTCGCGGTTGAGTGCCCTTTCGGGGATCTCCCTGCCGCGTGCGATCGGATGCATCGAGGACAGGCCGTGCCGCACCGTGACGGTGATGTCCTCGAGGACCTGCTGGATGCGGCGGTAGTCGTGCAGGATCTCGACCTCCACGCCGGACGCCTGGGTGAGCATTTCCACGCGGAGGAAGTTGCCCGCCAGTGTCTTGAGGGTGCTGTGGGCGCGGTCGGCCTGTTCCAGATGGTTGCGCAGTCGGCTGCGTTCCCGCTCCAGCAGGCGCAGCAGGGCGATCTCCGGGGCGACGACGGTGACCGCGTCGGACTGCTCCTCCGACGCCTTGCCCGCGTCCAGTTCCAGGCGGTTGTCGTGGGCCGGCCCGGTGGCGACCACCAGGCCGAGGGTGAGTAGTTCGTTACGACATCGATCCGTCTCGTCGTCGGTCAGGTCCATCTCCGACGCGATGCCCCGCAGGCTCGACGCTCCACGCGCCCTGAGTTCCTGGTAGAGAGCGAGTGCCAGATCAGTGGACTGTTTGCCTGTCCTGCCACCGCCGTTGGGCATGCCGAAGTGACCCCCTCAGTGATGCTCCGAGTCGCCCCGGTCACACCTTGTCACATGCCGCCGCCCCGATCTCCGACGCTGCATAGTAGTGTGATGGGCATCACTTGGTTCGGCAGACCAGCATGACGCTACGGGTCCGGCCGTCCAGCCACCGCTGTCGGCGCTCGACGACACGCAGCCCGGCCGCGCGCAGATCCCGCGTCAAGTCCCCTTCGTCGACGACCCACTTGACCGTGGTCGTGACCGACCTGTGTGCCCCGTGTCCGCCCGAGCGCTCGACGTCGTAGGTGATCCGTTCCCTCATGGCCGCCGCATCGAAGGCCTGCCGCGCCACCGCCCGCTCGGTCACGCCGTCGAATCGGGGCACCTGGAAGGCCCAGGTCCGCACCGGGTCCCGGACCAACGCCTCGGTGTCATGGGCGGTGTAGTCGAAGGCCAGGGCGCCACCGCTGCCCAGATGCGCGGCGACGGACCGGAAGAAGTCGACGCGTTCGGAGGGGGCGACCGCCGCCACCAACGTGCCTGCCAGCAGGACGAGTTGGTACCTCCGGCGAAGTCGTGACCGCGTCAGGTCCGCGCACGTCGTGGTCACCCGGTCCCGAACCGGACGGCCCCTGCCCTCGGCCCTCGCCCGCAGTCGACGCAGACTCTCCGCATGCCGGTCGACGGCCTCGACCTCGAATCCGTGAGATGCGAAGGGCACGGCGAGCCGCCCGGCACCGGAGCCGAGATCGAGGACAGGGCCACCGGTGCTCCTGGCCAGTTCCAGAAAGCCCACGATGTCGCCGCTGAAGGGACCGAGGAGGGCGTCCTGGAGCCAGAGCTGTTCGTCGGTCTGCTCGGCCAGGGACTCCAGGCCGGGAAGTCGGTAAGGCCGGACGGTGATCGCGTTCTCCGCTCGGAACGGCGGGACCGGGTCGAGCGCGGACGTCACCGACGTGCTCGCCTGCGTGTGCACCGCTCCTCCAGATGACTCGAACCGGTCCCTGCCGTCCTGGCGGGATCCCGTGCCGCCGGGAACCCGCCCCGCGACCATGCTGTCCGGTGCGGGATCACGCGCACCAGCCATCGACGGTGCGCGTGCACGCCAACGCGCGTGTACGCCAGCGGCGTTGCCTCCCAGCCGTCCGGCGAAGGCCACCGACCGCGGCGACAGCGCGGGTCTTCCTCGTCACACCGGTGTCGAACAGCACGCGACGACCACGGGAATGAGAACGGCCGCCGGGACGAGCGCCGCCAGGACGGCCCGCAGGACCGGATGTCCTGATGTCCGCGGCGTGAGAATCCGGCGCATGCGTACCACCACCGAGGAACCACCCGCCGCGAAGGCGGCCCGCGGATGCTGTCCGGCCGCGAGCGAGTACAGAGCTGTCGCCAGCGCATCCCGGGAGGACCCGCGCAGCGCCCGGTCGTCCGCGGCCATCTCCAGCAGGAGCGGCACTTCTTCCTGCGCGTGCCGGGACAGCGGCAGGACGCCCAGCACCCTTCGAAGAGCCGATGTGGCACAGAGGAACAGGTGGTGGCGGCCCACCAGATGAGCCCGTTCGTGTTCCAGTACCGCCGTCAGCTGCTGCCGCGTCAGGACCCGCAGCGCCCCGGAACTCACCACCACTTGCGCGCCCCGGCCCGGCAGGCAGTACACGACCGGGGTGCTGTGCGGTACGACCGTGGCTCTCAGCGCCAGCTCCCTGGCGGCCACCAGGCGCAGCCCGTCGGCGTGCTCGGCCCGACGGCGGCGCGCGCCCAGCAGTTCCCGGGCGAAGGCGACCGTGAGGGCGACCGGCACCGCGGCGCCGGCCGCGAGCGAGCACCACACCCGAGGGCTCAGACTCGCCAGCCGGCCGGCCGACGGCGGGTCGCACGACGCCCCCCGCGGCAGGAAGCAGTCCTCGACGAGGTGGGAGAGGGCATGACTGGCCGGGATGGGCAGCAGCGATTCCACGGCCAGCAGGGAGACGGCCATCGGCAACAGCATCGCGAGCGCGGTCCAGGCGCAGAGCGCCAGGCCCGGCACCTCACGTGCCCAGCGGCTGCGCGCCAGCAGTCGCGGCAGCACCAGCCCGGCGGCCACGGCGACCGCCAGGGGCGGGAGCACGTGGTGCCGTGCTCGCAGCAACTCGACCGTGTGGGCGAATAAACCGCTCACGAAGCAGCCCCTTGGTCGCTGCCCTGATCAGGACTGTGGCCCGCGGCGCGCAGGGCCGCCGCCAGTGCGGAGATGTCCTCCTGGGACATGTGCTCCACGAAGCGGAGCAACGCGGCTTCCCGGTCCTCGGTGTGTCCGAGCGCGTCCTTCATCAGCCCGGCCGTGTATTCGTCGCGGGTCCACTCGGGGGTGTAGAGCCATGCGCGGCCGGTCTTGCGGCGTCGCAGCAGGCCCTTGCGGTGCAGGTTGTCGGCGACCGTCAACACGGTCGTGTAGGCGACGGGCCGCGCACCCTTCAGGTCGTCGAAGATCTCACGGACCGTCGCCGGGCGGCTCCATCGCCAGAGCCGGTCCATCACCTCGGCTTCCAGATCACCAAGCCGCCGCACGTCGGCCCCTTCTTCGTTCCGCGTAGGGATGCCATGGGATGCCACATCGTAGGCCACATCGGTGATCCAAGTGATCGGTCCCGCAGGGCCCGTAAGTCCCACAGGTCCGTCCCGCAAGCCCCGCAGGTCCGGCTGGACAGCGATCAGGGCCCGGTGCGGTCATCACCGCACCGGGCCCCGCAGCCGCAGGCCCGCACCACCCGCCGTCAGGCCTTCACCAGTCGCGCGATGGCTCTGGACGCCTCGGTGACCTTGGCCCTGGCCTGTTCGCCGCCTTCCACGATCGCGTCGGTCACGCAGCAGTTGAGGTGCTCGTCGAGGAGCGCCAGCGCGCAGGCCTGCAGGGCCGCGTTGGTGGCCGAGATCTGCGTGAGGATGTCGATGCAGTAGGTCTCCTCCTCGACCATCCGCTGCAGCCCCCTCACCTGGCCCTCGATCCTGCGCAGCCGCCTGACGACGTCGTCCCGATGGTTCTCGTATCCGGCCATGGGTGCCTCCTGAGTCGTCGGTGGCTCATCGGTCGGTGGGCTTGAAGCCGCGCAGGCGGAGGCTGTTGCCGACCACGAACACCGAGGAGAACGCCATCGCCGCTCCGGCGATCATCGGGTTGAGGAGCCCGGAGGCGGCGAGGGGGAGGGCGGCGACGTTGTAGGCGAAGGCCCAGAACAGGTTGGACCTGATGGTGCCGAGCGTCCTGCGGGACAGCCGGATGGCGTCCGCCGCCGCCCTGAGGTCTCCGCGTACCAGGGTCAGGTCGCCGGCCTCGATGGCGGCGTCGGTGCCGGTGCCCATCGCCAGACCGAGGTCGGCCTGGGCGAGCGCGGCGGCGTCGTTGACGCCGTCGCCGACCATGGCGACCGAACGGCCCTCGCCCTGGAGGCGCTTGACGACGTCCACCTTGTCCTGAGGCATGACCTCGGCGATCACATGCTCCCGGTCGATGCCGACCTCGGTCGCGACGGACTCCGCGACCGTCCTGTTGTCGCCGGTCAGCAGCATGGGCGTGAGACCGAGGGCACGCAGCCGCCGGATCGCTTCCGGGCTGGTCTCCTTGACGGCGTCGGCGACCTCGAGGACGGCACGGGCCTCGCCGTCCCACGCGACCGCGATGGCGGTGCGCCCGGCGGCCTCGGCCTCGGCCTTGGCGCGCTCCAGCCCCACGGGGAGGGTGATGGCCCATTCGTCCAGCAGCTTGAGCCGGCCGACCAGGACGGCGTGGCCCTCCACGATGCCCTGGACACCCAGTCCCGCGAGGTTGGCGAAGTCCTCCGGGGCGGGCAGGGAGCCCACACGGGCGGCGGCGCCCGCGGCGACCGCCTGGGCGATGGGGTGCTCCGAGGAGTGCTCCAGGGCGCCCGCGAGACGCAGTGCCTCGTCCTCGTCCGTCCCGTCCGCGGTGTGCACGGCGAGCAGGGTCATCCGGCCGGTGGTGACGGTGCCGGTCTTGTCGAGGACGATGGTGTCGACCTTGCGGGTGGACTCCAGGACCTCCGGGCCCTTGATGAGGATGCCCAGCTGGGCGCCGCGCCCCGTGCCGACCATGAGCGCGGTCGGGGTGGCCAGGCCCAGGGCGCACGGGCAGGCGATGATCAGCACCGCCACGGCCGCGGTGAAGGCCGCGGTCAGGCCCGCGCCGTTGCCGAGCCAGAAGCCCAGGGTGCCGAGCGCGAGGGCGATCACGACCGGCACGAAGACCGCGGAGATCTTGTCCGCGAGCCGCTGGGCGGCCGCCTTGCCGTTCTGCGCGTCCTCCACCAGCTTGGCCATGCGGGCGAGTTGGGTGTCGGAACCGACCCGGGTGGCCTCCACGACCAGTCGGCCGCCGGCGTTGAGGGTGGCGCCGGTGACACCGTCACCGGCCGCGACCTCGACGGGCACGGACTCACCGGTGAGCATGGAGGCGTCGACGGCGGAGGAGCCCTCGACGACCGTGCCGTCGGTGGCGATCTTCTCCCCGGGGCGGACCAGGAACCGGTCGCCCACCTTCAACTCCGCGACCGGGACGCGCTCTTCGCGGCCGCCGCGCAGGACGGTGACCTCCTTCGCGCCGAGTTCCATGAGCGCCTTCAGCGCCGCGCCCGCCTTCCGCTTGGAGCGGGCCTCGAAGTACCGCCCGGCGAGGATGAACGCGGTGACGCCGGCGGCGGCCTCCAGGTAGATGTTCCCGGCGCCGTCGGTGCGGGCGATGGTGAACTCGAAGGGGTGCGTCATGCCGGGTGTGCCCGCCGTGCCGAAGAACAGCGCCCACAGCGACCACAGGAACGCCGCCGTCGTACCGACCGAGATCAGCGTGTCCATGGTCGCCGCGCCGTGCCGGGCGTTGGTCCAGGCCGCCTTGTGGAAGGGCCAGGCGGCGTACGTCACCACGGGCGCCGCCAGCGTCAGCGACAGCCACTGCCAGAATTCGAACTGCAGGGCGGGAGCCATCGCCATCGCGATCACCGGAACCGCGAGCGCGACCGCGGTGATCAACCGCTGGCGCAGCGGCCGCAGTTCGTCGGCCTCCGCCTCTTCCTCGGCCGAGCCGGGCCCGGATCCGCCGCGCCCGGGGGCCCGCTCGGGTTCCCGGGCGGTGTAGCCGGTGGCCTCTACGGTGGCGATCAGGTCGGTGACGGCGATGTCCTCGCTGAAGGTGACCTTCGCCTTCTCGGTGGCGTAGTTGACGGTGGCCTCGACCCCGTCCATGCGGTTGAGCTTCTTCTCGATCCGGGCGGCGCACGAGGCGCAGGTCATGCCGCCGATGGCGAGTTCGACCTCGGCGGCGCCGGGCGTGGTGGTGGTCATGTCTGCTCCTCGCAGCTCACGGACGCGACACGGAAAACGGGGGGTGGGGCGCGGACGCCGCCCCACCCCGGGTGGGGCGGCTCAGACGGCCGCGCGGCCGGCGAAGTCGTAGCCGGCCTCGTCGACGGTGTCGGCGATCAGCTTGTCGAGCTCCTCGCCGGGCTCGGCGGCGGTCGTCACGGTGACCAGGCCGGTGCCGATCTCGACCTCGACCGCCTTGACCTCGTCCAGGCCTCCGACGGCCTTGGCGACGATGCCCTGGCAGTGAGCGCTGCCGACGCCGTCGACCTTGTAAACGGTCTTGGTCTCGGTCTGGGTGTGGCAGCTTCCGTCCGGGGTGCAGCAGTCCGACACGGTTCCTCCATCTTGGGCGGGCTGGATACCCCGGCGGGGTATCCGTATCGGCTTCCTGTATACCCCCCGCCCGTATCGAACGCAAGCGGGGTCCCGGCTTGACTTGGTACCCCCTGGGGGTATGTTGAGGTGTGTGGAGGCCGCCAGACCGGGCGGCTGGGAGATCGAGGAGTGCGAGACATGAACACCGGACTGCGGATCACAGTTTTCGCCGCCGCCCTCGCCGCGACCTTCGGCACCGCGTACGGCGTCGGCAGCGGTGTCGGCGAGATCTCGCCCGAGCCGGCGAGCGCCGCTCACGGGAAGCACGCCGGGGGCGCCCGCGCCGAACAGGGCGGCGGTCATGAACCGGGCCACGAGCCGGACGCCCGGCAGCGTGCGGAAGCGAGTGCGACGGCGGCCCCGCCCGGGGGCCTGCAGATCTCGGACGGCGGCTACACCCTCGACCTGAAGACCCCGCGCCTCGAGGCCGACAAGAAGGCACAGCTGCGCTTCGCGGTCGTGCAGGGGTCGACGGGACGGCAGGTGTCGGCCTACGAGCGGGAGCACGACAAGGAACTGCATCTGATCGTCGCCTCACGCGACCTGACGACCTACCGTCATCTGCATCCCACCCGGGCGGCCGACGGCACCTGGTCCACTCCCGTGGAACTCCCCGAAGCCGGCGGCTACCGGGTCTTCGCCGACTTCACGCCCAAGGGCGGAGAAGGGCTCACCCTCGGTGCCGACCTCGCGGTCTCCGGCGCCTACGAGCCCCACACGCTTCCCGAGCAGAACACCACGGCGACGGTGGACGGCTACGACGTCGCACTGAAGGGCGCCCTGACCCCCGGCAAGGCCGGCGAACTCGACCTGACCGTCACCAAGGACGGCAAGCCGGTCCGCGACCTCCAGCCCTACCTCGGCGCATACGGCCACCTGGTCGCCCTGCGCTCCGGGGACCTCGCCTACCTGCACGTCCACCCCAACGGCGAGCCCGGCGACGGCAGGACCCGGCCCGGCCCCGACGTGTCCTTCACGGCGACCGCGCCCAGCGAGGGCGCCTACCGGCTGTTCCTGGACTTCAAGCACGAGGGCAAGGTCCGCACCGCCGCCTTCACGGTGCGTGCCCAGGCCGCGGGCCCGGGCGCCGAGGCGGAGGCGACGCCGGAGGCAGGGTCGGGGACCTCCGACGAGTCGTCGCCGCACGGACACTGATCAACGCGGTCGGCCGAGGTGATCAGCGTGCCCGGAGCCTCTGGAGCGGTGGTCGCGGACCGAAGGGAGTGGGAGTCGCGGACGGAACCTGTCCGCGATCACCGCTAGCGTGCCCGACATGACGAAGACGACGAAGCGGAACACCCCGCGGTCGGCGGCCGGGGTGCCGGTGCTCGACACCCGGGCCCTCAACCGGGCCACCCTGGAGCGGCAACTGCTGCTGCGCCGCGCTCCGCTGTCCGCCGAGGCCGCCGTCGAGCACCTGCTGGGACTCCAGGCGCAGAACGTGAAGCCCCCGTACTACGCCCTCGCCGCCCGCCTCGACGGCTTCACCCCGGGTGAGCTGTCCGGGCTGATGGCCGACCGTGCGGTGGTGCGCATCGTCACCATGCGCTCGACCATCCACACCCACACCGCCGCCGACTGCCTCACCCTGCGTCCCCTGGTGCAGCCCGCCCGGGACCGCGAACTCACCACCTTCCGCAGGGGACTTCAGGGTGTCGACCTCGACCGGCTGGCCGCGCTCGCCCGGGACCTCGTCGAGGCCGAGCCGCGCACCATGAAGCAGTTGCGTGAGGCGCTGCTCGCCGTCTGGCCGGACGCCGATCCGCAGGCCCTCGCGATCGCCGCCCGCTGCAAGCTGCCGCTGGTCCAGGTGACCCCGCGCGGACTGTGGGAACGCAGCGGCCAGGTCGCCCTCACCACCGCCGAGCACTGGCTGGGCCGCCCCACCGAGCCGACGCCCACCCCGGACGCCACCGTCCTGCGCTACCTGGCCGCGTTCGGCCCGGCGTCCGTCAAGGACATGCAGACCTGGGCCGGCCTGACCCGCCTGCGGGACGCCTTCGAACGCCTCCGCCCGGACCTGGTCACCTTCCGCGACGAACAGGGCACCGAACTCTTCGACCTCCCGGACGCGCCCCGACCCGCCCCGGACACCCCGGCCCCGCCCCGCTTCCTCCCGGAGTTCGACAACCTGCTCCTCTCCCACGCCGACCGCACCCGGGTCGTCCCTCCGGAGCACTGGGGCCGCGCCTGGCAGGGCAACCAGGCCCATCGCACCCTCCTGGTCGACGGATTCCTGGCGGGCGTGTGGAGAATCGAGGACGACCACCTCGTCATCGAGCCCTTCGGCCGCCTCACCAGGGACCAGCGTCGCGCGGTGACCGAGGAGGGGGAGTACCTGTTGAGCGTGCTGCACCCGGAGTCGTCGTACGACATCCGGTTCGGCACCGTCATCCGATAGAGGCCCACATCGGAACGGCGGAACGGCGGAACGGCGGACATGGAACAGGGGTGGGGGGGGGGGGGGGGGGGGGGGGGGGCCCCCCCCCCCCCCCCCCCCCCCCCCCACCCCTGGTACTGCACCTGAGGAATCCTCAGGAGAACCTTCCTGGCTACGAGTTGACCTGTGCCGTCACGAGGCTGGAGAAGGTGGTCAGCCGGGTGTAGATGCCCGGGTAACCCGCCTCGGCACAGCCCTCGCCCCAAGAAGTGATCCCTGCCAGGACGCCTCCGATGAGGAAGGGGCCGCCGCTGTCGCCCTGGCAGGTGTCGACGCCGCCGGAGGTGTATCCGGCGCAGACCATGTCGCTCGCGACGAAGTCGGAGCCGTAGGAACTCGCACAACTGCTGTCGGAGACCGTCGGCACGGTCGCGGTGCGCAGTTGGTTGGAGGAGCTGCCGTTCGAGGACGTGGTGCCCCAGCCCACGATGCGGGCGGTGGTACCGGCCGCGTAGACGCTCGTCTGGGACGAGGAGACGTACGGTGCCGTGGTGTACGGCATCGACGTCGACAGCGTCAGCACGGCCACGTCGTCGCCGTTGGTGGCGTCCGTGTAACCGGGATGGACCCAGATCTTGCTGACTCTGCTGACCGTGCCGTTGGTGCCGTTGAGGTAGGTGCGGCCACCCACCACACGGACGCTGCTGGTGGTTTCGCCGACCATGCAGTGCGCCGCGGTGACGACCTTGGTGGGGGAGACCAGGGTGCCGCCGCAGAACTGGTTCTGCGAGGCGTCCGTGATCTGCATCATGAACGGGTAGGCGGTCGTCGTGGTCGTGGTGCCGCCCACGATGGGCTGGGGAGCGGCGGCTGCGGGGGAGCCGATCAGCGCGGTCGTGGCGGCGGCAGCGGTGGCCACCAGGACGGCGGCGGACTTCTTGGCGCGGTGGAGCCCGAACATGAGTCTCCTCAGTGGGGGTTGCCGGTGGAGGTCGCGCGGGTGGGGGGTTGTGCACGGGGGCCTTGGAACCGACCCCCGTATGACCGGGCGAGCGGCATGTCGCTTACGCTAGAACCCGCAAGTTCCCCTCCCCAATGAGGGAACCCCCTAAGGGAGTTGGGCAGGGAAAACCCTCGGTCGGCCCCGTCCGAAACACCGCGTGGGACGCCGAAACATCCCCGAAACCACAGGGCTTACCGCTCACGCGCTCACGGCGTACGGCGGCCCGCCGCCAGTCTGACGATGTCGACCCGCGAGCGGATCCCGAGCTTGCGGTAGACGCGGGTCAACGTCGCCTCCACCGTCTTGACGCTGATGAACAGCCGCCCGGCTATCTCCCGGTTGGTGGCGCCCTCCATGACCAGCGCGGCGACCTGACGCTCCATCGCGGCCAGTCCGTCCAGCGCCTCCAGGGCGGGGGCGGGGGCGGGGACCACGGCCGGTTCGGCCGGCGGCGGCACCGTCGCGGCCTCCACCTGCCGCAGCCAGGGCAGCGCCCGGCAGCGCCGGAACAGCCGCGCCGCCTCGTCGTACGACGTCGGCCCCGGCCGCCGGGTGCGCAGCGCGGCCAGCGCGAACGCGGCCCGCGCCTCCTCCAGGCCGTAGCCCAGCTTGGCGAGCCGGTCCTGCGCCGAGGTCAACTGCCCGAGAGCGGCCTCGTGTTGGCCGCGGGCCGCCCGCACCAGCGCCTCCGCGCGGTCCAGTACGGCGAGCACGCACTCGCGGCGCAGCCGCAACGCGTGTTCGCGGGTCACCGTGATGAGGTCCTGCGCCTCGGCGAGCTCACCCGTGCCGACGAGGGCTTCGGCGAGGTCACCGTGCCAGCGCCCGCGCGCCGGGTCGGTGATGCCGAGCCCGAGCTCCAGCTCCCGTACCCGGCGCAACGACCGGACCGCCCCCGGGGCGTCCCCGGCCACCAGCTGGGCGTGACCGAGGGCGGCCAGGGCCCGCGAGACGTACATCTGGTCGCCGTCCACCTCGGCGTGGTCCGCGGCCTCCCGGGCCAGCGCCAGCGCTCGGTCGACGTCCCCGCCGGCCGCCTCCGCGAACGAGGTGAGCAGCGCGGAGGCCACCTCGCCGATCCCGGAGTCGCGGGCCAGCCGCAGGCTCTCCCGGGCCAGGTCGAGGGCCCGGCCGCAGTGCCCGGAGCGCAGTTCCGTCTCGGCGACCAGCCGCAGGAAGTGCACCTCGCTCTCGACCATGCCGCGCCGCCGCACCTCGCGCAGCAGCGCCGTCACGGTGGTGCGGGCCTCGGCCAGCTGGTCGCTCATCAGCAGCCAGCGGAAGCGGGTCAGGCCCGGCCCGTTGTGATGACACGCGACCTGCGGGTCCTGGGGTTCGGTGAGCGCCCGGTTGATGGTCGCGGGGGCGTCGGGATGACCCATCAGGGTCTCCGTCTGGGCCTGGAAGGCGAGCGCCAGCAGTTCGGTGCGCCGGTCCCCGGCCCGCGCGGCCAGCTGAGCCGCGTGCGCGGCCTGCTCCCGGCCCTCCGCGAAGTCTCCCTGGACGACCAGGCCCCGCCAGGCCAGCTGGTAGTGGACCAGGGCGAGCAGTCGGGGGTCGTCGCCCGCGTCGGCCAGCGCCTGCGGGAAGACGGCGTCGACGTCCCCGAGGGCCTGCCCGGCGGACTCGATCACCACCATCCAGGCCCGTACCCGGTCCGCGGGCACGGTCGCCCGGGTCAGCACCTCCCGGGCGATGTCCCGTGCCAGGTCCACCTCCCCGGCGGTGATCGCGTCCTCGGCGGCCTGCAACCGGCGCTCGTCCGGCCCGGGCACGGTGTCCGCCGGGGTGTGCCGGGCGGCCAGCAGTCCGAGCGACGCGGCCATCGAGGGGGCGCCGCGGTCCCGGGCCTGGGTGGCGGCCTCGGCGAGCCGGGCCGCCACCTCAGGGTCGGTTCCGGTGGTCGCCAGCGCGAGATGCCGGGCCCGCTCGATGGGGTCGGAGGCCGCCGTGGACAGCGCGGCGTGCGCGGCCCGCCGCTCCTGCGCGGGCGCCTCCGCGTACAGCGCCGCCGAGATCAGCGGATGCGCGAACCGTACGGCGGGCCCCTCCGGCTCCGTCGCCAGCAGACCCAGGGCCGCCGCCTGCGCCGTCTCCGCCTCGGCGTTGTCCCGGCCGGCCGCGTGCAGCAGCGCCAGCGTGGGGCGGGCGCCCGCGCTGGCCACCAGCAGGGTGCGACGGGCCTCGCCGGAGAGCATCTCCAGCCGGTTGAGCACCAGGGCCCGCAGTGAGGTGGGCACCGGCAGCGGCTCGCCGGGACGGGGCCGGGTCGGGTTCTCGGTCAGCGCCCGGCCCAGTTCCAGCGCGAACAGCGGGTTGCCGCCGCTGGTGCGGTGGATGTCCCGGACGGTGGAGCGCGGCAGACCCGTGTAGCCGCGCTGGATCAACAGCTCGGACACGTGGGTGCGGGACAGCGGGTTGAGCCGGACCGCCACGCTGTCCGGGGGCAACGCGCGTAGATGTCGGTCGTACTCCTGCCCGTCGGTCCGCACCGCGCACAGCAGCTGGACGGGGGTGTCGCCCAGGCGTCGGGCGGCGAAGCCGAGGAGCTCCGCGCTGGCCGGATCCAACCACTGCAGGTCGTCCGCGACGACCAGGACGGGGCCCTTGGCGGCGAGTGCGCGCAGCGCGGACAGGACGGCCAGCCGCAGCGCCAGCCCGTCGCGCTGGAGGGTGGACTCGCCGCGGCCGGTGAGCGCCGACTCCAGGGCGGTGCGCTGGGCCGCGGGCAGCCGGCCGGCCACCTCGTCGACGACCAGGCCCAGCAGATCCGCCAGGGCCAGGAAGGGGAGGTGGGATTCGGACTCGGTGGCGGAACAGCGCAGGACGGTGCCCGCCGTGCCGGAGTATTCGGCGGCCAAACTCCGCAGCACCGTCGACTTTCCTATTCCGGCCGGGCCGTGGAGCAGTACGCTGCCGCCGCGAACGAGCTGCTCACGCGCGGCCGTGAACAGCTCCTCCGTGCCGATCAGCAGATCGGGGCGGCATCGGGCAGGCTCCTTGAAGTCCCGTCGCACGGTCACCGCTCCCCTCCGTGTGTCGTGTCCGGGCCAATATTAGGCAACGGACAATGGAATTCGGCCGAAACGCGGTGGTGAGGGAAATAACAACATGGGGGCAGAGAGAAATTCAGCGCCGTCACGCCTGAATGGCCCGCCGACGGATCCGGCCGCCGTGGTCTCCCGGCCGCCTACGGCAACCACCCGGCCCGACGTGCGGCGACGACCGCCTCGCCGCGGGTCCGTGCCCCGAGCTTCCGCATCGCCGACCGGAGGTACCCCTTGACCGTCTCGGCGGTCACTCCCAGCCGTTCGGCGGCCACGGCGTTCGTCGCCCCGGCCGCGACGCAGGCCAGCACATCCACCTCGCGAGGTGCCGGCCCCGCCGCTTCGGCAGGCCCGGTTCCCGCGGCGGGACCGGTCCCCGCGGTCAGCAGTCCGCAGGCGTCCAGCAGCTCCGTCCGCAGCGCCGGGTCCGCGATCCGCGGGGCCAGGGCCCGCAGCGCCGCATGCGCCTCCCGGACCTGTTCCCACGCCGCTGAGTCCCGAGCGGAGTCCTGGCCGGCGGCCCGGCCCGGCCCGGCTCGCGCGGCGATCACCAGATCCCGCGCCTCGTCCGCGACGACCAGCGCCTGCTCCACGTCCCGCGCGGCGTCCACGGCCGCGCCGAGCATGCGGTCACCGAGCGGCCGGGCGTCGCGCAGGGCGCCGTAGAGCACACCACGCACCCGGCGCCGCACCACCACGGGCACGGCCAGCACCGAGCGCAGGCCCTCGGCGGCGACCGCGGTGTCGTACTCGTGGCTGATCTGCCGCGAGCAGGAGTAGTCCGTCACCGCGCACGGGCGGCCCAGCGCCACCGCCCGGCCGCCCAGGCCGTTGCCGGAGGTCACCGCGAGCGCGCTGAGGGCGGGCGTGGCCGTGCCGTTCAGTTCGCTGATGCGCATCTGCCTCAGGCGGGACTCCACCAGGCCGCCGAAGGCCACCGGGAGCCCGGTCGTACGCCGCAGCCGCACCAGCGCGCTGCGGATCTCCGCGGACTGCGACACCTCTGCCGTCACCTGCTCGCCCCTTTGTTGCGGCACACACCCCCGTTCGGGGGTAGTGAGGCTTGCATCACGGATTACACGATGGCAGACCACCGCCCGGCAATGGTCCGGCACCCAGGAGGACAGATGACATCGGCCACGGAGCTGTTCCGCAGCGCGCGGGACTTCCTGCTGGAACACCGCGAGGACTACACCACGGCGTACGAGGGCTTCGAGTGGCCCCGCCCCCGGCACTTCAACTGGGCCCTCGACTGGTTCGACGAGATCGCGCACGGGAACGACCGGACCGCCCTGCACATCGTCGAGGAGGACGGCTCCGAGGTCCGCCTCTCCTTCGCCGAGATGTCCGAACGGTCCAACCGCGTCGCGAACCTGCTGCGTGAGCGCGGGGTGGGCGCCGAGGACCGGATCCTGGTCATGCTGGGCAACCAGGCCGAGCTGTGGGAGACGGCGCTCGCCGCCATGAAGCTGCGGGCCGTCGTCATCCCGGCGACCCCGCTGCTCGGCCCCGCCGACCTGCGCGACCGGGTCGAGCGCGGGAACGTGCGGCACGTCCTCGTGCGCGCCGAGGACGCCGGCAAGTTCGACGACGTGCCCGGCGACTACACGCGCACCGCCGTCGGCGGTGTGCCGGAGGGCTGGCAGCCGTACGAGGACGCGTACGCCTCCTCGGCGGAGTTCCTGCCCGACGGGCCGACCCTCGCGGACGACCCGCTGATGCTGTACTTCACCTCCGGTACGACGGCCCGCCCCAAGCTCGTCGAGCACACCCACACCTCGTACCCGATCGGGCACCTGGCGACCATGTACTGGATCGGCCTGAAGCCCGGCGACGTCCACCTGAACATCTCCTCGCCCGGCTGGGCCAAGCACGCCTGGTCGAACCTGTTCGCGCCGTGGAACGCGGAGGCGACCGTGTTCATCCACAACTACACGCGCTTCGACCCGGCCCGGCTGATGGCGGAGATGGACCGCGCCGGCGTGAGCACGTTCTGCGCCCCGCCGACCGTGTGGCGGATGCTCATCCAGGCCGACCTGACCCAGCTGCGCGTCCCGCCGCGCGAGATCGTCGCGGCCGGTGAGCCCCTCAACCCCGAGGTCATCGAGCAGGTCCGCCGGTCCTGGGGCGTGACCGTCCGCGACGGCTTCGGGCAGACGGAGACGGCGGTCCAGGTCTCCAACAGCCCGGGGCAGCCCCTCAAGACCGGTTCCATGGGCCGGCCCAGCCCCGGCTACCGCGTCGAACTCCTCGACCCGGTGTCGGGCGCGCCCGGCGCGGCGGAGGGCGAGATCGCGCTCGACCTGTCCGCGCGGCCGGTCGGCCTGATGACCGGCTACCACGGCGACGCCGACCTCACGACCGAGGCGATGGCCGGCGGCTTCTACCGCACCGGGGACATCGGCGCGCGCGACGCCGAGGGCTACATCACCTACGTGGGCCGCGCCGACGACGTCTTCAAGGCCTCCGACTACAAGATCAGCCCCTTCGAGCTGGAGAGCGCGCTGCTGGAGCACGAAGCGGTGGCGGAGGCGGCCGTGGTGCCCGCGCCGGACGAGCTGCGGCTCGCCGTCCCGAAGGCCTACGTGGTGCTGGCGGAGGGCTGGGAGCCCGGCCCCGACACCGCGAAGGTGCTGTTCGAGCACTCCCGCAGCGCCCTCGCGCCCTACAAGCGCGTCCGCCGCCTGGAGTTCGCGCCGCTGCCCAAGACCGTATCCGGCAAGATCCGCCGCATCGAACTGCGCGAGGCCACGGCCGCGGGTTCGGACGCCGAGTACCGCGAGGAGGACTTCCGGTGAGTGAGCCGTCGTACACCCATGGCACCGGCCGGACCGCCCTGCTCGGCGACACCATCGGCGCCAACCTGGACCGGGCGGTCGCGGCCTGGCCGGAGCGCGAGGCCCTCGTCGACGTGCCGTCCGGACGGCGCTGGACGTACGCCCGATTCGCCGCGGACGTCGACCGGTTGGCGTCCGCGCTGCTGGCGAGCGGCGTCGTCAAGGGCGACCGGGTGGGCATCTGGGCGGTCAACTGCCCCGAGTGGGTGCTCGTCCAGTACGCCACCGCCCGCGTCGGCGCGATCATGGTGAACATCAACCCGGCCTACCGCACCCACGAGGTCGAGTACGTCCTCCAGCAGGCCGGCATCTCCCTGCTCTTCGCCTCCCTCAGCCACCGGACCAGCGACTACCGGGCCATGGTCGACCAAGTACGCGGCAGCTGCCCGCGGTTGCGGGAGGTGGCGTACTTCGGCGACCCCAGCTGGGAGGCGCTGATCGCCCGCGCGACCCCCGAGGCCCGTCACCAGGACCTGTCCTGCGACGACCCGATCAACATCCAGTACACCTCGGGCACCACCGGCTTCCCCAAGGGCGCCACCCTCTCCCACCACAACATCCTCAACAACGGTTATTTCGTGGGGGATTTGGTGGGCTACACCGAACAGGACCGGATCTGCGTACCGGTGCCCTTCTACCACTGTTTCGGGATGGTGATGGGCAATCTGGCCGCGACCTCGCACGGCGCCTGCATCGTCATCCCCGCCCCCTCCTTCGACCCCGCGGCCACCCTGCGCGCGGTCCAGCAGGAGGGCTGCACCTCCCTGTACGGCGTCCCCACCATGTTCATCGCGGAGTTGAACCTCCCCGACTTCGCCACCTACGACCTCTCCTCGCTGCGCACCGGCATCATGGCCGGCTCGCCCTGCCCGGTGGAGGTGATGAAACGGGTGGTCGCCGAGATGCACATGGCGGAGGTCTCCATCTGCTACGGCATGACGGAGACGTCACCGGTGTCCCTGCAGACGCGGCGGGACGACGACCTGGAGCACCGCACGGCCACGGTGGGCCGGGTCCTGCCGCACGTCGAGGTCAAGGTCGTCGACCCGGCCACCGGTGTCACCCAACCACGCGGCACGGCCGGTGAGTTGTGCACCCGCGGCTACAGCGTGATGCTCGGCTACTGGAACGAACCCGAGAAGACCGCCGAGGCCATCGACCCGGGCCGCTGGATGCACACCGGTGACCTCGCGGTGATGCGGGAGGACGGGTACGCCGAGATCGTCGGCCGGATCAAGGACATGATCATCCGGGGTGGCGAGAACATCTACCCGCGCGAGATCGAGGAGTTCCTCCACACCCATCCGAGGATCGCGGACGTCCAGGTCGTCGGCGTACCGCACGAGCGCTACGGCGAGGAGGTCCTCGCCTGCGTCATCCCGGGCGATCCGGCCGACCCCCTCACCCTGGAGGAGCTGCGGGCCTTCTGCGAGGGAGAGCTGGCGCACTACAAGATCCCCAGCCGGCTCCAGATCCTCGACTCCTTTCCCATGACGGTGTCCGGGAAGGTGCGGAAGGTGGAGCTGCGGGAGAAGTGGGCCGCGCCCGCCACCCCCGAGGACTGACTCTCCCAGCGGGCTCTCACGCCGTTCCCGACGCGTCGAGCTGGTCCGCCATGTCGTTGACCGCGCGGGGCGTGCCGGTGAGGTCCAGCACGAACAACGGAACCCCCAGGCGGTCGGCGCGTCCGCGGGCGTCGTCCGCGTACCCGGCGAGGGAGAAGTAGACGCAGCGCGAGGACTCCGTCATGGCCGTCAGCCACAGGCACTCCACGTCCCGCACGGAGGCCGGCCGCACGGTCGGGTCCACCTGGGCCAGCAGACCGCGCGCGGCGATGCCGATACCGGAGGGCGGCCGCTGGTCGGCGCGGCGGATGTCCCGGTAGCCGAGCCAGCGCAGATACAGGGCGGTCGCCGTCACCGCGTCCCGGGCGGTACGGATCGCCACGGGCTGGAAGGGGCGCCGGAGTGCCGGACGGGCTTCCGGGGCCGGGCCCGGGGGCGCCTCGGCCCCGGCCACCGTCCCGGCCACCGCTTCGGCCACCGCCCCCGCGACCGTGACCCGCAGGACCGTCCCGCACGGGCAGCCGAGCTCGGGACGCGGCCACTGGCCGTCGTGCCCGCAGGACTCGCAGCGCACGGTGATCCACTCCTCCTCCCAGGCGCGGTGGGTGACGGCGGTGGCCGTCCCACGCCGGTCGAGGTGCGGGGTGACGGGTGCGCCGCACGCGCACGGATACGACGGTGCCGCGTAGAGATGCTCGCGCCGACAGGCCGGGCAGCGCAGCGGAACGCTCTCGGACATGGCCCACATCGTCCTCCAGGATGCCCCCGCCTGTCCGTCTCTTGACTGCCTTCGACCGCCCACTTACATTAATTCCAGATCGCAGAATTTACTTTCCACAATACGGAAGTATTCGCGACGGGGCGCGACGGGAGTGCGAATCCGGCAGCCGAAGCAGGAGTACTGATGGCTCGAATGACCGCTGCCCGCGCGGCAGTTGAGATCCTCAAGCGTGAGGGCGTCACCGACGCGTTCGGTGTCCCCGGCGCGGCGATCAACCCCTTCTACGCGGCACTCAAGGCCTCCGGCGGCATCCACCACACCCTCGCCCGGCATGTCGAGGGCGCCTCGCACATGGCCGAGGGCTACACGCGCACCCACCCGGGCAACATCGGTGTCTGCGTCGGCACCTCAGGCCCCGCCGGCACCGACATGATCACCGGCCTGTACTCCGCGACCGGCGACTCCGTCCCGATCCTGTGCATCACGGGCCAGGCCCCGACGGCCGTGATCCACAAGGAGGACTTCCAGGCCGTCGACATCGCCTCGATCGCCGAGCCGGTGACCAAGAGGGCGACCACCGTCCTGGAGGCCGCGCAGGTCCCGGGCGTCTTCCAGCAGGCCTTCCACCTCATGCGCTCCGGCCGTCCCGGCCCGGTCCTCATCGACCTGCCGATCGACGTCCAGCTCACCGAGATCGAGTTCGACCCCGAGACCTACGAGCCGCTCGTGCCCTACAAGCCCGCCGCGACCCGCGCCCAGATCGAGAGGGCGATCGGGATGCTGAACGCGTCCCGCCGGCCGCTGATCGTGGCCGGCGGCGGGGTCGTCAACGCCGACGCGGCCGAACTCCTCGTCGAGTTCGCCGAGTTGACCGGCATCCCGGTGGTCCCGACCCTGATGGGCTGGGGTGTCCTGCCCGACGACCATGAACTCAACGCCGGCCTGGTGGGCCTGCAGACCTCGCACCGCCACGGCAACGCGACCTTCCTGGAGTCCGACTTCGTCCTCGGCATCGGCAACCGCTGGGCCAACCGCCACACCGGCAGGCTGGACGTCTACACGGCCGGCCGGACATTCGTCCACGTCGACATCGAGCCCACCCAGATCGGCAGGATCTTCGCCCCGGACTACGGCATCACCTCCGACGCCAAGGCCGCCCTGGAGCTGTTCGTGGCGGTGGCGAGGGAGTCGAGGGACGCGGGCAGCCTGCCCGACCGCTCCGAGTGGGCCGCCGCCGCGCAGGAGAAGAAGGCGACACTCCAGCGCCGTACGCACTTCGACGACATCCCGATCAAGCCGCAGCGCGTCTACGAGGAGATGAACAGGGCCTTCGGACCGCAGACCCGGTACGTCTCCACGATCGGCCTCTCGCAGATCGCCGGCGCCCAGATGCTGCACGTCTACCGGCCGCGGCACTGGATCAACTGCGGCCAGGCGGGCCCGCTGGGCTGGACCGTCCCCGCCGCGCTGGGCGTGGCGAAGGCCGACCCTCAGGCGTCCGTCGTCGCCCTGTCCGGCGACTACGACTTCCAGTTCATGATCGAGGAGCTGGCGGTCGGGGCGCAGCACCGGATCCCGTACGTCCATGTCCTGCTGAACAACTCCTACCTGGGCCTGATCCGGCAGGCGCAGCTGGCGTTCGACATCGACTTCCAGGTCAACCTGGAGTTCGAGAACACCAACTCGCCCGAGCTGGGGGTCTACGGCGTCGACCACGTCAAGGTCGCCGAGGGCCTCGGCTGCAAGGCGATCCGGGTGACCGACCCGAACGAGCTGGGCGCGGCCTTCGAGCAGGCGAAGAAACTCGCCGCCGAGTACCGGGTCCCGGTGGTCGTCGAGGCCATCCTGGAGCGGGTCACCAACATCGCGATGTCGAGGACGAACGACATCAGTGAGGTCGTCGAGTTCGAGGAGCTCGCGACCGAGCCGGCGCATGCCCCGACCTCGATCAGGACGCTGAAGGTCTGACAGCCGACCGTCACCCCACGAAGGGCGGCCCACCGGGGAGGTCCGGCCGCCTTTCGGCGTGGCCTCAGTCCGTGACACCGCCGCAGGAGTACGGCGAACGTTCGGAGTGCCGCACCAGCCCCTTGCCCGCGACCTCCGCGCGGGCGGTCAGGCCGGCCCGAAGGGCGAAGCGTGCCGTGAGGACGGTCAGGGCCGGATCGCCGTGCAGGGCCACCGCCATCAGGGTGTCCTCCGTGGACAGACCCCGTCGGCCGGCCGGCAGCGGGTGATCGGCGTACAGGGCGTCGAGCGCGCGCCGCCCGGCGCGGGTGCGGCGCGGCGGGAGGGTACGCAGCAAGCCGGCCGACAGCAGGCTGTCGCGGACCTCGTCCAGGGCCTGGCGTACGGCCGTCCGGCCGAGCAACTCGGCTACCCCGGAGGGCTGTTGAAGGGCCGCGAGCACCGCATCGGACAGCGGGGACAGGGCCTGCCCCGCGCCGCCGGGCTCCCCCGAGACCCGTACCGTGCCCGGTCGGCCGGCCTCGACAGCCCCCAGCAAATGCAGGGCCAGCACGGCGACCGTGACGGCGGCGCGGGGACCGCCCCGCAGCAGCGCGACCTCGTGCGGCTTGAGCCGGACCGTCGCACCGCTGTTCATGGCACCCCCTGGCACGGGGTCCGCCGCCCCCGTGCCGGCGGGCCCCGTGTGACCAGAATGTGCCCACGCCCGGGGGCAGTTGAAGCCTCCGGGCGCGGGTTCAGAGGTTGATTTGAGGGTTCCGTAGTCGGCGTACGACCGCTGCCGTAGCCGCTCTCACCGTTCGGGGTGCTCGGACAGTCCCGGCCAGTCGTCGGGGCCGCCGCCCTGCCATTCGACGATGTCGCGCTCCTCGACCTCGACCTGGTCGAGATCGGCGAGACGCAGAAGCTCCACGACGTCGTCCAGGTGGGAGGCGACCCCGACGTTCTCGGCGTCCACGGTGACCCGCCGGGAGCCGTCCAGGGCCGGGGGACGGACCACGATGTGCGGGTGGTGTGCCGGGTGTGCTGGTGCCATGCCCCCAGGCTCCTGCGGAAGGGGCGCCGCCGCACCCCGGCGTGCCTGGGCGGGGTCAGATCCGGGCGCCGGACAGGCGCTCCACCGCCCGCAGGAGCGCCGAGTGGTCGAGGCCGCCGTCGCCCTGTGTCCGCAGGCTCGCGACCAGCTGGGCGACCACGGCACCGACCGGCAGGGCCGCGCCGACGTCGCGGGCGGCGTCCGTGACGATGCCCATGTCCTTGTGGTGCAGGTCGATACGGAAGCCCGGCTTGAAGTCACGGTTGAGGAAGTTGTCCTTCTTGCGCGCCAGCACCGTGGAGCCCGCCAGCCCGCCGTTCAGGACGTCGAGGGCCGCCGTCAGATCCACGCCCGACTTCTCCAGGAAGACCACGGCCTCGGCGCACGCCTGGATGTTCACGGCGACGATCAGCTGGTTGGCGGCCTTCACGGTCTGGCCCGAGCCGTGCGGACCGCACAGCACGACGGTCCTGCCCAGGGCCTCGAAGATCGGCTCGGCCTCGTCGAAGTCGGCCTGCTCGCCGCCGACCATGATGGACAGCACGGCCTCGACCGCACCGGCCTCACCGCCGGACACGGGGGCGTCCAGCACGCGGATGCCCTTCGCCCGTGCCGCCTTCGCCAGGTCCACGGAGGTCTGCGGGGTGATCGACGACATGTCGATCAGCAGGGCACCGGAGCGCGCGTGCTCCAGGATGCCGTCAGGACCGTAGGCGATGGCCTCGACCTGCGGGGAGGCGGGCACCATCGTGATCACCACGTCGGCGTCCCGCACGGCGTCGGCGATCGAGCCGGCCGCGCTGCCGCCGGCGGCGGCCAGTCGGTCGAGCTTGTCCTGTTCCAGGGTGAAGCCGGTGACGTCGTAACCCGCCTTGATCAGGTTCTCGGACATGGGGGAGCCCATGATGCCGAGGCCTATCCAGGCGATCTTGGGGAGGTTCGTGGACATGCCGGTGCCTCTCTGCCTGCGTCGCTACGTCGGTGGGGTGGCGCTCAGCGCGCGGCTCGGGCCTCGGCGGGCAGCCAGTCGAACGCCGCCGCGCTCGGCCGGTCGCCCGGCTTGTACTCCAGGCCGACCCAGCCCTGATAACCCGCCTTCCCGAGGCGGCCGAGGAGGTCTGCGAGGGGCAGTGATCCGGTGCCCGGCGCTCCGCGTCCGGGGTTGTCGGCGATCTGCACATGGCCGGTCTTCGACGCGTACCGGTCGATCACCGACGGCAGGTCCTCGCCGTTCATCGACAGGTGGTACAGGTCCATCAGGAAGCGTGCGTTGCCGAGCCCTGTGGCCTCGTTGACCCGGTCGACGATCTCCACGGCGGCGGAGGCGCTGACCAGCGGGTACCTCGGCGACTCGGGCTTGTTGAGGGCCTCGATCAGCAGGGTCGCGCCGATGGTTCGCGCCGCCCGGGCCGCGAGAGTCAGGTTCTCCAGCGCGAGCGTGTCCTGCTCGGCCGGATCCACGCCGTCGACACGGTTGCCGTAGAGGGCGTTGAGCGCCTCGCAGCCCAGCGACTCGGCGAATTCGGCGACCACGTCGACGTTGGCCCGGAACCGCTGCGCCTCCGCGCCCGGGACCGACAGGGAGCCCCGGTCCGGCCCGGGCAGCTGACCGGCGTAGAAGTTCAGGCCGGTGAGCTGGACGCCCGCGTCCTCGATCGCCCTCTTCAGAGCGTCGAGCTCGGACCGTTCGGGGACGGGGGAGTCGACCCAGGGCCACCACAGCTCGACCGCGGTGAAACCGGCCGCCGCGGCGGCCGCGGGACGCTCCAGGAGCGGGAGTTCCGTGAAGAGGATCGACAGGTTGACGTTGAAGCGCTGCGCTGCGGCTGTGCTCGATGGGGATCCTGGCATCGGCCCTGACGCTCCCTTCCCTTGACTCTTTCCATTTTTCCGTAATACGGAAATTCATTTCTGCTTAATGGAAGATTGCCGCCCGGCGTAAGAGCTTGTCAAGAGGGCCGGGGCGGAAAGCGCGACCGCGGGTTAGGTTGAGCGCGTGCGATTGCGAGTGGAGTTCACGACGGAGCCCTTCGACCTCGATGAGGCGCCCACGCACGCGGTGGTGGCCCGCCAGGTCGTCGAGGCGGCCGAGCTCGACGCGGTGGACGTCGGCCCTTTCGGCAACACGGCCGAGGGGGGCGCCGACGCCGTGCTCGCCGCCGTGGACGCGCTGCTCCGCCGGACCCTGGAGTCCGGTGCCACCCGCATCTCCCTCCAGCTCAACGTGATCGGAGAGGGTGCCGAGTGACCGGCGCCGGGGGTGAGTCCTTCATCGGGGCCGTGAAGCCGCTGGTCGACGCCATGGGCGGCGAGATCCTCGCGCCGGACGAGGCGGGCCCGGACGACGTCGTGCTCTCCTGGGAGGGGGCGGAGGTCGTCGCCGTACGGCTGCCGCAGCTCGCGGACTCCCTGGACCACATCCTGGCCGCCCTGGAGCGCAAGAAGGGCAAACCCCTGGCGGACCTGGACCGCAAGGCCAAGCAGGAGGTCGTCCGGATGCTCGAGGCGCGGGGCGCCTTCTCGGTGCGGCACGGTGTGGAAACCGTCGCGGGCGCGCTCGGGGTGAGCCGCTTCACGGTCTACAACTACCTGAACCGCGAAAAAGAGGGCTGAGCGGAGCCCGGGCCTTGGGCCAAATTTTCAACAAAGTGTTGACGTGATGGCGTGGAGGGGCGTTAGCTGGCCCCAGCCCGTTCAGCACGAAGGCCCTTCGCGGCCACGGAGGCTCCCGTGACGTCGACTTCCACGCCCCCGGGCCTGGCCAGGTTCAACGCCCTGGAGGAGCACGCCGCCTCCGCCGAACTCCACGAGGTGTGCGCGTCCACGGCATGGGTGACGCGGCTGCTCGCCGCCCGCCCGTACGCCGACACCGGCAGCCTCTACGCCGCCGGCGACACGGCGACGGCCGAACTGACCCCCGAGGACCTCGCGGAGGCGATGGCCGGGCACCCGCCGATCGGCCGCCCCGAGCCCGGCGACCCCACCTCGACGCGCGAACAGCGCGGCATGGCCGACGCCTCCGAGGAGCTCAGAGCGGAGATGCTCGACCTGAACCTGGCCTACCAGGACCGGTTCGGCCATGTCTTCCTGATCTGCGCCACCGGACGGACCGGCGAACAGATGCGGGACGCGGTCAAGGAACGGATCGGGAACCCGCCGGAGCGGGAGCGGGAGATCGTCCGCACCGAACTGGGCAAGATCAACCGTATCCGCCTCGCCCGCCTGGTCGACGAGGACTGACAAGGGCCGACAAGGGCCGACGAGGGCCGACGAGGACTGACGAGGGCTGAAGATGTCCGACGTCGACGACCGAAGGGGACATGTGACCATGAGCACCAGCACCACCGCCTCGGTGTCGACCCACATCCTCGACACCAGCGCCGGCCGCCCCGCCGCGGGCGTCGCCGTCCGGCTCGCCGCACGCTCCGGGCCCGACGCGCCCTGGCAGGCGCTCGGCGGCTCCGCGACGGACGCGGACGGACGGTGCAAGGACCTGCCGGCGCTGCCCGAGGGCACCGCACACGTACGGCTCGACTTCGCGGTGGAGCCGTACTGGGAGACATCCGCGAACAAGCAAGCCGAGGCGCAGCAGGACGCCCCCGCGCATCGGGACGGCGGTGCCGGGGTGTTCTTCCCGGAGGTGGCGATCACGTTCGCCGTCGTGCCGGGCGAGCACTACCACGTGCCGCTGCTGCTCAGCCCGTTCGGCTACTCCGTATACCGAGGGAGCTAGCTCCATGCCCATTCTGGGACCGAACCAGTACGGCAAGGCCGAGAACCGAGTCGTCAGGATCACGCGGGACGGCGCCACCCACCACATCAAGGACCTGAACGTCTCCGTGTCGCTCTCCGGCGACATGGACGAGGTCCACTACTCGGGCTCGAACGCCACCGTCCTGCCGACCGACACCACCAAGAACACCGTGTACGCGTTCGCCAAGCAGTACGGCATCGAGTCCGCCGAGCAGTTCGGCATCCACCTCGCCCGCCACTTCGTGACCTCGCAGGAGCCGATCCGAACGGCCCGTATCCGCGTCGAGGAGTACGGCTGGGAGCGCATCGAGCACTCCGGCGAGGGCGCGCACTCCTTCGTCCGCACGGGCCGGGAGACCCGGCTCACCCAGGTCACCTACGACGGCTCCCGGTGGGAGGTCGTCTCCGGGCTCAAGGACCTGACCGTCATGAACTCGACCGACTCGGAGTTCTCGGGCTACGCCAAGGACAGGTACACGACCCTTCCCGAGGCGTACGACCGTATCCTCGCCACCGACGTCTCCGGCCGCTGGCGCTTCAACTGGACCGACGACGGGCACTCGACGCCCGACTGGGACCAGTCCTACGAGCAGGTGAAGAGGCACATGCTGGAGGCCTTCGCGGAGACGTACTCGCTGTCGCTCCAGCAGACCCTGTACCAGATGGGTTCGCGCATCATCGACCACCGCGACGAGATCGACGAGGTCCGCTTCTCCCTCCCGAACAAGCATCACTTCCTGGTGGACCTGGAGCCGTTCGGGCTCACGAACGACAACGAGGTGTATGTGGCCGCGGACCGCCCGTACGGCCTGATCGAGGCCACCGTCCTGCGGGACGGCTGCGAGGCGAAGATCCCGGCGGACCTCACCAACCTCTGAAGGACGAACTCATGACAGCAGACCGCCGCACCGTGATCGAGAACGCCGCGATCGCCACCGTCGACGCCGACGACACCACGCACGCGAGCGGGTACGTCGTCCTCGCCGGCAACCGCATCGAGTCGCTCGGCGCGGGCAGGGCCCCCGAGGGCCTGGAGAACGTCGACCGCCGTATCGACGCCACCGGACACCTGGTCACCCCCGGCCTGGTCAACACCCACCACCACTTCTACCAGTGGATCACCCGGGGCCTGGCCACCGACCACAACCTCTTCGACTGGCTCGTCGCGCTCTACCCGACCTGGGCACGCATCGACGAACCGATGGTGCGGGCGGCCGCCGAGGGCTCGCTCGCGATGATGGCGCGCGGCGGTGTCACCACCGCCATGGACCACCACTACGTCTTCCCGCGGGGCTCCGGCGACCTCTCCGGCGCCATCATCCGCGCCGCCCGCGAGATGGGTGTCCGCTTCACCCTCGCCCGCGGTTCCATGGACCTCGGCGAGAAGGACGGCGGCCTGCCCCCGGACTTCGCCGTCGAGACCCTCGACGGCGCCCTCGCCGCGACCGAGGAGACCGTCAAGGAGCACCACGACACCGCCTTCGACGCGATGACCCAGGTGGCCGTCGCGCCCTGCTCACCCTTCTCCGTCTCCACCGAACTGCTCAAGCAGGGCGCCGAGTTGGCCCGCCGTCTCGGCGTGAGGCTGCACACCCACGGCTCGGAGACGGTCGAGGAGGAGGCGTTCTGCCACCAGCAGTTCGGGATGGGCCCGACCGACTACTTCGAGTCCACCGGCTGGCTCGGCGAGGACGTGTGGATGGCGCACTGCGTCCACATGAACGACTCCGACATCGACGCCTTCGCCCGTACGGGGACGGGTGTCGCCCACTGCCCCTCCTCCAACGCCCGCCTCGCCGCCGGCATCGCCCGCGTCCCCGACATGCTGAAGGCCGGCATCCCCGTCGGCCTCGGCGTCGACGGCACGGCATCCAACGAGTCCGGCGAACTCCACACCGAACTGCGCAACGCGCTCCTCGTCAACCGCCTCGGCGCCCATCGCGAGGCCGCCCTGAACGCCCGTCAGGCCCTGCGCCTCGGCACGTTCGGCGGTGCCCAAGTCCTGGGCCGCGCACGCGAGATCGGCTCCCTGGAACCGGGCAAGCTCGCCGACCTGGTCCTCTGGAAACTCGACACCCTCGCCCACGCCTCCATCGCCGACCCGGTGACCGCGCTGGTCTTCGGCGCGGCGGCGCCGGTCACGGCGTCGTTCGTCAACGGCCACCAGATCGTGGAGAACGGACGGCTCCGCACCGCCGACGAGGACGCGATCGCGCGTTCCACACGGGCGGAGGCCCAGCGGCTCGCACGGATCGCCGGGCGGGGCTGAACACCTCCGACGGCCGCCGTCTTCAGCGCCGGTCGAACGCCTGACAGGGCCGCGGCCGTGGGAGGCGCCCCGTGAAGAACGAACGCGGCGGCACGCCCATCAGGGTGCGGAAGTCCGACGTCATGTGCGACTGGTCGTAGTAACCGGTGGCGGCGGCGAGTTGGGCCCACGGGGCGCTCTCCGCGTGCGTCAGCACGTGCCGTACGCGGTCGATGCGGGCGTAGTGCTTGGGGGAGAGGCCGACACCCTCGGCGAAGAGGTTGCGTAGCTGCCGCTCGCTGACCGCGAGATCGCGCGCCACGTCCTTGACCTGCGCGGGAACGCGTCCGGGCCGGGTCGAGAGGGCATCCACGGCGGCCCGCAGCAGCAGGGTCCGCGAGCGGTCGACGGCCGGGGCGAGCCGGCCGGGCAGGGCGCGCGCCAGATGTGCCGGCAGCTCTTCCGCGGTCAACTCCAGCAGCTCTTCGGCGAGTTGCCGAGCCGTGCTGGCCGGCAGGGTGCCCAGGGGCAGGACCTGCCCGACGAGGTCGACCGCCGGGGTGCCGAGCAAGGGCCGCACCGTCCCCGGCCCCAGCCGCAGTCGCACACAGGACCGCACTCGCCGATCGGCGTCCGCGTGGTACGAGGCACGGGCGCGCGGGCCGACGACGAGCGCGTCACGGCGGCCGTCCTCCTCCATCCGTACGACCAACTGGGTCGCGGTGTCCGGAACATGGGTGAAGGAATCCGGCAACTCCCCGCGGACGGCCACCGATTCGATACCGGAGATCCAGGGGTGCAGCGCGTCGGGGACGGTCAGGGGGCGCTCGGCGAGGGCGTCGGTCACCCTCCCACGGTAAGCGCACGGCCCGCCAGCGCGGGCCGCGCAACCGTGCCGGTATTTCCTAGAGCCAAAGGCCCGCGCCCCGCCACCGTGGAGACATGATCCTGGTGACGGGTGCCACGGGCACCATCGGAAGTGACGTCGTACGACAACTCGCGGCGCGTGGGGAGAAGGTGCGCGCGCTGACCCGTGATCCGGCGCGGGCACAGGTGCCGGCCGGGGTGGAGGTGGTGCGCGGGGACTACCTCGACCAGGGCTCGCTGGACGCGGCGATGTCCGGGGCGACGGCCGCGTTCCTGGTGGGGGTGCCGGGTCCGGACACGCGGCACGACCAGGACCTGGTGGCCGCGGCCGGGGCGGCGGGAGTGCGCAGGCTGGTGAAGCTCTCCGCGATCGCGACCGGCGATCCCGGGGTGGGCCCGTCCGGCACCTGGCACCTCGCCGGGGAGCGTGCCCTTCGGGACAGCGGGGCCGAGTGGACGGTGCTGCGCCCCTCCTCCTTCGCCTCCAACACGCTGAGCTGGGCGCGACCGATCGGAGCGGGCGAGCCGGTGCCGAACATGACCGGGGACGGGCTGCAGGGGGTGATCGACCCGCGGGACGTGTCCGAAGTGGCGGTGCGGGCCCTCGTCGAGGAGCGGCACTCGGGACGGACGTACACGCTGACCGGCCCGGAGACGATCAGCGTTCCCGGCCAGGCCGCCGTGCTCGCCGCGGTCCTCGGCCGCCCGGTCACCACGCACGACCTCACGCCGGACGAGACACGCGAGTTCCTGCGTACCTGGGGCCTCGACGAGGCGCAGGCGGAGGGCGTCCTGGGCGGCACCGCCTTCGTCCGTGCGGGCGGCAACGCCGTTGTCACCGAGGACGTACGGGAGGTGCTGGGCCGACCGGCGCGAACGTACCGGGAGTGGGCCGAGGACCACAGAGGGGCGTTCGTGTCGGAGTGAGGCCGGTGGTGGCGGTCGGTCCGTGGTCGGTCAGAGCCCGAACACGGCCGGATCCGCGGCGAGTTCCTTGAAGTACTGCCGCGGGTCCGCCACCAGTCTGCGCTGTTCCAGATCCAGCAGGCCGCCGACCGCCGTGACCTCGGCCGCCACCGTGCCGTCGGACTTGCGGATCGCCTGCCGGATGCGGAACGTCTTGCCCTCACCCCATTCGAAGGCGCAGGTCACCTCGACCTCGTCGCCGGCGAGCAGCTCCCGGTGATAGCGGATGGTGGTCTCCAGGGCGACCGGGCCGACGCCCTTGCCGGTGAGGCGGGACTGGCTGATTCCCGCCGCCTGAAGCAGGGACCAGCGGGCGTGCTCCGCGTAGTTGAGGTAGACGGCCTGGTTGAGATGCCCCTGGACGTCGGTCTCGTAGCCGCGGACGGTCACGGGGACGGAGAACGGCTCGGTCATGACTTCCCCTTTCTCTCGATCTTGGCATGCTCATCTCGTCCGGCGTGGCGACGCCAGTAGATATCGAGCCCTCGTGCGGGGTTCCGTGTACTCGCCGGCCTGCCAGCCCGCCGCCTCCAGGGTGGCCGCGCACCCGCGCAGCGCCTCGGGGTCGGACTCCCGCACGGCGACGGCCTCCGGCTGCGGGGTGGCGCGCACCCGGTAGCCGTCGTCGTCCGGCCCGGCGGGGCGGTGTCCGGCCGCCTCCAGGGCGAGTGCGGCGGCCTGCACGAGATGGGCGCGCTCCCAGCCGCACGGCCGGTCGGTGGCGCCGTCCGGGTTGGTCATCCGGCGCAGCTCCAGCAGGCCCTGCCAGGCGCTGTGCACCTCGCGGACGCGGGCGGGGGAGTGCCCCGGCGGTTCCTCCTCGCCGCCGACGCGGGCGGTGAAGACATCCGATGCCGGGGGCGTCGGCGGCTCGGGAGCCTCGGGCACCGCCTCCCGTATCCGGTGCCCGGCCGGCGTCAGGAAGTGGTCGTGTGGCGGACGCGGGTGCCGGAAGGCGAGCCCGTGCTTCACCAGGGCCGCCAGCTGCGCCGGAGTGCCCCGCAGGCGCCCGGTGACGGGATCGGCGCCGTCGATGACACGCCGTTGCGCGGCGGTCGGCGGTCGTGTCACGGCCTGCTCCCTCCCGGCTCGGGGGCGTGGGCCCACCTGTGTCCGAGACTACGAGCCGGGTCTGACATTCCACTCGGCGATCACCGGCCGCCCGTGTTCCGTGCCCAGGCGGCCCAGCGTTCCCGTCGCCAGTTGGAACAGCGCGCCGTGCGCCGCGGACAGCCCCAGCCGCCGGGCGGTGAGGACGCGCAGGAAGTGCCCGTGCGCCACCAGGACGACCGCGCCCTCGGTGTCGGCGGCGGCCGCGTCCGCCGTGGCCAGTACGCGGTCGGCACGCTCGCCGACCTGCTCCGGGCTCTCCCCGGGGCGGTCCGGCGGCCCGGGTGCGACCCCGTCCGTGAACAGGAACCAGTCCGGTCGGGTGCGCTGGATCTCGGCGGTCGTGACCCCTTCGTAGCCGCCGTAGTCCCACTCGACGAGGTCGGTGTCGACCCGCGCGTCGGGCAGCCCGATCAGCTCCGCGGTCTCCCTGGCCCGCCGCAGCGGGCTGACGAGGGCGGCCCTGATCCGGTGCGACCGGATCAGCGGAACCAGCCGCCGCGCCTCGGCACGGCCCTGCTCGGTCAGCGGGACGTCCGTCCGGCCGGTGTGCCGGCCCGACCGCGACCACTCGGTCTCACCGTGCCGCACCAGGAAGAGATCAGTCATACGCCCCAGATTAGGAGGGCGTCACTGCCGGTACCCCCCGAGGAACCGCCCGATCCGCCCGATGGCCGCCTCCAGGTCGTCCGCGTGGGGGAGGGTGAGGATGCGGAAGTGATCGGGGGTCGGCCAGTTGAAGCCGGTGCCCTGGACCACCTGGATCTTCTCCCTCAGCAGCAGGTCGAGGACGAACTTCTCGTCGTCGTGGATCTTGTGGACCTTGGGGTCGAGACGCGGGAACGCGTACAGCGAGCCCTTCGGCTTCACACAGGACACGCCCGGGATCTCGTTGAGCTTCTCCCAGGCCACGGTGCGCTGTTCGTGCAGACGGCCGCCGGGCGCGGTCAGTTCGTGGATGGACTGGCGGCCGCCGAGCGCGGCCTGGATGGCGTACTGCGCGGGTGCGTTGGCGCACAGCCGCATGGAGGCCAGCATGGTCAGGCCCTCCAGGTAGTTCTTCGCGTGCTGCTTCGGTCCGGTGACCACCAGCCAGCCCGACCGGAAGCCGGCCACCCGGTACGTCTTCGACAGGCCGCAGAAGGTCAGGACCACCAGGTCGGGGGCGAGCGCGGCGACCGAGTGGTGCACGGCGTCGTCGTACAGGATCTGGTCGTAGATCTCGTCGGCGAAGACCATCAGGCCGTGCCGGCGGGCGAGGTCGAGGATGCCCTCGATGATCTCCTTCGGGTAGACCGCGCCGGTGGGATTGTTCGGGTTGATGATGACCACGGCCTTGGTGCGGTCCGTGATCTTGGACGCCATGTCGTCCAGGTCCGGGTACCAGTCGGCCTGCTCGTCGCAGAGGTAGTGCACCGCCTTGCCGCCCGCGAGGGTGGTGACGGCCGTCCAGAGGGGAAAGTCGGGGGCCGGGATGAGGATTTCGTCGCCGTCCTCGACCAGCGCCTGTACGGCCATCGAGATCAGCTCGGAGATGCCGTTGCCGAGGAAGACGTCGTCGACGCCGACCTGCAGACCCAGCGACTGGTAACGGCCCGCCACCGCCCGGCGGGCGGAGAGGACGCCGCGCGAGTCGGTGTAGCCGTGCGCCTGGGGCAGCATGCGGATCATGTCCTGGAGGATCTCCTCCGGCGCCTCGAAGCCGAACAGCGCGGGGTTGCCGGTGTTCAGGCGCAGCACGCTGTGGCCCGCCGCCTCCAGTGCGTCGGCGTGCTCGATCACCGGGCCGCGGATCTCGTAACAGACCTCGCTCAGCTTGTTCGACTGCCGGAACTCCATGCGCTTACGCCCCTCCGGTTCGTGGTGTTGCTTGGTTTTACCAAGCATGAGCTTGGAAAGTCCAACAACTTGTTTAGACTGCGTCGCATGTCACCTCGCCGAAGCTACGACCAGTACTGTTCCGCGGCCCGGGCGCTCGACGTCGTCGGCGACCGCTGGACCCTGCTGATCGTCCGCGAACTGCTGGCCGGACCGCGCCGCTACACGGACCTGCATGCCGACCTGCCGGGCGTGAGCACGGACGTCCTCGCCTCACGGCTGAGGGACATGGAGCGGGACGGCCTCGCGACCCGGCGCAGGCTGCCGCCGCCCGGTGCGGCCACGGTGTACGAACTCACCGCACGCGGGCGGCAGTTGCTGCCGGTGCTGCAGGCACTGGGGGCCTGGGGTGTGGCCGAGCTGGGAGAGCGGAAGCCCACCGACGCGGTGCGCGCGCACTGGTTCGCGCTGCCGCTGCTGCGTGCCGTCGAGGGCGAGGGTGTCGTCGAAGTGCGGCTGGAGGAAGGGGAGTTCCATCTCCTGCTCGGCGCCGAGGACGGTCCCGTGTACGGCGACGGCCCCGCCCCCGGTGAGCCCGACGCCCGGCTGGTGCTGGACACGGCCACCTGCACGGCGATCGCACGGGGCGAGTTGAGCGTGACCGAGGCGGTGCGAGCGGGTCGCGTCGAGGTGACCGGCGACGGCACGTTGGCGAAGGCGTTGCGGGACATGTGACGTGACGTGACGTTGCACGAGGTGGCGGCTCATGTCCGGCGATGGGCGACGTGTCCCGCGCATGGACAGGTCGCAGGACACGGGAGAGGCCCGCCGCGGCACCACGCGACGGGCCTCCTCCGATGAACCGTCAGGCGCCCGGCGGCACCCGCGACGGCCGCCCCGTGCCCCGGGTCAGCCGGTAGCCGCCGACCCCGGCGAGCGCGGCCAGCACCCCGCCGAGCGCGGTCCACACCCACCGGTCGGACCACCAGCCGGAGGACCAGCCGTCATCGGGCTCGATCGCGGACAGCACGGGGGAGTCCGACGAACTGTCCGCGTCGGAGGACGTGTCGGAATCGGACGTGTCGGACTCGGAGTTGTCGGATTCCGACGCGACCGCGATGCCCGGTACCAGCGGCTTCGCCAGCGAGCCGTCCACGGCGGCCGACCCGCCGATGTCCTTCGAGTCGACCCGCAGCTCCGTGTCGACGGTCAGGCCCAGGTCGGCCGTGGTGAGGTCGACGGCCGTCAGCCGGACGTAGTACGTGCCGGGCAGCGGGTCGTTCGCCCACGGCTCCGACCAGGCGCGGACCGTGCGCAGCACACAGGTCAGTTGTACGGACGCGGTGCCCGCCGCGACGGTGCGCGTCTGCGCGCCGTACTGGCAGGACTGACGCCGGCGCAGACCGTCGTACACGTCGATCTGCCAGGTCTCGGCGGCGTGCGCCGCGGGCAGCTTCACCTTCGCCCCGACGGTGGGGCGCTGGCCCGCGTCCGCCGGGAACGACCAGTACATGTAGTCGCCCGCGGA
Organism: Streptomyces sp. NPDC005263; assembly: GCF_042872365.1. Classification (NCBI taxonomy): domain Bacteria; kingdom Bacillati; phylum Actinomycetota; class Actinomycetes; order Kitasatosporales; family Streptomycetaceae; genus Streptomyces; species Streptomyces sp. NPDC005263. The sequence goes on along the minus strand of NZ_JBIAKJ010000008.1, from coordinate 359,743 downwards.
TCCGTTCGCGGTGACCGTCCGGCCCTGCTCGATCTCGGTCGCGGTACGGAACGAGGTGCCCGCGGCGGCGGGCGCCGAACCGTCGCCGGACGCGCTCGGGGACGGCGAGGAGTCGGCTGCCGCCGGAGACACGGCCAGCCCGAGCATCAGCAGCGAAGCGCTCAACGCGCGTGTGACTCGCATCAGTTGGTCCTCCAGACCGCGACCCGCCAGCGCGACAGCCAGCCCCAGACGAGACCGGCGAGGAAGCCGGTGAGGATCAGTACACCGAGCAGCCACCAGCCGCGTCCGAGGCCGAAGGAGGCCACATCGCTCGCGTCGCTCGGCCCGTCCACCACATCGACGGTCAGTTCCAGCGGCATGCCCGGCGTGACCTTCACCCCGGAGGCCGCCGAGAAGGAGTTGGTCACCTGGAGGCACACCGTCTCGGTGTCCGGCTTGTCGCTGTCGTCGTCGTCCCGCTCGGGTTTCGGGTAGCGCAGCCCGGTGGAGATGACGTCCGTACGGCCGTTGCCCGCGGCCTCGCCGCGCACGATCTCACGGCCGTGCACGGTGACGGCCCGCAGCAGCGCCCCGTAGTCGGGGTTGACGGTCCGGTCGGCCGCCACGCTCACCGAGGCGCGCAGCTCCTGGCCCGCAGGCACCTCCACGCGGTACCAGCGCTCCTGGCCGAACTCCTCGCGGTCGGTGTACAGGCCCGACCTGAGGGTGGGGGCCTTCGGGCACGCGTCGGCGCCCCGCGTCGCCACCGGTGTCACCACCGGATCGGCCGCCCGGTCCACCAACTGGTTGACGCGGTCGGTGAGTTGGTCCGTGTGCTCCACCGAGGTGTAGGTACCGCCGGTCGCCTCGGCGATGCAGCTGAGCTGTCGGCTCAGCTTGGTGCTCGGCACCAGGCCGAGCGTGTCGATGGTCAGCCCGATGCCCTTGGCGGCGATCTCGCGGGCCACCTCGCACGGGTCGAGCGGGGCGCAGGTGTCCTCGCCGTCAGTGATCAGCACGATCCGCTTGGAGCCCTCACCGCCGTCGAGGTCCTCGGCCGCCTTCAGCAGGGCGGGTCCGATGGGCGTCCAGCCGGTGGGCGTGAGGGTCGCCACCGCCGTCTTCGCCTCGGTACGGTCCAGTGGGCCGACCGGGTACAGCTGCGCGGTGTCCTTGCAGCCCGTCTTGCGGTCGTCCCCCGGGTAGTTGGCGCCCAGCGTGCGGATACCGAGCCGGACCTCCTCGGGAGTGGCGTCCAGCACCTCGTTGAAGCCCTGCTTCGCCGCGGCCATCCGCGACTGGCCGTCAATGTCCTTCGCTCGCATCGAACCGCTCACGTCGAGGACGAGGTCGACCTTCGGCGCGTCGGCGGTGGTCTCGTCGGCGGCCGCCGCGACCGGGAACGCGATCCCGGCCGTCAGGGCGGCGAGCAGGGCGCACACTCCCGCCGCCAGCCGTTTACTTGTGATCATCGGCGGATCCTATTGACCGGCGGCGCCGGGCTCCAAAACGGCCGATCAGCGCAGCGGGTTGGGCAGCCCGGTCCACTGGTCCCCGGGCGTCCCCGGCGACAGCCGCATCAGCGTCAACGCCTTGGCGGGCACCGGCTCTTCGACGAGTGCGACGAGGTCCGGCGTGCGCGGCAGATCCGGTACGGCGCTCTCCAGCGCCCCCCGCAACGCCGCCGCCGACCCCGCCGTACCGGCGAGCGAACCGGCCACCAGCGAACCGAACAGCTTGCGGCGCAGGGCCGTCACGTCGTCGGTGACGACGCGTCCGGTCAGCTCCGGGACCGGGATGCCGTGCCGGGCCAGCCGCGCCGGGCTCACCCGGATGTCGGCGAGGTCCCGGTAGACCAACCGCACGGGCGCGCCGCTCGCGGACAGCACCACCAGGAGGTTCTGGCCGTGCGCCTCCAGCGCCACCCCAAGATCCAGCAGCCGCAGCCCCACCGTGAGCGCGAGACGGGTGAAGTCGGCGAGCCAGGCGGGGGAGTCGGACAGCCCGGTGCTGGAGAGCGCGGCCACCGGCACCACACGCTCACCACTGCCCGGGGCCGCGTACGCCCGCGGCGACTCCCGCAACACCGCGGCGATGTCGGGGGAGTTGGCGCTGACCGCGCCCAGGGTGCGGGTGATGTGGAGCAGACCGTCCAGCCGTGCGGCCAGTGTCTCCGCGAACGCCGACAGGGTCGCGGACAGCGCGACGGAGGTGACGGAGATGTCCCGCACCGACGACGTCAGCCGGGCGCTCAGCGCGGTCTTCACATGCGGTCCGCAGGGCTCGTCGAACGCGCCCGGCAGCTCCAGCGTGCGCAGGGACATCAGCGGACGCGCGTCGATCCCGGTGTCGCACGCCCGCTTCAGCACATGCTCCGCCTGCCAGGGATGCGTCGGCACCAACAGCCGCTCACCGTCCCGCAGTTCGTCCGGCCAGTCACCCGTCACCAGGCACTCGCCTGCCGTCACCGGCAGCAGCCCCAGCCGCACCAGCGGCCCGTGCTCGGGCCCGTAGGCGAGCTGTTCGGCCACCGAGAACCCCGGCCGGGAACGGCAACCGGGGTGATACGGATGCCCGTCGACCACCCGCCGCTCCCACTCCCAGTCGTGCACCGGCCACGTGGCCGAGGGCGCCGGCGCCCCGGCCCGGGACAGCGCCAACGAGGCGACACTGTGGCCGAGCTCGACGGCGAAGTCGCTGCCGTGCGCCACGGCGAGGTCGGTCATCAGCCGCGCCGGATCGTCGTACGCCACCTCGTCGAGTCGTACGGCGCGGACGTACCCGGCGGTGGCGTACGGGTCCGGACGCGGGCCGTGCAGCCGGCGGCCGTCCGACAGGCGCAGCGTGAGCCCGTCGGGACCGTCCGCGCGGTCCGTGAGCCAGGGGAGCGGTTCATGGGTGAGCGCACGCCACAACCGGGTCAGGACGGCCGCCCGGGCCCCGGGCAGCTCGGCCGCGTACCGGGACACGAGGCCGGGGCGTACGACGGCCAGCTCCTCGGCGACCGCGGCCTCGGCGGTGGGGGGACTGTGCACGGGCGGGCTCCTCGGGTACGCATGGGATGTCACGGCAGGTGGTGACGGCAGACATACTGATCATCGCCGCCCGAACGGACCGTAGAGAACGAGTGGAACGCGTGGATCCCTTTCCCCCGCCCGACCCCGACGCCGCCGCTGCCCCGCGCGACGACGTCGACGATGTCACGGACCGCGCCGACGCCTACGCGGCGGCGCCCCTGCTGAACTGCCTGCTGCGGGAGGTGGCCGAGCCCGTCGAGGAGCCCGCCGCACCGGACGCCCGCCGCGTGTACCGGCTGCCCGGCGGCAGACTGCTGCGCGTGTACGGACGGCGGCGGCCCGCCGGACCCGAGGTCCACGCGGACGGCGGCTGGCGGCGCGTCGACCACCCCGAACTCGTGAAACTCGTCGCGGAGGAACTGGTCCGGCACACCGGCCTGTCCAACCCCGACCTGCCCACCGAGATGATCGACAGCCGGGACGCGGTCGCGGCGCTGCTCACCGCCCGCGCCCGCGTGGCCCCGCCGCACGACCCCTACCTGCGCTCCGAGCAGTCCCTCATCACCGGCCACCCCCACCACCCCGCTCCCAAGGCGCGCGGCGGCGGCCCCGTCGCCGACTGGCTGCCCTACGCCCCCGAGGCGCACGCCCGCTTCCCGCTGATCCTGCTCGGACTGCGGGCGGACACGGTCGTCGAGGAGGGCGACACCTCGGTCCTGGACGCGCTCGGCCAGGCTCCGCCCGGCTACCGGCTGCTGCCCGCCCACCCCTGGCAGCTCGACCTGGCCGCCCCCGTCCTCGCCCCGGCCTTCGCGGACGGCCGCCTGATCCGGCTGGGCGAGACCCCGTTCGAGACCTGGCCGACCGCCGCGATCCGCACGGTGTACGCCCCCGACCGGGACCTCTTCCTGAAGTTCAGCCTCGACGTGCGCATCACCAACGACATCCGCCGGCTGTGGCGGCACGACCTGCTGAAGCTCCGCCGGACGGACACGGCGGCACGCGAGGCCCTCGCCGCGGTCGACGGACCGGCGGCCTGGCTGAGCGACACGGGGTACCGGACCGCGGCCTTCGCCTTCGAGGAACTCGCCGTGCTGGTCCGCGACGGACTGCGCGGCCACCTCCTGCCCGGCGCGACCCCGCTGCTGGCCGCCGGGCTGGCGGAGGGCTTCGAGGGCAGCCCGCTCGACGGGGCGCGGGACCCGGCGGCCTGGTGGGAGGCCTACCTGGCCCAGGTCGTGCCCCCGGCTCTGACGGCCTTCGGCGACCACGGCGTCGTACTCGAAGCGCATCTGCAGAACACCCTGGTCGCCGTCGACGCCGACGGCACACCCGTGCAGGCACTGTTCCGGGACGCCGAGGGCGTCAAGCTGCTGCCCGAGGTGTCCCGGGCGGCCGGCTGGGAGCGGCTCGTGTACTGCCTGGTCGTCAACCACCTCGCGGAGATCGCCGCGGCCCTGGCCGAACGGACGCCCGGCCTGGATCCCTGGCCCGCCGTCCGCCGTGAGCTGTCCCGGCACGACCTCCCGGAGGCCGCCGCCCTGCTCACCTCGCCCACCCTGCCCGGCAAGACGAACCTGCTGCTGCGCTGGACCGGCGCGGACGGCGCCGACGCCCGCTACCGACCACTGCCCAACCCCCTCGCCGGGTGAGCGGTCTATTCGGTCCCCCTACGACCAGGCAGAAGCGCTCCCACGGCGCGTTCCACCTCCGCGACGCGGTCGGCGAGCCCGACCGCGTCGGTGTCCGGCCTGTCGCGCAGCAGCAGCTCGATCTGGGCGAGCCGCTCGGTGATCTCCGCGATCTCCGTGAGCCGGGCCGTGTCCTCCGCCACCGCGTACATCGCCAACTGTCGGTTCTTACGGTGCAGATCGAGAAAGACATTGACCTTGGTGCGCAGCACCCACGGGTCGATGGGCTTGGCGATGAAGTCGGCGGCTCCGATCGCGTATCCCTTGTAGGCGTATTCAGCGGCGCTCTCGGTGCCGGTCACCAGAATGATGGGCACGTGCTTGGTCTGGTCGAGGCGCTTGATGTTGGCGGCGGTCTCGAAGCCGTCCATGCCGGGCATCCGGACGTCCAGCAGGACGACCGCGAAATCCTGGCGCAGCATCGCCTTCAGCGCCTGCTCCCCGGAGCGTGCGCGGACCAGGTGCTGGTGCAGCGGGCTGAGCACCGCCTCGAACGCGATGAGGTTCTCCTCGATGTCATCGACGATGAGGATGCTGCCCGTCTCGGCCGGCTTGGGGCTCATGGAGTGCCTCCGGGCGGATCGTGGGCGTTCTCGTCCGAGTCCGGCGGATCGTGGGCGTCCTCGTCCGAGTCCGGCGGTTCGTCGGCGACGCCGGGGTCCCGTGCCGGTGCCGGGGAGTCGCTCTGCGGGTCGAGCAGATCACAGATGACCGCCAGCAGGCGGTCCATGTCCACCGGCTTCGGTACGTAGCCGTTTGCGCCGCTGTCGATCGCCCTTTCGCGGTCCCCGGGCATCGCCTTGGCGGTGAGCGCGATGATCGGCAGGTGAGCGAGGCGAGGGGTGCCCCGGATGGTGTGAATGGCCTCGTACCCGTCCATCTCGGGCATCATGATGTCCATCAGGACCAGCGACACCTCGGGGGACCGCTCCAGGACCTCAAGGCCCTCCCGGCCGTTCTCCGCGTACCGCACGGTCATACCGACCCGTCCCAGCGCGTGCGTCAGGGCGAAGACATTGCGGATGTCGTCATCGACGATGAGGATGCGACGGCCCGCCAGGACACGGCCGGGGCGCCCGGTGAGCCATTCCTTGAGCCGTGTCGTCTCCGGCCAGGTGTCCTCGCGGCTCTCGACGGCCCCCGTGGTCGCCTTGCCCTTCTGGTCGTCCGCGGGGCGGTCCGGAGCCAGGACGTCGGCGCCCAGCGTCCTCCCGTCGTCGAGCGCCGGCTCGGGTGACGCGTCCTCCCCGATGTCCGTCGTCGCCTGGATCTCCGAAGCGAGCGCGGGCGCGACGCCGACGGTGCGCAGGTCCGGCGTGCCCTGCGCGGCCAGGGCGCCGGGGTGGTACGAGGGGATGTAGAGCGTGAACCGTGACCCCACATTCGGCTCGCTCTCGGCGACGATCTTGCCGCCGAGCATCCCCGCGATCTCCCGGCTGATGGACAGGCCGAGGCCGGTGCCCCCGTACTTGCGGTTGGTGGTGCCCTCGGACTGCTGGAACGCCTCGAAGACCAGCGGAAGCTTCTCCGGGGCGATACCGATCCCGGTGTCTTTCACGGAGAACGCGATGACGGCTTCCGCGTTCCTGAGCGTCTCCTCCTCGAACCGCTCTCCCGGCACCCGGTTGACGCGCAACTCCACGCTGCCGTCATGGGTGAACTTCACCGCGTTGGACAGCAGGTTGCGCAGCACCTGCTGGAGGCGCTGCTCGTCGGAGTACAACTCCGCCGGTACCTCCTTCTCGACCGCGATCTCGAAGCCCAGACCACGATCGATGGTGAGCGGCCGGAAGGTCGCGTGGACGTAGTCGAGCAGCTTGATCAGCGGGAGTGTCCTCGGACGCACGTCCATCCGCCCGGCCTCGATCTTCGACAGGTCGAGGATGTCGCTGATCAGCTGGAGCAGGTCGGAACCCGAGCGGTGGATGGTGGTCGCGAACTGCACCTCCTGCTCGCCCAGGTGTCCGTCGGGGTTGTCGGCGAGCAGCCGGGCCAGGATCAGCAGGGAGTTGAGCGGCGTGCGCAGTTCGTGCGACATGTTCGCGAGGAACTCCGACTTGTACTGGGAGGCGGTCGCGAGCAGGGCTGCCTTCTCCTCCAACTCGGCGTTGGAACGCTGGAGTTCGTCCGACCGCTCACGCAACTGGGAGGTGAGCCGCTGTGACTCCGACAGCAGCGACTCGGTACGCGAGTTGGCGATGATCGTGTTGATCGAGACGCCGATCGTGTTGACGAACTGGTCGACGAAGGCCAGGTGCACATCGCTGAACCGGCTGAGCGAGGCCAGCTCGATCACTCCGAGCACCTGGTCCTCGAAGATGATGGGCAGGATGACGATGCTGGCCGGGCGGGCCGTGCCGAGCCCCGAGTTGATCGTGATGTAGTCCGGTGGGGCGTCGATGATGAGGATGCGCTTCTTCTCCTGCGCCGTCTGTGCGATCAGTCCGCGGCCCGGGGTGCCGGTGCCGGGGAGTGGGCCCCGCCCGTCGGCCTGGTCGGTGCCGTACCCGGCGATGAACTGCAGACCCTCGCCGGGCGGCGCTCCCGCCTCGGCCAGGAAGAACGCACCGAAGTGTGCGTTCACCAGCGGGGTCAGCTCGCGCAGGATCAGGTCGGCGACCTCCACCAGGTCGCGGTGGCCCTGCATGAGCCCGGCCATGCGGGTGAGGTTGGACTCCAGCCAGTCCTTGGCACGCGTGGTCTCGCGGAGGTTGGAGACCATGAGGTTGATGTTGTTCTGCAGTTCGGCGACCTCCCCCTGTGCCTCGACCGTGATGGCGCGGGACATGTCGCCCTGGGTGACCGCACCGGCCACCTCGGCGATCGCCCGGACCTGGGTGGTGAGGTTCAGGGCCAGCTCGTTGACGTTGGTGGTCAGCCGCTTCCACGTTCCGAAGACGCCCTCGACACGGGCCTGACCGCCCAGCTGCCCCTCACTGCCGACCTCCCGGGCCACGCGGGTGACCTCGGAGGAGAACGAGGAGAGCGTGTCGACCATCGTGTTGATGGTGGTCTTCAGCTCCAGGATCTCGCCTCGCGCGTCCACGTCGATCTTCTTCGACAGGTCGCCCTGGGCGACGGCCGTGGCCACCTGGGCGATGTTGCGCACCTGCGAGGTCAGGTTGTCGGCCATGAAGTTGACGTTGTCGGTGAGGTCCTTCCACACCCCGGACACCCCGCGGACCTGGGCCCGGCCGCCCAGTGATCCCTCCGTGCCGACCTCGCGCGCGACCCGGGTGACCTCGTCGGCGAACGCGCGCAGCTGCTGGACCATCGTGTTCACGGTGTCCTTCAGCTGCAGGATCTCGCCGCGGGCGTCGACGGTGATCTTCTTCGACAGGTCGCCGTTGGCGACCGACGTGGTCACCTGGGCGATGTTGCGCACCTGCGAGGTCAGGTTCGACGCCATGAAGTTGACGTTGTCGGTCAGCTCCTTCCACACGCCGGAGACCCCGCGGACCTGCGCCTGTCCGCCCAGGTTGCCCTCGGTGCCGACCTCGCGGGCGACGCGGGTGACCTCGTCGGCGAACGCGGAGAGCTGGTCGACCATCGTGTTGATCGTCGACTTCAGCTCCAGGATCTCGCCCTTCGCCTCCACGGTGATCGTCTTGCCTAGGTCGCCCTGGGCGACGGCCGTGGCCACCTGGGCGATGTTGCGCACCTGCGAGGTGAGGTTGTCCGCCATGAAGTTGACGTTCTCCGTGAGGTCCTTCCACACCCCGGACACCCCGCGGACCTGCGCCCGGCCACCGAGCCGCCCCTCGGTGCCGACCTCACGGGCGACACGGGTCACCTCGCCCGCGAACGCCGACAGCTGGTCGACCATCGTGTTCACGGTGCTCTTGAGCTGCAGGATCTCGCCCCGGGCGTCCACCGCGATCTTCTGGCTCAGGTCGCCGGTGGCGACGGCGGTGGTGACCTGGGCGATGTTGCGTACCTGCGAGGTCAGGTTCGACGCCATGAAGTTGACGTTGTCGGTGAGGTCCTTCCACACCCCGGACACCCCCGGTACCTGGGCCCGGCCGCCCAGCTGCCCCTCCGTGCCGACCTCGCGCGCGACCCGGGTGACCTCGTCGGCGAACGCGCGCAGCTGGTCGACCATCGTGTTCACGGTGAGCTTCAGCTCCAGCAGCTCTCCGGTCGCCTCCACCGTGACCTGCCGGGTCAGGTCGCCGCGCGCGACCGCCGTGGTCACCACCGCGATGTCGCGCACCTGCGCGGTCAGCCGGGAGGCCATCGTGTTGACCGCCTCGGTCACGTAGCGCCAGTCGCCGGTCAACCCCTCCAGCGTGGCACGGCCGCCGAGACGGCCCTCGGTGCCGACCTCCCGGGCGACGCGGGTCAGCTCGCCGGTGAACAGCGACAGCTGCTCCACCATGCGGTTCACCCCGCTGCCCAGGCGCCGTAGATCGCCGTGGAGCGGGCGTCTGCCGTCGTGCAGCTCGGCGCGCTGCGTCAGATCACCGTCCGCGACGGCATCGAGGACGCGCGTGACGTCCACGATCGGGACGGCCAGCGCTTCCAGCAGGGCGTTCGCCGCATCCACGCTCGTCGTCCACCCTCCCGGTCCGGGACTCGCCGTGAGCCGTTCGTCCAGCCGGCCCGGCCGGACCACCTCCCGGCGCACCCGCTCGAGCTCCGCGGCCAGGTGTGCGTTGCGCGTCATGACCCGGTTGAACACCCCCGCGATGTCGGCGAGGACACCTTCGGGCAGGTTTCCCATGCGTACGGTGAAGTCCCCGTCACACAGAGAGTTCATGGCGGCGAGCAGCGGACGCAGTTCGGCCACGCGTACCCACTCGCCGTCCCGGGGGGAAGCGGGCCGCCCTGAGCTCTCGGGGCCGGTTCCGGCGGGCTCGCGCTCCCGGAAGTCGGGCCCGGGGGAAGCGAGTTCGGACTCGTGGTGAGGTTCCATGACGCCACACATTTCAGGACAAACACACGATTGCTTCCCATTTAGGCTACATTCGACCTGTATTCGTCGGCAGCTAGATCTTGGCAGGGGGTTCGCCAGTGGGGTCGTCCCCTGATCCGCGCGCGGCGGCTGCTCGGATGCGCGTACCGGCCAACGAGCTCGCGGCCTCGGCGGCCCGCAAGTTCCTGCGTGCCGTGCTCGCCGAGCGGACCGCACGGCAGTCGCCCGGGGCGCCGACGATCAGTGACCGGTCCGTCGACGACGCCGTGCTTCTCGTCAGTGAGCTGGTCACCAGCGCTGTCGCGCAATCCGGGTTCGAGGTCGAGGTGGCCTGCCGCATCGAGGCCGGTCCTGGCCTCCCGGACGGTTCCGCGCGGTCCGAGGCCGACGCTGAAGGTGTGGGTGTCGTGGTCGAGGTGGTGGAGCGCGGCTCCTCCGGCAGCCTCGTCGACGGCGACGACGTACCGAGCAGCCTGCGCGGCCATGGGCGACAGCTGATGCGCGCCCTGGCCGACTCCTGGGGGGTGACCTACCGGCTCACCCGGACGGTCACCTGGTTCCGTCTGGAGTGCGCGACGGTGTCCCCGCTCACCACCGCGGAGCAGGGCCTGGCCGGTCCTCTCGCCGAGGCCCCCCGCAGCGGGCCGTCCGTCCCCGCGTCCGTCCTGCCGCGCGAGAGCACGGCCCGCAGCTCCGAATGGGCCGAGCGCGCCGGACAGTCGTTCCTGGCCGAGGCCGGAGAACTCCTCGCCGGGCAGCTGGACGAGGACATGGTCGCGGCGCTCGCCGGACAGCTCCTGGTCCCCAGACTCGCCGACTGGTCCGGCGTATGGCTGACCACGGACAGTGCCGAGATGCGGCTCTCACATGTCTGGCACACGGACGAACGCGAGATCCGCGCGCTCCGCCACGTTCTGGAGCAGGACCGTCCGCCCGCCGGGCTGAGCACGACCGGTGTCTCATGGCCCTGGCCCGCGTCGCAAGGCGCCGGGAACACGGCCGGTTCGGCGCTGGCGTTCCCCCTGGTCGCGGGCGGTATGTACCACGGCACCCTGCTGATCGGCCAGGTGGGGCTGCCGCAGCTGACGGACGCCGTGGTCCGTCTCGCGGAGGACGTGGCCCGGCGCATGGCGCAGGCGGTGGTCACCGCCCGCCACTACACACGGCAGGCGAGCATCAGCCGGACGCTCCAGCGCCGACAGCTGCCCACCTCCCTCGCCACCATTCCGGGCGTCGACACAGCGATCGTCTACGAGCCCTGGGGTGAGGGCCAGACCGTCGGCGGGGACTTCTACGACCTGTTCCCGATCAAAGACCGCCGGTGGTGCTTCCTGCTCGGCGACGTGAGCGGCCACGACGTGGAGGCGATGTCCGTCACCGGCCTGGTCCGGCACCTCGTGCGGGTGCTGGCACGTGAGGGTCACGGCGTCGAGTCGCTGCTCAACCGGCTGAACCACGCCATGGCGGAGGAGGTCGCCGAGGCCATGGCACTCCGCGGCGAGCGGGAGGGCTCCCGGTTCCTGAGCCTGCTGTACGGGGAGCTGGAGCCCGACTCGGTCGCCGGCGGCGCACGGTGCACCATGGCCTGCGCCGGGCACCCGCCCCCGTTGCGGCTGGCGGCGGACGGCGCGGTGACGCCGGCCGCGGACTCGCAGATGCTGCTCGGCATCGAGGAGCAAGCCGAGTTCCACGCCAACTCCCTCACCCTGGCGCCCGGCGAGTCGCTGCTGTGCGTGACCGACGGGGTAACCGAACGCCGCAGGGGCACGCGGCAGTTGGACGACGACGACGGCCTGGCGGAGGTGCTGCGCGGATGCGCGGGACTCGGCGCGAAGGCCGTCGCGGAATGTGTCCGGCGAGCCGTTCACGACTTCAGCTCCGAGCCGATCGAGGACGACCTCGCCGTACTGGTGCTGGAGGCGGTGCCGGTGCCCAGGAGCGCCAGAACGGTGGCGGCGGCGATCGGTTGACGCTGCCGTGACGTCACCGCGGTGCCGCTCAGCAGCACGGCCTCGGGAGCCCTGGCGGTGGGATCACCGGGAGGCGGTGCGCGGTGGCTCGTCGGCTCGCCGGTGGAAACACCCGGTTACTATGCACACTTCATGCCCGAGGCCGGGTGCGAGGGGCGCACGGTCATCGACGGACGGCTCGGGAGGCAGGGAGATGAGCATGGCAGCCGCAGCTCCTGAGGTGTCTGGCCCAGGACCATGCTGAGGACGGTCACCGCGACCCGTTATGTCGCGCCCCTGCGGTCCGGCGGCTCCGTGCCCGGCGTCGTCGAGGCCGACGACCTCGGCACCTACGTCGTCAAGTTCACCGGCTCCGCGCAGGGCACGAAGGCGCTGGTCGCCGAGGTGATCGTGGGTGAGCTGGCGCGCGCCCTGGGACTGCGGTTCCCCGAGCTGGTCCTGGTGGAATTCGATCCGGCGATCGCCGACAGCGAGCCCCACCAGGAGGTGCGGGAGCTGCACGGCGCGAGCGCGGGACTCAACCTGGGCATGGACTACCTCCCCGGTGCCAAGGACTTCACCCCGGAGATCGCCCAGACCTTCCCCGTCGACCCGCTGGAGGCGGGCCGGATCGTCTGGCTGGACGCGCTGACCGTCAACGTCGACCGTACGGTCCACAGCTCCAACCTGATGGTCTGGCCGACCCTCAGGATCGCGCCCGCACGGTTGTGGCTGATCGACCACGGCGCCGCGCTCGTCTTCCACCACCGCTGGGACGGCGCGGACCCCGAGAAGGCGTACGACTTCCGCCACCACGCGCTCGGTCACAGCGCGCCCGACGTGCGGGCCGCCGACGCGGAGCTCGCGCCCAAGGTCACCCGGGATCTGCTGCGGGCGATCACCGCCGAGGTCCCGGACGCCTGGCTGGCCGACGAGGCGGGTTCCCGGACCCCGGACGAGGTCCGCGAGGCGTACGTCGACTATCTGCACGCGCGGGTGCGGGCCTCCGCCGCGTGGCTGCCCACCGGCTTTCCCACCCGGGAGGAACGCGCCGCCGAGGAGGCCCAGCGGGCGGCGAGGACCCAGCAAGGACGGCCGAACTGGCTCAAACGGGTCCCCGACCTGCACGGCGAACCGGCCGCGGAGCAGGACTGGTCGGTGCACCTGGGATGACGGCGCGGCCGGATGCCCAGCGGGTCGGGATCGAGTACGGCACAGGGAGCAGGGGCCTCCCTCAGCCGACCGCCGTGAAGCGGGCGATACGCGACCGAGTGGCCCCGGGGAAGCCGCTGGGCCACTCGGACACACCCGCGTGAGCGTCAGCCCCTGAGCTGCTCGTAGGCCGGCAGGGTCAGGAAGTCCGCGTAGTCCTCGTCGAGGGCGACCTCGAGGAGCAGGTCGTGAGCCTGCTGCCAGTGACCGGCCGCGAAGGCCTCCTCGCCGAGTTCCGCGCGGATGTTCCGCAGCTCCTCGGCGGCGACCTCGCGGGCCAGTTCCGGCGTGGCCTTCACCGTGGTCCCGGCGTGCTCGAACTCGACGCCCGCGTTGATCCACTGCCAGATCTGCGAGCGGGAGATCTCGGCGGTCGCCGCGTCCTCCATGAGGTTGAAGATGGCGACCGCGCCGAGCCCGCGCAGCCAGGCCTCGATGTAACGGATGCCGACCTGGACGGCGTTGACGAGACCGTCGTACGTCGGCCTGGCGTCCAGCGAGTCGACGGCGATCAGGTCGGCCGCCTCGACGTGGACGTCCTCGCGGAGCCGGTCCTTCTGGTGGGGCCGGTCGCCGAGGACCTTGTCGAAGGACTCCATGGCGATCGGGACCAGGTCGGGGTGGGCGACCCAGGAGCCGTCGAAGCCGTCGCCCGCCTCACGGTCCTTGTCGGCGCGGACCTTCTCGAAGGCGACCTTGTTGACCTCGGCGTCCCGGCGGGACGGGATGAACGCCGCCATGCCGCCGATCGCGTGCGCGCCGCGCTTGTGGCAGGTATGGACGAGGAGTTCGGTGTACGCCCGCATGAACGGGGCGGTCATCGTCACGGCGTTGCGGTCCGGGAGGACGAACTTGGCGCCGCCGTCACGGAAGTTCTTGACGATGGAGAACAGGTAGTCCCAGCGGCCCGCGTTCAACCCGGAGGCGTGGTCGCGGAGTTCGTAGAGGATCTCCTCCATCTCGTACGCGGCCGTGATCGTCTCGATCAGGACGGTCGCGCGGACGCTGCCCTGCGGGACGCCCACGTAGTCCTGCGCGAAGACGAAGACGTCGTTCCAGAGGCGGGCCTCAAGGTGCGACTCCGTCTTCGGGAGGTAGAAGTACGGGCCCCTGCCGAGGTCGAGCAGGCGCTGGGCGTTGTGGAAGAAGTACAGCCCGAAGTCGACGAGGGCGCCGGGGACCTGGGTGCCGTCGGCGTCGACGAGGTGACGTTCGTTCAGGTGCCAGCCGCGCGGACGCATGACGACGGTGGCGAGCTCGCTGTCGTCCTTCAGGGCGTACGACTTGCCCGACCCCGGGTCCGTGAAGTCGATGTTCCGGGTGTACGCGTCGATCAGGTTGCGCTGGCCGAGGACGACGTTCTCCCAGGTCGGCGCGGAGGCGTCCTCGAAGTCCGCGAGCCAGACCCGGGCGCCCGAGTTGAGGGCGTTGATGGTCATCTTGCGGTCGGTGGGGCCGGTGATCTCGACCCGCCGGTCGTCGAGGGCGGCCGGGGAGGGGGCCACCTTCCAGGAGTCGTCCGCACGGATCGCGGCCGTCTCCGGGAGGAAGTCGAGCGTGGAGGTACGGGCGATCTCGGCGCGGCGCTCGGCGCGCCGGGCGAGCAGCTCGTCACGCCGGGACGTGAACCGGCGGTGCAGTGCGGCCACGAAGGCGAGGGCCCCCTCGGTGAGGACCTCCTCCTGCCGGGGCAGGGGCTCGGCGTCGACGATGGCCAGCGGGGACGGCGCTGGTGCGGACATGGCTGTCACTTCCTTCAGCGAGCTTGGCACCGGGTGCCGGGCGACCCGGGTGGGGCGAGGAACACCCGGAGGAGGGACCGGATGCTTCTGGAAAATGGATACTAGTTTCCTCATCGTGGAATTTCAATGGTTTGTTGATATCAAGACTCTTTGCGCCGACGCAAGGTGGCGCTCGGTGCCGGACGTTCACTCCAGGTGCTTGAGGTCCGCGACGGTGTCGATGTCGAACGGCCTCGCCACGTCCCCGCACTCGACCAGCGTGATCGCCTCCGCGTGCGCCTTCAGATAGGCGCGCGCCCCCTGGTCGCCGGTCGCACCGGACATGACGCCCGGCCAGTGGGCGGCGCCGAGCAGGACGGGGTGTCCACGCGCCCCCTCATAGGCGGCCGAGGCCAGTGACGTCTCGTCCCGTCCGGCGGCGAGCACCCGGGCCATCGCCGCCGCCCCGATGCCGGGCTGGTCGACGAGCGAGACCAGCGCGGCCCGCGCCCCCGTACCGGCGAGCGAGCCGAGTCCGGCCCGCAGCGACGAGCCCATCCCGTCGGCCCAGTCGGGGTTCTCCACGAGCAGGCAGTCACCGAGCTCCGCCCGTTCCCGTACGGCGGTGGCAGCGGCCCCGAGGACCACGTGGACACGGGTGCAGCCGGCCGCGCGCAGCTCGCCGACCACGTACTCGACGAGGGGTCGCCCCCGGTACGGCAGCAGGGCCTTGGGCCGCCCGCCGAGTCGCCGTCCGCCCCCGGCCGCCAGGAGCAGGCCGACCGGCCGCTGTTCGTTCTCCGTCATGCGTCCTGCATACCTGACGCCCAGGCGTACGCCGGGTTCCGAAGGGCTGAATTTCGGTCCTGACGGTGGCGCATCCGCCGTCGGGTGGCGTTTACTGACCCGCGTCCCCCGGCGCCCGACCAGCGCCCAAGGGTAGTGCCCGGTGGGACGGGAGTGAGCGGGCGCACTACGGCGTGCTAGGGGGACGGCTGTGTTGCGGAGTTTGGGACAGAGACCGGTGGCCGGCGGCGACGAGGATCTCACAGTGGCGGGGCTGCGGGCCGCGGTCTCCCGGCTGCGCCGCGAACTCGCCGCGTATCCAGCCGAGTTCCCCGACCGGGCCATCGCGGAGGACGAACTCGCCGCCCTCGCCGCGATGACGATCGACGGCACCCCCGAGATCCCTTGCCTGCGCCGGTCGTTGCTGCTGATCGCCGGGGCGATCGGGTCCATGAGCGCATTGGCTCCGTGGCTGTCGGAGGTGCGCCGCGCGGTGGACCTCTTCGGAGAGCCGCCGCGCCGCTGACTCCGACGGCGGGCCTTGTGCCGCCCTCACCGGGCCGGCGGGATGCTCAGGCGGGCGGCGTCGAGCTCGCCAGGGCCTCCGACAGCTCCGACGCCACCTGCTGCAGCACGGGCACGATCGTGTCCGTCGTCGCCTCCGTGACCCGGCCGGCCGGGCCCGAGATCGAGATGGCTGCGGCGGTGGGGGAGTTGGGTACCGAGACCGCGAGGCAGCGGACGCCGATCTCCTGCTCGTTGTCGTCCACCGCGTAGCCCTGGCGCCGCACGTCCTCCAGTGCCGCGAGGAAGCCGTCCGGCGTGGTGATCGTCTTCTCGGTGGCGGCCGGCATGCCGGTGCGGGCCAGGAGGGCGCGCACCTCGCCGTCCGGGGTGTTGGCGAGCAGTGCCTTGCCGACGCCGGTCGAGTGCGGCAGCACCCTGCGGCCCACCTCGGTGAACATGCGCATCGAGTGCTTGGACGGCACCTGCGCCACGTAGACGATCTCGTCCCCGTCCAGCAGTGCCATGTTCGCCGTCTCGCCGGTCTCCTCGACCAGGCGGGCGAGGTAGGGGCGCGCCCAGGTGCCCAGCAGGCGGGAGGCGGACTCGCCCAGCCGGATCAGGCGCGGGCCGAGCGCGTAGCGGCGGTTGGTCTGCTGGCGGACGTACCCGCAGACCACGAGGGTGCGCATGAGCCGGTGGATGGTCGGCAGTGGCAGCCCGCTGCTCGCGGAGAGCTCACTCAGGCCCACCTCGCCGCCCGCGTCCGCCATCCGCTCGAGCAGATCGAAGGCGCGCTCGAGGGACTGGACTCCGCCGCTGGCGGACTTCGCGGAGTCGGTGGTGCTGGCGCTGGACGTCGGCACGGCGCGTTCCTTTCGGCGCAGGCGGGAAGAGCAGAATCCTACCCGCCGGTCGGTTGACTCACTGCTTGTACCTAGCTACGTTCTGCTTGCTGGAATCCTATTTCCACTTTGTGGAAACGTCCAGACCGGGCGCGCCGCCGCCCCGTGCGGAAGTGTGCCCTTGACGGCTCAGGGGCGGGAGTGAAGACTTCTTCAACAGAACGTTGAATTGTGTTACGTGGCAGTGAACAGCGGAGCGAAAGAGGCCCGGGTGTCCGACATAGAACTGGTGTTGCGCTCGACACGTGTCATCACCCCGGAGGGGACGCGCGCCGCCTCGGTCGCGGTCGCCGCCGGGACGATCACCGCGGTCCTGCCGTACGACGCTCTCGTGCCCGAGAGCGCCCGTCTGGAGGACCTCGGCGACGACGTCCTGCTGCCAGGCCTGGTCGACACCCACGTCCATGTCAACGACCCCGGCCGCACCGACTGGGAGGGCTTCTGGACCGCCACCCGCGCCGCGGCCGCCGGCGGCATCACCACCCTCGTCGACATGCCGCTCAACTCCCTCCCGCCGACGACCACCGTCGACCATCTCCGTATGAAGCGGGAGGTGGCCGCCGACAAGGCGCACATCGACGTCGGCTTCTGGGGCGGAGCCCTGCCCGACAACGTCGACGACCTGCGCCCGCTGCACGACGCCGGTGTCTTCGGCTTCAAGGCGTTCCTGTCGCCGTCCGGCGTGGACGAGTTCCCGCACCTCGGCCGACCTGAACTCGCCCGGTCCCTGGCCCGGATCGCGTCCTTCGGCGGCCTGCTGATCGTGCACGCGGAGGACCCGCACCGCCTGGACGCCGCCCCGCAGCACGGCGGCCCCCGGTACGCCGACTTCCTGGCATCCCGGCCACGCGACGCCGAGGACACCGCGATCGCCCAGCTCATCGCCGAGGCGAAGCGCCTGGACGCGCGGGTGCACGTCCTCCACCTGTCCTCGTCCGACGCGCTGCCGCTGATCGCCGCGGCCAAGGCCGACGGAGTCTGCGTCACCGTCGAGACCTGCCCGCACTACCTCACCCTGACCGCCGAGGAAGTACCGGACGGCGCCAGCGAGTTCAAGTGCTGCCCGCCGATACGCGAGTCGGCGAACCAGGACCTGCTGTGGCAGGCGCTGGCGGACGGCACCATCGACTGCGTGGTCACGGACCACTCCCCGTCCACGGCCGACCTGAAGACCGACGACTTCGCCACCGCCTGGGGCGGCATCTCCGGCCTCCAGTTGAGCCTTGCCGCGGTGTGGACCGAGGCGCGCAGACGCGGGCACGGCCTGGAGGACGTGGTCCGCTGGATGTCCACGCGGACGGCCGACCTGGTGGGCCTGCGGCAGAAGGGAGCCATCGAGGCGGGCCGGGACGCCGACTTCGCGGTCCTCGCGCCCGACGACACCTTCACCGTGGACCCCGCCGCCCTGCAGCACCGCAACCGCGTGACGGCGTACGCGGGCAGAACCCTGCACGGCGTGGTGAGGTCCACCTGGCTGCGCGGCGAACGCGTCGTCGCCGACGGCGAGTTCACCGAGCCGAAGGGGCGCCTGCTCACCCGAACCCCGACCCCCTGAACCGCAGGCCCCGCCCAGCCGCGGCCCCTCTCAGACTCCCCGTTGTCTCCGCATCCCGATCCGCACCCGCGGCGGCCGACTCCGAAAGGCAGACCTGATCACCGTGACGGCGATTGAGAGTTTCACCGGCGACGCGAACCCCTACGGAGGCGGTGATCCGTACGCGGACTACCGCACCGCCGCGTTCCCCTTCACCCAGTACACCAACCTCGCCGACCGACAGCTCGGCGCCGGAGTCATCGCCGCCAACGACGAGTTCTTCGCCCAGCGGGAGAACCTGCTCCTGCCCGGCCCCGCCGAGTTCGACCCCGAACACTTCGGGCACAAGGGCAAGATCATGGACGGCTGGGAGACCAGGCGCCGCCGGGGCGCCTCGGCCGACCACCCGTGGCCGACGGCCGAGGACCACGACTGGGCGCTGGTCCGCCTCGGCGCGCCGGGCGTGATCCGCGGCATCGTCGTCGACACCGCCCACTTCCGCGGCAACTACCCGCAGGCGGTGTCGGTCGAGGGAACGTCGGTGCCGGGGTGCCCGTCCCCGGCACAACTCCTCGGGGACGACGTGAAGTGGACGACGCTCGTCCCGCGCACGCCGGTGGGCGGCCACGCGGCGAACGGTTTCGCCGTATCGGTCGAGCAGTGCTTCACCCACCTGCGCGTCAACCAGCACCCCGACGGCGGCATCGCGCGGCTGCGGGCGTACGGCGAGGTCGTACCCGACCCGAAGTGGCTGGAGGTCCTGGGCACCTTCGACGTGGTCGCGCTGGAGAACGGCGGCCGGGCCGAGGACGCCTCCAACCTCTTCTACTCGCCGGCGTCCAACACCATCCAGCCGGGCCGTTCCCGGAAGATGGACGACGGCTGGGAGACACGCCGCCGCCGCGACCAGGGCCACGACTGGATCCGCTACCGGCTGGTGGCCCGGTCGCAGATCCGGGCGCTCGAGATCGACACGGCGTACCTGAAGGGCAACAGCGCGGGCTGGGCGTCCGTCTCGGTCCGGGACGGCGAGGAAGGCGAATGGACCCAGATCCTCCCGCGCACCCGCCTCCAGCCCGACACCAACCACCGCTTCGTCCTCCCGGCCCCGGCCGTCGGCACGCACGCGCGCGTGGACATCTATCCCGACGGCGGCATCTCCCGGCTGCGCCTGTTCGGCTCCCTGACGGAAGAGGGCAGGTCCACCCTGACGGCCCGCCATCAGGAGCTGGGCGGCTGAGACAGCCCGTCCGGCGTTTGAGGACGAGGCCCGTTCAGGGCCGAAGCGGGGGTCTGGGGGCGGCAGCCCCCAGGGTCGGGAGGGGCAGGGGCGGCGGGGGCGAAAAGCCCCCCAAAACCCCCGACCCTCACGCCGCATGCCCCCCGTCCACCGAGAACTCACCCCCGGTCACATAGTCCGCCCCCGCCAGATACGCCACCGTCCCCGCCACTTCCGCGGCGGTCCCGAACCGCCCCAGCGCCGTCATCGCCGCCTGCCCCCGCGCATGCGGCCCGTCCGCCGGATTCATGTCCGTGTCGATCGGCCCCGGGTGCACGATGTTCGCGGTGATCCCCCGCGCCCCCAGCTCCCTGGCCAGCGCCTTCGTGAGCCCGATCAACGCGGACTTGCTCATCGCGTAGAGCGTCCCACCGGGCCCCGGAACCCGCTGTGACATGCACGTACCGATGGTGATGATCCGGCCTCCCGCGCCCATCAGGGCCGCGGCCGCCTGGGACGTCAGGAAGACCCCGCGCACATTCACGGCCAGCAACCGGTCCACCTCACCGACCGACAGGCTCTCCAGGGGTCCCAGAAGCCCGACCCCCGCGTTGTTCACCAACACGTCCAGTCGTCCGTCGAGCGCCTCCGCCGCCCGCTCCGCGGCGCCCGCCGCCTCCTCCGCGACCGCGGAGTCCGCCCGCAGCGCCACCGCCCGCCGTCCCAGCGCCCGCACGGCCCGTACGACATCCTCGGCCGCCTCCTTGCCGCTCACGTAGGTGACGGCCACGTCCGCGCCGTCCTGGGCCAGCCGCAGGGCCGTCGCCGCGCCGATACCCCGGCTGCCGCCGGTCACCAGAGCCACCTTGCCGTTCAGAGATCCGTTCTTCGTCGTCATAGGTCCATCTCAGCCGCCCCCGCCCGGCAGGACCGGCGGCGAACGGACATCGACGTCAGCCCCCGGAGCAAATCGACGGCACCCCCCGGAGCCACCGGAACGCCGGCCGTCGACCCGACGTCCGAGCGCCGGCCGATGAGTTGCGGGTGCCGGTGGGGTCTGCCCTGATGGCAACAGGCCCCACCGCAGAGAGAAGGCACCCCATGGGCAGGCTCGTCTCCACCGTCTTCGTCACCCTCGACGGCGTCTACCAGGCCCCCGGCGGTCCCCAGGAGGACCCCAGCGGCGGCTTCGACCAAGGCGGTTGGAGCGTCCCGTACGGCGACGACGACTTCGGCCGGTTCGTCACCGAGGTCTTCGACAACGTCGGCGGCTTCCTCCTCGGCCGCCGTACCTACGAGATCTTCGCCTCCTACTGGCCGAAGATGACCGACCCGTCCGACCCCATCGCCTCGAAGCTGAACGCGCTGCCGAAGTACGTCGTCTCCGCCACCCTCGACGCACCCGGCTGGTCCGGCACCAGGGTGATCGACGGTGACCTCGCCGAGGAGGTCACCGCGCTCAAGGACCGCACCGACGGTGAGCTCCAGGTGCACGGCAGCGGAGCCCTCGTCCGCTCCCTGCTGGACCTCGGCCTCGTCGACACCCTGCACCTGCTGAGCTTCCCGGTCGTGCTGGGCGCCGGCCGCCGTCTGTTCGCCGAGGGCGCCGTACCGACCGCCTTCCGGCACGCCGGCGGACGGGTCACCGCGGCGGGCGTCTCCATCCAGTCGTACGACCTGGCCGGCCGCCCTCAGTACGGGTCGTACTGAGCACGGGTCGTACTGAGTTCGGGTCGTACTGAGTACGGGTCAGTACTGAGTACGGCCCGGTCGGATCCGGAGCGGTGGTCGCGGGGCTCGCGGAGGAACCCGAGGGGAACGGGCACTAACCGCGGTGGCCGGCCGTTGGGACAGTGGCAGAAGGGGGAGTGCCATGACAGAGGTCATCGACCTGGGGGAGTACGGCGACGCGTTCCGCACGGACCCACATCCGGTGTACGCGAGCCTGCGCGCCCGCGGCCCGGTCCACCGGGTGCGACCGCCCGGGTCCCACGCCGACTACTGGACCTGGCTCGTCGTCGGGCACGAGGAGGCGCGCGCGGCGCTCGCCGACTCCCGGCTGTCCAAGGACAGCCGTCGGCTGGGGATGATGTTCGCTGACGAGGAGCTGATCGGCAGGCATCTGCTGAGCGCCGACCCGCCCGAGCACACCCGGCTGCGCGGGCTGGTCTCGCGTGCCTTCACCATGCGGCGGGTGGAGCAACTGCGGCCGAGGATCCAGCAGATCACCGACGACCTGCTCGACGCGATGCTGCCGCACGGCCGTGCCGACCTCGTGGAGGCGCTCTCCTATCCGCTGCCGATGACCGTGATCTGCGAGCTCCTCGGCGTGCCGGAGATGGACCGGACGGAGTTCCGGAAGATGTCGACCGAAGTGGTCGCGCCCACCAACGGTGCCATGGAGTACGAGTCCGTGGCGCGGCTCGCCGAGTACCTCACCGACCTGATCGAGGACAAGCGGCGGGCCGGACCGAGCGGCGACCTCCTCGGTGACCTGATCCGCACCACCGCCGAGGACGGCGACCGGCTGTCCCCGCAGGAACTGCGGGGCATGGCCTTCATCCTGCTGATCGCGGGCCACGAGACGACGGTCAACCTCATCACCAGCGCGGTCCACGCGCTGCTCACCCACCCCGGCCAGCTCGCCGCCCTGCGCGCCGACATGAGCCTGGTGGACGGCGCCGTCGAGGAGACGCTGCGCTACGAGGGCCCGGTGGAGAACGCCACGTTCCGGTACGCCGCCGAGCCCCTGGAGATAGCGGGCACCCCCGTGGAGCCGGGCGACACGGTGATGATCGGTCTCGCCTCGGCGGGCCGGGACGCCTCCCGCCACCCGGACCCGGACCGCTTCGACAACCGCCGGGACAGCCGCGGCCACGTGGCCTTCGGCCACGGCATCCACTTCTGCCTGGGCGCCCCGCTGGCCCGCCTGGAAGCCCGCACGGCGATCCGCTCCCTCCTGGAGCGGGCCCCCGCGCTCGCCCTCGACGGCCAACCCGGCGACTGGCTTCCCGGGATGCTGATCCGCGGGCTGCGCAGCCTGCCGGTGCGCTGGTAGCGCCGGTGAGCGGCTACGCGTCAGGCGTTCGCTCAGCCCGCTATCGGCCGGCTCCCACCCAGGATCTCCGTCAGCCCCACGGCCCGTCGCTCCCGCCGCGACACCTCACACGCCTCGGCGATCAGCAACGCCTGCAAGGCCTCCCGGCCGTCGCACGGATTGGGTCGCCCGCCCCGCACCACATCGACGAACGCGCACAGCTCGGCCTCGTAGGCGGGCCCGAACCGCTCCAGGAACCCCGTCCACGGCTTGTCCGCGGCGGGCGGCCCGGTCGGTTCGGTGGACGCGATCGGCGTACGGTCGTCCAGGCCCACCACGATCTGGTCCAGCTCCCCGGCGAGCTCCATCCGCACGTCGTACCCGGCCCCGTTCAACCGTGTCGCGGTGACCGTCGCGAGCGTGCCGTCGTCCAGGGTGAGCAGCGCCGCCCCCGTGTCGACGTCGCCGGCCTCCCGGAACATCGCCGGGCCGGCGTCCGACCCGGCCGCGTACACGTCGACGACCTCGCGGCCCGTCACCCAGCGCAGGATGTCGAAGTCGTGGATCAGGGTGTCCCGGTACAGCCCACCGGACACCGGCAGATACGCGGCCGACGGCGGCGCCTGGTCGGACGTCAGCGCGCGCACGGTGTGCAGCCGCCCGAGCCGTCCCGAGCGCACCGCCTCGCGCGCCCCCGAGTAGCCCGTGTCGAAGCGCCGCTGGAACCCCATTTGCAGGACCGTGCCCGCCGTCTCGACCTCGCCGAGCGCCTCTAAGGTGCCGGCGAGATCGAGGGCGATCGGCTTCTCGCAGAACACCGGAAGCCCCGAGCGTGCTGCCCGACCGATCAGCTCGGCGTGCGCCGACGTCGTCGTGGTGATCACCACGGCGTCCACGCCCCACTGGAAGATCTCGTCCACCCCGGGCGCCGCCGTCTCGCCCAGGCGGTGTGCCAGCTCCTGGGCCCGTGCCGGGTTGGCGTCCGTGAGGATCAGGGAGCCGACCTCCCGGTGTCGGCTGAGGGTGTTCGCGTGAATGGCGCCGATGCGACCCGTACCGATGACTCCGATGCGCATGTGAACAAACTGCGTGCGGACCCGCACCGCTGTCAATGCGCATGTCCGGACAATCGAACCTCAGAACTTCCCGTCAACAACGCACGGAGCTACGCTCGGCCCGTGCCGAAACCAGGAGTGGACCCGACCGTGACGCTCGATCTCAGTGTGGACCGCAGCAGCCCCGTGCCGTTGTACTTCCAGCTGTCCCAGCAGCTGGAGGCCGCGATCGAACACGGCGCGCTCACCCCGGGCAGTCTGCTCGGCAACGAGATCGAACTCGCGGCACGGCTCGGCCTGTCCCGCCCCACCGTGCGCCAGGCCATCCAGTCACTCGTCGACAAGGGACTGCTGGTGCGCCGCAGAGGCGTCGGCACCCAGGTCGTGCACAGCCAGGTCAAGCGGCCACTGGAGCTCAGCAGTCTCTTCGACGACCTGGAGGCGGCCGGCCAGCGCCCCGCGACGAAAGTCCTGGTCAACACGGTCCTGCCGGCGCCCGCGGAGATCGCGGCCGCCCTCGGTGTGGCCGAGGGCAGCGACGTGCACCAGGTGGAACGCCTGCGTCTCGCGCACGGCGAGCCGATGGCGTACCTGTGCAACTACCTGCCGCCCGACCTGATGGACCTGGACACCGCGCAGCTGGAGAACACCGGCCTCTACCGGATGATGCGCTCGGTGGGGATCACCCTGCACAGCGCCCGCCAGTCCATCGGCGCCCGCGCGGCGACCGCCGCCGAGGCCGAGCGGCTCGCCGAGGAGGAGGGTGCCCCCCTGCTCACCATGCAGCGCACGACCTTCGACGACACCGGCCGCGCGGTCGAGTTCGGCACCCACACCTACCGGCCGACCCGCTACTCGTTCGAGTTCCAGCTCCTCGTCCGGTCATGATCCGCGCCCTCGGACGGTTCTGACCGGGCGCGGGCCGCCCCGCCGACGTCGCAATGTCAGGACAAGGTGACCTCCGAGTCCTGGCGCCACACCCGTGCGTGGATCGGAAGCGCACAGACGTGAGGGAATCCACGCGACCAGCCACAAAGCGGCCGCCACCGGTAAGGATCGCGCTACCCTTCGCTCCCCCGTACCGCACCCACCCCGACGGTGAGGCAGAATCGGGCGCGATGAGCACCTACGGCAACTTCAGCGCCCCCATCGGCTCCCGCCGCGCGCCAGCGCTCCGCACGGTCGGCACGAGGGAGCGCCGCTCGCTCCTCACCGCCCCCCGCGTGCCCACGGTCGGTATCGACATCGGCGGCACGAAGGTGATGGCGGGCGTCGTCGACGCCGACGGCAACATCCTGGAGATGCTCCGCACGGAGACCCCGGACAAGTCCAAGAGCCCCAAGGTGGTCGAGGACACCATCTGCGAGCTGGTCCTGGACCTGTCCGACCGGCACGACGTGCACGCGGTCGGCATCGGCGCGGCCGGCTGGGTCGACGCCGACCGCAACCGGGTGCTCTTCGCGCCCCACCTGTCCTGGCGCAACGAGCCCCTGCGGGACCGCATCGCCGGCCGTCTCGCGGTCCCCGTACTCGTCGACAACGACGCCAACACCGCAGCCTGGGCCGAGTGGCGCTTCGGCGCCGGGCGCGGCGAGGACCACCTCGTCATGATCACGCTCGGTACCGGCATCGGCGGCGCGATCCTGGAGGACGGACAGGTCAAGCGCGGCAAGTACGGCGTCGCGGGGGAGTTCGGCCATATGCAGGTCGTCCCCGGCGGCCACCGCTGCCCGTGCGGCAACCGCGGTTGCTGGGAGCAGTACAGCTCCGGCAACGCGCTGGTCAGGGAGGCCCGCGAGCTGGCCGCCGCCGACTCCCCGGTGGCGTACGGGATCATCGAGCACGTCAAGGGCAGCATCGCCGACATCACCGGCCCGATGATCACCGAGCTGGCCCGCGAGGGCGACGCCATGTGCGTCGAACTGCTCCAGGACATCGGACAGTGGCTCGGCGTCGGCATCGCCAACCTGGCCGCCGCCCTCGACCCGTCCTGCTTCGTGATCGGCGGCGGCGTCTCGGCCGCCGACGACCTGCTGATCGGCCCCGCGCGGGACGCCTTCAAGCGGCAGCTCACCGGTCGCGGCTACCGTCCCGAGGCCCGCATCGCCCGCGCCCAGCTCGGCCCCGAGGCCGGCATGGTCGGTGCCGCCGACCTCGCCCGCCTCGTCGCCCGCCGCTTCCGGCGCGCCAACCGCCGCCGGGTGGAGCGCCACGAGCGCTACGAGCGGTACGTGGAGTCCCGCCGTCCGTCACAGGGGTCCGCGTGACCTCCTCGCTCCCGCATCAGGCCGCCTCGCCCCCGGACGGACCGGGCCGGCCGGCCGAGGACCGCCGGCACATGATCCGTCGCAGGGCGCTGACGCTGAGCATCATCGTGCTCCTGATCGGCGTCCCGGCCGGCTATCTGGTGATCTCCGCCAACCAGAGCCGCGACAGCGGCAAGGACAAGGAGGCGAAGTACTCGGCGACCGGCCTCACCGAGGGCTGGCCCTCCAAGGTCCAGCGCCGGCTGTACCAGGTGCCGATCCCGCACCCGGCGGACCCGGTCGCGTACTACGAGACCAACAACTGGAAGACCAGCCGTCTGTACACCCAGTTCCGCACCTCGAGCGCGGGCCTGGACGCCTTCCTCACCGGCGTGGGCGTCAACCGGAGCGACCTCAAGCGGGACAAGATCACCGTCAGTGCCCGGGACCAGCACATCACCGGCTGGGTCTTCAAGACCCCCGGCCCCTATTCGGGCCTCCACCACGCGCAGAAGAACCCGGCCCCCACCCAGGACATCGTCGTCAACCTGTCCAATCCGGCGTCCCCCATGGTGTACGTCGTCTCGCGCACGGTTCCGTGACCAGGGGGCTCCGACCGGCCGCCGGAGCCGATTGTCAGACCCCGCCCGTAGAGTCGAAGACGACTGATCCGACACACGGGCGGGAGGTGGCAGGACGTATGAGCGACACGGCTTCGGTGGCCGGGCGGACGACGGACACCGTCCCGCTGCGGCTCGCCGCCGTCTTCCTGCCCGCGCCCCTGCCCCGCGACGGTCGCGTCGCGTTCTGGGACCCCGAAGGCGGCGAGCTGCCCGTCGCCGGGACCGAGATCACCGTCGTACGACGGCATGGTGACGGGGTGCGCCGCAGGACCGCCCCCGCACTGTCGCTGCCCCTCGGCGAGGCCCTGCCGGTGCTGGTGCGCGCCCGCCGGGACCGCGCGGCCCATCCGGCCACCGCCTGCTGGGGCGCGGCCGCGCTGCACGCGCTGCGGCTCACCGCCCGCGGCCGTTTGCTCCCGGGCCTGACGGCCACCGGACACGACGCCTGGCGGGCCGGTCCCCTCGACCCGGACGACCTCGCCCATCTGCGCGCGGTCGCCGCCGCCCTGCCGTACGAGGGCCACGCGATCCCGCTGTCCGGCCCGGGCCCGATCCGGCTGCCCGAACCGGAAGCGCTGATGCGTTCCTTCCTGGACGCGGTGGCGGACACCCTGCCCCGCACCCCGGCCGCGCCGTACGCCTCCGGCAGGCCCTTCGCGGCGCGCGAGCCGCAGCGCCTGCCCGACGCGCGGGACTGGGCCGCGGAGGTCGCCGCCGGCATGGACGCCGGCGTGCGGATCTCGCTCCGCCTGGACCTGTCGGCGAACGACCTGTTCGACGGCTCGGGCGACGCGGTACGCAGCGCGGGCGCCGCGATCGTCCAGGTGCACAGCCTCGCCGACCCCACCCTCATGACGGACGCGGCGGCACTGTGGGAGGGCCGGGCGGACGCCGCCTTCGGCCCCCGCGCGCGGGTGGACGCCGCCCTCGCCGTGCGGCGCGCGGCCCGCGTCTGGCCGCCGCTCGACCGGCTCGCCGAACAGGACGCGCCGGACGTACTCGCCCTGTCCGACGAGGAGTTGGGCGACCTGCTCGGCGTGGCCGCGACCCGGCTCGCGGCGGCCGGCGTCGCCGTGCACTGGCCCCGGGACCTCGCCCAGGACCTCAGCGCGACCGCCGTGGTGCGGCCCGCTCCGGGCTCGGCGACCGACGGGACCGGCTTC
Organism: Streptomyces sp. NPDC005263; assembly: GCF_042872365.1. Taxonomy (NCBI): domain Bacteria; kingdom Bacillati; phylum Actinomycetota; class Actinomycetes; order Kitasatosporales; family Streptomycetaceae; genus Streptomyces; species Streptomyces sp. NPDC005263. Next base: position 332,184 of record NZ_JBIAKJ010000008.1, on the reverse strand, counting down.
TTCGAGAGCGAGGAACTGCTCCGGTTCCGCTGGCAGTTGGCGCTCGGCGGCGACCCGCTCGACGAGGCCGAGATGGACGCGCTCGCCGAGGCGCACCGCCCGGTCGTCCGCCTCCGGGACCAGTGGGTCCTGGTCGACCCGGCACTCGTCCGCAAGGCCCGCAAACGCGAACTGGGCCTGCTCGACCCGGTCGACGCGCTCTCCGTCGCCCTCACGGGCAGCGCGGAGGTGGACGGCGAGACGGTGGAGGCGGTACCGGTCGGCGCCCTGGCCACCCTGCGCGACCGCCTCACGGCCGGACTGAGCCCCGCCGAACCGCCCGCCGGTCTGCGAGCCACCCTCCGCGACTACCAACTCCGCGGACTGGCCTGGCTCGACCTCATGACCTCCCTGGGCCTGGGCGGCTGCCTGGCGGACGACATGGGACTGGGCAAGACGATCACCGTCATCGCCCTGCACCTGCGCCGGGCCCGGCAGGAACCCACCCTGGTCGTCTGCCCGGCCTCCCTGCTCGGCAACTGGCAGCGGGAGATCACCCGGTTCGCGCCCGGCGTCCCCGTCCGCCGCTTCCACGGCCCGGACCGCAGCCTGGACGACCTCGACGGCGGCGGCTTCGTCCTCACCACCTACGGCACCATGAGGTCCACGGCGCCACGACTGGTCGAGCAGCGCTGGGGCATGGTCGTCGCCGACGAGGCACAACACGTCAAGAACCCGTACTCGGCCACGGCGAAGGCCCTGCGCACGATCCCGTCCCCGGCCCGCGTGGCCCTGACCGGCACGCCGGTCGAGAACAACCTCTCCGAACTGTGGGCGCTGCTGGACTGGACGACCCCCGGACTCCTCGGCCCCCTGAAGTCCTTCCGCGCCCGGCACGCCCGCGCGGTGGAGAACGGCGAGGACGAGGAGGCGGTCGCCCGGCTGGCCCGTCTGGTGCGTCCCTTCCTCCTGCGCCGCAAGAAGTCCGACCCTGGCATCGTCCCCGAACTGCCCCCCAAGACCGAGACGGACCACCCCGTCCCGCTCACCCGCGAACAGGCCGCGCTGTACGAGGCGGTGGTCCGCGAGTCCCTGCTGGCCATCGAGACGGCGCAGGGCATCGCCCGCCGGGGCATGGTGCTGAAGCTGCTGGGCGCGCTGAAGCAGATCTGCGACCACCCCGCGCTGTACCTGAAGGAGGACGTCCCGCCGACGGCCGGTGACCGACTCGCCGCCCGCTCCGGCAAGTTGGCCCTGCTGGACGAACTGCTGGACACGTTGCTGGCCGAGGACGGCTCCGCGCTCGTCTTCACGCAGTACGTGGGGATGGCCCGGCTGATCACCTCCCACCTGGCCGCCCGCGCGGTCCCCGTCGACCTCCTGCACGGCGGCACACCGGTGGTGGAGCGTGAACGCATGGTGGACCGCTTCCAGAGCGGGACGACCCCGGTCCTGGTGCTGTCGCTGAAAGCCGCCGGCACGGGACTGAACCTCACCCGCGCGGGACACGTCGTCCACTTCGACCGCTGGTGGAACCCCGCCGTCGAGGAGCAGGCCACCGACCGCGCCTACCGCATCGGCCAGACCCAGCCGGTCCAGGTCCACCGTCTCATCACCGAGGGCACGGTCGAGGACCGCATCGCGGAGATGCTGGAGGCCAAGCGAGCCCTCGCCGACGCGATCCTCGGCTCCGGCGAGTCGGCCCTCACGGAACTGACCGACCGTGAGCTCACCGACCTGGTCTCGCTCCGGAGGACGTCATGACCGGCGGCCCCGCCGACGCGGTGCGCCGGGCGCTGCGGGAGGCACGGGAGAGCGCCGCCCGGGAGACGGAGACGCACCCCGGGGCGTCATCGACCCCGTTCGGGCGGGACGAGGAACGGCAGGCGCCCCAACGGGCGACGGGGGCACCCGAGCCGTCCGGGCCGCCCAGGGCATCGGGAGACCCGTCGGCACCCAAAGCCACGGAGCCGCGGGACGAGGCTGAGGGAACGACTGCGGCTGACGACGAAGCCGGCACGGACAACGACAGCACGGCGTCCGAGAGATCTGCCGAAGCCGCGAAGGCCGAAGCAGCGAAGCCCGATGAACATGCTGAGCCCGCCGGACCGGGTGGATCCGGCGGACCTGGTGGATCCGGCGGACCTGGTGGATCCGCCGAGCCGGGCGGTCCTGCCGCATCCGGTGTGCCCTGCCAACCGATCAGCCCTGGTGGGTGGGCCGAACCCGCTGGATCTGTCGCACCTGGCAGACCTGTCGGACCTGGCAGTCCTGCCGGATCGGTCGGATCCGGTGGGCACTCCGCGCCCGGGGAGCCCTCATCGTCCCGGGTCCGTCCCGGTGACGCGGCGCGCGCTGCTCTCCGACAGGCCGTGTCCGCTCGACGCGCTGGGGCTCCGGCCGCCGAGGAGCATCCCGCGGCGAAGGACGCCGCCGGCAGGGCGGCGGACGGCACGGCGAGCACGGCGAAGTCCCACACCGCGACATCGGAGACGCCCGAGGCACGAGAGGCACCCGAAGTGGAGGCCGAGGCCGAAGGGTCCCGGCGACGGGACGCGCGGCCCGCGGATGTCGCGCGCGAGGCATTGCGGGCGGCGCGAAAGGGCGCCCGGCAGGCTCAAGGCGATGCCATGCCCTCTGAGGGGAATGCCGCAGGTCCCAAGGGCGAAACCGCGCGCCGACCGGGGCAGACCTCGGCCACGGGCCGGAGCAGCTCGGGCCCGGCCCGGCACACCGCCGAGCAGCGAGCGCGGGACGTGCGGGTGCTGCTGGCCGACGCCTTCAAGATGCCCGACACGGCGGCCTCGTCGGAGGTGGACTCCGACGGCGACCGCCGTGCGGAGCAGGCGAGTTCGTCTGCCGGATCGCCGACGCCGGGTGCCTTTCGGGTGTCCGACACCGTGCCCCCACCGGAGGTGGGAGGCGGTGCTCTCCGTACGCCGCAGCCGAATCCGCCCGCCGGAACTCCGGCGCCTGACCCGACGCCCCGGAACACCGACACCGCTCTCACAAGCCGAACCCCAGCCCCAGCCCCGTCGCCCACGAGCACGGCTTCCTCGCCCACTCCCGCCGCCCCGCCCCGCCATCCCCGCTCCATGGCCGCCCCCGACCGTGACAGCGAACTGCGCCGCACGTTCCCCGCGTTCCCGTCCCGGCCCTCGGACAGTGCCGGGTTCGCCGAGACCTGGTGGGGCAATGCCTGGGTCGCCGCGCTGGAGGAGGGCGCGCTGGACGCCAAGCGGCTGGCGCGGGGCCGCGCGTACGCCGAGCAGGGAAACGTGGACGCCATCACGGTCACACCGGGGCTCGTGCTCGCCTACGTGCAGGGGAGCCGTGCCCGGCCGTACCGCGTCCAGGTACGGCTGCGCACGCTCGACGACACCGACTGGGACAGCTTCCTGAACCGAGCCGCCGAACGCCCTGGCGACATCGCCGCGCTGCTCGACAAGGAGATGCCCCACACCCTGGTCGACTCCGGCGTACCACTGCTCCCCGGCCCGGGCGACCTGGACCCCCTTTGCAGCTGCCCCGACTCCGGCCACCCCTGCAAACACGCCGCCGCCCTCTGCTACCAGACCGCCCGCCTGCTGGACGCCGACCCCTTCGTCCTGCTTCTGCTGCGCGGCCGCGGCGAACGCGGACTGCTCGACGCCCTGTCCCGCCTCAGTGCCGCCCGCGCGGCCCGCGCCGCCCAGGAACAGGGACCGGCACCCGTACCTGGTGTACGGGCCACGGAGGCCCTCGCGCCCCGTCTGCTCCCGCCGCTTCCGACGCCGTCGCCCGTGCCCCCGCACCCGGGCCAGCCGCCGGTGTACCCCGCGACCGCGGGCGGCCCGGACCCCTTGGCCCTGGACCAACTGGCGACCGATGCCGCGGCCCGCGCCCACGCGCTGCTCGCCACCGGCCGCGACCCGGTCGGCGAACTGACCCTGTGGCAGGACGCCGTACGGCTCGCCGCGGCCCGCCCCGGTTCCGGACTCACCGCGGGCACCCGCAGCCTCTACTCCTCGCTGGCCACCGCCGCGGGCCGAACCCCGGCCGACCTGGCCCGCGCGGTCGCCGCCTGGCGTCAGGGCGGCCTGGAGGGCCTCAGCGTCCTCGAAGAAACCTGGGACCCGCCGGCCGGCCGCTTCGACCGGGCCCGCCCGCTCCTCCTCGCCGCCGACCTCCCGCCCTTCCGCCCCTGGCACAACCACCTCACCCACCCCCGCGGCCACGTCCAGCTCCGCCTGGGCCGCGACGGACTCTGGTACGCGTACGAATCAGAACCCGGCCACGAGGACTGGTGGCCCCGCGGCACCCCCGATCTGGACCCGGTCGGCGCCCTGACAGGTCTGGGAGCACCGGGCGAACTCTGAGCCGGTGCCACGATGGGACCGCGAGGCGCCCGGTGCCCGCCCACCGCAGGCCGGCCCACGGGCCGAGAGCGTCCTGTCAAGAAGAGGTAACCAGCTTGCGCCCCCATCGATCAGGTCGCGAGCAGCCCGCGGCCGAGCCAGTCCGAGGAGTCGCGGGCGCCGGGCAGGGCGAAGAAGTAACCGCCGCCGGTGGGGGAGATGTAGTCGACGAGGGGTTCGTCGATGAGGCGGGTCTGGGTGGCCTCGAACTGCCGCTTGACGTCCTGCTGGTAGCAGCAGAACACCAAACCCATGTCGAGGTTGCCGACGTCGTCGATCCCCCGGTCGTAGTTGTAACCGCGGCGCAGGATACGGGAGTTGTCGGTCCTGGCGGTGCGCGGGTTGGCGAGCCGGATGTGGGCGTCCAAGGGGATCGCGGTGCCGTGCGGGTCCTTGGCGTAGTTCGGGATGTCGGTCTCCCGGGCGCCGTCGAGCGGGGCGCCGGTGTCCTTGCGGCGGCCGAACATCAGCTCCTGCTCGCTGAGGGAGACCCGGTCCCAGAACTCCACCAGCATCCGGATGAGGCGGATCACCTGGTAGCTGCCGCCCCTCGCCCAGGCGGGCTCGCCGTCGCCGTCCCCGACCCAGATCAGACGCTTGGTCTCGCGGGCCGAAGCGACGTCGGGGTTGGCGATGCCGTCCTTGAAGCCGAGCAGGTTGCGCTGGGCTCCGGTGGGCCGCGGGGTGTTCTGGAAACCGTCGATGCGCCACTTGATCTGCAGGGCGCCGCGGGTGTGCTTCGCGATGTCCCGCAACGCGTGCAGGACGGTGTCCTGGCGGTGGGCGCAGATCTGCAGCGACAGGTCGCCGTGGCACTCGGCGGGCTCGAGGTTGTCGTTGGGGAAGGTCCGCATCGCCGTCAGGCGGCGGGGCCTGGCCTTCGCCAGGCCGTAGCGGTCGTCGAAGAGGGAAGCGCCGACGCCCACGGTCACGGTGAGCCCGTCGGCGGGGACGGTCGGGCCGAGGATGCCGTTGTCGGAGGGCGGGGCGCCCACACCGAGGTCGGTCGGGCTGCCGCCGGACGTGAGGAAGCGGGCGCGGCTGGTGATCGTCTTCAACAGCTCGGCCAGTTCGTCGCGGTCGGCGGCGATGACGTCGAAGGAGACGAAGGAGGCGGCCGCGGGGGCGGGGGTGATGATGCCGGCCTGATGGATGCCGTGGAAGGGGACCTTGGCCGCGTTCTCCGTCTGCGTGGCGGCCTCGGCGGTGCCAACGCCGCTCTCCACGAGCGTCAGGCCGCCACCGGCCAGGACCGCTCCGGCGGCTCCGGCGCCGAGGGCCGTCTTCACGAAGGAGCGGCGCCCGGCGCCGACGGGGCAGCCGTCCTGCGGGGCGGAGGATTCGGCGAACGGCATGGGGGCGCTTCCTTCGCTGCGTACGGGGTCGTCGCTGTGGTGGTGTGCGTCGGTCATCAGGCGGACTTCCGGATCTCCAGCAGGTCGGGGACCGGGGAGAGGTCCTCCAGGAGCTGGCCGGTGGCTCCGTCGAGACGCGCGTGAGTCGTCTCGTCGAGCCGCTCGACGGGGGTCCAGGCGCCGCCGTGGTGAGCTGCGTCGAGGAGCTTTTGAAGGCGCGCGATGTCCGTGTCGACGATCGGCAGCAGGCGCGGGGAACGGGTGGTCAGCAGGGGCTTCAGTACGGTCAGCAGCTCGCGGGTGCCCGCGAGGTTGGCGTCGGCGGTGGCGAGGGTGCTGCCGCTGCCCTCGTCGGTGTCGCCGGTCAGCTCGAACTGCAGGGTGTTCTCGAGGATCTCGTGGGCGCGCAACGGCAGGTCGCCGGGGTCGAAGTCCTGGTGCGGGAACGCCTTTTGGAGCCCCGCGGCGTCGACGGCCAGCTGTTGGGCCGGGGCCTTGAGCGTACGTGCCGTCCCGCCGTGCCACAGGCCGTACTCGATGCGGTGGAAGCCGGTGAAGGCCTTGTCGTGGACGCCGTCCGGCAGGCCGTCGGCCCTACCGTCGATCTTCTGGTCGAAGTCCTCGAAGGTGCCGTAGGCGGCGCCGAGGGAGGCGTAGGCGCGGTGGGCGGTGAGCCAGTCGGCGCGGGCCTTGGCGAGGTGGCCGCCCTTGATGTCGGCGGCGAGGGTGCGGGTTGTGGCGACGAGGGTGGCGAGGCCCTCGTTGACATACTCCTTGTACTGCTTGAGCGGTCCGGCGAGGTCCCGTGCGGAGACCGGTACGAGCGCCTTCGCTGCTCCCGCGCCGATGACGCGGACGGCCTTGGACGTGACCGCGGTGCCGCTGGTGGAAACGCACCGCCAGGCGTAGGTGCCGCCGCCGACGGTGGCGACCAGCGCGCGGGTGGTGCCCGGGGCCAGGCCCTCGATCTCGCCGTAGACCGCGTTGGTCGCCGGGTCGACCAGGTACACCTCGGAGGTCTTGTCCCCGGCGTTGTGCATCTGGAAGGTCTGCCGGCCCGGCTTCGGCGCGGAGAATCCCTTGCCGCAGTCCGTCTCGGAGACTGCCACCGTCTGCGCCGCGGCGGGTTCGGGGCGGCCGAAGGCGACGGCGAGGCCCGCGATCACGGCCGGGACGGTGACGACTGCGACCGGGACCACCCAGCCGGGGCGGCGTCGCGCGGACGGCGGGGCGTCCTGCGCGGGAGCCCTCTCCCGGCGGGCGGGCTTGGGTGCCGTGGCGCGAACCCCGTGGACGAACAGTGGCAGGACCACGGCGAGGTAACCGCCGTAGCCGACGATCTGGAGCCAGGTCATGGCCGGCGTCAGGTTGAACACGCCCTGGACGAGGGTGCTGTACCAGGAGCCGGCATCGATGCTGCCGCTCAGGTCGATCGCGTAGGCCGTCTTCCCGGGCAGTACACCGCCTTCCTGTAGGTCGCGCAGGCCATAGCCGAGGACGCCGGCCGCGATGACGATCAGGACGGCGCCGGTGGCGGCGAAGAACTTCGCCAGGTTGATCTTCAGGACGCGCCGGTACAGGCTCCAGCACAGGCCGGCCGCCAGACCCAGACCGATCGCCGCACCGGTCAGGGGGCCGCCGGACTCCCCGGCCGCCTGGGCCGTGGTCCACAGGAACAGGGCGGTCTCCAGACCCTCCCGGCCCACGGCGAGGAAGGAAGTGACGATCAGGACGCCCGCGCCCATGCCGAGCGCCCCGGTGACCTTCTCCTTGATCTCGCCGGCCAGGCCGCGGGCGGAGCGGCGCATCCAGAACACCATGGCGGTGACGAACGCGACCGCGATCACGCTGAGAGTGCCAGCGAAGGCTTCCTGCGCGGTCGCGGACAGGGAGGCGGCGGTGAAGGTGAGGACCGCGCCGAAGCTCATGGCGAGCGCGATCGCCGCGAGTACGCCCGTCCACACCTGCGGCAGGCGGGAGCGGGCGTCGGCCCTGACGAGAGTGGCGACGAGGATGGAGACGATGAGTCCGGCTTCGAGTCCTTCCCGTAGTCCGATCAGGAAGCTCGGAAACGCGTCATCCCACATGAGGCTCTCCCCGGTCGGCCTTCGCCACTGATCGCCTTCATTAGCGTAGGCATACCTAACCTGACGCGACCATCATGACCACGGATCTGCGGTCGATCAGTCATGCGGGAGCAATTTCGAGGCAAACCCTGATCCCTCTCGTAGAGGGTGCGGGTCCTTGATCAGCTGTACCGGACGCGCGCTCGTACAGTGCGCGCCCGGCAGCTGGAACTGTCAATTCCCTGGTTGTGCGGGGATGTTGGTCATGCGGTCCGGCCTTCCTCCTCGCGCGAGGGGCCGCCGCCGGTTGTCATCGCCTCACCGCACCTCCCGCGCGTACGGCGCGAGGGTGATCCGGTCGATCAGCGGTGCGTAGCGGGAGCGGAGCAGCACGCCGGGGAAGGAGTCCGAGGCGTAGGTGGTGCCGTCGAAGTTCGGCAGTTCCTCGGAGCGGAAGGCGACCGTGTTCTGTCCCTTCCTCAGATGGACCGGGACGGTCAGCTCCCAGAAGTTGTTCTGGTGGAAGCTGTGCGGGAAGCCGACGCGCTGTGTCTTGCCCCCGTTGACACTGATGTCGGCGTGGCGGGCGAGCGGGTCCGGGTTGTAGTGGGTGGCTTCGGACTGCTCCGGGTTGGAGTAGCGGATGCGCAGCGCGTACAGACCTGCCCGGTCGGCGCCGACGGTGAAGGTCGCCGTGTTGCCGTTGCCGGGGTCGCCGCCGATACCGGTGATCGCGGTGCCGTCGGTGGCCAGCGAGAGCGGGGACAACGTGGCTGAGCCCGCCAGCTTGGCGTCGCCCGCCTCGTATGTCCGCGTCGGCAGTGTGCCCCGCGTCGGTGTCACCGTGAGCCGGTCGACGAGGGTGGTGGACGAACCTCCCGTCAGGGTCACCTTGTTGACACCGCCGGAGAGGGAGACCGCCACGCTCTTCCTGCCCTTGGCCAGGCGCAGAACGTCCTGTTCGTCGACGGAGACCCGGGCGCCCGAGCCGCTCAAGGTGCCGACTGTGAGGGTGGCCTCGCGGTCGGCGGGGGAGTAGACCCAGAACGTTGCCGTCTGGCCCTTTTGGAGCTGGACCGCGCCGGAGCCGGTGGCGGGGGTTCGGGCCTGCTTCGGCAGCTTGTAGACGGGCTGCGCGCCGCCGCCCAGCCAGGCCAGCTCGCCCTCGTACACCTGGGTGCCCGCCGATGCCTCGGGGAGGGAGAGGGTCAGGCGGTCGACGATGGCGTCGCCCTGAGTGGTGCGCCTGCCGTCGGCGCTCTTCGCCGCGAGCGTCAGGGTGTGCTTGCCCTTGGTGAGCGCGACCCTGGTGTCGGTGTGGTCCCAGACCGCCCACTTGTAGCCCAGCGGCAGGTACAGCTCCTGCTCGCTGTCCGCCTTTCCGTCCACGCGCAGGAAGACGTTGGTCGGCCCCTGTTCCTTCACCTTGTCGAAGGTGTTGAGGGAGTTGGCGAAGGCGCTCAGGTCGTAGGTGCCGTCCTCGGGCACGTCCACGGTGAAGTCGAGCGTGACGTCCGAGCCGGTGCGCAGTCCGCCCACGTCGTAGCCGCCGGAGGTGTAGAACTTCGACACGTCGCGCGGCGAGCCCTCCGGGCCGTTCTTGGAGTACCCGGACCCTGTGTGGGAGGCGTCCTCCGCCTCGTACGAGCCCTGCCAGCGCACGGGCGGGGACTGCGTGTCCTTCGCCTTGCCGGCCGGGCTGAGGACGATCTCGTAGGCCGAGGACTCCTTCAGCTTCGGCAGCCCGCCGTCGCCGAAGTCGACGGCGACCTTGCCGTCACCACCCACCTTCAGGTTCTGCTCCGAGAGCAGCTTCGGGCCGGCCGAGTCGCCCACCTGACCACTCCACTCGATCTCCCGCACCCAGGCGTGCACGCGGTCCCCGAAGAGCTTCCTGGGAACGTTGTCGAACGTGACGTGGCCCTTGCCGGTGGAGCCGCCGAAGATCAGCCGGGACTGCTTCTTCTTCCGGTCGAGCGTGGCGACGCCCTGCATGGTGTAGTTCTCGCCCGGGAACGGCGGGGTCACCTCGACCGTGTGCCCGCTCATCGAGGCGTACGAGTTCAGCAGCCACCACTGGCCGTTTCCGCGGTTGGACTGCACCGCGGAGTCGGAGAGGTTGCCGTCGATGTTCCAGTACGCGATGTCGGCGTCCACCTTGGACTCCTCGATCGCGGAGACCCACTGGATCATCTGCCCCGGGACCGAGGTGTGGTAGTTGAAGGCGTACTCGTTGATGTTGACGGGGAGTCGGGTGCCTTCGCGGCTGGTGCCCTTGAACAGGTCCTTCTCCCACATCCGGAACTTGGCGACGCTCTCGCGCACCGCCTCCGGGTGGCTCAGCTCGTGCCAGGTGATGACGTCCGGGAGGGTGTCCGCGGCCAGGGCGTGCGTGAGGAATCCCTTCACCTGGTCGTAGAGGACGCTGGTGTTGGGGCCGGCGACGCGGGCGTCGGGCATCTTGCCCTTGATGAGTTCGTAGGTGTCGTCCCAGGCGGTGAAGAAGTCGTCCGGGTCGTCGAGCCAGCTGACCTTGTCGTAGCTCCACTCGCCGGTGCCGAACATGTTGCCCTCGGGCTCGTTGAACGGCACGAAGACGATGTTGTCCTGGTACTCCTTCGGCAGCTTCAGGACCTGGTCGACCTGGGTCGCGACCTTCTCCTCGTAGAGCCTCAGCTTCTCGTCGGGGGTGTCGCCCGGCCACTGGTACGGAAAGCCCCGGTGGATGTCGGTCATGTAGATGTACACATCACCGTCGGTCGAGTCGGCCAGCGGCTTGACCACGTCCAGCGCGTCGGCACCGGGGTGCTGCGGGCCGTCCTGCGCCTTGGTGGAGACCGTGCGCAGGCCCATGCCCTCGATGAGGTTGTTGGTGGGGACGTCCGGTCCGTACACGCCGTAGAGGGTGCCGGAGGCGCCGCCGTGGAACGCGCCGGTGTCCGAGCCGAGGTCGACGTCGAGCTGGCCTTCGCGGACCACGGTGACGGTCGCCTCCACGGCCCGTCCGGCCGCTGTTCCCGCCACGGTGAACGTCCCCGGCTGGTCATACTTCCCGGCCGGTACGGCGTCCCAGGTGATCGACGTGTCGCGGTCGTAGCCGTCGGAGAAGGAGGAACGGACGGCGGCGGGCAGGGACGGGGCCGTGCCGGTCGTCGTACGGACCTCGAAGGACGTCTTCGAGAGTTCCTGAAGGGTGGGTACGGCCCCGACCGTATGGGCCACCTGCTCGGCGCTGAGTGCCGCGTGCCACACGGTGAAGTCGTCGACCGCGCCCTTGAGCAGCGGATCCGGCCAGAAGGACTTGCCGATGTAACCGGCGGCCGTGGCCGAACCGTCCAGCAGGTCCTTGGCCTTGACGCCGGTCTCGGCGGAGGAGACCGCCACGCCGTCGAGGTAGGTGGTGACCCGGCCGGCGGAGGTGTCGAGGGTGACGGTGACGGTCCGCCACTGGTCGGCGGGGAGCGGCGCGTACCCGGATACCTGTGCCTCCGCACCCCCTCCGCCGGTGGTCACGGCGGTGCGCAGCACGTTGCCGTTGTACGGAGTGGTGAAGAGGTACTTGGTGGTGTCGGTGCCCAGATCGAAGATCCGCTGCCAGGACGCCTTGTCGCCGCTCCACTTCACACGGGCGGAGACCGTCAAGTCGGTTGCGTCGCCCAGCACTTCGCGAGGCAGGCGGACGTACGCGCCGTCGGAGGTGGGCGCCCCGCCGGGCAGGGCGAGCGCTGTGCCTCCCTCCGTGCCCTCGACGGACCGGGCGGTGGAGCCGTTCACCAGACTCGCTGTCAGGCCGTTGCCCGAGCTGTCGGCGATCTTGCCAGAGGCGAGGTCGTCCTGGTCGAAGGTGTAGTGGACGGTGGGCCGGGGCGTGTCAGCCGCCTGCGCGGGGACGGCCGGCGCGGCCAGCAGGCCGGCGCCGAGGGCCAGTGCTACGGCGGCCGGGGTTCGGCGCCGCATCGGTCTGTCAGCGGATGGCATGGATCATGTCCTTTCAGGCTGTGGTCGAACCGGTTCGACTACAGCCGTGGCGGCTCCTACCGGTGGGCGTGGGCCTTACCGGGGTGGTCAGGTGAGATCAGGTGGCGAGGTGGTGGTGAACGCGGCGCGCGGGTGCGCCGGCTCTCCGGCGGTGGCGGGCGGCTCCGCTCGCTGGTGGGTCCGCGCGACCTGTCGGGGGCCGGGCGCGATCGACCGGTTGGACGCGGAGCAGCCGACGAGCGCGGGCGGGGTCATCCGCCGGGGTCTGCGACGCCGTACGGGGCGCGGTTCGGGCATGAGCGGCTCGACTTTTCGGCTCCGGGAGGCGGGGGGGGGGGGGGGGGAACCAAAAACAAAACGACCAAGATTTACGGTATTTCGAACCCGGTTGGTATTATCGGCGGCACCGTAGGGGCAGGCCGGCGTGGCGGTCAAAACCCCCCGTA